>CAZSGM010000013.1:0-21407 GCA_964606505.1 uncultured Lachnospiraceae bacterium | reverse complement strand
CTGATTTATTCGTAAAAATTCTACCACAATAATTTTTTTATTCCAAATAGTTTTGACCCAAATTGCAAAAATTATTTAAAAAAGTGTGAAAATTTTTCGTTTTTCACACTTTTGGGCGGTTTTTCACGCTTTTTGCAATTAATTATGGGCTTATTTTTATAGTTTTGCAATTTTTCTACCATTTTCATACTTTCTATTTTACTTTCACTTTTTTTTGCGCACTAGAAGTGCTTGATTGCGCTAAATGTTACAGCATAAAAGCAAGGCAAGTTAATCCGATTAGCAAACTTAAGACTGTGTAGATTATGGTTATTTTGGTTTCTTTTATCCCCATTTTTTCAAGGTGATGGTGAAAAGGCGCCATTAAGAACACGCGGCGTTTGGTTCGCTTGTAGTGCGCGACTTGAATAATTACGCTGACTGCACTAACGACGAACGCAAGCCCCACTATTGGCATTAGCAAGGTAAAGCGCGAGAAAATGCTGACTGACGCAATTAGTCCGCCGAGTGCGAGTGAGCCGACATCGCCCATAAAAATTTTCGCAGGAAAGAAGTTAAAAATCCAAAACCCGAGCAATGCGCCGATTGAAATAAATATAACAAACACCAGATTTTTTTGCTCACTCAGTAGTTGAGCACTCTCCCCCATTTCGACACCTGCGATGTAAATCCCCAACAGCAGGAGACAAAAGGTAAATAGGTACGCGAGGCTTGTCCCTGTCGCCAAGCCGTCCAAGCCGTCGGTGAGGTTGACGCTATTAGTTATTGCTAGGAGTGTAAAAATTGTAAAAGGCACGTACCAGATTGAGAGGTTAAACTCAATTCCACAAAACGGAACTATCAAGCTGCTGCCTATCAACCCGCTGTTATACGCAAAAAAGGTTATTATTATAGAAATGCCAAACTGCCCCAAAATTTTTTGGTAAGCGCGCAAACCCAAGTTTTGGCGGCGCTTAACCTTTAAAAAGTCGTCCAAAAAGCCAAGTAAACCAAAGGCGCACATTGTCGCGAGTGCAACGGTTGCAAGTTTGCTTGAGTCGCGAACGAAAACGAGGCTTGTCAGGAGGATGGCAAGGATAAAAATAATTCCGCCCATTGTGGGGGTTCCGTCTTTGCTTTTATGTAGTTCGACATACTCTAGGATTGTCTGCTTTGCTTTGAGACGCTTGACGAGCCTTATGACAAACGGCGCTAAAATGCACGCGATTAAAAAGGAAACAACTAAACTAAGTAAAAATGATTGCATATTTCACCTAGGTTAATATATGCAATTTTACTTTGTATTATGCAGGAGCGCGTGCAAATGTGCGGACGATTTCACAGTCCCCTAGTGCGGGAAACTACTTGCAGTTATTTTGAAAAAACATACTCACCAAATAAGTCAAAATACCTGCGGCGCAACAAACGACGGTATGCACGCGGGCACACAACACAACACAACACAACACAACACAACACAACACAACACAACACAACACAACTCCGCGCAGCACGGCACGGCACGGCAGAAAATTCGGCAACCAAAGCGCACGTGTGGCAAGTAAGTTAAGGACACACTCAGCCGATTAGCACAATGAGTGGCGGAGTGTGCGGGCGCGGGCGGGATTGACGTGTTAGCGATTGAGTCAGCAAAGTGCGGCAGAAACTACTTTATTTGGAGTTCTTGCTTTTCAGTTTCGCGGTCGATTATATCAAGTACGACCTCTTTATCGGAGAAGTGGTTTTTGACGCCTTTTATTTCTTGGCAGGACTCCTGCCCTTTGCCTGCGATTACGACGACATCGCCTGTCTTGGCGATTTTGCTTGCGTACTCGATAGCGTTTTTGCGATTTTCGATTGCGATGTAGTTTGCTGAGGTTGGTTTGATGCCGCGTTCAATGTCGGCAATGATTGCGGAGGGTTTTTCGTAGCGGGGGTTATCGCTTGTTAGTATGCAAATATCTGCAAGTTTGCCTGCGATTTGCCCCATAAGTGGGCGTTTGGTGGTGTCGCGGTTTCCTCCGCAACCGAAAACGGCAATCAGTCGATTGGGGGTTATTTGCTTGACGCTTGAAAGCAAGTTCTCCAGTCCGTCGGGCGTGTGCGCGTAATCGACTACAAACTCGTAGCCGCGGGGGCTTTTATAAC
Organism: uncultured Lachnospiraceae bacterium; assembly: GCA_964606505.1. Taxonomy (GTDB): domain Bacteria; phylum Bacillota; class Clostridia; order Christensenellales; family UBA1242; genus CAKVOD01. The sequence continues at coordinate 19,280 of CAZSGM010000013.1, read as the reverse complement.
AATTATACCTACCGTCGACGCCGTCGAGCGCGTGGATACCTTCGGCGATGGTCGGCAAGTCGATATTTAGTGCTTTGCAACACGCTATGCAACCGAGGGCATTATAAACATTATATTTGCCGCCAATTCTAAGGCAAACCTCTGCTATGTCGTCAATGGCGTTGACAAAAAACTGGCTTTTTGACAATGAGACGTCCACATTTACTGCGAAAACATCTGCGGGGTTATCAATGCCGAAAGTTATGACGCGGTCAGCGTTACAAAAACGCGCAAAGAGGTGCCCAAACTCGTCGTCGACGTTGAAAATGCAGGTTTTGCTTCTATTCTTTTTAAAAAGTTGAGCTTTGGCTTGCGCGTAATTTTGCATATCGGCAAAAAAGTCGAGATGGTCTTGCGTTAAGTTGGTAAAAATCGAGCATTCAAAGGTTATGCCGTCAACTTTTTTGTAGTGGAGCGCGTGGGCAGAAACTTCCATAACGACATAATCACAGCCGCCCTTTTGCATTTTGTAAAGCAAGTGTTGTAGTTCCATTGGGTCGGGGGTGGTTAGGTGCGACTCAAGGATTTGGTTGCCGATTATATTGCAGTTAGTGCCGATTAGCCCGACTTTGTAACCTGCCCTTTCGAGGATTGATTTTAGTATGTAGGTTGAGGTTGTTTTGCCGTTTGTGCCGGTAACTGCAATCATTTTTAGGCTTTTTGAGGGGTTACCGTAAAAGTTGCAGGCGGAGAGCGCGAGGGCGTTTCGGACGTCCTTTGCGACAACTTGCGGGGTGTCGAGGGGAAGTTTTGTTTGGGTGAGGACAACTTTGGCGCCGTTTTGGAGCGCGGTAGCAGCGTTTTCGGCGGCGGCTTGCGGGTCGGTTTTTAGGTTTACGAACAGGTCGACGTGCTCGCTAGAGTTGAAGCCGATTGACTCGATTTGTTGCGAGTTTAAGCCTTGTGTATGGGTTAGTTCAATACCTTCAATAATGTTTTCAATTCTCATAATTCACCTATCCTATTTTATTCATTTGGGGAAAGTTGTGTGTTTTTTTGCGCAATTCCCTATTATAACAGCCCGAGATGGGTTGCGGGTATAGCGCCGTTAGGGCGCAAGTGCGAATGCGGGCAAAAATAGCGCAGCCGCAGTGCGTACATAAACGCAGGCGCGAGGAAATGAGCGCAGGCGCGGTCGCGCGAGTGTAACGCACAAACTATAGTTGCGCAACTTAAACACAGGCAACCACTCTGTACTACGGTGGCGCGGTTATTGGCGGACGCAACACGTCGTGATTTTGGTACGGTGCGGCGCGGTTACAAACTGACGCAGGCGCAAGAAGTTATGTTATCAACAAGACAATGTCGCCACTATAGGTGCGAGTGCCTGCGGGGAGGAGTTGCGAGGTAACCACTGTTCCCTCGCCTTGGATTTCGTACTGCAACCCTGCTTCAATAAGTTCGGCGACGGCTGTTGCTAGCCCCTTGCCGACGACGTTAGGGACGACGATTGTTTTTTCAAGTTTGCTTTGGTCTTGTTCTAGGTTTTCAGGTTGTATATTTAAGATTTTAAACATTTGTTCAAAGTACATTTTCCCGTAAGGGGCGGCAACCACGCTGCCGTAGTAGGCACCGTTGCTGGGTTCGTCGACTGCAATTAGCAGGATATACTCGGGTTTTTCTGCGGGATAAATTCCGATAAACGAGGAGACGTATTTGCCGCTTGCGATAACTCCGTTTTCGTACTTCTGGGCTGTTCCCGTTTTGCCGCCTATATCGTAGCCTGCGACAAAGGAGCGGATTTCCTTTTTGTTTACGGCTTGGCTCAACATTTTGCGGACGCGAGCGCTGGTTGTTTCGCTGATAACGCGCTTGCCAGTGCCATTTTTTAGGTAAAGCGTTTGCCCGCTGGCGGATTTGATTGAGGAAACGAAACTTGGGGTTATGGTTGTACCGCCGTTAACGACGCACGCAACTGACGAGAGCAAGCCTAGCATTGTAACTGCGACTGCGTGCCCGAAGCCAATTCTTGCTAGGTCAACGTTTTTGACGTCGCCTTTAGACATCAATATTCCGCTGCTTTCGCCTAAAAAGTCGATTTTGGTGGGGTTGCTGATGCCGAAGTTTTCGAGGTATTTATAAAAAGTTTCAGTGCCCATTCGGAGCGCTAAGTCCATAAAAACTGAGTTACACGAGTTCATTAAGCCCTCAGCGAGCGTTTGGCTGCCGTGCCCGATTGTGCGCCAACATTTTATTCTTTCGCCGTCCACTATTCTATACCCTGGGTCGAAAAAACGTTCCTCTTCGGTGGTTAGGTTCTCCTCTAGCGCGGCGGCGATTGTTAGGATTTTAAAGGTTGACCCCGGTTCGTAGACGTCGGTTATTGCTTTATTTTTTGAGGTAGACATTAGGTTTGAGACGTCGTCGCGCGGCAGGTTGTTTAAGTCGAAACTTGGCTTGCTGCTCATCGCTAGGATTTCACCTGTATTGGGGTTCATCAAGATTCCTGTTGCGCCTTTGGCTTTTTGCTCGGTCATAACGACGCTGAGGGTGTTTTCGAGCGCGATTTGCAGGCTGAGGTCAAGCGAGGTGATGAGGGAGTTCCCGTCGATACTTGGCAAGTACTCGACGAGGTTTGAGTCAAGTTCCCTGCCTATCAAGTCGCCCTCGGTGAGTGCTTTGCCGTTGGTGCCTTTTAGATAGTTGTTGTAGTATGCCTCGAGTCCTGACTGCCCTTGGTTGTCGACACTCAAAAAGCCGAGAACCTGCGTTAGTAAATCGCCGTACGGATAAAACCTTTCGTTGTTTTGCGAGAAGTAGACGCCTTGGGCGTTGGCGGCGATTATCGCTTGCATTTGTGCACTTGTTATTTGCATTTTTACGAGAGCTTCGGACACGCCTTTTGTACTTGCGAGGGCGTACGCCTTATCAAAGGTTACGTCGAGGTGTTTTGACAATATTTTTGCGACGTGGGTAGCGTCTTTGACAGCGTTGGGGCGCACGTAGGCGTTATATGTAGTGGTACTGACTGCGAGGGCGTTGAGGTTGCGGTCGAAAATGGCACCACGCTTGGCTTCGAGTGGCAAGTCCCGCGTCCACTGGTCAACGGCGCGCGAGGTGTATTTTTGCCCGCTGACGATTTGAACCCAAAAGAGCCTGCCGAATAATGCTAAAAAAATAAAGGCTATTGAAACTGTAGCAGTCAAAAGCCTTTTGTGGATAGATAACAAAGAAAAGTTTGTTTTCATATCAGCCTCCAAATAAACTGCTGAAAAAATTACATACGGAATCAAACCAATTACTTTCCTTTGTGTATTCTTTTGAGTCGCGGAGCGCGATGTTTGTTGTGCTGGTCGACTCAATTTTTGTCATATTTTTTGTTTCAACGATTTCAGAAATTCTACTTTCGTTGTTCAATTCTTTGTAAGTTGTAAAAAGTTCGTCGAGGGAACTTTCCTTTTGCGAAATTTGCGCTTCAATTTGCGCGTTGCGGTCGCTTATGTTATTAATTTGGACGATGTTGAAAATCGCCAAAAAGCCCATAACTGCAACAACGGCGGAGTAGCCTATTATCATTAGTTTCCCGCGGAAATTGAGTTTCGCTTTCGAGTTCTTTTTCGCCTTAACCTTAGGAGTGCTGAGTTTTTGGAACTCAATTTTTGCGGTAGATGGGGCTGTAACAGTTTGCGCGACTTGGGCGAACTCTTGCTCAACTTGTTTTTGCTTTTCAACAAGTTTTTCGTCGGTCGTGCCTGTGTCTTTGACGAAGTCGACTAGGTCGTAGTTGTCGTACAGTTTTTTGAGCGCTTCGGTTTCGTGAGAGGTCGAGAACTTGTTGAGCTGCTCCTTTGAAACGTCTGAGAGGGTGTTTTCGTCCTCGACGTCCGCCCAGTCAAACAAAATTTTCTTCGCTTCTTGCTTTTGCGTTGCGATTTCTACTTGAGTTTCTTTTTCGATTTTGGTTGACATAATAATATACTCCTTTTTTGTGTTTTTTAGAACGTTTTAGGCTAGGTTATTATTACTTTGGCAATTGCGCTAAACTTTCTCGACAACTCTGAGTTTCGCGCTTTGCGAGCGGGAGTTTTCGGCGAGTTCTTGTGGAGTTGCAACGATTGGTTTTCTCGTGATGAGGTTGCAGGCGCGCTTGTGGTTACAAATGCAGACGGGTAAATTTTTGGGGCAAATACAGTCGGTGTTTAGGTCTTTAAATGTTTCTTTGACAATTCTATCTTCGAGGCTGTGGAATGTTAACACGCACATTCGCCCACCCAAGTTTAGGCTGTTACACATTGAAATCAGGACATCCTTGAGGCCGTCAATTTCGTTGTTAACCTCAATTCTTATTGCTTGAAAAATACGTTTGCAGCTGTGCCCTTGCGCAAATCTGACTTTCGCGGGTAAAACACTTTCCGCGACGTTCACAAGTTCAAGCGTTGTTTTTATAGGCTGCGTTTTGCGGTAGTCAACTATCGCTTTTGCAATCTTGCGCGAAAATTTTTCCTCGCCATACTCAAAGAAGATTCGCGTTAACTCTTCCTCGCTGTAAGTATTGACAACTTCAAATGCGGACAAACTTTGCTCTTTGTTCATTCGCATATCAAGCGGCGCGTCGAAGCGATAGGAAAACCCACGCTCGGCGGTGTCGATTTGAAAACTGGAAACCCCCAAATCAATTAAAATGCCGTCAACTTTTTCTATGTTTAAATCCTTAAGAACTTGCCCATAGTTGTGGAAATCATTATGCACAAGTGTGCAATTTTGAAATTGTTTTAATCTATTTTTGCATTCATTAATGGCGTCAATGTCTTTATCAATCGCAATCAAGCGCCCACTTCCTGAAAGGCGCTTTGCAATCTCGAAACTGTGCCCGCCCCCACCTGCCGTACAGTCGACATAGGTGCCATCGGGCTTAATTTTAAGATTATCAATACATTCGTTAAGCATTACTGAATAATGTTTAAACATCCCTACTACCTCCTCTCGATAACGAGTCGACTGTTTTTTCGTACAATTTTATTGTGGTATGGCAAAACCCTTGTTTCGCTCAATTTTCGCTAACAATTTTAATTCAGTTAAACTGCAAATTTACTAAACGCCAACTTTCAACCAAACTGTCAATTAGGCAGCGGTTTAACTCAATTATTCAATTCTTCTAAACTAACTTTTTGTTTTATTAAATGCAATTACTCGTCTATTAAATCTAATTATTTAAGTTATATTAACCCTAATTATTTAAATCAGACACTAATTTAATTAAAATTGTTGTCATAAAGTTTCAGTTTTATTATTTTTAGATTTATGTATCATTTTCTATTAAATGTTAAAGTCGCCCAATTTAGAAAAGGTTTCGTCAAAACTCATTTCGCTGTCGTTGTACTCGTTCCAGCGTTCCTCACTCCAAATTTCACAACGGGCTCCAACCCCGATGATGACGATGTTTTTTGTAATTTGGGCAAACTCTCGCAAAATTGCGGGCAAAGTAAATCTGCCAACACTATCTTCTTGAACCTCAAACGCTGAGGACATTATCATTCGTAGCGGCTTTTGCGCGTCGGCTGCTGTCAACGGCAACTCCTTCAATTTGTCGTAGATACTACTTTTCAACTCGTCTTGTGAAAACACAAACAAGCAACCATTTGACCCTTTTGTAACAACAAAATTATCGCCTAGTTGCGCTTTCAACTTCACGGGCATTCGTATGCGCCCCTTTTCGTCAACCGAATAATAGTACGTACCCAGCAACATAGTACACTACTCCTTGTTGCACATATTATACTACAGTTTTTAACCACAATCAACCATTTTTGAACACTTTTACACATTTTGTGGGTATTTTGTTGATATTTTGCAGTTTTTTCTAATTTTTGCGCCTTATTTTTGTATTTTTACGAAAAAAATAGTTAAGTACTTAACTATTTTTTAGCATTATAAACGCAAAGCAAGCGAAATTATAAGAACAGAAAGTTGCGACACTCAAACGGATAAATACAAAAAAAGAACATACATTCTGTATGTTCTCTTGGTTGATTTGCTTTTCTAATTATCCGATGAATTACTTGATGAAGAGCAAATATATTTGAGTTTGTTTTCAAGTTTATCGCAACTGGTTAAATAATAGTTTATACCCCTTTTGCTGTATTCGAGTTTTGAGCGAATTTTATTGCCGTGCAGGTGTCCAAAAACGCAGATATTGGCGTTGTATTTTTCCATTAGATTAGTAAAGTCGCTATCCTCTACCCCGCTATTAAACGGCGGATAGTGTATCATAACAATCAAGATGTCGCCGTCCTTGCGCAGTTTGGTTGCGCTCTGCAAGGCTAGTTCAAGTCTGATAAGTTCCCTTTTATATATTTTCAAGTCGTCGGGCGATTGCTCACGGCCGCGCTCGGGAACTGTCCAGCCGCGTGTTCCGCAAATGAGGATGTTTTCAAATCGCACGCAATCGTTTTGCAGGAAAAACATATCACTTGGCGCGGAGTTGCGGACTGCCGAGATGGACTGCCACCAGTAGTCGTGGTTTCCGCGAATCATAACCTTACGCCCCTTTAATTTCTTTAGGTAGTCGTAGTCTTTGACGGCGTCCTCTAAGTACATTGCCCACGAAAAGTCTCCTGCGAGCAAAACAATGTCGTCGTCGGTAACCTTTTCGTTCCAGTCCTTTTCGATGTCCTCAGTGTAGTTATCCCAAATGTGTCCAAAAATATCCATTGGTTTGGGCGTCGATATTGATAGGTGCAAATCACTTATTGCATAAACTTTCATTTTTTAATTTTCCTTTTTTTCAGTGCATATCTTGGCGTATGCTTAACTTTTGTTTCTTGCGACTTTTCGTTGTTGCGTTTTGTTTGCTTATTATTTAAATTCGCCTTTCCGCTGGCGTTTTTTGCAAACGATTTTGCGTTTGAACTCCCGTTTACATTCGCTTTTGATGAACGCTTTGCTGAAGCGAAATTTTGCTCGTTAGAATGCGTTTTTGTAGCAAAACGCGCATTTTGTGAGGTTGTTTTGTTTAATTGTTGGCGGGTTTTGCCACGGGTGTCTCCATCTAGGCGCTCGTTGCGGGAGTTTTGTTTTGCGCCGTTTGAGGAGGCGTTTTTGCGGGCGACTGAGGTTGTGCTTGCCGTTTTTGCTGCCCTAGACGTTTGGGGCGCACCACCTCGGGTTGTGCCTTTAGTTGAATTGCTTACCTGCGTGCGTTTTGATGTTTTTACGCCTTTGGCTGAGGCAGATTTTGTTGAAGTGCCCCTTACTGAAGTTCCTTTTGCAGTGGCATTTTTTGTTGACGCGGCGGTGTTTCTTTCTTTGATTGCGCACATAATTTGGTTGATTTTATCGCCGCTATCGCTTAGGTTGTCGTAGTCGAGGACTTGCGACATATAGTCAAGCACGGCACCGAGGTTTTGTTTTTCTGCGGCGGAGACGGCGAGAATATCTGCGACGCCGAGTCCAAGTTCCCCCGCAATCATTTGCACTTGCGCGACGACTTTGGTTTTGGCGATTTTGTCGACCTTTGTTGCGATAACCTTAAACGGGATGTTGTAGTAATACAGATATTCAAGCATTTGCTTATCAAGGTCAGTTGGCGCAATTCTGATGTCGACTAGCACGAAAACCATTTTTAGGTTGTCAGACTGTTGCAGGTAACCCGAAATTAGTGTTTGCCACTCCCTTTGCGCTTCTTTGCTGGCGAGCGCGTAACCATACCCTGGGAGGTCGACGAGCATAAAGCGGTTGTTTACCAAAAAGTAGTTTACAAGGCGTGTTCTACCCGGCATACTGCCTGTTTTTGCGAGTTTATTCCTGCCCGTGAGTGCGTTTATTAGGCTGGATTTGCCGACGTTACTCCTGCCAACAAAGGCGATTTCGGGCAATGTGAAATCGACGTAATTGCTGAGTTTTGCTAGACTTGTTACAAATTCTGCTTTCTTAATAATCATAGTTCAATCCTTTGGCTGCGTTTTGCTGGGACGATGGGTTTGCCCAAGCAAAGCACAGATATTTTCTAATTTAAGTATAGCAACTTTGCGCTCAAATGTCAATTGTTATCACAAAAGACCTTTGCGTAACATATTATTTAATAGAAACTATAAGGAGGAAAATATGTCATTTTTTATTGGAAACATTCGCGGCGATAGAACCCCTGGTGCTATTCAAGGCAACCCTTTGAACGGGTTATGCGAGAGAATTTGCATACAAACGCAAAAAGTTTTTGACGCTTGCTTGCAACAGACGCAAATTGAGGGGCAATCAATCGCGCTAAGCGGGTTCAATCCAGCAAATCCGACGTTGCCGCTAACATTTGTTTCGGGACAAAACTCTGCGACGCAGCGGTTCACTGTTTCAAACCTAAGTATCGAACGGCTTGAGGACAGACCGAACTTTGCTAGAGTGCGCGCAACGGTTACTATCCCTGTGGATGTTGTTTACACTGACGCAAACAATGTTGCGGGGACGGCGAAGGGCGAATTTACGGTTGACGAAGATGTTGTGCTTTACGTGCCGCAACCATCGATCATGCCGTATCGCGTAGAGGCATCAGGCGGGGTTATTTTGACGGACGGGTTGTTCCCGACGGACGCGAGCACGCCACTAACCGTGAACTGCTGCTTGGCACTCATCTTAAAAGTGGTTGCCGACGCGGAAATACTTGTTCCGAGTTACGGGTACTGCTTGATACCGCCTTGCCAAAGTTTTACGGAAGATGTTTGCTCGGGGTACTTTGATTTGCCTTTATTCCCTACCCCCGCGCCGACGCCAAACGCTTAGTACATAATACTTTGATAGAATACAACAAAAACGCTTGCAGTTTTGCGCAGTACATCACTGCGTTGAAGTAGCAAGCGTTTTTTTATTTTTATAACAATTGGCGTTACTGCAAAAATGATATTGTAACAAATTTAGCGATATGTACAAGTGTTTAACGATAAATACAACGCAAAGATTGCGTAACAAATGTTAGAGTTTGCAATAACTATTGGAGCAAACAAAAATATCTAAATAGTACAACTCCGAACTGCTTAGATATTTAAAACAAACAATTTTTAACTGCAATATTTTAGTTATCTGTCCAAATATTCGTCATTGCGCAAAAAAAATCTAAGCAATTCGCAACTGGATTACTTAGATTTTGAAATTTGCTTATTTTTTAGTCTTTTTCTTCTTTGATGGCGCTGCCTTACCTTCTGACTCGGTCAACTCAGGCGTCAAGTTCTTGATTGTTTCAAGTTGACGTTCAATTTTGCGTTTCTTGTATGCGTAATCATAGAAACACAAGATAAACAGCACAAAAATCAATGTTCCTGCCATTATTTCCCAACTATAGTACAGCACTGGCGGCGCGGGGGCGTCGGACGAAGAAACATACGACACGTCTTCAAGTTCTTTGGACGTAACCAAATTGAGCGAACCATTTGTTGTGCTTACCCCAAACAAAATGTTTCCGTTTAGGTCAGTGCGGTAAATGTTTGTGATACCTGCAGTGGCGAGGTTATCCAAGAAGTCTTGGTGCGGGTGCTTGTAGCTGTTCCCTTCGCCGACTTCAATAACTACGTACTCGGGGTTGAGTTTTTGGAGTATGGAGAGGTTGTTTGAGTTATGTAACGAACTGCCGTGGTGAGCAGCCTTGTAGACTGTAACTCGCGACAAGCGCGTTTTGAGTGTGCTATTAGTGTCAATTGCGCTTTCAAGTTCGGCAAATTGCTCAGCTTGAGCGTCGCCCGTAAACAAGAAACTCATTGATTTATATTCAAGCAAAACGATAGGCGAATAGTCGTTTGCGTCATTATAAAGCTTTTTTTGAGGCGTAATAAACTCCATAAGATAGGAAGCACTGCTATTTTTGCTCACAATTGTGTAACCTGCATGCGCATAAATAACGTCGGTGTCGCCTTCAATATCGTTTTCATTATACACTGCGTCTATGTACTTCGCATATGTTTTAGTGCTTTTTTCACGCGCACCATTTGGGTTGCCTGCTGGCTCATGTTTACTTACAGTTGAATACTCATACGGGCGAATGCTATTGTTTACTTGATATTCTTCGTAAATTGCTACAATACTGCCGCAGTGGTCAGCGTCGCTGTGTGTCAACATAACGTAGTCAAATTCGCGAGTGGGGTCGTTTTTAAAAAATGTATTATCAAGATAACTAAGCAACTGCTTTTCTGCGCTAGGTTTGCCCGCGTCGATAAGCATAGTTTGGTCATCGGGGAAACGTATTGCTATGCTGTCTCCCTGTCCAACATCTATAAAGTGCACCTCGAGGTCGCCCGTCTCGATTACCGAGCCGAATTCGGTATTTTTTACTGTGTAACCGACCATATCGGCGACGTATTTTTCAATCGGGTCTTTTACAAAATAGGTACAACCGATTAAAATCGCCAGCACCATAAATATTGTAAAACCTATCCACGTAAACCTCAGGCGGTAGGTTTTTTTCTTAACTTTTTTGCTCTTTGTTTTTGCCATTACTACCTCCGTTAAGTCAAAATTGATTGCCTGCAAAATTTAAAATACAACTAGTATAGTTAAATTGCTAGTTACGCAGCATATTTCTGCAATTAACTATATTATAATTAACTTTTAATTTTGAGTCAAACAAAATTAACAACAAAATGAATAAGTTACGCAAAAAATGTTGTTATTCGTCCAATTCTTTATCAAAAATTTCGATTTCCTGTTCAATTTCGACCGATTTGCTTTTGCCGAACTTGCGTTTTTTCTCTTTAATTTTCTTAGGTTTAAGTTGCGTTTCTTGACCGACAATAGGCGGAGCGAAGAGTTTAAGAATTTCGTCTTTCGCGCGCATAACGGCGTTATAGCCCTCTTCAACCATTTTTTCGGCGCCCTCAAAACTTGTAGACTTAAAGTCTTTCAAATCGGGTTCAATTAAAATGTCGGTGTTCAACTTACCTTTGACGCAGTTGGCTTTCATCAAAATACGAATTGAGGCAAGCGCAATATCAAAAATTTTCGTACTATCCGTTCCGCGTCCACGATATTTGTTGATGTCGATTGAGATGACTTTATCGCAACCGAGCATTTTGGGTACGTCCGCAGGGATTGTGTTCGCCAGTCCCCCGTCCATTAGGTTCATACCCTCGTACGGAACGCAGTCAAAAACCATTGGAACGGCGCACGAGCCAGCGACAACTTTGCAAAGTCGCCCCTCGGTAAAAACAATTTCCTCGCCCGTTATCATATCGACCGCAACCGCGCCAAACTTCTTTTTCAAGTCCGAAATGTCGATATCTCCCACCAAACTAATGATAAACTCTTCGTACTTCATAGTTTTTGAGGGAACAAAAACAATTTTAGACGTGCGGATGTCCTTAATTTTGATTTTCATTGCCCTTTCAATCAATTCGTCCGCTTTGTAACCATAGCAATACAACGCTCCGACCAGTGCTCCGACGCTAGTCCCCGCGACTGCGTCAAATTCAATCCCCAGTTCCTCAAACGCCTTCAACGCACCCAAGTGCCCAAAACCGCGCGCGCCGCCGCCGCTTAACGCAAGCCCAATCTTTGGCTTGCTTGGCTCAGGCAACAGCGGAGTCTTATCTTTACGCTTAAACATTTTTGTTATAAAATTCATAGCTTCTTTCCTTAACAATTATTTTAACACATCCCAAAATTAAATGCAACAATTATCGCCCGACGCGTCAAATTCGCCTAAAAACACGTACTGTGCGCTTAATTTAACTACTTTTGCACCCCGATTTGTTTTCGCAATGCAACCCAATTTACTGCGACTTGCACTAAAAACTACTTTTTCACTGAAACTCCCACTTTACTTTGCGTGTGCGCTTCACTTAAAATGTCACTTTACTTTTAACTGCACTCCACTTACAATTACTGATTACCTGCAACTGCCGCTTCGCTAAAAAAGCGTGTTATAAACAAAAAACAAACGAACTGTTACATTCATTTGTTTTTAATAGTTTATGATGCAAATTGCGTTTTAATCACACTGCTACAAAACTAATTTTCTTCGCTTTGCATTTTCTTTGCCAACTCAATGTCTTTTTCGACTTGCTCAATGTCGGATTTAATTTGAGCATTTGTTTCGGTCAAAATCTTGTTTGTTTGTTCAAGAATTGGATATCTATCCTTGTTTGCTTCCATTACTTCTTCGCAATGAGCAACACTTAATCTCAAGCCTTCCAACAAGTCGAGTTCTTCATTGAGCTCTTTTGCCTTCGCCTCGTCGATGTCGGCATAGTTGTTTACACCGTAAAGTAGAACTTTGCGTTTTGCAACGATAGCTTCGCGGCGACGCAACTTCTTCTTATCACTTTCAAGAGTTTTCTTTACTCTTGACAATGGGATGTATTCCTTCTTGTTTACTCTCAAGTCTTTCTCGTTGGTTTTAAGTCTCTCTTTAAGATTTTCAAGGCGCGCTTCAAGTTCGTCAAGGTTACCTACATAATCCTTCATTCTTCTGCCTTCGTCGTCGTCATCGTCTCCGTTGCGTTTAGCAATCAATTCGTTCAACTTAGCTTTTTCTTCTTCGGCGATACGCTTCAACTCTTCGTTCTCTTTTTGTTGTTGTTCGAGTTGTTGTTGCAATAGTGCAACTTGCTCTTCCAATCTCTTCAAGATTTCGTTTTGAACTTGCTTTTCTTCAGCGGTAGGCTCTTTGCTTACAACTTCTTGTTGCGCAGGCGTCTCTTGTTCTTCGATTGTTTCCTCAACTTCTTCGGCTGGTTCTTCAACTTTCTCGTCGCCGTACATATCCTCAAACAACTTGTCGCTGTATTCATCATCCTTAAATCCGTCTACTAGATCGTCATCTTCAAATGATTTTCCAAACATAGATTGGAATTCGTTTTCTTCAAAGTCTTCTTGTTCGTCGTCCTTAACTGATTCAGATTGAAGAATTTGTCTAGCAAACTCTTCGCTCTTAACTTTGTTGAAAGCAGACAAAGCGTTGTCGCTGATTTCGTCCATCATCGAATCGTAGTCAGGTTCAACTGGCTTAGTTTCAACTTCTGGTTCAACTGGCGCTGTAAAAACTGGAGTTTCCTGCTTTAGTTGTTGTTCTTCAAGGCGTGCCTTTTCAAAGTCAGGCTCCTCTTTAACTTCTTCCTTTGTTTCTTTTTCAAAAACAGGTTCTCTTTCTGCATAATTATTAGTAATGTTAGTCGTATTGTTGGTAACTGTGTTATTGTTGTTTTTGTGCCTTTTAAAGAAAATCCCTTCTCTATCGGACATAGTAGACAACCCCCAGTCAGAAACAAACACCACTAAAAATATTGCAATGGCAATTAATCCTACAATTCCAAGCACATTCAAAAATGCGCCCCAAAAATCGGTAGAACTTCCTAAAATATTTGCAAATGTCATCATATTTTCTCCTTATTTTTTCACCGCTTAACGCGTTGGTGGAAGCGGCGGGAATTGAACCCGCGTCCACACCAATTTCACTGTGCTTTTCTCCGTGCGCTAGGTTGTTTTCAAAATTCAACAAAGCCTGCCCACACCCAAACCTAACTTTGTTATAGATTTAATTTCGCTTGAAAACTCAATCACTTTTCTCAAACTATCATTCTATTTTTAAGCCCGTAAATCAGCGAATGAAACCAAGATACTGGACTTGCGGTTGCTAAAAATTAAGCAGCAACTGCCATTGCACGACTAGGTGCAACATTTGAATTATTTGCGTTTAATTTAATTTCCCTTTTAACGAAGATGGGCTTCGGCACGCTTTTTCACGCAAAATTTGGTGCGTCGAATCCAAGTCGCCCCCGTGAGTGAATTCTCATTAACTAACTTGTCTCGCTAACTCTCTCTTCTGCTCTCTCTCTTTAATCGCGCGTCTTTTGTCGTAAAGTTTCTTACCCCTTGCCACCGCAATCTCAAGTTTTACCCTATTATCTTTATTAAAGTAAACCTTAAGCGGGACAATGGTCAGCCCTTTTTCATTGACTTCGGACTGCAACTTGAGAATTTCACGCTTGTTTAGCAGTAGTTTCCTCTTCTGCCTCTCATCGGGGTTAAATGCGCTTGCCTTTTCGTAAGTCTTGATATAACAATTCTTCAGCCACATTTCCCCGTTTTTTGCAGAAACAAAACTATTTAGCAAACTGATATGTCCTTCTCTAATTGATTTTACCTCGCAACCCATCAAAACGATGCCTGCCTCATAGGTGTCCAAAATCTCGTACTCAAAAAACGCTTTCTTGTTAGTCGCAATGATTTTCACTATTCACTACCTTTATATTATACCACAAAATTATATTTTTGCAATACCCTTTTATAATTTTTCAATCATTTTTGCATATTTTTTCATTTAAAACGCAATTTTTGGCAACAAACTGCGCAACTTTTAAACGACTCGGGATAAGATAAAGGCGGGTAACGCAATTGATTTTCGCTTAAAATCGCCCCTTATTCAAGGTCGATTTCGTCGTCTTTTTGGTTTTTCTTCAAGTATTTTGATATGTCTTGAAACTGGCGGCGCTGTTTCTTTTCAGGTTCGCCTTTTTTTTTGCCGTTACTTGCATATTTTCGCGAAAAGTCTTGATAATTATCAAAACGTTTTTTCTTACCTTTTCCGCCACTTCTGCCGTTCTTGGAAGAGTTTTTAACCGTTACGCGCGGCTTTCTGGTTTCGCGCGGATCTTGCATACCAATTCTTTGGTAGAACTCCTTGCGCGTTTCGTCGCCGCTTCTTCTCTCAATAAAGTACGCCTCGCCGTTTGTGTCGTACATTTTCTTTTTAATAGTAGGCTCTTTATCATATGACACGGACTCAGAGTCGTAGTCCTTTTCGTAGTTTCTGACAAGTCCAAAGTCGATAGTTCTTGTCATTTCGTTAGACGAAAGCACTTGAACTCTCACACTGTCGCCCATCTTAAACGACATATGCTCGCCATCGAGTCTGTGCAAATCCTCGTCCAAAACATAGTTATCGTACGGCAAGTCGGCAATTTTGATTGCCCCCTCAACCGTGTTTGGCAGCTCAACATAAATCCTGTCGGCTGTAACGCCGTTGACCTTACCGTCGAACTCCTGCCCCAAGAAACGCGCCATATATTTGCACTTATAGTAATCGTCAACCGTGCGCTCCGCCTCGTCTGCGTTGCGCTCTTTCTCACTTGAGTTGCGCGCGAGGTCAACCGTTGCACGCTCCCAGTATTTTTTGCGCTCAGGCGTGAGTTTGCCGTCAAGGTTTTCCTTGATAATTGTGTGGATAATCAAGTCAGGCAACCTACGGATTGGCGAAGTAAAGTGGCAATAGTAGTTGTTTGCGAGCGCAAAGTGCCCCAAGTCCTCAACGTCGTAGTACGCCTTTTTAGTGCTGCGTAGCGCAACCTTGCGAACGACCTCGCCATAATCTTTATCCTTGATTTCGTCAAGCAATCTTTGGAAGTCTTTTGGTCTAATCTCCGCAAAGTCGTTGCCCGCAACCTTAATTGCAAGCCCGTACTGCCCCAAAAATCTGTTAAATGACTCAAGCCTTTCGGGGTCGGGGATGTTGTGGACTCTGTAAATCGCTGGAATTTCCAACTTGCCCATATATTCTGCAACTGCCTCATTTGTAACAACCATAAAACTCTCAATCAGTTGGTTGGACTTTTCAATCGGATATGGGCGAATGTCGACAACATCGTTGTTTTCGTCAAGGACAATTTGACTCTCAGGTATGTCAAAATCAAGTTCGCCGCGAACTTGACGGTGTTTTGACAAGATATCAGAAAGTTTTTCCATATTTTTCGCGATTTCAACCAAGTGTTCGTAGCGTTCGCACATCTCTTCGTCGCCGTCGAGAATTTTTTGGAAGTTCTTGTAAGTCATCCTCTCTTTTGAGTTGATAACCGACTTATGAATTTCAAAGTTGTGGACGTTCCCCTTTTTGTCAATATCCATAAAGGTTGACAAGGTCAAGCGGTCAACGTTAGGTTTTAGCGAGCAAATACCGTTGGAAAGTGCTTCGGGCAACATCGGCAAAACTAGGCGCGGGAAGTAGTTACTCGTCGCTCTCTCGTAGGCTTCCTCGGCAAGTACACTGTTAGGTTGTACGTACTCAGAAACATCGGCAATGTGCACGCCCAAGTGGTATGTGCCGTCCTCGTTAATAGACAAGGAAATCGCGTCGTCAAAGTCTTTCGCGTCGTCGCCGTCGATTGTGAAAATCAGCATATCCCTCAAGTCAAGCCTGCCCTCTATCTGTTCGGGCAAAACCTCTTGCTTGATAGTTTTTGCAAAGTTAACCTGCCTTTCAGGGTACTCCTCGTACAAATCAAATGAGCGCAAAATCCCCAAAACCTGCACAGTTGGGTCGTAACTGTCGCCCAAAATCTCCACGACCTCGCCCTCGGGCGCTTTGTCGTCGTAACTGCGGATTTTGACAACAACCTTATCTCCTGTCAGCGCGTCAAGCGTAAAGTTTTTATCAATTACTATGCTTGGGTACCTGTCAGCTTCGTCGGGCACAACAATAATCTTCTTACCTGCCCTCTCAAGCGTCCCGACAATGTTCTTTGTGCTGTGCCCCGTAACCGCGCGGATAATCCCGCACTTTTTCTCAGGGTTAAACTTGTCGTTGACAACCTCAATCAGCACCCTATCCCCGTAAAGTGCCTTGCCCATAAACGCGGACGGAATAAAAATGTCCTCTTCCTGCCCTTCGACTGAAACAAAGCCGAAGCCCTTAGGGTTTTTAACCAAAACGCCCTTAAGTAGCCCTAAGTCGGCAGGCGTTTGTAGCGCTCTTCCCATCGGGTCAAGAACTAGGTCGCCGTCGGCAATGAGTTTGCGAACCTGCAGTTCCGCTTCCTCAACGCTCAAGTTTTGGTCAAAAGCGACAGCGTTCACAAGAATTTTAAAACTGCAGTCGCCCATTTTCTTTCTTTTTTGATAAATCTTCAAAATTTCTTCTTTATTCATAAGTCCACCTTTAATGATATTTTACTAAAATTTAGCCAAAAATGCAATAGTTTAGAGACATTTAATCTTGCAAATTGCAGACTTTTGAGTTTTTTTTTGCATTACACACAAAAAAAGCACGAAAAACGTGCTTTTAAAATCAACCACCACTGTAAATTCTAAATGAAATAAAGTAAAGTACAGTCAAGACAAAGATTGCTCCTGCCAAAATGTAAGTCCACCTCTTCATTCTACCTTCACGGGTGTTTCCTTTATTTTGTGAATAAAAACTATTTTCTGCGCCGCCCAATGAGCCTAACCCGTTTGAGTTAGATTCTTGGCAAAAAACTAGCACAATCAAACCAATTGCACACAACGCTACAAGCGCTACAAGAATAACTTGTATAACTGGGAACGATGACGAAACCCAAGCAGGAACGCCGTCGGCAAGCATTTGAAATAAATTAAATTCCATAGTTAACTCCTAGTTTAATAACATTCGGTTTCTTATTATAGCATAGTTTTTTGTAAATTACAACTATTTTTTGCAAATAAATAAGTTTTTTACCGCACAATTTTTCCGCGCCGTTTCACGGCAGGAGAGCGTCTGCCCGTGCGTGGCTTTTATCTAGTTTTGGAGAAACAGTTGGCGGGTTAGTTGAGAGGTTGTGTTTTATCGAAGTTAACCGCTTACGACACGGGTTTAGCGCACACAAGTTGGGAGCACACAAATTGAGAGCGCGCAAGTTGGAAGTGCTCGAATCGCGCGCTAGTTTTAGAACGACCGTGCATTTAGTTAAGTAATTAGCGCGCAGTTTGAAGAGTTGAGTTCGCCTTTAGAATTTTTATATGGATGTAAAATTGGGTGGTAACAAGCAGGTTACACGACGGTGAAGGTGTTTGGTGGAGTGCCGCCTGTTGTGGTCATTGTGATTGTTCCTGTACTCAACGCGGTAAACGTGTAGTTGTTGTTATCTTTGGTTAGTGTTATGCCGCTTGTTGCGTTGAAATCCCAGACGTAGGGTTTTGTGAGGATAAGTTTGTAGGTTGCGCCGCGCGTGAGTGTGTAGGTTATTGTTCTTGAGGTGGTTTGTCCATCAAAGTAGTACTGGCGCGTTTCTAGGTAGCCGCCGCGGCCGTCTGGGCACAGGATGTAGAGCACTGCGCCGCCCTTTGGTGTTGTTGAAGAGAAGTCGAGTTTAAAGGATACGTCAACTGTTATGGTTGGTGCGGCAGGGGTAGTTCCGCTCGCAAGGCTAGCCATATTTAGTTCGGGATATGAGCCGTCCGTGATAGTCCAGACGTCTGTGTCCCAACCTGCAAATGTTGAAGCGGATTTTAAGTTTAAGTTTGGCACTCTTACCCCTTGATAGTAGTTTTTACTTGATGTAAGCGCCACGTTGTAGTCGTATTTGCAGTTGGATTTGACATAAATCTTTGATTCTATAATAGCATTTGCCGACACAAAAGTTCCAGCATAACCATCTTGCTGAGTACAAATTTTGGACTTATAATAACAATTTGAGAAAAATAAATATCCACCAAAACCTGCTATCCCACCGAAATAAGTACCCCCATCTATGCCACCTCCCGTTATGTCAACAAAGCAATTAAAAAAGTTTATATCATCATTACTTGTATAACCAAGAATACCGCCCCAAAAAAACTCCCCATTATTTGTTTCATCCAATTGTGCACTAAATTTTCCTGTAAATCTACAATTATCCAATGACGACACCCCGTAAGTCTCCCCAATAACGCCACCGAAACTCATAATATTACTTGAAGCAAAAATATCAATGTTGCCATCAAAAGATAAACACGATAGGTCCACACTGAAAGAAGAATTGTCAAAGTATCCCAATACGCCTCCAAAAAAGCCATCAGTATCATTATAATTTAATTTTAGGCTTTTTCCGGCTCCAACTTTACACGAAATATTAGCTATTCCCCCATTTTCAATAAACGCCACTACTCCGCCCCATATACAACCCGAACACGATTCAAAAGTAGCACCTGTACTCCACTCTACAACCAAATTTTTAATGTTTCCATTAACATACCCAAATAATCCCCCATAATCGCTTCCTGTAGCATTTATTTCGGCACCGTTAGTGGATTGCAGTGTTATTTTATGCCCACTGCCATTAAAGTCTCCAGTAAAAACGCAAGTGTCATTTCCAATGCATTTCCATTCATTGATAGTTATCGTAATGTCTGCAGTTAGTTCATAGTAGACTGGCGCTCCTTCACTACCCCAGTATGTACTGTAGCTGGTTGTCGTAGACAAGAACAACATATCCCCTGCGGATGTGATTTGGTAAGGATTACTGCTCGTTCCCGAACCACTAAGGCTGCTGCTCGCAGTAGTCGAGACAAGTGTAGTGTTGGCAGGTTTTTCGGCGGCGGCAGTAACGACGGGTTGCGTT
>CAZSGM010000012.1:0-23713 GCA_964606505.1 uncultured Lachnospiraceae bacterium | reverse complement strand
GTCGGGAGGTAACTCCCAAGGAGTCATATAGTACTTGTACTATCTGGCTTTTTTTATGCCTATTTTGGGGGGGGGGGGATGCTTATTGAAGGCGGTTCTGCTAATTTAGTTGCATCACTATTTGCGCTTTCTTTGCTAATTTGTTGCATAGCTATTTGCACTTGTTGTATTTATTTGGTGTATACCCATTTGCGCCTGTGCCTTAATTGGGCATATTTTAATTATAATTTGGAGTATATGAATTTGACCATTTATGCCTCTTTTGTTTTGCACGTTACACAGTTTATATTCGTTGCGCATTACAACTAAATATAATATTAACAATTTTTATTGGTGCTTAAATTTGATTTTTCAGTTACTTTATATTATATAGAATAGAAAACGGCTTTTGTCGTTTTTTTTAGTGGCTTACATTATATTTTTAGTAGTTTGGTCAAAGTGAAGTTAAAGGAATTGGTCGCTACTTATAAATTGCGCGACTTTTTGTAAATTGTGTGGCTACGCATAAATTGTGTGGACACTTAAAATTGAGCTGTTGGTTATGAATTTGGGTATTATTAAAGGAATCGTTATCATAAAGCAATTGACTGCTATTAACTGATTTTGTATCATTAAGATAATTAGCGGCTTTTAAGTAATTGGTTATTGGTAAGAAATTTGGGGCGATTATACAACTGCATCTTTAAAAGGAATGAGTTATTAATAAAGTTATTAATTGGGGTAGTATCATTTGATGTGTTTGGTGTAAGTTTTTGCTAAGTTTTGGGGAATGACGGGCGGAATGTTGACAAAATGCAAAATTTATGGTACTATAAAAGAAAGGAGACGATTATGCCTACAATTAAAATGAAAGGACAAAGATTTGGGCGCGATAAAATGAATGAAATCGCGCATAAGAATGTTAAGGTGGTTACAGAGCAAAATATGCCAAAGCCGGAAGCTGACTGGCGTGATTCAATTATTTCTAACTGCAAAACGACTTACATTCATCATATTAGTGAGAAACTCAAAGAGGATTCGCGCAAGTTGAAGGGGGTTGTTGCACGCACGCGTTGGGGTGATATTTATCAGTTAGACGAGATGTTTTGGAGTATTGACGACTTTTATTCAGTGTCGAATTTGCCAGTTGCAAACCTATCGGAAAGGAACAGGAATTTTGCTTACGGGATGACTCCGACGATTGCCGACGAGAATGAGGCAAAAATGCTCAGTACGTCTAAGTCGCTAATTACGATTAAACCACAGGTTGATACAACAAGGGATGGCGCAAAGAAGCACATACTCAGTTTTTTTGCACTTGCGCCTAAGATTAATGAGCAAGACTACAAGAACTTGAAAAAGGAAAGCGTAAATTATACGTACCTGCCAAACATATATCGCATTGACATTATTACAATCCCTAACTCAAACTACCACCGTATGAGGCTTTCTGCCGTTGCTGGCGGGTATGCGGGCGCGGATTGTCCACTTGTTCAGCTTGAGTTGAATGCAAACGGACAATGGGAGAAGTACACTTACAGGTCATCGCACACAAATACAAAGGTTGATAAGTTTAACCCTGAAATCGGCTGCAAAATACTTGATGATGTGCAATCGTTTGAGGACGCGTGCAAGTATATTTTTGAGTTGGCAAACGTCAATAGTTACCTCGCGGATAGACAAACAAACAACATTCGCGAACTTATCAAAACGCTTCCATCGTGCGAGAAAGACCTTGAGGAGTTTAGCGGCGAGATGGTTCCTGCGTTCTTTGATAGAGTTTGGGGTAAACCCGCACAAAGTGAAGCAACCAGCGAGAGTGGCGACAATGCAATTGCGGGCGACGTAACAACTAATGATGTGGCAGCGTCCAACGGCAGCGCGATAATTAACGAAAACGTGGCAACTAGCGACGGCGCGGGAATTACCGACGGCATAGTAGACGATAGCGGCGCGGTGGGCGACGCGGAGCCTTTAGATACCGCAACACCTGCAAGTAATACTGCAAATTCGGCGGATTTGAATGGCGGTACTGAAAAAACAATTTAAATAACTCAGCTAGTATTATAGATTTAATTAGTAAAGTGTAGGGGACTGTAAATGCCACAAATGTTGTAGGGACTCTGTAATTAACAATTAATTTAATTGTAGATGCATTACAATCTGTTGCAGGCACGTAAGAATTAATCGTAAACGCATTAAAATTTAACATATGCGCGCTAGAGAGTCGGATTATTAGTTACAATACTTTGTGCTTGCCAATTGGTTGTTAATATTACAGAATTAAGTCTGCGTAATTATATAATCAAGTTACCTTTATTGTAAATTTTAAATGATAATAAATTATAAATAAAAAAATTGAATTTATACTTAAAATTGTTTGATAAAAATTTTTTATTGTGTTATACTAAGCTTGTAAAACAAAATTCGGTCGTTTATTAGACGGATTTTCGTCAAAATATGCGTAAATTATGCGGTTTTGGCGTCAGCAAAAGGACGACTGAAAATAGGCTTAACGGAGGAAATTTTAATGAATAGAAAAATGAATATGCTTGGGGGGGGGGGGGGTATTTAGCCTCTAAAAATAGTAGTATACCCGCACAAAATGAGGGGTATACCTGCAAAAATGAGCAAGTTCATTGTCAAAACTCCAAATGTTCGGCTAAAATGTTACAAAATGTGCGAAAGCGCAAAACACGCGCAAAGCACATCTATAAGACCGCCTTATCGGTCAAAGCAAAAACACTACCCACGACACAACTGTGCCTGTGGTTTTTGTTGTTGTGTACAGTAGTAGTTTTAACACTAACGCCAATATTTGGAGCGCGGAAACCGCAAGTTAATGCGGGCTCAACAAGTGGTGGGTTGCAATTTACAAACGCCCCTTGGATTACTGTAAATAATGGCGAGGCATTGTTTATAGGTGGGCATTATAAATATCCCGACGTGTTAACAGTATTTGATTTGCTGCAATGGATTAATGATGCCAGAGTGTGGGATGGATATAAAAAAGAAACGCCTACACAAAATTCAAGCATTACTACTGATACTTACTATCTTTCCGCGAAGAACTTTGGGAAATTAAACGACGGCTCTGCAAGTGCCAATGGCGGTACCGCCAATTCTAATGCGGCAGGTAATGCGCAATTACATGTTAAACTCGTTGACAGTACTACATCTAATGCGGTTACTTCAACATGGCAAGTGGTCTATAGGTCAATGGACGCAAATAATGACATACTAACAATATATATGGATTTCCCATATATGCTAACAAGTAGCGGTTATTTTAATTTTACTTCTCAAGGCGCTGAAGAGGCGAGTGATACGATTTTTTGTGAAATGATGAGTTTATATGATGGATATATAAATCTAGGTGACATTTTTGTGTCTGAGATTGGTGATGTTCCTGGGAATTGGCAAAGTGATGCGTATCAAACGGGTAGTGGAAAAACTGCAGGAACTAGCGCAGCATTCAATGGCTCTAGCGTTAATGTAAAAAATAACTGTGGACCGAATTGGACTAGTCAAATGTGGCTTCCAAGTAGTTATGAACTTGTATACCGAGATAGTATTACAGATGGAGATGTGAGTTACCCAACAACATTGAGTTCTGCAAGTTCGGGGCTAGCAAATGCGGCAAGTGGTGGCTCTGATGGAGTAAACGATGGAAGGAGTGGACTGTGGGAACTAAATGGGTATGATAGGGCTTCAAAATCAGTTGGAAGCGGCAATGACGATATTTGGCTTCGCTCGGGGAACTCTGATGGGACTCAAGGTTATCATTATTCTTCAGTTGCGAATGGATTTGGGCTTGAAGACGGAGCAAGTGAGTATGGACTGCGTGCCGCAATTCATCTAAATCTAAAATATATAGTAGCGAATTGCGCACTTGAAATTATACCCAGTGTCAACGCCCCCGCTGATATGGCTGATATTGGCTGGTCGATAACGCCGGATAGCAGTAGTGGATTGCAAACAGTTCTTCCTGCATACAATTACGCAAAATATATTCCTAATATCGAGGACATTGATAGCGAGACTGATGTTTCAGGAATTAAACGAGTAATAACTTTTGATGCGATAGATACCACAAATTACAAAGTTGATTCAGTTAGTTTGGATGGAAGTGAAGTAAAGATTACGAGCAGCAGTGGAAACGGGACGGACTATTCTTACACATATAACAATGGGATGCTTAAGTTAACTATTTGGAATTGCGCCGGATTGAGCGAGTATTCTGTAACACTAAATGTTGCATCCTTAAACCCCGTTCTCAATCTCAAAGTAACCAACAGCGCGCCGAACAGTTTGTTGTTGTTAACCCTTATGAACGGAACAACTAAATTGGGTGAGTACGGCTTTGTGTACAGCGGCGGCGAGCAAACGGTCAGCGTAACACTCCCTAAAAACACGACAATCAAAATACTCGCAACCAAACCATTCGGCAGCCGAGTTAGGTTTGTCTTGGACGGGACTGACCTTGCCCCAACAGGGGTAACAAGTTATCAGGTTGCTAGTGGCGCAGGCGTCGTTAAAAATCTTGCTGTAACCCTCACAGGCGACGGCAGTTGGAGTAACTCAATTGTAATTTAAGTGTAACGAGGATTTTGCGAATTTATCAATTTAAACAAGTAATCTAGTTTAAACAATCCATTTGCTTGAAATAAGTTATTCAGTTCAAACAAGTTTATTAACTAGAACAAGATGAGCAATTAAAATAAGTTAATCGGCTAAAATAATTAACGGATTAACTAAATACCTAATGAAAAAAAGCGGTAATTTTACCGTTTTTTTTCATTAGAACATGTTTCGCCACCGCTTTGCCACGAAAAGAGCAGGACAGATTCTTTCACGACTTGACAACGGAGTTAGATGAGGTTAGCCCCTCCATTGGCAACACGGATTGTTTTGTTTATGCGTCTCGGGCGACTAGCGGGGCACAACGGTTGCAAAAGGAATTTTTGATTGAATTGCGCTACCGTTTGCACGGGCGGTTTATGCGCAGCAGTATTTTGTTTGAATAGTACATAATTAAGCGGAAAACCTTGTAATTTTTTATTAAATATGCTAAACTATATAAAAGTTTTTTAAACATGGTGAAATATAATGAAAAGGGAAAAAAAGTTATACAACAAAAACGAAGCTAAAAGAGAGATGTTGAAGATGTTTCTTATTATGCTTGCGTTTGCGCCGGTATTGATATTGTTAAATTTCACAATATTTAAAGATATGAGCAGCCCGCTGAGAATTTTCTTGGATGTTGTTTTGTGCTTGGGATTTATATTTGTCGTAGAGGTACTTTTGAAGAAAATTGCGGAAAAGCGACAAGAAAAGAGCGACAACAACACAAAGGGCAAGGGTAATTAAGGTTTATAGGAGGAAGAAATGGCAATTAGAGTTATGCCACACAGCGACGACGCAGAAGTGAGCGTGCTTGGCTGTATTTTGCTGACCGACAACATCCAGCACGATGTTTTTGCGGTTCTCAAAACGGATGATTTCTACGCGGACGTGCATAGGACGATTTACTCGGAAATGCTTGAGTTATACAACGCCAACAAGCCGATTGATTTCGTAACGCTTGTTGATGCGCTTGAGCGCAAGGAATTACTTGAGTCGGTTGGCGGGATTTCGTACGTAACCAAGGTTGCGAACTCAATGCCGAGCGCCGCGAACTACAAACACTACGTAGATATGGTTACGCGCGACTCAATGCTCAGGCAGGTCATTAACGCGTGCCAGTCGATAGCGGAGAAAGCCTACAATGAGACGGAGGCGGAGGACGTTCTGCAGTATGCGGAGAAAACGATATACGACATAGCGCAACGCAAGAGCGCGACATCGCTTGCGCACATCAAAGATGTTTTGCCCGCGGTTGTTGACAGGTTTGACAGGATTGCGCGCGACAAAAACGCTTTTTCGGGCATCAAAACGGGGTTTTACGCGCTCGATAGGCTTACGAACGGGCTTCAAAACAGTGACCTTATTATGCTTGCTGCGCGTCCGAGTGTTGGTAAGACGGCGTTTGCTATGAACATTGTGCAGCACGTGGCGTCGGTTGAGAAGAAGAAAGTTGCCGTTTTCTCGCTGGAAATGGGTAAGGAGCAGCTTGCGCAGAGGAGTTTGTGCTCGATTGCAAAAGTTAGTATGGAGAAAGCGATTAAGGGAGAGATGAACTCTGGGGAGTGGAAGGCGATTTGGGCGGCAAAAAATTTGCTGCAGGACAGCGATATTTATATTGACGACTCGTCGCTGAACACGCCGATGGATATTTTGGGTAAGTGCCGACGTTTGAAACGCGAGAAAGGGCTTGATATGGTTATGGTCGACTATTTGCAGCTGATGTCGGGGAACAACACCAAGGACGGGCGTCAAAACGAGGTTGCGGATATGTCGCGTAAACTAAAGGTTATGGCGCGCGAACTCAATATTCCTGTGCTCGTGCTTTCGCAGTTGTCGCGTGCGGTCGACAAACGCACTGACCACCGCCCGATTTTGTCAGACTTGCGTGAAAGTGGTTCAATTGAGCAAGACGCCGACATCGTAATGTTCTTGCATAAGCCGTTTATGTACAACGATACGCAGGTTAGTGAGGCGGAGAAGAGTGTCGCGGAACTGATTGTTGCTAAGCATAGAAACGGTGCGCTTGATACAATCAAACTTAAGTGGGTTGGCGAAAATGCAAGCTTTAGAAATATGGACAAGGATTCCGATATGGCTGCGCTTGAGAAGTCTGCGCCTGAAAACCTTTGTGCGCCACAAAACGATGGGGAGGTTGACATCCCAACTGAGGAAGAGGCGCTCGCTTCAACTGCGGTGTCGCTCGACGACTATCAGGACGCGGAACTTGATATTGATAATTGCAACGCGCCTGACACGATTGTTTCAATCAATGATTCAAGTTTAACCGATATATTTTAATTGATTAACTATTAATCAAAATCATTAATTAAAACGCTTTTAATGTAATGGCACAAAAGCTTATAGTGGTATAGAAAAAACTCACTTCCTGCGGGGCAGGGAGTGAGTTTTAGTTTGGCAGAAGGGAGAGGATTCGAACCTCCGGTTGCTTTCACAACACGACCTTTCCAAGATCGCACATTAGACCGCTCTGACACCCTTCTATGTTGCCGCGTCGGCATTGTAAGCGCGGCGATAATGAATAAAATATAATTTGAATGCAACCCAAGCGCAAAGTGTTAGTTTTGTCAAATATTAATTTGGGGAACCGTAACAATGCACATTTTTTGAAAAAAGTTGGATAACTCCAACTTCAACTGGTAGAGATGAATGGACTTGAACCATCGACCCCCACCTTATCAGGGTGGTGCTCTAACCAGCTGAGCTACATCTCTATATAATTGTCGCAAGCTCAATGTGGTGGAGATGATCGGATTCGAACCGATGACCCCCTGCTTGCAGGGCAGGTGCTCTAGCCAGCTGAGCTACACCCCCATTCCTTGCGACTGTTATATATTAACATATTATTGAATGTTTGTCAACTATTTTTTGATAATATTTTAAAAGTTTTCCAAATATTTTTTCAATCGTTTTTAATTAGTTTGCGGGGTTGTTTGCAGCGCAAAATTACAAGTGTTTTCATAGTGTGAATAAAAATATCATAATAAAAATAAGAACATTTATAAACACTTTCACAATAAAAACACTTTACCGCACTAGGTAAAGTGTTTTTGTCTTACTGATTTTGCGTCTTAAATTGGTTAAGTTTTTACAGAACTTATTGCTCAAGCTTCCTAAACATCTTCACGCCACGCGTAAACAGCAGCAGCACGACGAGCGTCAGCACAACCAAATAGAGTGCGACCGTTATAACCAATGTTAGGTACAACGGGAGGGTTGCGCACAACTTATATATCCCGTACGGCGCAACTGTGAGCGCCAGCCCGAACAACATAGTTAGCAGCACGGCTAAACTTTGTTTAATAACCTTGGTTTCGTTGTCCCACTCAAGCACGGGCTGCCAAAGGTTTATGAGTAACCCGCCAAACGCAAGCAGCAGGTTAACAAGCGTTGGCAACACAAACACCGCAAGCGCCTGTAGGAAACTTAGCCCTAAAAACGCAGTAACGAGCGTAGCGCCAACCACTATGCAGGGTTGAACAATCGAGAGATGTACGCAAACTTTCGACGCAAACAACTCGCGCTCATTAATCGGCGACGACTTAAGCAACCAAATCCTTTTGCCCTCAAGCGAGATTGAACTTGCTGAAATCGGAGCCGTTGCGCACAGCCCGCAGAAAATCAGGGCAATCAAGCCTGCGATTGCGTCTTTAGAAATCGTGGCGCTTAGATAATCACAAAGCCCAGCGTAGCCTGTAACGCTCAAAAATACGGACAACACCAGCAAAATTATAGGACCAATGATTGTGTTGATAAAATATGCGGGAGTCGTAGCGTAAGTTGAAAACTCCTTTTTGTAAAGCAGTTTAAACGATTTGCTTTGCTCAGGGAACTTGAGTGCTTTGTCTTTAGCGGCGTAGGAAGCAAAGGTTTTGCCGAAATTGATTGAATATAGGTACAAGCCCACTGCAAATGGGATAGTTGTCCCCAGAATGACAACTAAAACATTCACAATATTTGGCGCAAAAAGGTAGTTTAAAACGGTGTTTGTAATTGGGCGGTCGGCAAAATAGGCGTCAAGGTTCGCGAAATCTGCCGTTCCGTATGTGAAAGTTTTTAACAATAAGAGCGCCATTATCGCGATAAAAAGAAGCATAATGACAAACGATTTCAGCAGCCCGCCATACTTAATTTTGTTAAATAGCCGTGAAACCACAAAGTCGCAGATGTATGAAATACCTACACTGAGTAGCGGGCACAACAGCACAAACAGCGTGCCTAGGAGGGTTACCTGCACGTCAAAACCTGTATAAACTTGGTAAAGTGCAAGGAACGGCACAAACAAAGTAAACGCGAAGAAAAAGTCAAAAAGGTATTTATTTATTGTTTTAGATATAACAATGTCGCGCTTTTTTATCGGTAGCGATAAAAGGAAGTCGGCATCGTTTGTTTTTTGGTTAGCAGATGTGCGCATAATTCCGATAATGCAGATTACGGCGAGCGTCGTCAAAATTGCGTGAAAAATGCACACTTTTTCAAGCCCGAGTTTGGATAGCCCGTCGAGCATACTGTACGCTTGCAGGGTGTAGAGGGCAAAAATTCCGATGATGCCCAAAATTAGAATAAGCGTTGCGGTTGTTGTGGATTTTTGTCTCTTTTTACCCGACAACTGCCCGATAAGTATGTTGAAGTTGTTTTTTAATAGGATAGTTAGGTTACTCATTTTGCGCATTCTCCAAGAAAACATTTTCAAGTGATTTGTCTTTTTTTACTTCTTCCATTGTCCCGCAGATGGAAATTTCGCCGTTTTTTATGATTGCAACCTTGTTACACAGTTTTTCCGCAACTTCCAGCACGTGGGTTGAAAAGAAAATTGCGTTTCCGTTTTGCGCGTACTCTTGCATAAGTTTTTTAATCGCAAAACTAGCCTTTGGGTCAAGTCCAACAAATGGTTCGTCGAGCACAAGCAGTTTGGGGCTATGGATAAACGCCGATATAAGAACGAGTTTTTGGCGCATTCCGTGTGAATAAGTGGAGATTGGGTTATTTAACTCGTTGATTATTTCAAGTTCAGTGGCGTATTTTACCGTGAGGCTTTCGCGCGTCGGTTTGTCGACTTTGAAGATGTCAGCAACAAGGTTTATGTACTGCAAGCCAGTTAGTGAGGTGTAAATGTCGGGATTGTCGGGAACGTAAGCAATTTTTTGCTTGCAAAGTTGAGGATTTTTCGTTATTGAAACGCCATCAATAATTATGTCGCCGCTTGTCGGTTCGCTAATTCCAACAATGCTTTTTATCGTTGTCGTTTTCCCCGCTCCGTTGTGCCCGATAAACGCAAAAATGTCGCCCGACTCAACTTTTAAGTTGATGCCCTTTGCGCCGATTTTGCCGTTTGGGTAAACTTTTGAAAAATTATTGAGTTCTAACATTTTGACCTCCGATGTTTCGTCAATTATTATATTCCTTTTTTTAATAAAAATCAAGGAAATCAAATTAAAATATTAGGGAATGGGATAGTTTTTTGTAAAATTGAGGGCGACCGCGTTTAGGTATTGGTACTTGACAAAGCTAACACTTTGCGCTTTAAGTTGCATTCAAAGTGTATTTTATTCATTGTTACCGCGCTTGAAACGCCGAAGCGGCAGCGTAGAAGGGAGCAAACGACCTCGCGTGCGACCTTTAAAAGGGCGCGTTGTGAAAGTGAATGGATTGACGCTTGCGCGTAAAAACTGTGGTAGGAGTTGAGCGGGCGCTTTTGAGAGCGGAGAAGTGGGGGAGATGTTGTTTTTGTAGTTTAAAATAGTTTGAAATTTTGAGTTAATATGATATAATCAATAACAAAAGACGATTGCATTTTGCTAGAATAAGGAGTTTCGTGTATGTCAAACTTTTTGAAAGTCATTTTAAAATTACTTGGCGTCGTGGTGGGGGCGTTCGTAATCGCGATTATTGGTGGCGGCTTGATTTCAAAACAAGAAGTTAATTTCACAAAAGAAATCATTACGGACAGTATGACGCTGGCGATTTTCGGTATTTTGATGTTGCTATTTGTCGTTTACTTGCTTGACAACTCAATGAAGGGGGCAACATTCTTTACAGGAAAGAAAAAAGAAGATAATAAACAAAAACAGTTCTTCGATTCCAAGTTTTTGAGTATAAAGGAATTGAATAAGATTACAAGTTTTGCTAAATGGGCAGACTTAAAGAATGTTAAAGACGGCATTTTGGTTCGCGCTGAGGCAAAGGGCAGCACGGTTGAAGTTAACTTGCGCAAACCTATTCACACAATGGTTATTGGTACGACGGGTTCAGGTAAAACAACTATGTTCGTTGACCCGTTCATACAAGTTTTGTCAGAAACAAAAACTCGCCCCTCTATCGTTGTTACCGACCCTAAAGGGGAACTTTACGCGCACCACGCTTACAAGTTGAAACAAAAGGGTTACAACGTCAAAGTGCTCAACTTGCGCGACGTTTTCTCGTCTACGCGCTGGAACCCAATGGGGCGTGCGTACGACATCTACCAACGCGCAATGCACATCGACAGCGAAGTTGTTATCCACAAAGAGCCAATGAGTAAGGACTGCAAACTTGTCCTCGCGACCAGCGACCAAGCTGCGTACGGCAGCGAGTGGTACGAGTTCAATGGGAATGCGTACGCAGACAAGCAGTCGCTTATGAATGACGTTATGTCGTTTAAAAAGGTTCTGATTTCCGACGCGCAAGAAGACTTGAAAGACATCGCGATGACATTGGTTCCTGTCGAGAACCAGAATGACCCATCGTGGGAAATGGGGGCGCAGGGATTTGCTCAGTCAATTTTGTATGCAATGCTCGAGGACTCAGCTGACCCAAGATGTAATATGACGCGCGACAAGTTTACACTCTACAACTTTGGTAAAATCGCATTCTACCGCGACCTTGACCCTGATGACCAGTTCAAAACACTCAAAAAGTACCTGTGCCAAGGCAGAGATAAGTTCTCTGAGGTTCCGCAACTTGCAAACACCGTTGTCGGCGCCGCTCCTAACACTGCGCGTTCGTACGTGTCCGTGCTTTCAACAAAGTTGAGTTTGTTGTCGGATAACGGTATTTGCTACGCTACAAGTGCCGACGAGATGGAGTTTGAGAAGTTTGACGACCAGCCAACTGCGTTCTTTATTATAATCCCTGACGAAAAACAAACAAGACACGGCATTGCGACGCTTTGTATCGTTCAACTTTACAAGATTTTGATTGAACTTGCAAATAAAAACACTAAAAATGAGCGTCAATTGAGCCGAAATACCTACTTTATTATGGATGAGTTCGGTAACTTGCCGAAGATTAGCTTGCTCGATAAAATTATTACCGTCGGGCGTTCGCGTGGTATCTTTATGGTGCTTGTTGTGCAAAGTTATACGCAGCTTAACAATATCTACGGCGATAAGGTTGCTGACATTGTTAGAACGAACTGCAACATCCAAGTGTTTATCGGTACGACCGACCAGCGCACGAAAGACGAGTTTAGTAAGATGTGCGGTAATATAACAGTTAAAACCACCTCAAAAACAAAAGGCGAAAAGGACAGCAAGTCGGAATCGACAAGCGAGGCATCACGTCCGCTCATTTATCCAGAAGAACTTGAGTTGTTGCCTAAAAATACGTGTATCGTCAAGATGTACCACGAAAACCCAGTTAAAACAGTGTTCACACCTGCGTACACGGTTAATTTGTACACAATGAAATCTATGCCAGTTGAGTATGCGCCTGCGCGTACGCTTGACGAAGCTAAGATTTTCTACGACATTGAGGCGCGCAATGACATCATTTTAAAGAAGTCAGGCTCAAGTTTTGACGACTTTGACTTTTAACGGATAAATTATTAAGGAAAAAATTATGAAATGTTTATTTTGTGGCTATGAAGATAGCAAGGTATTAGATTCAAGAAATACAGATGAAATCAACGCAATTAGAAGAAGAAGAGAATGTAACCGCTGCGGTAAACGTTTTACTACTTACGAAACGATTGAAACGTCGCCGCTGTTGGTTATCAAGTCGGACAACTCGCGACAAGAGTTTTCGCGCGAGAAGATTATCAAGGGCTTGATAAAAGCATGCGAAAAACGTCCTATTTCTTCGGAAACTATGGAGAAAATTGTCAATAAAGTTGAACAGTTTGTTATAAACTATCCGTCGCAAGAGATAAAGTCAAGCCAAATTGGCGAGATTGTTATGAACGAATTAAAGAAGATTGACGAGGTTGCGTATGTGCGATTTGCGTCAGTGTACAAACGTTTTACTGATATTGATAATTTTGTTGAGTTCTTGCATGAGTGCGAAAACAAGTTTAGGGGCTAAACGCCCATTGCGCTAAATGCGAAGTTAATGTTTAATGCAGTTTGTTTTGCAATGTGATTTATTTGCAATTCGTTAATCATTACGGCAAAAAAGAAAACAAGGCAAAAAATTGCGCATAGTGTTAAAATATTTAAGAATTAAAAATGAATAAAAGTACATTATATAAAAGAGTAGAAAATATTTTCTTCTCTTCTTTTGTTATGTGTGTAATGTTTAGCCGTGGAATATAAATAAATTATTTAGTCGCATAATAAAAACACATAAATTGGTGCAAAAGAATGTGGTTAGCGTAAAAACGCTTGAAATGGTGCAAAGATATTTGGGAAAGAAAAACAAAAAATAAATATGCGTGAAATGACGTAAAAGTGTTTGATATTTTTTTGCCGTTGTGATATACTAAAACCGATAAAAATGAAATTTGGTAAGGAGTTTTTTGTTATGGAAAAAGACGAACTGGAAAACGCGAAAAAAGTGGGGGGGGGGGGGTATAACTGCTAAAAACAGCAGTATACCCGCAGAAAATAGCAGTTATCCTGCAGATTGTGACAAAAACTGTAAAAAATTACAATATTTAGATAATGTGCAAAACAACTGCAAAAATTCAATAAATAAAAACAAAGGTGAAAGTACAATAAATTGCGTACGTGTTGCGCGCACAAGTTGTGGCGAAAATACAATAAAAAATGCTCAAAATGTAAATATTGAAAATTTAGAGTTTAAAAATGATTTTACTAATAATATTTTAAGCAATAATAATTTAGATAATACAAATAAAAAAATTGCTCCTTCAAAAAATAGTTACAAAAATAATATGAAGACATATTCCGCTGCGACAAAGATTTGTTTGTGGCTTTTCGTGTTTGTGGCGTGCCTTGCGTTTGTAATTGGGTTTGGGGATATAGGCGGAAGTAACGAAAGTGGAAGTTTAAAGGTTGCGCCCGAAATTAAGACTGCTTCAGCAGAAGGGGCAACTTGGAGCGGTAGCGGCACGCAAGCTAGCCCGTACCAAATTGCAAATTACGCCGACCTGCTTGCTCTCTCCACTGCCTGCAACACGCCAACAAGTGGAACAACTTACAACCATTTTGAGGGTGTATATTTTAAGTTGACAACAGATATAACAATAGCAGCAGCCGATTTAAATGATACGACTACGTCAACATCTTGGACGCCGATTGCCTGCGACCTAACAGGCGCAAATTACTCAAATTGCTACTTTTCGGGCAACTTTAATGGGAACGGTAAAACAATAACATATGCTGGGGATGTAACTAAAACTTTTACGAGTGGAACTGTGTACTATGGGTTGCTCTTTGGGCATGTTAAGGGGACATCTCAAACGGTCAATGAAGGCACACAATTCACTAATGGAAATATCCACAATATTAATATTAAATTTGGGAGTAGCGCAACGACGGCATTTAATGTGAATTTTAGTTCAAGTGGTTCTACTTCGGTTTATTTGAAGTTTGGGGGGCTCATTGGGTATCTGAATACTGGGAAAATCTCGTCGTGCAAATTTAGTGGCAAGTCTCTTGTTTTGGCTAACTGGTCGGGTTCTTGGAATGGGGGGAACTCTTGTTTTGCAGGAGTTGTTGCGGATGCGAGATCATCTGAAATAAGAGAATGCCAATTTAATAGCAATTTCGTATTTGAAAATATTAATTGCGACGCAATTTTTAGTGCAGTTTTTGTAGGATGGGCAAATGGTGTAACAATAGACCAATGTAAAACAACTGGGAACTTAACTTTTGACGCGAAAACTCAAACTGCACGAATTACAAAAGATATTGGAGGAATAGTCGGGAAGGGGGATGACGTAGTAAATATTTCAAATTGTAGCGTCAATGGCAATTTTTATTCAAAATGGAATGGGAACTCTACTTTTCATTGTGGAGTAATTGCGGGGAGCGCAACCAATATTTCAAATTGCATAGTTGGAGGCGAGGCAATCATTGAGCAAGGAGATGGAGCGGCTATGCCAAGCTTTGGCTTGATTGCGGGGATCGCAACGAGTGTTACAAACTGTTGTGCAAGTGTTAGTAATGCAACTTTATATGCAAAAGTGGGTGCGGAATCAAATACTGGGTTAATAGTGGGCAATGCAACGACCGTCAGCAACTGTTCTGTGAATGCTCAATTACAAGCGTTGAGCGTTAATAATTCTAGCGGGTATAGTTTTGCTGGCTTTATTGTCGGCGGTGGTGAGGATAAGACGACAACTGTAAGTAATTGCATAGCAATTGTGAGTGTTGCTGAACTTACTGGAAGCATAAAAGCAATTTGTTCGTCAACAACAGTAAACGCCTACAATTGTGTAGTAATTACTTCCGTAACTAATGTGTCGACCGCGTACGCACTGTCAAGTTCCAACACAAGCACAACCGACAAAACAAATGGGCTTTATTCGCTGACGTCGACAAACGCAAACCTTAGCGAGTTGAAAAACAAAAACACCTATACAAATGGGACGTCCAATTTTTCATGGAAATCCACTGCGCCGTGGGATTTTGCAAATACTTGGATGATTAAAAGTAATACAAACAATGGGTACCCATTTTTGCAGTTGGCTATAACATCTTACAATATTACGCTCAGTGTAAGTACCAATCTTGGCGGTACAACCACAGGCTCAACCGCAGCAATCGACCAGTTCATAATCTACCGTCTCGATGAGTTAGGTAACATTGTCAACCAGTTTGTCGTTCGCAATGGAAGCACGATTACCTTTGAAGCGGACAAAAACAAAGCAATTACAATCTTGGTTAATTACAAACTATATATGGTTGCAACAATTGGTAACGAGTCGACAAATAAGAAAACTTTTACTCCAACCGACGACACAACGGTTAATATATCCATAACTGCCCCCGCAGGCGTCAACAACTGGATTGTTATTTAATGATAATTTCAAGATGTAATTTTTCTTAATTGCATTAATAAAGGAATAGTTTAATTAAATTTAATAAATGAATACCTTAAAATAAATAAAATAATGTAAAATTAAAATAAGGAATACACAATAAAAATTAATAAAGGCACACTATAAAGAGAGAAGAGAAATTTCTTCTCCTTTTTATTTGAGTCAATGACAAATATTAATTATAAAATATGCGTTATAGGGTCAATTTATTTGATATTTTTTTGTTGTTGTGATATACTAAAGCCGATAAAAATGAAATTTGGTAAGGAGTTTTTTGTTATGGAAAAAGACGAATTGGAAAACACGAAAAAAGTGGGGGGGGGGGGGCATAACTGCTAAAAATAGCAGTATACCCGCAGAAAACGACGGCTATCCTGCAGATTTTGACAAAAACTGCAAAAATTCACAATATTTAGATAATACGAAAGAAAATTTTGAGAATGCACATATTACCTATAATGAATGTACTACAAAAACTACGTGTGCAGAAGAGGTAGGTAATATTATGTCAGTTGATAATAAAAATAAAAATGAAAATAATAAAGTAAGCGTTTCGCAATTTTCACATAATGAAAACGAGAAGACCAGCGCGCGTTTCGCAAGCGTGAGTTGTGAACAAAATCGCAGCGAGAAAAAAGTCGCAAAATGCGGCTACAAAACAAGTGAAGAAATTTGCGCGAATGATATTAAGGTTAATAGGGATGAGCAGGCAGAAGCGAAAGTTCAAAACTCGTTCACGGCAAAACTTTGTGTTTGCCTTTTTGCAATTGTTGCGTGTTTTGCGTTCGCACTTGGGTTTTGTTTTGCAAGTTTGAACGGGAGTTCCGCGTCAAATACTTTTAGTGTGGCGGCAGATTTTGGCGGCGGCGAGGGTTCGGCTTCTAACCCGTATTTGATAAGTTCGTTTGCAGACTTAAATACGCTGGCAAGCAATTGTAATAGCGGGACTGCTTACGAAAACAATTATTTCAAACTTACTACCGATATAACAATTAGTTCAACCGACTTAAGTAGTTGGACGCCAATCGGCTGCGACACGACAGGTGCAAACTCGGCAAGTCGCTACTTTGCAGGTATCTTTGACGGCGATAATCACACAATCACATTTAAAGGGGCTGTAACTCAAGATATTGGGCAATCGTCGACAAGTAGCCCGAGAGTGCATTGGGGACTACTGTTTGGATACGTAAAAGGTAATGCCACCGATACGGCAGACGCAACCAATGGTATTGTTAAAAATATAAGTGTCGTGCTCGACGATAACGGAACAACTACAACCGACGAATTTAAAATTACATTTAATATTGTTAGTTCAGATCAAAATGTGAATACCAACTCGCATTTTGGTGGTGTTGTGGGGTATTCAGACGCAGGCACAGTTGATAGTTGCAATCTTTCAGGTAGTTCATTAGTAATTTCTGCTGTTAGTACCGCAAGTGTATATGGAATTATTGGTGGGATTGCGGGGAGTAGTTCAGTGGTATCTAATTGCACGTTTAATACAAGCTTTACTCCACAAATTGGATATGATCAGGCAGGGATTGTTGCATCTGCAAAAAGGGTTAGTGGCTGCAGGTTTTATGGCGATTTTACGGCAACACAGATTCGTTGTGGTGGATTGACTGCGTCTGTAAATATTGTAGAAAATTGTGAAGTTGTGGGAAAAATATCCATTGAGGTTAATAGATCGTCTCCAATTTATGCAGGTGGAGCGATTGGGTATCTTTATAAGTCAGATGGAGTAGGCTATGTCAAAAATTGCTATGTTAACTTAACTAGTGGTTCCACAATAAATGCCAAGGGCTCGGCTAATGTTTGTGTCGGTTTGTTGGCAGGGTACTGTGCAGGTGAAGTGGAAAATTGTTATGCAGTGGCTGATATACAAGAATTTGCCTTAAATAAAACAATTGGAAGTTCGGATACGTACAGTGTTGGCTTGCTTATTGGAAGAGCCAATGAAACTATGACAAATTGCTGTGTAAATGCCGTAATTGGAGAAGTTAGTTATAATGATTTTTATTTTGATTTTATTAGTGCATCGGGAAATGTGAATAATTGTATAGTAATTGCAGATATAGGCACATTAACAGTGTCAAGCAAATATCTCTTTGACACAAGTGTAACAGCGTACAATTGTGTAGCAATCACAAAGGTGGGAAATAGTGGCAAAACCTATTCGCTTTCAAGTTCAAGTGCTGGCACATCGGCAACTGGTATGAAATATAACAAAACCAAAGGACTTTACTCCGTGGCTTGGAATAGCAGCAACACGCTTGTAAGTGAACTCAAGCAGAAAAGTACTTACACAAGCGGAACGAGTAACTTTACTTGGAACACATCAGGCGGGACATCGGGCGGAACGGCGTGGAGCTTTGCAACCGAGTACACAAGCGAAACGGGCATATGGTACATTGCAGATGACTTTAACGGCGGCTTCCCAGTGCCTAAACAATTTTACATTCCGCCAATTGTCAACATAACAATTAACGTTACAACCAACCTAGGCGACTCAACCACAGGCAGCGGCACAACGGGTTCAATGGGCTCGGCGAGCGAGGGCGGAACCGCAGGCGCAGTCAACAAATTTATCCTCTACAAATTAGACTCTGCGGGTAACATCGTCAACCAGTACGTCGTAACAAACGGCAGCACGATACAATTTGAAAGCGGAATAGGCGTCGCCTTTACGCTAAAGTTAATCCACAAACTTTATATGGTAACGACAATCGACGGCGATAGCGTTTTGGAAAAAACATTCACTCCATCCACCGACAAAACGATCAGTATATCCATAACCGCTCCCGCAAATGTAAACACGTGGATTGTAATTTAATTCAAAATTGTATAGTAATTTTACATGCAAAACACAATATGTTGCCCAAAACTTAACAAAATATTTGCGGCTAATAAAAGGTTGTTAACTAATAATTTAAGTGTGCAAAGTATATTTTGTTAACAATTTAATAAGGAAAATGCAGTTTGAGAATAGTAGTCGGGTGCGACAAAATTTTAACGTGTAAATAGTAGGTTTGTGCACTAAATAGTTTTGCGCGACAAAAACAAGTAATTTATTTCGGTAAATTGCTTGTTTTTTGTTTTATTTTACATTACAGACGATTTAATACATACTTGCAGCAATAATAAGAAGCAAAAACAAATGAAAAGAAAAAGCGCCCCCCAAAGTACACGTAATTGATGTTAAAGTACCGATTGTTTTTGACTAAAATCGGCATTTTTGGGGATAAAGTTTGTTTTTTCAATAAAAAGTGTTGATAGACGCTGAAAAACATTGCATTTTTTGTCAAAATTATATATAATAATTGTATGAATTTTTTATTATGGTTTTTAAAGGTAATCACGTGGATACCTATGAGGATATTATATCCTATGCGAGTTAAAAATCGCAAGAATTTTGTTAAAGGGAAGTGTCTTGTTGTCTGCAATCACCAATCGAACACCGACCCCGTGCTGTTGGTTACGCTGTTCTGGCGACAAATGAACTATATGGCAAAGAGCGAGTTGTTTAAGTCGAAAATCGCGGCGTGGTTTTTCAAAATTATGCATTGCATACCCGTCGACAGGTCAAAGGTCGACTTGAGTTCAATCAAGGCGGGCTTGCGCGTCCTTAACAATGAAAAAACGCTTGTAATTTTCCCAGAGGGCACACGTAAAGACGACTCGTTCTCCGAAAACATTAAGGACGGGGCGGCAATGTTTGCGGTAAAAACTGCGGCACCAATTGTTCCGATGTATTTTGTGAAGAAACCAAGACCGTTTTGCTTCAATAAACTCGTTATTGGCGAACCAATTTATCTTGACGAGGAAATTTTGCAGGACAAATCCAAGGAAAACATTGCGAAAGTTAGCGAAATAATTGAAGCGAAAATGCTGGAACTAAAACAAACGTATGTTAAGAATAAGTCCAGCAAAAAGAAAAACGTGGGCGCGGTAAACGAAACTACAAAAACGCGGGAACCCGTACAAAAGGAGCAAGAATGAGTTACGTAATATTTTTTGACGAAAACTTTTTAGTTGAAGTGCGTGGCGAAGTTGGGGACTTTGAGAATTTAGGCGAGGGCGTTGGCTTGGTAGCGGAGAACGGGGGTCGTGGCAAAAACTATGTGATGGATAAATACATTGCGTTTGATGACGACGTGTTCAACAGGTTAAAGCACGCAATATTTGTTAGGCATTTTTATCATGTTGACTGCGTTTTAGATAACATTGACGAACTTGATATTGAAAAACTGGAAATTCCTAAGGATAAAAAGGTTGCGCTGCACTTGCTTTATTCGGCAGGCACGCTAAGTTGCACGCAGGCGATACTTGAAAAACTTGAGCAGAGCGGGTACAAAAACGATATCAAAAACCCCGATTTCGTAATATCTATTACGTTTGCGGGTAAAATATACGTAGGGTGCTGCAAGCGCGCTGCATTGCCAACAAACTACAAGGCGGGGATGCCACATTTTGCTAAGCGAGACGAAATTTCGCGCGCGGAATACAAACTGCAAGAAGTTGTTGAGCGCTACAATATTGATGTGCGCAACATTGAGTGTGCGCTCGACCTCGGCGCAAGCCCTGGGGGTTGGACGCATATGCTTGCAAGGAACGCAAAAAGCGTTGTCGCCGTCGACCCTGCGGAACTAGACGACAGGGTTAGTGGGCTTAAAAATGTTTTGCATTACAAGGAGCCGTCTCAAAGTTTTCTCACGCATTACGACGGAATGTTTGATATGGTCGTTAACGATATGAAAATGATTGGCGACAAGTCAGCATACATTGTTTGCAACTGTACCAAGAACATAAAGGCGGGCGCGGTTTTGGTTATGACAATCAAACTTGCAGAGGAAAACATTTGGGAGCAAATTGTTGCGGCGCTAGAGATGTTGAAGCCACACTTTCAAATTGTTGGGGTCAAAAAGTTGTTCCACAATAGGCAGGAAGTAACGGTTGTCGCCAAATTTGTGAAGTAAAGCGGCGGCGAAAAAATGTTTTTGCATTAAAAATGAAAAATGGGCTTAAAAGATTAGATTTTTTCAAGATTTTATGCTATAATTGCTTATACTAAAACCATAGGAGAATTTGAAATGGAAGAGTTAGAAGTAAATATCGACGAAATTAAGGCAGCTTTAGAGGAGTTGGGGATTTCAATCGGGATTGACGAATTGAAGACAATGTCAAGAGATTTCTTGATTATTTTGCAGGCAAAACTTTTTGACATCAAAAAGATTAAAAAAGAAATGGAGTTTTTAATCCAAAACAACCAAATTTTGCGCTCATTGATTGAAACATATCAACAAAAGATTAAAATTTTGAGCGACGACGTTAAGAAAAACAAAGACCAAGAAATGGAAATGTAGTTCCATTTTTTGCATAAACTATGTTGGAGGAATTATGAGGACAATTATTTCAGTTTGCGGTAACGGCGTTTGTGATGAGGGCTCTGTAAACGCGAAACTTGCTTTTGAGGTTGGCAAAAAACTTGTCGACAACGGTTATCGCGTTATGACGGGCGGCTTGGACGGCGTTATGAGGTTTGCGTTGCAAGGCGCTAGAGCGAGCGAAAAATACAGAGAGGGCGACACGATTGCGGTGCTTCCGATGTACGACGAGAGGGTTGCAAATGAGTTCGCGGACATAGTTATTCCAACGGGGATTGACCTTGCGCGCGATGTTATAACCGCAAACACGCCTGCAGTTATTGCGATTGGTGGCGGAAGCGGAACTTTGGGCGAGATTGCCAACGCGTGGACGCTCTACCGAATGATTATCGCGATGGAGACGGCGACGGGTTGGAGTGCTAAAATCGCGAATACAAAAGTTGGGGAACCTAGATTGTATGAAGAGCAATTTGAGGATATGGCGTGGGGCGCAAAAACCGCGGACGACGTTATCGAGTTGTTGGATGAAAAATTAAAAGACTACAATTTAAGATTTGATAGAATTACGTTTGACGGCAGAAGAATTAGGTAACAATAATTTTGCAAGTGTGTTTTTGCGCGAGCGTTTGCTGTTTTAGCGACGGCTATCAGTCGAAAGAGGGATAAATGGATATTAATGATTTTAGGCTGTTTGACTTTGCGCCGCTTTTAGAGGCTGAAAAGCAGGACGCGGGGCAGGTCAAGTTATATGCAAGAGAAAAATCAATGTACCTTAGTTATGTGGCGTATGGCGTGATTGCGCTGACGATCATAATGGCGGGGCTAATCTTATGGCTGGGTCTCCCACACGAAAATGCGGTTTGGTGGGGTATTCCTGTCTATTTGTATTCGTGCGCGCATGTTGTCGCTTTTATGTTTTGCAAGAAAAACCGAAAAAACTTAAAGATAAGCGGCGAGAAGAAAGAGTACAACAACGTTGCGACGGCGCTGTTCCTTTTGAGTTTTATGATTAGTTTGAGTTTTGCGCTAATGTTTGTGGGGAGAGCAATTAGTCCAACTTTTA
The DNA here is from genome assembly GCA_964606505.1 of uncultured Lachnospiraceae bacterium. GTDB lineage: Bacteria > Bacillota > Clostridia > Christensenellales > UBA1242 > CAKVOD01. The sequence goes on along the minus strand of CAZSGM010000012.1, from coordinate 1,440 downwards.
TGATGGCGTTATAATTATTTGAAAAGTGCATAAAATAATTTGGTAAAAATTATTTTATGTGATATACTACAGTTAAGGTGAATTATGATAGTTTCGTATCCGTGTGTATTTTATTACGACGACGAATCCGATACTTACACTGCGGCAATCCACGACTTGGAGTTGTTTGCAGAGGGGAAAACAGTAGAGGAGGCGTTTGCAAGAGCAAAAGAAGTTCTTAGTACTTACTTAAAGTATGCTAAGAAGTTGGATGAAGACGTTGTTGAGCCAACGCCTTTTGATACAGTTAAAAAAGACAACAAAAACATTGTTTGTCTTGTAGATGTTGATGTTGTGTAACACTCAGTTTTGAGTGTTTTTTATTTTGTGCCTGAAATTGTTTGATAAAAATTGTTGATTGTGTTATACTAAATATGGAAGATTTTAATCAGATGATTTACGTTGAAATAGTCAAAATAAGTGCGTATGCGCTTTGGTTTTGACGCAAATTTAATGGAGATTGATAATAAAGTTAATGGAGGGAAATCTAGTGAATGGAAAAATGAAGAAGTTGGGGGGGGGGGGGGTATTTAGCCTCTAAAAATAGCAGTTATACCCCACAAAATGAGGGGTATAACTGCAAAAATAAGCGACTATACTATCAAAAATGTGCAAAGTCGCCATTTTTCTATTTTTGCAATTTTTTCTTAATTTTAGGCGTTTTCACTTGTATTATTTTCACATTTTTGCTTACTCAAATTAATTCAAAAGTTGAAAATACTTATGGGGCAAGATTGGATACACGTGTCTTATGTATTGATTTGAATGTTGGAGATTCAACTATATCTGACGAAGATAAAAATAAATTCTATAAGCTTTCTTGTGGAATAAGTTTTTCTGATGGCACTTCAAAGACTGTAGATACTGATATATTTAATAGCACTAATATTTCTGCCAATATTGAAGGTTGCACTAATAACTATATTTATATTGATATATATTGTTACAATAGCGAGTATGCTTATTCTAGTGCGAGTATAGACATTACAAATGTTTATAACGCTTTTTCAAATAATAATTTTGGGTTTACGACGAAAAAATTTGTCGGATTTTCTTTGTATTATCCAGATAATAGTACCGCTATTCAAATAAATATGCAAAACAGTCAATGTTTATGTGTAGTTAGTGGAGACCCATTTGTTTTGTTGTACAGAGCGGCTGATTTTAGTAGTATAAACGGCGCAATTCTTATGGCAAATTGGGTTGACCCTGTTAGTATAGAATATAAAAATACGGATGGAACGGCGATTACAAGCAGCAGTTTGTCTTCAGGTGCTCCGACTGAGTATACTGGGGAAAATATAGACCTAACGAGTGTTACCGCAAGCAAGGCAGGGTACACGTTTGATGGTTGGTATGACAATGTCGAGTGCACAGGCTCGCCAATAACCACGCTATCGG
>CAZSGM010000011.1:0-24000 GCA_964606505.1 uncultured Lachnospiraceae bacterium | reverse complement strand
TACTCGTTTTTTTGACATTTTTTGCCCGTTTTCGTAAACCTACCCGCGTGTGTCGCAACCTCACTTTTGCCTACAAACCGCAGAAACACTGGCTTTTTCGCAAACTCGGGGAGTTTCAACAAATTTTACAAACTTTTAAAAGTTTTTGTAAACCCGCCAAATATTTTAGTAAATTTGTAAACACTCCCCTTCCGCGATTTAGTTAATTCCTCAACATTTGCTGCTGTGTTTTAATCAAAAAAACTGCCGACACACGTGCGCGACAGTTTTTAAACCTATTCAATAATAACTAAGCGACCTATAACTTTAGCAGAGGCGCAACCTAGGCGCGTGTGCTTGGCAGCTTGCGACTAAGCAACAACGTTACTAATAGCTTCCAAAAGTTCCTCTTTATTTCTAAAGCCGACAAGCCTTTCCTTTTCGACCCCGTCAACAAAGATAATGACTGTTGGAATACTCATAACGCCAAGTTCGTTCGCAACTTCAATTCCCTCATCGACATCAAGTTTTGCGACGGTGTAACCCTTTGCTTCGCTTGCGATTTCCTCAATGATTGGGGCGAGCATTTTGCAAGGAGGGCACCACGTAGCGTAAAAATCGACAACAGCTACCCCACTTTGTTTCATAAGTTCTCTGTAAGAGCCTTCGTTTAAATGTAGAATTTCCATATTAACTCCTTATTAATAGTTTTGTTATTTAACTAAAAATTATTCAATTACAAAATGTATTTTTTGAGGTCGTACTTTGACAAGGTTGACTTTAACTCGTTATCAACATACGCGCGGTCAATCTTAACCTCGGTCATTGGGAACGACCCGTCCGCATAGAAGGAAATGTTTTCGAGCAAGTTTTCCATAATCGTGTGCAAACGGCGCGCGCCGATGTTTTCACTCGTTTCGTTTTCGCGAACTGAAATATCCGCAATTTCGTCGATTGCGCTTTCGTCGAACACGAGGTTGATGTTATCAACCCTAAGCAGTGCAGAATATTGTTGAGTTATTGAGTTTTTGGTGTTAGTGAGGATATTAACAAAGTCCTCTTTTGTCAAGTTCTTGAGTTCCACTTGAATTGGGAAACGTCCGAGCAATTCAGGGATTAAGTCCTCAACTTTCGCGGTGTGAAACGCGCCTGCTGCGATAAACAAAATGTAGTCGGTCTTGATAGTCCCGTACTTAGTCGTAACTGTGCTGCCCTCAACAATAGGCAAAATGTCCCTTTGAACTCCCTCGCGCGAAACGTCGGGGCCGTTCTTGCCGTTGCCCTTGCCTGCGACCTTATCAATCTCGTCGATGAAAACAATTCCATCTTGCTCGCAACGGCGGATTGCCTCTGCCTTAACGGTATCCATATCAATAAACTTTGAACTTTCCTCGTTCATCATATAGTCGCGCGCAATTTTGACGGGCATTTTCTTGCGTTTTTTCTTTTGAGGGAAAATTCCGCCCATAATGTCGCCCAAGTCCATAGCGCCCATACCTGGCATAATTTCAACCTGTTTTGGCGCTTCGACAATTTCAATTTCGATAACATAATCGTCGAGTTTTCCTGCGAGCAAATCCTTTTCAACCTGCTCGCGCAAGTTGTTTTTCTCGCCTTCTTCGACGGATTTTTCCTTGAGTTTTTGCTCAAAGATAACATTGACAAGTTGGCGGTTAACAATTGCTAAGGTTTTATCCTTAACTTCTTCAAACTTCTCTTCCTTAACAAGGCGAATGGATGTTTCTGCCAAGTCGCGGATAATGCTTTCAACATCCCTACCAACGTAACCGACTTCGGTAAATTTGGTTGCTTCAACCTTTACAAATGGCGCGCGGACAAGTTTTGCGAGGCGCCTAGCGATTTCGGTTTTGCCAACGCCTGTTGGTCCTTTTAGGATGATGTTTTTAGGCGTGATGTCCTCTTTTAATTCCTCGGGGAGTTGGCTGCGGCGGTAACGGTTTCTTAATGCGACAGCAACGGCACGCTTTGCTTCCTCTTGTCCGATGATATATTTATTAAGTTCGTCAACAATTTCTTTGGGGGACATTTCCATTTTAAACCTCCTCAATCACAATATTGTGATTTGTGTAAATACATATGTCAGCTGCAATATTAATAGCGTTGTCGGCAATCTCGCGCGCGTTCATATCGGTATGCGCAACGAGTGCTTTTGCGGCAGAAAGCGCGTACATACTACCCGAGCCGATTGCCAAAATCCCATCATCTGGCTCGACGACTTCGCCCGAACCTGTAACTTGCAACAATGTCGTTTTGTCGGCAACAATCATTTGCGCTTCAAGCCTGCGCATAACCTCATCTCTACGCCACGTTTGCGCGAGTTCAACGGCGCTGCGCATTAGGTTTCCCGAATATTTTTGCAACATTCCCTCAAATCTCTCAATCAAGGTAAATGCGTCGGCGACGCCGCCAGCAAAACCAACGATAACTTGGTCGTTGTAAATTCGTCTAACCTTTTTTGCGTGAGCTTTTGCAACGATGTGTTCAAGTGTTGCTTGCCCGTCGCCTGCCATTGCTGTTTTGCCGTCTTTTCTAACTGCAATTATAGTTGTGCTATGAATTTGTTCCATAATATCTCCTCAATTATTAACAATTTTCTATATTAACAATTCTTATAAATGATTTTCCCTTATATACGCGCGTGTTACGCCTCGGGTTTGTCCGCGCCTTTTACGAGCGGGACATTTGACAAATAGTCGCATTCGGGGTAACCTGTGCAGCCGTAGAAAAATCTTCTGTTTTTGTTCATTCGTTTAGCGAGTGGTTTGCCGCATTTTGGGCATTTGCCGTAGTCGACGTTGTCGAGCGACTTGATGTTTTTGCAAGTTGGGTAGTTTGAGCACGCTAAAAATTGTCCAAAACGCCCCTCTTTGACAACCATTGGGCTGCCGCATTTGTCGCAGACTTGGTCGGTTTCGACTACTTGCTTTGGCTCAACCTTGATAAGTTCATTGTTTTCGCCTATGCGGACGTCCTTGCGGATGTGTTTGCACGCTGGGTAGTCGGAGCAGGACAGGAATTTTCCATATCTTCCGGCACGAATAACCATTGGTTTTCCGCATTTTTCGCAAATCTCGCTCGTTGGGATTGGCTCGGCTTTGTATGTTTCGGTGCTTTCGCCCGCAACAATTAGTTGTTTCTCAAAATCCGTCCAAAACTCATTAACGACCGCTTTCCAATCGAGGTCGCCCTCTGCAACTTCGTCGAGTTTTGTTTCCATCCCTGCGGTGAATGAAATATCCATTATGTTTTCAAAATATTTTGTGAGTAGGTCTGTAACTTTGAACCCAAGTTCGGTCGGTTTTAAATACTTGCCGTCCTTTTCGGTGTAAGTGCGCGACGCGAGCAAAGTGATTGTTGGGGTGTAAGTTGCAGGGCGTCCGATACCTTTTTCTTCCATTGTTTTGACGAGGCTTGCTTCGGTGTACCTTGCGGGCGGTTTTGTAAACTTTTGCTCTTCCTTATACGAAAGTGCGCGGCACAGGTCGCCCTCGTCGAGGTTTGGCATTTTGTCTTGCTCCTTTTCCTCTTCTTCGCTGTACGCTTTATAAACTTTCATAAAACCTGCAAACAGGAGCGTTCTACCCGTCGCTTTAAACTGGTATTTTTTCTCCGTTCCAACAGTTTCTAAGTCGGCGCTAACCGAATAGAACTTTGCGCTGCTCATTTGGCTCGCCAAAAAACGCTCGTAAATGAGTTTGTACAACTTATACTCGTCGTCGGAAATTTTGCCCTTGAGTGAATCGGGCGTCCTTTTAATGTTGACGGGACGGATTGCTTCGTGCGCGTCTTGAGCATCCTTTTTCGCTCTATAAACGTTTGGCTTACTTGGGTAGTATTCCGCGCCGTAATTTTCAAGAATAAACTCCTTTGCGGCGGCTTGTGCTTGCGGCGCAACGCGGGTTGAGTCCGTTCTTATATATGTTACGAGTGCAGCCTTGCCCTCTCCGGCGATGTCAACACCTTCATAAAGTCTTTGCGCGACGCTTGTGGTTTTTTTTAAGCTAAACCCAATTTTGTTGAGCGCGTCTTGTTGCATAGAACTCGTAATGTAAGGCGGGTTGGGGCTGGTGAATGTTTCGCCCTTTTTAATTTTATAGACTGAATAGTCTTTGTCTTGTATCCTTTCGCGCAACTCACGCATTTCGTCTGCGCTTTTAATCTTCGTCTTTTTGCCGTCGATACTATTAAATGTTGCTTTAAACTCGATGTCATCGGAAACGTCTCCGCCGAGTTTCTTCATTATCGCAGTCAACGTCCAGTACTCTTCGGGTTTAAAGTTCAAAATCTCTCGCTCACGGTCGGTAACCAATTTTAGCGTAACCGACTGCACGCGCCCTGCTGAGAGTTTTGGCGCAATTTTGTGAGACAAGAATGGCGACAGTTTGTAACCCACAAGCCTATCCAAAACCCTACGTGCTTGCTGAGCGTCAACAAGCTGCAGGTTTAGCGGACGTGGATTTTCCAGTGCGTGGTGGATTGCGTCCTTTGTAATTTCGTTAAACTCAATACGGCAAGGCGACGAGACATCTAGTCCCAAAATGTACGCTAGGTGCCACGAAATAGCCTCTCCTTCGCGGTCAGGGTCGGTTGCGAGCAAAATGCTCTCAGCCTTTTTTGCTTTCTGCAATAGTTCTTTGATTGTTTTTTCTTTTTCTGGCAAATTCTTGTACTGTAACTCAAAATTGTTTTTTACATCAACGCCAAGTGTACGTTCGGGCAAATCTCGGACGTGTCCACCTGAGGCAAAAACTTCGTAGCCAGTACCTAAATATTTATTAACAGTTTCTCGTTTACCAATACCTTCTATAACGACTAAAATCATTGTTTCTCCAAAATTCTATATTTAGTACTATTTACTTATATATCTTCAAAACCAACCATCGCAAGTTGATTTTTTCTTTCGCAATTAATTGTTTTACAGGCTCTCGCAACATATAAACCCAGCAGTAGTTTGGATAGATAGGTGCAAAAATACACGCAAACTTTGAATTCGCGCAACGAAAGATGGCGAATTAAATCCAATACAAAAAGCGAGTTGAAGCGATAAAACACTACAAAACATATAATTTTAACATATTTTTTTGAGAAATACAACTGTTTTAGCTTTTCAACTCGTACTTATTCCCCGGAAGTTTTTTAATTGCGCCCATAATTTCCATTTTTGTGAGTGTTTGGGTAAGCAGTTTGGTATCTTCCTGCGTTTTAAGTTTTAATGTTTCAAAATCGGTCATTTCGATTGAAAGGATGTCCAAAATCTTGCCGATTAGTCCGTCATGCTGTTGCTGTTGTTGTTTAACCTTTTCCGCTTTAACTTTCGGCGTAATGTAGTAATAGTTAAGTATATCCGCTGGGCAGAGGACGCACTCGGCTTCTTGGTTGTGGATAAGTTTGTTTGTGCCTTGGCTTGCGATGCTGGTAATGTTCCCCGGGATACAGAAAACGTCTCGGTGTTCGCTAAGCGCATATTCTTTGGTGTGCATTGTTCCGCTCTTTAGCGGCGCCTCTACGATTAACACGCCGCGGCTCAAGCCTGCGATTATTCTATTTCTAACTGGGAAATTGTAACTAACAATAGGTGTTTTAGGTGGATATTCAGAAATAATCAAGCCTTGTTTTTCGATTTTGTCCGCAAGTTGGGCGTTGCTCGCTGGGTAGATTTGGTCGACGCCGCCTGCGAAAACAGAAATTGTTTTGCCGCCGGCAAGTGCGCCCTCGTGTGCGCAAGTGTCGATACCTGTTGCAAGCCCTGAGACTATAGTGATGTCGTTTCCCGCTAACTCTTTTGCAAACTTACGGGCACAATCGGCACCGTAGTGAGTGCAATGGCGCGTACCAATCATACTAATACAGAATGTGTTCAATAAACTAATGTCTCCCTTATAGTAAAGCACGAGCGGAGGCTTCTCGATTTGTCTTAGCAGGTTGCTATACTTATCGTTGTAGCGCGAAACAAAGCCGACGCCCAACTGCTTATACTGCTCAATAACCCTTTCAATGTAGGCGTCATCCCTAAACGTCAACATCTTTTTGTAAATGTTTTCGCCGACAACCGCTTTAACATACTCAGCGTCGGGGATTAGTCTATCAAAGAGAGTTTTGGGGTCTCCAAAACATTCTAGCAGTGCAAACTTTTGCTTCAGAGTTATTCCGCCAAACGAGTCAAGCCAAATAGCCTTCTTTTCTTTTTCTAACATTTCTTTATCCATAATACATTTCACCTTTTGTATATTGTCATCATAATTTGTATATTTATTTTAAGCAAATTCGCTTATTTAAATGCTTTTGTAATTGGTTACTGCAGCCTTTGCGCGTGTGCTGCAGTTAAATTTACAATATATATTTTTTATCTAGTGTGCGGTAACCGATTGCTTCGGCGATGTGCCCCGCTTCGATGTTTTCGCTGCCCTCTAAGTCTGCGATAGTTCTAGCAACCTTGAGTATTCTATTGTGTCCGCGGGCACTGAGGTTAAGTGTTTCAAACGCCATTTTTAGTAGTTCCTCGCTCTCTTCGTCGATTTTGCAGTATTCCTGTATCATTTGTGGAGTCATTTCACTGTTGCTATAAATTTGGGCGTCCTTATACCTATCAAGTTGGACTTGTCTTGCGCGGTTGACGCGTTTTTTAATTTCCGCAGATGATTCGGAAAGGTTTTCCGATTTTAGGTCTGCGTATGAAATGCCGTCGACCTCCATATGAATGTCAATTCTATCCATAAGCGGTCCCGACAGTTTGTTTAGGTAGTTATAAATCTGCGCAGGCGTACAGCGACACTGCGACGATTCCGAACCGTAGTAACCGCAAGGACACGGGTTCATTGACGCAACCATCATAAAGTTTGCGGGGTACTCGACCGTCATTTTGTTACGAGCAATCGTTATAACGCCGTCTTCAAGTGGTTGTCTGAGTGTTTCAACTGTCCTGCGATTATACTCAGGCAATTCGTCCAAGAACAAAACGCCGTTGTGTGCAAGGCTTATTTCCCCCGGTTTTGCGTTGCTACCGCCACCAGTGAGTGCAATGAGCGTTGCGGTATGGTGCGGGGAGCGGAACGGTCTCACGCTTATCAGCCCCTCTTTGTTGTCGAGCATTCCTGCGACACTGTGAATTTTTGTGCATTCAAGTGCTTCGTTGAACGTCATATCGGGCAAGATACTTGCAAAACATTTTGCTAGCATAGTTTTACCTGTCCCTGGGGGGCCTATCATAAGGACGTTGTGCCCACCTGCTGCGGCGATTTCCAGCGCGCGTTTTGCTTGCGACTGACCTTTGACGTATTTAAAGTCGTTTGTAAATTGTTGCTCTTTCAAAACATTTTCATAGTCGCGACATTCAAGTGGTTTTGCTTCAATGTAACCATTGATAAAGTCAACGACATCGTGGAGGTTATCAAATGCGTATATCTCTGCGTCTTGGATAAAACTAGCCTCCATTTTATTTTGGCTTGGGACAATAACCTTTTTAACTTTCAGCGAACTTGCCGTTATGAGTATTGGCAAAACCCCGTTTACGTGGCGGATTGAGCCATCAAGAGAAAGCTCGCCGATGTAGGCAAACTCTCTTGTACGCTCATAGTCAACTTGTCCGCTTGCTGCAAGTATCCCCATCGCTGTTGCCAAATCATAAATTGAGCCCTCTTTTTTTGTGTCGGCGGGCGCAAGATTTATCGTTATCTTCAGCATTGGGTACTTTAGCCCTGAGTTTTTTATAGCGGAACGAATGCGCTCCTTCCCCTCTTTAACGGCAGCGTCTGGCAAGCCAACTGTTTCGTATGACGGAAGCCCATTGTTCAAATCAACTTCGATATCAACTAAATATCCATCAATCCCATTTAAGCCAAAACTGTTTGTTTTCGCAATCATTTTTTACCCTCTCATCTTAAGTATTAGTCAAATCGTAAAATTGGTAGTTATAGTTCTTGCTAAATGCACATACTAACAACATATTATACTCCTTTATTTCCAATTTAGCAAGTACTTATGCAAAATTTCATTAATTAAGGAGTTTTGAGACCTAGTTAAAACATTTTGATAAAAACAAAAATTGTGGTATAATCGTAATTATTGAGGTAAATTGTGGATTTAATTATTATTGATGGAAACTCTCTTGCTAACCGTGCATTTTATGCAATGCCGCCGCTCAAAAACAAAAACGGGCTGGTTTGTAACGCAATTTTTGGGTTTTGCAACATTTTAGTGAAACTAATAAACGAAAACAAGCCAAAGTACTTTGCGGTTGCATTTGACGCGCACAAACCGACGTTTAGGCACGAAAAGTACGCTGAATACAAGGCAGGACGCAACGCTATGCCTGAGGACTTGGTTACGCAAATGCCGCTGCTGCAAGACTTACTGCGCGATATGGGTATTAAGGTTTTGATAAAGGACGGAATTGAGGCTGACGACATTGTGGGGACGATTGCGAAACGTTTTAACCTTGACACGGCTATTGTTTCGGGGGACAAGGACTTGCTGCAACTTGTTGACGAGAACATTAAGGTTTGGTTGACGAGAAAAGGCATTTCGGAGACGGAGGTTTTTGACGAAGCGCATTTTCGCGAGGTTTACGGGTTTGAGCCGCCTAAAATGGTCGATTTGAAGTCTATGATGGGCGACTCAAGCGACAATATTCCTGGGATTGCGGGGGTTGGAGAGAAAACGGCGCTGGAGTTTATGCACACATATGGGTCGCTTGACAATTTGTACGCGCACGTTGACGAACTTAAGGGAGCAAAGCGCGAGAAGGTTGCAAACGGCAAAGATATGGCGTACTTAAGTTATGACCTTGCGACGATTGACACAAACAGCGACATTGGCTGTGAACTTAACGAACTAGAGTACCCTTTCCCGTTCTCCAATGTCGTTAAGCAGCGTTTCACCGATTACGAGTTTACTTCCCTGCTTAAGCGCGACATTTTTGAGAACGCAGGCGATGTAGCAGCAGAGACAGTCGCAAGTTGTGAGAATGTTGAGGTTACATCGGTTAGCCAAATGGCTGAGATTGTTAAACGCCACGAAAGTGCGAAGTTGTTTACGGCGCATTATGAGAAGTACTACGACGCGCTGCATTTTGCGTTTGATGTAGATACCAACTACTTTGTTGCAGCGGTCAGTGAAAAAGAGAACGCGAGCGAGTATGTAAAGTTGCTTGAGCCGATACTTTGGGACGACAACATTGAAAAAGTTTTCTTTAAATATAAAAAGCAAAAGCACTTTTTTGTTGACTACGAGGTCGATTTAAAAATGCCGTGCTTTGATATTGCCCTCGCTCAATATTTGATTGACGCGTCGGTCAAGTTTGAAATTATTGACAAGGCGTTTGATTACTTGGGGCTTGATATTGCGCACATTGGAGTTGGTTTACTGAAAGCAAAGGCGTTGCTGGAGCCAAAAATTCAAGAACTTGAACTTTCCAATTTATACTACGACATTGAATTAAAACTTGAAGATGTTTTGTTTGATATGGAGCAAGAAGGTATTAAGGTCGATAGGGCTACTCTTTTGGAACTTTCAAACAACTTCTCGTCAGAAATTGACGCGATAACGGACGAAATACACTCGTTGGCAGGCGAAAAGTTTAATGTCAACTCTACGCAGCAACTTGCTGAGGTTTTGTTTGATAAACTAAAAATTCCGCTTCCTAAAAATAAAAAACGCTCTACAAACATTGAAATTCTGCAAGAAATTGAGCACGAACACCCTATTGTTCCGCTGTTGATGAGATACAGAAAGGTGCAGAAAATCGTTAGCACGTACCTAGATGGTCTAATCCCCCACCTTGATAAATCCGACATTGTACACACTGAGTTTAACCAAACGATGGCGGCGACTGGCAGACTTTCGAGCGTAAACCCTAACCTGCAAAACATCCCTACCCGAGACGAAGAAGGCAAGAGTTTGCGCAAAATGTTTGTGGTTAAATCAAACGACAACATCTTCATTTCTGCCGACTACAGCCAAATTGAATTGAGGTTGCTTGCTCATTACAGCGAGGACGAAAAACTTGTGAACGCGTTTAAGGCGGGACACGACATTCATATGTACACGGCGAGCGAAATTTTTCACGTCGACATTGCGGACGTAACGCCGTCTATGCGTAGGATTGCTAAAACGGTCAACTTCGGAATTATCTACGGTATGAGCGATTTTGGTCTATCTCAGGGCTTGCAAATCACAAGAAAAGAAGCAAAACATTATATCGAGACCTACTTTGAAAAATACCATGGCGTAAAAGAGTATATGGAAAACTGCGTTACGAAAGCACGCGAGGTTGGGTACGTTACGACTATGTACGGACGAAAACGCTATGTGCCTGAATTGCAATCACGAAACAAGGTTGTTGAAAAACTTGGAGAGCGCATTGCGATGAACTCGCCTTTGCAAGGAACGGAGAGCGATATTATAAAAATTGCGATGATTAACATTGCAAAACGATTTGCGGATAACAACCTAAAAAGCAAGCTGATTTTGCAAATTCACGATGAACTTGTTATTGAAGCAAAAGAAAGTGAAAAAGAGATTGTCAGCAAAATTCTCAAAGAAGAAATGGAAAATGTAATTGAATTAAAAGTTCCACTGACAGTCAATTTGTCGTGCGGAAAAACTTGGTATGACTTGGATAAGTCGCCCTAATTAAAACACCTAAAAAAACGAGGAATTATAACCGATTGGTCGTAATCCTCGTTTTTTATATGCTTTATATCCAATGTTTGGGCAGGTACCCTAAACATTTCATTTAGCGTTACCATATTTTTAGCATCTTTACAATTGCAAGTTTGAATTGTTTGTTTTTTATTCTCGCAAAACATTTATTGCGCCCCTTTATATGCTATTAAAGGTAATGCTTTAAGAATTTGCCCGTATAACTATCAGTGCATTTTGCGACCTTTTCAGGTGTGCCTGCAATCAAAATTTTGCCGCCCTTGTCGCCGCCCTCGGGTCCTATGTCAATAATGTAATCGGCGACTTTAATTAGGTCGAGGTTGTGCTCGATTACAACCACTGTGTTGCCGCCCGAAACTAGGCGTTGCAGGATATTGATTAATTTATCGACGTCATACATTGAGAGTCCCGTTGTTGGCTCGTCGAGGATATAGACGGTTTTGCCTGTGTTACGCTTTGCAAGTTCGGTAGCAAGTTTCACGCGCTGCGCCTCGCCGCCCGACAATGTTGTTGCGGGCTGTCCGAGTTTAATGTAGCCGAGCCCGACATCGTAGAGCGTTTGGATTTTGTTTTTTAGTTGAGGGACATTATCAAAAAACTCGAGTGCTTCCTCAACCGTCATATCAAGGACGTCAAAAATCGACTTGCCTTTATACTTAACCTCAAGCGTTTCGCGGTTGTAACGCTTCCCTTTGCAAACTTCACACGGCACGTAAACGTCAGGCAAGAAGTACATTTCAATCTTCTTTATCCCGTCGCCCGAGCAAGCCTCACACCTGCCGCCGCTAATGTTGAAACTGAAACGCCCCATTTCAAACCCACGTTCGCGCGCATCCTGTGTTTTGGCAAACAATTCGCGGATAGTTGTAAAAATTCCGCAGTATGTTGCTGGATTGCTGCGCGGAGTACGCCCAATTGGGTCTTGGTCGATGAAAATTGCCTTGTCGCAGTTTTCGACGCCAAGTATCTCGGTGTACTGCCCCTCAGCTAACTGAGACCTGTTGAGGCGGTTTGAGAGCGCTGGCCAAAGTGTTTCGGTTATGAGACTACTTTTGCCGCTGCCGCTGACGCCCGTGATGACGTTAAAAACGCCGAGCGGGAGTTTTAGGTTAACGTTTTTGAGATTGTTTTGTTTTGCGCCTTTGATTTCGATGAATTTATCGCCAACTTTTCTACGGAGCGGCGGAACTTCGATTTTCTTTGCGCCTGAGATATACTGCCCTGTTACGGAACACTCACACTGTTTGAGCCCGTCAACGTCGCCCGAATAAACGAGTTCGCCGCCACGCTCGCCCGCATAGGGACCGATGTCTACGACGTAATCGGCTGCTTTTATCGTGTCCTCGTCGTGCTCAACGACAATCACTGAGTTGCCGAGGTCGCGCAAGTGCTTAAGTGTAAGCAACAGTCTTTCATTGTCGCGCTGGTGCAGGCCAATGCTTGGCTCGTCGAGGATATAAAGGACACCTGTCAATCCACTTCCTATTTGCGACGCTAAGCGGATACGTTGCGACTCCCCACCTGACAACGTGCTTGAGGCTCGCGATAGCGTTAGGTAATCAAGCCCAACATCTATTAAAAAGTGCAGGCGCGCCTTGACTTCTTTCAAAATTGGCTCTGCGATTGAGTGTTGGTATGAGGTTAACTCAATGTTATTTACAAATTCGACTGCTTCGCCGACTGGCATATCGCAGAACTCGTTGATGTTTTTGCCCTCAATTCTGACTGCCAGTGCCTCGGATTTTAGACGCTGTCCGTGGCAACGCGGGCACTCGCGCTCGACCATAAACCTGCCGATGTCGGCTTTTGCGCTTTCGCTGTTGGTTTCGCGGTAACGTCTTTCAAGATTGTTGACAATCCCCTCGTAGGGGTGCACAAACTTGCGAACTTTACCGCCTCGGGATGGAAAATTAAACTCAACTTCTTCATTCCCTGTGCCATATAGAACGATGTCTTGCACGCTCTTTGGCAAATCCTTGAATGGAACATCTAGTGAAAAGTTGTACTTTTCACTTAGCCCGCGCATATACATTGCGGATATGCTCTTTGGCTCCATATTCCAGCCCGAAACATAAACTGCGCCCTCGTTGATTGTTAGGTTTGGCTTGATAAATTTTTGCGGGTCGATTTCCATTTTAACGCCGAGACCATTACATTCCTCGCAGGCACCGAATGGGTTGTTGAAACTAAATAGACGCGGTGTTACCTCCCCAATACTGATGCCGCAGTGCGTGCAGGCGTGCGAAGTACTATAAAGCATTTCCTTATCAAATGAGTTGATGATGACCAGCCCGTCTGACTGTTTTAGCGCCGTTTCAATGCTGTCGCTCAGTCGGTTTTCGATGCCGTCTTTCATAATTAGTCGGTCGACAACAATGTTTATGTTGTGTTTTTTGTTCTTATCGAGGTTAATGTTGTCGTCAAGTTCGTATATTTCGCCGTCGATTTCCGCGCGAGCAAACCCGTCCTTACGGGCATTTTCGAGAAGTTTTGCAAATGTTCCCTTTTGCCCTCTTGCAACAGGTGCAAGTACCATAAATTTTGCGCCTACGCCCAAGTCTTTTACCTTGTCGATGATTTGGTCGACCGTTTGCGATTCGATTTTTCTGCCGCAATTTGGACAGTGTGGAATACCCACTCTCGAAAAAAGCAGTCGTAGGTAATCATAAATTTCGGTAACTGTTCCGACGGTTGAGCGCGGGTTATGTGAGGTGGTTTTTTGGTCGATTGAAATTGCGGGCGAAAGTCCGTCGATTTGTTCAACGTCGGGCTTTTGCATTTGTCCAAGGAACATTCTCGCGTACGAAGAAAGCGACTCAACGTAGCGGCGTTGCCCCTCCGCGAAAATTGTATCGAATGCAAGCGTGGATTTGCCGCTACCACTGACACCCGTAAAAACCACGAGTTCGTTACGTGGAATTTCTACATTAATATTTTTAAGGTTGTTTTCCTTAGCACCTTTTACTATAATTTTATCTAACATTTTTTCCCTTTTATTATTCCGTTTTTCAGTTTTATTATCTAAATTTTGCTAACTTTGTCTTATAATTTTGCTAACTTTGTCTTATAATTTTGTTATTTTGCTGTCATTTTGAATGTTTTTTGACTTCGCGAATTTAGTTACAGGAACGCTATTGGTTAAGCTGTTTCTTTAACTCTGCAATTTGCTCGCGCAAGATAATTGCTTGTTCAAAGTCGAGGTTTTTGCTTGCGTAATTCATCATTGTTTTTAGTCTTTCGATTTCTTCACTTATAGACTTTTTGCTTCGGTTTTCGCGTTTGTCGACTTTTTGCGTGATTTGCAACGTGTTTTGGACTTTCTTAACAATTGTTTGAGGCACAATACCGTGCGCTTCGTTGTAAGCCATTTGAATTTCACGGCGGCGGTTTGTTTCGTCGATTGCGTGTTTCATTGAGTCAGTCATAATGTCGGCGTACATAATTACGCGACCCTCGCTATTGCGGGCAGCGCGTCCGATGGTTTGAACAAGAGCACCGACACTGCGCAAAAAGCCCTCTTTGTCTGCATCAAGTATTGCGACAAGCGAAACCTCGGGAATATCAAGCCCTTCGCGCAGAAGGTTAATGCCGACGAGCACATCAAATTCGCCGCTCCTAAGCCCGTTGATAATTTCAACCCTTTCAAGAGTATCAATTTCTGAGTGCATATATTTAACCTTAATTGAGTGTTCGGTCAAAAATGCGGTTAACGCTTCTGCCATTTTCTTTGTTAGGGTTGTAACCAATGTGCGGAACCCTTTCTCAGTATTTTTATATATTTCGCTAATCAAGTCGTCAATTTGCCCTTCAGTTTTTCTAACCTCTACAACTGGGTCGACGAGCCCTGTTGGACGGATAATTTGCTCAACTGTTTGACCGCTCTTGTCGATTTCGTAGGCGCTTGGTGTTGCGGAAACAAAGGTTGTTTGCTGAATTCTTTGCTCAAATTCTTCAAACTTAAGCGGACGGTTATCGAACGCTGCAGGTAGTCTGAAACCATACTCAACGAGGCTCTTTTTGCGAGCGAGGTCGCCTTTGTACATTGCTTTTATTTGTGGGATTGACATATGACTTTCGTCGATGAAGGTTATGAAGTTCTTTGGGAAATAGTCAAGTAAGGTATATGGAGCGTCGCCGACATTGCGGCCGTCAAAATAGCGAGAGTAGTTTTCGATGCCGTTGCAATACCCCATTTCGCGTATCATTTCGACGTCGTATTTAACACGCTCCTTAATTCTTTGCGATTCAATAAACTTCCCCCTATCCTCAAAATACTTTACGCGCTCTTCACAGTCACGCTCAATTTGTGCGAGTGCTTGTTCTGCACTTTCGTTATCGACGGCATAATGGCTGGCAGGAAACAGGAAGCAATGCCTTAGTTCAGCAATAAACTTGCCGGAAACGACGTCAATTTCGGTTATTCGCTCAATTTCGTCGCCAAAAAACTCAATGCGGATGGCAGTGTTGCTGGCATAGGCAGGAATAACATCCAAAATGTCGCCACGAACTCGGAAAGTTGCACGCTTAAAATCAATATCGTTGCGCTCATACCTTAGTTCAATGAGTTTGTGCATAACTTCGTTTCGGTCGACAACATCCCCAGGGCGGAGTGAAAGGCGCGCCTTTTTGTAAATTTCGGGATTACCTAAGCCGTAAATGCAGGAAACCGAGGCGACGATTAGGGTGTCGTTGCGCTCAAGGAGTGAGCAGGTTGCACTATGGCGCAATTTGTCGATTTCGTCATTTATTGACATATCCTTTTCAATGTAGGTATCCGAACTTGGTATATACGCCTCGGGTTGGTAATAGTCGTAATAACTGACAAAAAACTCTACCCTGTTTTTAGGGAAAAGTTCCCTAAACTCGTTGCAAAGCTGGGCGGCGAGTATTTTGTTGTGCGCAATTACGAGTGTTGGCCTATTCAGGTTGGCGATAACATTTGCCATTGTGAAGGTTTTACCGCTACCTGTAACACCAAGCAAAACTTGACTTTTCAAGCCGTCTTGAAACCCTTGCGTCAACCTTTCAATTGCTTCGGGCTGGTCGCCTGTCGGCTTATATTTTGAACATAACTCAAATTTCTCCATTTCAACTCCCACTTAAACTCCTCTAAAAAATTGCTTTCAATAATAAAGTTACGCCAAAAGACAGTACGGCAAGTGCGACCGTAACGCCGACACGTTGCCACAATACTTTGCTTTTGTCCTTTTCCTCTCTAATAAAACCCTCGCCGCGTTTCAAAAGTTTTATACAATAACCACGCTTCCCCGCGTCGTCAACGGCGGTACACTCAATATAATTTTCGAGAACCAACTTTTTCAAAATGTCGTCGACCTCTTTGCGGGTAAGATACTCCGAACTTTTAAGGTGCTTAACGATGTCGCCGTGCGAAGTTAAACATATGGTTTCAGTTTTGCAAATTTTTAAAAGTACTTTCATAACTCTCTTTTCACTTTTGTTTAACATTAGTATCTCCTACAAAATTAATTTACTTAATAATGCACCTAAAAACGCGCCCAAAAAGCCGCAAACAGTTGAAGCTATGACGAGAATTGTTAAGTTCTTGTTATTTTTTTTGCGCTCACTTTTCAACTCACGAACCTTTTCGTCGAACATCTTCCCTTTCGGCAAAACCGCCAAGCAATAAACAGTATTATCAAAGTATTTAACATCTAGATAATTGCGCTCCGCCAAATGATTGAGCATTTTCGACAAATACTCTTCGTCGATTTCAAATTTGGCAGCCAACTTTTCGATAATTTCACGCTTGCTCAACACTTTGTATGTTGAGTCTTTACATAAGACATTAAGTATTCTCAATAACTCTGAAGTTTGTTTATCTAACATATTATCTCCAATCTCCAAATTCTTATTACTACTCAAAATCGCAATTAATCAAATTATTCCAATAATTAAAATCTTCCCGCAAAACCGCCCTACTGGGTAATGTCAAGCACAAACTAGCACAATTGTTTCACTAATTTAATTATA
Organism: uncultured Lachnospiraceae bacterium; assembly: GCA_964606505.1. Classification (GTDB taxonomy): domain Bacteria; phylum Bacillota; class Clostridia; order Christensenellales; family UBA1242; genus CAKVOD01. The sequence continues at coordinate 7,350 of CAZSGM010000011.1, read as the reverse complement.
ACATTTTTTGATATTTATTACAACAAAATCACACAAAAAAAGCAAGAACAAGTTCTCATAATCAAAGAAACGTGTTCTTGCTTATCGTGCAATGCGGGTCAACATTGTATAAATGCGGCATTGTTTTACCCTCATTGCTTAATTTATTATTATCATTGACAAATTATTAAACAGCTGAAACTATTTATTATTTTACGTCAGATGATTTTTTCTTGTCTTTCTTGCTCTTTGGAGCAGGCTTTACAAAGTACCATACTACGCCAACCAATACAAGGATTGAAATTACAAGCAAGATTGTACCAAATACTTCGGTTGTTGTTGAAGCTGTAACTTCCTCAGCAGACAAGTCAAGTGTGTATGACTTAATTTCTTCGTTTCCTGCCTTATCCTTTGCAGAAATAGTAATTGAGTACTTTCCAGCCGCGGATAATGTGTAAACGTATTCAGTTGATTCGTCAGCTGCGATTGTTGCACCAGTCGAATCTTTTACTGTAACTGTGATAGTTGGGTTAGTCAATGTTGCGCCACCATCAGTAACAGTAATGTCGCTCTTGTTGATTTTTAATGAGTATGTGCCATCTTTCAAAGTTGCCTTAGTTACAGGTTCTGAACCCTCTTTGATAATAATTTCTGGCTTAATTACGTCGCCGACCGCGATTGTGTATGTTTCAGTCTTTGTGTTGCCAGCGTAGTCTGTTGCTGAGTAAACAACTGTGTACTTACCATCGCCTGTAGGTCTAAACGCAATTGAGTTACCTGAACCAGTAGAGGTTTTGATTTCTTCACCATTCTTACCAGTAACCTTGATAGAATACTTTGATTTGTCAACTGATGAACCTGAGTCAGAAGCACTAAATCCTGGGATTGTGATTTCTTTATATTGGTTAGGATTTGTTTCTTCTTTTACAAGTTCAGCATATGCAGGAACTTCACCGTCTACAATGAGTGTAGGAGCAACAGAATCCTTAATGGTAATTGTGATCGTAACTTTTTCAGCTGCGATACCTGACACTGAAGCGTTACCAGTATATGTTACATTAACAGTTCCGATTTTGTTAATGTCTCCCTCAACGCTTGTTGAGATAGTAGCATTTGAGTCAATTTCGCCATCAACATACATTTGTGCTTTAGGAACATATGCGCTGCCAAGTTCCATTTCAGTTTCGTAATCGTCAACAGCAATTACAGGAATAGCTTTTGAGGCAACTGTAACTGTAGCAGTTTTAACCATAAAGTTTCCACTGTGGTCATATGCAACATAGTTAACGATATATGTTCCTGCCTTGTTAGCAGTAAACTTAGCGTCAGTAACAGTCAATGTAGAACCGCCCATGCCATCTTTTGTCAACATTGTTGTGAACTTATCAAGTTCAACCTTTTGTCCGTTCAATGTAACATTGATGTCAAGGCGAACATTTCTATCTCCAGAATCACTTACCGTGATATTAGGCGATCCATTAATGTCAATTGTTTCATATTGGTCGCCACTAAATGATGTTACTACATTATCAATAGTAGGAACAACACTTTCGCTTGCGTTCGCAATGTCAATTGTTTTTTCAAGCCCAGCTGGAGTAGTTCCATTACCAGAGTTGCCATTGCAGTCAGATGCAACATATCTAATTTTTAATGAGTTTGCACTTGGCGCTTCAGGAAGTGTGTACTCGTAGTACGTTCCATCTTCACTAAGTGTAAGTTCAACTTCGTCGTCAGCCCCAATTTTTGCGAAAACTTTCAATGTTGGACGAGTATCAACAACATCTTTGTTGCTTGGGTCGTCTGGGTCAGCATAGTCAACCACAGTTGGTTTAACAACTCTAATTGTTTGCCCAGCCTCAACTTCGTCAATTGCAACACCCTTATCGTTCTTGATAAAGTCTTTAACAGTAATTGTAGGAGCAACAGTATCAATTAGCGAATCTTTTACTACAACAGTGAAGCTGTAAAGGCTGTCAGATGTTGTGTTTGAAGATTTATCGGAAGCCTTATAGATAACTGTATAAGTTCCTGCCTCCGTAAATGTGTATGTTGCCTTTTGGTTTGGCTTGTTAGAAGTGTATTCTTCAACAGATGTGTCGTCAAGATTTGCGATTTGGTCAGAACCATTTTTAATGAGTCTTTTCAATGTCAAATCTTTGTAACTTGCAACGTTGTCTTCAGCATAAATTGCAGGCAATTCAATTGCTGTTCCAACGCCAACAACTGAAGGGATTTTTTCACTTAAATCGGTAAGTGCGTCAATTGTTGTCTGAGAAACTGTTCCGTCTGCTTCAAGAGTGTAATCGCTTACAATTTTGATAACTGGAGCCTTAGAGTCTCTAACGTTTTCGATTGCGTCGTAAGTCTTTTCAATTGCGTGTCCGTAGAAGTCAACAACTTTGTAAGTAAATCTATATGTCCCAGACAATTTAGGAGTATATTTAAAATCACTTACAACTTCAGGTGCCCATGAACCATCTTCATTAAGGTGTTCAGCAGTAACAGTTGTGTAAACATTTACAGTTGCGTTGCTGTTATTTTTATCCTTACCAATAGCCTTTGGAAGTTCAACTTCAACACCTTGAACCATAGATGAAGGCATAGAACCATCCAATTCAAATGTCAAATCAACATTTGATGTGTAGCCGTCTTCAACTTCGATTGTGTATTGCTTATAGATTGAGGTCATCCCTGTTGCGCTATAAGAATAAGTAACATAATAAACGCCTGCGGAAGTGAATTTATATGACTTAATTCCTTCAGCATCTATTAATGTTATAGGGTCAGTACTTCCTGCCTTTTTAATATTGATAGAAGTCACAGCACCCTCAATAACTTCGCCATCCTCGTCCTTAATTTCTGGATTAGGGAAAGTAACCGTAGTGTCTTTAGCGATTTCACTAGGGATAATGTACTGTGAGTTTGTTTCAAAGTTAAATGCAGGCTTAGCTGCCTTTACGTGAATTATAATTTCGCCAGTTGTTGTGTTATTTTTAGTGTAAACAACTGTATAATCGCCAGCAACACTAGCAACAAATGAGTTCCCACTAGCATCCAATGCTACGAGGTTGTTTTTAGGGTCAGTAACCGTTGCACTTGCCTCAGCAACTACTGGAAGCGTAACTGTATCACCCAAAGTATATGATGTCTTAAGCCCAGTAACTTGAAGTTCATTGTCTGCGTCCGCATTCAATTTTATGCTTTCGTACTTAGAATTGCTTGCCGAAAAAACGCTTGCAGGCAAAATAAAACTAAACAAAAGCATCATAGATAAAACTGCAATAATTACTAGTTTAAGCAATGAATTAGTTTTGTGATTTTGCATATTAGTCTCCTTAAATTTCACTGTTTGATTAAAATTATCTAACCTAATGTTAGCAACTTTTGATAGTTTACACTATTATCGTTTTTTTGTCAATCAAAATCATATCGTTATTGCAAAATTATTTATTTTTTTTTGCAAATTGACAATGTTAGACAGTGTTTTTAACGATAAAGTTGTTTTTTTGTTTGCATATTTTTAAAAAAAACATATTTCACTCCTTTCCCTCTCCATTGGTGGTTTCTTTATTTTTTGCTAAAAACTGGTAATTATGTAAAAACTCGGGCAAATTTTTTTAAGAACATTTGTAACTTTATGTAGAATTAAAACATATTATGACAGTGTAGGGAGGAAAATACCAAAGAAAAATACATAGGTTATTACGGCAGAAACACGCTCTGCACAAAGGAGGACAAAAAATGAACGGAATTTTCGGAGATAACCACGGCTGTGGCTGCGGAAACAACTATTCACACAACAATTGTTGCAATGAAAATAACGGTTGTGGCTGCGGAAATGGGTGCGGTTGCAAGTTCAACCTTGGTGGAACATCAAGTTGCAAAATCTTAATCTACTTGGTTGTTTTGTATGTTCTATTTAACTGCGGAATTTTCAACTGCGGACTCGACATTTGCACTTTGCTCATTCTCTTAATGTTTATTTGCTGCTTTTGCAAAGGCAAAACCTGTTGCAGATAATTAACGCAAATTGGCACTAAACCCAATTAAAACCCACAAAAATGGTTAGTTTGCTCAAATAAAAAAACACGAGGCAAGTTCATCTTCCTCGTGTTTTTTTGTTGTGTAATTAATGTTGATACAAAACTTGAGCAAATGCAAAAATATGAGTAATTTTGCTTATAAAATTGCTCACGCACCCCAAACAAACTAACTTCAATTTAGCCGGTCTAATTATTTTTAAGCGCGGAATTTTTATTTTTTTGTTTTTTACTTTGCTGTACCTATTTATAGTTCTATCAATGATTGCAATAATGGTTTTGCGCAATTTATACTAAGGCACGGCAATTTGCAATGAATTTGAGGAGAATTTTACGAAGAAATGCAAAAGAAGAGATTAATATTACTCTAATTTTTGATAAAATACCGTAATAATGCTTAAAAAAGCAACCTTTTTAGTTCTTTTTTAAGTTGAGGAAGCCCTTCCCCGCTTTTTGCCGAAATTGAGAATGTTGGCCTGTTGGTGTTTAACTTGTATGTTGTCGTCGAGTCGCTTTTATTTAAAAGAACGAGGCTTTTAATTTCGTTTGCTTTAATTTTGGTTAGAGTATCAATTACGACGTCATACTTGCGTTGAACCTCTGGGTCAGAGACATCGACGACGATTAGGAGCAAGTCTGATTCGACTGATTCTTCAAGTGTTGCGGAAAACGCGTCGATAAATTCGTGCGGAAGTTTGTCGATAAAACCGACGGTGTCGGTGAGCAAAACCTTGCATTGCGGGTCGAGGAAACACTCACGCGTAGTTGTATCGAGAGTTGCGAACAACATATTTTCAGCGAACGCCTGCGCGTCGGTCATCTTGTTGAGAAGTGTACTTTTGCCCGCGTTTGTGTAACCAACAAGTGAGACGACTTTTTCGGAATTTTCCTTTCTTCTAACTCTTCTTAGTTGACGCTGCTCTTTTATGTCCTTGATTTGCTTTTCAATTGCGTACATTTTATTTTTGAGGACGCGGCGACTGAGTTCCATTTTTGTTTCGCCGGCGCCACGCATTCCAAGTCCTTTACTTTCGGTGTTTTGGAACGCGGGAACACGCGAAAAATTATAACGCATTCTTGCTAGGTTAACTTGCAGCCTGCCCTCGTTGCTGCTGGCGCGTTTTGCAAAGATATCGAGAATAATATTTGAACGGTCGGTAACTTTCACTTCAAGTTCGTCCTCAAGATTTTTTATTTTGTTGCCGCTTAACTCATCGTCAAAAATGACAATGTTTGCCTGTTTTGCGGCGATTTCTTCGCGGATTTCGTCGAGTTTTCCGACGCCAACATAGTACGCTTTGTCGGGCATTTTGCGGGTTTGAGTGAACCTGCCAACGACCTCAATTCCTGCCGAATTGGCAAGGTTTTCGAGTTCATTTAGGCTGGTGTCAATGTCTTCGCCACGTCTGCCGACGCCGACGATAATTGCACGCTCGTGGTCGCCTTCGGTGTCAAAGCCCTTCTTTCGGTTTTCCTTAAAAAGTGCGATTGCGTCGGACAATTTTTGCTCAATTCCATACTTATTAATAAACTCAACTGACTCAACATCTATAAATTTGACCGCGTCGAGGCTCGTGTAGGCGACTTGCGCGCCATTAAATGAGCCGTCAAATGCAATTTTACAGATACATTCGAGGCGTTTTCGCTTCAAAAACGTCTGTTCAATGGCGTTAATTTTGCAATTTTCGCCAAAAATTACGTTAAAAACCCTGTTTTGCGGTGTTTGATAGGCGTCGCCGTCGTCTAACGGCAAACTTTTATAGTCGCTGCCGACAAAAAAGTTTTCAACACGCATATCCTTATTTAGCACAAAACCTACATCGGTTTTGTATTTAGAGCAAAATGGAAGAAGTTTCTCAATAAAATTTAGGTCGACTAATTCGTTAAATTCAAAGTTTCCAAACTCCGACAATTGGGTTAAGTCGTTTTTTTTGATTTTTTCGGTGTTTCCAAAAATCATATGTTACCTCCGTTAAGTGTAGTTATCATTGTTTCAATGTTTTCATCGGTTAGCCCGCTAAATGTCGCGCCGTGGGATTTGAAACGCTTGATGTCATTCAATATTCGTTTCAGGGAGTTTTCGAGGACGGCATGGTTAAATTTACCGCTTGAATCAAGAAAATCATAGTTGGTTGACGTGTACAAGTTGAACGCGTTTTCAACATACTCCTGCACGGTGGTCTGCTGCTCGGTTGTGAGCGCGGGGTCGTTTAGAGACGCCAAGTTTGAGTAGCACCAATGGACGCGGGACGTTAAAACTAGGGGTTTATCGACTGACAATAGGTCGGCATAGGCAACTTCGTAGGCTTTGGATGTTTTGCCATTTGCAAGTAACGCGCCGATGTATTTGTTTTTGAGGTACATATCCTCGTTTGCCAAGCTAATCATTAGGTTGATTTTGTCGGCGTTTGTGTTGTCGCTAGTTCCTACGCTAATAATGTTTTCATTCTCAATGTATGTTATGAAATCATAATAGTTTTCTCGCGCAAACAGTTTCTCGCAATATTTTTCAACATCTCGCGACTTATTCAACTCAATCGCCTTGTTAACAACGGTGTACAGCGAGTTAATGTTGTTATCGCGGGCGTATTGAACTTTTGAATAATAAAAACTTACGTTTTTCATCCCAACACTGCTTGTTGCGCTCGCCATAACTGAGGGCGCAAACAAACTCAAGTAAAACACGGCTGCAAACATAAGCACTAAGATAATACTCAATGTTTTAGCAAAAACTACCGCAATTTGCTTTTCTATAGAACAACCATTCCCTAATTTTTCAGTATTATTATCACTATTCATAAAACTACCTTATATGATTATAACACAAAAACAAAAAATAAAAAACAATTATAAACAATTTACTTACAATATATCAAATTAGATTACTAAAAAACAAGTTTTCGTGCTAAAAACGCCGCAAATAGGTACACGCCAATAATAATACCCTTATTGATAACTTTAATAATAACTCATTCAATTTATAAGATGCAGTTGTATAATCCCCCCAATTTCTTACCAACAACCGATTACTTAGAAGCAGTCAATTACCTTAATTGATACCAAATTAGTTAATTGCAGCCAATTGCTTTAATGCTGCAAATGAGTATACTCCAAATTATAATTAAAATATGCCCAATTAAAGAACAGGCGCAAATGGGTATACACTAATGCAACAAATGCAAAATCAAAATAAATGCAACAAGTGCAAATTGGTATGCAACTAAATTAGCAGAACCGCCTTCAATAAACATACCCCCCCCAAAAAAAATAGGCATAAAAAAAAGCCAGATAGTACAAGTACTATATGACTCCTTGGGAGTTACCTCCCGAC
>CAZSGM010000010.1:0-29021 GCA_964606505.1 uncultured Lachnospiraceae bacterium | reverse complement strand
CCGATAGCGTGGTTATTGGCGAGCCTGTGCACTCGACATTGTCATACCAACCATCGAACGTGTACCCCGCCTTACTTGCCGTAACACTCGTTAGGTCTATATTTTCCCCAATGTACTCAGTTGGTGCGTCTGAAGACAGACTACTACTGGCAATCGCCGTCCCATCCGTGTTTTTATACTCTATACTAACAGGGGTAACCCAATTTGCCTTGAGAATTGTACAGCTATCATCTCCAGAAGTAAAGTCATACGAATAGTAGCCAAAAACATTACTACTTGAGGTCAGCAAACAATTCCCATTCTCCATAGAGATTTGAATATCCATTGGGTTAGATGGCCTATAAATTTCAAACCCACAAAAAATAGAGCCATCCTGCGCTAGCCCTAAATTAGTATTATCTAATACATTATATATACCAGTTAAGTCTATCTCGCCTATATAATAATTTACGACAGCGTACCAAAAGCACCGAATTTCTAAATAATGGTTAGTACAACCACTAACACTATTAGAAAGAGAAGTTGAATCACAAACGGAAACATCGCGAGTCCAACTAGATAAAGCCCCATCGCTACTTGTAAAATACTTAACATTGCAAGTTAATTCACTAAATTGCCCCAACTTACTAGTATCAATTTGCGATTCACTTAAATTTAAATCTATAAAAAGCGACCCCGCATATTCTGAAGCCCCATAGACATTTCCCATTTTAGTATTTACTTGCGGAAAAAAGGAGATAAAAATTGAGCAAGTTAAAATACCTAAAATTAGGAATAAATAACAAAAATTGGAAAATGAGGATTTTTGCAATTTTTGATAGCATACCTGCTTATTTTTGCGGGTATACCCGTCGTTTTTAGCGGTATAACCGCTAAAACTAGAGGCTAAATACCCCCCCCCCCCCCGACGCTATGGAGTGGCTTAAAACGTGGTTTTTCGCGTTAAAATCGGCGTTATTTTCACTGAATTTTGCGCTATTTTTACCTGTATTTTCAGAATAATTATAATTATTTTTATTAATATTGCAATCGCAATTTTTCTCAACACAATTGTTGATATTTTTAAAATTCTCCATTGAAATCTCCTTTTATTTTTATATCTTTACGCTTTATTCGAACTACAAAGAACGTTGCGCATTCTTGATTTTATGAGTTCCTTAACCGCCTCTTTTGCGGGCTGCAAATAATCGCGCGGCGAAAATTTTTCGGGTGTTTCCGTAAGTGTTTTGCGCACGCTCGCAGTGAAAGCAAGGCGCAGGTCAGTGTCGCAGTTAATCTTACAAACGTTCGTAAACTGGCTTGCCTGCTTCAACATCTCCTCGGGAACGCCCTTAGCCCCCGCCATTTGCCCGCCATACTTTGCAATATCCGCGACAATCTCCCGCGGAACACTACTCGCGCCGTGCAAAACAAGCGGGTAACCCTTCAACTGCTCCTCAATGTTTTTGAGTACGTCAAACCTAAGTCGCGCCTCGCCCTTAAACTTGTACGCACCGTGGCTCGTGCCAATGGCGACTGCGAGCGAGTCAACGCCCGTCGCCCTAACAAAATACTGCGCCTCTTGCGGGTCGGTAAACAGCGCGTCCTCGCTCTTAACCCTGACGTCGTCCTCAACACCTGCAAGCCTGCCAAGTTCGCCCTCGCAAGCCGCGTCGTAACGCTCACAAAGTTCAACAGCCTTAGAAGTCAACTCAATGTTCTCATTAAACGGCTTACTGCTCCCGTCAATCATAACTGAGTTAAACCCCGTGTCAAGCGCAACCTGAACCATCTCAATACTTCTCCCGTGGTCAAGGTGCAATGCAATCGGAACACTTGTATCCTGCAAAACCGCTTCAATAAGTTTTCTCATAAACTTCGGCGTTACAATCTCAAACGCCGACTCACTGACCGCCAAAATGACGGGCGACTTCTCCTCATTAGCCGCATCAACAATGGCACGCAACATCGTAAGATTTGAGAAGTTGAACGCGCCGACGGCGTAATTTCCTAAGAGTGCTTTTTTGAGCATTGTTTTTTCAGAATACAAATTCATATAATCAACCTATGCATTTTCATTATAACAAATATGCCATTTAAAAACAAGCGTTATGCGCCTGATTTCGACATTTTTTGCAGAAACTTTTCAAAAGAAAAACCGCGCACTAATTGACAAAGGTAGGTATTTTGCCAAAAAATGCGCAGTTTTCCTTAAATTTAGCAACCGTCATACTTTATCACGTGTTTTGTTTTGCTGCAAAATTTTAGGTTTCGTCAAAATAAAGTGGCAATCGCAAGTGTAAAAAGAGTGTACAATAATTGTGCGACGTTCACTAAAAGATTAAAATACTGTGCTAATTCATCAAAATATACATTTTCAATCAAAACCTTGTACTTTTAATTTTGCGGCAAACGCAATGTGCAATTTTAAATATTAGGTAGGTGCGAGAAAGCCGCGGCTGCTAACTTTGTCAGACGTTATTACGTGCCTGACCCGTAGGAAGTTTTCCAGTCACTTGGCGCGGTTGTCCAAACTTGTGCCGCTGCGCCATTAGCGTGTTGGATAGCCTCGACGACAACATTTACAGCGTAAGTTTTGTTAGCGTCGGCGTTAGTCAACGATGTAGGAACTGTTATTGACGTAATAAAGTTATGCGTATCCCCTGCTGAGAATGTTCCGCTGTAGTAATAGTAATCGTCGTCGCCCTTTGTCCAACCACTTGCGGTGGCAACGTCAACGTTGACGCTTGCCGTGTCAGTGTTTGTGAGCGTAACTTTTGCACGCACGACTGAGTCAGATGTGTCCGCAGGTTGCGCGATTGCGATTGCTTGGTCGTAGACTGTCCCTGGGAGTGCCGCACCGGTAAAGGTTAGCGTTGTTGCGGTCGCCCCGCCTTGCGTAACGCCGATAGTTACGGGGTTACCTAATGTAATAGTACCCGCAACGTTCGCGCTGCCCGTAAAGAACGCGCCCGTCAAGCCTAGCACCACTGACGCAACCAACAGCATTGACAGCGCGACGATTGCAAAGGTTGTTCCGCTCATCCCGCGCGATTTTACTTGCGTCGCTTGATTGGAACTAGCGCCAGTCGTTGCAGCGTTTGGAGTGTTGCCGCTCTTTGATTTTCGATTGTTACTTTCCATTTCTCTCTCCTTATAGTTTAGACAAGCGAAGTTTTGCTTTCTTGCCAAGTATATTTTGACTATTTTTATATGTTTTTATTCATTAAGCGCAACTTTTCCCAAAATCTACCATACGCCCACGCGCACTTTGTCATTTTTCGCAACACTTACTGCACACCTTGCCACACAGCAACTATAAAAATTAAAAAAAACTGTCAATTAAATAGACAATTTAAAAAAAATGGTGTATACTATTAATAAGCGATTTGCTCGACTGCAAACCACTGACTTTGCGCCTATAGTGAAGCGGATATCACAATAGTCTTCGGAACTATTATCGAGGGTTCGAATCCTTCTGGGCGTACCAAGAAAACAATGGCAAATGCGCGGCAATAATTAAAAAGGCGCAATAACAAACATTTAAGACAAATAACTGTTTTATTTTAATCAAAATTGATTTATTTTTGATTCTAAGCAATTCAAACTCTTGAATTGCTTAGTTTTTTTTATCCTGACCCAACACTACATATGTAATCATTTATTGTTATGCAATCTAGCAAAAAGCCGCGGAGTTAGTTGCGGCTTCTATTTATCAAAAAAATCCGAAGCAAGCGCACTATGTGGGCGTTTGCTTCAGACTTAACTATAATTGCGGTTGGTTTTCGACGTCCATTTTATATGAAACCATATTAAAATCCTCGTCGTAAACAAACTTAGCTATTAATTTGTTTCCTTTTAAAATTTCGGGCAACCATATTTCGTCGTCCTCAAACATTTCGTTGTACGGAATTTCGTTTAGGTTGAACCACTTTGGTTTCATTTCGTCGGTTTCGATTATTTTACCTATGTAGTCGGTTGCGGTATAGACGTTTGTAACAATCAGTTTTCGCTCGCCGTTCATCCATTCGTCAAAGGTAACTGTTGCCATTTTTGTAAAGTTTGTTGGCGTAACCCCGATTTCCTCTTGCGTTTCGCGTATCATCGCCTGCTCGATGGTTTCGCCGCGCTCGACCTTTCCGCCGACGCCGTTAATCTTACCGACTCCAAACCCGCGTTTCTTTTCCGCGAGCAAAATTTGGTTGCCGCGCAATATCATTAGTAGTGTTGCTTGTTGAATTTTCACAGTTTTCTCCTACAAAACTTTTGTTTTGCGTTATCTTGCGTTGTCGACGTCCTTTTCGCGCGCGCTAGGTTGTCTTAAAATTTCACTTTTGAACCATTGTTCTTGAAACTCAACGAGCGCTCTGATTTGGTCGTCGGTGTAATTTTTGCCGTCCCTAACAACAACCAATTTGTCGTCATCGTCGTCGAGCCTATGTATAACCGCGATAACCTTGCCTTCAAACGTGTCTAACGGCTGGTGTTCGCCGAGCACATACGCGTCAAGTTCCTCACCATCCCCTGAAATAGTGTTTGGAATAAACCCGTAATTGACGGGATAGACAAACCCGTGTTTAGGGTGTTTTGTGCCCATAGGTCTATCCATTTTTACAGTAACAATTGTGCCGATGTAGTCTTTTGATTCCATAATTTATTCCTCCTTATGATGCACTATCATAACATTAAACTCATATTTTGTCAACACATTTTTTATATTTTTAAAAAATTTTCACGTTTCTGCCCCTTTAACGAGTCGTTAACAACATTTTTACTTTATAAAAACATTAATAAGCATTCCCGTTTTCTAAATGCTCACGACAAATTTGCGGTGCGCACTTGGTTTTGCGGGAAAGTTTTTTGTGCTAGCGGAGTTGTTTGCGACACTAGCAACATTTATAGTTTTGTGGTTGACGTTTTTGCTGCGCTATGCTTTATTTAGGACGTCGGCGGCGTTTAGCAGTTTTTCGCATCCTGCGGGCGGCATTAACAAGATTTTGCGGCGGCGCATAGAATGGTAACGAGGTTGATAAAACTATGTCAAAGATAAACAACACGGCGACTGTTACGGCAAAATACTCGTTGCCTGACGGGTCTTACAACAACACGAATGTTACAAGCAATGTTTCGACAACTGAATATATGACGACGTCGTTGCAAAAACAGCGGTTGACGACCAAAACGTTTGCGGTTCCAAATGCGGAGATTGAACAAATGCTTATGTTGACGAACAATGCGGAGCAGACGGTTTTTGACATTTATGTTGTTGACACGATTAGCGCGGGGGCGACGTTCAAGGAGGGGTCGCTATCGATTGACGATGTTCCCTATCCTGACTACCACATTGACGGCTACTTTTTGCCGAACGAACTTCTGGCGGGCGAGTGCGTGATTGTGCGGTATGTGATTGTTGCGGACGCGGTGCCGACTGTTAGCGAAATAACGTCGGTTTCCAACATTACGTATTCCATTAATGAGATAACGGGGTTATCCGAGGACTCGAACACGGTTTCGGTTGAGGTGGTTGACAACAATATTTCGATTACGAAGTCGTGCGACAAGGGCGCGGTTGTTGCGGGGCAGACTATTCGGTTTACCAATGTTATTGAAAACAAGGGGTCGATTACGAACACGAATGTTGTGTTTCGCGACGAGATACCTGCGGGGACAAGTTTTGTTGCGGGAAGTGTTGTTGTTAACGGCGTTGCGCAGGCAAGTTATGACCCCGCGGTCGGGTTTTCGCTCGGGACGCTAAGCCCTAATGCGGTTGCGACTGTTGTCTTTGACGTCCTCGTGGTGCGGTAGCGCACGGCTGTGGTCTTGGTTGAGTACTATTAAGGAACTTAGCAAGACGGCAAGCCTTTGTTGAATTTAGATGCCCCTGTTCTCGGGGCGATAGCGCACAACTAAATCAATTAAATCATTACTTTTTATCAATTAAAATGCAATTTAGAGGTGAATTTTATGGCAGACGAAATAACGGTGTTGAAAGTTAGGACGGGGTCGGCTAATGTTGTTATGGCGGGCAACGCAGTTAACCAGACGCTCACGATTACAAATCGCAGTGATTATGTTTTAACAAATATTTACGTTAAAGACACTTTTAGCGAGGGTGTTACTTTTCGGGCAAACTCGGTCGCTGTTGATGGTACGTCGTACGCGGGCTACAACCCAGCCAATGGCTTTACGCTGCCCGTTTCAATCAACGCTCAGAGCAGCGCGACAATTACCTACACGGCGGTAATCGGCGACACGCCGCCCGAAAGTATGTCCATATACTCCACCATTTCTTACACTGCAAACGGCGAAACGTACGAGGGGCAACGCTCGAACACTTACACAATGGAACTTGCGAATGGCAAGGTCAATGTTATCAAGACAAACAACAAATCCGCAGTCATTAGAGGCGACACGCTCACTTACCAAATTGTGGTTGACAACGTAGGCACGGCGAACCAAACGGCGGCGAGATTTACCGACGTACTGCCGTCGACTGTGCAGTTTGTCAATGGGAGCGTCAAGATTGACGGCGTTTCGTATCCAAATTACAACCCCAACACGGGCTTTTCGCTCGGCAACCTTTACAGCAAATCAAAGGTTACCATAACTTTTGATGTCGAAGTCTCCTAATAATCACACAAAAATTGGCTGAATGAATGCTATGCCGAATATGAAAGCACCTAAGCAACCACTTTTAATTGCTTAGATACGTAATTAAACCACTTTTAACTAAAACATTTTAGTTCCGCAACCACTGCCATTGCGCACAAAAAAGCAATTCAATAAACTGAATTGCTTTTTCCATACTAATAACAAAGTTTTTTATTAACTACCCAACATTTGTGCCTAAACTATTTTATTTAGTCGCTCATATAATGGTGAAAGTGCATATTTTAGTCGTCCCAACATTTGTAGCGACGCCTTTTCTTTACTCACACTTGTCGTTGTTTAAAAATTGCAGCAGATAGATTTACCTACGCCCAAATTGCGTCCACGTCAATTGTGATACTATCGCGGAACGCCTTTATTTTAGCGTCGACCTCGTCTTTGTGTTGGTCATAATACTCTTTTACCTTAGCAACATCTTGCTTGTAGTTTGTGTATCTGCCCTCGAGTTTATTTTTGGCGCTGTCGAGAGCCGCTTTGCTGTCCTCGATAATTTTTTCTTGCGCCTTGCTTATTTCTTTAACGATTTTATCCTTTGTTTCGTTGAAAACTTTTTCAAATTTATCCAAACTTTCACTGACTGTTTGCTTGACATTTTCGTCCGTTATGCAATCAGTAATTTGCTTCTTCAAGTCCTTGAAAGTCATATCAAGGTCAACCTTCAATTCAAAATCAGGCACAACCGTTTGAATTGTTGCAATTACCGCGCCAATTGTTGTGGTAATAGCCGTCTCGAGTTTGCCAACTGCGTCATTGACAGTTTCGCTAAATGCGTCGTAATATTCTTGCGAAACGCCGCGCAAGTCGTTTGATTTATCCTTAATTGCCTGCAAAATTTCCGCCTCGCTCATCGCGATGAGTTCACTCTCGGTGTAATCAACGTACATTTTTTGCGCCGATTTTATCAAGATATACTTGTTTTGAGAAACGCCCATCGCGTCGGCTGCGTCCTTAACGTCGCTAAGTTTTAGATATGCCGCGCCCGCGATAATGCCGTTGTCGTCAAAGTAATCGTTCATTGTTGCGCAAAGTTCCGCGCCGAGTTCGTCAACTTTCTTATCGCTTGTGTTGGTTACGATAATTTCTACTTTGGCACCAGGCGAGTCTTTAGTTGCGTTGATGTAGCCTGTTTCGCTGCAAATTTTTGCAAACAGACGGCTTGCCTCGTTAATGTGTTTGCCAACTAGGTCGGTTTTGGAGAGTAAAATCTCCGCGTCCTCGTTTAGATATTGCACTTCAATGACGCGGTCGCTGTCGTTGATAACCATAGTTACGCTAGGGTTAGTCGAAAATTGCACCGTGCCAACTGGTTTTTGGCTGTTTGTGTTTATAACCATCAGAACCGCAACAACTGCGATAATGGCTACAACCGCCGAAATAATACTGAAAATGATTATACTTTTTTTAGAATTAGTATCGTTTTTAGTTTTTCCCATATTTCCCTCTCTAAGTTATTATACCATATTAAAAAAAATATTGTTTGCATTTTATCCATTTTTTTTGTCATTTTTTACTACATTTTCTACACTTTATCGCTTTGGTGGCTGTATGTTTAGGCGTGTTGTTTTTTTTAATAGCCCCAATATTTGTTATACAATAAACAAAAAAGACGGCTTACGACAAGCCGCTTTAAATTTAAGTGTATAACCCCTTAGACACTTAAACAAGTTGAGTATATCATATCTAAAAAAATTAATCAAACATTTTTAACGCTTTTTTCAAAAAATTCCCTTTTATTGTGCTTTTTAGCTTAAAACAACTAATAATAAATATTAGTAACACGATAAAAAAGAGATAATTCATAATAAAATAAAAATCTGCGCACCCAAATTAAGTGCGCCGATTAACAAATTAAATAAATGTAAATTTTAAATTAATTCAATTAAATGCATCTATTAAATAATAGTTGTTCCTGCGAACCAACCTTTATCGTTAAAAGTAATGGTTAAATTTAATGTTCCCGATGTGGAATAGTAACTAGCAAATGAAGCCCCTGTCCCGACAGCTTCTTTTGTCCCATTTATGGTCGAATACATAGGATAATTAACCTCTATTTTCCCCGTAGCAGTAAATCCTGACGTCGGGCTCACGGTACCGTTAGCAGTTATTAAATGAGTATCAACAGCCCCATTTGACCCAATAAATGTTACTACTGCATAAGGCTTAATACCTGCGACTACCTGATTATTTACAGTATTATTTGCCTTATCAAAACCACTGAAAGTTATGGATACACTTGCAGTCGCCGCGCTTACTGAACCGACATCTTTGGCGTCGTTTTGCAACATAGGCAGAGCGAGCGCAAACGCAAATACGAGCGCACACAATGCCATAGCAACAAACTTAGTAACAGAACATTTTTTTGTTTGCATATAAAACCACCTTTATTTATCTTTTGATTATTTAAAATAATTATACACGATTTAGAAATTTTAGTCAATCAAATTTGCGCCACTTTACTTAAGCCGCGAAAAAAGTTTAAAATATCAATAACTCCCCCACACACGCCTGCTTTTCTCAAAATTATACCGCGTCGCTAACATCTTCCCAAAGCGTGCTGTCGTAACTGTAGGCAATCTCGCACGTTTTTGTAGAAATAACCGTCGTACTTGGATAATTCACAGTGTTTGTAGTAGTCATTCCAACAAACTTTCCGCCACTAAACTTAAACTCGTTTACAATTTTCGCGTCCTCAAAAACAATTTCTACAATCAACGAGTCCGCAGTTGAGCGAATTGAGTTACTAACAAACGTTCTTCCATTTGTCCAAACTTCGTCGTCAACAATGGATTGCACATAAGAAGTCAATGTAAACTCGGTGTAAATTGTAACAAGCCTTGGAACTATAAAAGTACTATTGCTGATGTCATCTACTGTGTGTTTATAGAAAGTTCCATCCTTCCCATCTTTTAGATAAAGCTCGTAACTATCGTCAACCTTTTTAATTTGAGTTTTTGAGTACTCATATGTACTGCCATCGCTATTAAATTCTTCAACTGAAATTATATATTTTTTAGCGTCCTTATCATATGACTCTTCTAACGCGACGCCTTCTAAATAATTTTCAGGCGAGGTAAATTTCATTGTGTAAGAAACATCCCCTGCCAAAATCCCCTCAATTGAACTAACCGCATTTTTAAACAGTTCGCCCTGTTTCTGTGTCGCTATTGAAACTTTAGTAGGCTTCTTTTTGTATTCAACAAGCACGCTATAAGACTTGCCCGACTCAATCGCGAATGTGTCGCCGACAACTTTCTTGCCGTTCACTTTGACACTCACAACCTCGTCCAGTTCTACAAAACTATCATCTTCTTCAAGCGCTGCAGTCCAATCATAGTTTGGAGTCTTTGTAACATCCTCAAAAGTACTACTATAAACATAGTTATATGTTTCGCTGTAGTCAACATTTGCATACGTTGTTATTACTCTCGCGTAATCAGCCGCAGGCGTCAACTTCCCGTAAACGGTAATATCGTACGACTCGAACTTGTCGAGCGTTGCTTCTTCAGTACATTCAATATCTGAGTACCACTTGCCGTCCCAGACTGCGCCCGTTGGAACAGTTGGCGTATACTCAGGAATTTCTGTCCCGTAAGGGTACCTATCGCTGGAGTCGCTAGACCCTTTATATTGCCACTTGTAAGATACTTTGGTTTCAGGCACTTCCGCTTCATCATAACTTGGGAACGCGTCAAAGTTTGTAGGCATTAAACTTGCGTCGTAAGTGTTAGAATATTCAACACTAAACCAATCGTAGTATGTCTTTTCGTCAAGTGTTTCTCCAAACTTAGATTTAACTTCATTGCCAGAAATTTCAACTTCAACTTTTGAGATGAAATCATCGTTAAATTCAATTGTTACGGTAAACTTCCCGATAACTGCCGTTTTTATTTCTGATTTAATTTTGCCGCTCAACATTCCGTCGCAACTGCCGACAAACTTGTAGCCCGAAGCAGTTTTTGAGTAAGCCTCCGAGATAGTCGCAGTATCGTCAACTAGCACAGTTCCGCTTAAGCCAACAAACCTTGCAAGCGAATCGTACCCTAGGCGGTCGCTGTAAGGCGAGTCAAAAAATCCATTTTTGAGGTACCCCAGTAGCGTTAAGTAAGCAACCTCATTTGAAAGCGAAAAATTGTTTATTGCGTGGGTTGCACTCACTTTCGTCGTTGTGTAAGTTGGGGCATCCTCCACTATTTCAAACAAATACTGCGCATAATTGTCGCCAACTTTGTTAACGTAAAGCTCCGATTCAAGTGTTTCGTCGCTACCCTTATTATATGTGTACGCGCTCAATCCTGCTTGTGCATTCAAAGTTTCGCGATACTCATATTTTTCCTCAACATTAAGATATGTGCCGTTCGTTTGTTTTTGCGGGTCTATCTGTTTTGATTTACCCACGATTGTATATGAGCTATTGCGAAATTCAGGCGAGTTGATAGTGTTGAGACAGTTTTGCAAAATCAACGCCTGCTCATTTTCGTCTGGAGTTTTGTCTTTGTCGTCGTTTGTGTTCCCGCACGCAACAAACATAAACGCGGCGCAGACTAGCACGAGCAGCATAACTGCATACCTAGCCACTCCCAAAACATTTTGTTTATTCATAAAATACTCCTTATATACTTATTATATTGCATTTCTTGCCTTATATTGCGATTATATCACATTCAAATTTACTAAGTCAAGTAATTTTCTATCCCTGCCCGCCTGCCACGCAAAAGTTGCATTTACTCAACATTTGACTAAACTCTCTCAATTTTTGATTGAATATTCTCAATATTTTGCTGCACGTCCTCAAATTTGGTTGCGCGTCGTCAGTATTTTGTTGCGTACTATCAATATTTTTTACATTCCCAATATTTTGATATTCGCAATATTTTGATATTCGCAATATTTTGCATTGAGTTAAAAAATCTAGTGCCCACGTTGTGAACACTAGATTTTAAGTTGCTAATTTTAATTATGATTTTCGGCGCTTATAATTTTTATGCTCAAACTCAAAATGGATTGAACGACTTAATTAAACACCTTGCGCCCAAAGCTGTATTCAATCAAGTTTATTATTTGCCACCGCCTGTTTTGTTCGCCATTGCGCGCAACAATTCTGCGAGCGACCTATTAATTTGTTGTTGTTCCTCTTTGGAGAAGCCGTTTTTCTTAGCCTCTGCCGCTTGCGCCTTGAGTTTGTTCATAATTTCTTTGATTTCGTCAAGGTCGCGATCAACGGTTGGTCTCTCTTGCAACTCGGAGAGCGTTTGTGAGATTTTATTCTTCAAATCTGCTTGCTTTTGCTCCAGAATTGCAAACTCTGAATTGATTTGCCCGTTCAATTGGTCGAGTTCGTCGTCAATTGTTTTGACATCAGGCTTTGCTTGTGGTTTTCTTCTAGCCCTTGTTTTTGTTGTGGCTTTATTCTTTGTTCCGCTCTTTGTCGTTTTCTTCTTAGCGTCGGTTTTTGCGGCTGTAGATTTTGCTTCAGTTGATTTACTAGCGGCAGTTGTTTTCTTTGCTGCTGTCGACTTTTTAGCGGTAGTTTTAGTTCCTGCCGCTGAAGATGTTGACTTTTTAGCGGTGGTTTTTGCTGTTTTCTTTGCAGGTTCTTTCTTAGTTGAAACGCGTGTTGCGCGGCGCTTCTTAGGTTTGTCCGCATCGCCCGCGTCGTCAGTTTGAACCTTTCTTGGACGTCCGCGTCCGCGCTTTATTGGCTGCTCTGCAACCGTTGCCGCTGCAACCGTTTGCGCCGTTTGGCTTGCAACGCTTGGCTTCTTTGCAGGTTCGACAGTTTGAGTCTCGCTAACTTGCGCGCTGTATGGTTCAGCTTGCGCATTTGCATTATTCACAACGCCTGCCGCACTATTTGGCGCATTATCTTCACTTTCGTGCGAGATAAGTTCCTGTTCTTCATCCTCGCTTATTGGAGTGATGTCGTCCTCATTGACTGCGCCTGCGTCCGAAAGTAAGTTGCCGTACTCGTCGTAATAGTCGGCAAAATCGTAGTAATTACCATATTTGTCGTAAACTTTAGGGAATTCCTTGAAACGTCCGTTTTCGTCGTAGTACTGCTCAAAGTCTACAGGGTTTCCGTACACGTCATAGTAAACAACGTCGCCCTCATCTTCTCCGCCTGCTTGTTCCACTGCGGTGTTTTGGTTGTCCTCAACGCTTAACTCGTCAGCATTAGTTACGTCGTCAGCAGGGTTTTGCTCATTTAGCACATCTGCGATTGTTTCGTAAACTTCGTGAGGGCGTGCCTCTTGTTGTGGTGCACTCTCCTCTTGGGAGTTTCCGAACAATTTGCTGTACATATCGTCGTAGTCTCTTTGCTCTTCCTCATTCATTTCGGAACTATCGCTTTGCACTTCTTCCGCTTGTGCTTGCCAAGTTTGAGACTCCTCAACAGGTGTTTCCTCGGTAGGCTCTGAAGGTGCCTCATACTCAGGCTCAGCTGGTTCGTACGCTTGAGTTTCGGCTTGCTCCTCTTCAGTTTGTGTTTCCTCAACTTGAGGTTCGCTAGCGTCCGTTTCGTCAACAGGGGCTGCGTTTGCAACCGCTGCGCCGCCCTCGCCATCCGTTTCGCCGTCGCCGTCTGTTTCGCCTTTATCTAGCGGGTTCCCGTACTTGTCGTAGTATTCGGCAAAGTCGTAGTAGTTGCCCTCGGCATCATAAACCTTAGGGAACTCCTTGAAGCAGCCGTTTTCGTCATAGTACTGACTGAAGTCAACCACGTTGCCCTCAGAGTCATAGTAAACTGGCTCGCTGCCCGTGTTCTCAACTCTTGTCGTTGCGGCAAGTTGCGACTCAAGTTCTGCAACGCGATTTTTGAGTTCGATGTTCTCGTCGTACATCTTTGCGATGTTGCGTCTGTCGCGCGAAGTGAGTTTTGCAACCTTGTCGTTGAGCATATCAATTTTACTTTGCATTGTGTCGATTTCTTGACCTTTGATGTCAAGCGTCAACTGCAGGTTGTCTTTTTCTTGTGTCGTATTTGTGAGTTTGTCGCGTGTCTCGTCGAGTTGTGCGCGCGTAACCTTTAATTCGTCCGCATCGTCCTCGTCAATTTTGTTGCGCAGCAATGTGTAAACTTTTTCGTTGTAAGTAGCAAACTCTGCATCCATTTGTTCCGAAACATTCTTTTTGTCCGCATCAATTGCTTCCTTACGTTTTGCAATTTCCGCCTCAAGGAACTGAACTTGTTGAGCGTATTTAACATGCAAGTCCTCAAGGTTCTTTTCAATCTCGGCTTGCTTATTCTTTTCTTGCCCTTGTTGCTTTTTAATGTAGTTTGCTTCAATTCTGTTTGCTGAAGCCTCAAGTTGAGCCTGCAAGCGGTCAAGGTTTTCCTTAATTGCCTGCAACTTTCTTTGGCTGTCTTTCTCGAGCGAGACGTACTGCGCATCGTATTTTTCTTTCTCGTTCTCAAGCTTTGTAATTTCGTCGCGCAACCTGTTTCTCGTATTGAGATAATCTTGGCTGGTAGTCATCGCGCGCTCAACAAGTAGCGAGCCGTCGATACCAAGGTTTGTAAAATCGAAACTCTCGCGCTCGTTCTCGTTTTGTTTTGCTTTTTCTCTAGCAATCTTGTCAAGCAGTGCGCGTTTTTCAAGAAACTCACGCAAAACTGGGATACCGTCGCGAATTTCCTTATCCGTGAACAACAATTCGTAGTCAACATAGTCAGGAATTGACGCGGACGCCTTGTCAAGGTTACGAACAAACGCAAGGTAGTATTCATACAAGTCAACACTGACTGCGTTAAACTTTGCGTTCAAAAAGTAAATGTACAATTGCGTAAGAATAAAGAACCCAACAGGGATAATCAACGCCTGCACAAGCGAAGCGCCCGTAAGTCCGCCGCTTACCAAGAACAAGCAAAGCAAAGTGCAAAGAGCCACGCAAACATTTGAAATGTACTTAAGCATAACAATTGTAGCCTTGTAACTACTTGTCTTAATAGGTTGTTCCACGCAATGGTAAAGCGTCATATAAGAACTAGGCAACCCTTCGCGGTTAAGCATAAAGTACTGCCACCTATCTCTCAATTGGTAAGGGATTTTTTTCATAAGCCTATTAAATTCAACTAGGTTTGAATCATTAATATATGGCTTTTTCAAAAAGTAGTTGTTGATTTTCTTAAACGACTTAATCGCTCTAACTTCATAGGTAAAACGCAATCTGATGATTGTCATAATTACTAAAAGCGCAAACAAGCCGATGAAAATATACAACAACACATCGTATTGTAAAGCGTCAGCAATTGTAGATAAAAAGTTATCCAAAGAGTCAAAAGCTGAAGCCAAAAGTGCCGATTTCATAATCTTTCTCCTTTAATTTAGCATTTGTATTATCAAAACATTTATACCTTATTTTTTAAGTAAGTACACATTAAAACAATCATACATTTATCAAAAAAAATAAAAAATGCCAGAATTTAAGTAAATTATAATAATATAAATAAAATTTGTCAAACAAAAAACGGGGTTTTTTATTATTTTTTCATAAAAAACATTCATTTTTGCACATATTTTGATATGTAAAAGTGTTCATTTTTTGAATTTTCTTCTAAAAAAAAATGAGGATAACCGCTAAAATATGCAGTTATCCTTATGATTTTATATAGTATACCCGTTGATTTTTACAAAAAATGGCATTTTTTATAAAAAACAACATTTTTAACTTATTTATCCACATTTTATGCTCGCAAAATGTGGATAAGCTATTAAGTTTTTCCCTAATAAATACACTTATCCACTTAAAATTATCCTTAAACAAAACATTTATCCACTTAAAATAATATTTAAGCAAACCTTTATTCGCTTAAAATCAGTTTCGCGGCTCAGGCATTTTCAAATTAAATCAACCCCTCAAGAAAAACGGTTAACATATTAAATCCCCCTCTCAACAAAGGGGGACATTCACATAAATTAGTTTGCACTTCAAGCATTTATTTTATTATGTTTCCACTAATAAAATAGTGTTACTCGCATAAAATTAGTTTCTCCATAGAGAAACTGTAGAGGTAGGCGGTTACCTTTTTGTTGTAGTTTTCGCGCAACCCTTTTGCGTACAGCGACATTTGCATTGTGTAGTTTTCGCGCAATTTTTCGGCGTTGGTGGTTTTATTTGTTTTGTAGTCAACCAAAATAATTTGGTCGTCAAACTCTATGAACAAGTCAATTATTCCCTGAATAAGGACGCAGTCGCTTATATCTGAGGTTGTAAAAATTTCGTTATAGGGTATGTACATCATAAATTTTTGCTCTTTATGAAGTTTGGCTTGTGGGGCGTTTGCAAGGTTTAAAATTGTTTTTCTACAATTGAGAATTTTTGTTTTGTCTAAAACATTAAACTGCTCGTCAGTTAAGTTTGTTTGTACGCGCGACAAAAAGTTATCCTCACAATCAAAGTCGAGGCACTGCATAGCCGAGTGGTAAGCGATACCGACGTCGGTACTTTTTATCATTGCGTCGTCGTAAATTGGTGCAGTTAAAAACTCCTCCCTTTGAAAACTCTCGTTTTCGTTCGCCTTTTTAAGTAATACCGAAACACTATTTTTTAGCGGCAAACTCACACTTTCGGCAAACGGATACTCCCTATCTAAATTCAAAACAAGTTCATCTGCAAACCCCAAGTCGCCCTTGCCGTAAATCCTAGACGACTTAGGAACGACCCTGCGCTTTTGCATTTCAACATCTATTCTTTTATTTTCCATATAACTAACTACTTCTCCATAAACGTCATAAATTCGTAAAAACTCTTGCAGTCAAGTTTGCTCCAAACCTTTTCACCCTCGCCCTCTTTTGGCGCAACACCGACAAGCATTAGGTACTCTTTCGGACGGGTCAGCGCAACATAGTACACGCGCATTTCCTCTAATAATTCGTCGTTTTTCTTGTTCATAAACACCGAGTAGTGCGCAATCGACGGCATTTTCGTTCGTTTTACCAAATCAAAATCTTGGCACGCAACCCCCAACTCCTTTGTATAACCAATTTCCGCGGTCTTTGAAATATTGAAACTGGAACCGCAGCCACCGACAATCGTTATCGGGTACTCAAGCCCCTTACTATCGTGAATTGTCGTTATTTTAACACAGTTATCACTGCTGACAGTCGAGTAGTCCACCTTGAACGCGTCCTCGTAACTATCTATAAAGTGCAAAAACTCGTCCACACTGTTTTCAAAGGATTTTCCCGATAGCTTCGCCAAAAACAACTCAACCTGCTTTAGTTTGTCAACCCCGTTTTCAAGCGACAGAAAGTAGTTTTTTAGCCCGCAATCGTTTATTATACAACTCAAAAGTTGGCTGACGCTAAAGTTTTGCGCCAAAAAGCGGTATTTTTCAATAGTTTTTTCAAAATCGACAAGTCTAGGTCGGAAACTCAAGCCTCCCTCAACGTCTGCAAGCGCCATTTGGTACGCCAAATAAAAGTAGTCAGCAGTATAGCGCGAGCGAATTTCAAGCATTTCACGCTCGGAAAATCTGCCGATAATTTTTAGCGTTGCGGCAAGCGGCAGGTCTTGGTTAGGGTTGCTGATTGTGCGCAAAATATTGATTAAATTCATCACGCACGACTCTTTAATGAGGTTAAGTTTAAATTTTGCAGAAACGGGAATGCCCGCCTCATTGAGTTTTGCGATGTAACTTTTAAACAGTTTCCTATCGCGTAGCAAAATAACAAAGTCGCTAAACCTCACGCGACGCTTTTTGCGCGTCTGAGGGTCAGTTATGCGGATTTTCTTCTCAAAAAACTCAGTGATGTACGAAACCGCAACGTCGCCCTCGTCGATTGTTTTGGTTATCGCGCCCGACTTACTTTCGTTAACAACACTGTAAACGTCGCTCGCAACCCTCGTCTTAAAACACCTGCACGCAACCCCGCTTTGCACCGCGGCGTTCAACCTCTTATGCGCTTTCAACGCAATTTCCGTCTCGAAACGCACTTTTTCGTCGCATTTAACAAGGTAGTATGTCCTAACCCTGTCAATGTGCTGCACCTTTCGCGGCGACACGCGTTTTAAGTCCCCACCCAACTTAAACCGCAGCACGCGCAGGTTTGAAAACTGGTTTTCGCCCTTGTAATCAATGTTTGCGACGTCCTTAGTCATCACGCCGTTGAACACTTTATTTACAAAGGACAAAATCAATTTGTGGCTGCGGAAGTTTTGGTTAAACGGAATAAATAATTTGTTTTTATCCTTTTTAAATTTCTCGATAAGTTCAACAAAAATATTTAGGTCGCACTGCCTAAATTTATAGATGCTTTGCTTTGGGTCGCCGACGAAGAAGGTATTGTTTTCGCCGCAAATTAGCGAAAGTAGTTCACTCTGTTTTTCGTTTGTGTCCTGAAACTCGTCGACGCACACGTACTTATATTTGTTGCGCGTCTCGCTGCCAACGTTTGCATCCCTCAAAATTTCAATTGCCTTATCCTCTAGGTCGGTAAAGTCAAGGACGTTGCGCGCACTCTTAAGTTTTGCGTAATTATTAATGTATGAGGCGGTCAGGCGGCAAAGTGTTTTGACGTAAACAAGCGAGCGGTCGTACCTGAGCGCAAGTTCGTTGGCGTTCCCGAAACAAAAAATGTACGAAAACTCTTTCAATCGCGCGGTAACCGTGTTAATAAGCGCGGTCATCTCTTTTTTGTAGGCAAGTTCCTCTTCCGTTTTGCCCTTGGATGTACTAGGAAGTTTTGGGAAAACAGGAATATTTTTTAACAGCGCAACCTCGTCAAGTTTGAAAGTTTTAAATAAATCGCAGTAATTGTACGCCGCTTGAACGCACTCAAGCAAACCATCCCAGCCGTTCATTATGATTTCCTTTATCGCGTCGGAAAGTGCCGCTTTTAGGCTCAAAACTGTCGTTTTAAACTTGTCAAGCGCGTAGTGCACGACCAAATTATACTGCTTGGCACTGTTTCCGTTTTGTTCTGCCAAAAACTCCAGCGGGTCTTTAAGTGTGAACAAAAACTCAGAAAACTTTAAAATAAGTTCGCTGATTTTGTTCAAGTTTTTAGTCGCACCCATCATTTGCGCAAACTCAAGCAGTTCCTGCGACTCGCTAAACTCGGTCAAAGTATCCGAAAGCGCGGTCGCCTTCAAATATCCCGCTTCAACCTCGTCGATAACGCCAAAATTCGGGTCAATCCCCTTAACATAAAAGTACTTTTTAATGATTTTTTGGCAAAAACTATCCAGCGAACAAATGTCGGCAACGTTAAGTTCGGACAGTTCGTTTTGTTTCTCTTCCTCAGTTAAAACCTCGCTATTTTGTAACGCAACAAACATACGCTGCTTCATTTCCATTGACGCGCTGCGTGTGAATGTTAGCGCCAAAATCTCCGAAACACTGCACTTGTGCTCGTTTATTAGTGTTACAAGTCGCTCAATCATCGTGCTGGTTTTACCTGAGCCAGCGTTTGCCGAAACAACGATAGCGCGGTCAACAATCTCGACCGCCATTTGTTGTTCTTTAGTCATCTTTTTTGCCATTTTTTCTTCCTGTAATGTTTTAATTATTTTCCTTTTTTAGCAAGTTTAGTTGCCTTGCTCTTTTTCTTTTTGCCTGCATAGCGCCTTGTGCGGTCGTTCCCGTCGCAGAGCACGCCTTTGTAAGGACAAAACTCGCAAGTGCCGTCGTATGGACTGGCTTGGATGTTACCCGCCTCAATCTCAACAACCCCACGCTCAAAAATTTTGTACGCGTAGTCAATGTACTCTTTTAACTCTTCCTTTGTCGCAGTCCTACTTGAGCGCCCATCAAGCCCAAACTCGCCGTTAGCGTACGATTCCTTAATTTTAATCGGGATGATGTCGCTAGAAAGTTTTTCAGCGCACAAACTCGTGTCTTGCGCAAGCACAACCTGCTCCTCGTCCGTCGTTATGCCGTTAAGTTTGTACGTACTCAAAAACTCCTTATCACTGTACGGCGACGTAAACTCGTCCTTAATTTTAAAGTAATAAACACCGACAGGGGTCAACTTCTCTAGCTTTGCAATCGCGCCTAGATAAACAAATAACTGTATCTGTCGACCGCACATCAACTGATCAATGCTAAACTTGTCGCTGCCCGTCTTGTAGTCAATAATGCGCACATAATCGCCGTAGGTATCAACGCGGTCAATCTTCCCCGAAATTGAAATCTCCTTGCCGTTGCAGCTCATCTTAAAGTTAATTGGTTTTTCAACCCAAGTAACCTTAAAATCGGAACACTTGTTTTGCTCGTTTATCGCGCGCAACATCAGCGTTGCGGAATTTGAGAGGTTTTTCAAAATCGTGTAGTTTTGCGCGTCGATGTTTTTAGTTTTTCTGCCAAAATCCTCAAGCCCGAAAAATTTAAAGGTTTCCTTAATTAGATACTCAAAAATCGCCTCGTTATCAAGGTATTTTAGTTTGCGCACAATCAAATAATCGCCGTAAAGTTCCGCGATTTTGTGCATAAACGTCCCGACGTCCACCGCCTTAAACGAGTTGTCCGCAGCCTCTTTCAGCCTAAGCCCGTAGTGGATAAAGTTTTTAAACGGACAACTATAATATTCCTGCAACTGCGACACGCTCGGGTTTTTGACCTCGCGCGGGATGTTTTCAAGCGTTTTGCGCTCAAAGTTCACGCCCATTTTGTTCGCAACCCCGCACACGCGGTTGTAAATTGTCGCAACATTCATTTTCTCTATATCCGCATCGACCTCGCGAATAACCCTCTCTGCGCGCCCGCTCGTTATGATAATTTTGCCGACGTCCTCAGGGCTGTCGAGCATATTAACTTCCTTGCAGTCAACAAAAGTTGCAGTATTGCCGTAAATTCCGCTGACGCTGCGCATAATCTCCGTCAAAAACGACGACGGCTTTTGCTCAATAGAGAAAACCGAAACGGGATAACTTATCGTTATGTTCTTGCCGCACACAAGATTGTTTTGCACCCACTGCCTATTTTCAACATTGACCTGCTTGATTGTCGGCTCAAGGTCGCACACCCCGCGCATTCCCTCGATTTCGTCGTCGAGCACCATCCCGCAATCTTGGTTCGCGACGGGAAAGTCTCCCTCAACCGCCCCAAGAACGTACAAGTTTTTCGCCTTATAAAGCATTGACGTCGCGATGTCTCCGACAAACACGCAGTCAACCGTTAGCGGTGGCGTTTTGACCGTTACGCTGTCAAGCCCCGCCTTAAATATGATTTTGAAATCCTTAAGCGGAACAATGTTGAGCCCCAAAATCTCGACGAGTTGCTTAGAAACTTGCTCAATCTTTTTGGTTACCTGCTCGTATGTTTTTGCCTTTTGTAACTGCCCAACTTCTGAAAGTTTTTCCGCTTGAAGAGAAACTTTTCCCGCAAAATTGATGCTTGTCAAGAAATTGTCCAGCGCCTGCAAAATTTCCGAAATGTTGGTTGCGCACGCCAAATTTTCCTTAAAAACGTCAAAAAGTGCGTTAAAATCAGCGTAAACAGTGCTGTAGTCGTCAAAAAGTTCGTCAGTCGGCTTATTTGCGCTCTTGAAATTGCGTTCGTTAATCCCCCATTTTTTGAGGTAAAGTTCAAAGTTGTAAACCTTACATTTGTCAATATCAAGGAAGCCCGATTTTAGCACTGAAAGCACCTTGTCGACGCGGAATTCACACGCGAGGTCAATCATTTGCAACACAAACACGACGGGCGAGAGCGTTGAAAGCGGCTCCTCGAGACTGAAAAATATTGGTATGTTGCACTCTGCAAATGTTTCGATAATTTGGTTTTTGTACTTATCTAGCCCTGCGACCAAAACGTAGTTGTCCCTGTAACGCGAGTTGCTCGACGCGATAAGCGAGCAGACGTTTTCGACCTCCGCCTTTAAGTCTTTTGCACGGTAAAACTCAAGTTCGCCAGTTGCGCAACGCTGCCCGTATTTGATAACCTTTTCAAGTGGCTTGCGTTCGGCAACACGCTCAGAAAACGGCGCGAGTGTTTGGCACAACTCGCAAATTCTATGGTAGTTGTTATTTTCTTTGTTTTCGTCGACTAGGAACGTTACCGAGTGCGCGCACTTAATGAGCGTTTGCATAAGTTTAAGCAACTGCTTCGTGAGTTTTGGCGAGTAAATGTAAAAGTCGGTGTTTTTGATTGTGTCGTCGAACTGCAACTCCGCGTTGAGCTTGTCGAGTTTGTTTGCCGAGTCAATGTACCTGCCCTTGAGCGCGTTTTCGTACTCATAATACAACTTTTGTATGTCGCAAAGTTTGAGGTGCGAAACGTCCTTAAGTTGTTGCGCGCCGTCAAGCAGTTTTTCGGGAGTAACGCCCGAACTTTTGAGCAACATTATCGTGTTGAAAATGTTTTCACTAAACCCGTTAAAAGTCGTCGACTTGTTAAGGATTTTTAGTTCCTTACCCTTCTCAAGCGCAATTTTTTGAACAAGCATAACGCCCGCGGACTTAGACAAGTACTGAATGTTTTTGTCAATTACGTAGGCGTCTGCCATTCGGTCAAAAGTCGTTACGTCCATATTGAAAACGGCACGCATTCCCGTGCTTTCAAACATCGCGCGCTCGGCGCTAACACCAAACTTTTCCGGCACAACCAAAACCTGCATATTTTGGTTTTGCCTCTCTTTCATCGTCTTAAAAATCTCATCAATTCCGTCGCCACGCGATTGGCAACGCACTATCTCAATATTCATACGCTAAGTATATCATAAAACTCCATTTTTCGCAAATGTTTGCAAAAATTGCAAAAAAAACATTCACACAATAATCCACTAGGATAAACATAAATTTGTAATTTAAAAAACCGCTATTATAATTGGAAACAACTTTAAAAATAAAAAAACACCCATTAAATGCGGTGCCCCAACAAAGAGTTAGTTCGCCTTTAATAGTGTTTTCAAATATTGTTTATCTTCCTCCGAAACTCTAAAACTGTCGCGGCACTTTGAAACTGTCTTGCGCAGCACAAACTCGTTAACATTGCCGTTCTCCAAAAACTCCAGCGTCCGCGCCCGTTGCTTGATAACCCCTTCACAAAGCAGCCACGCAACGCACATATTCACGTAATACTCGCCCTCTTGCTTTAGCCCCCTAACCACGTCCAGCGCGAAACCAAAGTTTTCGTCATCCAAACACGCAAACAAAATACGTACGCCCGTTCGTCTTGAAAAAACGTGCGGACAAACCACCAGTTTTTTGCACAAATCCCGCATTTGCGCGCGGTTAGCGTCGGTAACCCGCCATTCAATCGCGTCAACTGTTGCCCAATTGTCCATCACAGGCATCAATTTATTGAGGTAACAAGCGAATTTGTCAAAATCCTTGATTTTCGACATAACTTTCGCATAAACAATCGTATTTTCGTAGTGGCGAAAATCCTCACTCTCAAGGTAGCCCTCCAAATCCTCCGATATCACACTTTTAACAAGCGCCGCGACGTCTTTTGCTTGGACAGCAAGCACAGGCATTTGCGTGTTAATTATTTTGCGTGTCCACTCAACCTTGTCTGGTTTCCCCACACTTTTTAAACGCTCATTAAAGTTATCTAAATCAAAACTGCTCATTTCTCCCTCTTTTGTTCGCCTCAAGTTGCCTTTCGGCACTTTGCAGGTCGCCTAAAACTTATACAAACCCCACTGCACAAGTAACTTGCTTTGCACAAAATTAACAACAGTGCAAGCGAATTTACTTTGCACAAAAATTAAACTCCGCGAGCGGAGTTTAATTTGCATATTATTGTTATTTATTCAATCATTATTACTCAGCCAATCATTACCTTATAACTAACCATTGTTACCTTACTAATCATTATTATCTAGTTAATCGTTACTATCTAACAAAAGGCTCATTAAAACTGAATTTGTTTTTCAATGTACTCGACCAAATCCTCAATTTTAACCGTTTCTTGCTTCATTGAGTCGCGCTCGCGCACTGTAACCGTTCCGTACGTGAGTGAGTTTTCGTCAACTGTTACGCAGAACGGCGTACCAATCTCGTCTTGGCGGCGGTAACGCTTACCAATGCTACCCGACTCGTCGTAAGTTGTCGAAAAGTGCTTGCAAAGCATTGAGTAAATCTCGTCCGCCTTGTCCGCGTGCGTCTTTTTGATAAGCGGGAAAACCGCCACTTTGTAAGGTGCCAAGAACTTGTGCAACTTCAACACAACGCGCGTCTGCCCGTCCTCAAGTTGCTCTTCCGTGTACGCGTCCATCAAGAATGCGAGCGTCAACCTAGTAAGCCCCACCGCAGGCTCAATGCAGTAAGGAACATACTTTTCGTTCGTAACAGGGTCAGTGTACTCAAAATTCGTGCCACTGTACTCTGCGTGTTGCTTGAGGTCGTAGTCCGTGCGATCAGCAAGCCCCCAAAGTTCGCCCCAACCAAACGGGAACTTATACTCAAAATCGGTCGTTGCCTTGCTGTAGAAACACAACTCTTGTGGGCTGTGGTCGCGCAAACGCAAGTTTTCCTCGCGCATACCAAGCGACAACAAGAAGTTTTTCAAAAACGCTTTCCAGTACTCAAACCACTCTAAGTCCGTACCGGGTTTGCAGAAAAACTCAAGTTCCATCTGCTCAAACTCGCGCGTGCGGAAAATAAAGTTCCCAGGGGTAATTTCGTTTCGGAACGACTTACCTACCTGCCCGATACCAAACGGGACCTTTTTGCGCATTGAGCGCACGATGTTTTTGAAGTTAACAAACATACCTTGCGCGGTCTCGGGGCGCAGATAAATTTCGCTTGTCTTGTCCTCAATTACACCTTGGAACGTCTTGAACATAATGTTGAATTGCCTAATTTGCGAAAAATCACTCTTGCCGCAGATTGGGCAGTTAATCTTGTGCTCAAAAACAAAGTTCTCAAGTTCCTCATCCGTCTTGCCGTTTGGGTCAAAGTCAATCTCGGGGTGTTTTTTCAAATACGCCTCAATCAAGTGATCGGCTCTGTGGCGCGACTTGCAGGACTTGCAGTCCATAAGCGGGTCGGTCGCACTCTTAATGTGCCCGCTCGCTTCCCAAACCTTAGGGTTCATCAAAATTGCACTTTCAATTGCCACGTTGTACTTATTTTCAGTTATGAACTTCTTAAACCACGCGTCGCGAACGTTTGATTTTAGCAAAACGCCCAGCGGACCGTAGTCCCACGAGTTCGCAAGCCCCCCGTAAATCTCGCTGCCTTGAAAAACAAACCCGTTGTCTTTGCAAAACGCAACCATTTTATCCATTGTTAAATTGTTATCCATTGTCTTCACCTAATTATTTATCTTCTACTTTTGGG
Source organism: uncultured Lachnospiraceae bacterium (assembly GCA_964606505.1). GTDB lineage: Bacteria > Bacillota > Clostridia > Christensenellales > UBA1242 > CAKVOD01. The sequence goes on along the minus strand of CAZSGM010000010.1, from coordinate 4,145 downwards.
GGAGAGTTCGCCTCTTCGGCAACCCACCCTTTCTAATTGTTTTCCTAAATTTTAACCGACTAAGCCGCATTCTTTATTTCAGCCGACTAAGTTTCATTTTCAAAATTTTAGCCCTACTCAATCCACGAAACGCCGACTGCAGGACCTACGTGGCTTGAAACCACTGGGCAGATGTCGCCCGTGCAAATCTCGCGGTTAGGAAACCTCTCCTTAACTTTCGCAAGCAACGTCGCGAAATACTTTGAGTTAACCGCACTAAGTGCGTAAATCTTCTTTGCATTTTCAGGAATGCGCGAAATCATTAGCGGAATTGCCTTAGCAATACCCATAACCTTGTGCACGCACTTTAGCGTGTTTTCCTTGAACGAAAGCAAAGGTTTAATCTTCAAGATTGTACCGATAACGGCGCTAACCTTTCCAAGTCGCCCGCCTCTTTTAAGGTATTCGAGGTTGTCAGGACAAAAGCAAATTTCCGCAGTCTTAATGTTCTTTTCAATATTAGCGACAACTTCGTCTCTGCTAAGCCCTTTCTCAATGTCCGCAATCGCTTCCTCAATGAGCATAAGCGTTGTTTGCGAGCAGCAGTTTGAGTCAACAACTGTTATCTTCTCGTCCGCACCCTCGACCTGTCTTGCGGCAAGGCACGCGCCGTTGTACGAGCCAGACAAGTACGAGCCTATGCAGAACACAATTGCCTCGTTGCCGTCGTCGACAACCTTTTGAAACGCGTCAATGTACTCCTGCGTAGATGGTTGCGTCGTCTTAGGAAACTCGCGTGAAGCAAGCATTGCGTCGTAAAACTCCTGATACGTGTCAGGGGTCCCCTCTAAAAACTCGCGCTCCCCAATGTTAATTTTTAGCGGAACAATCGCGATGTCGTGTTGTTGCGCGTATTCCCTTGAAACAGACGCCGTTGAGTCTGTAATTATTTTAATCATTAAATAGCCCTCTTTTCGTTAATATATTTTATTAAATGCTCTTGCAGCCAATGTAAAGCAAAATTGATAAAATACCGCCGAGCCAAAAGTTTTGCTTGCTCGCGCGCTATTTTGCTTATATATTATATTACAGAATGCAAAAAAAAACAATCGTTTTGACAAACTTTATCCCGTTTGACACTGCCATTCACGCAAAGTTTGTCGTTTTATACCAAAAAAATAGAAAAACGCCCCTTTCGACAGAAAAAAGCGTTTAAGTAGTAGGTAATATTATTTAATCTGCAGGCGGCGCCTTATGCGACCCAGCACGCACCCGCTCTTTCGTTACACTTCCTCGTAATAGCAACCGCTGCTAGGTGTAGGCGGAAATGTTTGACCCTTTTGCAGGTCGACAATGTTGATTACTTCTCCATCTTCGTCGAACATTTTGTATTGCCCTGAATGTGGAGCAGTTTCACCTGATCTGTATTTCATTTTAACCTCCTTAAAAATATTGTGTGCGTATAAATTAAATTTATTCATTATTTTTGGTAAAATTTAGATACAAATCATTAGGTTGCAGTCATTAAAAAAGTTGGAGAAACGCGCGCTTCTTCAACTTTTAAAAAATATTCCTTTAACTAACACCCCCAGTTGTTGACGTCTGCAAAACATTTTGCATCAAAAACAATAACCTAGTGTTGACACCTCAAGATGTTTTGCGTCCCAAACAATCTAGTTGCTCCCTGAAGATGTTTTGCGCCCTAACAGCAACCAGTTAGCACTTGCAATATATTTTGCGACTCAAATACCCCATTTGACGCTTGCTAGTTGGTTGCACTCCAAACAACCTAGTTGACACTTTCAAGGTGTTTTGCGGCTCAAATAACAATCCAGTTGTTGACGCCTGCGGGGGCGGTTATACGGATGTTGATTGTAGTATCGGCGGTTGGCGTGTAGGTTGCCTCGGTTTTTGCCACGCCGTCGATTTTTGTTACCATATAAAGTTTGTAGTTTATCATTATGGTAAAAGTTTTCCCATTTTCAACTTCAAATGTTAGCTGAGTTCCGTTGCTGACGACGAACTGGTTGACAAGGTTTCCGCTTTCGTCAAAGCGGTAGATTATGAACTGGTCGGCAAGGTTTGTTGTTGACGACGAACCACTTGAGCCTGTGGTTGTCCCCGAGGTTGAGCCGCTGAGGTTGGTAGTTACGTTGAGAGTTATGTTACAAAATGGCTCAACGTAAAATTGCTTAAGCATTGGGTAATCACTTTTATTTTGCGGCACATACCACACGCCTGTTGTGCTTTTGGGGTTGGTTGTGATGTCCCACGCGTTGCCGCCTGTACCGCCCGCGGTGTCGCCTGCAGTGTTCCAAGTGTAACCGTTTGCGCCCCTACCCATGTATGTTGCAATATCCTTTAAGTCGGAGTCGTCGCCCGCAACTGAATATAGCCCGTTGGTTGTGTCGCTGGTGGCAGTCGTCGAATACGCCAATTGGTAAGACTGCCCCACCCCACCTACTGTCGATACAACCACACAGTTGTATCCAGTAGTGGTGTTACCTATTGAGCGCACCCTATTCGCAGTTAATGTCCCAATGTTGGCCACTACTATACAATTATTGACTGGGCACAAATTACTTGAATTGCCACCCCCATATGTTATAAAATTAAATGTACCAGGATTAGAATCCCCAATTATACTTAACGCAGTAATCGTCGTCTTAATAGAGCAATTACTTATGCTTGTAGCTCCATATCCAACAATTAACCCAACTAGAGGACTTCTATCCCAATCATCAAATTCGCAACTCTCCATAGTTGCGTTTACATGACAATATTTCACTGTCGTTGCATATCCTGCCACTAAACCACAATATGTCCCCATCCCTCCACTCACTTTAAACGTAGAACTAGTTACATTTGCACAACAATTTGAAACCTCCGTTGCTGCCCCCACAATAACTCCAACTCTTTTACGGGCATTGGAAACCCCATTGGCTACATCAATGTTACACACGCAATCAACGCTACAATCAATTATTTTAGATGCATACCCAGCAATTACCCCATAACTCATCCATTTCGTTGCAACATTACAACTAACCTTTCCAATAAATGAACAATTAATTATTTTCCCAGAGCTCGACCCAACAATTCCGCCAATGCTAGTTTCATCAATGCTGCTACTAGCTTGTTGAAAGCCATCACAAATAGTAATTGAGTCGATTTCTATATTAACATTTCTTACATTCCCCCACGAAACTTCGTTCGAGTTGCCCTCATTTTGTACGCCACCTACAACACGCCCAAATAGTAGTCCATAATACGCAGAGTAAAAAACCGTATCTATTTCCCCCAATTCTTGAGTTATAGACTCGTCAAAACTTATTGTGTGCCCGTCGCCGTCAAAGTTTCCCGAAAAGTATAGGCTACCGCAATTTACCCCTGTCGGGTCGCAGGCAATTGGCGTCCAAGTGCTTGAGTCAACTGTGATGTCGCCTGACATTTTAAAATATTTCTTTTCGTAATGCGCGGGATTTGTCAAGTTATTACAATTTGTCGCCAATGCAACCAAGTCTGCACTCGTACCAATATTGTACGGACTCGTCGCTGTGCCGCTGCCGCTCCAAGAAACAGTTTCTCCCTCCGCTGAAACCGTTTCAACTGTCGGCGTAACTTTTAAACTTTCATTGCCACCATTTGCGTACCCAAAACCAATCGCAACTGCAAGGCACGCGATAAATAAGAAAAGCCACAAACAAACTTTTGTCGTAGCGGAATACTTTACAATGCAACTTTTGTAGCCTTTGTCATTTTTATGTTTAGCGCTACCATTACAACTTACATTACAATTGCAACTCGCCTTGTTTTTATATCTTAAATCACTGTTGCAAATCGCATTGCCTTTGCAATTTGCATTTTTATAACCATTTTTAAAAGGAGTCTGATTTTTATTATTTAAACCGCAATTGTCTAGATTTTTACTGCATTTTGCATTTTTTCTTTCGCTATAATTTTCGCCGCAACTTTTGCACGCAACACGCGCACAATTTATTACATTTTCACTTATGTTTTTATTTGTTAAAAAATTGCATTCATTTTGCGGGTTTTGAACTTTATTAAAATTTTGCGAATTTTGGCAGTTTTTGTCAAAATCTGCAGGATAACCGTTATTTTCTGCGGGTATACTGCTGTTTTTAGCAGTTATACCCCCCCCCCCC
>CAZSGM010000009.1:0-47656 GCA_964606505.1 uncultured Lachnospiraceae bacterium | reverse complement strand
ACACAATAGCAATAACGATAAGCGGCAGCAGTTCAACCAACCAAATGATAGTAATATAATAAAATAAATCAACAAAAAGTTAATTTTGCAATACCGCTTGTAATTGCGACTATAATTTGGTATAATTAGGAATACTAAAAAAGGTATTCCTTTTATTTTTGCTTTTGTGGCGAATGTTGGGATGCAATTTTAAATCATTGCGAAAAACATTTGACAATTATTATATAGTAGGAATAGAAAAAATAATCATTTAATATGACAAACAATAAAACAAATTTGATAAAATTGCATACTAAAAATAGCTTTTTAAAGTTTTAAGGCAGCAAAAAATAAAATAGCAACCCAAATAAAAATGCAAATAAAATGCAAAATAAAATAAAAAGCGAAAATATAAAGAGCAATAAAATACAAACAAAATAAAAGGATAAAATAAAAATTAAGGCAAAGGTGATGTTATGGATAAAAAGACGGTAGTTGTTGGAATGTCAGGCGGGGTGGACTCGTCTGTTACTGCATACCTACTTAAAGAGAGTGGGTACAATGTGGTCGGGTTGTTTATGAAAAACTGGGAAGAAACGGACGCCAACGGCTCGTGCACGGCGGAGCAAGACTACGCGGACGTCAGACGTGTCTGCGCGAAAATCGGGATACCGTATTACACGGTAAACTTTAGCAAAGAGTATATGGACAACGTTTTTTCTGCGTTCATAACCGACTTTGAAAAGGGGCGCACGCCAAACCCCGATGTTTTGTGCAACCGCGAAGTTAAGTTCAAGCCGTTTTTGAATTTTGCAAAATCAATCGGCGCGGACTACATTGCAACAGGGCATTACGCGCGCATTAAACACGAGGACGGCGCGCACTATCTATTGCGTGCGGTGGACGAAAACAAAGACCAAACGTATTTTCTTAATCAGCTTAGTCAAGCGCAACTGCAGGATGTTTTGTTCCCGATTGGGCATTTGACAAAACCTGAAGTGCGCGAGATTGCACGCCGTCAAGGGCTTGTTAACGCGGATAAAAAGGACAGCACGGGCATTTGTTTTATCGGGGAGCGCAAGTTTAGAGAGTTTTTGAAAAACTATGTTCCGAGTCAAGCGGGGGACATAATGACGCTTGACGGGAAAGTTGTCGGCAAGCACGAGGGGAGTATGTATTACACAATCGGGCAGCGCAGAGGCTTGGGTGTCGGTGGGCAAAAGGGCGACACGCTCGAGCGTTGGTTTGTTGTTGATAAGGATATTAAAAACAACATTGTGTATGTTTCGCACGACGAAAATTTGCTACTGAGTAAGGGGTTAGTTGCGTGCGACTTCAATTTTATTCCGACAATTCTAAAAGATAAAACCTTTAAATGTAAGGCGCGTTACAGACACCGCCAGCCGCTGTTTGGCGTAACCGCGACAATTTTAGAGGACGGCAACGTGCAGGTTGTTTTTGACGAACCTCAGCGCGCGGTAAACGTCGGGCAGTTTGTCGTGCTGTACGACGAGGAGCGGTGCATAGGGGGCGGATACATTATTTCGGTGCAAAAATAAGTTTGAGATTTTTTTATGTTTTTTTCTTGATTTTATATGTAAGTGTTTGCAATTTTTTATTGTATATTGTATAATAAATTTAGAAATTATTTAATATAACATATTTGATTTTTAATATAATATATTGTAATTTTGTCTAATTGAAAATGCAGGGATTGTAAGTAATTTACAAAACTTATTATATAGTTTGTCTTAAATATTGAACGCAGCGCGAAATGTTTGCGCGGCAGTTTAATAAAGGAGAAAAAATGAAATTATCTATCGTTGTGCCAGTGTTCACTCAAGGCGACGACATTTGCGCGTTTGTTGACAGCGTCGACGAGCGGGCGAGAAAGATTGCCGAGGAGCACGAAATTATTGTTACGACGAACCAGTGTTTTGAGTTCGTTGAGAAACTACACGCGCGCATTAGCAAAAAGGCACACATTATCGCGGTGCGCGAAACCGACGATTACCAGCAGGTTGTTATGGCGGGGGTCGATAGGTCGGAGGGGGACGCAACAATTATTATGACGCCTGACTATTCGCCTGAACTTATGGATGATATGGTTCGGAACTGGCGCGCGGGCAAAGATGTCGTTTGTCTTAGGCGCAAGCATGGGAAAGTTGGGCAGTTTTTCACTAAATTGAGATTGAAAATTTACAACTTTTTCTTGTTTATGTTTGGCGACATATTTAGCATTGGAATATTAAAAGACGCACAGTTGCTCGATAAAAAAATTGTCGACAAAATGAAGGCGGAGCAGGATTTGGCGCACAGGCTTAGGACGATGTATGCGCCGCTTGATTGCGACACTGCGGTTTACGATATTGAGCATCCTATTGAAAGGTTTGAAACGAAGGGGACGCCTAAGTTCGACTTTTGGCTCGGTGCGAGTGGCGCGATTGTAACGTTGCTTGCGCTGGTTACGGCGTTTGCGCTCGCGGGGGCAATGGCGGCGCCGATTTGGTTCTGGACGATAGCTGTTATCTTCGGGCTGATGTTTGAGTTTGTGTTTATTGCGCTGCTTGTTAACGCGACGGCGCGGGTCAAGATAGGTATACTGCATAATGTCGACGAACGGGGCAGGATTTATAACGCCGCGCAGGAATACTTTGTTGACGTGCCAGACGATTTTGTGCGCACAACGCCACGAGCTGCGGACGCGAGAGTTTCGGGCAAAACCAAGGGCACCGCGCCTAAAAAGGTCGTCGTTTACAAAGATAGTGTTGCGACAACAATTATTGAGACGGATGAGGCGGAGCTCGAGGCGCCTGCCGCGGCTTCTCGAAAAAAGAAACTCGTCTCTGTAAGCGCAAAAAGCGCGGGTAAGAAAACGACTAAGGGCGCAACCGCAACCGCCGCTAAACCTAGTCAAGGCGCAACAAAATTAAAAACTGAAAGCGCAACCGCTTCAAAAACTGCGGGGAAAACTGCTGCAACTAAAATTGCCAAAACAACCGCAAAGCCTGCGGCAGACAAAGGAACGGATATCGCAAAAGCGCAAAAAGTTGAAACCGCAAAACCTGAAACTGAGGCAACCGCTGAAACGGCTGTTGCACACGCAAAAGCTGTAGGGAGTAAGGCAAATTCGAGCACTAAAACAATTACAAAAACGCCTAAAATTACCAAAACAAGCCCTGCCACAAAAAGCGAAAAAGTTGCAAGCAAAAAAGCGGCAGCAGAAAACGACGCGCCCGCTAAAGCAAACAAAATGAGCGAAACGACTGTGAATGTTAGTAAAAACTCAAAAACGGGCACGGTTACTAAAAGGACATCAACTAAGGTAGTTAAAGGAGAACGCATTGAGAGCGAAAAAGCGACAAAAACTGCCAAGACTACTAAGGCTAAAAAATAGGAAAACCACAAGTGATTTTAAACATTGTAAATATTGTGGTTGAGCAATAAATATATTATTTAAAATAGTTTATTTTTAGTGTCTAAGCAATTCAAAGCATTGAATTGCTTAGTTTTTTTATTTCTAGCGGGAAATTGCACGCGCAGGGAGTTTTTTGTGGCGATTTTGGGGTAAAGTTGAAACTTTTTTAAATAAAATGTTGTGGCGGGCAAAATTGTTCGCAACTATAAGCAATCTTCTTGACTTTTTTATGTTTTTTGGGTACAATTGTTGTAAATAATTTTGGCGAAATAAGTGGGTTGAGCGGTTATTTTGTTTTATTTTACTAAAAATAAATGGAGGCGCAAATTTTAATGGAAAAAATAACAAAAAAACGCTTTTATTTATGTGCTTTTGCGTGTGCGTTGTGCGCGCTGTTTGCGACAATCGGAATTTTGTGTTTGTCTAGCGGGCGCGAATTGAAAACGGGCGCAGGGATTGGCGGCGGCGCGGAAAACCAAGGCGACATTTTAAATTGTGCGGGGGCGCAAGTCGTTGAGTTTCTTACCGTAAATGCTGGGGCAGCGAGTGCGCGGGGCGTTGTGGGGCAGCGTGCTAACATTGGGGCGGCGTTTGTTGATGAACCTGTGGGGACTACGGAAAAGACGATTTCAGTTAATCAACTGGGAGACTTTATTTTGTATGAGTATTTAATGTTTCTTCGAGACGGCAAGTATCCTGCGACCGAGAGCGAGTTGACCGCAAACCCATTGAAAGAAAACGACTTTGCAGACTGCGAGACGCTTGACATATCCGATGTACACCTTGAGGAATACCGAATTAGCGATGTTAGCGGGCTTGGGTTGTTTAATTTGAGTGCGCTAAAACACTTGGATTTGTCGGACAATGGCTTGGAACTTATCGAGGCGAGCACATTTAGCGGAATGCAAAATTTGGAAACGCTTAACTTGAATGGCAACCAGCTAAAGAGTGTTGATTTTGGCGTATTGCAAAGCGTTACTAATTTATATGCCGATTCAAACCGGCTACTTGGGGTTGACTTGTCGATTTTGGCGACAAACGGCAAGGCAATGCTTAGGTACAACCAAATTCGCGACATCCGCGCGCTAAACTTGCAAACCGACGGCAGGGGCGCAACGGTTGACGTCTACGGCAATAGAATTAACAACTATTTGGCGGGCGTTTATCAAAACTACAATCTGGTAATCGGCTTCCAATACGAGTACAATAAGTATAACGAAACTAATCCCGTTAAAATTACTAAACTTGACGGGCAGGATGACTACTACTTAAACTGCGTCAACGTCCACACGTGCGAGGTAACACGCATTGACGAGTCGGCGAACCTTATTCCTGCGACATATGAAATTATAATGTGTTCCGCTGCAGGAGACCTTGGTTACAAACCGCTGACGCTCAAAATTGAGAAATCTGCGCCAACGATAACAGTTGCGGACGCGGAAGGGAACGGGGTTGACTACGGGCAGGTTATTACGGAAGAAATTGTTATTACTTTTGACTCCAACGACGAGCGCTACACAGTTTGGTACTCGATAAATGGCGCGCCGTTTGTTTGCGGAAACTCCGTTACGCTCACCGAGTCTGGGACGTACTCATTTTCTGTGCGAGCACAAAGTGCGGACGGCGATAGTTCGCAAATTACTGCGTTTACAGTAAAACTCAGTATCTACAACAACAAAATCTGGCAGTTCCTATTGATAATGCTCGGAATTTTTGCGTTCGCAGGCATATGCTATGGAGCGGTTTGGTTCTATGAGCGCAAATCAAAAGGTAACCCAATAATCAAAACGAATTCAAAAAAATAATCAAAACAAAAGTCGAAGGCAAATTTTAGAAAGTTTGCAAAGTGGTGAAAGAATGAAAATCAAGTGGCTATTGCTTGCTACGTGCTGTGCCGCGGTTGCGGGAACGGCGGGGATGTTTGGCGGCGAACTTGGCGGGCGCGGGGACGTTTCAAGGTGCGACACGGGCGCGGTTATTGAAACGGTTTCGCATAATTGTGGCGATGACGCGGACGTGGCTTGCGCGCCTGCGAATACGGCAGATGTTGCAAACTTAGTTTTTGCTTCAAACTTAGTTCGCTCTTCAAACTCGACGCCTGTTGCGCGAAACAGCGCCGAAGCTGAGGGAAACGCACAACTTTTGGCGTATCTAACCGAACTTAACGGCGGCGCGGCGCCTACTGAAAACACTTTCTCAACGCTTTCGACCTTGACCTTTGACGGAACGGTCAGTGCTACCTGTAATTTGATTGAAACAATCGACGGGCTTGAGGGTTACAACTTTGCCTCGCTCACTAAAATCGAAATAAAAAATATGTCTAACCTTACAAGCGTAGACCTAAACGGGCTCGACGGCGCGCGCAAGGTTTTCCCTAATTTAAAAACTATTATTGTTGATGACTGTGCAAATCTTAGCGCGCTTACAATTAAAAACAACGCTGCCGTTACGACTTTGCAAATTACCGATTGCCCTCAACTTGTCTTGGATTTGCCAACCGAAATTTGCAAAACGGTTGAGGCGCTGACACTTTCCGGCATAACTAAGGAGTTCAGCGCGGCGTTAACTTTTCCGAAAGTTGAGGCGCTAGAGATTAACAATGTGGCGCTCCTCTCGCTTACAATAAACGCGTATGTGCTTGGAACAGCGAAAATTCAAAACTGCAGCAAACTACTTTCTCTTGAGATTTCTGCAAGCGAACTGCGAAACTTTACGTTGCAAAACAATCAAGCGCTGCAAAAACTCGACCTGACCAAATGCGTCAACATTAAAGAGCCGCTGTTTGACCAAATGAGTTTTGAAGAAAACGGCATTGTTGTAGAGCGCAACCTAGTTTACGCCCCCGACCTTAGAAAGGTTTTCCTTGATTCCAACGACTGGATAACGGATTTTGACGTTTCGCGTTCGCCAAAACTAGACACGCTGACGGTTACCAATTGTACCAACCTTGTTTCGTTGGCACTTTCAAGCGACCTAAGCGAACTTGTTAGGCTCGACTTGACCGAATGCAGAGGGTTGCAGAACCTAGATATTTTTAGCGCGGTCAACTTGACTGTGTTGTCGCTGTCGGGTTGCAACCTCCTAAAGGGCTCGATTTTTGAGAATATCGACAGCTACTCGAGTTTGCAGTACCTGAATTTGAGCGGGACGGGCGTTCAAGCAATCAATTTCGAGAACTTTAACGAGTTGCAGATTTTGCTTTTGGGTTCGGCGCACCTTGAGAGTGTTGCGCTCAATAATTTGCCAAAACTTTACCAGTTTGAAATAAGCGAGTCTACAAACATCAAGAGTCTTAATATCTCCACTTTGCCAATGCTCACGACGTTTAATCCACAGTACTGTGAGGGTATCGAGGAGATTTACATAGCGGAGACGGGGCTTGAGTCGTTTAAAATTTCGGGCAAAAACAAACTTAAGAGCGTTGAACTCAAGTGCTTGGATTTGTTTGAAATATATGTTTACGACAGCCGCAGTTTGACGAGCATTGAGTTTTCTGAGTGTGTGAACCTAAAGACGATTGAAATCAAGGGTTGCGACTCATTGAGCAGCGAAAGCCTTGCGAGTTTTGAGCAAATTAACCTTGTGGAGAGCGTAACGCTTTCAGAGTGCGCGAGTGTTTACAGTTTCACGCTAGAAAATAAGCCTAATCTTATGACGCTTGACCTTAAAAACCTCAACAGCCTGACTTCGCTTACGCTTTCAAGCCTCGGACAAACGCCGCGCATATACCTACCAAGCAAGATGAACGGGTTGCGCAACCTCACACTCACGGGACTAATGCGCGCGCAGTTTGATAGTTACGTGCTGGACTTGTCAAAGGGTGTCCTGTCGGCGATTAGGTTTGATAACGTTCCGTTTGCACGAATTAACCTAAACAGCAATATGCTCGCAAGCATAAGTATTTCAAATGTAAAAAACTTGCAATCAATTGACCTTTCCAACAACAAAATTTCCAACATAGGCGCAGTTATGACATTGCTCGCAGCGTCAGACCGTTTGAGTACCGTTAATTTGAATAACAACCGCATTGACTTCTCAAAGGGTTCGGAACTCAAAAACCTAAAGGAAGGGATTTACGCCGATTGTGTCGTGCTTGGGGTTCAAAATGTTATTGCGAATAATAAATATACCTACGAGCCCAAAATTTATTACGGCGGGATGGGGACGCAATATGCAAACATTCGCGCGGTTTTGTACTATAGCAATGTTAACTACAAAATATCGGAAATTTCTGAGGAGCGGCTAAAGAAGTTTACGCGCTCAAACTTGGTTGAGGATCGTTTCAAAACTTGCTCGAACGGGACATACTACATCGTGTTTGAAAAGTTTGACGATAAAGGCAATGCTATTGCAATGAACGCGACGGAAAAGACGCAGTTTGAGCCTGTGTACTTTACTGTTTCAAAAGAGTTCGACTTTATTAAATTTATTTGGATTATCTTTGTGGGCGTCGCGGGCTTAATCTTCGCGTATGTCGGAGTTTCGTGGTTGATTGAGAGAAAACGCAAGGCGCGCTTGCTCGGCGACGACGAACTCGGCGGGAACATTATCGACGGTGGCACAAAACTCACGCGCAAGGAAATAAAACAAGCAGAGCGCGAGCACCGAAGAATGTTTAAGGAAAGCGAAAAACTTGACAAGCAAGAGCGCAAAAACAAGGAAATTGCGGACAAAGAAAGAGCGAAACTTGAAAAAGAAAACGCAAAAGAGCAAAAACGCATTAACGCGGAAAGTGCGCGACTTGCGAAAATTGTCGAAAAGGGACACAAAAAGGAAGAAAAGGAACGCTTGAAAGCGGAGAAACAACAAGCAAAACTTGACAAAATGCACCAAAAACTGATGAAGTCAAGAAACAAACCCGCAGACAACAAGGAACAAAAAACAATGAAAACGCCAGAAGAAAAGGCAAAAGATAAACAGGCAAAGAAAGAACAAAAGAAACTAAAACGCTTAGAAAAAGAAAACCTTAAAGCAGAGCGTATGCGCGAAAAGGAAGAGGAACGTGAACTTGTTTCGGACGGAACAAAACTAAAGATTAAGAAAAAATCTAAAACTCAAGACACACTCGAGGATGACGATTTTGACGTAAATATCGAGTTTCCAACAATGGCAAACGCTAAAGCGGACGACAAGTTAGACGACGCGGTCGGGTTGTCAGATAAGGATTTGGAAGATATTTTGGCAAGTAAAATGGGGAAAGGCGGCGCTAGCACTGCTAAACCGCAGACTGCGCGCGTTACACCTACCGCAGCTCCTAGAACGGGGCAAGCACCACGCGTTGCGCCTGCGCCAAAAACTACTGTTACGTCAAAAACCACAGTGGCACCAAGCGGAATCCCTAATGCGGCGCCAAAAGTTACACCAAAAATGCCGACTCCGAAACTGCCGCCAAAACCTAAGGCGTAATTGATAACTATATTTGCAAAAGTGCTTGACAAAGAAAGCAAAATGTAGTAAAATAATGGAACATAATGTTATTTTAATAAGGAGATGAATATGAAGACAGGAATTCACCCAGATTATCACGAAGTTACGTGTACTTGCGCTTCATGTGGCGCGTCTTTCAAGACAAAATCCACAGTTAATGGCGACGTGTTAAAGGTTGACATTTGCAGCAAGTGCCACCCACACTATACTGGTAACAAGAAAATTGTCGACACAACTGGTCGTGTTGAACAATTTAAGAAGAAATTTAATCTTGATTAATAATTAGGACGAGTTTTCGTCCTTTTTATTTTTGTATGTATTTATTTTTAGCGTACAACTTTAACTTTGGCTTTGTGTGCCGCGGCGGGGTGCATAAGAATAGTGCGGAAGTAAAATGTCAATACTAAAGATATGAATAAAGAATACAATATCGCGGGCTTTCCCGTTGCAGGTGGGGCGTGTTTCTTGTACAACCAGTTTTTGGCGGTCGGGGTGTGTTACAAAAACAGGGTTTGCTTTCGCGTTCGTAAGATAAGCAGCGACGCGCGACTACGAAAGTTTCCGTTCATTCGCGCGCTGTTATTTGTTATTATCGCGATAAAAAACGCAATCTTTGGTTACTTTGTCAGTACGCACATCGCGCCGTCAAGGCACAAATCGACGCTTTACTCGCGCGTGGTCGGCGTGGTCAAGTTTCTCGTCTGCGTGGTCGGCGTATTCGTCGGGCTTGTTTTTGGAAACATATTATTTGTTGTGTTGCCAAACTTTTTGACGCAAGAGTTTTTTAACGCACAAAACTACGTTATCGTCAAGTCGCTGCAGTACAACTTGGTTAACTCAAGCATAACGGCAGTCTTGTTTTTGGTCGCGATTTTTGTTGCCGCACACTTGTTAAAAGGGGAGTTCTTTGCTTACAATGCTGTCAACAAAACGTTGAACGCGCTTAAAAACAAAGTCAGCCTCGACGTGCGCGAGGTCGAAAAACAGAGTGCAAAATACTTTTTTAACCCGTTTTCTATCGTTATAATATCGGTAACAATCGCAATTTTTGTGCTCCCGCTGTTTTTTGAGCGCAATTTGTTGTTAAATTTGATTTACAAAATTGTTTTATTTGCTATAATATTATCGACGGTTTACGAGGTGTTTGTGTTCCTAAACCAATACAATAATAAGTTCGTGCGCGCGCTGATGGTTCCGTCGTGGCTGGTGCAGTGCCTGTTTCCTAAGCAAACGGACGAAAAGTGCATAATGTGCGCGATAGTTACACTTAAAGAGGTTCTAATGATGAATGAAACAGATAAAATTGAGGCAAAACACAACTTAATTTACGAGTGGCAAAAGGTGCGCGAGCAGTTTTTGGCTAACGGCATAACTGAGGAGAGCGACGTCGATTGGATTTTTTGCGAAGTGCTGAAATGCAACCGCGCCGAACTCAAGTCAATCAAATACATCGCGCCCCACGACCTTGAACGCGTTCACGGGTTTGCGCAGCAACGCTTGGCAGGCGAACCCATCCAGCGAATTTTTGGGCACGCAAACTTTTACGGCTTCGAGTTTGAACTCAACGACGACACGCTCATTCCGCGTTTTGACACTGAAATTCTTGCTGAATGCGCTATCGACGAAATCAGGGAGCGCGCTCGCCCGCTAAAAGTGCTTGACCTGTGCACGGGTAGCGGCTGCATAGCAATAACAATCGCAAAACTCACTAGCGCGCAAGTTATGGCAATCGACATTAACGAAAACGCGCTGCAAATGGCAAGGCTAAACGCCGATAGGCTAAATGCAAAGGTTCAGTTTTTTAAGTCGGACTTGTTTGAAAGCTTGGGTGATTTGAAGTTCGATATTATTGTTTCAAACCCGCCCTATATTAAAAGCGACGAAATAGAAACGCTTGAAGTTGCCGACTTTGACCCGCACTTAGCACTGGATGGAGGCGCGGACGGACTCGAGTTTTATAGGAAAATTGCGGCGCAGGCACCTAAGTTTTTGAATGACAACGGCAAGATTTTTCTCGAAATCGGCAAGGGGCAAGGCAAGGATGTTAAAAAAATGCTTGCAGGGGAGTTTGAGGGCGTTTCTTCGCGAAAGGACTTTGCGGGTATTACTAGGGTCGTGTTCGCGACCTACAGCGGGGATTGAAGGTAAAC
This sequence comes from uncultured Lachnospiraceae bacterium, assembly GCA_964606505.1. Taxonomy (GTDB): domain Bacteria; phylum Bacillota; class Clostridia; order Christensenellales; family UBA1242; genus CAKVOD01. Next base: position 36,682 of record CAZSGM010000009.1, on the reverse strand, counting down.
CTTAAGTAGCGCGGCGATTATATGTTGTCGAACGCGTTTTTTGCAAAGTGTCGGCATTGCGGCGTCAAGTGATACTTGCTGCTTGCTACGCTTTAAGTGAATAGATTGATGTTTTTAGAAAGTTAGTTAGAAAGTAAAGTTAGTTAGCGCGTCGGCAGTTGGCGTCAATGTGTGTTGCGGCAATGAGTAGCGCTGTGAATTGGGGCGGCGCTTGACAAAGTTTAGCAAAACTTGTATAATATTGTTTAGTAAATGAACTTTAATAGGAAGTTAGTGAGATGTTTTTAATTAATTGATGGGCTTTGCAGTTAATGGGTTATAAATTGGTTAGATTATTAAAAATTCAGTGAAACATTAAAAAATAGTTAAATTGAACGCAAAATTAGTAAATATGACGCAAATTTTTAAATATTAAGTGTTTTTAATTGCAAGCATAAAAAGCAAGAATAAAAAATGCAAGAGTTTAAAAGTAAAAAATGCAGGCATTTGAAAGAGGGTATTTTTGAAAACGTTTTGCGAAAAATTAAAAATGAGGAAACATTATGGATAAATTAGAAAGTTACGTTAAAAGATACAACGAGATTAACGAGGAGTTGATGAACAGCGCGAACCTCGACCACCGCGCGTACGAGAAGCTGGCTAAGGAACAGGCGGGGTTGGCGCAGTATGTCGAACTCGACACTTGCAAGCGCGACCTTGAAAAGGCGATTGAGGATGCTAAAGAGGTTTTGCGCGTGGAGACGGATTTAGAGGTTAGGCAAATGGCGGACGACGAACTTCAGGAGTTGCGTGGCAAGTATGGCGAACTCTTGAAAGAAATCGAGGTTGCGCTCATTGATAAGGATGAGGACGACGAGAAAAACGTTATTTTGGAAATCCGCGGCGGCGCAGGCGGGGACGAGGCGAGTTTGTTTGCGGGCGAACTTTTGCGTATGTACCAAAAGTTTGCGGAGAAGCACAAGTTTAAGATGTCGATTGTCAGCCTTTCGTCCACCGAGGTTGGCGGCGTTAAAGAGGTTGTTTGTACGATAAACGGGAGAGGTAGTTACTCGAAGTTTAAGTACGAAAGCGGCGTGCATAGGGTGCAGCGCGTTCCCGAAACCGAGTCAGGTGGGCGCGTGCACACTTCGACGGTTACCGTGGCAGTGTTGCCGGAGAACGAGGACGTTGACGTTGTTATTGAGGACAAGGATATTCGTGTTGACGTTTGTCGCAGTTCGGGCGCGGGTGGGCAGTCGGTCAACACAACGGACTCTGCGGTGCGAATTTTGCACTTGCCTACGGGGATGATTGTAACTTGCCAAGACGAGCGCTCACAAATTCAGAACCGCGAAAAGGCTATGCGCATTTTGAAAAGCAAACTTTACGATTTTTACAAAGCGCAAGCCGACGCTGAATACGCAAATAAGCGCAAGTGCCAAGTTGGGACGGGCGACCGCAGCGAGCGCATACGTACCTACAACTTCCCGCAAGGACGCGTTACCGACCACAGAATTAACTTGACACTCTACAACCTCAACTTGGTTATGGAAGGCGAACTCGACGAAATTGTCGACTCGCTAACCAAGGCCGCAATTGAGGAACAATTGCACAAGAGCGAGTAGTCGTTAAAGTTAATAAAATGGGGAAATTAAATTTTAATAGACGTAATTACAAATGTAATGTAATTAAAACATTTTATTTGGGTTAACTTTTTAAAAACTAAGCAATTCAAATGTGTGGATTGCTTAGTTTTTTTTATTTTAACTTTTGTATTTACTGTGTAACTATTTTTATGATTGCTCAATATTAATTAAACATTTAATAAAAAATATCAAACAGCGTAAAATTGTTTGATATTTTTTTGTGGATGTGGTATACTAAACACGGTAAAAATGAAATTTGGGAAGGAGTTTTTTATTATGAATAAAAGCGAATTAGAAAACGTGAAAAAAGTGGGGGGGGGGGCATAACTGCTAAAAATAGCAGTATACCCGCAGAAAATAGCAGTTATCCTGCAAATTTTGACAGAAACTGCCAAAATTCACAAAATTTGAATAATGCGCATAATACACAAAATAAATGCGAAAATTTAATAAAAAATACTCAAAAAACAAATATTAAAAAATCAGAGTTTAAAAACAATTTTGCTAAAACTTTTTTAAATAACAACTCAGAAAATGCAAATAAAAAATTAAATAATACGAAAGAAAATTTTAAAAATGCACATATTACCTATAATGAATGTACTACAAAACCCACATGTGCAGAAAAGGTAGGTAATATTATGTCAATTGAAAATAAAAATAATGATGTGTGCGTTTCGCAATTTTCAAATAGCAAAAACGAAGTACACCGCGCGCGTGTTGCGTGTAATGTTGCAAGTGAAAATTCTGCTCCAATTAAAAAGAATTATAAAAATGTAAGTTGCAGTAAAAATGCGATTTGCAATAGTGATTTAAGTTATAAAAATAATGCAACTCAAAATGATAGTATGAGTTGCAAAAATAGTGCAAGTTGTAAACGTGATGTAAGTTGTAAAGGGAGTGTGAGTTACAATCGTAATGCTATAAATGCAAATGCTGTAAGTTACCAAAGCGAAGTGCGCTACAAAAATGATAATGGGTACAAGAGTTGCATGATAAGGTGTTCCGCTACGACAAAAATTTGTTTGTGGCTTTTCTTGTTTGTCGCGTGTCTTGCTGTTACAATTGGGTTTGGAAGTATAGGGGGCAGCAATGGCAGTTTGAATGTTGTGCCAGAAGTTGAGACTGCCTCAGCAGCAGGCGAAACTTGGAGCGGTAACGGCACATCATCAAATCCATATCAAATTGCGAGTTACGCCGACCTGCTCGCGCTTTCTACCGCCTGCAACGACGGCAACCATTATGTAGACACGTATTTTAAATTGACTGCAGATATAACAATCGCCGCAGCAGATTGGGTGCCAATTGGATTTTCTATAAGCACATCAGAGACGCCGAGCGTGTATTTTTCTGGAATACTTGATGGTACGGAACACTCAGTTACATTTAATAATGTCGTTGCTATTGATATTTCAGTGGGCTATGCTGCCTACACATACGCAGGGGCACTATTTGGCTATGTTCAAAATGGACGAGTGTTAAATGTCAAGGTGAAATTTAATGTTGGCGATAATTCAATATTAAATGTAACTAGATCATCATCCTATTCCCAAAGTATTTTTACAGGTGGAATTGTTGGGGGATGTCAGTCAACGGATACAGAAAACCCCATCATTCAAGGGTGCAGTATAATCGGGGGGCCATTTAAATATGAGTTTAGTATGTATGGAACTTCTTATTTTGGTGGTATTGTGGGGATGGCTAATAGTGGTATTGTTGATAACTGTACGCTTGATACCAATTTAACAGTCAACGGAATTATAAGTTATATTGGGGGAATTGTTGGAGGATCGGAAGACAAGGTTACAAATTGTTCAATAAATGCAGATGTGGGATTTTCTTCTGATATAAGTGCGACTTACCAATGGGATTGGGGAGGTATTGTTGGGGATGGAAATTTAATTGAAAATTGCACATTTAATGGGGGTAGTTTTACCTGTAATATTGCTGGGAAGTATTTAAATAATGTAGGTGTAATAGCAGGAGCGGCTACTACAATTAAAAAATGTAAAGTCATAAAAGGGGCTGACAGTTCAAAGAGTATCGATATTCAGCAGGGGAATGCATCAACGAGTTCTGGGAACAGTTCGGGTATTATTGCAGGAAGCTGTAGTTATGTTCAAGAGTGCTATATTAATGCGAATATAAATTATCTTGCGGCAGTTGGAGATGGGAAATCATATGCGGGACTGGTTGTGGGGTATACTGTTGAGGTAAAAAACTGTAAAGTTGATGTTTCCATAGCAAATTATGAAGATTCTTCACGTACTTACTTTGGGCATATTGCAGGGGCTGTAACTACTGCGACGTCAAATGGTTCAACTGTAAATCCGAGTATAACAAACTGCTTTATACAAATATCTACAACGGCTAGTCAACCAACAAATAACGCGCAGGTTTGCGCATATATTTATCGTGGAACCCTCACTACTTACAACTGCGTATTTATTGGGGTTACGGGGCTAAAATTCACAGGCGACATTGCGGCAACTGCGGGCGGCAGTTACGGGTTATACGCTTCAAGTTCAGATGTCCCTGCGTTAAAGAAAACATCCACCTACGCGGGAACGGGCACAAATGGTTACACTTGGAACTCCGCTGCGCCTTGGAATTTCGAGAGCGTGTGGTTCATTGAAACTGAGAACGAAACCTACCCAACGCTGCAGTTTATGGGACCGTGTACGGTTACAATAAAAGTAACTACAAGCGCGGGTGCAGGTGGAGTTGTCGGAACGGATAAGTACATCCTCTACAAACTAAACAGTGCGGGCGCAGTTGTCAACCAGTTTGTCGTTAGCCACAACAGTGAAATAGTTTTCTCGACAAAGCGCGGCGAGAAAATAACACTGCTAACAACTTATAGGTCGTACCTTTATTGGACGGTCGACGGCACACAGGTCGAAAAGTATGAGTTCACGCCGTCAGTTGATACTGAAATCAATATTCACATAGCCGCGCCTGCCGTCATTAACAATTCAATCGTGATTTAAGGAAATTTGTTATTTTAGTTTTGTAATTTAAGAAATGTATGTTATAATTACAGTATAATCTATTGTTGCAAGGGGATTGCAACGGGGTAGGCTTTTAATTGCTTATCAAAATTGGTTATGCTGTAATTTTTTATTTAAAGATTAATGTTTTGCTTTAAATTTTGCTATATTTTCTTGATTTTAATGCGAAATTGGCGAATTAAGCACTAAAAAATGGGTGAGAAAATGTTTGGATATGTTTCGTGTGATGAAGAAAAACTGACGGCGCAGGAGCGCGACTTGGTGGGGTCGTTTTACTGTGGGTTGTGTATGGCGTTAAAGTCGACATTTGGGAATTTTGCGCGCGCGTTCACAAATATGGACTGCGCTTACGCGTATATGTTGATAGTCAGCGCGGGCAACTGCGAGATTGACCTGCAGCGCAAGCGTTGTTTTCTGCACCCGTTTAGCAAGCGAAACATTGCCTACCTTGACGCGGATGTAACAAAAAAAATCGCCAGCGCAACCGTTTTGATTTCCTACTTCAAAATTTTAGACGACTGCAAAGACGAAAAAAAGAGCACCACAAAACGTATGCTCAAGAGTTTTTACCGTAAAACTGCGGGCAAGGCAATGCAAATTCTGCCGCAATTTAAGGACGACCTTGAGAAATGTCTGTTGCAAACGCAAGAATGCGAACGCGCGGGCGGCGACTCGCTGCAAAAACTAATGTCAATTTCGGGCGAAATTTTGGCGAGTATGGCGCGAAACTGCGGCGCGCCCGACCTTGAGCAACTATTTTTTGAACTCGGCAGGTTTATTTACCTAATGGACGCGGTGGACGACTACGAAAGCGACGCCAAGAAGAAGCGTTTTAACGCTCTTAACGCTCATTTGGGGGTATTTAATACTAAAAAAGAGTTTTTACTCAACAAGTGCGACGAACTCAACGCGATTTACGACGAGGTCAAAACAAAACTTGTTAGCGCTTACGACGAAATAAAAGGGGAGGAGCCCAACCCGATTTTTGACAACCTTTTCACTTTCGGGCTAGATAAAACCTTTTTAAACGCGCGCAAAGTTGATTAATTGATAAATAAAGGATAATAAGGTTAAGAAAATAAAAACTAGGCAATTCAAGAATTTGAATTGCCTAGTTTTTTTAATAGGTTAACCTTTTTTGTTAAGACGTGTACCTTTGTTAAAGTTTGTGTTTTTAAAGTTTGCGGGCTTGTCAAAGTTGGTGGTTTTACTAAAATATGCAGGTTTGCCGCTTTGCGCGCTGGGAGAGAAAAAGGGTTTCATAATAATTGCGGCAATCGGTGGCGCGAGTATCAGCCCGAGCGTTCCAAACAACGCACCGCCAATCGTGAGCGACAAAATAACTGTCAGCGTGTCAATTTTGATTTTTTGCCCAACAATCATTGGCGTAATGAAACTTGTAACAATAATTACGATACTTATCGAAACAATCGCGGAAATGAGCGCGACGTTTGCGCTTGCCAAAACAAGCGAGAAAAGGATAATCGGGACAAGCGCGATAATTGGGCCAATATAAGGAATAACATTCAGTATTGCCATAAGCAGCGCAAGTTCAATCGTCATTGGCGCGCCGCAAGCCAGCAGTCCCACGCAAACGCTGCCGAAGATAATGATGCCCTCAATTAGTTTGCTAAAGCCGTAGTCAATCAAAATGCGGTCGGAATTTCTGACGAAGTTGGCAAACTTACGGTATTTTGTGGGGCGCAGCCGCTTTTTAGCATAACCGCTTATTGCGCGTTTGTACTTGTCTATGTTTAGCAGGAAAAGAAAACTAAAAAACATTGCAATTACAAGCATACCGATAAACTCGAGCAAATCGCTTGCAAAACCCGCGAGCAGTTGCGCAAGTTGTGGCGCCAACTCCTTGAGTGAGTTCACGAGGTCATTGAGCGCGTTGTCGATGAAACTGTCAATGTTAATTTTGTCAAAGTAGGGGATATTGGAAAGAAAACTGACGAGTTCGGTTTTTATTTTTTCGGTGTAGGCGTCGGCGTTTGAGATAATGTTTTCGATAATTGACAAAAACTTTGGAATAAATAGCATAAAAATCCCGACGAGCAGTGCGATAAACAACAAGAACACGACGAGTAGCGCGAGCGTCATACGCGCCCTTTGTGGGTTTTTCGCGCCCTTGAATAGCGGCTTAAAAACTTTGTTAGCGAGCCATTTGCGCGGCTCTTTTAATAGGTAAACAATAAACGCGCCGATGTAAATCGGCATAAGTCCCGTTAAAAGTGCCGACAACATTTGTTTTGCGGGTGGCAACAGCAGTAGCGCGACAATTATTGCGAGTGATAAAAGCAGCAGCGTTGCCCAAAACTTCCTGCGCAGGGCGTTTTGTGGGGCGCACGTGGAGGTTTTTTGATAAATAATGCGTTTGTTCATAAAAATATTTTACGCAAAAGCGGCGTAATTATTCGTAAAACGCGTGCGCGGCGGCTTTCTTTTGGCTGCGTAGTTTTTTGCGCAGTGGTTTTTTTGTATTTGTTTTTTATGTGCGCGCGCCCGATTTATTGAGTGATTGAGTGATTGAGTGATTGATTGCGCGCGCTTGCGTACCCCTTGCATGTGGTTGGGCGCGCGGCAGCTTTGTTTAATTTGCTGTTTGCGGCGGCTATGTATGGGGCGCGCATAGGGAACTTTGCGCGTGAGTGTTGGCGGCGCGCGTCTATGTACTGAGTTGTGTATGCAGGTATTTATACGAGCGGGTAGTTGAGCTGTAGGAGTTTGTGTAGTGTTTTTCGTGTAGTGCCTTGTAGGCGCGGGTGTTGCGGGTGGTTTTTGTCAAAATGCGACAAAAATGGGGCGTTATCTGCAAAATTTTACAGGTGAAAGGGTTTGGCAGGCGGCATTTTGGGTGTAAAATAGTGCAAAAGGAGGTTTAAATGGAAGTTCAGTTTAAACTTTTGAAAGCCGACGAGCAGACAGTCAACGACCTTGACAGTTACTTGCCCGAGGGCAACATTCTTGAGCAACTGGCGGATTTCTTCGCGATTTTCTCCGACACTTCGCGCATAAGGATACTTTCCGCGCTTGCGCTTTCGGAAATGTGCGTCAGCGACCTATCAAACATATTGGGTATTAACCAAACCACGCTTTCGCATCAGTTAAAGTTGCTAAAAAATCAGCGCCTCGTCAACTCGCGTCGGGAGGGAAAAATAATTTTGTACAGTGCTGCCAATTACATAATTAACGACCTTATGCTTTCGGGGATTGAGCATTTGTTGCAGTGAACACTTTTGGGAAGGTACGCATATATAATGTAAAATCGTGGAGGCTTTTATGGACTATCAAATTTTGATTTTACTTGCGATATTCCTTTCAATATTTGTTACAAATAACAATGTTGATTTGTTTACGAACACAAACTTTATTTTGCTGCTTTTGTTGGCACTCGGGGCTTACGGGGTTAACACGACCAGCCGCTGCGGGCAAAACAGTTTGTTTTCAAGTAATTTTGTGTAACTTAAGTGAAAAAATCCGCGGGGCAACCTCGCGGGTTTTCTTTTTTTTGCCGCCAAAACGTTTGACAAAAAAGGTTTACCATATTATAATATTAAAAACAAAACAAGTGGCACTTGCGCCCGTTTGCTCTGTCGCACAACTTCATTAGCGTGCTTTCGGCGGGCGATTGGCGACTGTGAACGAAACGCGCGTTTATTAAAAAAGTTTGCAAGCGCGGGTGGCGTTTTGCAAGTTGTGGCGTTTGTGTGCGGGCGCGCGGCTGTGGATATGTGCGCGGGCGCGGACAGGGTTGGCGCGAATGCTTGTTTTTGGCAAAAAACAAAAAATATGGAGAAAAAAATGAGTAAACAGTTAATAAAGGAAATGTTGTTTGCGACGCTTGCATTTGTGCTTGTTGTGGCAACGACGCTTGGGTTTGCGGGCTGCGGCGCGGGGAAAGTTAGCGAACTAAAAATTACGGGCGACCCGATTAAAACTGCGTATTATGCGGGCGATTACTTTGACACGGCGGGGTTGGCGATTACGGCGACTTACGGGAACGGCGACAAGGAGTTAGTACACTTTGATGCGACGGGGGAAGATGGTTATACCTACGACCTATATATGGTAAGTTTGAGAACGGAGCATACAAAGGTTACCTTTAGTTACAAGGGCAAGGAAGTTAGCGTTAACATAACGGTTTCAAAGCGTGTGGCGTCGGCGCCTAGTATTTCAAGTGTACATTATACCGCGCTTGATAGCCAAATTTTCGTGCAACCGATTGACGGCGCAGAGTACAAACTTGGCGCAGGGGCTTGGCAGGATGGCAACGTTTTTGGCGCGCTTACAAATGGGATGACTTACGACCTGTCTGTCCGTTTTAAAGAAAGCGACCTTTTCGAGCAAAGCGAGGCTATAACAATCCCAAATATTCAAGTTTTGTGTTCACAAGCGGCGATTAGCGCGAGCGATATTCACGCGACTAAAACCGAAAGCAGCATTACAATTGAACCGATTACGGGCGCTGAATATAAAATTGGCAACGGAGATTGGACAACGAGTAATGTTTTTGACGAACTTGAGGCGAACACGGCGTACACAATTAGCGTGAGAATGGCGCGCGACGACTACAAATTGGCGTCTGAGCCAACAACAATTACGGTTACAACGCTTGAAACTACCTTAAGCGAAGGCGAATGATTTCGGATGAAGGACTAAATTCAATTTAAAAGCGCAATTTAAAACGATTAATTTCAACTTTAAATATTAATCGCAACTAAAAATAATTAGCACGGCTTAAAGTGATTTGACAAAACTAAAAACAATCGTAAAAATAGGAAAACAATTAAGCTAAATTGCAAATGCAATTAACCCAATTGAAGTGCAATTGAGATAAATAAAAAACAAAGTAACCTTTAGGATAATCCTATTATTGTTGCTTTGTTTTTTTTATTGCGCAATAAACATTGTGGGGTATATTGTTATTTTTTGTTGCAGCGGGGTGTTATGAGTGGTAGGCGTTGTAAATTGCGGTCGCTTGGTCTTTGCGCACAACCTGCTGAAGTTCCTCAAGACGCGCGTTCGCGATGTTGTCGAGGCTCTTGAAGTGGCGAAGCAGTTCTCGGGCGGTTTTTGCGCCGACGGTGTCAATGTTTTGGAGTACGCTGGTAATTTTTTGGCGTTTGTTGCGGTGAAAAGTGATTGCAAAACGGTGGCTCTCGTCGCGCACGCGTTGCAGTAGTCTTAACGCAAAACTCGAGCGCGGCAGCCTGTGTGGTTCGCTTTCGTCGCGCTTAAAAACTTCCTCTTCCTGCTTTGCGAGCGAAACAATATCAAGCGTGAGCCCGAACTCGTCCATAATTTTAACCGCCGAACTCAACTGTCCCTTACCACCATCCACAACAATGAGGTCTGGGAGCGTCGCAAAACTCTCGTCGTCTTTTGTAAAAGCGTCCTTAAAGCGGCGTCGCAAAACCTCTTCCATTGACGCAAAGTCGTCCGCGCCCTCAACCGTCTTAATGATAAACTTGCGGTAAAGTTTCTTGTTTGGCTGCCCGTCAATAAAAACAACCATACTTGCGACTTTGTTTGTGCCACTGATGTTTGAAATATCGTAACCCTCGATTTTGTGAGGGAATTTTGAGAGCGAGAGTTTGTCTTTAAGTTGTTCACACGCCCCATAAGTGAAGTCGCGCAAGTATTTGTCCTTGTCAACTTGTTTTTCAAGGTGCTCGTACGCGTTTTGCCAGTTGTTTTTCAAAATCTGCGCCTTTGCGCCAATTTGCGGCTGCACAACTTCAACTTTGTGTCCGCAAAGGTTTGTTGCATACTCTTGTAAAAGTGCGACGTCCTCAAATTTTTCAGGAACAAGTATTTGCGGCGGAACATACCCGTTCATTGAGTAGTACTGCACCGCAAAACTTGTGATTGCCTCGCTTTCGGAAAGGTTGTGGTCAAAAATTGTGTGTGTTTCGCAGCCAACCATTTTGCCGCCGCGGATGACGGAGATTGCGATGGCGGAGTTTTCGCCGTTTGTTACAAAACTAATCGCGTCAAATTCGTCGGACGAACTGAGTTGCATAATAACCTTACTTTTGAGTTTCGTAACCATCTGCAGGCGGTCGCGGAATAAAATTGCGTTTTCAAATTGCTCCATTTCACTCGCTTTTTGCATTTTTTCGGTCAAAATCTCTTCAACTTTGCTGTCTTTGCCTTTCAAAAACTCTATGCAGTCGTCAACAATTTTGTGGTATTCTTCGCGCGTAACTTTGTTAGTGCAGGGCGCAAGGCAAAGCCCGAGTGAGTAGTTTAAGCATTCGCGGCGCGCTTTTCCTTTCATATTAAGTTTGCATTGTCGCAAAGGAAAAGCTAGATGAATGGTTTTTAATAATTCAGTAGCGCTAATGCCCGCAAAGTAGGGACCAAAATATTTTGCGCCGTCCTTTTTAACTTTGCGCACAATTTCAACGGTGGGAAAGTCCTCTTTAACATTAATGCGAATGTACGGGTACGCCTTGCCGTCTTTGAGCAGGATATTGTAAAAGGGCTGGTGCTTTTTAATTAACGTGCTTTCAAGCGCAAGCGCGTCAAGTTCGGTCGGTGTTAGAATGTAGTCAAAATCATAAATGTTTGCAACCAAATTATCTGTTTTTATCGTTTTTTCGGTGTTCAAAAAATACGAACTAACTCTGCGCTTTAGGTTTTTCGCCTTGCCGACATAAATTATGTGTCCGTCAATGTCTTTCATTAAATAAACGCCGCTAGTTAGTGGCAACTTGTGCAGTTTTTCTTTTATCCTTTTCATTATTTCGCTATTCATTGTATTTTCCTTGTAATGTGTTTTATCAACTTTTATTTATATTTTTGTTTTCATTATTTTTTGTGTAACAAAATTTGATTTGAATTTTATTATTTTTTCTGCATTTTTTTTGAAAAATTATTGTTTTCTTAAATTATTATAACACAATTACATTTTTTTAGCAATAATAGTTGAAAGGTTAAATTGAGTAAAAAATGTGGCAGTGGGGTGCTAGCACATTGCGTTGATTGCGCGTTTGTAGAGGACAAGTTTTTCGTCTGCGGTTGCGAAAATGCTTATGCTTTTGCTGATGTTGTTGATTGCTTTTTCAAACTTTTGGTATTCGGTATCCGCGTAAATTTGCAGGTTGTTTGGCGAAAACAGCCCAATGGTGGCAAGTTCGCGCTGGTTTTGGGCTTCGCACAAAAATGAGATAAAGTTTTCCGCTTGTGGCAGGTTAGCGGAGTTGAGTACTCCAATGTATTGCACGAGGTCGGAAAACTTTTGCAGTGGGACATATGCGCACGCCTGCATTGCGCCGAGTGAAACGCGGTTTTGCACGCGGTAGAAGTCGCGGGCGGTTCCGAGGAGTACGGCAGCGTTGTTTTTCGTGAAGTCGCTGTACGCTTGAAAGGATGTTTTTTTGTGCATTTGTGGGTCGCAGAGATTGAGGTTTGCACGCGCGGAGGTGTTTTCAAGCATGGCGACTTGGGCGTAACTATCTTGGAGCCCTGCCGTGTACGCGAGTTTGTTTTTGCTATGCACGCTTAAAAAAGAGTAGGCGGTGTCGGGTGTGAGTTGCGTGAGGACGCGGCTGTCAACGGCGGAGTTCCCGATTAGGCAGTAACCCGACATATACCACGGGATTGCGTAGGTTTTGCCGTTTTTTTGCGCAAACTTTAGTATCTCCGTGCGTGCTTGTGTTTTTACCGACAACGCCTGTAGTTTGTCGCAAAACCCCTCCGCGACGTGATGAGAAAAGGAAACCAAATCGGGGAGGTTGCCGTCGGAAATTGCGTTCAACGCTTCCTCTTGCGAAAGTGTTTGCACAACAACAAAACAGCAGGAAGCCTTTGAGTGGTATTTGACCGCCATTTTGTTTAAAAAGTTTGCGCGGTTGCCGCTTCCGCCCTCAAAACTATCTATGTGCCACAATTTTAAAAAGGTTGACTCTTGCGTCTGCGGCGTGGGAATGTGTACGTCTGCACGTCCAAACCAAAACGGCATTACGCACGCAACACCCACAAAAATGAGCGCAATTATTAAAAATTTCATTGTTTTTAACACTTTTTTGCGTTTTTTTGCGCGTTTTTCCGTATTATTTACATTTTCAGCGCCACTGAGTTTGCTGTTATTGTTGCATTTTTTCATACATAATTATATGAACTAAAACGTCTTTATATGTTGAGCGCGGAGTAATTGAGGGGGGGGTATGCTTGCATACGGTTGCGCGACGCTTAATAAAATTTAGGCATACAATATTTAGGTAAAAAAAGGAGTTTTTATGAAAAAAATCGGCAAGAAAACTACGAGCGAATGTTTGAGTGAAAAACTGAAAGCGTTACAATCGGACGACCTTGAAATTTTGGAGTGGACGCCGTTAAAAGACTTTTCCACAATGCGAGTGGGCGGGCAGGCGCGGGTTGTTGCGCTCCCCAAAACTTTTGGCGCGTTCTTGCGCGTTTGTGAGTTGGCGTCAAATTTTGCGTTGCCAATCTACGTGCTTGGAAACGGCTCAAACACACTCTGCAGTTCAAACGGGTTCAGCGGCGTTGTGATTTGCACAAACAAAATGCGCGAGGTCAAACTTGAGGTTTTGACATATAAGCGAGTAAGTCAAAAGGCTGTTAAAGGGTTTCGGGCAATCAAAAGGTTAAAAAACATAAATGAGGACATTGGGGCGGGTGTAAAAGACTTTAATCGCACCGCCATAACAAATAATAAGGGGCAATTAAAAAGCAATCAGTTAATTGTGTACGCCGAGTGCGGGGTGCTGTTGCCGAACTTGTCAAAACTCGTCAGCGACAGGGGTTACACGGGGCTTGAGTTTGCGTGCGGCATACCTGCGAGCGTTGGTGGAGCAGCGAAAATGAACGCGGGCGCGTTTGGCGGACAAATGTCGGATTGCGTTTACAAAGTGCTTGTGTATAATCTAAAAACGCACGCGTTATACTATAAGTACAACGCAAAATTTTTAAGTTGGAAATCAAGTCGCGAGTTGTGGCAGGCAGATTACCGGAAAACCAACATATCGGACGACGAGTTTGTTATTGGTGTGTACTTTAAACTAAGTCGCGGCAGCAAAACGCAAATTTCGCAAGTGCGAAAAAATGTTATTGCCAAACGCACCGCCACGCAAAACGTTGGGTATCCCAGCCTAGGAAGCGTTTTTAAGCGCGTGCAAAATTTTGCGCCGAGTGCGTTCATAGATAAGTGCGGGCTAAAGGGTTTGACACTAGGCGGTGCGCAGGTTTCAAAAGTCCACGCAGGCTACATCGTCAATTTTGAGGATGCCACAAGTGAAGATATTTTAAAACTTTTAAAATTTATTCAAAACTTGATTTGCAAAATTACAAATATTGTGGTACAATATGAAATAAAATTTTTAGGAGATAATAATGAGGAAGAATAGGAAGAACGACTCAGCTGAAAACCTTGCCCCAACCACACCGCGCCAGTGCAACAAACTTGGCGACGGTGGCACATACATCGGTGGCGGGCGTCTATTTAAAAAGAGCAGCACAACACCCTTAGAGCAACCTATTAATAATGAGTCGCCTATTGACGAGCAAACAAAAGATATTGTGCCTGCCATTCCTTTTAATGAGCAAACACCTAAAAAACAAGCGGACGCGCAGGACGCTTGCGCAACTTTTGCGTCTAGCGACAAGTTAAAAAAAGATGCCCCCCTAGTTGAGGATACAAAAAACAAACAGGGGGACGGGCGCGATTTGAGCGAAAACAGCGAGGGAGATAAAAAGGAAATCATTGTTCCGTACGGCGATTATCACTCGCACTCAGTTTTTAGCGACGGCAAGGGGACGCTTGAAGAGAACATCTTGCACGCAATCAGCGTCGGACTAAAAGAGTACGCAATTACCGACCACGCGTTTAAGCATAAAAGCAGTGGCATAACGCTTTCAAACTTTCAAGTGCAAAAGCGAATGGTTGAACTGTACCGCGAAAAATACCCGCAAATAAAAATCTACCACGCGCTTGAGGGCAACCTAATGGGTTACTCAGGCTTGCTTGACACGGACAAGTATGTGGATGAACTCGACTTTTTGCAAATGGGTTTCCACAAAACTGCCTCAAATGAAAGTTTTTCGACGTGGTGGAGTTTTACGGCGATGAACCTAGTTTTTAAGCCTAGCAAGGCAAAAATTGAGAAAAACACGCTCGCGTACTTGCGTTGTATCGACAGGTATCCGCTAAAGTTTGTAAACCACTTAAATTACGGAATACTTGTTAACTGCAAGGAGATTGCAAAACTGTGCGTTGAGCGCGGGACAAAAATTGAGTTGAACGGGAAAAGAGTATATTTCTCGCAACAAGAAGTTGACGATATGCTTGAAACAGGTGTCGAATTCGTGGTAAACTCGGACGCGCACACAAGCGAAAAGGTTGGGGACGTAACGCTGCCAGTCGAGTTCGCAAAAACGCACGGCATTCCGCTTGAAAGGATTGTCAACTTGAACGCGCCGCTTGAAATTTAGCGCGCAAAAATACAAATAGATAAGTTATATGGAGAATTTATGTCGTTTTCAGTAAAAGCAAAGACCGAGGTTGCCGCCCTTCCGCTTGGCAATACCTTTGAAAATATTGCGGAACTATCCGCGCTAATTAAGACGAGCGGACAACTTGAAAAGGGCGGGGACAGTTACAAAGTTCGCATTTCAACCGAAATACAAACGGTTATCGAGCGAGTTCAAGCGCTGTTGCAGGCGGTTTTTAACGAGCAGGTCGATTACACAATGGCGAGTGATACGATAAGGAAAGATAGCACGCGCTACACAATCAATTTGCCCGACAAACTTGCTACAAAGGTTTTGACGAACTGTTACGTTATTAGGAAAAACCAGTTTGACAACTGGGAGCAGCTTAACGGCGTTTCGCGCTTTGTAGTCTATGACGAAATGACTCAGCGTGCTTACATACGCGGCGTGTTTTTGGGTTGTGCGAGTGCAAACATTACCATCGACCAAATTGACAGCGTCAAGAAACATCGCGGCGGTTACCACCTAGAGTTTGTGTTTGACAATCAAGCGTATGCAAACGATTTTATGCACATAATGTCAGAACAAAACATCAACTTAAAGACAACAACAAGAAAGTATAATGTTGTTTGCTACCTAAAAGAAATTGAGGCAATCAGCGACTTGCTCGCCCTTGTCGGCGCAAGTAACGCCGTCTTAGTTCTTCAAAACGAACTTGCAATCCGCCAAGTTAGGAACAACCTCAACCGCCAACTCAATTGTGCGTGCGCAAACATTTCAAAGTCGGTCGACGCGTCAATGAAACAACTGGACGCAATCAGTAAAATCAACCAAACGATAGGGCTTGAAAATTTGCCAGACCACTTGCAGGACTTGTGCCTGCTGCGCCTAGCGAACCCAGAAGCGTCGTTTGATGAACTTGTCAGACTGACAAATCCGCCACTCACAAAAAGCGGAATAAACCATAGATTTAGAAAAATAATACAAATTGCAGATGAGATAAAGGAGATATAATGGACGAAATTTTTAAAGGGGATAATTTACAAGATTTACAGGATGACCTTAAATTTGCGAAAATTAAAAGTGAACTAGAAGAGGGCGACGAGGAAACGCAGCAGGCTGACCCAAGCGCGCCAAATGTAGAAAGTTTTGAATGCAACTATTCAGTTTCTTCCAATATATCCGCTAGCGTCAGTAATGGTTGCGCAAATAAACAAGACGGCGAAAAAAATGTGGACAACCTAAATTCTCAAAGTATAGATAATCCACAAAAAAGTAGCGAAACCGTCAAAAACGACAACAATCCTGCAAAAAACGACAGCATTCCCGCAAAAAACATCAACAATCCTGCACAAAGTGTGCAAAACAGCGCAAGTGGGGATGAACCTCAGGCACCTAAAACAAAACCTTTTGTTCACCTGCACTTGCATACAGAATACAGTTTGCTTGACGGTATCGCAAGGATTGACCAAGTTGTAGATTTAGCAAAAGAACGCGGTTATCCTGCAATTGCAATGACCGACCACGGCAATATGTACGGGGCGCTCAAGTTTTACAAAAAGTGTCTTTCGGCAGGTGTCAAGCCAATAATCGGAACAGAGTTTTATCTTTGCGAGGATAGGTTTGATAAAGTGAGCAAGTCAAAGTATTACCACTTGATTTTGCTTGCGAAAAATAACGAGGGTTACAAAAATCTTATTAAATTAAACTCGACCGCATTTATCGACGGGTTTTACTACAAGCCGCGTATTGACTACAAATGCTTGAAGGAACACGCAAAGGGGCTTATCTGTTTGTCCGCCTGCCTTGCAGGGCATATTCCGCAACTGTTGATACAGGACAAGTACGACGAGGCGAAAGAAGTCGCACTGATGATGAAAGATATGTTTGAAGAGGGCGACTTTTACCTTGAAATCCAAAACCACGGTATCCCTGAGCAACAGATTGTAAACAAGGGACTTGCTAGAATGAGTAAGGAAACGGGGATAAAACTCGTCGCTACCAACGATGTCCACTATGTTACAAAAGAGGACTGGGAAACGCAGGATGTTTTGCTCTGCGTCCAAACAGGCAAACAAATGGACGACCAAAATCGTATGCGTATGCCTGAGCACGAGTTTTATTTTAAAACGTACGAAGAAATGCTTGAAGCGTTGCCAAACTTTGAGGACGCGCTGAACACAACGCTTGAAATCGCGGAAAAGTGCGATGTCGTTATTCGCTCAAAAGCGCATTCGGATATTCCAAATATCGACCCAAAATATGTTTTGCCTGCGAACGAAAACTTTATTCCTAAATATATACCTGAAAACGGAATGGAGCCTTACGAGTACCTAAGATATCTAACCGAAAAGGGACTGCAGGACAAATACGACGAAATTACGCCAAAAATTCGCGAGCGTGCGGAAATGGAACTTGAAACAATCCACTCACAAGGTTTCGTTGAGTACTTTTTGGTTGTTTGGGATTACGTTAACTTTGCGCGTGAAAACGGCATTGGCGTAGGTCCGGGGCGTGGTTCGGGTGCGGGGTCAATTGTTGCGTACGCAATCGGGATTACGCAAATTGAGCCGCTGCGTTACGACTTGCTGTTTGAGCGTTTCATTAACAAAGAGCGCGTCTCAATGCCTGACTTTGACGTCGACTTCTCCGTCGACCGCAGACTTGAAGTTTACGATTATTGTAAGCGAAAATACGGCGACAATAATGTTTCATTTATCGTAACATTTGGTACAATGGCGGCTAAAAACGCTATCCGCGACGTCGCCCGCGTGCTCGGTATGCCGTACTCGCAAGTCGATAAACTCACAAAACTTATCCCCGCAAAACTCCCCGACGGTATCGCGCACCCGCCAATTTTGCGCCACTACTTCGGGCTGACGGGCAAACCCGAAAACGATAAGTACATTATCCCCGAACTCAAAACAATCTATGAAAACGACCCCGAAATCAAAAGGATTGTCGATTTGGCAGTCAAACTTGAGGGTTGCCCGCGCCAAACAAGTATGCACGCAGCAGGTGTGCTTATCGCGCCAGATAGAATTGACGAGTTTGTTGCCTGCGCAAGAAACGGCGAGGATATTACGACGCAAGTTGATATGATTGAACTTGAGTCGCTGGGCTTGCTCAAAATGGATTTTTTGGGCTTAAGAACACTTACAGATATTAACCTTGCCATCCAGTACGTAAAAGAGGATAAAGGCATAGACGCTAGTTTTGACAGGTGTCAGTACGACGACCCGAAAGTTTACGAACTTATTGGTTCGGGTAACACTGACGCCGTGTTCCAACTAGAAAGCGCAGGTATGAAAAACTTTATGCGCGAACTAAAACCAAGTAGCCTTGAAGATATTATCGCGGGAATTTCGCTTTACCGCCCAGGTCCAATGGATAGTATCCCTAGATATGTATTTAATAAACACAACCCTGATAAAATCGTCTACGCGCACCCAATTTTGGAGGATACATTGAAAGCAACTTATGGCTGTATCGTCTACCAAGAACAGGTTATGCGTATATTCCAAGATATGGGTGGTTACTCACTAGGGCAAGCGGATAACGTGCGCCGTATTATGAGTAAGAAAAAGAAAGACAAAATGGCGCTTGAAAAGGAAAAGTTTATCAATGGTTGGGTCGACCCGACGGGCAAGAAAAGCATTTCGGGCGCGGTCGCACACGGCGTTCCTAAGGAAGTTGCCGAGCAAGTGTTTGCCGAGATGGAGAGTTTTGCGAGTTACGCGTTTAACAAGTCGCACGCAGCGGCGTACGCGTACCTTGCGTACCAAACGGCATTTTTGCGTACCTACCACGAGGTGGAGTTTATCGCGTCAGTTTTGAATAACCGTATCTTCAACTCGGACGAAATCAAAACATACACCGCGTTTGCGAAAAAACAAAAGATAGCAATCCTGCCGCCTGATATTAACCACTCGAAAGCGTACTTTAGCGTCGAGGACGGAAACCTCCGTTACGGGCTTTGCGCAATCAAAAACGTTGGGCTGCCAGTCGTTGAGGACATAATCCGCGCAAGAGAAGAGGGCGGCGACTTTACCGACTTGCTAGACTTTTTGCGTAGAACGGGCGAACTTGTTGCCAATCACCGCACAATGGACGGGCTCATCTTGTCGGGCGCAATGGATTGTTTTGGCAAACCGCGCAGCCAACTAATGGCAGTACTTGACCAAGCACTCCAAATCGTGCGCGGGGACAGAAAAAACTCTGCCTCAGGGCAGCTAAGTTTGTTTGACGGTATGCTCGCAAACGATGAAGCGGCACATCACCTAGACTATCCCGACATCGCCGAATATAGGCTTCCGCTGAAACTCAAGTTTGAAAAAGAGGTTTTGGGCACATATGTTTCGGGTAACCCTCTCGACGAGTACGCCTACGAAATGCAACAGTTTACGCACACGTCCGCAGACTTAAGACCGCTCGAGGACGAGGGGATTAACGATTTTGACGACGGACAAGAAACCGAACAATCCTATAAGGTCAATGACGGCGAAAAAACCGTTATCGGCGGAATTATAACCGATTACAAAAAACGTATGACCAAAAGCGGAAACAAAGAAATGATTTCAGGCAAAATCGAGGACTTGTACGGAACATTTGAGTTCGTAATTTTCCCTAACCAGTACGAAAAAGTTAAGGGGATGTTCAAGGAAGAGGACGTCGTCAAAATTACGGGACACATAAGCGTCAGAGACGGGCAAACGCCGAGCGTTATAACCGACACAATAGAGCCGATTAGGTCTGCCGAAGAGCAGCAAAGGCTCAACAACCGAGTCGAAAAGGCGCCCGAGGTTATCCCAACGCTGTATTTGAGGTTCGACCTAAATGACGCCAGCGCAAAAACGCGCGTCCTCGGCGTCCTAAACGACCGCCCCGGCAAGAGCGAAGTTGTCGTCAAAAACCTTTCCGACGGCAAGGCGTATAAACTCTCTCAAAAGGTCGAAAAGTCAAACAACCTTATCGCGGAATTGTCCGCAATCATCGGCAGCGAAAACGTAATAATGAAATAGCTTTTGGCTATTATAAAGGTATTCATTATAATTTGTTTAAGTTGAATTCTAATTTAATTAGGTTGAATAATATAATATTTTAGTTTAAGTTGAATAGGGGAAATTTATGGTTTATTTATTAGTGGTGCTTGCGGTTATTGTCGCAGCAGCGTTTGTAGTTGGATACTACTTTTTCAGAAAGGACTCGCTTTTTGTGCTGGGTATCGGCGCAGCGGTTTCGTCTAACGTCTACAACATTAACACCTACAGCATTGACGCGGGGTTTATGATTTTCGGCTTCGACGCGGTCATTTACATCTTGTTTGCGTTTTGCGTGATGGTCGCGTGCCAAGACTACGGCAAAAAGGCAGCTAAATCGCTCGCGTTTTCCTCAATGGCGGCGATTATGTTGACCGCAGTGTTCGACTTTTTCGCAAAGTGGGCAACGGTCGGTATTGCGCAGGACGTTATTTGGGGCTTCGTTTCGTTCGCTGCAAGCGTTGTCGCGATTTTTGTTTCAACAACCATCGGCTTGTGGATGTACGAAAAAATAAAGGCGAAAACCCCTAGAGCCGTCAGTTTGGGGCTGTCAGTCATCGTTGTGAGCGTTATTAACAGCCTCTTCTTCTACGGATTAATGTACATCATCGGCGCCGACCTGTTCGGGAACTTCCTTGGCATTCTGACCGGTTCCGTAACCGCCAAAATCGGCACGCTCCTCATTTTACTCGCGGCATACGAAGTTATTAAACTCCTCGACAAGCGCAAAGCCCGCCGCAATCCGCCTGAGGTTAGCGAGTAGGGAACGCAAACGACCCTGTCCACGGGAATGGGATGAAGGACGACAACGTTTTGTTCGCGCAATAAGGGGGTAAAGCGCCAAAAGTTGACAAGAAGTTGTATTATTTTGCTTGTATAATTTTGTTAAATATGTTATTATAATATTATGTGCGGTTCTAATTTTGAACCCCAAAACTAATAAAGGTGGATTTTTATGATTGGTCAATTACTAGAAGGCTCGTTCTTTGAAACATATGGCTTAATGATTATACTTATCGTATTTTTGGTTTTTATGCTAGTTTTCTCCGCGTCAAAACGCAAAAAAGACGCAAAAATGGCAGAGGATTTTGCCAACAACTTGAAAATCGGCGACAAAATCAAGACCTACAGCGGTATATACGGAAGAATTATTTCAATTAAGGATACCCCTAACGGTAAGATTTGCATTATTGAGACGGGTGAGGGTAAACACGTTTCATATATGGCTGTAGACGTTTACGCTATCTACAATATCGAGACGCCAGTTTCCGAGAAAAAGGCAGCCGAAGATAAAAACGCAAAACTTAGTGAACCTGCAGCAGATGGTGCTAAAGAAAGTAAAGACGCAGACGCCGCAGAGACTAAGGTTGAAGCGCAAGAAACCCAAGAACCTAGCAAAACAAGCGAGGAAACAACCGAAGAAAAATCGGAAGAAAAACCCGCTGACGAAAAGGAACCTGCTGAAAATGGCGAAACAAAAGACGCTAAGAAGGCAGAAAAGGGCGATCTTGACAAAAACAAAAAGAACGGAAACAAATAATTTAAGACGGGCTTGTCCCGCCTTTTTTGTTTGCTTGTAATCCCACCAAGTCGCAAAACTCGTCCCGCTCAAAACTCTTCCACTCTTCAAACCGTACATCCTCACCCGCAAACCTCTCGAAACACGCCCCGTCGTGAACTCGCCCGCCACAAAAAGATATGTTGTGAAAGCATAATTCGCAAGACTGCAAAACAGGTAACAGCAACCCGCGAAACAACAAACGCAAAACTGTGAAGTATGGAACTACAAAACGCGGGGAATGTAGAAAAATAGGGACAATTAGCGGCGTAAAGCGGCAAAAAAATGCGAAAAATGTCGAAAGATGTCGCAAAAATGATTGTCGTAAAAATTTAATTGTGGTAAAATTTTAGTTAAAGCAAATATAATAGACTAAGGACAAGAAATGGATTTTACTTTATTTATCATCGCGCAAGCGGTCGGGTTTGTTTCGCTCGTGTTGTACTGCACAAGTTTGCAAGCCCGCGCCCGCAAAACGCTCATTACAATGCTGACTTTTGTCAACATCCTCAACAGTGCCGTTTACTTCCTACTCGGCAGCGTAACAGGCGGAATTATGAGCATAATCGGCATTATCAAACTCATAATCTTCCAAATCTACGACACAAAAAAGCGAAACTGTCCCGTGTGGGTAATGCTGATTTTTATGCTCGCTATCGGGGTTAACGCCGTTCTCACATACAGCGGCTGGTATGACATCTTCGCAATCGCCGAAGCAATTGTTGTAACCTACGGCGCGTGGCAAAAAAATATGTCGATTACGCGAATTGGTTACTTTATTTCGGGCGTGCTGCTCATTGTTTTTAACCTCTGCGTCTGCGCGTACACAAACGCATTGAGCGAGAGTATCGGCTTGATTTTCTCCGTCATCGGCATTGTTCGCCTCGACGTCATCCCAAGTTTCAAGCGCAAGAAACATATTGAAATGCTTAAGGATCTCATTCCACAAAACCCAATCGTCTACAACGTAACGCTTTTAGACCTGCAAACCCAACTCAAGAAAGGTAAGTACTACGCTCGCGGCAGGTACAAAACATCCAAATCCGCCGTACCTGCCAAGGAGTTTGACCTCAAAACAATTGATGCGCTCGTCAAAAGTGGTGCTGCAATCAAACAAAACGCCTACACCCTGCGCGACGCCGTAATCAACTCCACCGCTCCAATCGTCCTAACAAATGACAAACACTCCGACCCCGAACAGCCTGCGGAGACCCAACCGCCTGCCGATCCGCAACCGCCCGTTGAGGTGCCGCAGTCTGCCGAAACGCAGCAGAGCAAAGAAACAACTCCACGCGCGCCTAAATCTGCAACCAAACCCGCTACAGCAGAATCTGTTTCAGACTCCGCCGCCAAGCCGCGTGCTGCCACTTGCCGCACAACTGCAACAAAGTTAGCCACTCAATCGGGCTCCGCTGAGCCTGCGAGAAAAACGACGCGCAAGTTCAATTTCACAAGCACGCACACAAACAGCGCGTCTGCGGCTGCAAACGCCACTAAGCCTGCACGTACTCCTAAAACGGTAACTAAGTCGAATGTTGCCGCCGCCGCAGACTCCATCGCCTCCAAGTCGCGTGCTTCAACTAAATCGCGCGCCGCAACAAAGTCAGTCGATAAGTCCCAAGACGGCGCAAGTAAAACCGCCCCAAAGCGTACAAGTAAAACAACGACGAGTAGCAGCAAAAGCGACGAGCAATAACAAAAAGCGGAAAAGTTAATCGCTAAAAACCAGCAGCAAAAACTAAACCCAGCGGGCAAACAAAAAACGGAAAGCCCTAAAAAGTAGTGAACAAATGAAAGTTTGCCCGCATATACATACTTTGAGTAAAACAAAAGAAATAAAAGGGGTGGTCTATGGAAATTTCTTTTGTCGAACTTAGGCAAAAGGTAGTCGTCAATATCGCCGACGGCAAAAATCTAGGGCATATCATCGACGCAATTTTTGACGACTCGTACGGCAAACTCCTAGGTTTCGTCGTCCCAGGGTTAAAACGCGGGTTCTTTAAATCACAAAACGACATTTTTATTCCGTATCAACACATTTGCAAAATCGGTATCGACGTGATTTTGGTCGAATTGCTGCCAAGTAACGCCCCGCCGCCTCCGCCGCCACCAAAGGGCAGGGAACCCCAGTACGTCTACTGCCAAGACGTTGAAAACGAAATCCAAATTACAGATTTTAAGCGCCAGTAATCCCGCTAGCGCTTTTTTTATGCAGGATTATCTGAAAACGCTTGCCTTATTGGCGGGGCTTGATATTTATTTGTAATTATTGATACTTATTAAAACTTATTAATGGTTATTGATACTTTTAATAGTTTTTGTCAATTTATTACATCAAAGCGGGGCATTTCCGCGGGGGCTTGCTAAGAGTTTAAAAATAGTTCATATTTCGACAAATACCGTTAAAAAACTTTGCAAATTGCGCAAAGTGTGGTAAAATTAATCATCAAAACGCGGAAGGGCAAAATGCAGCAAAGTAAGTTGGTTTAATGTAACAAGTTGCAACTAGCAAATTAAAGTTAGTTTAATGAAATAAGTCGAGACTAGCAAAATGGCTAAATTCAATTTAATAAAATGGACAAATTTAATTTAGCAAAATAAGTAAATTGGATTTACCAAAATAAATAAATAAAATTTACAAAAATGAGTAAATTAAATTTGGCAAAATGATTAAGTTTAAATTAGTAAAAAAGCAAATTTAATTAGTAGAGTAAGAAAATTGGCAAAACAACAAATTGAAGTTGGCAAAACAAGCAAATCGCGGCAGTTGGGGGCAGGTCGGGGTTGTTTTGAATGCGCCAATTGAAAAGGGAGAAAACAATGTCAAAAAATAAAGGAGAAAATAATGCGAAAAACGCCTTTGTGCGCCTAATTTATCCGTACGCAAGCGTAGTGCGTGGCTTAAAAGTTGTGTGCTGCTCATTCTTCGGCGTGTTCTTGCAACTGTTTTTGCGCGTGTTTAGCGGTTTCTCTTATTGGGCGAAAGGGCTTTGGCGTGGCGTAAAATATTATTGTTATGAAATCTTTTACCGTATTATCAAATTGTGCGTCCGCCCGTTCCTGCGCGCGAAAATTGTCGGAAAGAAAAACATCGCCGCCGACGATTCAGCGCGCGTGTTTGTTGCGAACCACCTCGAGGTTTATGGCCCCGTTCTCGCGTACTTGCACTTGCCCGTTAGGAAAAAACGTTTTTGGATTATCGACAAGATGATGGACGCCAACCTCGCCGCGCAGCAAATGAGTTACGCGGTAAATGACCCAAACAATTTTAAGTGGGCGCCAAAGTGGCTCAAAAAACTCGGCGTCAAGGGACTAAAAGGGATTGCGTCCTACGTACTTGTGCGCAAGGCAAAAGGTATCTCTGTTTCAAGAGACAACGCCCGCAAAATGATACAAACCTTTCAAGAAAGCGTTTCCGCAATGGAGAAGGGCTACAGCGTCGTGCTGTTTCCCGAAATGCAGTACAAGGAAAGGGGCTTTGGCGAAGTGTACGACGGTTTCGTAACGCTCGGGAAGTACTACTATAAAAAGACGGGCAAGCTGCTGTCGTTTTATCCCGTGTATATTGATAAGTTCGACCGAAAAATGAATGTCGGTAAGCCTATCAAATTCGACCCCGAAAAACCAAACGACACCGCAACAATTGTTAATTACCTAAGTTCGGAAATAAACGCGTTCGCTAACACAAATTAAAATAAACCTCCGTAATCAAAGAAAATAAGTAATAAACGGGAAACAAATAATAGAAAACAAATAATGAGCGGAAAAACAAATGGAAAAAAAATAATAAACAAAAAACAGATAACATTCACGCATTAAATAAACGCGTTTGCAAATGTAAGTTCTGCATAAAAAATTGAAAAAAGTGTCGAAAGTATTTGGATTTAATTTTTTAATGTGTTAAAATTAAACCATAAATAATGTTTATTATTTAATTAAAGCAGTTTACAATACAATTTAAATGCGCAATTTGTTTGCAAAAAAATGAAAATATTGAAATAAAATTGCGAAAATTGCCATAATTTGTTTGCTTTTGTTAAATAATAATGTTATAATGCAATTTGAAGGAAGTTTTTGTATAATTTTTTGTTTTGTGCAAAACCTATCTTTGAGACATTAACGGAGGAATAAAGATGTCAGGACTACTAAATATGTTTTCGCAAATGATGTATAAGTCAATACCTGAAGATAATACTTGGTCATTCTTGAACCCAGTTCTTGAGGTTTTGAACACGGCGTTGATTCCTATATTGATTTTTGTGGGAACTGCGGGAATGATATATGCTATTGTGCTTGGTGTTAAACTTGCTAGAGCAGAGTCTGCTGACGCGAGAGATGAAGCGAAGAAACGCCTCATTAACGCCATTATCGCGCTTGTCGTAATGATTGCACTTATCCTTCTTCTTCAACTCTTTGTTGATAACATCGGTAGCTGGATTGGTGATGCTGTGTCAAAGGATCCAGATCCAGTTGACACGTCTGGGAAAACAGATGGCGGCTCATCAGTTATTACTGGTTTGAAGATGATGTTCGGGTGCTAATAAATTAACAACATAGATGTAAATCAATCTTTGGTTTCGCTGTGTTGTTTTTTTATATCCCAAACCAAATGCGAACCTACCAAAACTGTAGCCGTATCATAAACTTCCGCGAACAAAAAGGGCAAGTAAAGCAACCCGCGCCGTCGCCGTTTGCCTATAAGCCCGTACTGACAGCAACCATAATCGGTGGCTTATGCCGCCGAGAACTGGAATAAGTAAGTTAAACAAAACTTGCCTCTCGCAAAAAAACATAAATACGCACTGACAGTCCTCACGGCAGTGGCCTTTGCCACCGAGAATAAAAAAGAGTAATTAAAGCAAAGTTTGCCGTCAATATATGCCCCTAAATATGTACCGACAGTCCTCACAGCAGTGCGCTATCGCACCGAGAGTTGGACTATATAAATACTTTCATAGTTTGCCGTCTTGCAAAATTTCTAAGTCCGTAACCAACCAAGACCACAGCGGTACGCTTTCGTACTTGACATTGAGGGGAAGAAAGCGTATAATTAAACTAACACAAAAACGCACATACTAAAAAAAACAAACAAAAGAGGTAACCATGCAAAAAAACGCGCAAAAATCAAGAGCGAAGAAACTAACCCTGCTCATAGCCCTGCTACTAACCATCGCACTCGCGTTCAGCGGCTGCACACTCCCCGCGGGCAGCAGTAACCCTCCCTCCAGCCCTCGCCCTGGGGTAACCGTCCCAATCTACCCCGACGGCAAACCAACCGAGGACTCCAAGCAAAACATAGGCGAGGAAGGCGTTGATATGTCCGAAGCGTACATCAACCTCCTCGGACTAAAAGTCTCCTACGACGGCTCAGCGCACACCGCCGAAACCCTCAGCGACTCCAAGTTCGCCGCAACATACTCGCGTGTCGCCGCCGCAATCCAAACAACCCCCGCGCTCGACCCCGCAGAATTTGCCGCAACCAACTCCGAATTGGGCGTAAGCGCAACCTACATCAGCCGCGTCCTCTGGCTCTATAATTACATCAACCAGTACCGCGCGCTCGCCAGCCTCATACTAACCGAACTCTCCCAAACCTACGGACTCGGCTTAAACGCAGGCTACACCCTCAATAACGACCTCTACGGCAAGGTTGCCTACAACGAAACCCCCGTAACCGAAACAAATAAAAACGTCATCAATATGAACGTTACCGAAACAACCACATCAATAACCGTCGAAAACCCATACCGCGGGCTTGGCGACGCAACCTACACAAACGGCTCAACAACGGTTGACTTCAATCTCGCCACAACACTCACGTTTGCAACCCCAACCGCGCAGCCAAGTAAAGCCTACCCGTTCGCACTGAATCTAGGCGCTACCTACGCCGGAACAGTTGTTTCGCTCACAAACCCATACTACGACCCATCTAATATCGTCAACCAACCCACAACCCTTGACCCCGACACAGGCTCGTCTGTCCCAAACCCACTCTATAACCCCAACCACATACTCGGCAAGCAAACCATCTCGCTCGTCGGAACACTCTCAGATAGTGGGGTAGTTAACTACGAACTCGGCACAACAACAGTTCCAACACTAACGCCAAACACCTACGCGTACCTCTACAACGAAATGTACAGCAGTTACCTCGGATTGAAACTACTTGAAGCGCACACACTCGCGACGGATAAATTCATCGGTGCCGCAAACGAGGTTACAACCGACAGCTTTTTTGCGCACTACGCAGACTGGCAAGCCCTGCATAACAAACTGGGTTTCGACGCAACATTCTATTCGCTCAACCAAGAACCCTACGTGCTCGCCGACACATTTTCAACCATCGTCCTCGATTGCGTAATCGGACAAACCGCACTGCAAGCGGACGCTTCAGCGGGTGCACTGTCTAAGAATATAGAAAATACAGTCAAGCAAATCGTCGCAAAATGCCTAACTGCAAAAATGAGCAAATCAGGCGACAACTTTACATTCGACACTACGAACGGCGAAACCTACTTCAAAACCGTCTACTGTGTCGAATATCGCGACTACTCGCCCGACGAATTGTTTGGGCTTAACTCCGACGAAGAAACCGCAGGCAGCGTCCAAGCAAAAAGCGCCTCAACCACAACCAACACCCCGCGCGCAAATAGCGTCGGCGACTGCGACGTAACAGTTGAGGGCGGCGCAGACACAATGCTAATTTTGCCCGAGGAAAACTACTACAGCGTCGTCATAATGGTTAAAGAGGGCGCCGAACCTTGCATAATGCAGGGCATTATAACCCTGTTCTGGGCGAAAAACAACAATATATGGATTGATATGGCGTACAGGTACGTGCTCCAAGGCGCGGACAAAATCTTTGCCCCAATCGACTATTCACTCAAACCCGAAGTTGAAGAGGGCGAAGCCGCTATAACAAACGAGTTCAGCGGCCTTGTCGAAAAGTTTGAGGGCGAAGAACTAACAATGGATATGGCAGATAAATGCTCAATCGCTGTCGAGGATTACAACACCCCGAAGATTGACACCGTCAAAAACAAGGAAATCACGCTCACAAAATTCACTAACAACCACGCCACAACCTATTCCCAAGTCCAAAACATTGCCTCAGTCGTCTACCAGTACAATAGCGAACTCAATCACTACTACTACGACGAAACATCCGACGCCTGCGACTACGTGGAACTAAACTTCCGCACCTACCTAAACGAGGCAGCTGCAGAAACTGACACTCTTCCGTACTGCTTGAGTATTATGGAACTCGTGCTCTCGCTCGAGTCCACAATGTGAGAAAACTTAACTTTGCTAAAATGCACCAATCTTTGCTAATGTGTTGAACTTAATAAAAAAATGCCGAACTTTGTTAAATAGTACGTCAAAGTTTGACAAATAAATTGTCGAAGTTTGGCAAATATATGTTTAAGTTAGCGAAAATGTTGAAAAATATGTCAAATAGGGTTGATTTTTTTTAAAAATTTGGTATAATATCTTAACTATTATAAAAAACTAATGTGATGAGGCGTTGTTTTTAGGGGAAAGTTTGTGGACTCGCTTAAATATCTTGTTGCATTGGCGTGGGGACGCGCTGCGTTTTGCGGGCGCGAAAGTTGACTAAAAATTGCAAAAGATGGAGGAAAAATGAATTCACAGGTACTTAGTGTGTTCGGTGATTTCGTCAATGGAATTGGAAACATTTTCAGTGGCGTTGCGAACTGGTTTAGCGACCGTATCGGACAATATATTGATTACTTTCTTTCGCTTATTTATAAGCTAGTTTATGAAATCTTAAAGGTATTCTTTATTATTATTGATTTCGTCCAACTTTTGTTTAGAAAAATTGCCGGTCTTGACACCGTTTCGTATAGCGGTAATGCCATTTCGGGCGACATTGCGTGGTGGCTGTTCCAGCAAAAAGCGGTTACCGACGTGCTGATATCGCTGACCGTCGTCGCGGTCGTTATGGTGTTTATGGCGACGTTTATTGCGATTGTTAGAAACCACTACAAGGCGAAAGACTCCAAGGAAACGGCGGTTGGACCCGTTATCGGGCAGGCGTTTAAGGCGCTTATCTCCTTTGCGTTCGTGCCAGTTGTTTGTTACTTTGGCGTGTTCGTTTCAAACGGCCTACTTAGGACGATTGACCAAGCCACGCGAATTAGCGACTCGCTGACCATTTCGGGGGAGTTGTTTAGCGCAAGTGCTATGAATTCTAACCGAGCCCGGTTGAACTCGGACTTTGCCGCGACGCTAGCCTCGACGGAGGGGCTGAACTTTGGTATATTTATCGACGACAACACAGGTTCGCTGACGGCTGAGACCGCCGCGGACAAGATTGATAAGGCGTTTGCGTCGAAACTCGATATTGATGATCAGGAACTTACTATTAACGACTCAATGGCAGGCTGCGGCTTTATGTTCCACCAAAATTCGATAGGGACGGTTACGCAGTTTGACTATATGAACACAGACCTTGTGTATGTGTATTACGACCTATCTAAATTTAACTGGCTGTTCGCGTTTGTGTCGTGTTTCTTTATTACGACGACACTGTTAGTGGCGGCAATGGGCGTTGTGCAGAGGTTGTTTGAGATAACAATCTTATTCGCCATATCGCCGCCGTTTATTGCACTAATGCCGCTGGATGGCGGTAAAGCCTTTGGGAACTGGGCGAAAAAGTTCATCCAAAGCACAATTTGTATGTACGGTACGGTTGTTGCGCTCAACTTCTTCTTCATTGTTGCGCCGCTGCTCCAAAATATTGACTTGTTCTATACGGCGGAGGAGATTAAGGCGTACGGGAAGTTGACCTGCGACTTGTTTAACTCGTTTGCGCACATCCTGTTTATTATGTGCGGCTCCTTGATTATTAAGGATTACTCCAAACTCTTGGATGAACTTGTAACAGGAAGCGATAAAGGCGGATTGCAAGGTCGCGGCGAAAACGTTAGAGATGAAGCCAAGAAGGAAATCGCAAATGTTGCTGAAAAAGCAAACACTGTTCACAAAGCAGGGCAAACTGCTAAGAATCAGATTAAAACTGGAATGGCAAACCATAAGCAGAACAAGCAGACAAGACAAGAAGCAAAAGACAAGAAATCTGCTTACAAGGCTGCTGCTAAGGGACTTCGCGATGCAGGTGAGGTAGGCTATCTGGGTAGCCGTCGCGCCGTTGCTGAACAAATGGCAGCCGACAAGGGCAAGGCAACATTGCGCAGCAGAGTTATGGGTAAGAGTGATAAACTTTCAACCGCTCAAAGCCATATTGCAGCAGGTGCTAATGAGGCATTGAAGAAAGGCGGAGTTTACGACGTAAACAAAAATAATGCTTCAAAGCAAGGCGTATTGAAGCGTGCTAAGAATAAAGCTACATTGAAGAGTCCACGCAGATTGTCTGCCAACGCAGTAAAAAGCGAAGTGGGCAATAAATACGAAACTCAGGAAATGAAGAAGTATAAGGCAGCACGTAAGGATTATGCTAACGAAGATTTGAGGAAGAACATGAAAGAGGGGTATATGTTACTTGGACAGTCGGAACACGAGGCTGAAACTTCGACAAATAAGAAATTAAAGGGAAACCTTAAAACGACTGAAAAGGATTTGAAGGCATCTAGAAAATTAAAAGAACCTAAGAAAGAATCCAAGAAAGAGTCTAAAAAGGGTTTCAAAAAAGACACTAAAAAAGACACTGATGACAAAGGCACTAAATAATGATTTTAATAGGTTTAATACCTAATGTAGACATTCCTATAATAATCGGTTAGTCTTTAAGGCTTGAAAAAAATTACAATCAGAAATGGTTGTAATTTTTTTTATGCAACAACATGGCGGGCAGGGACGCAAGTAGAGAGGGCGAAATAGTTGACATAATCGCCAAATTAGGGTATACTTAGTAATTGAAATTATTGAATAAATAATACAAAATTTAAAAGGTTTTGGCGGTGTCAAGTGGGAGTGTTGTTTGGCGCGCGCCAATTAATTGAGGTAACAAAATGAGCAATTACAATCACAGTGAAATAGAGCGTAAGTGGAGGAAGTACTGGGAGGACAACAACACTTTCTACACCGACGTTAGGGACTTTAGTAAGCCTAAATATTACGTGCTGGATATGTTTCCGTATCCGTCAGGCGACGGGCTGCACGTCGGGCACGTAGAGGGTTACACAGCGACGGACGCAATGGCGCGAATGAAACGTATGCAGGGGTACAACGTGCTACACCCCGCAGGCTTTGATTCGTACGGGCTGCCTGCTGAACAGTTTGCGATTAAGACGGGGAACCACCCCGCAGGCTTCACGAACAAAAACATCGCGACGTTCACCGAGCAAATGAAGAAACTCGGGCTTTCGGCGGACTGGTCAAAGGTTATCTCGACCTGCGAACCTGAGTATTATAAGTGGACGCAGTGGATTTTTGAGGAACTTTACAAGGCGGGGCTTGCAAAACGCGTTGATATGCCGGTCAACTGGTGCGAGGAACTGGGAACAGTGCTCGCCAACGACGAGGTTATCGACGGGAAGTCGGAGCGCGGCGGTTTTCCTGTCGTCAAAAAAAATATGAAGCAGTGGGTCGTCAAAATAACCGACTACTGCGAGAGATTTTTGGAGAATATGGACAAACTCGACTGGCCGAAGTCGACGCTTGATATGCAAACCAACTGGATTGGCAAGTCAAAGGGCGCGCAGGTCAAGTTCAAAGTCGACGGAATAGACGAAACCTTTGAAGTATTTACGACGCGTCCCGATACGATGTTTGGCGCAACATATTGCGTGCTTGCCCCTGAGCATAAACTTGTAGACGTAATCACGACCGACGCGCAACGAGAGGAAGTTAAGGCGTACCAAGCGGTTTGCGCATCTAAGTCCGACCTTGAGCGCGGGCAGTTAAATAAAGAAAAAACGGGCGTTTTCACGGGTGCATACGCTATCAACCCAATGAATAACAAGAAAATCCCTATTTACATCGCCGACTATGTTATGGCGTCGTACGGGACGGGCGCGATTATGGCAGTGCCTGCGCACGACGGCAGGGACTACGAGTTTGCGAAGAAGTATAACTTGCCGATTGTCGAGGTTTTGGCAGGCGGCGATATTGAAAACGAGGCGTTTGAGGGCGACGGGGCGCACATTAACTCGGAGTTTTTGGACGGGCTAAATAAAGAGGATGGGATTGCGCGCGCGATTGCGTGGCTTGAGGAAAAGGGTGTTGGCGCAGGTAAAACCACGTACAAAATGCGCGACTGGATTTTTGCGCGTCAGCGTTACTGGGGCGAACCTATGCCTGTCATCTACCTCGAGAACGGGGAAGTTGTGCTTGAGAAAAGCCTCCCGCTCGAACTGCCGATGGTTGACGACTACCGCGGTCATAACGGGAACGCGCCACTTGACAACGCGACCGAGTGGAAGAACGTCGTTGTGGACGGCGTTAAGGGCGTGCGCGAAACCAACACAATGCCGGGTAGCGCGGCGTCTAGCTGGTATTTCTTGAGATATATTGACCCGCACAACGACAAGGTGCTTGCCGACTACGACCTGCTTAAACACTGGATGCCTGTCGACCTGTACGTCGGCGGCGCGGAACACGCCGTCGGGCACTTGCTGTACTCAAGGATGTGGAACAACTTCCTGTTTGACAAGGGTTATTCGCCTTGCGCTGAGCCGTTTGCAAAACTCGTGCACCAAGGTATGATTTTGGGTACCGACTCACAAAAGATGAGCAAGAGCAAAGGGAACGTTATCAACCCCGACACCTGCGTACAATCGCACGGCGCGGACGCACTGCGACTTTATGAGATGTTTATGGGGCCAATTCAAGATACGAAACCGTGGAACGAGAACGGGCTTGACGGCGCGCGCAAGTTCATTGAGCGCGTTTGGAGGCTTTACGACGAGAGCGGCAAGATTAAGGACGAGGCAAACCCTAATTTGGAACTTGTGTATCATCAGACGGTTAAAAAGGTTACCGAGGACTACGAAGAGATGAGTTACAATACCGCTATTAGCCAGATTATGATTTTCGTCAATGCGGTGTACAAAGAGGAGGTTTTCCCGCGCGAGTATGCGTTGAACCTGCTGAAATTGTTGAACCCGATTGCGCCGTTTGTTACTGAGGAACTTTGGCAGAAACTCGGGAACGACGCGTCGATTGCGTACGCGGAGTGGCCTAAGTTCGACGCGGCAAAGGCGACGGCTGACAATGTTGAAATCCCTGTGCAGGTAAACGGGAAAATTCGCGCGAAGGTAACCGTTGCACGCGGACTGGGGGTTGAGGAACTTAAGAGTGTTGCGCTCGCTGAGGTCGAGAAACTTGCGCAGACGGGGAGTCTTGGCATAATCGTTGATTTGCCGCTCAACTGCAAGAAGGTTATCGCCGTCCCAGAAAGAATTGTCAACATTATTTTGTAATGGGATTATTGAATAATGATTAATTTTAATAGAGAATGATTGATTTTTTAAATTTTAATTAATTTAATTGAATAATGATAAATTTTTACAACTGCAATACTATAATTGCAGTTTTTTTAATGGTTTTATCATTTTTTTGCGACATTATTAATTGCTGCATTCTCACATAAAAACTTGGTTGCGCATACAAATATTTTACAAAGAATGTAAACGAGGGGGAGAAGATATGGATGTTGCTAGGTGTGCGCGAGCGACGGCGCAGCAAAGCGTTGGCAAGCGAATTGCCATCTATGCGGGTTACTGCGGCGTGAACTTTGCGAAGTGGTTACTGGTGTTGCAGCAGCCAATAACTTTAAGCGCACTGTTTGCGAGTTTCTGCTTCTCCTTTTGTTTCTGCTCAACGCTTTTTGGCGAGTAGCGGCGTGCGCGGGCTGTGTGGCGGCGCCTTGGTAGTGTGGCGCGGGATGGTAACTGATTGCGCAGTTGCGTGCGCGGGCTGTGCGGTGGTGTAGGTACTTTGTGCGCTTTGCAGGCAGCAGGCATTTTGCAGGGCGCGCGGCGGCTGCGCAGGCTTGCGGCGAAACGCGCTGCTGGCGGGTGGTTTTGTTAGCGTGCTGGTGCGGGGTTTGGGAACGAGAACGAGGGGTTGGGCATATATTTGTTTGGGAGTGATTTATGGAAATGTTTGGAGATGAAAAGACTTTTATGAGTGTTACGGCAGGCGACTTTTGCGAAACAGGAGCCACTGAGGAGAGTTACGCAGGCGACGAGGCAGAGAGCGAGAAATACGTAGATTGTGTAGACGAAGCGGCGGGCGCGAACGCGGCAACTGATTTTGGCGCAACCTCAGGCGCGGGCGCGAGCAAAAATGGTAGTGAGTCGTTGCTGTTCGGCGGCGACACAAACAGCGGCGCGATGGATTGCGAAAGTCGCGATTTGGTTGAGGGCGCGGGGGAATTATTTGGGGACGACAAAACTTTTTGCTCAATTGTGATTTCAAATGCTGGATTTTGCGATGGGGCGGAGTGTATTTTTGACGACTATATAAATAAGGATAACCTTATTGCTGAAGAGGTGGTTGGCGCAGACGAAACTGTGGTAGGGTACGGGGCGGGTGTGTGCGGCAGCTGTGCGGGGACGAGAGAGCGAGTTTTTGAGAATGGCGCGACGCGTGGCGGGTACGCGGGTGCGGAGGGTAGAGAGGCGGCGGGCTGTGTTGTTAACTTAGTAAATAGAGAGGCGGAACGCGGGTGGCGAGACGATGTGCGTGCTGGTGGCACGGGTGCGGAGTGTTGCGGGAGTGGGTGTTATGGACGCGGCAACTGTGTGGGGGCGACGAAATTACGGACGGAGCGGGGGTTGTTTGGGAGTGAATGTTCCGAAATCGACGCAATTTTTGAGGAGCTGAACCGCAAATTTGCGGGCGTGCGCGCGGCTGATTGTGGGCGCATTAAGGTGGGCAACAACTACGGCGCGTTTGAAATCGAGCGGCGCTGTGGCGAGCCGTACGCGCGTTTTTGTCCGTGTCCGCCGCCAAAACCACATCACGGTAGCCCGAGCGAGTGCGATTGGGAACGTCTGTTTGGCTGCTCGGAGTCCGCTTGGCGCGACTGCCCGCCGAAATGCAACCCAGATTGCGTGCCGAATTGCGATTGCAGCCCCGAATGCGCGCCAAGGTACGGTTGCAAGCACAATTTTGCGCCAAATTGGGGTGGGAATGGCGAATGTTTGCCGAACCGCGGGAACTGCGATTGCACCGCGAATTGTGAGGGTTCTGAGCGGTCGTCAAAATGCGGACGCTGTGGCAATTGCGCGCCGCAATGCGATTGTGGGCACATTAGCGCACCGAATTGGAACGGGGGTGGCGATTGCGAGGTAAATTGCGGGAGTCGCACTGACTGCGCGCAAAATTGGGGGAAACAACCTGATTGCCCGCCGAGTTGGGGTTGTAGACCAGTTCCGCACTGCCCGCCGAGTTGTAAGCAACTTTCGCGCGAAATCTATTTTCGGTTGTTGCGGGTGGCGCAGATGGTTGGGCACTTAGGGAATTGCGCGCCGAACGAGTGTGCGTTTGAGGCGGTATGTTCTGTTAAGCAAAACCTTAATATGCTTGCCGTGGCGATGTTGGCGGTTACTAAGAGGGTTTGCGACGAAAAACCTGTGTGCGCGAGCGGGTTTGCGGTGCCGAAATGCGGGTTTTTGCAGGGGGTGGATGCGTGCGTTTGTGAGTTGGGGGACGTTTTGCGGGATATTGCGCTGTTGCAGTCGCTGCCGTGCGCGCGGGGCGTTTATGGTGCGCTGGTGGCTGTTGCGTTCGGCGTCAGTCGGTGTCAGGCGGAACTGGCGGCGTTGCTGCCGCGCCGCTGTTGGTAGGGGGCGTATTTTATGGAATGTTGTTTTACTAAAAGTTCTGTGAGTTAGGGAAAAAAATGAAAGTTAGTAAAAATGTTAAAAGTTTGTAAAATTGGTTGAAACTCCCCGAGTTTGCGAAAAAGCCAGTGTTTCTGCGGCTTGTAGGCAAAAGTAAGGTTACGACACACGCGGGTAGGTTTACGAAAACGGGCAAAAAATGTCAAAAAAACGAGTA
>CAZSGM010000008.1:0-51862 GCA_964606505.1 uncultured Lachnospiraceae bacterium | reverse complement strand
GCAGCGAATGTGAATGTCAAGGCAATTGAGATTGCGAGTAAGATTGAGAGGGCAATCATTGCAAGACTTTGTTTTGAAACTTTTTGCATTTTTAATTTTCTCCTTTGTTTTTTTGTTTCAGTTTTTACAAAGGATTTTGCGCCCATTCGTCGGGTGGGATTGGGCTGGGGTTGGAGCGATGAGAAAAGTTTTGAGAGCGTTTGGGGAAATATTGAAAGTGAGGCGAAATTATATTATAATTAGTTAAGATATACTTTGATATATACTGGCTTTTATTACTTATTAACATATCAAAGCGTATTGTTAAAGGAGAGGATATGGCTAGTTATTTACAGAGAGGTAAAAAGGTATGCCCTAAGTGTGGGCGAGAGTTGCAGGCGGGGGGTTGCGGCGTGTGTGGGTGTGAGGCACAGGTTTTGGGGAAGTGGACGGTTAGGTTTCGGGTCGAGGAAAACGGAGTTACGGTCAACAAGCGGTTGTCGGGGTTCGCGACGCGGGAAGAGGCGCAACAGGCGTACGAGGCTTATGCGCTGGCGAACGCGGCGGGGAGTGTGAGTTTTGCGGCGCAGTTTAGGCAATACATAGCGGAGGCGCAGAGGACGCTGAAGGGGGCGACGATTTACAACAAACTCAAGGTGTTTGAAATGCACATCTTGCCGTATTTTGGCGAGCGCAACATTTTCACGATTACCAAGCGGGATGTTTTGGCGTGGCGGGCGCGGCTGCTGGAAACGAAGAGCGCGAAGTCGGAGCGCAAACTTTCCATTAAGTATGTCAACAACATTCGCGCGGAGTTGTGCGCGTTTTATTCGTATTTGTCGCAACTTTTTGACATCCCAAACATAGTTTTGGCGGTTAAGCCGCTAAAAAACAGCTGGGAGCAGGTCAAAGAAATGCGTTTTTTTGACGTGGCGCAGTTTAGGCGGTTCATAACTAAAATGCGCAGGGCGAAGAGTGTGCGAATTAAAAAAATGTGGGTAACCTTTTTTATGACGCTTTATTACAGCGGGGCGCGAATTGGCGAGGTGCTTGCGCTCAGGGACGGCGACATTGATTTTGGGGTGGGGGTATTGAACATAACAAAATCGCTGACGCGCAAGACGCTTGATGGGTCGCTTTACAAAATAACGACGCCGAAAAACAAGAGCAGCGTGCGAAGTGTTAGTTTGCCGAATGTGCTGCTGGAGCAGTTGAGAGATTATCTTGATTGGAAGCGCGCGGCGGGGATTGCGGGGGAGTTTTTGTTTGGGGGAGACGCGCCGCTGTGTAGTTTTAGTTATGCGCGGATGCTCAAAAACTACTCGATAATTGCGGGGGTTCCGCAGATACGCATACACGACTTTAGGCACTCGCACACGAGTTTGCTGATTAACCTAGGTGCGAATGTTGCGCTTGTGTCGCGCAGGTTGGGGCACTCGAACACGCAGCAGACGCTTAACACGTACAGCCATTTGTTCCCGAACTCGGACAAGGAAATCATCCGCATATTAAATAAGGTTTCACGATAGCGGGGGGCGATTGGAAAAACCGTTTTTTTTTGCGCGAGTTTGGCGTGGTTGGGCGTAACGCCGCCTGTCGTGGGCGCGGGTAATTCTTGCGCGGCGTGCGTGGGAACGCTTTGAGCGAGTGTGAAGCTAACAATTTAATTGGGGTGTCAACATTCATTTGCGGCATTAATAAATTTGCCGCCGCATAATGGAGCGAGGGTTTGGAAACTCTGCGCGGGCTTTGGCAACATCGCGTGGGCTTGACTGCGTGCGTGGGGTTTGTTGGGTATTGGTGGTTGAAGAGGTTTGTTTGCTTGGCTGGCTGCACGGACTTATTTTGTTGCGAATGGACGGTGGTTGAGAGCGTGAGTTTGATTAATTAAGGTGGGGGCATAAAAATAAAGGAAAACATTTACTTGCTTTCCCTTATTTTTTATTGCTCGCCACGACTTAAGTTGGGCGGTGGCGGAGGGGGTTAGTTGGTTTGCGCAGGAGGGGTTTCGAGGGCTTGTACGCGTGCCTCGAGCGCAGAGAGCGAGGAAGAGATGGTTGTCAGCTGGGTTGTTAGTCGGGCGACGGATTGTGAGGTTGCGCGGGTGGCGATTTGAGTTTCGAGCGACTTATGCAGGTCGCGGGTTGTTTTTGCAAGGCGTTTTGTGAGTTCGCTTAGGTCGTCTTGCAGTTGGTTTAGTTCGATGTTGTTCATAATTTTCCTTTTGCAAAATGTTCACTTATATTATACCGCAAAAAAGTTGCGATTTGCAAAAAAAGTTTCGCAAAAAAAGCCCCGAAACACGAAAATAGCGCGTTTTGGGGTGGTTTTTGTTAAATTTCCTTATGTAATTTGGCAAATTCGATTGTTCGCCTTGCCGAATCGCGGATTGCGGCGTCGATGTCGTCGGGCATAACTCCCAACTTTTTGTACGCGATTTTGGGGTCGATTGTCGCGTTTCTTGACTTAAACTCCAAAATTTTGACGGGGTCAATTCCTGCTTCGAGCCCTGACCTGCGCCAAACTTTCACTCTGCGCGACTCGTTGAGTTTGTATTTTAGGTTGTGGATGTAAGGGACGTAAGGTTTCATATTAAGTCCCTGCATAATGAGTTCATTAATTTTCTTGTAGGTGTAGTTGTCGCCCGATATTGCGATTGTTTCGCCGCGGGTAAGTTTTTCAAATGCGCCGCAGATGGCTTGGGCAACTTGCTTAACCGTTATAACGGGGATTGTACCCTTGAATGCGGAGTAGTTTGAAGTGCGGTACATTTCCAAAACTAGCTCGTGGTGCATTGGGCGGCGGATTGGCATTGTCCCCCAAATTTGCGGTGTCTGTAACACGATAACTTGGAAGGAAGTCGTGTTGAAGCGGCGCGCGGCGTTTTCTTGGTCGTAAGTCGCTCTAATATAAGGGTGCCATTTTTCAAGGCGCAGGTCGGCAAAGACGCTGTTGAAGTACACATATGCGTTGCTGACAAGGACAACCTTTTTTACCCCTGCGTCTTGTGCGAGGCGTAAAATGCGCTCGATTGGGAAAACGTTATGTACCCTAAAATAGTCGCTCGCGGGGGCTTTGACTATATCGTGCGCGTTTGATGAGCAGGCATACAAAAGCCAGTCAGAGCCCTTGATGCAGTCGGTTAGTTCGCGGTCGGTCATTTCTTCGATGTTTCCTTGCGTATACTCGACTTGTTTTGAAAAGATACCTTTTGTTGGTGGGGGTGTTAGTCCGAGGCTCTTAACTTGGTGGCCGCGCTCGAGAAGTTCAAGGGTAGCGTGGTAGCCGATGAGTCCTGTTCCGCCGACGATAAATGCTTTCATAATTTCCTCCTAAACTTGTTTGTTACTGCATTATAACATATAAATTGGCATTTTTCAATTGTTTTTGCAAACAAGTGGAAGTTGTAGGGAGGAAATTTGCGTGTAGGCGTTTTGGAACTTTACTTGAGTTAAGGCAGGGGAACGACTAAATTAGTCGAGGGTATCAAAATATATCCCGTCAATATTAAAGTATGAGCAGGCAATTCCGCCTTTGTCGAAGGTGTTGTTGCTGTTTAAAATCTTTGTAACGAGTGCTCTTGCTGCGTTTGTCAGTTTGCTAGTATCGGTAATGTCGTCATAACTAATGGGGCAGAGTTCCGCGTCTTGGTGGAGTTTTAGGACTGCGCGTTTTACTTTTCCGTCGCCCCAGCCGCCGAGGAATTGGTTGTTGGCTATTTCAATGTTGCCAAATTTTGCAGTGGAAGAGTTTCCGAATAAAAATATTGTGTACGCTCCAATCTGGCTAAAAGAGCAGTTGGTAACACTGAGGTTGCAGTCGTTTGAATTTTCGTCATATCCGTAAAGGACGTGAATTCCGTAAGAGTCGGTGCCTGTAATTGTGCAATTATCAAATACGATATTAATATTTTTGTTTTTTGCCGTAAGGTATATGCTGTTAATGGTGCATTCTAAATAAGAAACGTCCCCATAGATGTTTGTTCCGAGGTTATAAAATGGTAAGTTACATTCGTATATAACACTATTTTGGGCGTTTTCGGTATAGTTAACTTCAATAGAAGTTGTTGCACAACTGCCTATTATTGTTACATTTTCGGCATCAATAGTGAATTTTACCCTAGAAAAGGTACCATCTAAAATATAAATTGTGTTGGCAGTAGAGAAGGTTTTTGCTCCCGACTCAATGCTCGTATCTTGTATTACCTCGTACTTAGTTTGGGGGAGTGCGACAGGGGTGGTTTCGTGGGCACAGTAAGTGCAGGTTGAGTGCGACGCAACCGAATAGGCACCGTTGTTTTTTGTAACTGAGTAGTTTTCTACGGAATTGTGTGTTGTAAGGTCATACTTTAGCCCACATAGTTGGCAAGTGCGCCAGTGTGAAGTTCCGTCGCTTTCAAGTGGGTTTGAAGCGTCGTGCGCGTGTCTAGCAATTGTTTCAACCTTTTCAAATTGGCAAACAGTGCAAGTTTGTTTTTTGTATGCCAGTGCTGTTTCAGTTTGAGGAACCAGTTCTTCGTCGCTCCAAATGTGAGGAGCAAGCGAAACAATTTGGTCTTTGTGTGAGCAAGTCGCGGCGTGCCAGTGATTTGTCTCGTCGTATGTCCAGTTGTCTTCAAATGTGTGCGTGTGAGAGTTGAGTACTAAGCCAAAAAGCAGAGCACAAAATATGCCAATTATCACGAGGGGGATAAGCGTAATTAGCCACATTCTAATCTTTCTTAATTTCATTTGTAAGTTTCTCCTTAATGTGTTTTTGTTGTGGTATGACGCGCAAAAGGCGCCATTTGGATTTTTCGCTTATGTGTACCATAAGCGAAAGAAAAGGGGGCAATTTTTGGGAAAAAACACAAAAAAAACAGGGGAAAATGGCAAAATAATGCAAAATATTTGATATTTTTTATCGAATTTGATAGAATAATGGTGTAAATCTTTCGCTTATGGTACACATAAGCGAAAGAAAAGTTGCTAAAAACGGCTTAAAATCGTTATGGGGTCAAAATGGACTAAAAACGGCGGGCGGAATTTTCGTCTTTTTTTTGTTGTGTTTTTTAGGGTGGATTTCAAGGCGAGTGCGTAGAATTGGCGGGTGCATTGGAGAGCGTTTTTATACATTGTTTCACAATTTTGGGGCGGGGCGTGAAAAAAAGTTGAAAAACAGTTGTTAAATTAGCAAAAAAAATATATAATATAAGGAAAACTTTTAGTTTTGGCTAAAATGGCAACCTTATTATATATAGCGGGTTGCGGCGGGCGGTGAAAATCGCGGGAATTTTACTTATGGAGAATTTATGAAGAACAGATTTATTGTTGCGGGCGTGTTGATGTTTTTGGTGTGCGCATTTTGCGGGTGCAGTAGTTCGGTTAATGTTGGGATGAGTTTGTTGCCTGACGGCACGATTAGGCAAAGCTTCTCGGTTGTGCTTGACGAGA
This sequence comes from uncultured Lachnospiraceae bacterium, assembly GCA_964606505.1. GTDB lineage: Bacteria > Bacillota > Clostridia > Christensenellales > UBA1242 > CAKVOD01. The sequence continues at coordinate 46,451 of CAZSGM010000008.1, read as the reverse complement.
GAGAGATTGCGCAAAAGTATGATGAGGACGAGGCGCAGGCAATTTATGATGTTGTTTATGATTACTTAAACGCGTATCAGATTGAGATAAACGATTTGGCGATGACGTACATAACTGAGCACGAAATGCTGGGGCGTTATCCGTGGAAGGCGTGGATTGAGCCTCAAGAAAACACGGGGACGACGCGCGGCGGCAGGATTGTTTGCTATATATTGTTTGCTAGTTCATATTTTTACAATGAGTATGTTGCGCTTAGAAGCGGCGAGCCTAGCGGCGGCGAAGAGGAAGAGGATGCGAGCGAGACGACGATTGAAGAGGGGTTGTTTTGCGATAAGATTATTTATCAGGACACAACTTTACCAATTGCGGACGCCGAGGAAATTCAGAAGGTTTACGACGAAATTAAGGCGGAACTTTCTGCGCGCGGTGTTAGCCTAGGCGAGGATGTTAAGTTTGCAAACATTTGTTACGATTATGCGGTTCCGCAGGATTATGCGCGCGTCAATCGCTTGAAGGCAAACTGCGACACTGAGTACTTGCAAACAGAAATGAGGAAGATGCTTGACGGGACGAGCGAGTCTTACGTTATGAAACACTATGTTTGGAACTACGAGCCTGACGGCGACAACCGCTTGGTGCTTTACAGGTACAGGGTCAACGCGGTTGCGTGGTACGTTGCGGCGCTAGTTTTGGTCGCAGTGTTTGCGGTTGTGATGCTAGTTGGGCACAAGGTTATGAAAGTTATCAAAGGTAAGTCGGGTACAACACCTAGCGCGGGCGGAGGCGTTGTGGGCGGCAATGATAGTGGCGCGAGCGCGGCAGGTTTCGGTACGAGTGCAGGTTTGGGCGGCGCGAGCTTCGGCGGTAGTGGCAACGCGGGGAGCGTGGAGCGCAACTTGAATGGTGGGGGAAGCGCGAGTTTTGACGGAAACAGCGGCAATGCTAACTTGGCAAGCGGCAACGTGGGGAGTTTCAAGGTAGGCGGCGTTAATGAAAACGCGGGCGACAAGGCAAGGCAAGCGGGCGCAGGGAGTTTGTCGCAGTCAAGTGCGCAAAATAGCGGAACAGGCGCGCAGAACGACGGCAAAACTACGCAAACACACGCGCAGTTGCTAAACGATTATTTCGGTAAACTAAAAGAGGGCAAAACCCCTTCAAAAAGCGATAACATCGGGGACAATGACAAAAATTGAGGTATATTTTTAATGACAAGAGACGAAATTGTAGAAAAACTTTCACTTATTGACGAACGCATTGAGCAAATTAAGTCGAGATTTAAAGAGGACGTTGTTTTGCAGGAAATTGCGGAACTTGAAAAAGAGATGACGGCACCTGATTTTTACCTAGATATGCGCAGGAGTGGGCAGGTCGGGAAACGTCTTAGGTATCTACAGGAGTTGCTGGCGGAAGTGCGCGCGCTGACGGACAAGGCGGAGGCGGTGAAGTTTATTGTTGACAATGTTAACGATGAGGAACTTTCGCAGATGAGCGAGGAGATTGCAGCAGATGAGGGGATTATCGACAAGGAGAGTCGCAGGCTGTGGATAAGTGCGTTGCTTGACGGGAAGTATGATACGTGCAACGCGATTTTGACTGTGCACAGCGGCGCAGGCGGAACTGAGGCGACGGACTGGGCGGATATGTTGTTTAGGATGTACCAACGTTATTGCGTTAGGAGTAACTTTACATTCAACATCATCGACATTCAGGCGGGCGACACGACGGGGGTTAAGAGCGCAACTATTGAGGTTGAGGGCGAAAACGCTTATGGGTACTTAAGGTGCGAAAAGGGCGTGCACAGGTTGGTGCGCATTTCGCCGTTTGACTCAAATGCTAGGCGGCACACTTCGTTTGCGAGTGTTGAGGTTACGCCAGTTATTGAGAGTGAGGAGTTTGAGATTAAGGACGAGGACTTGAAAATAGATACCTATCGCGCGAGTGGCGCGGGCGGGCAGCACATTAACAAGACTGAGTCCGCAGTTAGAATTAAACATATTCCGACGGGGATTGTTGTGCAGTGTCAAAATGAGCGCTCACAAATACAAAACAGGGCTACTGCTATGAAAATGTTGACCGCTAAACTTGCGGAGATTAAGGAACAGCAAGAGCGCGAGAAAATGAACAACATTCAGGGCAAACTCAAGAAAATTGAATGGGGGAGCCAAATTCGTTCTTATGTTTTCCATCCGTATACTATGGTTAAAGACCACCGCACGGGGTTTGAAACGCCTGACATTGCGAGCGTTATGGACGGAGACATTCAAGAATTCATTAATGACTATTTAATAAAAGAAAACAATTAAAACAAAATTAGGGAAAACATTTAAAAATAAGGAAAAACTATGGATTACGACGAGAAAATGGATGCTTTGATTGCAAAACTCAAAAACAAAGAGCGCGTGGTTATACTTGGGATTGAGTCATCGTGCGACGAAACGAGCGTTGCGGTCGTGGTGAATGGGGTTAAGGTGCTGTCGAATGTTGTTTCGACGCAGATACCTATTCACGCGGAGTATGGCGGGGTCGTGCCCGAGATAGCAAGCAGAAACCACATAACAAACATTAGTTTTGTGTACAAGCAGGCACTTAAAGAGGCAAATATACGCGAGGACGAGATTGATGCAGTTGCGGTAACGTATGGGCCTGGGTTGATTGGCGCGCTGCTGGTTGGATTGAACTACGCGAAAGGGCTTGCGTACGGATTGGGTGTTCCGCTAATTCCTGTCAACCACATCGCGGGGCATATTTGTGCGAATTTTATTGATTTTTCGGAGTTGAAGCCGCCGTTTGTGTGCTTGGTTGTGAGCGGCGGGCACACTGCGATTGTTTTGCAGAAAAACTATGTTGAGCACAAACTTTTTGGGGCGACGCTTGATGACGCGGTCGGGGAGAGTTTTGACAAGGTGGCGCGAGTCTTGGGGTTGAGTTACCCTGGGGGGCCAGCGGTTGATAAACTTGCAAAAGAGGGTGAAAACAACATTATATTTTGCAAAACGCATAATTTTGAGAACTACTACGACTGCTCGTACAGCGGCTTGAAAACTGCGGTTATTAATTATGTCAACCATTGCAAGCAAAAGGGCGAGGAGTACAACATTAACGACGTTTGCAAGAGTTTTGAGTCGCAGGCGTTTGATGAATTGATTGAGAAAACAATTAAGGCGTGCAAGTCGTGCGGGGAAACCAAAATTGCGCTTGCGGGCGGGGTTGCGGCGAACTCTTATCTTAGAGAAAACATAGCCAAGCGCGCAAAGGAAGAAAACATTGAAGTTTATTTTCCGTCTATGGCGCTTTGCGGCGACAACGCGGCAATGATTGCGAGCGCGGGGTACTTCAAACTAAAGTATGCTGACTTTGCTAGCGATATTTCAATAAACGCGCAGTCAACTATTCCGCTTGACAGCGCAAAGTCCTTTTTGCAGGAGTAGTGCGCGGCGAGCAAACTTTTTTAGCGCAAAGTGTAAATACTTGGGGCTGTGAGCGCGACTTGAAATGTGGATAACTATATAAGGAATAGTGGCATTGATTAGAAAAGTCAATGTTGATAAGTGTAAATATTGTGGATAAAAAAAGCGGCGTCATTGGTGGCGCCTCCTTTTTTTGTAGGGGAAGTTGGAGTAGTTTGCTGCGCATGTCGCGTTCGCTTAATGTGAGTGGGTAGTTTCGTTGGGTAGGGGTAGTTAATCAACGAGTAGAGTCGGTGGCGCGTTGCGTGAGAGGAGTTTTGTGTCGTGCGGACAGTTTGGGGTGTGTGCGTGTTCGCGTGTTGTAGAGCGCGCGTTTAATTGTTGCGTAGGGCATTTTTGTGTGGCGCGAAGGGCGGTTTTGCCTGCCAAGTGGGGTGTTTTGGGCAAAATGTGGATAAATAAGGGAAAAGTTTGAGTCGAGAGGAAGTTTTTTCGGCAAAACACTTGACTTTAAAATTTCTTTATGGTAATATACTATGTATTTTATCTAAATTTATTTTATCTGCTTGAGTTTTTGCATTTTTTCTCACTTTAGATGACGGCATTGTGTCGCCGTTTTCCTTGACTAAACTTACAAATGCGACAATTTGACGGGTAGAGTAAAGTTTAAATGGGAGTGGCAAATGATTCAAAATGCAGAGAATGGCAGACAAGCAGTCAAAAGAAAGTATGGCAAAAGGGAGCGTTTGCAGATTTTGCGCGCTGATATCCCTATAGAATTGCCGTACCTTATTTCTATTCAAAAGGATTCTTTCAACAAATTCCTCAACGAGGGAATGTGGAACATTGTGAAGGAGTTTACACCTATCGTTGACTTCTCAGGTAAGGCGGAACTTAGTTTTCTTAGCATTAAACTTGACCCTGAGACAAAATACGATAAGTACGAATGTATGCGCAGGGGGCTTACATACTCTTGCCCTATTATCGCGACTTGTAGATTGATTAACCGTGAGACGGGTTCAGTCGTTGAGAAAGAGGTTTACGTTGGCGATATGCCGATGATGACAGAGGAAGGGACTTTTGTTATCAACGGGGTTGAACGTGTAATAGTTAGCCAAATCGTTCGTAGTCCTAGCGTTTATTACAAGTCCGAAATGGATAAAACAGGTATCCGTCTTTTTGCTGGACAAATGATTCCTAGCCGCGGCGAGTGGATTGAGTTTGAGACGACACCGCTTGGCGTTATTAAGGCAATCATTAACCGTGCTAGCAAAGTTTCGCTTGGCGTATTTTTGAAAGGTATGCTTTGGTCTTACGATGAAGCTAAGGCGTATATGAAGAAAATGGGCGTTAAGAAAGAGGACGAGTCTAACACTGATGTGTTTAACGACTACATTGCGGAACTTTTTGGAAACGACGAACTTATCGTTAACACATTGCAAAAAGAGTCGCTCAAGAGCCCTGAGGATTGTTTGATTGAACTTTCTAAGAGATTGAGACCAACCGAACTTCCTAGCGCCGACGCGATTAAGAGTTATCTCAACTCTGTATTCTATAATGAGCAACGCTATGACCTTGCACGTGTTGGTAGATACAAGTTCAACAACAAATTGAGTCTCGCTAATAGAATTATTAAGCAAGTTTTGTATGAAGATGTTAAACTTGAAGATAGGGTTATCAAGAAAGGGACTGAGATTGACCGCGACCTTGCTTGGGAAATTCAAGATTCGGGTATCAACGAAGTTTGGGTTGAAGTAAACGGCAAGGGACACAAAATGATTGGTAACAGAATGGTTCACCTTGACAAAGTTATCAATTGCAACCCTAAAGAACTTGGTATTTACGAACTTGTTCACTATCCAACATTGAAACAAGTTTTGTCGGGACTTAAGACTAAAGACGAAAAATTGCAAGCAATCAGCGAAAACGTTGATAAACTTTGTACAAAGACGCTTACAATCGACGATTTGATTGCGTCAATTAGTTTTATGCTTGACTTAAATAAGGGTATCGGCGTTACCGACTACATTGACCACTTAGCAAACAGACGCGTTTGCCCAGTCGGCGAACTTATGTCAGGCGCGCTTAGACAAGGTATGGTTAAACTTGTTAACCTTGCAAAAGAAAGTATGCAGGGGCAAGACCTTACTCAAGCCGACCCTACAACAATTATTAACGCTAGACCTATTAATAAGGAATTGCGTAACTTTGTTGCAACCAGCCAACTTTCACAAATTATGGACCAAGTAAACCCTATCGCGGAACTTACGCAAAAGAGACGTTTGTCTGCGGTTGGTACAGGTGGTATTAAAAAGGAACGCGCAAGTGCTGAAGTTCGTGATATTCACTACACGCACTACGGAAGAATTTGTCCTATTGAAACACCTGAAGGTCAATCAGTTGGTTTGATTAACTCACTTTCACTTTACGCAAAGATTAATGAATATGGCTTTATTCTTTCGCCTTACAGAAAAATAGATAAACAAACAGGGGTTGTAACTGACCACGTTGATTACCTAATGGCGGATGAAGAAGAAAAGTACATTATTGCGCAAGCGACAGAGCCACTTGACGAACAAGGAAGATTGAAAAATGAACGTTTGGTTTGCCGCTTTAAGGACAGAATTATTGAAGTTGACAGAGATAGAGTTGACTACGTTGAGGTTTCTCCACGTCAATTGTTGTCTGCGGCTACAACGACTATTCCGTTCCTTGAAAACACGGAAGCAAAACGTGCGTTGATGGGTTCAAACATGCAACGTCAGGCAGTTCCGCTTTTGAAAACCGAAGCACCTTTTGTTGGTACGGGTATGGAAGCAAAGATTGCGCGCGACAGTGGTGCGATGGTACTTAGCTGCTGCGATGGTGTTGTAAGTTACGTTTCTGGCGAAAAAGTTGTTGTTAAAGACGCGGATGGAAACGAGCACGAGCACAAACTCATTAAGTTTGTTAAGACAAACAAAGACACTTGTATGAACCAAAAGCCTTGCGTTGAAAAAGGCGAAGCAGTCAAAAAAGGCGACATACTTGCCGATGGTTACTCAACAAATGGCGGGGAACTTTCACTTGGTAAAAACTTGCTCATCGCGTTTATGAACTGGGAGGGTTACAACTACGAGGACTCAATCTTGATTTCCGAGCGTTTGGTTAAGGAAGATGTGCTTACATCTATCTACCTTACAACGCTTGAAACAAAGTCAAGGGCAACAAAACTCGGCGACGAGGAAATTACTAGAGATATTCCTAATATTTCTGAGGAATCCTTGAAAGATTTGGATGAACACGGTATCGTTAGAATTGGTGCGGAAGTTAGACCGGGGGATATCCTAGTTGGTAAGATTACGCCAAAGGGCGAAGCGGAACTTATTCCTGAAGAAAGACTTTTGCGCGCAATCTTTGGTGAGAAAGCTCGCGAAGTTAAGGATACGAGCTTGAGAGTTGACCACGGACACGGCGGGACGGTTGTTGACGTTCAAATCTTGTCGAGAAAGAACAAGGATGAGTTGGAACCGGGCGTAAACGAACTTGTTAGAGTTACAATCGCACAAAAACGTAAGATTTCAGTCGGCGATAAGATGTCAGGTCGCCACGGAAACAAGGGTGTTGTTTCAAGAGTATTGCCAGTTGAAGATATGCCATTTATGGCTAACGGGCAACCTGTCGATGTTGTTTTGAACACATTGGGTGTCCCATCTCGTATGAACTTGGGTCAATTGCTTGAGGTTCACTTGGGGCTTATCGCGAAAACGCTCGGTGTGCACGTTGCGACGCCAGTTTTCGACGGATTTAACGAAAACGACATTGAAAAAATGCTCGTAGAAAACGATTTGCCTGAAGATGGTAAAATGACATTGTACGACGGACGTACAGGTCAGCCATTTGATAACAAGGTAACCGTTGGTTATATGTATATGCTTAAACTTGACCACATGGTCGACAGTAAAATGCACGCAAGAAGTATTGGCCCTTACGCGCTTGTTACGCAACAACCACTTGGTGGTAAGGCGATGTTCGGTGGACAAAAGTTCGGTGAAATGGAAGTTTGGGCTATTGAGGCGTATGGTGCGGCAAACATATTGCAAGAGTTGCTTACAGTTAAGTCGGATGACATTAACGGAAGAAACAAAACTTATGAAGCAATTGTTAAGGGCGAGCCTATTGCTGAACCGGGTGTGCCTGAGGCATTTAAAGTACTTATGAAAGAGTTCCAAAGCCTTGGACTTGATATGAAGATTTTGAATGAGGAACACAAGGAAATCAACTTGAACGAGTTGAACGACGACGATGTTGACATCCAAAAGACGATTAAAGAGCGTGATAAGGAACTTAAAGACATAGAAATCGCAGAAGAAATTGAAGAAATTACCGAAACTGAAGACAACGGCGAAATTGAGGCAGTTAGTCCGATGATGGAAGATGACTTTGAAACGGACGAATTGTTCGATGAATATGACGATAATGATTAGGAGAAAGTAGATAATGTTTGAATTAAACAATTTTGATTCTATACAGATAGGCATAGCGTCGCCTGAAAGGATTAGGGAATGGTCGCACGGTGAGGTAACAAATCCTGAAACTATCAACTATCGCACACAAAAGCCTGTTATGGGCGGGCTTTTCTGCGAGAGAATTTTTGGACCTAGAAAAGACTGGGAATGCTACTGTGGAAAGTATAAGAGAATTAGATATAAAGGCGTCATTTGTGATAAATGTGGCGTTGAAGTTACGCGTTCAAGAGTTCGTCGCGAAAGAATGGGACACATCGAACTTGCTACGCCGGTTTCGCACATTTGGTTTTTTAAGAGCGTTCCTAGCAGAATAGGTGCGTTGCTTGACTTGACACCAAAAACACTTGAACAAGTGCTTTACTATGTAAATTACATTGTCCTTGACCCTAAAGATACAGATTTGCAGTTTAAGCAAATTTTGTCTGACCGTGAATACCGAGATATGGTTGAGAAACTTGGCTCGGGTTCATTTAGGGTCGGAATGGGGGCGGAAGCAATCAAGGAATTGCTTGACAGATTGGACCTTAAAAAGGAACTTGAAGAGTTGACCGAAATGCTTAAGACTGCTAAAGGGCAAAAGCGCATTAAAGCGGTTAAAAAACTCGACATTGTTCAAAGTTTCTTGAAAACGGGAAGCAAGCCAAGTTGGATGATTCTTGACTGCTTGCCAGTTTTGCCACCTGAACTTAGACCTATGGTTGTGCTTGACGGCGGGCGTTACGCAACTAGCGACTTGAACGATTTGTATAGGCGCGTAATTAACAGAAACAACCGATTGAAAAAATTGATGGAACTCGGCGCGCCTGAAGTTATCATAAGAAACGAAAAACGTATGCTTCAAGAAGCAGTTGATAGTTTGATTGATAACGGTAAGCGCGGTAAACCAGTTACAGGCGGCGCTAAGCAAAGAGAACTTAAGTCTTTGGCTAGCATGCTTAAAGGTAAGTACGGTAGGTTCCGTCAAAACTTGCTCGGTAAACGTGTCGACTACTCAGGTCGTTCGGTTATCGTGGTTGGGCCAGAACTTAAACTTTATCAAATGGGTCTACCTAGAGAAATGGCACTTGAACTTTTCAAGCCATTCATTATGAAAAAACTTGTTGAACTCAATGAGGCGCAAAACCTTAAGAGTGCAAGACGTTTGATTGAAAGAGAAAAGCCGATTGTTTGGGACGTCCTTGAAGATGTTATTAAGGACCACCCTGTATTGCTTAACCGTGCGCCAACGCTCCATAGACTTGGTATCCAAGCCTTTGAGCCAGTGCTTGTTGACGGTAGAGCAATGAAGTTGCACCCATTGGTATGTATTGGGTTTAACGCGGACTTCGACGGAGACCAAATGGCTGTCCACGTTCCGCTTTCAATTGAAGCTAGAACAGAGGCTAGGTTGTTAATGCTTTCTGCTAACAATGTCCTTAAGCCTTCCGACGGTTCGCCAGTTATGTCGCCTGAACAAGATATTGTTCTCGGTGTTTACTACATCACAGTAGAGAAGAAGGGCGCACTCGGCGAAGGTATGATGTTTGGTTCGGAAGACGAGGCATTAATGGCTTACGCATTGAATGTTATTGAACTTCAAGCGTCAATTTACGTAATGCGTAGTGTTGAATTTGAGGGCGAAACCATTCGCGGTAAAGTTAAAACAACTGTTGGTAGAATTATCTTTAACAGATGTATTCCGCAATGTTTGGGACTTGTTGATAGAACAAAGCGCGAAAACGCACTTGAATATGAAGTTAACCAAACGGTTGAAAAGAAATTGCTTGGTAGCATAATTGCTGCTGCATTCCAAAAAGTCGGACAAACTGAGACAATTAAGACACTTGACAAGATTAAGGCTTGCGGGTTTAAATATAGTACAATTGCGTCAATTTCAATCAGTGTATTTGATATGGTTATTCCAAAAGAGAAGAAGGAACTTTTGCAGGAAACTTCTAAACTTGTATTGGAAAACGAAAAACTTTATCAACGCGGGTTCATAACACACCCTGAAAAAGCACAAAAGAACATTGAACTTTGGAACAGTACAACTGAAAGACTTAAAAAGATAGTGCTTAACAACCTTGACGAGTTTAACAGCCTTAAGATTTTGGCAGACTCGAAAGCGCGTGCTAAAGCTGAACAAATCAACCAGATGTGCGGTATGCGTGGTATTATGTCAAACACTTCGGGTGAAAAAGTTGATATCCCTATCAAGTCAAACTTCCGTGAAGGTATGTCTACAATTGAGTACTTTATGTCTGCTCGTGGTGCGAGAAAAGGTGTCGTTGATACGGCGCTTAAGACAGCTGACTCAGGTTACTTGACTCGTCGTTTGGTTGTAGTTGCACAGGACGTTGTTGTTTCCGAGATGGACTGCTTCGCTTCTAACGGAGAGAAACCAAGAGGCGTGGTTGTTAGAGAACTTTGGGGCGACGACGCGGTTGTTGAAACGCTTGAAAGTCGTATCGCAGGACGCTACACGGTTAAAGATATTGTTCACCCTAAAACTAAGGAAGTTTTGGTTAAGGCGGATACAATGGTTACGCCTGAGCAAGCAAAACTTGTTGAAGAAGCGGGTGTTAAGGAAGTCGAAATTAGAACTTGCCTTACTTGCTGCAGTAAACACGGCGTTTGCGCTAAGTGTTACGGTAGAAATATGGCGGGAACTGACCTTGTTAACATTGGTGAGGCTGTCGGCGTTATCGCGGCACAATCTATCGGTGAACCAGGTACACAGTTGACCATGAAGAACTTCCACAGTGGTGGTGTCGCAGTCGCAGCCGACATTACAAGCGGTTTGCCAAGAGTCGAGGAAATCTTCGAAGCGCGCAGACCTAAGGGTGTCGCTACGATTTCGGATATTGCAGGTAAAGTATCCATTAAAGACGTTGATAAACGTCAAGAAATTACCATTACAGGCAAAGACGGAGAGCAGGAATCCTACTTATTGCCTTACGGTAAGCGTCTAAAAGTTGTTGATGGAGAAACAGTTGAAGCAGGTGCTCCATTGACAGAGGGTTCGTTGTATCCTAACGATGTGTTGAGAATACGCGGGGTTAAGGGTGTACAAGAATACCTTATTAAAGAAGTATTGCAAATTTATAGACAACAAGGTGTTGCTATTAACGCTAAGCACGTTGAAATTATTGTTAGACAAATGCTTAGAAAAGTTATGATTGAAAACCAAGGGGATACAAACTTCCTCCCAGGGCAAACTGTTGACATCGTCGCACTTGACGAAGAGAACAAACGCGTTCTTGAACAAGACGGCGAACCAGCAAGCGCAAGAAGAATTTTGCTTGGTATCAGAAAAGCATCGCTTGAAAACAGTTCGTTCCTTGCTGCCGCAGCATTTGAAAGTACGTCAAACGCACTTACAGCCGCTGCAGTTTGCGGAAAGATTGACCCACTTGTTGGTCTTGAAGAAAACGTTATCGTTGGAAAACTTATCCCTGCAGGTACGGGACTTAAGCAATACAGAAGAATTGCTGTACAAAAGAATGATAGCATAAAATCACAAATGTACGAAAATTTGACTGCTGACGAAAACAATAAATACAACCTTAACGACAACTAATTAGAGGTCGCATTGTCAGTTTGTAAATATAATTGTTTACAATAGATAAATGTAGGCGCAGTAACAGATAGACGCCAAACAACTAAAGTGTTTTAGTTAAATTTAAAATGATTTAGTTGAAATAGTTTATTTTAAAAATCTAAGCAATTTAAATACTTGAATTGCTTAGATTTTTTTATTTTTACTACAACATTTATTGTAGAACTATTATTTGTTAAATAGCCATTACTTTATTGTATGTATTTTTATTATATACATTGTATACAATAATGTAAAAGAAATAAACACTGGCGTGTGCGTTGCGGTTGCGCTTTTTGTCGGTGTTTTTTTGTTTTTTTTAATGTGTAGTTGGTGGAGTATAAAGAGGTTTTAAACATTCGACTAAGGTTGAGTTGTTTTTTTGCCAAATTTGGTGTGAAATTTTAGCAAAATGCTTGACATTTTTTTTTGAATTATAATGTGCTCGTACTAATTAAATTAATAAGGAGAAAGGGAATGAAAAATAGTATAAAAGCAATTTTCGCTATGTTAGCAATTTTGCCTTGCGCACTGTTCTTCACAGCGTGCGGTGGCGAAAAAATTTCTACAGAAGACGCACAAGCAGCATTTGCGGCTGCAACAGCAACAACTGGAAGTTATGACTCGGATTTCAAACTTGAAATAAATGGCAAGTTTGTAGCCTACACAGCTTTCACTGAAAAAGACAAAGATGAAAAAATTGAACTAAAGGCCACAATTAAAAAATCTGGAAAGGCTACTGGAACAGACGGCGTGCCAGACATTAAAGATGTTAAAGCATCACTTGCCGCTGAAATTAAAGTTGACGGTTCTAAAGAAGCAACAAAATTAAATGCAGTTGCTGGAACAATTGGAGATGAACTTGTTCTTGTTAACGATACAAAAAATAAGACATATATGTCAGCTGACGCATATAGCGATATTTTCGCAGAAGACATTGCAGGGCTTATCCAAGCAGCAATGACACTTATGCCAAGTGGTGACGAGGACATAATGATTGGACTCGACGCATTTGACTTTGAATCTGAAACAATGAAATTGACAGCCGAAAAGACAGGAGATAAGGATTACAGTCTTAAGTTTAAAGGTTATCATATTTTTGAATACGGAGTCAAACTTAGTGGCGAAGTTACAATCGAAATTAAAGATAACAAATTCTCAAAAATTACTGTTAATTTAGACGTGCTTACATCAGCTACAGATGAAGCTGCAAAAGATCCTGACAATTACAAAACTAAGGCTATGCATCTTGAAGGTTCAGTAAAAATTAGTTATGATAAACAAAGCATCACATTGCCAAGTTCACTTGAAGGGTATACTGATGTTACACCTGCTGCCCCTGCAAAATAATCAAGTTAAGTAAACTATAATTTAGAAATCCGTTAAAATAAGTTCACAAACGTGAACTTGTTTTTTATGTTTTTATAATAAACATTAGGGTAGGAAATAAAAACAATTTAATATACTTAATTCAAAAAAATGAGGTATTAGATACTAAAAATAAATTGCATTCAACTATAATATATTTTATTTGGTCGTCAAAATATTGTTTTTATGTTAATTAAAAGTATAATATATGTTAATTAAATTAAAATATTTTCATTTTCTGTAATTTTGAGTATTGTGTAAAAATGTAGTTAAACTATCAAAAAATAGCAGCATACCTGCCAAAAATAAGGGGTATACTGCTATTTTTTAAATATCATATTAAATTTGCATTTTATTAAATTGGTTTAATTTTGTAGTTATATGTGCCTTATTGTTCGTTTTTCTTGTGAACGACGTAGGTTGCGTTGTGCGCTTTAGCAAGTTCCTTAGCAACTTTTACTGCGTCTTCTTTTGTTTCGCATTTTTTATTTGCGCGAGTTGCGCCTGCTTTTTTAACAATCCAGTTTTCCGAAGTTTTATCAAACGTAACGTGGTACACATCGCCTGAAACTTCTTCCTTGTTTTCTACTGCACTGCTTGTTTCTTCAACTTTTTCTTTAGCAGCTGCGCTAGGCTTCTTTGTAGAGCGTTTAGCAACAGGTTTAGTTTCTTCGCTAGGTGTTTCAACTGCTTGAACTTCTTGAGGTTCGCTGCTTTCAACTTTAGTTTTCTTTGTTGCCTTTTTAGGTGTTTCAGCAACTTCGCTAACTTCGTCTGCCTTTTTTGCAGCCTTTTTAGTTTTCTTTTCTTTAGCGGCAGGAGTAGGTTGTTCTTCAGCAACTTCATTAACCTCGTTGGCTTGTTGTGTTACCTCAATAATTTCAGCGTCTGCTGCTTTGTTTTTCTTTTGTTTTTTCTTTGTTTCTTTAGTAGGGCTTTCTTCTTGGTCTGCCTCTATTGTTGTATTTTCGCCAGTTTCTTTTAATTTTTTCTTATCGCGGTTTGTTTGTGCAAGTAAAACTGCCAAAACAATAAGGAGCACGACTATAACTACAAGGCCACCAATGAGCCACCAAAGGTCGTTTGATTCCATTCTTTCCTCCTTATGTAGAATTTCTACATTTATAAATATATTATATATTATTTTAAATTTAATTTCAAAACAAATTAAGCCTATTTTTGACATTTTTTTTATTTTTTTTACTTTTTAATCAAATATTTGCAATTTAATTAATTTTTGTCAACTTATTGTAATATAATTTTTAAACTAATCAATAATTAATTTTAAAATTAATTAATAAAAAACACAATATTGATATAAAAAACACAATAAAAATTAAACTAAAAAATGCAGTTTATAAGAAGATATTGAGAAAAAATAAAAATACTTAATAAAAAAATATATAACTTATTTTAAATAAAATAATATCACTTTTAAAATATAGGGGAGTAGAAAAATAAACGCTAAAATATTATTAATAAATAAAATCAATAAATAAAAAGCATTTAAATAATTCAGAAAGTAGAATTACTTAAATGCTGTAAATGGATATAAGTTAAATATTTTATTTTTCATTAATAATATTTCATTTGTTGCACGATTATTGTGGACTTAAAATTGCGCGGAATAAATTTTGCGATACAATTACTTGTAAGAATATTTTTTCTCGCCGTCTTTGCCGTAACCATAATTTTCTCTAGCGTAGTCTTCAATATTTTCGTTGATATAATTGTTTTGGTCTTGGTAGTATTCAACTTGTTTATTGAGACTGTCCAATTCGGCTTGCAACTTGTCTTGGTTAGACTGCAGCATTGCACGGTTTGCAAATTGAAAAATCAGCCCGACTATTAATGCGACAAGGACAATTGTCGCAACAACTGTTCCGATGTTGATAATTGCACGAAGTTTTGTTTCATTCATAATGCGCTCCTTTCTAATAGTTTACTTGAATTCTTGTAGTTTTGTTGGTTTTGGTTGAGTTTTTAAAACTTTTTTGCGTTTAGGCAAGTGAAGTTTGCGTTTTTTAATTGTTTTATTATTGATATTATTTTGTGGTGGTAAATTGTTTAAATAATTGCGTTTGACTTTTGTTAAAAAATTTGCTAAGTAATTATATAACAATTTTCTAAAACTTTCAAGTGTTTTTGATAACAATATTATCTCCAGCAACAAGCCGAGCGCCACGCCGATAAAAAGGAACAGCCGCACTTGCCCCATATTATATTTGTGAACAAAACAAACAAAAAGTATTCCGCATAAACTAAAAAACGCGAAATCAAAAATTGCCTTTGCTGCGAACTTTTGGGGTTTTAGCAATCCATAAATAAACGCCGCAATAAAACCGAACCAAATAAAAACTAAAAACACACTAAATTGTCCGTATGCTTCAAACAACATATTATTTTCCTTTGATGAGTTTTTTAAGCAAACCTGTCTTCTTTTTTGTGTCGCTGTAACGAACGTTATTAATCGTGCCTACAAGTTCAACTATGCCTGTCTCAACGTCAATTTTCTGCACTTGAAGGTTTTCGCCGTCTATCGTTAAAACAACTTTCCCAACAAACATAACCGCGCCTGTCTCGTTTGAGCTTTCAACATTTGTAACGCCCGTAATTGTCGTGTGATTTCTTGCATCTATCTCAATTTTGTGATTGTCTAAAACTTCTGTAGTTGTGCTTTCTTTTACCATAATGTTTCCTTTTTTGTATGTATATTTATTTTGTTTAAAAAATATGAATAAGTACAATTAAAATCGCGAAGTTGTACGCATTTTTCGAGCATTTTGCGTGTAGTTTACGCGCAAATTGCGCTTATTTATGCTAAATTTTACGCGCAAAAGTTGTTTGAAATAGTTAAAAAATATTTTTCTCAAAGCTGCAAAAACGTCAGCAAAAAATTAGGATTTATCGGCGTTTTTTGCAGTTAAAAATATTGGAAAATGCTTGTAAAAATAACATAAATATGCTATAATATGTTAACAAATTCAAATTGTATTTTGCGATTTTTTTGGACACAATTATTGGCAAAATTTTAAGGCGCAAAAACAAGAGGAGTACAATTATGAATGACGAAATTAAGCAAGAAAATTTAGACGAACTTGAGCGCGAACTTAAGCACTCGGCAAAGTACGATGAGGGAGACATACAAGTTCTTGAGGGGCTTGACCCAGTTCGCAAACGTCCTGGGATGTACATTGGTTCAACGGACACAAGAGGGTTGCACCACCTAATAATCGAAATTGTCGACAACTCAATCGACGAGGCACTTGCGGGCTACTGCGACAAGGTTAAGGTTACGCTTTGCAAGGACGGCTCGGTTTGCGTTACAGATAACGGGCGCGGCATTCCGACGGGTATGCACAAAACAGAGCACAAGTCGGCGGTTGAAGTCGTTTTGACTAAACTCCACGCTGGTGGTAAGTTCGGTGGAAACGGGTACAAAATCTCGGGTGGTTTGCACGGGGTAGGTCTTTCGGTTGTAAACGCGCTTTCAGTTTGGTTAAAGGTTGATATTTTCCAAAATGGCAAGCACTACTTCCAAGAATACCGCAGAGGTACGCCGCAAGCGCCACTTGCAGTTGTTGGAGACACAACCGAACGCGGGACGAAAATAAGTTTCTATCCCGACGATGAAATTTTTGAAACAATTGATTTTAATTACGAAACATTGAGGCTTCGTTTTAGAGAAATTGCTTTCTTAAATAAAGGCTTAACCATTGAACTTGTGGATGAACGCACGGAGCAAAGTGTTACGTATTGTTTTGCGGGTGGGATTAAAGAGTTTGTGGCGCAATTAGTCAGCGGCAAGGAAACTTTGTTTGGGGATGTTTTGTATCTTCAAAAGGTTACAAGCAATTACGAAGTCGAAATTTGTATGCAGTACACCGACACATACGCCGAAACAATACATTCGTATGCCAACAACATCAACACTATTGAGGGTGGTACGCACTTGCAAGGCTTCAAAAACAGCCTCACTAAGATTATTAACGACTACTCAGTCCAAAATAAGATAATCAAGGAAAACGAAAAACTTTCAGGCGACGACGTCCGCGAGGGGTTAACCGCTGTTATTAGTGTAAAACTCACAAATCCACAATTTGAGGGACAAACCAAAACAAAACTTGGGAACTCGGAAATGCGTGGCTATGTTGAAAAAGTTATGGCAGACGGGTTTGGGACTTTCTTGGAAGAAAATCCATCAATTGCTAGGGAACTTGTAATGCGTTGCATTACCGCGCAAAAGGCTCGCGACGCCGCGCGCAACGCTAGAGATTTGACGCGTAGGAAGAGTATACTTGAGCATACGACATTACCTGGGAAACTGTCGGATTGTACCGACCGCGACCCTAAAAATTGCGAAATCTACCTCGTCGAGGGGGACAGTGCGGGCGGAACGGCAAAACAGGGTAGAGATAGACGCTTCCAAGCGATTTTGCCGCTAAGAGGTAAAATTCTTAACGTTGAAAAAGCAAGAACAAACCGTATTTTTGAAAACAATGAAATTAAGAGTATGATTACCGCGTTTGGCTGCGGAATTCACGAAAAATACGACGAGAGCAAGTTGCGTTATCACAAGATTATCTGTATGACCGATGCGGATGTCGACGGAAGCCACATTAGAATATTGATGTTGACGTTCTTCTTTAGATTTATGCGTCCGTTGATTACACAGGGGCACGTTTATATCGCGCAACCGCCTTTGTATAAGGTTGCAAAAGGTAAAGACGAAAAATATTTCTATTCCGACGAGGAATTGAACGCTTATCTTGAAACAATCGACCAAAAGGGCATTGAAATTCAACGTTACAAAGGTCTTGGAGAAATGAACGCGGAGCAACTTTGGAGTACAACTATGGACCCAGAAAACCGCATACTGAAAAAGGTTACAATGGACGACGCAGAAGCGGCTGAAAAGATATTCGACCTCTTGATGGGCGAAAACCCTGAATTGAGGCGCGAGTTTATTCAAGAAAACGCAAAATTTGTTAAGGATATAGATATTTAATAAAACATCAATTTGATTAGTTGCAGTTAATTAAGATTGGCGAGAATTAGTTATTTTGATTAGTGGAGAAATATATGGATAATGAAGAAATAATCAACAAAAACATTGAGCAAAGAGTGGTTGAAGTTGATGTTGAATCAGAGATGAAAAAAGCCTTTATGGATTACGCTATGGCGGTTAACGTTTCGCGCGCAATTCCTGATGTTCGCGATGGGTTAAAGCCTGTTCATAGAAGAATTCTTTTCAGTATGGGCGAACTCAACTTGTTTAACGACAAGCCTTACAGAAAATGTGCGAGAATTGTCGGTGATGTTTTGGGTAAATATCACCCTCACGGCGACTCTGCGGTTTACGACGCATTGGTGCGTTTGGCGCAGGACTTCTCAATTCGTTGTCCGCTTGTCGATGGGCACGGGAACTTCGGTTCGGTCGACGGCGACGGCGCGGCGGCGATGAGGTACACGGAGGCGAGACTGTCTAAGATTGCCAGCGAGATGTTGCGCGACTTGGATAAAAACTGCGTTGACTTCTATCCAAACTTTGATGGAACAATTATGCAGCCTACAGTGTTGCCAAGCAGATTTCCAAACTTGCTTGTCAATGGTTCTGACGGTATTGCGGTTGGTATGGCTACAAACATACCACCACACAACCTTGGAGAGGCGATTGATTGCGTTGTCGCAATGATTGACAACCCCGAAATTTCAATTGACGAGTTAATTCAAATTATGCCCGCGCCTGACTTTCCAACGGGTGGCATAATTATGGGTAGGAACGCAATTCGCCAAGCGTACAAAACGGGGCGCGGTGGAATTGTTGTACGCGCGAAAGCTGAAATTGAGGACGACGGCAATAAGAGTAAAATTGTTGTTACTGAAATTCCATATCAAGTTAATAAGGCTAGAATGGTTGCGCAAATTGCGGACTTGGTTAAGAACAAGAAAATTGAGGGCATTTCCGACATTCGCGAGGAGTCTGACCGCGAGGGTATGCGCGTTGTTATCGAAGTTAAAAAGGACGCGAATGCTCAAGTTGTGCTTAATTTACTATATAAACACAGCAATTTGCAGGTTAGCGACGGTATCATTTTACTTGCGCTTGCAGACGGCGAGCCAAAGATTATGAACTTGCGCGAGATTTTGTATTACTATTTGAAGCACCAAAGAGAAGTTATTTTGCGCAGAACGCAATACGAACTTGAAAAGGCGCAAGAAAAGGAACACATAATTGAGGGCTTGGTTATTGCACTTGCAAACATCGACGAGGTTATTAGAATAATTAAGCAATCCGCTGACAAAGTTGAGGCGGGGCAAAGGTTGAGAGATAATTTCTTGTTGACCGAAAAGCAAAGCACGGCAATTTTGGAAATGAGATTGCAAAGGTTGACAAGTCTTGAAGTTGAAAAGTTGCGTAAGGAACTTGCAGATTTGCAGGCGTTGATTGCGGAACTTAAGAGCATTATTGAAAGCCCACAAAAGATTGACGCTATTATTCGTAAGGAAATCCTTGAAATTAAGGCTAAGTACGCTACGCCTAGACGCACGGAAATTAGTGTTGATTACGGCGACATCGACATTGAGGACTTGATACCTAAGGAAGAGGTTGTTATTTCGTTGACGCGTCAAGGATACGTAAAGCGTTTGGCGCTCTCTGAATATAAGTCTCAAAATAGGGGTGGAGTTGGCGTTATTGGACACAAACCTAAGGAAGAGGACATTGTCGAACATATGCTGATTACAAACTCGCATAACGACTTATTGTGTTTCTCGAACTTTGGGCGCGTTTACACTATGCGCGCGTTTGAAATCCCTGAAGCGCAGAAAACGTCTAAGGGTAGGGCGATGGTTAACTTGTTGAGCCTTGCGCAAGGCGAAAAAATAACCGCAATTATACCTGTCAGCGATAGGTCGAGCGGATATTTGGTTATGGCGACGCGCAACGGTTTGATTAAGAAGTCAAGATTGACAGATTTCAGTCGAATTAATAGAAAAGGTAAAACCGCAATTTCGCTAATTGGCGACGACGAACTTATCGGCGTTGCGCTCAGCGACGGCAGTAAGCAGATTTTGATTGCTAGCGATAGCGGGCGTTGTATCCGTTTCAATGAGGCAAATGTAAGAGAAATGGGTAGAGGCGCGAGGGGTGTGCGCGCAATGAGATTGCAAGAGGGTGCAAAGGTTGTTGATATGACTGTTGTTTCCGAGGACGATATGGTTATTGTTGTTTCGGAACTTGGTATCGGCAAGCGACTCAAGGTTTCGGAAATCCGTAGGACGACGCGCGGTGGTCAAGGTGTTAGAGCGGGTAAGTTTAGCACTAAGACGGGCAAACTTGTTTGTATGAAAAAGGTTACCGAAGATAACGACGTTATGCTTGTAACAATTAACGGCACGGTTATACGTATTCACGCCGAGCAAATTAATGTTGTGGGCAGAATGACTTACGGCGTGCGCATTATGAATATTCGCAAGGCAAACAAAGTTGTCAGTGTTGCTGTAACAATCAAGGGTGGCGACGAAGAGGAGCACGTTGAGTGTGAGTTTGAGGCACTTGACGAAAACGACGGGAAACGCGAGGAAGGCAACGCAGACGAACGCGAGATTGTTGACGATGTTGAAATGCAAGAGGACGCGGGGCTTGACGAGGGATTGAGCGAGGAAAACGAGTTTTTAAACAAAAAATTAAGCGTTGACGACCTTGACCTTGATATTGACGAGGACAGCGACGATCTTGGGACTCAAAATGAGGACGAGGACGACGATAATTATTAATCGGCAACGAGAATGCGTGAATGATTAATGTATAAAATCTTAAATTGTAAAATGATATTATCAAAATAAGGATAGAATGCCTTTATTAAATATAATAGGGATAATCATAAAAACAGCATATCTTAAGTTATAAGATGTGTTGTTTTTTACTTTTTTGTGAGTGCTGGAATAAAATAATGTACGACAATTGCTAAAAGTTGACGGGTGTAATAAGCTGGGTAGTTGCGTGCGAGTCTAAAAGTTGGGGGGGTAAAATATAAGGGATGTTGAAAACGACAATTTTAGATAGAAAACGCAGGGTAAAAGTTTGGTTGGGTATTGACATATCGCCAATTGTGTGGTACAATTTAGCCATAAAGGAGAGTTGTATGGATATTAAAACTTTGAGAATGCTCAACAACCACGTGGTTTTTGATAAGGAAAACCTTATAATGGATACAATTCATTGCCGCCGCGGGGTTGACGCTTACGGCGATGGCATTGAATTTGCGGAGAATGCGCTAAAATGTAGTAGCGAAATACTTGAGGGGGTGCGCGATGAATTTGATGTTGACTACAAAATGGTGAGGGATAGAATTTTTAAACGCTACAAGTCAATCAAAATGCAACCTGTTGGCTTTGTTAAGTTGGTTGGCAAAGACGAGTTGAATAACTATTACGCAGTTGGTTTGTACGACTTAACAATTGCTAAGGCAAAAAGATTGTCAGCGCTTGACGCTTGCAAAGAGGGTTACGGAACACTTATTGCAGTTATGCCTTTGCGTAGCACAAACGAAAAGGATACCATTTTTGAAAGCGAGTTCTATGATAGCACAATTAACTTGTTGCACGCGAGGGAAATTAATGGATATAAGGGGCTTGAAATAGAGTCGTATCACAACTATTTAACTGGGGATTTCACTTTCAACAATGACCTTTGGGCAGCAATTGAGCAAAAACAAAGACAAAAAGAAAACCAAGACGAAATTGAATTGTAAATTTTAATGTGCAGTAGCGCATTGATGCGGACTGACCGCCGCGAAGCATTTGGGAGAGGCTATGATTAAAAGAAACTTTTTTGCTAAGGCAAGTGAGGACGACGAGAAACACGAAACTTGTAAAAACGACAAACTTCGCGACAAGCAAAAGGCTGCAAAAAAGGAAAACAAGTCAAAAATGCCGAGCAAACTTGAAAACGATGACAACTGGCATTTGTACAATAGACGATTTCATCGTTACAATGACGACGATTTTGAGTTTTAGTAAATTACGCGATTGTGCGCGGCAAAACTAAAACTGTCAAAATAGTGAAAATAATTCATAAAATACGTTATAAGTTAATAAAAAACTCTTAATTTCTCAAAATTAAGAGTTTTTTTGATAAATGTTGTGAAGTAAAGTACAACAGCGCAAAATAAGGGGGTTAAAACATTTTGAAAATGGGGTTTTATTTGTTATAATAACATCAAGGAGATTTTTTATGCAAAAGTATAGCACTTTAAAAAATATGTTTTTCTTGAGAGATAAGAAAGACTGGGCAAAATGTTATGAAAGAGTCGACTTCTGGGTTACAATCTTAGCGGGGGTGTGCCTCTTGCTTTCCTTTGTATTGGCTAGATATGTTGACGGTAGTGGAAACGGAACAACATACGCGCAAATGTGGAGGGGAACTGGCGCAAACTGGACTCTCGTTTTGTGTGGAATAGGAACAGCGATTTGTGGCTTGTACATAATTATTGTTAATATGCTGTTTAGAAACAATGCGGTTTTGTCAAGTATTAACATTGGATTAGGAATATTTATCGCAGTTTTGTTTGTTATTGAATATGTGGTACTTAAAAAAGTTGGATTTGAAAGCGATGGTGATATTGTAGTAATGGCAAATACTGCAGGTATAGGCTTCTATCTTGGCGTTGTTGGGGCGATTATGTTCGCGGGGCTTGAGTTCTACAAACTCGGTTCGCAAGGATATTACACATCTGAAGAAGTTGAGAAACAAAGACGCGGCGAGGGTGTTGAGGTTGTTGACGGCGTTGTTATGGTCGACGGCGAGGCAATCCAAGTAAGTAATGAGAAAGTTGAAAACGAAAGAGAAGTTGAACTCAATATTGCTGAGCAGTCTTCTCAAGACGAAGTTGCGCCTAATGAAGTGGAAAACACACAAGAAAAAGACGCGAAAACAACCGATAAAAATGTTGACGAAAATATATAATAAACCAAAAATTGCGTGATTTTAGTTATAAAACACGCAATTTTTAGTAAAACTCAATAAAATATGCAAATTTAAAACTTCCGCGTTGAGGTGGCTGGGGAAATTTAAGTGCCGCCGACATTGGGAGTTTTTTATTTTCATTCTAACATTTTTTGTTCTAATAATTATGCAACTTTTTGTTGACGCAAGTATTAAACCAGCAAATTTACTGAGTAAATAGTTGCTGTCAAAATTTGTTATTGCCCATTTTTTTTGATAATAACTAAAGTTGGGGGATTTGTGGAAAGCAATTTGAAGCTGATTGTTTTTTGTAAAAGGGTATTGCATTTAATTGATTTTCAAAGAAAACGGTTGCATATTTAAATTTTTGAGGCGAAAGTGCGGTTTTATTTTCGTTTTTGCGAAAAAAGTTTTTTAATAATGATTGGATATGCAAAAATATGTGATATAATAAGACTGTTTGATGTTAATCATAATATTTTTTGGAGGACTTAATGCAAATTAGAAGTAGAGCGCCATTGCGCATTGGTTTGGCAGGCGGTGGAACAGACCTGCCTAGTTACAGTGATATTTATGGAGGGGCAGTTTTTAACGCAACAATTGGGATGTACGCGTATTGCAGTATTATTCCAACGGATAACGGAAGAATAAAAATCGACGCGTACGACAACAACAACTCAATCGACATCGAGTGCGTCGACCACTTTGAAATAACTGACGATAATTTGATTTTACATAAGGGGATTTACAACCGCATTGTCAGGGATTTCAACAACGGGAAGCCACTATCTTTTATAATGAGCACAAGTAACGACGCGCCTGTTGGCTCAGGGCTGGGAACTTCCTCAACTATGGTTGTTGCGATTTTGGAAGCATACAACAGGTGGTTGGGGCTTGGGCTTGACGATTACACAAAGGCGAAACTTGCATACGAAATTGAGCGCAACGACTTGAAGTTGTCGGGCGGCAAGCAAGACCAGTACTCGGCAGTTTTTGGGGGTTTTAACCTAATGGAGTTCAAAACTGACAAAACAACAATAGTTAATCCTTTGCGAATAAACAAGGACATTATCAACGAACTTGAGTGCTCGCTGCTGCTTTATTACAGTGGCAAAAGCAGAAGTTCGGCAAAAATCATTGACGAACAGATTAAAAACACCAAATCTAACAACGAAAAAACGCTTGACGCTATGCACAACCTAAAAGTTTACGCGTACGAAATGAAAGATAAGGTCATTACCGGCGACGTGAACGGCTTTGCGGACTTGTTGCGTGAAGGCTGGGAAAACAAAAAGCGCACATCGTCAATTATTTCTAATGTTGAATTGGAGCAAACAATTAATTACGCAATGGAGAACGGCGCGGAAGCGGTAAAAGTTTCGGGCGCAGGCGGTGGTGGCTTCCTAATGTTGTATTGCAACCCAATGAATAGGCAAAAACTCATTGACGCTATGCAAAAACTTTCTGGGAAGGTTTACCCTGTCAAGTTCTCAAAAATTGGCGCAGAAAGTTGGATAACAGCATAACTGGGGAATCATTCATAGCGGCGCAATGATTGTGTCGCGCAAATTGTTTTGCTTTTTTGAAATTTTAAAAGTTAACCATTATATTTTTGGCTGGTCAGGCGGTGAGGACTGTTTCTTTATTTTGGGACGGCTCGGCTTGGCGGGGCGAATGGGCGGGATGTCATACACCCGCTCTTTTTCAAGTGTCCGTTCCGAAACAAGCGTTCCGCTGGTGTTAATAGGGTTTACCTCGTGCAACGCATTGTGCGTTGGCTGCGAAGTAAAACCTTGAGTTGCGGAAGTTGGGGTAGCGGGGTCCGCGCCTGCTTGTTGTTTTTTAAGTTTAGGCTTCTTTGTAAAATAAACGATTGAACCGCGCTTAAAAAATACAACTGAGAGCGTCCACAGTCCCGCGAGACCAACCAAAGTGTAAATAAAACGGCTAAAAAACTCCGATTGCGAGCCGAAAATTCCCGCGATTAGGTCGAACTGAAAAACTCCAATTGCAAACCAGTTTATCGACCCAAATATAACAACTAATAAAACAATAAAATTAAACATATAATCACCTAAATTTATTTTTTGCCAAAATATAAAAAAATAAACACCATTTTTGATGTTTTTGTGTGCATTTTGCAATTTAATGATTATTTTCTACTTATTGTGTTAATTAGTTTATTTATTCATTTATTTATTTCGCGCTACTTTGATAATACAATAGTATTTGTCTGCGTGCCTTTGTTGTTATGCTGTTTTGCGCCGCTTGTGATTTTTTGTTACATGCGCCTACTGCTGCTGTTGTGTTTGTAACATAGCGTTTGCCAGCAAGCGTAGTATTTGCTGGCAATGCGGCATTTAGCGGATTAATTTTTTTTGCGAAACATTTCTTGTGCAATCAAAAAAAATCCCACAGTAATAGTTGCTGTGGGATTTTTTAATGTGTTAAATTGCCCTTAAACGGGCAATTTAACACACATAAGTGCTAGATTTGTTGCAAAATTGCAACTTTACCTAAAATTCTCTTTTAGGACTGTTGTTAGCGTTTTGCTTTCTTTTGCGACGGCATTCTACACATCTTTTAGGTTTGTTCATCAATCCTTTTTCTTTATAGAACGCTTGTTCATTTGCTGTAAAAACAAATTCTTTGCCACAGTCTGCACAAACTATAGTTTCGTCTTGAAATTCGCCTTCCATGAGAAACCCTCCTTGAAGTATTTGAAAATAAGGCATTAAACTCCAAAGGGGGCTATGACTAATTTTCTAGTGTATTATATAATTTTTGACCAAATAAGTCAAATAAAATGACGTGTTATCACGCATAATTTTTTCGATTATTTATCAAAAAAGTATATAAATGTTGATATTTAAGGCATAAATTTATCAAAAAGGCAACTTTTTGTGCCAATTTGCCAAACTTTGGTTTGCGTTTTGCCGAGTGTAGTTAGATTGCGCGTTGATACGTTTCAAACAATTATTCATTAATAAATAAGTTAGGGAAATCACTTATCAACTGATTGGCATAGGCGTTTTGCGCGGAATTGTGCTTTTGTGATTGCAGTAAAATTGCTTTGCGCGCGTCCAAGTCTGCGGGTTTAGGTTGCCCAGTCCCGCCCAAGCAGCCGCCCGCACACATCATAACCTCTATAAAGGCGAATTCCCGCAGGTTGTTTTCCGAAACAAACTGTTCCCAATTTTTTAGTCCGTCGATTTTTGCAATTTTTATTTTGTGTTTTCCGAGTTCTATGTTTGCAACATATAAAAATGGGTTTTGTTTTTCAAAGTTTACAAAATTTTTAGGTGGAAGGGCGTTGTTCAACAAAAAGTATGCACATTCGACGACTGATTTGACAACCCCGCCGGAGTGTCCGAACTGGATTGCGTTCCCGCAAATTTTATCGCACTCGCGTGGCGTGATGTCTAGATAGTTTTGTCCGCTAAGTTTGATGAGCGTCGCAAGTTCGTTTGTTGTGATAACCACGTCAGTTAGGTAGGTTGGAGTTTGGGGGCTTTGCAACGCGTTAAACGGCGCGGCGGGGTCGATGCCGTAGTTTTTGCGGATTGCTTTGAGCATTGCAAGTGTGCTTTGAGAGAGGGGGTTGTTTGGAGCCGAGAAAGTGTTGTGTTCGCAATTTTTTAGCGTGTAGTTTTGTTTTTTAATTTCGAGTTTCTTCGCGACGCAGGGGGTTAGCGCGATGTGGTATATGTTTTTTGCGCTGACCTTAATTTCGCGCGCAAACACGTGTTTTATGTAGGCGCCCATATTCGCAATTGGCGTCAATGTCGTGCTGAGGTTGCTCTTTAGCTGAGGGTAAAAGTTTTCAATAAATTTCACAAATGCAGGGCAGCAACTGTTTAGTAGCGGGAGTTGTGCTGGGTTTTCGAGCCTTGCAAGCAACTCGCGCGCTTCGCAAATTGTGGTTAGGTCTGCGCCAAATGTTGTGTCAAATACGTAGTCAACGCCGATAGACTTCAAAAATGCGACAATTTTGCCCTGCGCGTTGCCTTGCTCGCCAAAAACTTCCCCAAGTGCCGTCCTAGGGGCAGGGGCAGTTGAAACTACTACAATCGTTTCAGGGTCGGTAATGTGGTTAAAAATATCCTCAAATTGTTGAACCAAGTGTGCTCCAAGCGGCTGTAAATTGTTTTCCATAACAAAATTATAACACAAAAATGCTCAATCTAAAAACAAATCGGTTAAAATTGTTGATTTTTTCAACTAAATGGTGTATACTAATTAAGTAAAACTTTTGGCTTGTGCAAAATGATGTTGTGCAGTGCTTTAAAATGCGAAAAGTTTTGCAACTGATTGATTTTGCACAGTGTAACTATGCAAAACAAGCAAAAATAACCTACTATGATAATTTAAACAATGTAAATGGAGATGTATCGAAGTGGTTATAACGGGGCGCACTCGAAATGCGTTAGTCGAGAAATCGGCACGTGAGTTCGAATCTCACCATCTCCGCCAAAATTTGAAACCGCAATATATGGCATATTAAGCAGATTTTTTATGTCGTGTGTTGCGGTTTGTTTTTATTAAGGGGTACTTTAGCTGCAATTAATTAATATTGCGTTTTTTGATGATGTAAGTGTTTTGGCTTTGAAGAGGCGAAAGGGCGTTTTTTTTGGAAGTGGGGGTGCAAACCATTTTGGATAGGGAGCGAGGGCGAAAAATTGAAAAATGGGCATAAAAAGTGGAAAAATTGAGGATACTAAAGCAACATTAAATTTTGCTACAATCAAAATAGCATTACTATTTAGGTTAGACGCGGCAAGATGGGGGTGTAATATTTTTTATAAAAAACACTTATTTATTTGTATTTTTTTTATGATTGTGCTATATTTAAGGCATAAGGTGGTGTCGATTTATGAGTGGAAATGACGAAAATATCACTAAAAACGCGTGGGAATTAGTAAACCTCGGCGAAACAATGGCTCCTAAGACAACAGATACTAGCGAAAAAACTACAAAGAAATCAAGTAATTCAAGTGCAGCCGCTAAGAAAACCGCGGACACACCTGACGAAACGACAAGTACAGCAGCCAAGAGAACTGCGGGCGCTACCAAAACGGCGGGCGCGTCTGTAAAAGCGGCGAACAAAACAACTTCTACCACTACTAAAACAACAAAAGCGGCAGGAGCTTCAAAAACTACGGCAGCAAAAAACGCTGCTGCAAAAACATCTACCGCAGCGAAAGCGACTACAGCTGCAAAGTCTACGAAAACTACCAGCGCAAAACCTGCTAAGGCAGCCGAACCTACAAAGGCAGCCGTTGCCGCTAAAATGCCTAAAGCCTCAATGGTTTCCGCCGCAAAAATAGGCAAGTCAACAACCTCTACTGCCGCGAAAACTGCAAAACGTGTAGCAGGTGCAACTACAAAGCCTGAAAAACCAACATCGGGCTTAGCAACAAAAACGGCTAGCAAACCAGCAAAAAAGGATGAAACAGTTATTGAAAAAGAGGTTAACGTAAATGGTAAACCTGTTTCAATTTTACTTCCAAGCCAAGCGGGGAACAATCCAAATGATGGTATGAATATCAATCTTACCATCAATCTCGCGGGCGAAGAAAAGAAAAGGCGCGCAACCACAACAACAAAAAGGACGCCTGCAACAACTAAAACAACATCGCAGGCAACAAAAACCGCGCCGAAAGTAAAGACAAGTGCGGTGAAAACGCAAAAAACTGAAACACAAGCAAAGAAAGTTGAAACACCAGCAAAAGCAACTGAAGCACAAGTTTCGGAAGTCGTCCTAAAGAAATCCAAGGAAAAGAAAAAGAAAAAATCGCCTTGGTGGCTGTTGCTAATATTGGTTCTTTTGTTGGCAGTAGCGGTTTGTGTATCTGTTGTTGTTCTACCAAGAGGCGACGCGCATACTCATACATATAGCGAAACTTGGTCGACCAACGAGAGCGACCACTGGCACAAGTGCACAGGTTGCGATAGCGTAAAAGATAAGGCAAGCCACGCATACGACAATGCCTGCGATACAGATTGTAATGTTTGCGGGGCAACAAGGACAACAACTCATAATTATGGCACAACTTATCAAAGTGATGACAATAACCACTGGCAAGATTGTTCGGTTTGCCATACAATTACAGCTGCTGAACCTCATATTTTTGAAAGTGGCAAATGTACTGTGTGCGATTTTGTTGAAGTAACGCAAGGCCTTAAGTATGAGTTTATTTCAGGCGAAACAGTAGAAACGCCATTCTATAGAGTAATGGGGTATAAGGATGGGGAAACGCCAGTAAAACACGTTAAAATTCCGACGACCTATAACGATGGAACGAATGGCGTACGTCCAGTTTTGGAAGTAATCGGGCATGCTTTTACTAATGAAACAACAATGGTAAGCGTTACATTCGCGGGGGATATTGAAGTTGCAGATGGCTTCTATGGATGTGAGAATTTGGAGAGCGTTACATTTTGCGGCGTTGTGAAGAAAATTGGGGCTTTTGGTAATACACCTAAACTTACAAGCATAGCTTTTCCAGAAGGCTTGAAAGAAATAGAAGAAACTGCCTTTGCATTTTCCGGCTTGACAAGCGTAAATATTCCTGCGAGCGTTGAAATTCTTGGTGGAAACCCATTTATGGGCTGCGAAAATTTAACCACTATAACCGTTGATAATGAAAACGAAAATTATTATGTTTTAAATAATTATTTAATTGATAGAGCAAACAAAAAAATAGTTACAGGGTTAACTTTTTCAAATATTCCTTCAAATAGCGAAATAGTAACAACAATTGGGGAATACGCATTTGGAGTGATTACAGAAACGACTCTGAAAATTCCGAATAATATTACAACAATCGAAGGTCATGCATTCTATGTTAGTTTTTTGACATCTGTTGAATTGCCCAACGGGTTATCAGAAATAAGGGAGTATTTGTTTAGTTATTGCATAGCATTAACAAAAATTGTAATTCCAGAATCTGTAACTACTATTTATAGAAGCGCATTTGATAATTGTACAGCTATGACAACTATCTATTATGGCGGAGATGCTACAGATTGGGCACAAATACAACATATTGGTAGTTACTATAATAATAGTTTGGATTCTGCAACCATTTATTATTACAGCGAAAATATGCCACAAGAATTAAGTGTGAACGCTTGGAGATATGTAGACGGGGTTCCAACTGCTTGGCCGGCACATATTGCTCATTCATATGTATACAAAAACAATGACACAAGCCACTGGCAAGATTGTTCAGTTTGTCACGCAATCACAACTTCTGAAGTGCACGCATTTGTTGACGGTAAATGCACATGTGATTATGTAGAAGAAACGCAAAACCTTGCTTATTCATTTGTTGCGGGAGCAACTGAAGAGGTGTCATATTATGAAGTTGCAGGACTTGGCACTGCGACGGCAAAGCATATCAAAATACCAGCCACTTATAACGATGGGACAAATGGAGAGCATCCAGTAAAAAGCGTTGCAAAAGATGCTTTTCAAGCGACAAGTACAACAAGTGCGGAAACAACGCTTTTGAGTATTACTTTTTTAGATAATATGGAAACGATTGAGGAATACGCCTTTTCTGGCTGCATAAGTTTAACAAGTGTGATTTTCTCAAGTACTATCACAAAAATAGATACTTGTGCTTTTGCGGTTTGCTCAACGCTTACAAATATTACACTTCCAAATGGATTAAAAGAAATTGGAACGCTTGCTTTTTCGTTCACAGGATTGACAAGCGTAAATATTCCTGCAAGTGTTGAAGCCATTGGCGATAATCCGTTTGTGTTTTGTGAAAATCTAAATGCTATAACTGTTAATAGTGAAAGTACTAATTTTCAAATGATAAATAATTGTTTAATTGATATTGTAAACAAACAAATAATAATAGGTTTAGATTATTCAAATATTCCAACGGATAGCGAAAAAGTTACAAAAATTGGGAATAGTGCATTTGCTAATTTAACTGGAGTTGCACATTTAAAAATTCCAAGCAATATCACATCAATAGGGGATGCTGCATTTGAATTTTGCGGAGATATAGTTTCAGTTGAAATTCCTATTGAACTAACGGAAATAATTAAATACGCGTTTGATAGTTGCGAAAAGTTAACGACTGTCTATTATGTTGGAACGCAATCTGAATGGGAAGCAATTACAATAGCTGTTTCTGGTAACAGCGAAATAATTAATGCAACCAGATATTACTACAGCGAAAACGAGCCAACGACGACTGGTAATTACTGGCATTATGTTGAAGGTGTTCCAACCGCTTGGGAGACGACCTCGGGTGGAGAATGATACTCAATTTTGAGTAAAACGTGCTTTGATTAGTAAAAATAATAGACAACATAAAGAGGCGGCGACGAGAGTTGCTGCCTTTTTTGTTAATACTAAATTTGTTGCGCATAATAGATTGTTGGGATTAAAAAATGGCGGGGTGCTAAGGGTTAGAAATTTATTATAATTTTCACTGAAGTATTATATAAGTTGCAATAACTATGTTTTTGTGCTATAATACTTTTGCTTGGGCGTATGCCTATTTTATATTTAAGGAGAGTAGTTATGAAATCTTGTTCAATAAAAAGGACGACCTTATTAATAGCGTTTCTTGCGCTAATAGCGGTCGTGTCTTGTTTTGGCTTGTCAGCCTGTGGGCTTGGCGGTTCTAGCAAACTAACAAGCGAGAGTGGGGCTGTCGTTGAGGGCGGCGGTTTTGAAGAGGGCTGCACTTTGGAGACGAGTTTAATGGATAGCGAGAGCGAGGGTTACGGGCAAGCAATTTCCGCAATCGAAGAACAGAGTTATGACAAAACCAAGCCTGTTTACGTGTTTGAAGTTTCCGTTTTAAAAGACGGAGTAAAAGTTCAACCGAATGGCAAAGTTAAGGTAACAATTCCTGTGAGCGAAGATTTAACAGACTATGATGTTTTGCACATTAAAGACGACGGCAGCATTGAAAGATTGTCAATCACATACAAAAATGGCAAGGCAATTTTTGAAACGGATAGTTTTTCAAAGTTTGTGTTTGTAAAGAAAATTTTACCAGCTGGCGATGAAAGCGGAGGCGAAAGCGGGACTGGCAGCGGTAGCGGCGGCAGTGAAGGCGGGGAAGTAAAGTACACATTCTGTCCAGTTGCGAAAAGGATTGTTTCTCCCTCATATAGTCAAGAGGGTGGCTATATTAATGATAGCAATGGGGAATATATAAGTGACAGTAGAATAAGCCTCGCTGCAGGAACAAAGTACACTGTTGAAGCGCTATGCAGCACTACTGATTATTACTTTGTTGGTTGGTATGAGGCAACTGAACGCGAGGAAGCAACAGAAGAAACTTTTATTTCAAGCGAATCTGTTTATACTTTTACAATCAATAAAAATCTCAACGTTTGCGCGTTGTTTGCGTACAAGACGGATGCGGTTAAGTTGAAACTTATAGCGGATAAATCTGGTTTCACGTATAGGAATGGGGAGCCTGTGGTAACTCTTGTTGCAAAAGACAGCACAGCTGTGCCTGCACCACAAAACGTAGAGGTTATGGGCACACTTGGAAATGGTTGGGCAAAAAATTATGGTTACCAAGCAAGCGGGTTGTCAGATTTTAGCAGCAACATTATTGTGGATGATGGGGGACTTGATTACTCAAAAGTTGGCACTTACACAATCACTTATTCTTACAAATACAACGCAAACATAAAGGCGTCGCTTAAGGTTCAAGTTGTAGGAAGTGGGCACACACTTAATGTTACAACTAGCGACGACAATTTAGTATTCTATTATGATAATGTATACTCGTGGAAAAGCCTTGAGGCGACTCTTCCAGTAGGTAGACCTGTAACGCTTACCGCGGAGACTAGAACTGGATATGCGTTCACTGGTTGGTACGACGAAAATGAGGAATTGGTTTCAAAGAACTTTGTTTATTGCTTTGAAATGCCTGATAGCGATGTTACTTTGCACGGTAAATATGAAGCAAGTTCAATAACTTTTGCGTATAGCGCTGGGGCTATTGGAGAGTTGGATTTGGTTGACGATTTTGGAAACGCCCACATTTGGGGGCATCAAACCATGTATGTTAAGGCTGGCGAAACCATAAGTTTGACCGTCAGAGATACTGAATATTATGAATTTATGGGCTGGTACGACCTTACGGGAGACACTTCTACTTTTATGACCCTAGAAAAGAAAATAGAAGTAACGCTCAATGAAAGTAAGTATGTAGAGGCATATTTTAGAGAAAAGGTAAAATATATAGAAATTGACTCCGACACGCTTTTAAATGCGGGATTTGTAAACGGGCAAGTTGCCTTTGCAATTGGCGATACTGCGATAGATTATAGGAATTTTACAGTGAAAGAGAAAGGCGTTGCTGGCGTTTATAGAACGCTTTCTGCAGAACATTACACAATAGACGACAGCGCTGTTGATTTTGATACCGTGGGCACATACACAATCACATACACATACAAGTACAACACAAGTATTAAAACAGAAATTAAAATAATTGTTGTTAACCCAGAAAACGCGCAGTTCACGTTTAATAGGGCGTATTCATACCTTGACCACGAATTTAATGGAAAGGCAACATTTATTTCTTTGAGAGACGTAAAGTTTAATGGCGTACCTTTGTATGAGTTTGGAACTAATTCAAAGATTTGGGATAAGATTTCTTACAAGTGGATTGATAAAACAACAAATATGCAAGTTGACACGACGGGCGT
Source organism: uncultured Lachnospiraceae bacterium (assembly GCA_964606505.1). Taxonomy (GTDB): domain Bacteria; phylum Bacillota; class Clostridia; order Christensenellales; family UBA1242; genus CAKVOD01. The sequence continues at coordinate 12,917 of CAZSGM010000008.1, read as the reverse complement.
TGATATAACTATCAACGGCACAGTGGTTAAAAAATTTGGGCCATCAAAAATGCCGTTTAAGGTTGGAAACGAGTTTGGCGGGCCAATAAAGGCGGGTTCATATAGATTTGAACTTTCATATAACGGAGAGACTGTTATTACGCAAGATTCAACAATTTCAACGCAAGTTTACAAGAAAATAACAACGAGTGGGGAGTTCAAGACGAACGAGGGTTCAACTTGGATTAACTTTGAGTTGTATTACAACACAATCATTGGTTATGCTGATGGCAAGTATTTTGTAATGCAAATGCCAAGTATTGGGGCTGGTAACTACGAAGCTGAAGCGAGAGAAGTAACAGTAGACGCAAACGGCAATGCCGTTATTGGTGCAGGGAATGATTTTGCCTTTGTAAATATGAGATATCTTACTACTGACAATTCTGGATATACGGAATTCTTGACGGGTTATTACGGTTCATATGTTGAGCGTTCTTCAAACACTACTGCCGATGGGACAATGTTCGGTTCTCCATATATTTATAGAACAGGACATACGCGTATAAGCGATGGTAAAATATGTAGAGAATATGGCGACAAAACTGGATATGGAATGAGTACTACATTTGCCGCAAATGGCGCAGTAACTATTCATTCAAGATACAGTGAAAATACAAACGGCAGACTCCGCCTTGTTAAAGATGGCGACAGGTACGTGTTTACAAGTGCGCCTGCGGATACAGACACAAGACAGTCTTACGATGTATTTATTTACCGAACAATAATTGAAAATAACACTCAAGACAGCAATAAGTAGATGCGCTATTATGCGAAAGATTTCTAATCCTGTTTAGTTAACCACTTTTCATATCTAATATGAATAAGGTGCTAACTAATAGAGAAATTAGGAATGAAAATGTTGAAAAGTGCAAAACTAAAGTTTAAAAGTGCAGAACGAATTAAGCACAAAAATAAGAATAAGAGTTTTTGAGTGGGGCGAGAGTTTTCGCCCGCAGAGCGAAAACTCTTATTTTTTAAACTTTTTCGCTCTCTACAGCGAAAAGTGCTTAATTTTACATAGTTTTCGCTCTGGAGAGCGAAAACTATTGACTTTATTAATATTGGCAAACTTGGAATGAAAGAGGTGGCTTTTGTCGTTCAAAAGAATGGGGAAATCGAATATTATCAAGTATCTGCAAATGTGAGCGACAGCGCAACCTTTGAAAGAGAGGTTTCGCCATTGCGATTGATAAGAGATAACTACAAAAAAACAATTTTGACGCTAGACAAGTTTTCCGTTGGGAATTACGACGGGGTTGAAGTCGAATATATTGTTGATTGGTTATTGAAGTAAGGGCTGCGGTTTTAAGTGTAAGGTATAATAAAAACGCCCCATTAATGCGAGTCATTAATGGGGTGTTTTATTAATAGTGTGTTTTGTCGAGGATGTTATTGTATTCTTCATACAATGCCAAGCAATCTTGTCTGTCGAGTTCGGTGCAAATGTCGATTTTCTTTTGAGGGATGCTTTCTTCAAAAGTTTTGTCGCGGAAACCTATTATTTCGGTGTCAGTCGTGTTGCAGCCATAGTAAACTTTGTCGATGTTTGCCCAAAGTATGGCGCAAAAACACATTGGGCAGGGGTAGCCCGTGGTGTAGATTTCGCAGCCGTGCAAATTAAATGTTCCCAACTTTTTTGCTGCCTTTCGTATTGCGTCAATTTCGCCGTGGCAGGTGGGGTCGTTGTCGACAACAACCCTATTGTGCCCGCAGCTGACAATTTCGCCGTCTTTAACGATCACTGCGCCAAAGGGGCCGCCGTGCCCTTGTTGTATCCCACTTCTTGCCTCGTCAATGGCAATCTTCATAAACTTATTCATAACTTCTCCTAACTGTTATAATGTTTTTCATTATTTAAAATAGCACAAACAGAGATTGTTTGTCAATCTTTTTTATGTGATTTTTGTTGCTGCAATTGTATGATTTTTGCCGCTGTCGTAATTGCATAAGCTGTGCTAGCGTAGTATTTTTATCAGAATGCATTTGTGATTGCTGTAATATATAGACATAATTTATGCAAATTATTAATAAATTAAAACAAAATGGTGTTAAAAAAGTGAAAAGTTAGCAAGTAAATGGTTCTAAAAACAACTAAATGTGCAAAAAACAAAAAACTTAGTCTCAAAGGGTTGCATTTTTAGACATAATTTGTTATAATTCTGCTTAGTTATGGATATGACTCATTAGCTCAGTTGGCAGAGCACTTGACTTTTAATCAAGTTGTCCCGAGTTCGAGCCTCGGATGGGTCACCATTTTTTTTAGGAGGATGTTATGGCTCATTGGGCTTTTGAAATTGCTGACAGGTTAATTGCTGAAAAACCAAATAAGGATGTTTACATTTGCGCGTGCGGGGTTAGTCCATCTGGTTCGGTGCATATTGGAAACTTTAGAGACGTCGCAACAAGTTTGTTTGTTGCTAAGGCACTCGCTATTAGGGGTAAGAAAGCAAAACTTTTACTCAGCTGGGACGATTTCGACAGGTTGAGAAAGGTTCCGTCCAACATTTCAAAGGATGTTGATGGCTTTGAGAAAAACATCGGGCTTCCTTACACATTTATTGATGACCCGTTTAAAACAGATGTTTCGTACGGAATGCACTTTGAGCACGAGTTTGAAGAGTCGCTAAAAGTTTTTGGTATTGAACTTGACATTAGGAGACAAACTGAGTATTATACGTCGGGGAAGTATACTGAACAAATTATGCTCGCGTTAAAAAAACGTAAAGAAATTTATGATATTTTGATGACTTTCAAGACTCAGGACGCAAACGAGGACGACAGGGAAAACTATTATCCTATATCTGTGTACTGCGAGGGTTGTAAGAAGGACTTGACTAAGGTCGTTAGTTACGACGAAGAGACGGGGGATTTGGTTTACTATTGCGACAACTGCCAATGCGAGCACCGCGTAAACGTAAAAGAGTATCACAACATTAAACTCTCTTGGAAAATCGACTGGCCAATGCGTTGGGTTTATGAAGGTGTTGACTTTGAACCTGGTGGTATTGACCACGCTACGCCGAATGGTAGTTACGATGTCGCAAAGGTTATTGTTAAGGAAATTTTTGGTGGACAGGCGCCTATATTCCAAGGCTACGGCTGGTTGGGAATACAGGGGCTTGGCAATATGCACAGTTCGTCGGGGAACAATATTACGCCTGCAAAATTGCTTGAGATTTACGAACCTGAAATCATTAAGTGGTTGTTTGCTAAATATAGGCCAGAAGAGGCGTTTGAGTTCGCGTTTAATGACACAGTTTTGAGACACTATTCTGAGTATGACAAATTGCTTGCTAAAGCAAATAAGGGCGAATTAAACGATTTTGAAAAGGAACTTATCGCGCTCTTGTTTGGAGACGAGCAAATTAAGGAAAAGACAGGTTTTGGGATTATTTCTAGCGTTGCGCCTATTGTTGACTTTAACTTGGAAGCGTTGGAGGGTGCGCTTGCAAAGGCAGGCGTCGAGTTCGGCGAGTCAAGTTATGATAGGGTAGCAAAGGTTAAGAACTGGATTGAAACTTACAATCCAGAGAAGAAGTACGACTTGCTCGAGGGAAAGAATGTTGAGTACTTTAACGCGATGGGCGACGAAGAAAAGGCTGTTATTAAAAAACTTCACGATTTTGTGGCTGAAAACGATTTCACTGAGAGTGAAATTCAAAGATACTTGTATGACATTATCAATGACGAAAACTTAACTAAAAAGGAAAACATTGAACGCCAAAAAGTTAACTTTAAGAATATGTATAACTTGTTATTTGGCAGAGATGATGGTCCGCGTCTATACCTATTTATGGCGGCTGCAAATAAAGAAACATATCTTGACCTTTTAAACTTTTAGTTGTGTCAATGAATGAAAATACTTTAGATTATATTTGTAACGCGCAAAATTTTCACTTGCGCGTTTTTGTTTTAATAGCGTATGAGGGATAATATGAACGACGACAACAGTCAATTGAATGTGTTAATGGGTATGGATGCGTACTTGCCAGATGTTGATGGGGTTATACAATGTATGCACAATTATTGTGTGAATTTAAACAACAAGTGCAACCTCACGGCAATGGTGCCTAAACATAAAAGGGCGGACGATTCTAAGTATCCTTACAAAATTGTTAGGTGCAGAAGTATGTATGTGCCATTTGTGAGAGATTACTATTGTTTACCTCATTTGGATGGTAAGTTTAGGAAAGGCATACATGGCAATGAATACGACATTATTCATGTCCATTCTCCGTTTAATATGGCGAAATTTGCATTAAAAACTGCAAAAAAGAAAAATATTCCTTGCGTTGCAACGTTTCACACGAATTTTAGACCGATTTTCCAAAAGGTTTTCAAAATTAAATGGATGGCGGAACTGGTTGTTAAGCATTTAGGACGCAGATACAATAAGTTTGATAAAATTTTTGTGTGCAGCGACAAGGTTGCAGAGCAGGCGCGCTCGTTTGGTTATAAGGGCGACATTGTTTACTTGCCTTATGGAACGGAACTGCAGCGGGCGGCGCGCGAAGAAATTGAAGAGTACAAAACAAAGGCTAATGAGGTTTTTAACCTTGATAAAGACGAACTCGTGTTTTTGTATGTTGGGCGCGTTATGAAACTTAAGAGGATTGAATTTACACTTGACGCACTTAAGGTTGTTAAGGATAAGGGGGTTAAGTTCAAGTTTTACATTGTAGGTAAGGGCGCCGATTTGGAAAGCACGAAGAAGTACGCGGAGAAGTTGGGGTTTACCGATAAAGAGGTTATATTCACAGGCTTCTTGGAGCGCGAGAAGTTGCCGCTCATTAACTCGCGCGCGAATTTATTGTTGTTCCCATCACTGTACGACAACTTCGGATTGGTTAAGGTTGAAGCGGCGGGTTACGACACGGCGGGCGTGTTTGTAAAAGACTCGTGCGCGGCGTGCGAAATTGTTGACGGCGAGAATGGTTACTTGTGTGAAAACAATGTTGATAGTTATGCGGAAACGATTATGCGCGCGGTCGCAGATAGGGCGCGCCTTGACGTGGTCGGCAAAAACGCAGGGGAAACGCTTTATATAAACTGGGCGCAATGTACTGATAAATTACTTGAAACTTACCACCAAGTTATTGAAGAGTACAAACAAAAAAATAGTAACAATTAACGGGGTTAAAAAACTCAATGACAAATATTGGGGTAGAGCAACTAAAAAATTTTAATAATAATTAGACCATTTTGTGGATTAGATAATTTTTAAAACTAAGCAATTCAAACATTTGAATTACTTAGTTTTTTTTGTTATTAACCCAATATTTTTTAACTAAGTATTTATTAACTAAACATTTTTATACAAGTATTATTTATAGAATAAAAAACACTTCATTTAGAAGCGTTTTTTTATCGCAAAAACTATCGCAAAAGCAATGAATGAATTATGTATTTTTTAATAATAATTCATTATTTTTTTGTGTTTAAATTAAATATTAATTGCACATATTTATGCGGAATTTAGCAGGATAGTTGTTAAAATATGTAGTTATCTTGCAAAAAATAGCGGCATAACCGCTAAAAACTGCAAGATAACCGCAAAAATGCAATTAATCATAATCTTAATTAATAAATATTCAAATTAATGTTGGTTTTGTAATAAGCGTTTGACTTGCAATATCAATTTTAATTTCGCTGCCAACATCTGCGCCGTTTGCCTTGAGGGTGTTGCAGGTAATCTGCATTGCTTTTTCGGGGGTGTTATTTTCTTGGCTTAGATGTGCGAGTATAAAGTTAGTTGTCCCAAATTGCGCGAGGTCGAGAATTGCTTTTGCGCAATCTTGGTTTGAAAGATGTCCGCGTCTGCCTGCGATACGTTCTTTCAAAACGCTTGGGTAATTAGGGTTTGCCATTAGATAGTCTGGCTCGTGATTTGATTCGAGAACAATGATTGAACTACCTCTTAAGTTATTCAAAATATTTTCGTCGACATACCCTAAGTCGGTTGCCAAGCTAAACTTGTCGCCCTCGCAATAAATGGAATAACCATTGCAGTGTTTGGAGTCGTGCGAAACATCAAACGGTGCGATTGTAAGTTCACGAAAATAGAAATCAGATGTTTTGAAATCATTGAGTTGTACATTGGACGAAGAGAGGGTGCGCTCGTATTCGGTAAGTGAAATTTCATTTCCAAACACAGGCACGTTAAACTTTTTCACAAAATTTTCAACACCCGCAGTGTGGTCCTTGTGTTCGTGCGTCAGCAAAATCCCATTGATTTCATTAGGTGCAACTCCCGCGAGTTCAAGTCGCCTAACAGTTTCGCGCGCAGAAAAACCGCAGTCAATCAACAACTTCGTGTTGCTCGTTTCAACTAATGTGCAGTTGCCTTTGCTTCCGCTCCCTAAAACAGTTACTTTAATATTGTTCATTTTATTCCTTTTGCGTATTATAACATAAATTTGTCGTTTTTTCAACGTTTTTGGAAATCATTTTAAAAGTTTAAATGTGAAAACGAGTGCTGCGTATAATTTTTGTTGTTTTATTTAAAATATAGTTATGGTATTTGAAATAGTTGTTGCTTTAGTAATATTTGTTTTATTTGTTCCGCTAAGGGTTACCTTTTTGTTTTACATTAGTCTGCTGCAAAACCGCGGCGCAATGGCGGTGAAGATGTTTGCCTTTAGCCTCACTCAAGAAAAGTTTTCAATTTCCGACGGCGAAATCACGTCTAAAAATAAGCGCAATAAAGAAAAAATAATTGAACTGACTGCTGAAGATAAAAGTTTGATTTTTATCAACTACTTTGTAAACGCGTTAGTTAGAAAAACCATTCTTTGCGAAACCTACATCTGCGCGGAAGTCGGCAAAAAAGATGACGCAATGCAAACCGCTATAATGTCAGGAACGGTTTTATTTTTAATTGATCTAATCTTCGCGCAGGTGTTTTCGCGAAAGCGCGGCTCGCAACACGCGGTCGACAACGAAACGCTTTTTTGTCAAAACAAACTGGTTATATGTACGCAAATAACATTCTCAGTAACGCTCTTCGACGCAGTTTTTTGCTTTTGTAAATCGCTGCTAAAAACGCGCAAACATCTGAAAGAAATGTCTAATGCGCAACTCAAGCAGGAGGCAAAAATAAATATTGTTTCTTAATTTTATAAAAAAATGAACAAAAAATGCAAATTTTTGCTATAATTTTAGATTTTTGAGACAAAATAAGAAAAATAGCAGGAGGAATTATGAAAGACGAGCAAAATTATGACGACCCCGTTTCAAAAATTTTGGAACAATCAATGGGCAACCTAAAAAACATAATCGACGTCGATACGGTTATGGGCGAGCCTGTCGGACTTGAGGATGGGAGCGTAATCATTCCAATAACAAAAGTTTCGGTCGGCTTTGTTGCAGGCGGCGGCGAATACACTGCGCCGTGCAACCAACGCAAGCGCAGCGTCTATCCGTTTTCGGGCGGGTCAGGAGCGGGCTTTTCTGTGAAACCCATTGGTTTTTTGGTGGGCAAGAACGGCGAGTTCCAACTCGTAAGCATTCAAGAGGAGCCAACCTATAAGAAACTGGCAGAACTTGTTTCCGATTTAGCAAAGACGTACCTAAAAACACAAGCAACCAAGCAACCGGCAAAGGACGACAAAAACGATAAGGAGCGAGAAAACGACAAATGATGAAAAAATTATCGAAAGCGTTGATTGCGCTCGCGTTGATGGTTTGCCTATTATCAGGCATAACGTCAACCTGCAGCGTTCAAAACGTTTCTGCGCACACAACAACTGCTCGCGGGATGGCAGTGCTTGAGATGACAAGCGGACGTGTTTTGTATAGCAAGAATATGGACGAAAAACTAAAAATGGCAAGCACAACCAAAATTGTAACCGCGTACACAGTAATTAAAAACTGCCAAAACCTCGACGAGCCTTTTAAAGTCGACGATAAAGCAATCGGCATTGAAGGGACGTCAATATATTTAAAGCGAGGTGAAGTTTTGACCGCTCGCGAACTTCTGTACGGGCTGATGTTGCGAAGCGGGAACGACGCCAGCGTTGCGCTTGCTTTGCACTGCGCAAACTCAATCGAGGAATTTGCCGAAATGATGAACCAAACTGCGCTAGAGTGCGGCGCAACAAACAGCCACTTTGTAAACCCTCACGGGCTTGACGCCGACAACCATTACACAACTGCCTACGATTTGGCGCTCATTACAACAAAGGCACTGCAAAACAAAACCTTTGCAGAAATTGTTTCTACAAAAAACATAAAAATTAGCGGCGGCGAAACGGGCACACGTTACCTTGTCAACAAAAATCGACTACTCAACTCGCTTGAGGGTTGCGTCGGTGTGAAAACAGGTTTTACAAAAGGGGCGGGCAGATGCCTCGTTTCGGCAGCCAAACGCGACAATATGCCGGTCGTCTGTGTCGTTTTGAATTGCGGACCAATGTTTGAAGAAAGTGCTGAACTATTGAATTGCGCGTTTGCTGAGTACGAAAACGCCACCTTGCTTGCGCCGTATAATTATATTTGTAGTATAAATGTTGAGAATGGCGAGAAAAACAAAGTTCGCGTCTACAACCCGCAGGGTTACAAATATCCGCTTACAAATATTGAAAAGGATAAAATTTCTGTTGATTACGACCTGCCAAATGTTTTGACCGCGCCAATTAAAGCGGAAACCAAAGTAGGTACAGCGCGAGTGTATGTCGGCGACAAACTTATGTTTGAAACGGACATACTTACAATGGAGGATGTTGAGTCGGACAGAATAACAGATAAAATTAAGGACATTATCAACAAATTTTGATTTAGGAGCGAAAAAATATGAAAAAACTTTTAATAACTGTTGCAACAATGATTTTGGGTGTCCATATGTTTTTGTCGCATATCCCAGTTTTTGCCAGTGTTTCGGCGCACGAACTCGTCGACTCGCTTACCGCAAAGTCGGTAGTTGTCGCTGACGCGGGCAGCGGGGAGGTTTTGATTTCAAAGGGTGAAACGCGAAAACTTCCAATCGCAAGTATGGTTAAACTTATGACAGTGCTTTTGACGCTTGAAAACATCGACAGCGGCGCGCTTTCACTTGACCAAAAAATTTGCGTTTCAAAAAACTCCGCGGGGATGGGCGGAAGCCAAGTGTTTTTGGATGCGGGCAGTGAGTACACGGTCGAACAGTTGCTAAAAAGCGCAATAGTTGCATCCGCAAATGACGCAAGTGTTGCCCTTGCGGAAGCTATTTCAGGCAGCGAACAAAGTTTTGTCGACAAAATGAACGCCCGCGCCGCCGAACTTGGGATGACAATGACCCACTACGCGAACGCAACGGGGCTGCCTGCAGTTGACGGTTACTCCTGCGCAAGGGATGTAGCGGTTTTGCTTAGGGAAGTGCTTACGCACAAGCTTTATTATAGTTACAGCACAATCTGGATGGAGGATTTGGTTCATCCGTCAGGGAGAGTTACAGGACTAACAAACACAAACAAACTAATCCGTTACTATAGTGGTTGCGATGCGGGTAAAACTGGCTCAACCAAAGAGGCTGGCTACTGTATTGCTTCTAGCGCAAAGAAAAACGACTTTAGAGTTATCTCCGTCGTTATCGGCGCGGAAAGTGGCGCAAAACGATTTAGCGAGAGTGCAAGTTTGCTCGACTGGGCGTTTGCAAACTACGAAAACAAAACCATATTTGAAGGCGGGCAACAACTTGACGCGGTCGGCGTTTCCAAATCAAAAATCAAACAAATTCAGCCCGTAATCAGCGAGGGGTTTAGTTGCGTAACCAAGAAAGGGGAGCAAAACAACATTACTACAAAAATTGAAATCGGCGAAAATCTGAGCGCGCCACTAGCAAAAGGAGAGCAAATCGGTGTTGCGTATGTAATGAAAGACGGCGTCGTAATTAAGGAAATTAAAATCATAACCGAAAACGAAGTTAAGAAAACAACCTATTTTGACGCCTTGAGACAAATAATTGCGTAAAAATTAACAAAAGTGCAGCCCCCTTTGTAATGCACATTCGTTTCCTTATTCTATATAATATATAAAGGAATAACGCAAAAATTGAATAACTTATTGTGCGCGCTATTTAACAAAGGTATCATTAATATAGGTTTGCTACAATGGTAAAATGCGGAAAATTTTGCGCGCGCAACTTAAATAAATATTTTTAGCGATATAAAAGAAAACGTCTCATGAAGTTGAAGTGAACTCCACGCGGAGAACTTCAAATGAGGTGTTTTTTAATATCCACACTAAAAAAGGTTTGCGCCCATTATGTGGCACGTAATTACCGCGCGGCGTGCACTTCTTGCGTGACGCAAAACTCTTATGCTGTGCATAATTAGCAGGCGGTGGGTAAAATTATCTCGCTTGTCGCACGCAAAATGTGTTACCTCGCCGCGCGCTTAGAAAAACTTGTCGCGTCAATGTCAACATTCCCGCAAAGGATGTCAATGTAACTGTAAGTTTGCAACTCCCGCGCAGGGCTGATTGGTTTCTCGCAACACGACTGCAGCCGCACCACAAAAATTGATTTGTATGCGTTTTCAATAATGCCCTCAAAGTTACTAAACTTTTTGCGCCCTTGGTTGACGAGTAGGTTGACCTTTTGCCCTTTAAGTTTTTCAATTTCTTGTTTTATTTCTTCGATTTTTAAGTTGTTGTTACGGCTTATCATAATTTACACCTCAAAAGGATTGTTGCCCAAAAAGTATTTTTTAAACAGTGTGGCGTTATAACAAGCGTTTGCTATTGTTGTCGCGCAAACTTTTTAATAGGTGGCTCAATAGTTTAATAGGTGGGGGCAATGAGGAGTATATTATAATAATGCTGGAAAAATATTTAAAATGGTTGAGTTATTACAATATTTAAAGAAGTTCGAGTTGCGGAACATTTAGTTTTCTCCACTGTGCAGGTTTGCGTCGCAAGAAGCCGCCGTTTTACCACAAAGGAGCCGCGTCGCCCGCCAAACTCAGCCGCAACAGCGGTTACTTTGTCATAAAAGAGGGAGTTAAATCATAAGTTAATATAAATTCGGAGGAATATAATGACAAACAAACCAGACATCAATGTGTGCAGCACTCTCAACCAAGCGAGCGTTATCCGCAAGCAAAAACAACTTGAATGCACAATAATCGCGCCCAACTCCAAAATAATTTTGGCAGTAACATCGACTCCCGTGCTCGAGAAATGCGACGTGGAAGGCAAGTTCATTAAAGTCGAAGGTGTCGTATACACCAAAGTTTTGTACGAGGACAACGACGGCAACAACTGCGTAATCGACAACAAGTGCAACTTCGCGGACATAGTGGAAACCGCGGACGGCTTGGGCAAACTCTCCTGTCTAGGCAGCGTAACTCTATCAGATTTGGAGTTTAAAACTAACAATTCTGACGAAATTAAAGCGACAATTCTTTTGCATTACGAGATTTGCGTCTTTAGCGAGTGCGAAACTCAATACGCGGAGTGCGACAGCGACGACTTGTGCGTACTTTCGGACGAGGTCGCCGTTTCAACACTCCTCTGTGTGCAAACCGAGAGTTTTGGCGAGAGCTTTGAACTTGAACTCGGCAAAAACGTCGCCCGCGTGCTTGATTGCGGAACAAGTGTTGCGCTAAATAACACAACCGTAAGCAACGGGCAAGTGGTTGTCGACGCAACCATTGTTAACACGCTCGTCTACGAAACGCTAGACGACAACCATACTCTTGCAAATAGAGTTATCGCATACGACTTTAAACAAACATTTGATGGCGCGAGCCTTGATGATGATTGCACGGTGTTTGCAAACATTTCGATTATGAGCGACAAGTTGCAAGTTGTTTGCGAGGATGTCGAGGGGAATATGCTCGTTCACATCGATTACCCGATGTCAGTGCAGTATGTTGCGGTCGGCTCAAAATCTATCCGCAGTTTGTCCGACGCCTACAGCACAACAAACGAGATAAGCATTGAACGAGCGCCGCAGGGCGTGATTAGCGTTGTCGGGAACGTCCATAACACCGAAAAAATAGATACTAATGTTACGCTTGAAAAGGATACACAAACAATTGAAAAGGTTTATTCTTATAATATAAACAATATTGACTTGACGAAACTTATCGCAGATGGCGAGTGGGTGTTAGTCGAGGGCGTTGCGTATTGTAACATAGTTTTCCAAAGTTACGACAGGGAAACCGAACTTAACGGAAACTCCTCAATAGTCGCTGAAATCCCGTTTGCAACCAAACTGCAGATGGGAAACTTGCAAGCTGATGATGTGTTGCTTGGCAAGGCAAGCCCAGTGAGTATCGACGTCCGCATTAAGCGCTCGCAAGAACTTGACATAATTGCCGAACTCCAATTCAATGTTAGCGCAATCCGCAACCAAAGCGTAGACATTGTTAGAGACATTGAAATCGGCGAGGAGAAAACACCAAACGCCAACGCGCTAAGCATTTACCTCGTCCAAAAGGGGAAAACCTATTGGGACATCGCAAAACAACTTTCCGTCAATGTGGACGAACTGCAGTTTCAAAACGAGGACATCGCCTTACCGAGCGACAAAGTAGAAAAACTTGTCTATTATAGGCAACTACACGCGTAGCACTCTTGTGTTTAACTTAGTTGCGTTTGCAAAAGTTGAAAAAGGTTAAGTTTCCGATTTCATAAAAATTAAAGTTTCCTATGTGCGCCGCGAGGAAACTCGCCAACATCGACGATTGTTATTAAAGTATCAAATTTTCACTTTTAAATAAGATTATCTAATTCGATGAAAATTAAGGTATACTGTAGTTAGTGAATTCATATAAAGTTCGCGCGAGCAGCAAACTTTGTTGCAATGCGCGGGCTTTTTTCATATAACGCAGATGAATGGGACGCAAATGGTTGGTAAGTTGCGAGTGGTTTTTGTGGAGGATTTTAATTGATTATAG
>CAZSGM010000007.1:0-75388 GCA_964606505.1 uncultured Lachnospiraceae bacterium | reverse complement strand
TTTCTCATTATGGGGCTAGCAATAGGAATTGAACCTACAACCTGCTGATTACAAGTCAGCTGCTCTGCCAATTGAGCTATGCTAGCACATTTCAAAAACAATGGTGCCTCGAGGCGGACTTGAACCACCGACACGAAGATTTTCAGTCTTCTGCTCTACCGGCTGAGCTATCGAGGCATCTAGTTTGAAAACTAGTAAAATAAAAAAATGGCGACCTGGAAGAGACTCGAACTCTCGACCTCTAGCGTGACAGGCTAGCGTTCTAACCAACTGAACTACCAGGCCATTTCTGCCAATCAATATGGTGGATCTTCAGGGACTTGAACCCCGGACCGACCGGTTATGAGCCGGTTGCTCTAACCAACTGAGCTAAAGATCCATATGGTCGGGGTGGAGAGACTCGAACTCCCGGCCCCATGGTCCCAAACCACGTGCGCTACCAACTGCGCTACACCCCGTCTCGATTGGCTGACTTTTATAATATACTAAATTTTTTAACAAATGTCAACGGATTTTAACAACTTTTTTTATTTTTTTTAAAGTTTTTTGTTTTTTTATTAAAAAATTTAGAATTCATCCAAAAATTATGTTTTTTATGGAAATTTAGCCCAACATTGTTGAACTTTGTTTATTATATTGTTTTTTTTGAAATTTGTCAACTGTTTTTCAATAGTTTTTCAAAAAAAATTAAAAAAATTATAAATATTTAAGTTTTTTCCCGCTTTTTTAACTAAAAAAATGTCTTATAGCCACCTTCTTATGAACTTAAGCCACCTTTTCAACGATTAAATGCCTGTCATTCTCTGGCCTACCTTCGTTTTGACAACACTTACAATAATTCGACAAATCCTGCGAGTAACCGCGTGCAAGAATATGGTACGCTGTACTTCGGAGGACAAAATGCAAATTAAAAACAGACTATACAACAACACTCTGTACATTAGCCTATCTGGCGAACTTGACGAAATGTGCGCGGGTTTCACGCGAAGTGAGCTTGACGCCCTTTTAGAAACGACAGTTGCACAGCAAGTTGTTATAGACCTATCTGAACTTGAATTTATGGACAGCACAGGAATAGGTGTATTAATAGGAAGATACAAAAAAATGAAAGCAAACAATGTACCAATCTTCATTTGCAATCCAAACAAACACATAGAAAAAATATTTCAAATGACGGGACTTTACGAAATAATGCCCAAAATAAGTTAAGCGAGGAAATTATGAAAAACGAAATGACATTACACATAAAAGCAATATCAGAAAATGAGGCGTTTGCGCGCAGCACTGTTGCGGCCTTCTGTGCGCAAGTTAACCCCCTACTTGAGGACATCATCGACATAAAAACAGCGGTTTCGGAAGCAGTAACCAACTGCGTCGTGCACGCCTACCCTGACAAAGTTGGCGACATAAAAATTCACGTGTGCTTAAAAAACAATGTCGCCGAAATTAGCGTTATTGATTTTGGTATTGGGATATGTAACCTTGAGCGGGCTCGCGAGCCATTTTACACAACAAAACCCAACGAAGAGCGCAGCGGTATGGGCTTCACGGTTATGGAAAGTTTTATGGACACGCTTGAAGTAAAAAACAACAATTCGCACGGCTTGACGATTAAAATGACAAAGAAACTCACAATTTCCGACCAGTGCAAAATGGTGGCAAATGATTGACCACGAAGAAACGTTGCGACTCATAGCTCTAGCAAAAAACGGAGATGAAGACGCAAAAAACACCCTCATAACCGAAAATGCCCCGCTCGTCAAGTGCGTAATCAAACACTACAAAATGAAAGGCATTGAATATGAGGACTTGTTCCAACTCGGGTGCGTGGGCTTTGCAAAAGCCATAAACAAATTCGACGTGAGTTACAACGTCAAGTTTTCAACCTATGCCGTGCCAATGATACTTGGAGAAGTCAAACGTTTTCTTCGCGACGAGGGATATATAAAAGTTTCGCGCTCTGTCAAACATTTAGCGTCGCAAATTAAAAAATTTGTTGAAAACTACAACAGCATACACTCCACGTCTCCAACCGTCGATGAAATAGCGAAGGCTTTTTCTATTGACACCCAAGACGTCGTTTTTGCCCTAGACTCCACTCGCCTGCCCGTTTCAATATACGACAGCAACGACTCAGACGACTCGCAAACCCTTGCAGAAAAATTGACAAACGAGGGCGACAGCACTGATGCAAGGCTGGAGAAAATGTTGCTAAAGGACTTAATTAATAGTTTGCCACCAAAGGAACGAAAAATTATCATACTGCGCTACTTCAAAGACCGCACTCAAATGGAAATAGCCGAGGAACTGGGAGTTTCTCAAGTCCAAGTTTCGCGAATTGAAAACAAAGTGCTCAAAGAACTGCGCACATCTTTTCTATAATAAAGGATACCTCTTACAAAATACCCAAAATTTTTGCGCGCAAATTATGCAATTTTATGTTCATATAATATACGTAATTTTGTCGCACATAAGGTAACCTATCCCTATACTATACTATACTATACTATATACGGTGTTCTTTTCCCAAAGTTATTATATAAATATAGATTTACCTATAATAGCGAGTTGCGCAATGCCTTATCCTTATATATAGGGGCAACCACTTTGCCATTTTAATCAAAAAACACGACTTCGTTTTGCAACCCAAAATAAAGTCGTGCTTTTTACATTTTGCTTATTCTATAATAATTGTTTCATAATTGTGCAAACACTCGTTAACAAGCGCATCAACGTCAATTTTTGCTTCCTCTTCTTCAACGCGCAACAAACTTGGTTTAATTATCGGATTTTTAGGAAGAAAAACCGTGCAGCAATCCTCGTATGGCAAAATTGAGGTTTCAAAAGTGCCAATTTTATTTGCGACCTCAATAATGTCATCCTTATCATCTCCAATGAGCGGACGCAAAACTGGCATCTTAACAACGGAGTTAGAGGAAGTTATCCCCTCCATTGTTTGGCTAGCGACCTGCCCCAAACTTTCCCCCGTAACAATTACCTTACACTTATTTTTAATTGCCAACCTCTCGGTAACGCGCATCATAATGCGACGCATAATCGTAATCATATAATCAGGGTTACATTTTCGGTGTATTTCTTCTTGAACTTTAGTAAAACTCACAAACGAAAGTTTAATTTTACCGCAATACTGCGACAAAATTTTTGCCAGTTCAATAACCTTTAATTTCGCTCTTTCGCTAGTGTATGGATAACTGTGGAAGTGAACCGCAAAAATTTTTGCCCCACGTCTAGCAATTTTATAAATCGCAACAGGGCTATCAATCCCGCCCGACAAAAGGCAAATTGCTTTACCTGCGCAACCCGTTGGCATTCCGCCAGCACACTTTACGCTGTCAAGATAAATAAAGGTTTGCCCATTTTCGCGTATATCAACCTTTACTTCTTTATCAAAATGCTCCAAGTCGACCTTAAGGTTGTCGTTGTTATTCAATATAACTTCCCCAACCATTGCGGAAAACTGCGCCGAATGGTGCGGGAAGTTTTTATCTGCGCGACGCGTTGTAACCCTAAAGGAACAGTTTGACAGCTTAATCTCTTTTGCGCGTTCAAGTATTTTCTCGGCGTCATTTTCAACGCTTTCCGCAATGGAGAGCCAGTTAAAGCCAAAAACCTTGGTTAAACGCGAAACGAGTTTGCCCTCGTCCTCGGGCGCATACTCGCTAACAATGTACCTTGCGCCGCCCTTTTCAACTTTTGCGTTAATACCCGCGATTGCTTTTTGTGTGTTATCCATCAAAAAACGCTCAAAAAAGCCCCTGTTTGAGCCTTTTAAGTGAATTTCTGAATACCTTAATATAATAACTCTACTCATTTTATCCCTCTTTTTATCATTTGCCTACATTTGTCTAAGATATGTTGCGTACTCAACAACTTTTTTCGCTACATGTCGCGCTTGGTCAATAGTGTTGCTCGCAGAAAAACTAAGCCTAATGTTGCCTAAAATTTCATTTTTACTCTTTTTCATCGCGGTCAATATACGGTTGTCAGACGTTTTTGAAGAGCACGCCGAGCCAGTCCCAATATAAATGTCGTCGATTTCAAGTTTGTGAACCAAAACTTCTCCTTTTACGCCTGCCAGTGAAACTGAGAGTATATAAGGAGAGTTGTTGGCACTCCCATTGATTTTGTATTCAAAATTGTTGTCATCAAACACCTTAATGATTTCTTGTTTTAATTGTAACACTGCCGCATAATCGTCATAAAGCATCTCTATACGCTCTTTTGCCGCCTCAGCAAACGCGCAAATCGCAGGCAGATTTTCCGTTCCACTTCTCAGGTTCCCCTCTTGCCCGCCGCCGTAAACCACAGGTGCAAACTTAACACCTTTTTTAATATACAATGCTCCAACACCCTTGGGTCCATTAATTTTGTGCGCACTAAGCGAAATGCTGTCGACACCCAAACTTTCAACGTCAACCTTAACTTTCCCAAACGCCTGCACACAGTCAGAATGGAACACGCAACTCGGATTAGCCTGCTTTGCGATTTCGCAGAGCAAACGAATATCATTAATTGCGCCCGTTTCATTGTTTGCGAACATAACTGAAACCAAATCATAGTTGCCACTCGCAACTTTTTTCTTGTAATCCTCTAAATCAACCGTTCCATCCTCACTTAAGCCCACAAAGTCAACCTCTACTCCGCGCTGAGCAAGCATCGTCGCCGTGTTGTAAATAGATGGGTGTTCCCCAACAGAGACGAGCACTCTTTGGTTTTTCTTAGTCAAGCCAAACAGCGTCATATTGTTGGCTTCCGTCGCGCCAGAACAAAAAAGCACCTTACCGCCGATTGGGGCGTTTATGCAATCCATAATCATTTCGCGCGCATTTTCGAGTTTTAGCTTAGCCGCAACCCCACCCTTATGCAGACTAGATGCGTTGAAAAAACACTCATTTGAAACCTCGTTGTAAACCGCAAGCGCCCTTTCAGAAATCTTTGTCGTTGACGCATTATCAAAATAAATCATTGTACCCTCGTTTGTTTTAAAATTATAACTGTAAGTTTATAATATTTTTCGCAAAATGTCAATTTTTATTGACAAGTTAAATCAATTATTATAAAATTTAGCTATGATTTATTTAAAAAACAAGTACAAAACAACCACTGTAAAGGACTTGTTAAAGCAAAAAGGATTGTCAGCGCGCGCAATAACCAAACTTAGGCAAGAACTCGGGCTTATGAAAGTCGATGGTAGAAATGTTATAATGACCGACATAATAGAAAGGAACAAAACACTTTGTCTAAACCCAAAAGACAAAGCCCCATCATCAACAATCCCGCTAAGCAACAAGCCGATTGACGTCGTTTTTGAGGACGAACACATACTAATAGTTGACAAACCAAACAATCTGCCAACCATCCCAAGTTACAACTTTGAGGACTCGCTCGCTGGGCGCGTTTTAAACCACTACAACGGAGAGTTCGTGTTTCGAGCTCTCAATCGGCTAGACGCACACACAACGGGGTTAGTTATAATCGCTAAGGATGTTGTAACAGAAAACTTGTTGGATGCAGCAGGAAACATCCGCAAATGGTACATCGCTAAAGTTGAGGGAAAAACCAAACGAAAGGGGTGCGTGAACGCCCCAATAATGGACGACGAGAAACTAAAAAAGCGAATAGTTCACGACGACGGGCTACCCGCGATAACCTACTACAAACGGCTAAAGTACAAAAACAACATCTCCACAATAAAATGCAACCTTGTTTACGGCAGGACAAATCAAATTAGATGCCACCTAGCCCACATCGGACACCCACTTGTAAATGACAACAAGTACAATTCAACCGCAAATACAAATAGTAATGGCGTGTACTATTTAAGATGTTTTATGGCAAAATTTAAACACCCTTATACTGAAAAAACGATAACAATAAAACTAAAGTATTGAGCGTTTTTCTCTTTATCCTCGTACCCAAGCGTCGCCTCAAAGTCGCCTAAGTTGCTAAAGCCGTACGCGGGCATAACATCCCCGCCTATCGCCTGAATAAGTTTTGCGATTTCATACGTCCCACGCGGCATCAACGCTCCCTTGCAGTTTTGCCGCTTTAATCTCGCTCAAAAAACAAAAATATAATACTAGATATAGTGTATTCTATTAATATAATACGCCATATCTAGTATTTTAAAATATCTTGTACCTATTTTTTCGTTTCAGGAACTAGGTCAAGAAGAGATCCCATAGAATTGTTAAAATAGAACTCGGGCACTTCCCCAACAATAACACTTTCACATATCAACACTTGTGTATACGTTTGAACTGGGTCGTTGAATATTGGCAAAATTAAGTTTACAACAGATGAAACTTCCAAGTAAATTCTATGAACAGTTTGGTTTATCCCTGAAGAAATAAACTCTGATTTAAACACGCAATCAAGCGTTCCGATTGGGACAATCTTAATTAATACCTCCGGTCCCCGCCCCATCAATATGGGCATACCCGTAAAAGAGCCAAGCGGGATACTTATACCTTGGTCGCCGATTGATTCAATTTTGACAAGCGCGAGTCGTGAAATATCTTTTGATAAGCGGTTAATTGAAATTGCATTTGCCTGTATAAGCGTTACGTCCCCCTGCCCATCTTTAGAAATTGTAACAAGGTCATCGTAAATATTGTTATTATTTAAAATCTCCGAAATTGCCGAGTTTACCGCCCTTGAGGTCATCATTTTTATTTTTGTTTCACTTGTCGTCAAAATTACTGGATTTACGTACTTATCAAAGTAAAACATAATAAGCCCCGCAATAATGAGAACTATTGACAAAAATATTATCAACCTTTTCATTTTTCTATGTTTTTTATTGGGATTTTTAGCCGCGCGCGCTTTTTTCATATAGTATATATATGTCGCTTTATGCGTTATTTTTCCAATTGCAGTTACTTAAATTAAAAAACTTGCAGATTATTCCACAAGTTTTAACTCTCACATATTCCTTTTTGTTTTGGCGTCAAATATTAGTGCGAACAGGTACGCAAACCCAACCGCGGCAGCTATGCCCCCTGCCGTTTTTTCTAAACCGCCTGTAAAAACCCCAATTAACCCGCTTTCCTGCGCGCCGATTATTGCCCCCTCAGCAAGCGCTTTACCAAAACCAACTATTGGAATGGTTGCGCCGCAGTCGGCGAACTCAATCAACGGCTGGTAAATGCCGATTGATTCAAAAAACACGCCAAGCACAACAAACAAAACCAAAATCCTCGCCGAGGTCATCCTAGTTTTGATTATGAGGATTTGAGCGACCATACAAATAAATCCGCCTACCAAAAACACCTTTAAATATAACAATAAATCAATCATTTTACTCCTCCACTGCCCTATTTATCCTTTTCCAAAACAATCGCGTGCGCAATCCCTGGGATAGACTCTCCTTGAAAACTTGAGGTGGGACTTAAAAGCGCACCCGTCGCCATAAATAACACCTTTTTATATTCTCCGCTAAGGATTTTCTTAATCAAAAATGAGTTCAAAATCAGTGCACTGCAACCACAACCCGAGCCGCCCATAAATGTGTGTTGGTCGTTTGTAAAAATGCAATGCCCGCAATCCATATAGTTTTGACCTAGTTTGTAGCCGTTGTATTCCATTAAGTCAATTAGAATTTCGCTGCCTAGTTTACCCAAATCCCCCGTTACAATTAAGTCGTAATCGTCGGGGGTTGTTTGCGTGTTTGTAAAGTGCGCAAGTAACGTTGACATCGCCGCGGGCGCCATTGCCGCGCCCATATTATTTGCGTCAATCACGTCAAAGTCGGTAACTTTTCCAAAAGTTGCCATTGTAATTTTTGCGCCGCGCCCCTTTTTCGACAAAACTGAGCAGCCGCCGCCCGTAACAGTCCACTGCGCAGTTGGCGGGCGTTGCGTTCCAAGCTCAAGCGGAAAACGGAACTGCCTTTCAACCGACGAAAAGTGGCTAGCAGTTGCGCAAGCAACCGTTTCAAAATAGCCACCATCAACCAAGCAGGCACCGACCGCAAGCGACTCAGCCATTGTTGAGCACGCCCCAAACAAGCCAATGTAGGTTGTGTCAAACTTTCTAGCTGTAAAACTTGAACTTATGATTTGGTTCAACAAATCCCCGCAAATGAGCGCGTCAATTTCAGATGGTTTCTTTCCCGACCGCTCAATAGCGTTAAAAACTACATGCTCAAGCATTTTGCGCTCAGTTTTTTCGTAAGATTCCACGCCCCACAAATCGTCCTCAAGCATAAAATCAAAATACGGCGAAAAAACACTTTTTGCCTCTTTCGGCCCCGCTATTGAGTATGTTGAAATGATTTTAGGGCTATTTTTGAAGAATACAGTCTGATTGTTCTTTCCTTTATCCATACTTAAAACGCTCCAATTATTAGATATATTAAGCCAACTATAATACTCGCTACGACGCCGTTAACAATAACAGGTCCTGCCACGATAAACATTTTTGCGCACATTCCAAATATGAAGCCTTCCTTTTTAAACTCCAACGCAGGACTGGTTATTGAGTTTGAAAAGCCAGTTATAGGTACAATTGTGCCCGCGCCTGCAATGGCACCAATATCGTCAAAAACGCCTAGCGCAGTCAACAGCGACGCAAGAAAAATCAATCCGATAAGCGCCCAGTTTGACGCTTCCTGCGGAGCCATCGTTTCAAATGTCGCAAGCAATGAATCCTTGATTGCCTGCCCTAAAATGCAGATAATCCCCCCTATTACAAATGCGTAAAATAGCGACGGGAAGCAGTGGGTTTTGGGTATTTTCGATTCTACATAGGCGTTATAACGCTCATCTCTTTCAATTTTATTCATAATTCCTCACGAATAAATTGTTTCCAAATTTAAGAATTTTAAACAGTTTTTTCATATATAGACGCAAAATGCAAAAATTTGGCAATTCAATTTTTTTTTGATAATTTTTAAAAAACTACACACAATAAAGAAACTTTTTGGAGGAGATTATGAAAAAATTTATATCAATTTGCTTAGCCAGCGTGCTAGGCGTAACAACTTTAGTAACGGGAACAGGCGCAATTTTCAGTCGCGATACAGCTGTTTCGTTAACATCGAATGAGGCGGTCGCAAGAGATAACGACACGAACGCGAAGTTTGTGTCTCAAAACAACCCTACCTCATCTACAAATGTTAATTTAAATCAAAACAACACTGATTTAAACAGAAACTACACCATCAACAACGGCATTGCTAACAATTCCACTTCTAACCCATTAAACACAAACTGCGCGAACGGAACTTGCGTTGACGCGCACAACAATGTTTATGGCAATATGTACAACGGAGTTGACGGAAACACTACAAGCGTAGGCGGAGTTACGCAAAATGGCATAGTTAACCAAAACTCTACCAATGGGGCTTACAACAATACAAATGTCAGACGCTCAAACGTCGACACCTACAAGGAGCCGTTAACAACGCCAAAGTACTCTAACATTGACACATACCGACAAAACACTTACACAAATAACTACAATGGGAGTTACAATGGCAATAATGTTCGCGGCAACTACAATAACGATAGTTCGCCTGCCCGCCTCAATGCGACAAACAATAATAATGTCGTAAGCGGTAGTGATACCCTACAAACTAGAACTACACAAAACGGCGGCGTAAACTACAATGCTACAACACCTAACCACAACATCACAACATCGAACTACAACACAACGACACAAAAGCGCAACACTTTTGCGACACAAAGCTACAGCAGCGACGCACAATTAAATGGACAAAACAACACTATCGACGGCGCGCGCACCTCAACTTATGCTTCGCAAAACAATGAAATACCAAATGCGACGATTAATCGCGACAAAGGCAGCGAAAACTATAATGCAAATACTAATCGTCAATTCAATATGCGAGACATAGACAGGTTTGACAACATAAATAATGGCGTTGACCGCAGATTGAATGATAATTACAGCACTTCAAGACTTGACTCAAACGCTCAAAATAGGAGCGGTTTACCTCAAAATAACCCTTCGGCTACACAAAAAGCCCGCACAAACACTCAAGGTTACGCTAATTCTACCAATTACGGAAATTCGCGCACAAATACTAATGGTTATGGGAATTTGCGCACAAACACGCTTGCAAATGGCCAAAACACAATGACTTACAATCATGTACTTGATTTAGACAACCAAAACCAAATCGCGTTCCTAGCGTTCCAAATCAAGGAAATTGCCAACGCGGACAACGGTGGGAACAACGCTACAATCAAGGAAATTTCTATCAATTTAAGAAATTCAACTGACAAGGCGTTAGATTTAATCGAAAATCAAAACAACGACATTACGCTTACTGAAACACAAAAACAACAACTTGACACGCAGGCAGACAGATTGTTTTCCATCGCGCAACAACTCTACACTTTAAACAGCAATGAGTTGTCCCCTTTCGGTTTTAATCTTGAAATGACTTTTAACAACACTAACTTTGCAAACAGTTTCGCGAAAATTTTTGAAACTTTTGAAGAACGTTCAAACCTTATGACTCAAGCAACCGCATGTATTGACACGATAACACAAATTCTAAAGGATGCACAAAATAATTCTGCGAACAAACCAGTTGTTATTGACAACACCAATAAACCAGTAGTTATTGATAACGCCAGCAAACCCATTGTTTCAGATAACGCCAGCAAGCCTGTAGTTACCAATGACTCTACTAGACAAAATAACAGCGTAGCTAGCGGCGTACAAGGCGGCGTTAATAGAACGACCGCAAGTAATTCTACCCCTGCTAATCAGGGTTACACTGCAACAAACCCAAGTGTTACAAACGGAACCGCTACAACTAATTCCGGTGTTACAAACGGAAGTATCACTAGACAAAACACAACCGTAACGCCCGTTGCCGGCAGCCAAACATCAAGCACTACCAGCAACACGGTTACTACGCCTAGCGTAAATGGTACAACTAACTCGGGCACAAGCGTTACCACTACAAACTCAAGTGCAACCACAAATTTAAATGCTAACGCTAATACAAATGGTACTAGCAAAACAGGCGCAAATTTGAATACAAACGCCACAAACAATACAAATACAAACAAAACAGTTAGTTCAACAACTACTCAAACTAACTCGAACAAAGGCACAACACCTGAAGTTTACGCTAGATTTACTAACAAGTTAGACTCAAATACTTCAAGCAACATTAGAAATTCTAGAACAAACTTAGCCGTCAACACAGACAACAATATGCCAATTCCAGAAACTAAAATCAACCCTGATGTTGACTACAAAAAAATCTCAAACGACGCTGACGAAGTAAAAACCAGTGAAACGGACAACAAGAGCACTATCACAATAAGAAACTCAAAAGCGCCCAACACTAACCCATTACTTCAAAACAACCAATAGCAAAATTAACCGTTTTTATCACTAAATGCTCCTATTGTGCTAAAGCAGCGCGGCAGTAACACGGCAAAAAAAAACATACCAAAATAGTTGGTATGTCCTTTTTTTTGATAATTTATGCTAAATTTATACTAAACCTAATATAACTTATAGTACCCTTATATAACCTATACTAGCCTAATAAACGTACCCCCTTATTCATTGTTGTGCTGCACAGAGGATTTAATTTTTAGTTTTAATTCGTTATTTTCTACGTCAACCACAACTCCGTCGGTTGATTTAAGGTCATTTTCCAAAATCAACTCAGCAAGTTTGTCCTCAATTTCGTGTTCAATAACACGTCTTAAAGGACGTGCGCCAAATTCTTGGTCGTACCCCTTTTCTACTAAGTATTTAAGAGCGCGCTCAGTGAGTTTTAACTCAATGTTTTGCTCTTTTAATTTTTTGCAAAGTTGTTTTATTAAAATTTTTGCGACCTGTGCCAACTCAACTTGGGTAAGTGAGTGGAAAATTGTTATAACGTCAATTCTGTTCAAAAACTCAGGCTTAAAGTGCGATTTTAGCGAACTCATCAAGAACTCTTTTGACTGCTCGTACGTCATTGGCTCGGCGTTGTTTGAAGTCAACATTTTATTTTTAGCGTTCAACTCGGAAATTCCGCAGTTGCTCGTCATAATAACAATTGTGTTTTTAAAACTTACAACACGCCCCTTTGAATCGGTCAATCTGCCGTCGTCCAAAATTTGCAACAACATATTAAACACGTCTGGGTGCGCCTTTTCAATTTCGTCAAACAAAACGACTGAATACGGCTTTCTGCGAACTGCCTCGGTAAGTTGTCCGCCTTCGTCGTGCCCTACATACCCAGGGGGAGACCCGATTAGTTTTGCGACGCTGTGTTGTTCCATATACTCGCTCATATCGAGCCTTATAATAAGATTTTCGTCATCAAACATTGCCTCAGCGAGTGCCTTGCTAAGTTCGGTTTTCCCGACGCCTGTTGGTCCCAAGAATAAGAACGACCCGATTGGACGTTTAGGGTCTTTAAGCCCCGCTCTCGCGCGTTTAATTGCCCTTGAAACGGCGCTAACCGCCTCGTTTTGTCCAATAACACGCTTATGCAGGATGTCCTCCATTCTCAAAAGCCTATCCTTTTCAGTCTCAGTCAGTTTCGTTACTGGAATTTTTGTCCATTGCGAAACAATCTCTGCGACATCCTCGGATGTTATTGTATTTGCAGTTTTTTGGTACTGACTGTCGGTTTCTTTCTTGATTTTTTCAACTTCGTCTGTAAGTTTGCGGATTGCGTCGCGAAATTTTGCTGCGCGCTCAAAGTTTTCCTGAATTAGTGCCTCGTTTTTATTGTTTTCAAGTTCCTTGATCTGTTGCATTTTTGCCTTTAAATCGCTTGAAACAATTGAGTTGTTGACCCTAACCTTGCTGCACGCTTGGTCAATTAAGTCGATTGCCTTGTCGGGTAGTTGTCTATCCATAATAAACCTATCCGACAAGTTTGCCGCCGCTTCAATTGCCTCGTCTGAAATTGAAACTTGGTGGAACGCCTCATAACTATCCCTCAAGCCCCTCAAAATTGCGATGGTTTGCTCAACTGACGGCGCTTCGACTACGACTGGTTGAAAACGTCTTTCTAGCGCCTTGTCCTTTTCAATGTACTTGCGGTACTCATCGGTTGTTGTCGCGCCGATGGTTTGCAACTCGCCCCTTGATAGGTATGGTTTAAGCATATCTGCGGGGTTAATTTCGCCTTGCTCACTGCCTGCTTGTGCGAGAGTGTGAATTTCGTCGATGAAAACGATTATATTTTTGTTGTTGGTAATTTTTTCGATGGCGTTTTTGAGTTTTTCTTCCATACTGCCACGATATTTTGTTCCTGCCATTAGTCCGCCAATTTGCAACGAATAAATGACCTTGTCTTTCAAAATGCTAGGCACTTCGCCTTTAACTATTGCCAACGCGAGTCCTTCGACAACGGCAGACTTACCGACCCCTGCCTCACCAATCAAGACGGGGTTATTTTTGGTTTTTCTGCACAAAATCTCAATAATCTTGTTTATTTCGTCCTCTCTGCCGATAACTGGGTCAATTTGCCCCTGCTTTGCTTTTAGCGTCATATCGCTTCCCATTGAAAGCAAGTCCTCATCTAGTGGACTTTTGAGCGCACTGCTTTGTTTTGCGTTGCTGTCAATGTTTTCGTACCCCTCATTTGCTACGATACTTCCGCCACGCAAAACGCCTAGCAGTTGGTCGCGCAATGAGTTGAGTTCAACTCTAAATCCGCGAGTTAAGAGCGTGTTTGCAACGCAGTCGCTAGACATAACGATTGCAAGCAACAAGTGTTCCGTTCCTACAAAGTCGTGATTGAGTTGCGTCGACAAAGTTTGCGCAATTCTAAAAATTTCTTTCGCGCGCGGCGTGAATTGTGGTTCAAACTGCCCAGAAAATGACATCCCGCTGTACATTTTTTCTTCAAAAATCTCAGTGTAATTATTCTTGTCTACGCCAAGTTTTTTAAGAAGTTTTGACGCCATACTATCGGAAACCGACAAAATGCCGTACAATAAATGTTCCGAACCAATTTGGTCGTGCCCGTGCATCAACGCAAATTCGGACGCGTTTTTTATAACCTGCTTAACACTTTCAGTTGGATTAAATGAATAAAACATAACATATTCTCCTTATTTTTATTTTCCTTTATATATAGTGGCCAGTGTATTTTTAAGGATTTTTGCCCTAATCTCATTTTCTATTCCATAGGAATTTTTAAGCGACTTATCAGATATTGCCACCCTAATGCACTCCTCCTGCTCGTCAGACAAAACATCGTTTGAGCAAAGCGTTTGCAAAATTCCACTCGCTGTTGAAAAATCAATACTTGTGCCAATTCTCTCAAAAATAAAATTCTTGTAATCATCGTCAATGACCATTCTTTGAATTTTAATGTAACCACCCCCGCCGCGCTGACTATCAATCAGATACCCTTTTTCAAGTGTAAACCTTGTGGACAACACATAGTTAATTTGACTTGGCACGCAATTAAAATAATCGGCGAGCTCATTCCTTGAAAGTTCGATTTCGTCGCTCTCATTGAATGACTCTAGCAAAAACTTTTCGATTATGTCGCTAATCGTTTGCATAATCCCTCCAAAATACTTTGACCTTCTTTGACTTCTATATATTTTATACCAATACATTTCAAATGTCAAGTATTTTAAATAAAAAATTTGACTTTCTTTGACTTTTAATGTAAAATGCTAAAAATACGCACTGCCCCGTTTATTCGCACCATAAAAACCCAAACAACAAATAAAACCGGATTATTTTAATAAAACACAAGAAAAATCATTAAAATATAAAAAAAATGTGTAAAAATGGTTGACAATTATGTTTTTTTTTGGTATCATACCAAAGTAACAAATGGATAGGTTCCCGAGTGGCTAAAGGGAGCAGACTGTAAATCTGCCGTCTTTGACTTCGATGGTTCGAATCCATCCCTATCCACCAAATGACCCCATAGGCTGGCCTATGGGGTTTTTCTAATTTTATACCAAATATCTAACTCTATACCAAATTTGGGGAACAAACAACTAAATTTGTTGTACAAAAAAACTGCGACTCGCTAAGTCTCAAAAATGAAACTCTGCAAAGTCGCAGTTAATATACATAACTACAATTAGTTAGCATAGACAGATACTTGAATCTTGTCTTTTGTCTTATGCTCAAATCTAACTACACCATCAATAAGTGCGAAGATTGTATAATCTCTTCCCAACCCAACATTGTTACCTGCCGCAAATTTTGTTCCACGTTGGCGTACAATAATATTACCAGCAAGCACTTGTTGCCCGTCAGATTTTTTAAGACCAAGACGCTTTGATTCACTGTCTCTACCGTTCTTTGAACTACTTCCACCTTTCTTAGATGCAAATAACTGTAAACAAATAAACATCTTATATCTCCTTTATACTTATATTTTTCGGATATCCACTTTCAATATCTCTTAAACCAATAACAACAGTTTGCAAAATAACTTGCAATTTGTCGTCAACAACATCTTCGGGGACTTGCAACACAAGTTTCCCATCGCTAAACTCTTTAAGAATGTCGATTTTCAACAACTCCCTAGAAGCGAGCGCTCCCGTCATTAGCAATGTAGAAATCCCTGCGCAAACAATATCGCTGCCGCTTTCGGCGTAATTCGCGTGCCCGCGGACTGCAATTTTGCTAATCGTCTTATCCTGCCCCAAATAAATTTCAACTTTAGTCATTTACTAACTCTACTTTGTGATTGACAAAATCTTAACTCTAGTAAATGGTTGACGATGACCCATTTTGCGTCTTTCGTTCTTCTTTGGCTTGTAAGTAAATACTGTAAGCTTTTCGCCTTTGCCGTGAGCCAAAACTTCAGCTTCAACAACTGCGTCCTTAACAACTGGTGTTCCAACAGTGGATTTTTTGCCATCATTCAATAGCAATACATCAAATTTAACTTTATCGCCAACTTTTGCATCCAAAAGTTCAATATCATAATAACGATTTTCTTCAACTTTAAGTTGCTTTCCACCTGTTCTAATTATTGCGTACATCTCTAGTTCCCTCCTATTAAAATAAGACTCGCTGAACAAGGCGACAAACGTACTTAACTGCCTTCCTCATGCGGTACTTGTGATATTATATACAATTTTCGCGATTATGTCAAGTGTTTGCCCAAAAAATTTATTTGATGTTGAAAAACTTTTTTGCCCTACGTGAGCTTTTATGCCCGTCCTACTCAAAGTTGCGTTTTTTCGCGTGTTTACACCACTTTGCATGGGTTACACCACTTTTTTCGTTTTTACCCGTCTTGAAAAACAAAAACAGCGCGCAAAGTACAAATGTTATATCCATAACGCCCGTCAGCGGATAAAACACGTCAATGATTATGCTGAAACCCACCCTGCTTAGTAAAAACGCCACCACGCACGTAATTGCGGTCGAAAGTAAAAAGTTGTTTATGTAACCCTTTAACCACCAAGAAACGGTAAACATCGTCGCAACGGCTGTAGTAAAAATTGCAAACCACAAAATCACTACAGAAATTACTACAAAAACGTCCGATATATTGAACGCCAAAAACACAAAAGGCATATCGTACTGTATAGAATGCGGATTTAAAATCAGTGCAACACTAGCAAGCAGCGAAATTGCGACCAGCACAGCCCCCGTCATTAGCGACGCCAACTTGTCGACGCGCGTCGTTGTCCCTGCCCCCGTTTTCATTAGTACAAAACCTGTCAAAAACATATTGCTGCACACAAAAATCAGACAACTGACAAACGAATAGACCAAAGTTAAAACATTGACGTTCTCAAGTTTTACAACCCCCGTAATCGGCTTCCCCACAAGCGAAAAAATAAAAATTGCGCCCATAAACACGAGCAATAACGGCAGCAATACGCCGTTCAGTTTAGAAATTTTACTAATCCCGCCAATAACAGTTAGCACACACAAAACTGCACTCACAACGGACAAAATCGGGTATTCTAGCCCTTGAAACACAATGTTTTGCAAACTATCAAACCCCGCGAACATCGCACCCAACACTATCACGTACGAAAAGGTAACGACAATTTCAACTATCGGGGCGAATTTGCCAAAAATCAGTTTAAAAAAGTCAGCCAGCGATCCAACTTTGCAGCGCTTGCCAAGTTGTAAAAATACATAACCAAGACAATAAAAAAGTATCCCACTAACAATCGTCATCAGAATGCCCCAAATGCCGAATTGCGCAAAATAAACATACACTTCGCGCCCCGAAGCAAATCCCGCGCCAACGATGGTTCCAAAGAAAACCAAAAAGACCCCAACTGCCGACATACTTTGTTGCTTTTCTGCAAATTTTGTTTTCATATAAAATTATATTGCAAAATATGTTGTTTTATGATATGCTTATGTTATGAAAATTTCAGGAATTATATGCGAACTTAATCCCCCACACCGTGGACACGCTCACTTAATTAGTGAAACTAAAAAGCGAACCAACTGCGACTATGTAGTTGCGATTATGAGTGGAAACTTCGTTCAGCGCGGAACTCCCGCAATTTACGACTACCAAACACGCGCACGGATGGCAATAAACATCGGCTTCGATGCCGTTATTTACCTGCCGACTGCG
Organism: uncultured Lachnospiraceae bacterium; assembly: GCA_964606505.1. GTDB lineage: Bacteria > Bacillota > Clostridia > Christensenellales > UBA1242 > CAKVOD01. Next base: position 57,837 of record CAZSGM010000007.1, on the reverse strand, counting down.
TACACGGTTTGCGCTGCGGATGATTTTGCAAAAAATGCAGTTCAAATTGCAAACAAATTAAACATTGACTACTTATCGTTTGGAGTTACAAAAAATTGCGAAGAAATTGCCACGTTAAAAACCATCATTGAAAATGAGCCTTTGCATTTCAAGGCGGCACTTGAAACCAAACTCACGGACGGCGAATCGTATTCAACAGCTTATATGCGGGCGCTTGAAGAGGTTTCGCAAATTTCAAATATTAACGCAAACGACATCTTGGCGGTGCAATATATGTTAAACTTAAGTGAGACAATCACGCCGATTGCAATTGAGCGCTTGCCAAACGTTTCCGCGACGCAACTGCGAAATGAAATTTACGCCAAAAACTTCTCCGCAATCGCAAGCCTCGTTGATGAAAAAAACTACAATATTATCAAAAACGCGCACGCATTTGACAATGCAAAATATCAAACTTTCCTGTACGATAACCTCATTACAAAAACAAAGGACGACATAAAGCAAATTCGCAGCATTAAAGAAGGGCTTGAAAACAAAATCATCAGCACACTTAATGAAACTTTGAGTTTTGAGGAATTTAACTCTGCAATCCAAAACAAACGCTACACTCAACATTTTTTAAACCGCCTGTACTCAAGCATTGCGCTAAAAATACAAAATGAAACCGACTTAGCATTGCCATATATTAAAGTTGTTGCAGTTAAAGACTCGGAGATTTTAAAGCACTTATCAAGTACGCTCCCAATTGTTTCAAACTTGAAAAATAAAGCACTACTACAAGAAAAAAACGTTTATTCAATTGATACCATTGCTTGCAGAACATATAATTGCTTGACCAACATTTTGCAACCACCTTTCCCGTATCACAAACTTATAATACACAATATATAGCGTATTATATTTATAGAATACACTACGAATTGTGTATTATAAGTTTATTTATCAAACAGCAATTTGCGCCATATAAATAGCATTTTGCGCCCATAAATAAAAATCTATAAGTTGCACACGTCAATTTATAGATTTTTTTATTTAACAATTTTTTGCTATAACTTCCCCGCTTTGAGGGTTGATGATAACACTGCACGTTTTGCCATTTGTCCCAACGACTGAAACGTACCAATAATAATCGTCGAAGTTGCCGTTTAAATCCGTGATAATTTTAACGTATACTTCCCCGTTAAACGTACCCTTTGATACGTACGCGTCAAAGTCGTCGCCAAAGGTTTCAATCGCAATATCTAGCGCTGTTCTCCAAGTAATTTCCATCCCCTTTGTTTTGGGTTGTAATGCACAAGTTTTTTCGTCTTGGTTGGTGATAACTTTTAGAGTTATTTGCGCGTCGTCGCTAACGACTTTTTGAATATCGACCATTAAAGTGCTTTCGTAGGCGTTATATTCAAGGTTGCCCTTGAATGTGTTTTCGCCGATTGTAAGTTCGTACTGTGCGACTGTTGGCATATCGGGCGACCTATATTTAACCGTTACCATACCAAACTCAACTTGCTTTTCGCAAACGCCGTTAACTACATACGGTGTTTCCCTTTTGCCGCTCATAAATGTTGCGACATATGTATCGTTTTCGCCAGAAAAGATGTTATATCTAACTTCCGCCAAGTTTTCAAGCGCCAAATCCGTTGAACTTGCGCCGCACCCACAAAACGCGAAAGTGATAATTGCTAGAAGTGTAACTAGGATTGTTTTTCTCATAACTGCCTCCATCTCTTTATTATATTAGGGCAATTGAGATTTTAAAACCTAATCGACATTATATTACATAAGTTGCGCGTAAAATAATTTTAAAGCGTAAATCTCATTTGAAATTATTGAAATAATATGCCGCAGTTGCGCAATTTTTAGCGAAATACTACTTCTAGCAAACAATGCAACAAAATATTTAACTTCCCCGCCTCAACATTTATTATGACACCACGTTTGTTTGTTATAAATTGACAGAACCAAAACAAAAAAACGCCGCCAGAGAAAACCCTGTCAGCGTTACGCACATTACATATCTAATAATTCAACCCTTTTTATGTGTCTACCCCCCTCAAAGTTAGTATTTAAAAAAGTGTTAATTATCTTTTTGTATTTAAATTTCATAGTTTTACTGCGCGCACCCAACACGAGTACGTTTGCGTCATTATGCTGCCTAGCAAGTTTCGCCATTTTTACGCTACAACACAGTGCCCCACGAACTTTCTTAAACCTATTGACTGCGATACTCATCCCGATACCTGTCCCGCAAATTAAAATGCCGCGCGCGTTTTCACTCGATGCAACCTCTTCCGCGAGTGCTTTTGCATAAACCGGATAATCGACCGACTCAGTACTATTAGCACCAAGGTCAATGTACTCAAGTTCCAACTTGTCTAAATACTGCTTTATTTTCTCTTTTAGTTCAAACCCAGCGTGGTCAGATGCAACATAAATCATAATACTCTACCTTCTTTATTATTTTGGATTGTTTGAGCAATTCTTTGGAAATACTCAGAATCGTCTTGTATGTTTTTATAATTTTCTGCCGTAATTTCACGCAGTTGCAAGTCCCCGAAAAACGTTGAGTTTTCCCTTTCGGCGGACGTTTCGCAACCTTTTATATAGTACTTTTCTTTCGCATTCTTGCCAAACGTCAACTCAGTATGTTTAAACACCTCACAAGCTCCGTCGTTAACGCTGTTCAAATCAATGCTTTCGTCAAACAAATCAACGCGCTCATCCGCGTCAACGATAAACAAATTCTTTTCCGTAACTCGGCGCTGCGGCGTTCCGCTCAAAAACTTATCAAAATCATCAAACTCTTCTATCGACTGCGCTACATAGCCGCTATCAATGTAACACAACCCGTAAAACGTCGCGTCCCCACTATAAACCCTACTACGCACAACCGAGTACTTGTCGTCCACATTCGCCGAATATGTCGTCTGCTTTAAATAGTTTGTTACATCCAGCGTCGAAACCTCTTCGCCGTTATGCTTGTTAACGGTTAACTCCCCGAGTTCTTTCCCAAACTCCTCAAACTTCAACCCCGCCTGCATTCCGTAAGAAACCTCACCCCCGATTTTTCTTTCAAAACTTGGAAAACACTCGTGCTCTTCAACAATCGTTCGCTTGACAACTTGAACAAAGGTTGACATCCTTTTTTCAATAATATCGGATAACTCTTTATAGTAAATTCTCATTGTCAAAATGTTTGACTGACAATCATATTCTAAATCGTAAATTTTGTTTTCAGACTCAGTTTGATAAACAAGTTCCTCACTCAACCCAACTTTGCCCTTAACTCCTTTCAAAAAGCGCTCTAACGTCCCCTCGTCAAATTCACCAAAAAACTGCTCAACATCGCGCTTGATGTTGTCGTTTTTTAAAAACTTAGGAAAGACAATCCCCATTGCATCTTTAGTAATATCGTCCATAATTCCTCACAAGTTTATTATACCATAAATTGAGTAAAATGCAATAGTTTGAAAAAGAATTTTAAGTTATAAAACAAAAAATATAAAAAAACACCTTAAACCGAAAAGTGTAAAAGCTTGGTTTAAAGTGGTTGAATTCTCATTCGACATCACATTTTTGTGACTCAGCAAGAGCTTTTTCGTACGCTTCAAAAATTGCACTCTTAATTATCTCTCTTGTCTCATTATTCAAGGCATGCGCTACATCTACTCGTTCGCCTGTACCTAATCTCTTGCACGGCATGCAAATGAATAATCCAGCTTTGCCCTCCATAATTTTCGCATCATGGATGACAAAACAGTCGTCAATTGTGAAAGTCGCCTTAGCCTTCACTGGTTGATTTTCTCTATCAATCAGTTTCACTCTGACATCTGTAATATTCATTTTAACCATCCTTATTGTTCGTATGAGAGTCTTATATATAATACAATATTACGAGAAAAAAAACAAACATTTTAACAACATTTTTTGCCATAACACTACTTTTTAAGCAAATGTATGTTTTTTTATTGAATATTTGCCAATTATTTCCAATTGCCAGTTTTTCATAATAACATCTAGTTTGTACAGGTCATAAATTACTATTATGAAAAACTTAAACAATCAGGTTATCCATTTTATAGGTATCGGCGGTATTAGTATGAGCGCTTTAGCAATTTATATACATAATAAGGGTTACAAAGTCCAAGGCAGCGACAAATGTTACAGTAAAAAACTAGCCGAACTTGAGAAAAGCGGCATAAAAACCTTTGTTGGGCATAGCGCAAAAAACATATCGAACGCAACGATTTGCGTTTACACGAGCGCAATTGACGACGACAACCCCGAGTTAGTTTGGGCAAAACAACACCGCATGCTGATAGAACGCGGCGAGTTGCTGGGCAAAATTTGCAAGGCGTTTAAAAACACCATCGCAGTAAGCGGAACTCACGGGAAAACGACCGTTACCGCAATGATTGGGCAATGCTTGTGCGAGGCGAGTTACGACCCAACAATCCACATCGGTGGAAACTTTAAATACATCGGCGGGAACTTCCGCTACGGCGCAAGCAACTACTTTGTAACCGAAGCCTGCGAGTACCAACGCGCATTTTTACACATTGCCCCGCAGTATCTTATCATAAACAATGTGGAACTTGACCACCTCGACTGCTACAACAACCTGAGTGAAATTGAAGATACCTTTTTGCGCCTTGCGCGCCAAGTTGAAAAACAAATTATCATAAACGGCGACGGTGAGTTCTATCAAAAACACAAAAACGCTTTTACAAACGCCGTAACCTTTGGCGCGTCCCCCGCTTGCACATACCAAATGAAAAACTTGAAAAGCACCGCTGGAAAGTATACATTTGATGTCATCCACGACGCGCGTCTGCTCACAACCATCGACTTAAACATCTCAGGAATTTACAATGCCTACAACGCCCTTGCTTGCATTGCGCTTTGCAACCAGCTGTCAATACCACGCGAAATAATCAAGTGCTCGCTTGCCGAGTTTAATGGCGTTGAGCGACGGCTTGAGGTTGTTTTGAAAACAAAGTCTGCAACCGTCATCAAGGATTATGCGCACCACCCCACCGAAATTAGAAATGCAATCCAAAATGTCCGCGAACTTGACTTTTATAAGATTGTTGTGGTTTTCCAGCCGCATACTTACACACGAACGCTGGGCTTGTTTGAGGAGTTTCTGAGCGCGTTTGACGACTGCGACTCGGTTATATTTCTCCCGACTTATCCCGCGCGCGAAAAACCAATCATTGGCGGGCGGAGCGAGGACTTGTTCGCCGCGCTAAAGAAAAATAAGAAAAACTGCCACTTTGCAGACAATTTCGCCGTGGCGCGAGATATTGCGCTGCAACAAGCCACGCAAAACGCCTGTATTTTATTGCTCGGAGCAGGCGACGTCGAAAATGTTTTCAGTAATTAATATTTTCAATAATTAAAAATCCGAATTAAAAATTCGGATTTTATAATAAATCATTAAGTCGATATAGCCGATGACAAACAAGAACTCAACTCAAGTCCTAGTTTGTTTCGTTCGTCTGCAAAATTTTGGTTATCAAGCAATTATGACTTGGTTATTAAACTCTCTTTTGAGAATGTTTTCATTGTGATGAACACCGACGCTGCTGCGTAGAACACGTTGATTACCAAACTTCCCCACAAGTAAGCGTTATTCATAACGCCCGCAAGCAACATCTTAATGCTTACGACCACGTTGTAAATCGGCAACGACATCGTCCACATTGAAACATCCGCGCAGTCAAGATACATCGTTGCGTACGCAATAATCATAGGTAAAAACATCACTAAAGTTGACTTGCTCTGCGCCTCTTTAAGCGTATTTGATGAGGCGGTCAACATCAATAACAAACTGCTGAACAACCCAGCGAGCATTAGCAAATTGAGTATGACGAGTATAATTCCGTCTGCGGGCAGCGCTATCGAGGACAGCCCCGCCCCCAGCGAGTCTTTCGTCAGCAGCAACGAAAGCACCAGCGAAATTACCTCAACTATCGCACTCAGGAAACTAAAAATTATGATAACTGCATATTTTGCTGAAAGTATGCTAAACCTGCTCGCACTCGTTGAAAGCAACGCTTCAAAGGTGTTGCGCTCTTTTTCGCCCGCGATTAAGTCAGTCGCAATCGACGCACCACCAATTGAAATTAACAGCGTCAACAAAATCGGTATGAGCAAATGCAAAAGCGGGCTATCCGTCCCGTACCTCACCACATCAGGATAAGCGTCAGTCAGCGACAGCAAACTACTTTTAACAGGAACCAAATCCACATCCGCCCCCACCCTATCGGACAAAACTTCATCGCTAAACGCCTCTAATACCGCGCCAACGCTTGCCGCCGTTGTGCTCCCACTAGTGGAGCGGTCGTCATAAATAACACTAAGACTAACCGTCTTAGTTGAGTCCGCTAGGCAGTCAAAAAAGTCCTCGGGAACAACAATCGCTAGATAAATATCGTTATCAATCAACGATTGCTTAAAATCGTCGCATTCAACGTATTCAACATTCAAACTCGGGTTAAGCGAAAAAATGTTGTCGTCAAAATACGTCGCCAGTTCGCTCGTCGCCGCAACGCTAACCCCGTTTTCAACGATTGTAAGTTTGGGGTTAATCGCCTTTTCAGTAACGCTATTTGCGCTCGTGCCCATCAACAAAAAGAATATTGGAAACAGCAGCAACGGCAAAATAAAGGTCGCAAATATGCTTTTTTTGTCGCGAAACGCGTCTTTAAGTTCCTTTTTTAAAACAACCTCAAACTGGTTGAATTTTTTGCTAGAATGAAACCATTTTTTGCGTTTCGCGCCACTTTTTTTAGGCTGCGTTTCGACGCTTAACTTCTCCTCGGTGACGTCTTGCGTTTTTTTATCTTCCATAAATTTACCTCTTAAAATTTGTTTAACTTTGAATAAGTTTAATAAATGAGTCCTTTATTCTGCTGCAACCTGTAGCGATGTTAATTTGCTCAAGCGTGCCCGAGGCGAGCGTACGCCCACCGTTGATAATAAGCGCCCTGTCGCATAGTTCTTCAACTTCTTGCATATTGTGCGTAGATAGCAAAATGGTTTTACCCATTCTTTTGCACTGTTTAATAAACGCGACAACTTCCTCACTTGCCAAAATATCCAACCCTGAGGTTGGTTCGTCGAATAGCATAACTTGAGGATTGTGAATGATTGCTCTTGCAAAAGATGTTTTTTGTTTCATCCCACGAGAAAAGTTGCCGCAGCGTCTGTCAAGATACCCCTCCAGCCCGAACGCTTGCGTTAGCAATTCGATTTGTTTGTCAATCTCTTCCTCGTCCATCCCGTTAAGTTCGCCGAAATATTTTATATTTTCGCGCGCCGTAAGCCTGTCGTACAAGCCCGTATCTCCACCAAAAAGAATGCCAATGTTTTTTCGCACTTCTTCTTGTTGTTTTACCGTATCGAACCCGCAAACTTTTATGTCGCCCGTGGTCGGCTTAAGCGTCGTCCCTATCATCCTCATAGTGGTGGTTTTACCTGCGCCGTTTGTTCCAATCAAACCAAAAATTTCTCCTGCCTTAACGCGCAAATTAAGCCCGTCGACGGCGACAAACTCTTTGTTCCCTTTCTTAAAAATCTTGGATACATTGTTCACTTCTAACATCTTCAACCTCGTTATTATTGTTAGTAACATTTTTGTAATGCAAAATAATTTTTCCCTCTGCAATAAGTTCGTTTAAAACTTTCTGACTTCGCTTTGATATAGTCAAATTCTCAACGTCAAAATTGCTAAGTTTAATTCCAATCTTGTCAAGGCGCTTAGCTAATTTTTTCTCAACGTGCGCATACAAAAATGCGTTATTCTTCGACAAAAACTCTGAAACAGGCATTTCTTCCTTGTGGAACTCGTACCTAATTTTTTTTGAAACAAACTTTTTTAAGTGCGCCATTACATTGGCGTTCCCCTTTTTGTATTTAGCGACAAACTCCGCAAAGCGCAACTTGTCGACGATTTCAAAGTCAAAACGCCCGTCCATTTTCATTTTCGTGTCGCAAAACTCATCAAAAACTAAAAAATTGCGCGTTTCAAACTTAATTTTGCTGTAATGTTGCAAATTTAAAATTATAATGCAGGCGTTAAAATAATTCACATTATATAATTCTTGCGAAACCTTGTGCTTCTTGGGTTTGTTAAGGTCAAATTCCTTAAATGTTTTTGGCAAACACCCCCCATTCAACTCAAACTCGCCCTCAGAAAACATATCTAAAACTTTCTTCCCATCACAAACAAAGGCAACCTGATTTTGCCCCACAATAAGTTTTGTCCCCAACTTAATTTTCTTTACTTTAATTTTCTGCTGGCACAAAACGTCTTCTTCAAACTCATTTTGAATTTTCTTTGTAAATAACATATTAATCAACCCAAGTGATTATAACATAGTGGCGCGAAAATTACAAGCAAATCAAAGTCATAATATGATAGGACAAGTCATAATATAAATAAAACAGGAGGAAAAAATGTACAATTTATCAGAAATTATCGGCAAATCCATTATTAGTTTATATGAGGGCAAAGTTCTTGGCACGATAAACAAGGTTACTTTTGAGAAAAAGCTCAAAAAAATTACCAATTTTATTTTTTTTGAAGCCGAAAATGACGAGGAAGAATTTGTTATTCACTCAAATTCTATTTTTGCGGTTGGAGAAAACGCGCTCGTTATTAAAAACACAAGTGCCGTTGAGCCGCTTTCAAACCTAGAACCGCAAATCACGCTTTGCAGTCCCATCAATTTACAGGTTTTCACGACACAAGGCGTCTGTCTCGGCAAGGTGCGCGATGTTTCCGTAGACGCAACTTTTAACGTTTGTTCAATCGTGATTTCAAACGGTGAAACACTTAGCGCGCAAGAAGTCGTTTCATTTAGCGACAACGCAATTCTCATTCAGGACGAAAACGTAAAAATCAACACCAGCAAATTCAGCAAGCAAAACCGACCAAAACTTATAAAAACCGAAACTCCTGTTACAATCTTACGCGCGGACACCATCTCCCCTATCCTATCACAGTTGCAAAACACAATCGCGACACTGCCTACTAAGGTTACAAGTTCGGTAAACTTTCTAGTCGGCAGAGTTGTTACACAAAACCTTTATTCTCAATCAAAGGAGTTAATCGCAAAAAAAGGCTCACTTATTTCGCAAAAAACCATTGAAAACGCAAAGAAAAACGGAAAAATTAAAGAATTATCAATTTTTTCGGCTTAAAAACAACCGCAAGCAGGCACACGCTTGCTGTTTTTAATTTATTTAAACTGCTTTTTAATGACAATTATAGTGATTTTCTAAATTTAAAAATGATTTAAAAATTTTAAAATGACGATGTTTGCACAATTTATTTGCAACGGATTTAAAATCGGCACAAAAAATATAATTTTATGAAAAAAAGTTGTTATTTTTTGATTTTTTTTGCAATTTCGCTAAAAATAAGATGACAAAAAAATTTTTTTATGCTATCATAATTTTGTAAGGAGAAAAAATAGCATCACTATGTTTTGGATTGATATTGTTTTCATTGTCATAATAGTGCTTTTTGCTTTGTGGGGACTCAAGAAAGGTTTCCTTGCCTCGCTAATCTCGTTAGTAGGCATCGCCTTATCGGTCGTTATCGCAATTTTACTCGCTCCGACATTCGCTAGTTTTATTGACGGCATTTTCGGCGGTGGAATTACAGATATGTTCACTGGCTTGATGAGCGGAGTCGTTTCTGATTTCGGAAGCTATGATTTCCCAACATCCGCTGCTGTACCCGCGTCCGATTATATTGACACTTTCAATGTAAGCGGTATACTAAAAAGCCTTCTTATTGCTATGCTCGGCAGCGAAACTATTCCTGCAGGCGCAAATGTCGCTGAATGGTTCTCGACGCAACTCGGCGGATTGTTGACAACACTTTGCAGCGCAATCGTTCTGTTTATTCTAATCAGAATTGCTCTTGCTATGCTTGCAAAATTGTTTGACAAAATCACTGAAAACAAAACAGTTAACGGACTCGATAGAGTTCTCGGTTTTGTATTTGGAGCTTTTAAAGGTTTGCTTTATGTAGCAGTCGCTATCGCACTCATCAACTTGCTGTGCGTAATCCCTTTCATCAACGATTTCGTTACGGAATGGCTCAACAAGACAACACTATTAAATGACTACGCTAAATGGATATTTGAGTTGCTTGACAACTTTACTGGTTCATACAGTATTTAATGTTTATTAATCAAAAAGACTATGGTTTCCACCCACTTGGGTGTCGCCATAGCCTTTTTCTATTTTTTATAGTGTACCATATCCACATATTAAAGTCAAGAGCAAAAAAAAACAAGGTAAACTTCGGTTCCCAAAATGTTTCCTTGTTTTGTTATGTCTACATAATTAACAATATGCCCAATTATTTTATATAAATATCAATCAAATAAATAAAGTGATTTTATCTTTTAATACGCCTGCAGTTCCTTGATAGCCAATTAAACTAATCATCCAAATTGAAACTTTTCATAATGTCTTTTAAGTCCTCTTTAGGCTTCAATGCCTCCAACATATCAAACTCGTTATCCTTTTTCTCGTTTGATTTATTTAGACTTTGCTCAAGCGCGTCTAGATACTTAGATTTTTTTTCGGGAGAGATGTTAGCGTCCTTATGGTTTTCCTTGTACTGGAAGTTGTCAAAATCTTCAAACTCACTCTTCAAAAACTTTTCAAATTCGCCCTCAACGTCGTTCTGCTTAAGTTGTGAGGAATAATCCATTTGTTTTGATTCAGTTTTGCTCTTTGTGCCAACATCCGCCCTCTTAACTGTTGTTATAGGGTTTGTCGTGTGTGAAGTTCTGCGTTTTTTAACTTCCGTATTCTCGTTTTTGCCCCACATTCTCGATAAAAGCGTTTTCGCGTAAACCTTTTCAGCGGTACTTGTTACGCTGCTAGGCATTTCGGAAATCTCTTTTTCTCTCTGCAAAATTTTATTAAGGGCTTCTTGAAACTCATTAAACAAAGTTGATATACCACTCATTTTATTTATATTTGGATACAAAGCGCATATTTCGTTCAAAATGTTGCTCCATTTCTTGTACAACACCTTAACGCGCTTTATTTCCAGTTCGTAAACTGTTTTTGCACTTGATTCTATTTCTTTGGCGGTTTCGACCGCAACAACTAAAGCGTTTGAAATTTGGTCGTCCTTGTTCTTGTACGAGTCCAACTCCAATTTAAGTTGCATAATTTCAGACTGAATTTGCATCTTATCTTGGTTAAGCTGCTCAATTTGCTGCTCATACTTGCTGCTCAACTCAAACAAATAATTGTCGACCTCTTTTTTATTGTAGCCCTTTCGCTCAATATCAAAATTATTCATCACTTTTCTCCCACTGCTTCTAAAAAACATATCCTACACAACTCACTATCGTTAAACTTATAGCCACGCAAAAACATTTTAAATACAGTTTGTTTTTAAATAGTAGATAAACCACCAGTAACGCAATACTTACGCTCGCCAACAACAGTGGCAAGACATAATAAAACTTCAGTAAAAACAAATCCTTAAGTAGCACAACAACGCCAATCAAAGTAAGCGATATGCCCGCAAGCCACGATGAGTCGCTGTAAAACAACACCCCGCGCGCGAGCACCAAGACGCCCATCATCATTAAAAATATCGAAAACCAATAATCAATTATAAAATGAAATTCCTTAATACCGCATAAATTCAACACGAAGCAAAACACATATACGCTTATTACGGCACCAAAAACTATGTTATAAATCTGTATTTTCTTCATTTAAAGTTCCTTTTAATCGTTGTCAGAGTTATTTTTGTCTTTGGTTTCGTCCGCGACGACACCCGCTAATTTGGGGGTATCTACATCGCTTTTTACGGCGTCTGCGCTGTTAGCGCTGTTTTTTTCGCTTGTTTTTGCGGCACTTACAGTCATTTTGCTGGCTCTTTTTTTATTGTTTTTCTTTTTATTGTTGCCGTTAGGTTGACTGCTTTTATTTTCTTGTTTACTAAGGTTATTTTTGCCCGATTGTACATTTTGACTTAACTGGTTGTTGTTTACTTGACTTGTTGCGTCCGCTTGGCCTCTATCGTTTTCTGCCGTGCTGTTGTTTTCGGCGGATTTAGCGTCGCGAGTAGCGTTATCCTGCGGCTTGTTTACACTTGCCTTTGCGGGGACGCTGCCGCCTGTTTTGCCGCTACATCCGCCAGTTTTTGCGCACTCAGATTTGCCACGCTCTGTTTGTTTTTGCGCAGCTTGAGCAGCTGTTTCTTTCGCAAGAGTACTGCCGCAATCTGCCGCTGCCGCGCCCGAAGTGTTTTTTAGGGCGACCGCGCCGCCACCTCCGCTTAGAGCTGCCGACTGCATACGTTTCTTATATAGAATTTGGGTAACTATTAAAAGTATAACGCCCGCAAGCACGAAGCCTACACTAACGACTTGCGAAACAGGGATATCCGTGCCAGAAATGAACAAAATTTCACTTTCTTGGCGCATTCCTTCGAGAAAAAACCTTTCCGTCCCATATAAAATTAAGTAAACACTCGTAACAATCCCGTACGTTTTAACTCTCTTAAACAGGAACATCAGCAAGAAGAACCCCGCCAAACAAATCATACTTTCGTAAAAGAATGTCGCGTAGTGCCACTCGCCCAGTTTTTCTATATAAACCGAGAATGGGAACCATTGTAGCGCGGGGTCTGTAACAACCTTGCCGTAAACTTCTTGGTTAGCAAAGTTCCCCCACCTTCCGATTGATTGAGCGATAATCAAACTTGGAACGATTATGTCAGTAACTTTCAATAGGCTTTGTTTTTTAATGATGGAATAAAGCATTAATCCAATCAGCCCGCCTATAATTCCGCCGTAAATGGCAATCCCGCCGTTCCAAATTGCTATTGCCTCGGCAAACGTGTAGGATTGTCCGGAGAAAATAATATAATAAATGCGCGCGCCGACTATCGCTAGCGGAAAACACCAAAGCAACAGTTCGTACGGCAAATCCTTGCTGTAACCTTTCAATTTCGCGTTATAGCAAGCAACCAAAACAGCGACAAGAACCCCTGTCGCTATTATAATCCCATACCATTTAACATCCATTCCAAACAAGTGGAATGCGACTCCAACATCTAACAATTCGCTCATTGTCTTTCTCCACTGATTGATATTATACCATAATATTAGAAAATGTCAAACGATAATTAATACTTATGAAACAAAAACATTGCTTTCTCCTGCTTGGTTTTCGTTTTCGGTGAGTGCAATCTTGCTTACTGAAATTTCGTAAGCAACCTTATTTTCTATTGTGTCGTCATCAACTTTCTTTTGATACTGGCGGCTTTGTATTCTTCCTTGGATAACAACTTTTTCGCCAACCGCAATTGATTTTACAAAGCGCGCGTTTCTACCCCACGCAATGCAAGGGATGTAGTCCGACTTGTTGTAGGCGCGATTAACGGCGAGCAAAACATCGGATATTTCGCGATTAAAAGGCGTTGTTCTGTAAATTGGCTCTTTGCATACGTAACCTGATAATTCAATAATATTTGTAGGAGCATTCTCAACCTTAGGCACAATTTCACGCACAAAAATAGTTAAAGCGAGTTTGCTTTTGCCCTCGACCTGTTTGTTGTAACTCCTAAACTGCCCCTTGAGCGCAATGCAGTCGCCGCATTTAATGTTTTCCTCTTTTAAAATGCGCTCAGAAATTGTTATTGGCAATATGTCGCACTGGGTTGAGAGCCTTTCGACTTTAATAAACATATCGTAAAAACCCTCGCCATATACTTCGTGGCTAAACACGGCGTCGCTTACTATTTCTCCGTAAACATAGACTTTGTTGTTGTTCATTTGTTCATAATTCATTTTAATTCCCTCCATCTGTACATTATGAATTTTTTATTTGTATGCCTTGACTATTGATTGAATAATCATTTTGATATATTAAGTCGCCAACATTGGTGACGCTAAATCCTTTCTTTTGCAATCTGTCAAGAACTATGGGCAAAGCATCTAAAATGTGGTCTGAGTTGTTGTGGCAAAGAATAATGCTGCCGTTTTTGACTCCGTTAAGTATTCTCAGCGAAATTTGCTCGGCGCTCAACCCTTTCCAATCAAGCGAATCAACATCCCATTGGATGGTTTTTAGCCCTAAACTATCCGCGACGTCAATCAAGTCGTTGTTGTAGGAACCGTAAGGCGCGCGAAACAATGTTACCTTCTTGCTTGTTATGTCCTCAATCTTCTTAACGCTGGTTTCGAGTTCAAATTTCATTCCGTCCTTGTCTAACTTACACAAGTCGGGGTGCGTGTTAGAGTGTGTTCCTATCTCAAACCCGTTGTCGTCTATGAGTTTTACCATATCCTCGTATTTGTCTATCCAAAAACCGACGAGGAAGAAGGTCGCGTTTACGTTATGTTCTTTGCAAATCTCAACAATTTTTTCAGTTTTATCTGCTCCCCAAGCCGCATCAAATGAAATTGCAACTTTTGCTTCTTGCGTTTGCACGCTATAAATTGGGACTTTTCTAATCGACTGCCCCAAATACACACCTGCGACCGTTCCTCCGCCAATATTTAGGCAAAGCAACGCTAGCAAAATGAATGCAAAAATTAGTTTTTTGATACTTTTCAATCTAAAAACTATGAACTTCATTGTTGCACCTCAATTATAATGAAAATTTGTTTAAGAAAAATGATAATATTTGTCGAAAAAAGGCGATTTATGTATATTTCTCGACTTGCAAAAGGTAGTTGTTTCTAATAAATATGCCATAGACAAATAAAATATAACTTTTTTAAAATAAAATGGTACACATAAAAGAAAAAATGAATAGTATGTAATAGGTTCTTTGCTTTCTTCCCTACTATTGCAAAGAACCTAACATTGACAGATAAGGATGAAACAATGAGCATACTAAAGCTTACCGACGTGAGTTTGAATTACCATTCAAAAAAAGGCGAAACCCCAGCATTAAAAAACGTTAGCTTTGAAGTAAACGAAAACGAATTCATAGCTATAGTTGGTCCAAGTGGTTGCGGCAAAACAACTGTCTTGTCGCTAATCTCTGGGCTGCTAAAACCCAGCAGCGGAACGATTGTAAACCCTGACTCAAATCAAATAGGTTATATGTTTCAACGCGACCACCTATTTGAATGGCGCACAATTTGGCAAAACGTAATTTTGGGATTAGAGATACAAAAGAAAAAAAATCAACAAAACTTCGACTACATTGAGTCATTGTTGACTAAATATGGTTTGATTGATTTTAAAGACAAGTTCCCGCGCGAACTATCGGGCGGGATGCGGCAGCGCGTTGCGCTCATACGGACGCTTGCGCTCAACCCAAAAGTTTTGCTACTAGATGAGCCGTTTTCAGCACTAGATTATCAGACGCGACTCAACGTTTGCGACGATGTTTCAAACATAATTGCGAGCGAAAACAAAACCGCAATACTGGTAACCCACGATATATCGGAAGCCATTTCGATGGCTGACAAAATCATTATTTTAACGGCGCGCCCTGCAAGTGTGAAGAAAATACTTTCAATCGACTTAAAACGCTACGGAACCCCGTTCAATCGGCGCGAATGTCGAGAATTTTCCAAACTTTTTGATGAGGTTTGGAAAGATTTGGAGAATTAACTAATGAAAAAACCTCAAAACATCTATTCTAAAGAGCACACTTTGTACCTAAAAAAAATTAGAAACAAAAGTTTCATTATTAAGGGCAGCCAAATTGGTTTACTGGTTCTGTTTATCGGGTTATGGGAACTGCTGGCGCAAGTTGGCGCAATAAACACTTTCATCACAAGTTCGCCCTCGAGAATTATAAAAACGATAGGCGAACTTTGGGCGAGCGGCGAGTTGTTTATGCATATCGGTGTAACGCTGTTTGAAACGCTCGCAGGCTTCTTGATTGCCTCAATCCTCGGAACTCTGATTGCCATCGGGTTGTGGTGGAGTGAAACAGTTAGAAAGATACTTGAGCCATATATAGTTGTTTTGAACAGCTTACCCAAAATCGCGCTTGGTCCCCTCATTATTATATGGGTGGGCGCGGGCACAAACTCAATAATTGCTATTTGCGTGTTAATTTGTATAATTATAACAATAATAACAATGCAAAACGCCTTTCTTTCTTGCGACAGCGACAAAATATTGCTAATGAAGTCCATGGGGGCAAGCAAATTTAAAATTTTAACTAAGTTGATATTACCTTATTCCGCCCCTAACTTTATTTCAATGCTAAAAATCAACGTTGGTATGAGCTGGGTCGGCTCAATTATGGGCGAATACCTATCAAGTAAGGCAGGTTTAGGCTACTTGATTGTGTATGGCTCGCAGGTGTTTAGGCTGGATTTAGTTATGACAAGCACAGTTTTGTTGTGCGTCCTAGCAAGCCTAATGTACTTTGCAATTGCGCTACTTGAAAAATACTACACGAAAAAACATAGATAAACTATAGATAAAGTTACACAAAATGCGCAAATTTTACAAAAGAAACACTTAATCTGTCAAAAAAACGCTAAGTTCACAAAACTTAGCGTTTTTTATCATAAATTATAGTTATCTAAACATTAACACTGCCCTGCAACGCGTGTCCTATTATTTAGATTTGTGGCAACCACAGTTTGGGTCTCCGCAGCCGCAAGTTTCGTCGTGGCAACCACAGTTTGGGTCTCCGCAACCACAGCCACAATCATCGTGGCAACCGCAGCCGCAGTCGTCGTGATAGTGGTCGTGGCAACCGCAGCCGCAGCCGCAAGCAAGTTCACTTGGGTCAAGTTCCACAACAGAGAAACCTTGAACAAACTCTGCTCTTGGCATTTTTTCGGTTGTGAAGAACCCCGGTTCACCTTCCAAAACATCAAGCAAGCGGTTAACAACTGTTGCACAAGTCAATTCAACTGTTTGAGGTCTATTAACTGTGATAGTTGTGCTAGGTTCGCCCTCAACAGTCCATTCATTGCTGTCAAAGTCATCGCTTGAGTAAACCATACCAACGCATTGGGTTTCAAGCGTGATACCTTCTTCAGTCTCCGTCGTAACAACTGCACTCATACCGCGAGCGTCCCCTGCTTTGATTGTCATTCCCAGCGTATCTGATTTTAGGTCTTTATCATAAACTTCAGGCACACATTTTTGAGTTTGGCTCTTTACTGTCAAACCAAGTTGTGAGCAAAGCCAGCCGTTTGTGTTCCACATATAGCAAGGTAGGAACTCGCCGTCGTTAATAAGTTTTTGACGTTCTTTTTCACTGATGTTGTCAACAGATGCAACTTGTTCGTCAAATTCTTTCAATGTTAACCCTGCACCGTGAGCGCGAGCAAGCGCAATGCCGTAATCTTCGACATTATAACTTGTTCTACCACGAATTTTCTTAATAGATTGAGTTGACCCTGCAATAGTCGTAATCAAGTTTCCCCAATAAACGTCTTGGTAACCTGAACCGCAGATTGTGCAACCTGTTTCTTTAGCAAGTGCGTCAATTTCGGCAGTCAATTCAGGGTTTGAGTTCCAAGGGTAGAACGCTTCTTCGCAAGTAGTGATAGCATTAACACCACATTCAGCACATACAAGCAACGGCTCCTTCAAATCCTTGAGCAAACTCATAGTTGCGACAATACAAATGTCGGGGTTTGTCTTAGCAAAAACATCTTTCGCGTTCTTAGCGTCGTCGATTTTAATGCCGTAATCTTTCCCATCTCCAATGATTGTACCGATATCTTTTCCAATTTTACTCTTGTCTATATCAAAAGCGCAAACAATTTCTCCGCTTTTTTCATAAACATATCTCATCAAATACTGAGACATTTTGCCACAACCATACATTGCGACTCTCAATTTTCTTTCCATTTTAACCTCCGGAATACTATTATTTTAACTAATATCAATATTTTTGTCAATCAAATTAAAACTATTCAACAAAATTATTTGAAAAATTTACCGAACTGCAACCATATGCAAACATCCATAAATCCCCCTTATTTTTGCCGCCGCTCTTGACAATTTGCCAAAATTTGGTATAATACAACAAAAGCAATGGGGCGTTTTACTAATGATAAGGGGAAATTACCTAAATTATTGCAATCAAATGCAGTGCATTGCGATTTTAGGAAGATTATGATAAGTAAGAAAGTTATACTAACAATTGTGGGCGCGGCAATTAGTGCTTGTATCGTGGCATCAACAGTTATAATTCTATGTGTCAATGGTTCAAATGGCAATGACGACCCACAATTCAAAACAAGTCAAATTGAGTTATCTTACGGGCAAACTTTTGCCCTAGCGGACATCGTTGCGCAGTCATCTAAATATGAATTCAAGTTCGAGGATGACACTATTGCGGTTATTGAGAATGATAAAATTATAACACGTGCTTGCGGCAGCACGGATTTGCAGGTTTCAAAAGGTAAATTCAAGAAATTTATACCTGTGCGTGTTTACGCAGAGATATTTTCGTTTGCCAGCGACAACATCATCCTACACGTAAATGGACGCGACAACCGAGCAAATTTTAGTTTTTGGGTCAACAACCGTGCCTACTCTACCCCTATTGATGTTACGGCGAACAATCCTTGCGTTAACATAGAGGGGTCGGAGGTTGTTGCAAACGCGGTCGGCACCGCACAACTTTCGGCGACAATTTTAGGTAAATACAGCAACTTAACCGTCAACTGCACGGTTAACGTAAAACAGTATGTTTATGCGAGCGAGATATTAAAAGACGACATAAACATTAACATAAATCAGTCAATCCCCGTCGATTTTGTTGCGTTTCAACCTACCGACGGAGAGAAAGTTAACGTCAATGTTGCGCTTGATGAAAACCACTTACGGTACGAAAACAATGTTTTGACGGCATTAAAAGTCGGCACAACGCGCGTTACAATCAGCGCAGACAGTTCTAAATCGGAAACACTTACCGAAACAATCGCCGTTAACGTATCCCCTGCTTTATTGCTAGATAATTACACATTCAAACAAGGCCAAACCCTTATCTCAAAACTTTATTGTGGCAACAAGGCAGACAGCACACGAAACGAGTACACGCTTGAGTTGTTTTTCAATAAACCCCTTAAAGACGTAACGACTGACTCCTTAAAAATTGAGGGACTAACCGCTACAAATATTGAAACGAGCGACAATAAAAATATCAAGGTTACTTTCACAAAAGGCACTACAACAAACATTACCCTGCGCGCATTAGACCCGAACACACAAGATTATATTCGCGTCCCGCTTCCAATTGAAACACAACAATACATTTCCAATATTGACTACATTTTGAATAACCAAAATACTGAAACAACCACGCTATACCTATTTAATGAAGCCTACTTGGAAGAGGCAAACAACGATGGTTACTACAACAGTTTGAGCGTGGATACAACGCAAGACGTCGCTATTTCCCTTCCCTCCGAACTTGCCACAATTAACGGAAACACAATTAAGGCAGTTGCGGCGGGCGAATTTAACATTATTTTGGCAGCAACAGACGGCTCGGGCGTTACAAAACAAATAACGATAACAAACCGCGAGGTAATTGCGACTGAGTTTGCGTTTACGGATGTTCCGACAAACATTTACTTGTACGAAACGGTTAATGTTACGCCAACGATTTCGCCCAGCTACGCGTTGATTGATTTCCAAGTAGAATGCGATAGGAGCGTTTTTGAGCGCGACGGCTTAACGCTAACTGCGAACGCTTGCGGCTCATTCAATGTGAAAATTACGGACGGCAAGTCAAACATTGCTAAAGAGCACGCCATCACTATCCACCGCGAATATGTGTTCATTAGTAACGACAAAGAATGCACCAGTGCAGCAGTTGATATGTCCAAAACTTTTGTTATTGAGATTTGCAAATACGATTTTAACACACCAGATACACCATATGTTGCGAATATACTAGGGATAGAAATTATTGCAACCCCAACTGTGGAATACGAAATTAGAAACAACCGACTTTACTTCATTAATTGTAATGTTAACAATTTTACACTACAGGTTGTGAAAAATGGTAAAATTCTCGCACAACTTGAAGTTTACAACTCAAATGCCGCCTAGCCTGCAAACTACACCCAACATTTCTAATGCAACAATATTTGTGTTGCCACATAAATTATAAAAACTTTTGTATTCAACTAAATAGTTACTAACAAAAAACGGCTTTAAGCATTAACACAGCGACGCTTAGCCGTTTTTTAAAAAATCAAGATACCCAAAACCCTCAGCGTTACGGTCTTTAGCGATAGGTATACAATAGTTGCGCAACATATTTTTGATTTGGTTGGGAGAGATTTGCTGCTTATATTTTTCCAAAATTAACGCGCAAATTCCCGCAACAATGGGGGCGCTAACGCTTGTTCCGCTCATTTGCGAATAGTCGCTTGTCAGTCCGCACGACACGAGGTTGACGCCCGAAACGACCAAATCAGGCTTATAGAACTCAAACGCGGGACCTCTTGACGAAAAATCCGCGATTTTGAATTTGTCCTTGTAAAAGTTTTCGTGCTCATCGCGAGCGTCGTCTAGCGAGCCGACGGTTATAATTTTTCTGCTCGCCCCTGGGGATTTGATTGTTTGTTTGTCGGGTCCGCTGTTCCCCCCTGCCGCAACAACTACGATGCCACTATCCCAAAGTTGCTCCGCACCTTTCATAAGGGGATCGCTTTTTGAGGTTGGGATTGCACCAAAACTCATACACACGACTCCAATATTATATTTTTCTTTGTTATCGTACACCCACTGCATTGACTCAAGCATTTCAACTGACGTTGATTGCCCCGTTTTATCGAGCGCCTTTATTGCTATTAAGTTGCAAAGGGGCGCAAAACCACTATATTTATGACCGCTCATTGTGCCGTTTCCGCCAACAAGCCCCGCTACAAAGGTTCCGTGCCCATTATCGTCGTAAGGCGCTAAAACATCAACAATGTTTTGCCCACGAACAGAGACAGCGCGCCGCTTGGAGGGCGTACCAGCGCAACTTACGCAACTCAAAGCCACTTTGTTTGCAACTGCAGGCTCGTTGCGCCCCTCTTTATTAATGAGGTCAACAAACTTCACAATTCTGCTTTGGGGGTACAAAAAATCTAGGTGCGGGCGAATTCCTGTATCAATAACCGCAACGGTTACACCCTTGCCAAAAATGTTTTCCTTATAAAACTCGTTTACGTTAGTTATTGCCTTTGCAATTGCACTTTGCGCCGAAACATTGGTTTGCGCGGCAACATATATCACGTTGTTGAGCCTTGTCAATCCTACAAGGCCGTCTAAACTAATTTCAATGCAAATTGCATTGATAAATGGGAACTCCGCCTTTATCCTGTAGTTTTTTTCTTTAAGCGCGGAAAGTGTTTTTTCAAACTCCTTAACAAACACTATTATTTGCGTGCAAAGCGGTTCGCCTTGTAAGGTTTTTACCATACGAAATAGTTTGTCATCCAATTTTTGCATATCGCTCCTTATACTAAATATGGTGTATTATAAAAATGTAATACACCATATTTAGTATTATTGATTAATTAAAAATAACAGATTTCTCATCTTTTCGCGCTGCTCATCATTTAATAGTGGCGCGATAATATTTGCGATATTGTCTATTTCTTGCGGATTGAACGTCCCGTTTTGTTTCTTTTCATTTATTAATTTAAACAGTTCAGTTATTAGTTCTGGCTCGCTCATATTTTGAAATCTACCGATTAAATCCTCGACTTGCGAGCCGTATTGTTCCTTAAGTGTTTCCATTGCTTCTCTTTCCATTTCGGGGAAACTGCCTGCGTTGTTGACAAAATCGTTTATGTTTGTATCTTGAAAATCTTTAATATCCATATTAACTCCTTTTTGTTGATTGAACATTATATATTATGCAATCATAAAATATTTTGACAATAGTTGCCGAGGAATTAAATGAATAATGTTGAAAACCTTTATCAAGTCATAAAAAACTTTTTGCCACTAGCGGGCAATTACTTAAAAGGAACCTCAATTGAGCCCTATTTACCGCAAATTCAAGGTGTTATCAATTGGATTGAGTCTTTAGGCGGGATACAAACAATTTCAAACCTACTGCAAGGCGTTTCCGCAAAGAATAACACTCAAGCAAGTGTGTTAAGCGCGCCTACCCCTCAACCGCAAAGTTTCCGCTCTCAACCTCACCCCTCCTCTACTAACGGAATAAAAAACATTGACTCGTACCCACGCATTTAGTGTTTTTTGAAACTGCTTTCAAAGCGCGTTGCGTACCTATATTTATTTTTAATAACCTTGCTTGCGTAGGCGTTTGTTTCCTTAAATGGCGTTGCAGTTAAAGCGCTGTCATCTAGGGCATACAAACTGTCGCTGAGCCACACTTTAACCTGCCCCTCTCCTGCATTATAGGCGCACAAAGCGGTAAACTCATCGCCAAATTTATCAAGTAAATAACGCAAGTAGTACGTCCCCATATTGATGTTATAGAGCGGCTCAAATAATTTTTCGCGCGAGTACTCAACGCCCCTCCTTTCTGCAAGCCACTCCGCGGTTTTGGGCATTAGTTGCATTAACCCGACCGCGCCAGAACGCGACTCACTTAAGTTATTAAAACTGCTTTCTTCGTTGATAACGCTTGCAATCAGCGCTGGGTCTATGTGGTTGATGTAACCTGCTGTTTCAATTTCGCGTTTATACTCAAGTGGATACAAAACCTTGACATAGGCATATGTTGTTAGTACTGAAACAAGCGCAACGAGCGCGCAAATCGCCATAGACGCCAATTTTATTTTGTTCATACTTTATATTATGTAAAATTTTTATTATTATACTATTTTGCCATTTGAAATCAGCTTGCATTCGGCATAACAATTGCCTTAAATTCATAAAATTAAATATGAATTCAAAGACAAAAAATTCTAGAACAACCATCATTTTGACGGTTGCGTTACTGATATTGATACTATTTTTAATAATCAACCCAAGTAGGTACATAAATTCGGCATACAACGGCATATTAATTTGGGCAAAGGCGGTGTTGCCTGCCCTATTCCCATTTTTTTTCATAACAAAACTGCTGACGGAACTTGGCGGAGTTAAAATACTTGCAAACTACTTACAAAACTTTATGCAAAAGGTTTTTCACGTCAACGGTATGGGCGCGTACGTGTTTTTGATGAGTATGATGAGCGGCTATCCTGTTGGCGCTAAACTAACGAGCGAGTTATACGAAAAACAACTAATCACAAAAGAAGAAGCGAGTCGGCTGGTAACATTTACTTCCACCTCAGGGCCCCTTTTCATTATCGGAACAGTTGGCGCGGGGATGTTTGTGAGTGTAAAAATGGGTTTTATTATTCTCACAGCGCACTTTCTGGGGTCAATTTTGAATGGGCTACTGTATCGAAACTACAAATACAACCCGCAGGCGTCTCAAACAACAAGCAGGTTTAAAATTGAAAGTTGCCCCGATAACATACTGGAAAAAACAATGGTAAGTTCAATTAATTCAATACTAATTGTTGGCGGCTACATTGCAGTTTTTTTCATTTTGATTGATATTTTATATGATGTTGGACTTATTGCACTGTTAAGTGGCTTAATAACTCAATTTTTTGCGCTATTTAATGTTGACGTTAATTTTTCAAGTTCGCTCGTTGTAGGTTTTGTTGAAATGACGCGGGGGTGTTACGAATTGTCAACGCTGTTCACCGATTACCACGTGGCTACAAGCGTTTGCACATTCATAATAAGTTTTGGCGGCTTATCGACTCTTCTGCAGGCGATGACATTCTTGCAAAAGTGCGAAATTAAGATTGGGTTCTTCCTCAAACAAAAAATAACACACGCAACAATTGCGTGCATTATCTCATACATTTTAGGATTTATTCTTTATTGATTTTAAATAATTCTATAATTTATGCAAAACGACTGCTGCCCTTGCACAAAACATTTAGTGCTCACTGTGCTCGCCATTATAGGCTCACAACTCATTGCAAGCAGATTTTAATCTTTGCGTTTCGTATTTTAACGACTTAATTTTGCTCGACGACAAAACAATCGCATCGGCAAGCGCAAGAATAATGAGTTTGTTGTTTATTTTAAGCGCTTCCTTAAACGCTTTGAGGTAGAACTCCAACTCCTCTTGCTTAAAGTCCCTGATTTTAATATCGCTCAAGATAACGTCTTCAATGTCTTGAACAATATCAAACAGTTTGTCAATTGTTTCGTTCTCCTCAACTACTTCCTCTTCTTGTTCCTGCTCTTCTTTCTCAACTTTCTTCTCCTCTTTACAGGTATACTTTTTGCTATACTTATCTTTGTTCTCCAAATTCAGTATTGCGTTTTTAAACGGCTTTACAAAGTAATGACCAAAGTTAACATAAGTATCATTAAAAGTGCCATTAAACAAAAAGTATTTACTTATAAACGACTCAAAATCAATCTCGCCATCAACAATACGTTGCAGTATTCCGTAGCACAGCGCAACGATTTCTTCGTTTTCTTTTGGCATAATAAAGTCTTTTTGTTTTGCCTGATGTAGCGACAGCGCAACCCCAAGTTTTGCCGAGAAGTCAAAATCTTCAAGACAATAGTTTACTATATTCAACAATGACTCATCGTTGTTGATTTCATCAAACAGGACATTGATATTGTTCCCCACAACGATGTATTTTGCATCAATAAAATTATTACATTCTTTAACAAATGGTCTTTCATAACCATTAACGTTTTCATTTGTTTCCATAAATTACTCCAACTTTGTCAGTATAACATATTTCAAAAAAGAATACAAATATTTTTAACATCTTTGTATTTAAAATAGTTGGCAAATTGAAAAATTTGTGATAAAATATGCTTAATGTTTTTAGGAGGTAAAATTTTGAGTACACAATTTGTGCCTGATGAAACTGAAAATAAATTAATATTGCTATTTGTTCTTGACAAAATGGAAATCCCTTTAACGGAGAACTCCATTATGGATATCACGACTAGCAAGAACTCTTGGTTGTCATATATGGACTGCAAAGATATTTTGTGGCAACTTGTTAAAGCTAAGTTCGTTTATTATGAGCAAAATCCTAACAGCAAAGACGATGGTTTATATTCAATTACGGCTGAGGGGCGAGATTGTTTGTCTCACTTTTTTGCTAAAATCCCTCAATCAATTAGAGAAAACATTGCCACCTTTTGTAAGCAAAATAGGATAAACTTTAAACGCGCTCAAGAATATGTTTCAGTCTATCATAAGAATAATGAAGGTTTTCACACCATTGTATTGCGCATTAATAGTCCTAAGGGCTTCCAGCCGCTTTTGAAAATACAACTCAAGGTGGATTCACGAAGAAGCGCAATTA
Organism: uncultured Lachnospiraceae bacterium; assembly: GCA_964606505.1. Lineage (GTDB taxonomy): Bacteria > Bacillota > Clostridia > Christensenellales > UBA1242 > CAKVOD01. Next base: position 32,521 of record CAZSGM010000007.1, on the reverse strand, counting down.
GTGCTTGCAAAAAATGGGAAGAAAAAGCACCTGTCATATATGAAAAAATAATCGAAGATTTACTTGACTAGGAGAAACTTATGAATAAAAACGAAAAGAAATTCAAACCACAAACCTACTACAAACCGCAAGGAATTTGTTTTAATCAATTTGTTATTAATTTTGACGTAGATAAAGACGGCGAACTTGTTTGCCGCGATTTTAAGACGCTCGGCGATGGTTGCAAAGGAATTATCCAAATTCTTAACCACATTGTGAGCGGAAAATATGCAAAAGATGTTACAAAAGAATTGTACGAGATCGGAGTTTGCAAAAACAACACTTCCTGTGCTATGGAACTAGCCAAAGCGATTGACGAAGCGATTTTGATAAACAGCGGCGTTGATATTTCGCAACTCCCTAGTAAAAGAAAGCCACCTATTACAGTTATTTTGCCATCCAACAAGAAATCAAATTAGTACCACTTTTAGTTAAGATTGAATATTACTTAAATATTACAAAAACACGAGTATGTGCAAGGTTCCCAAGCGGGCTACCCTGCTGCTACTCGTGTTTTAAATTTGCACAATGAAAAGCGTTGAAGTCGAAAAAATTGTCAAAATATCAAATATTTAAAGCGAGAAACTAAGCAATTTAATTGAAATTACTTAGTTTTAGAGTATAAGCAATTGGTTATATACTGCTTATATAATTATATCTCCCCAACATTTCTTATGCAACCTTATAATTAACCGATAATTTTATGTGTGATTTTGCATTGAATTGCGCGTCAAATAATTTGTCAATACGTATAACTAAATTGAAATTACTGTTTCTAAGCGCTTTCAACTTTAGTAGTTACGCGCTAAGTTGTTTCATAACCTTGTTTGCGATGGTGTTGTCGACAACTTTGCTAAACGCAACATTTGTTTTCAACTCGTTCGCAGTTCTAATAACGTCGCAAAGGTTGTTGTATGCCGACTCTTTCATTGCAGGATTGTCAACCCAAGCGTCAATTTCTTTGTAACTGATAATAGCGTTTTTAATTGAAGCACGCGTGCTACCCGTAAAGGATGGCATCAGCGAGTCGACAACTTTTTCTACATCTTGCGTCATAAGGAAGTTGTAACCTTTCATAACCGCAGTTAAAAACTTTTCTGCCTTATCAGGGTTCTTGCTTAAGAAGTTCGATGTTGCCATAAACGCAGTGTATGGAACTTCGCCACTCTCCTGCCCAATTGATGCAACTTTGTACCCCTTTCCTGCGGCAATATAGTCGCTTGCAGTTGGCTCAAACATTGTGCAATAGTCGCCCTGCCCGTTTTCAAACGCGCTTACCATCATATCAAACGCAATGTCAAGGTTGAGCGTCATTTTATCGCGGACGTTCTGTTGTTTTAACACGTATTCAAGTGTCATCGCAGGCATTCCGCCACGACGGCCACCCAAAATTTCCTTGCCAACAACATTTGACCACTCAAAATTTGTTTCCTCCGTGCGCCCAACTAAAATTGTTCCGTCACGCTTAGTCAACTGCCCGAAAATGATAGGTTGGTCTTTTGAGTTTTGAGCCGCAACATAAACCGCTGTTTCTGGTCCCAGCAACGCAATGTCTGCCTGCCCCGAAATCAGCGCGGTCATTGATTTGTCCGACCCGCCCCCATTTGTTAGTTCAACTTCTAGACCCTCATCTTCAAAATAGCCGTTGTTTATGGCAATATAAAGTGGCGCGTAGAAAATACTGTGTGTTACTTCATTTAATTTAATTTTGTTGCTGCTGCCGCCGCATCCGCTAAACGCTAAAACGACAGACAGCGCAACAGCCATTAATATATTAATGTATTTCATATTTCCTCCCAAGTTTGTATACTTAAAGTATCACACTTAATTATATTCTCTTTTTCTTAAATTTGTGAAACTCTGCTGTAATTGCGCTGTCACCATTTAAATTCTCACACTACACGATGTATAATGTGCAAAACAAAATTAGCAAATTGCTGTTATTCTAGTAAAAATGTTTGATTTTTTTTAAATTTGTGATATACTATGCAAGTAACTAACGAGGAAATAATGAAAATAAATATAGTACCAAACCTTTTGAGTTTATTTCGACTTATACTTGTTCCTGTATTCGTCTGTTGTTTCTTTTGGCTCAATCAATATGTTGCACTCGGGATTTTTGTTTTGGCGTCGATAACCGATATTCTTGATGGTTATATTGCGCGCCACTACAATGCGATTACAGAACTTGGAAAAATACTTGACCCGTTTGCGGATAAGTTGATGAAAGCGGCAGCGCTCATTTGCCTGTCTATTGCTGAACTTATTCCATATTGGATTACAATTGTTATGATTACTTGCGACCTTGCAATGATAATTAGCGGCTTCTGCATTTACAAAAAGCACATTACAATTCCTAGCAACTTTTTAGGCAAATTGGGGACGTGCCTCATTAGTCTCGGCGTCGTTTTGAGCTTCTTCGCTAAATCGGTAGGCGCTGCAAATGTTATTTTCATTTATGCAGGTATTGGTACGGCAATTATTTCTGGGTTATACTATGTTTACATATTTTTTACCGAAAAAATTAACAAAAAACCAAAGAAAACTTCCCAATCTCAAGACGAACAACTTAACTCACGTCAAAATCCAAGCGAACAAACAAAAACAGAAGAAGACGCCTAACTTGCGGGCGCAGCGCATAAACTTAGGTAACTTCGCCCTTTCTCGCAGCGATTACCTGTGCGTCAATATCAAAATATGACATTTTATGATTTCCAAGCAATATTTTTCTATAAATTTATTGACAACGCCCAGTAATTATGCTATAATACTAACGAGGTAAGTTAATGAATTATAGTTTGATATTAGGAGTTACGCTTGCCCAAAGGTTGTCTTTGTGGTACGTAATCTTAGGGATGGTTTTAATTGTCATCGGCGTTTCATTGTACATCTTGTCGAGAAGAATGCTTGCAGCCGCTCGCAATGACGACAATATCGCTCAGAATGACAAGACGCTCGTTGTTATCCGTTCGATTGCTATGGTTATCTTCGTAGCGGGCGTTGTTGTGTTTATTTTACCATAATTTATTAAGTGTTACAAGTTTTACTTGTAATTCGCTCCCATCGTCTAGTGGTCTAGGACGCCAGCCTCTCACGTTGGCAACACGGGTTCGACCCCCGTTGGGAGTACCAAACATCTTGTAGAGAAACTTACCCTTCCCTACAACGAAAAAGCAGAAGCATTGAGTTGCTTCTGCTTTTTTTTGTTCGTATTATTAGTGTTACGGTAATAACATTATCGCTTGCGTTCTTTAGCATATTTTTGCCGAGTTTGTTTATTTTGCCAATTTACCCGCTGGCAAAAGTCGCCCCCTTAACCCCTGCGCCAAATCCAGCATAAAACGCAAACACAAATTTTGAGTAAGCCCTCAAAGTAGCTCATTTTTAGCACCTAAACAATTCAACTTTTTGCGGTGTTTAGAAGCTTTTACCCGTACAACGATTGCCCGACTTAATAAAACGCATTTCCTGTACAAATAATTAGCCCGACCGCAACAAGATACATAAATGAAACGCACAAGATTGTTGCGACTAAATAACCCATAGTTTTGCCGACCGTATAAACAAAATCGCTGATACGCGAATCGGAAATTGGCTCAATTATGGCAGACGAAAGTTTCATCCCGAGGCTAAATATTGCAATTTTAAGGACTGGGATAATAATTGTTGCAAACAACAAAAACAGCCCCGCAACGCCTACCGCGTTTTTGATTAAAATCGAACTTGACATAATTAGGTTGAACCCGTCTGACAGATACCCGCCAACAACTGGCACATAACTTTTTATCGCATACTTAGCAGTTTTTACCGAAACCCCGTCAAAACTGCCCGCGCTGATGCCCTGAATAGTTAGGAAGGTAAAAAATAGCGCCATAACCGTTCCAACAACCCATTTGAACGAACTTTTAAAAAACGAGATAAACTTGTTTAATTTTACAGTTGAACTCAAATTTCCAACGATTAAGAAAACGAATGTACAAATAAACAGCGGGAACACCACATAATTAAATATTTGCATAACACCTGACACCAGCACTGCAACCATTGGCTGGTAAACGCTGACAGAGACGACTCCCCCTAGCCCCGCGAGCAGAGTAAGCATAATCGGGAAAATAACTTGCATTTGCGCTTGGAGCGAGTTTAGCAACTCACGTGTCATATTAACCAATTGAAAAACCGACGCGGATAAAACAACGATTACAATTCCAAAACACACAAAATGCACGATGTCCGCAATTGATTTGTCATTCGTTTTTACCCTTAAATTTGAAATAAAACTACACAAAATAGCAATGGCGCAGATAGTTGCAAGCAACGGGATAAACGCTAAAATCTCATCGAAAAACAAGCCGAGGACTTGTCCCACTAAGTTTGTTTCGCCGCTTGAAAAATCACTTGTAAGTAGTTTTGCTAGTTTGTCCGTAAACGAGGAAGCCCCAAATATCTCAATTTGTTCCTCCGACATATTGTCTAAAATTGTTTGAAAACCATTAAAATCTATGCCTGACAACTGCTCGTTCACAGTTTCAGTGAGTTCGCTTTCAATTGTAGTTGTGTCGCTTTCGCCCGCGGCAAAAACGCTTGGAATGCCACCAAAATTGACAAATAACAGGATTAAAACTGCAAAAAAGCACATCAAAAAATCAAGTTTTGTCAATTTTTTTCTATTTTTATATAACTTGAGTTCATAAATGTTTTTTTTCATAACAAACCTGTTATTATATTTATTATTGAAATAAAAATTGGAATTGCGAGCACTAAGATTACAATTTTGCCGCCCAACATAATCTTGTCCGCGATAGACGTGTTCCCGCTATCTGCGCATAGACTCGCACTAAACTCGGTCAGGTACCCGACACCGATGATTTTCATCAAAACGCCAAATAGCTCGCTGCTCACGCCTGTTTTGGTTACGATTGAATTAAAAACGACAAACACCTCGCTTACCATTCCTATTATTTCTATAAATATAAGCAGCGACCCAGCAAGCCCAACAAAAACCGCGATTTCGGGTTTCGTCTGTTTTACGACTAACACCGCGACGGTGGTTATAAGCCCAATTGCGATGATTTTAAAAATTTCCATAAGCCGCCTACAACGCAAACAGAGTTTTAACACTTTCAAACAATTCGCTAATCATATTGATGAGCATAAACAAGACGACAATCACGCCCGCCAGCGTCGCAAGCGTCGCTATTTCATCCTTGCCCGCGTATTTTAGGACTTGATTGACTATCGCGGTCAAAATGCCAACTGCCGCAATCTTAAAAATAATTTCAATACCCATTTTTACTCCTACAACAAACAAATTGCCAATGCTAATCCGAATAAAACGCCTAGTTTTGTGGCGATTTTGCCCTCTTTTTCATAATCTTGGCGACATTTTTTCGCTAGTAACTGAACCTGCGTGCTAAAGTTTGCGAACCCTGCGATTTGGTTTTCGCTATCGCTTTTTCCTAGGTGGCTGAAGATGTTTTTTACTAACTGTTTTTCTTCTTTTTTGATTATGACGGCGTCGCAGTCCATATTCCCTTTTAAGTACGACGAGATGATGTTTTTCAAATGTTTTGAGTCTGAAGATGTTTCAATGTATTCCTTTAAAATTGTGTTAATGCTATCTTTGTAAAAGTTGATGTTGTTACTTAAATAATGCAAAAAGTTGTCAACGTTTTCATAGAACACAATTCGGCTTTTGTAATAATTTTGTATCCCCCAACCAATATAACTGGAGCAAGTTATAACGAGCACAGATAGCAGCAAGCTTACCATTTACATACACAAACACTTGAAATTTCTATCAAAAACGCCCTCAACTGTTCCTGCTCCATTTCTCGTTGATAAAACGACATAACGCTCAAAGGTTTTGTTTTCGATTATGGCTTGAAAGTCTTTCTTTTGTTTTAGGTTTGCGAGGTTATCACAGTGCGTTGTCGCAATAACCTTAACTCCACAACCCTGCGCATACATCACGGCGTCAACGTCCGTTTTGTTTGCTATTTCGTCCGTCATCACAATGTCGGGGCGCATACTTCTGATACCGTTTTCAAGCCCAAACTGCTTGGAACAGTTTGTTATAACGTCGCAAAAAACGCCAAGTTTGTATTGCGGAAACCCATTCACGACATTTGCAATTTCGTTGCGCTCGTCGATTATCAAAACGTTTTTTATGTACCTCTGCGAAATTTGGAACGCAACATCCCGCAGCAAAGTTGTTTTCCCTGCCCCTGGGGGAGATAAAATCAACGTGTTGAAAATCTGCGGTTCGGTCATAAATTCGAGGATTTTAAGGCTGCAGTTCCTTATTTCGTGCGGCAACCTAATGTTTATCGACGACAAACTTTTTATTGTTTTGATTTTTGCGTTTTCGTTAACACATGTGCCCGCAAGCCCAATCCTAATTCCGCCCTCAACGGTTATAAAGCCCTGTTTAATTTCTTCGTTGTAGGCGTAAATTGAGTTTTCACACGCCTGACTAATAATGTAGTCAATCATAGCCTTATCACAAATAATACTCTTCGCGATTGTATCAGTAACGCCGTTTGCAGACAAATAATAAACCCCGCCATAATCTACAACTATCGGGTACCCTACCCTCAGGCGAATTTCCTTGAGCTTAGCCTGATTTAACTTCAACACAGCCTGTCCAATATCAATTGGCAAATATCTTTCAACCATTTTTTCCCTCTCTTATATTGTATTAAAATGCAAGCCGCTTTATGATAATGAAACGCAATTCTATATAAAAACATACGCCAAAATGCTTTGTTTAGGTGCGCAAAACAAACTAAATTAACCTAAATATTTTGGTTATTCGCCCCAACATTCGCAATGTACCTTTTAGTTGTACTTCTCCAACATCTGTTATTGTGCTTGTTTTTTTGTCAACAATGCATTCAACTTAAAAAAACAAAGTCAGACTATACAAAAAAGGCTTAGACACACCTTAATGTTCTAAGCCTTTTAATCAAATAATCAATTTTAAATAACAAATTTTGTTTTTATATTAATTTTGCGCTAATGCTGCCAAAATATCGTCTGCATAAAAAGTTAAGATTGTTAAACTTAAGTTTTTACACCATAGCGTTTGTAAAAATATCGTTATTATAATTAAAAAACGCATTTAGTTGCAACCGCATTAAAGTGTTACCCTCTTACTTACAATAACTCAAAAAAGTCGTTTTTAACTGCTTTGCGTCCTGCGCCATTATGTCTTTCGACTCACAAATAACTGTTGTTTCATCCATTTTGTACTCAACCAACAGTTCTGCAAGTGGCTCAAATGGTGGCCCAAACTTGTCGTCTGCGAGCGTTAAGTGTTTTACCTCGCCTTTCTCGGAATACTCAATTTTAGAGAAATGCACGTGCAACTTACGCGCCCGCTCATCCCCGAGTTTTTCAAACAAGTAGTCAAGAATGCGCCTATACGCATCCTTATTGTTCAGTCCGCCCTGCAAAATGCAGTTGATATGCCCAAAATCAAGAGTTGGTATCAGGGATTTGTGCATAGTACAGAGGTTGATTATCTCTTGGTATGTGCCGATTTGCTTAAACTTGCCCATCGCTTCAGGGCAAACAAAAATGTCCTTGCCTGCATACTTTTCATCAAAATAATCCATAAAGCGCTGCAAATTGTAAGTAACTCTTTCAATCGCCTCCGCCCTGTTCATATCCATACAACTACCTATATGCACAACACATTTTTGCCCGTTCATCAACACCAACTTCTCCAAAGACTTGTCGATATAGCCAAACGACTTATTAACCGCTTCTTCATTTTGGTTGGCAAGGTTGATAAAATACGGCGCGTGAACGCTAATCTGCACATCGTTTTGCTTCGCGAGTTCCGCATAAAGTTGCGCCGTCTCGTCTTTAAGCAATATTCCGCGCCCAAACGAGTATTCATACAGGTCAAGCCCCATTTGTTTTACCCAAGCAAACGCGTCGGTTGTATGCTTAAACCCCTGCGCATAAAACAATTCATCGTTGCCAGATGGTCCAAATTTTACCATATCAATCATTAAACTCCATTGTTCTTATTATAAATTTGTAACGCTCGTCGTGTTTTGCGACAACACCTGCTAGTTCCTGCTCGCAATACACTAAGTATAACAGTTTATCAAGGTTTGCGACAGTTGTGATGTAGCCCGTGTTATAAGCCGCTCTGCACTCGTCGCGCCCAATCTTCACAACATTTTCCTTAAAAAGCTCCGCAACCGATATAACCGCAGCCTCAGAAACTTCGTCAAAGGTTACTGAATTTTCAATGCGAAACTCCCCGCATTTTGTACGCTGCAACGCTGTCATAGTGGCGTACGTATCTAAACTATACGCCAAATCGCGCGCTAAACTTCTTATATATGTTCCTGCAGAACACTCAATTAAAAATTTGTACGTGCACTCGTTGATTTTACTCAGTAACTCATAGCGGTAAACTGTTATGTCTTTGGGTTGCAAATCAAAGTTAACGTTTTGTCGCGCCAAATCGTATGCGCGCTGTCCGTTAACCTTTTTAGCCGAGTACTTAGGCGGAAGTTGCGAAATCGTGCCTTGAAAGTTTTTCAGCGCAGCAACAATCTGTTCTTCGCTAGGGACGCTTCCATTATCAAGCAGTTTCTCTCCCTCTCTATCCAAAGTATCCGTTTCGTACCCAAACGTAAACTCCGCTACGTAAGTTTTAGTTTTTTTGAGGTAATAATCAAAAAGTTTTGTGCACTTGCCCAGCGCGACAGGCAAAACGCCCTCAGCCATCGGGTCGAGCGTGCCCAAGTGCCCAACTTTTTTTTCGCCGAGCAACCTGCCAACTTTCCTACAGGCGGTGTTGCTGCTAACCCCGCAGGGCTTATTCAAGATAACAATTCCGTCCATTGCCGACCTCTTACTTTAATTCTTAATAACTTTGCGAACTTCGCGCAAAAACAGTTCAACAACCTTTTCTCTCGACCCGTAAACCTTGCAACCAGACGCCTTTGAATGCCCACCGCCGCCAAACACTTGCGCAATTTTATTCGCGTCAATGTCGTATTTACTCCTAATGCTTACCTTAAAAACACCTGCGCTAACCTCTGTTGCAAAAATCGCGACTTCGACTGAATCAATTGACAAAATCTGGCTAACAACAATCCCCGTGTCGTTGATTGTCGCTCCGATATTTTGCAATTCTTTGCGCGTTATTGTAGAAATAGCAAAGCGGTTACTCTCAAAAAGCGCCAAATTATTGAGCGCGTACTTTAAAACCATCGCGTTTTGCAAACTAATTGTATTCATATACTGACGATTTAGCCACTCGTGGTTAATTCCCAAATCAAATAGTTTTTCAGCAACATAGTGAGTATGTGCGGTTGTATTGTTGTACATAAATCCCCCGCTGTCGCGAATTATGCCGAGGTACATAAGTTCAGCCATTCGTTTATCAATTTTGAAGTCCAATGCTTGGAAAATGTCAAACAAAAACTCGCACGTACTCGAACTTTTTACGCTCAAGAAATTGTTTGCCGCAAAATCATCAAACGCAATATGGTGGTCAATCGCGATTGTGTTGTCGCAACTTTGCACAAACGGCTCGTATTTCCCCACGCGCTCGGAATTACTGCAGTCGGTACAAATAATTAAATCGTAATCAGTTGGTTCTTGATACGAAATTAAATCGTCAATGTGCAATTTAACATACTCGTCGCTCAACTGCTCCTGAAAATAGACTTTTGCTTCCTTTCCAATACTCTGCAAATAGTGCGCAACCGTACAAGCTGAGCCGACCGCGTCGCCATCGGGGATTATGTGCGTAAAAATTGCAATTTTTTGCGCTTGATTAATTTTATTTTTTATTATTTCAAAATCCATACTTATTCCTTAAAAAAATGTAGCGCGATAATTAAGACACTTAACAACCGTAACGCTACATTTAAATTATTCTATAGTTTTAAAAAGTTGATTCATTTTGTCAACGTAATCAAGTGTTTCGTCTAACTTAAAATGCAACTCTGGCATAATTCGCATATCAACTTTTTCAGCTAACTGCTTCCTAATAAAGCCAGCACACTTGCAAATCGTCTTAAAGCATTGTTCCCTATCTTGCGAATTAAAGATACTCAAATAGATAGTACAATGCGACAAATCATTAGTAACTTTTGCCTCAGCAACAGTTATCATACCATCAATGCGAGGGTCCTTGATTTCGTCGCGCAATATTTCAGATACTGCTTTGACAATCTCTTCATTTAATTTTTCTAATCTATTATTCATATTACCTATTTATTTGCTCCATAATGTATGCTTCAAAAATATCCAAATCTTTAATATCGTTGAAATCGTCAAGTTTGATACCGCACTCATAACCAGCGGTAACTTCCTTAACCTCTTGCTTTTCTTTTTGGAATGTGGTAATTGTTGTATCAATAATCTGCTCGCCGTTTCTCATTACTCGGATGTGCGAATTTCTTGTTATCTTACCGTCAAGAACATAGCAACCTGCAACCGTTCCAATTCGGCTAATCTTAAACAATACGCGAACTTCGCAATGTCCGATAACCTTTTCAACAAAGACAGGCTTGAGCATTGATTTAATCTTTTTATGGACATCGTCGAGCACTTGGTAGATGACCTTGTAATTCATTATACTAATGTTGTTTTGTTCTGCCAACGTTTGTGCGTTTGTCTCAACTTTTACGTTGAATGCAACAATTGTTGCGTTTGACGCAATTGCAACTTCAACATCGTTTTCGGTAACAGCGCCGACGCCACCGTGTACGCAGTGAACCTTAACTTCCTCATTCTCAACCGCCGACAACATTTGTTGCAACGCCTCAAATGACCCCTGCACGTCTGTTTTGATAATAACATTATAAGGAGTTTTGGTTATCATACTCTTCAAGAAATCTTCAGCAGAAATACTTGTTTCAACCTTTTGTTTTGCAAGTTGAACCTTATTCTTTCTGTCGACGATAACTTGTTTTGCAGTCTTTTCGTCAACCGCAATCAAAGTATCTCCGGCGTTAGGCACGCGGTCAAGCCCAAGTACGGAAACTGGGGTTGATGGTCCTGCAGATTTGATACTTTGACCTTTATCGTTCGTCATTGCACGCACGCGTCCAACTGCGAGCCCTGAAACGACGGTATCGCCAACGTGAAGCGTACCATTTTTAATGAGTACGGTCGCAACTGGTCCCTTACCCTTGTCAAGTTTTGCCTCGATAATACTACCGAGTGCTTGACGATTTGGATTTGCACGCAAGTCGCTAACTTCGCTAACAACAAGCACAACTTCAAGCAATTTGTCGAGGTTGGTGTTGTTCCTTGCAGAAATTGGAACCATCATTGTGTCGCCGCCCCACTCTTCAGGCATAACATCGCATTCAACAAGCTGTTGCTTAATCCTATCAACATTAGCTTCCGGCTTATCAATTTTGTTAATTGCGACAACCATAGGCACGTTCGCTTTCTTGATGTGCTCAATTGCCTCTTTTGTCTGCGGCATAACGCCATCATCCGCTGCAACAACCAAAATTGCGACGTCGGTAACACTTGCACCACGCGCGCGCATTGCAGTAAACGCCTCGTGCCCTGGGGTATCAATAAAGGTAATTGGATTATTGTTGTAACTAATGGTATATGCACCGATGTGCTGCGTAATTCCGCCTGCCTCGCCGGACGTAACGTGCGTGTTCCTAATCGCATCCAAAAGTGAGGTTTTACCGTGGTCGACGTGTCCCATAACGGTAACAACTGGCGGTCTATTAATTGTTGACTCGATGTTATCGGCTTGTTGGATATCCTCAAGCAATTGCTCGTCGGCAGTTTTTTCAAGCTGCTGCTCAAGTTTTACCCCAAATTCGTCCGCAATAAGTTCCGCGGTAGCAAAATCTATGTTGGTATTGATATTTGCCATAACACCCAAAAGCATCAATTTCTTGATAATATCCGCAACAGTTTGACCGATTTTCTCGCTTAAAGTTTTTACGGAAACTTCACTTGTCGAAATGATTGCGTGTTCAATCTTAATATAGTTAGGATTTTCGCTAGTCTTACCCTTTTTCTTTTTCTTACCAAAAAACTCTTGGTCATTTAGCGACGCGTCATATTTTGTTACGCGACCTTTTTTAGTTTCGTACTTATTGTGGGTGTCGTTTTTCTTTTTGGTTTGCGCGTTTTGAAACTTGTTCTTAGGTGTTTTTTCGATAACAACATCTGCAAATGCGACTTTCTTTTCTTGTGGCTTTTTAAACGCAGAATTTTGCGGTTTGCCATTTGCCCCATCTCTGTTACCTTGAAAATCGCGAGTTCTAGGCTGGTTGCCGTTGTTTCTGAAATTACCGTTTTGCGAACCTCTGGCGTCTCTTTTCTCGACGGGTTTATCAAAAACTCTCTTTTGGACATTACGGTTTTCGCCACTTGGTTTGTCAGCGTTCAAGTTCCCCGACTTTCTAGCGCTAGGCTCTTGCACAGGTGCAGCTTTCTTTTCAACGCCCGCTGCAGCAGTTTGCTTAACGTCCTCCGTTTTAGATCCCGCCTTTTCTTGCGCCTTTTTCTCCATATCCGCAAGATAGTTTCTCTCTTTTTCTTTCGTCTTTTTCAAAACTGCTTCGAGGTTAACTCTTGAGTTTTTCAAATCCGTTGAAAGAGTATAAATTTCTTTGTTTCTAACGCCTGCCAAAACCTTTAAGTTGTCTAAAACAAGTGTGTTTTTTGTTACTTTTTTATCTGTTTCCAATATCAATACCTCTTTGATTTGTATTTTACCACATTAACTGTCTTTTGTCAATTCGTCGTATATTTTTTGTGGTACTTCTTGCTTAAATGCGCGATTTAAGCCACGTTTTTTTACTAGAGCCTGCAAACACTCCTTGCTATGACACAAATAGGCGCTGCGCCCAAAGATTTTCTGTTTGCCGCTGTTTATTAAAATTGTGTTATCCTTAGTTTTGGTTATTCTAATCAATTCTGCTTGCGGAAACATTTTTCTACAAACACAACACATTCTTAAAGGCGTACTCATCTTCACCCCTACTTATCTTCGTCGTCAAATGAAACTTCAAATATGTCGTCGCCCTCTGACGCCAAACTTTCAATTTCAGCATCCTTTTGGATTTCGGAATTATCCAACGCTTCGCTTTCGCTCGTCTCGAAGCTGTCAACAGTGTCGTCATCGTCGCCCGCGACAATAAAGTCGTCTTCAGCAAGTTCAGACGCAACGCTAGGCGCAAACATATCCTTCTCTTCCTCATCCTCAGTTTTAACGTCGATTTTATATCCTGTCAACTTTGCAGCAAGTCTAACATTGTGCCCATTTTTACCGATTGCCAACGATAAAACGCTCTTATCAACGATAACCTTTGCACTGTGGTTAAGTTCGTCGATTTCAACGCTCTTAACCGTTGCAGGTGAAAGTGCACGTGCAATGTAAACGAACGGATCCTCGCAATATTCGATAACGTCAATTTTCTCGCCGTTCAACTCAGCCGTCAACGTGTTAATTCTTGCACCCTTGTTACCAATACAAGCGCCAACTGGGTCAATACTATCATTGCTAGCAGCAACAGCAATCTTTGTCCTAAGCCCTGCTTCTCTTGAAATGCTCTTGATAATAACTTCGCCGTTTTCAATCTCAGGCACTTCAATTTCAAGCAAGCGTCTTACATAACCTGCAACTTTGCGAGAAACGCAAATTTGTGGGCCAAAAGGTGTATCCTTAATTTGCTTAACAAAAACCTTAATCTTGTCGCCAATGTTGTATTGCTCGCCTGCGATTTGGTCGTAGTTACTTAAAACAGCGTAGATATTTGTTCCGCCGATTTCGACGTAAACATTCTTTTCATCCTTGCGCGTAATGTAACCCGTTACAATCTCGTTTTCCTTGCCGTTGATTTCCTGAATTAACTTTTCTTTCTCTGCTTCGTGAATTCTCTGCATAATGATATGCTTAGCAGTTTGAGCCGCAATTCTCCCAAAATCTTCTTTTGGCACAACTTCTTCGGTAACCAAATCGCCGATTTTATATGTACTCTTAAGTTTTTTTGCATCCTCAAGCGAAATTTGCTTTTCTGAATCTTCAACTTCCTCAACAATGGTCTTGTATGCATAAATTTTGATTGTGTTTTTCTCTGGCATCAACTTAACAAACGCAGACTTTGCCTCGCCAAAATTCTTTTTGTATGCCGATGTTAAGGCAGTCTCCAAAATTTTGATAAATTCTTCTTTATTAATATTTTTTTGCTCTTCAAGGTCATCCAAAGCACTGAAAAAATCTTTACTAATCATTTATTTTATCTCCTAAAAATCCAACTTTAATTTCGCGCTCGCAATCGCCTTGCGCGGAATACTTATTTCTTTATCGTCATCGACTAATGTAATATTATCTTCGTCAACAAAAGTCAACCTGCCTTCAAATTCTTTTTTATCATCCAAAGGCGCAAACAATTTAACTTCCAGCGTCTCGTTCATTCTGTACTCAAACTCTTTAGTGTTTTTCAATTGTCTAGTTAATCCAAACGACGACACACTCAAATTGTAAGGCTCGCCATTCGAAATATCAATCTCGTCAACTTTAAGGTCAATCGCATTGTGAACTTTCTCACAATCGTCGATAGTAACGCCTCCCTCTTTAATAATAAAGACTGTAAGCGTCATCCCGTCTGCACTCTTAGCATATTCAACTTCAAGTAACTTGCAACCGCAAGACTCAACTATAGGTTCGATTTCTTTTTCGATTAAATCGGTATTTTTCGACATAATTTCTCCCTTATAAAATTGAGAGTGGCACCGGCCACTCTCAATTTTACATCATAACACTTGTATTCTATCATATAAATATGATTTTGTCAAGCGATTTAGTCATTATTTTCGTCTTCGTCCAACAATTTATAGTACGCGTCAAAAACTGCGTCAATAATTGCGTCATCTTCAACAACAGACAAAACATCTTCAGATTCTTCGTCTGCATCCAACAGGAATACAATTGCTTCGTCGTCAGCAACGCCTTCCATCTCCTTAACTGGCTTTAAAATTGCATAAACCTCGTTTTCGTAAGGAATAATCGCAATTTGTTCAAACTCAACTTCCTTGTCGTTTTCGTCATAAAGAACGATTGTCCCTAGGTCGTTTTCGTCCAATAATCTTTCAATTGCATTCTTTTCCATAATAAACTCCTATAAACTTTTTTTGTCTAAATAACTTTGCAGAATAAACGTGGCTGCAATCTTGTCGATGACCTGCTTTCTGCCTTGACGCGAAACATTTGCATCAATCAACATTTTTTCGGCACTAACGGTTGTCAATCTTTCGTCTTGAAACACGATATTTTTATCGGTATACTTTTTCAAGTTATCTACAAATTCGTAAGTTTCTTGACACTTTTCTCCCTGCGTCCCGTCCATATTTAACGGTAACCCAAACACGATAGTATCAACATCGTTATCGTTTGCAATCTTCGCCAAATGCTCCAAATCCTCTTTCAAAGTCCTGCGTTTGTAAGTCTCTAGAGCGAAAGCAAAGATGTTTAACGCATCGGAAAGTGCAATTCCAATACGAACTCGTCCTAAATCAACACCCATTTTTTTCATTATTTGCCTGCCACTATCATTATTATATCACAAATCTTCAAAAAAAACAAATATTTTGCGATACAAATTAACGCCTATATGTTATTATTTGTCATTTAATGATAAATATGCGAATTTGCTAGCAATTACAACGCATTTTTCGCATATTCCTAGCCAAGCCACCTAATCCGCCTCATTGACTGCTTTTACAATGTCGTCGACAATTTTATCAAGCGACTCAGGGAGTGAACTAGCAAACTCGTACTCAATCCCATACTTTTCAAACAGTGAAAGCAACGTTTCGCCAACCTCGTTTGCTTGGTCTTCCGTTTGGTGGCGACCATTTGAGTCGTACTCAACAACGCGTTTTAAGTAGTAGTTTTTGTTGTTAAATCCCTTTGCTGCTTCAACAACGTATTGGTTGAACTCGTCCTTTGCGTGCGTGAGAGAGTTATAATAAACGCTAACAAACACTGGCGCGTCGGTTATAATCACGTCAACTTGGTTAAGCAACCTACTAATCCTATAGTATTGGTTGCCTAAAATGTAAACTTGGTTTCCAAAGGCAGTTTGGTTATCCTCAAAAAACAGTTCCTTTGCAAACTCGGGCGCCATTTCGCAATTTATCCCGCGCATTTTTAAATGAGCAAAAACGTATGCCATTGCTGTGGACTTCCCCGCCCCTGGGGCACCAAAAAAATTTACTACAATATTTTTCATAAAATTTCCTTTTATTTTTCTAATAAATCAACTAAAATTACAAATACTATTATGAAGCCACACGCTTCAATTATAGGAGGCAACTATGAAAGAGAGTTTAATTCTTGGAATGATGGTTGGAATGGTATTTGGAGCATTCCTAACTCAATCTTGTGAGCCAATTCAAAAGGCAGTACAAAAAGGTAAGCAAGAACTCAAAAAACAAGTTGAAAAACTATAAGATAAAAGCACATATTTGTGCTTTTTTCATTATAATTATTAACCTTTATTTACTAACTAAATGTTTTACCTGCAAAATGTTTAGTTATTTTTTATTAAGTAGTTTTTCAAACACATAACTATCCAAATAATCCTGCAAAAATGGATACTTATTCGTTGGGTTTTTATCGTTATAGTAAAGGTCGAACCTCAATAGATACCTATCAAAGTCGCCATTAAATCCGCTTTCAAACAAGTTTAGCAGTTTCTCTTTGTCGTTTTCCCTTTCAACGATGTGCAACAAAACAATGTCGCCGCGCTTAACGTGCTCAAGGAACGCCATCATTGCTTGATTGTTATTTAGCCAATCCTTTTGCCCGAATATCGCCCTTGTCAAATCTTCAGAAAAAACATCCTTTTTAGCAACTGCAATAATGTTTGCGTCCGTATCAATCAGCTGAAGCCCAAAAACGCCCTTTTTGCGCTTTTTGTATGTGAACGCAATCGCCAAAATTTCCCACTCAAAACTTGTCCTCTGCGATAAAAGCGTGCAAACCTCGTTAGTGAACTTTTGAATATCTATGAAGCCACCAACAAACAATTCGTCTTGATACTTTGACATATTGGCATTAAGGTTGCCAATTTCATTGTTTATTGCGTCGTAATACTGGCTGTAGCGCTCCTTGGTCTTTTCACTGAAGTTTTTAATTTCCTCATATTCCTGCTGCTGCAAATTTTTCTTTTCTTTCAATTTAGCAAACAAATCTTGACGTTCTTTTTTTAGAATGTCAAAAATTTCATTATAGTCCGCCATTTTGCCCTCCAAATTTGCAACTAATAATCAAGTTCAATGTGTCCGTAGTTGTTGTCGCGTCTGCGGTAAACAACGTTAACCTTTCCAGTCTCTGCATTCATAAATACGTAGAAGTCGTGGTCAGTAAGTTCAAGGCTGTCAATCGCATCCTCTACTGTTGTAGGAACGAGTTCAAACTTTTTAACTCTAGCAATCTTGCTTGCTGCAACCACTGGTTCGTCAGCCAAGAATTCAAATTCTTCAACCTCAAATGAAGTCTTTTTGAATTTGTCCTTAAGCTTGTCTCTGTTTTTATAAATCTGTCTTTCAATTTTAGAAAGCGCAGTGTCGATGTTTACGTACATATTGTCGCTTGCAACTTCACTTCTAAAGAAAGCATATTTATCCTTAACTGTTACTTCCATTTTATAAAGCCCGTTTTCAAATTTGCAATAAACTTGAGCTTGAGCCTCGTCGTTGAAGTATCTATCCAATTTTTCTATTTTCTTAGCGATAATTGTTTTTAACTTTTCGCTGATGTTATAATCTTTTGACAAAATTTCTATTTGCATTTTTCACCTCATTAACAAACTATAATAGTTTACCAAAAATAAACAACTTTTGGCAAGTAAATTGCGCTCAAAATTTGATTTTTTAGCCATATATTAACTTTTTTTCAGCCTAGCGAGCGCGTTTTGACATTTTTTTATTATTTCTTCAACATTTATTCCGTTCATAAACTTCCCATTTTCGTAAATGATTTCCCCATTTACCATCGTCATTGTAACGTTACTTGGATTGCAGGAATAAACGACGCTTGAAACATAGTTATTGACAGGCTGCATATTGACATCATTGAAACTTATTCTAATTAAATCAGCCTTGTACCCCTCTTTTACCAGCCCAACGTTATTGAACCCTAGCGCCTTTGCCCCGTTTATCGTTGCCATTTTAAGCGCTTGATACGCGCCAATTGCTGTTGAGTCGCTGTAAACCGCCTTTTGTAATGTCGCCGCCAAATATATCTCTCTAAACATATTGATTGAATTATTTGACGCCGGTCCATCCGTCCCTAAGCAAACATTAATACCATTCTGCATATATCCGTAAACTGGCGCAAAACCGCTGCCAAGTTTTAGGTTGCTTGCAGGACAATGCGCAATGGAAACATCATGCTGCTGCAAAATAATGTAGTCATCCTTATCAATGTGAATTGCGTGTGCGAGCAGGCACGGGCGTTCAAAAAAGCCAATCTCTTCTAAGTATTGAACAGGGGTTTTGTTCCTTTTTGAATAACACTCGCCCACCTCATTCAAAGTTTCAGCCAAATGAATGTGGAGATTGAGTTTAAAGTCATTTGCAAAGAGCAAAGTATCCTCCAGTTGCTGCTCATCCATTGTGTAAATAGAATGCGCATAACCAATGTAGCCCACCCTATCGCAATTAAACTTACTCTGCAAGTTTTTGAGGCTCTTTTCTAAAAATGCTCTTCTATCCGGATTTTCATTGGCTGTTGCGTCCACTGCACAAACAACTCGCGTACCAACATCTACATTCGCCCTAACAATCTCCTCATTGAAAAAGTAAGCGTCCAAATTTGTGGTTATACCGCTCTTAATGCCCTCAAGCAGCCCCAAAACTGTCCCATAGTAAACATCTTCAGGTGTTAAATTCTTTTCAATAACCAACATATTATCGTACAACCACTCGTCAAGCGCAACATCGTCTTTAAGCCCCCTAAAAAGCGTCATCGCATTATGCGCGTGCGCATTTACAAAACCTGCCAGCAAAACATCGCCATTGAAGTCTATCTCTCTATCAAAAGCAAACGAAACCGCAAACAGGCTGTTGTCGTCGCCGACAAAAGTGATTATCCCATTTTCTACGCAAACTGTTTGCCCGATTTTGGTTGTTTCTTCTTCTAAATCAAGCAGCGTTGCGTTTTTTATTTTTATTCTCATTAACACCTCAAACTGAGAACAAGCAACAATTGTTACTTGTTTGTATTTAAAATTTTATCCGCAATATACAAGCCATGTGCAGCTGCGTGGCTCAAACTACGAGTGAAGCCGCCACCATCGCCGATTGCGTAAATGTTTTTGCACCCTTTAATTTCAAAGTCGTCTGTTTCAGGGCGTGTCGCATAGTACTTACACTCAATTCCATACAAAAGTGTGTCCATGTTTGCCGTGCCGGGGGCGATTTTGTCAAGCGCGTAAATTGTTTCGACGATGTTGTCGAGTTGTCTTTTTGGCATACAAAGCGCCAAATCCCCTGGAACTGCATCAAGGGTTGGTACCGTTGTTGACTCTTTTAACCTTTCAGGAGTTGTCCTTCTGCCTTTTACAAGGTCGCCAAACCTTTGCACGAGCACACTACCGCCGCTAATTTTGTTTGCGAGCGAGGCAACATACCTTGCGTACTCAATTGGCGCCTTAAACGGCTGCGTAAAAGTACTAGTTGAAAGCAACGCAAAGTTACTATTCTTTGTTTTCTTATCTTCCTGCGCGTAACTGTGTCCGTTAATTGTTAGGACACTATCCGTGTTTTCCATAACAACATGTCCGCGCTCGTTAAAGCAAAACATACGCACAACGTCGCCGTAAGCTTTTGTGCGATACCAAACCTTTGGCTCGTAAATCTTCTTACTAAACTTCTCCCAAATAATTGCAGGCAACTCAACGCGCACGCCAAGGTCAACCTGATTATTGTTGCACTCAACTCCGTTTTTATCGCACCAGCCTCTAAAGTCTTGGCTCCCTGCTCTGCCGACTGCAAACACAATGTGCTTACCGACAACTGAAACTTCGGTGTTTTGGTAATTAAATAACACCGTGTTTGTGTTTTTATCAACATCAAACACCTTTGCCTTAGTCAAAATGGTTACTTTTGTCTTTAGGTAGTCAATCAACTTTAGCATTGTGTAATAGTTGTTATCCGTACCAAGATGTTTAAGCTCGGTTTGTTTTAAGTGTAAATCATACTGCAAGCACTCGCGCTTGAGTTCGTCGTTTGGTTGAAAAACCTTTGTAGTTGCACCAAACTCGACAAGAACATCGTCCGCCTGTTTGATGTACGATAAAACTGTTTCTTGCGGCAGAAAATCAGTTAGCCAACCGCCATACTCGGTTCCGATAACATATTTCCCGTCGCTAAACGCGCCCGCGCCCGCCATTCCGCTCATAATTGCGCAATTTGGGCACTTTAGGCAGCCGCCCTTACCCTTGTTTGCGGTAATAAGTGGGCACTTTCTATCTGCAAGGTCGTTCCCCTTTTCAAGCAGCAAAATTTTGAGTTTGCTGTTTTGTTTGCTCAATTTGTAAGCGGTCATAATGCCGCCAATTCCTCCCCCAATTATGACAACGTCATACTTTTGTAAAACTCCGTCCATAAATACTCCATTTAATATTATTTGCAAATCATTGCGTTTAATTTTAACACATTCAAAATTTAAAACAAAAGCATTTAAACGCAATTTACGTATTTATTCGACATTTTTCACGAAACGCATACAAATCTGCACCCATTTACGAGTTGAATTTATAAACAATATTTATTTTGTCGCCGTTTTTATTTATGGACAAACTCTTACCCTTGCCCTTCTTGCTATCAAGGAAAAACTCTCTCAACTCGCGTTTAGCAAACTCACTGTTCCCGCTAAATTTGACTGCGTAAAGCGAGTTAGTATTTGAAACATCGGCAAAAACTATACTGTCGTTTTCAATCATAGCAAAAACTTTTGTTCCCTTATTTGCCTTCTTGCCCAGTTCAATGTTGCCCAGATTAATACGCTTGCCAAACCCTTTCTGCGTCGCCAAAACAAGTTCTCCAATCATAGGGATTGAGCCAGCGTAACAAATGTTGTCGCCCTTATTGACAGACATTGCTTTTGCGCCTTGGCTAACTCTTTCAAGTACGGCTATGTCCTCAACGTCGCAATTAAGTGCCATACCTTGCTTTGTAACCATCAAAAGCGTTTCGCCTTTTATCACTTTGCAAACGCTCACAAGCGCGTCACCCTCTTTAAGTTTGATTGCAACATAAATCTGCTTTGAAACGGCATACTTATTAAGCAGCGTACGCTTTGACATACCTTGCTTTGTAACAAACAGCAGCTCGTCGTTACTCTTGTCATCCACTTCAAACATCGCAACAAACTTTTCGTCGACGTCGAGTTCCTTACAAATTGAGCGGAGCGTTGCGCCCTTATCGCGCCATTTAACTTCTTTTAGCGACTCAACAGGAATTTTGACCGCGTTACCCTTGTTTGTGAACGCAACAAGCGACTTATCAGTTGTTGTTTTTATAATGTTGTAGTTAAGTTCGCTTTCGGTAAGCGTTGGGCTAAACTCCTTAACTGTCGTCTCGTAGTGTTTAGGCTGCATTCTCTTAATTGTCCCGCCATAAGTAAGCGCAACATAGGTATCCTCGACCACTTTGTTTGCCTCTAAGATACTATCAACGTCGATTTCCTCAAACGCCTTAACAATTTTTGTCGCTCTAGGCATACTGTGGCGGCGCTTAATCTCAAGAAGTTCCGTCTTTATTGTCTCAAGTTGCAGTTTCTTTGAATTGAGAATGGCAGTCAACTTCTCGATTAACTCGCGCAATTGTTGCATTTCTTGCTCAATTTTGTAGACCTCCAAACTTGTTAGACGCGCCAAACGCATATCCAAAATTGCCTGTGCCTGTTTTTCAGAAAGCAAGAAGCGCTCACGCAGACGCTGTTTTGCCTCAGTCGTCGACTTGCTCGTCTTAATTATCTGCACGACCTCGTCAATGTTAACAATTGCAATGTGCAACCCCTCTAAGATGTGCAACCTTTCTTTCGCGTTGTTTAAATCAAACTTGGTGCGGCGAACAATTATCTCTACTTGATAGTTTAGATAGTATTTCAAAATTTGCATTAAACTTAGTTGCTTTGGCTTGCCGTCCGCAATCGCAACCATATTGATACCAAAACTTGACTGCAAGTCGCTATACTTAAACAGTAGTTTTAAAATATCTGAAGCGTCGTAGCCTGCCTTAACTGTTATAACAGCGCGCATACCCTTTCGGTCGGACTCGTCTTTGATGTCTTGTATCCCAAGCAAAACACCCTTTTTATCTTCTCTAATGTCTGCAATTTTTGCAAGCAGTGAAGCCTTATTTTTCTGGTAAGGAATTTCGCTAATAACTATGTTAGTTTTACCTGCACCCGCATCCTCAAAGGCAGTTTTTGCCCTAATAGTTATTTTCCCGCGCCCCGTCTCGTACGCCTGATAAAGTTCGTCGGTTGAAATTATGCCGCCTGTCGGAAAGTCGGGTCCCTTGATGATTTTCATCATATCCTTGAGCGGAATGTTAGGGTGTTCAATTAGCGCGACCACCCCGTCGATAACCTCGTTCAAGTTGTGCGGCGGAATGTTTGTCGCAAGCCCAACGGCAATACCCATAGCGCCATTGACGAGTAAGTTTGGGAACCTCCCCGGTAGCGTGTCAGGTTCCTTGAGTGAGTCGTCAAAGTTAAAACTCCAGTTAACAGTGTCTTTATCAATATCTCGCAGTAACTCAAGTGCAAGCGGCGCAAGTTTCGCCTCCGTATACCTCATAGCAGCGGCACTATCTCCGTCGATTGAACCGAAGTTCCCGTGCCCTTGAACAAGAACGCCTCGCATATTATATGGTTGCGCCATACGAACCATAGCGTCATAAACTGACGTATCGCCGTGAGGGTGGTATTTACCCAAACAGTCGCCAACAACCTTAGCACACTTGCGGAAAGGTTTGTCCGGCGTAAGCCCCTGCTCAATCATAGTATACAAAATTCTGCGCTGAACAGGCTTCAATCCGTCCTCAACTCTAGGCAACGCCCTATCTAGCAAAACAAACTCACTGTAGGGTATCATAGAGTTATGCAAAACTTCGTCAATTGATTGTATGCGATAATCGGTATGCCCGCCGTCGTTTCGCTTCTTTCCTTTAATATCAGTGTTCTCGTAATCCATATTATTACTTTTACGCTCCTTAGATTTCTCTGTCTTTATTCTTATCGTGTTCAAACTATCACTTTCAGCAAAAACATCACTGCACACACTTTTATGCGCCTTTTCACTCTCGCCACTCGCTAAACTTTCACCGCCGTCGATTTCGTCGTTACAACCATATGGCTCCCCGCTCTCAACCCCGTGCTCCAAACTTTCGTTAAGTGTATTGTCGCCACTCTCGCTATTGCTGCAATCGTCCCCGATACTATTATAATCACTACTACTATTGCTGTTATCACTACTATCGCTGTAATCGCTACAATTGAAGTCGCCACCATAACTTAGACTGTCGTCATTACTTAGGTTATCTTCATCCTCAATGTCTAATTCGTAGTCATTGCTAGTATCTTGATTTTCGTAATCAACATCCATAGCGTCATTTGTACCGCCGTCGATTTCGTTTGTAGCACTCTCATTGCTATATAACTCATCTTGTTCTTTCTCTAAATCGCTCTTACGCCTACTTAGTTCATTCCAACCGCCGTCGGTCTTTAGTATATCTATCTCATTAGGAAGTTGATAATCTATTCCGCTAGTTTCCTCTTGCTCGTATTGCGCTTGCTCATTTAAGTCGCAAGTATAGTCGTCTACTACGCTTTGGCTGTTATCTATATCTTCTTCACACTTATTGCACACACTCTTAGGCTCTTGTCTTACACTACTTACCTTATCACTGTCTGTCCTTATATTACTTAAGTATTCATCGGCAAACAAACTATATTGCCCTTCTACCGGACTGTTATCAAATTCTTCCTCGTCATCTTCATTGGAGTTGTTTAAAGGAAGTTCAAAGATTGACATTTGCCCATCTATTGGTTCATTTAAAAACTCTTCGTCTTTATCGTCATCGTCAAACAAATTAGTTTATCTCCCATGTGTTATTTTTAGTTATATAGCAGTGTAATGTGTTACTTGTTATATAGCGGTGTAAGTGTGTTATGCCTAGTGTGCGTTATTAATACCTTAGATGTGTATTGTATAGTTTAGTGAAATACTGTTATAAATGTGTGTTGCCCTATATAAGTGCAATTTATCAGTTAATCGTATTTACTAATTAAGTGTTCCTATCCCCACAAATTACTTGTTTTTAATCTTTTCAAATTCATCAGGTTGTTTGTTGAAGTTTGCATATTCAGAAATGTAAAGCTTTCTTGAGTCAATGTCGTCCCCCATAAGTGTGGTAATCATTTTCTCAGCCTCTGCCGCATCCTCTATAGAAACTCTTATCATTGTGCGGTTCTTAGGCTCCATAGTTGTCTCCCACAATTGTTCAGGGTTCATCTCGCCGAGCCCCTTGTAACGCTGCACGTCGTAACCCTTGCCAAAACTGTTTGCAATCTCGCGGAGTTCGCTATCGCTATAGGCGTACCTAACCTCATTCTTCTTCGCTATTTTATATAGTGGCGGAACACCTATATACACGTGTCCATCTGTAACCAGTTGTCTCATATACCTATAGAAGAAGGTTAACAAAATCGCGCGTATATGTGCGCCGTCTTGGTCAGCATCTGACAAAATGATAACCTTATCATACTTTAGGTCTTCAACATTAAAGTCGTCGCCAATGCCTGCACCAAGTGCTGTTATAATCATTCTAATTTCTTCGTTTTGCAACACCTGTTCAAGGCGTTTCTTCTCAACATTGAGCGGCTTACCACGTAACGGCAGTATCGCTTGGAAAGAACGGTCGCGCCCTTGTTTTGCACTTCCGCCCGCACTGTCGCCCTCAACTATAAACAGTTCGTTTATCTTTGCGTTTCTACCGCTGCAAGAAGCGAGTTTGCCGATAAGCGCTGTAGCCTCGAGGCTATTTTTAGCGCGCGTCAGTTCCTTTGCTTTTTTACTGGCAATTCGCGCGTGCGCTGCAAGTTTTCCTTTATTAACAACCGACTCAAGTATTTTTTTGTTGTCGGTCTTTTCCATAATCGCGAGTAGGTGAGTATAAACTAGGTTTTCAACCTCTGCTCGCGCTTCTGGGTTACCGAGTTTGGTTTTGGTTTGCCCCTCAAACTGAACATTTTTCATTTTGATTGACAAAACAACCGTCAAACCCTCTCTGTAGTCCTCGCCCATTAGGTTGGCTTCTTTTTCTTTCAAAAGCCCTGCCTCACGTCCTGCGTCGTTTAAAACGCGTGTGAGCGCCGCTTTGAAGCCTGTTTCGTGCGTTCCACCCTCGGACGTTGAGATATTGTTGACGTAACTAAATACGTTTTCAACGTACGTATCCGTGTGTTGTAGCGCACATTCAAGTTTTACTTTGTCGGACTGCGCCTCAAAGTAGATTGGCGGGTTGTAAAGTTTGTTCTTGCCCTCGTTTAGGTAGTTAACAAAGTCTCTGATACCGTTGTTAAACTTGTAGACCTTGCTTAAGAATGTGCCGTCCTCATTCAAGGTGTTTTCGTCGACAAGTTCGATTGTTGCGCCCTTGTTTAAGTAGGCGTATTCCTTTAGGCGTTTTGCGATAACATCAAAACTAAAGTTTGTTGTTTCAAAAATACGCGCGTCGGGCTTAAACTTAACAATGGTACCCGTTTCTTTTGTCGAACCGAGACAACGCAACGGCGTTTTAACCGTCCCGCCAAGTATTTTGCCTTTTTCGTTTGGCACAGAGTGGAACACTATCTTGTACTGCTTTCCGTTTTTGCAGGTAACCACCTCAAGCCACTCACTGAGCGCGTTAGTTACTGACGCACCAACGCCGTGCAGCCCACCCGAGAAATTGTAGTTGTCATTATTAAACTTACCACCCGCGTGCAACTGCGTAAAAACAACCTCAACGCCTGAAATGCCAAGTTGCGGGTGTTTATCTACAGGGATGCCGCGCCCGTTGTCTTGGACGGAAATTGAGCCATCTTTGTAAAGCCTAACGCTGATTTTGTCGCCAAACCCATTTGCAATCTCGTCAATTGAGTTATCGACAATCTCCCAAATTAAGTGGTGAAGCCCCTTGGAACTCGTCGTCCCAATGTACATACCTGGGCGCAAACGCACCGCTTCAAGCCCCTCCAAAACTACCAAATCTTTTGAATTATACTCTTTCAAAACTCTACCTCCAAATGCCCATTTTATGTTGATTATAACACATTTATTCTAATTTGCAAACTATTTTCGACTTTATTTTTCTCGATAAAACGCCTAAAACGCCAATTTTTATGCAGTTTTTCTTTAATTTTAACCAAAAAATAAAAAACGATTTAAAAAACACAACCACACATTGCCGCTGTTATGCAGCAAAAAGTGAATGTGTTTTATGAGATTTTAAGTAACTAATTTATGACTGCAGGGAGTCAGGCCTATTCAATCGCTAAGCTTAACACCTTTTGCGGCATATTCATTTGCAAGGCAACCCTTTTTCTTAAAATTAAATAAAGTAGGGGTAACCGCTCTGCCCAAAATTAAATCATTCTAAGCAATCCTTTTAGTAAGAATTAAATCATTGAAGTTTTAGTAAACTAACCACGCGCAACTAAGTTGCCCAAAGCCGACAATCAATCGCGCACAGACAAACAACTAATTACTTGTTAGCGTTGCGTTGGCGCGCTTGTATGCCTTAATTGCTTTAATGACTTTAGGGTACAACTTTTTTGCTGACATCTCAAAGTTAGCAATCACGTCGCTCGCTTTCCCGCTTACCCCAAAACTACTTAGGTTAAACAACTGGTCGTGCTCGCCCAAATATTTGTTGTAAACGTCGTCGTTTGATAGTTCCACAAACACCTTAACCGCACCTTGCCCAAAGACTTGTTTTTTGTACTTTGCTGTTTGTTCGTCAAACAGCCCAACGCACGGCATAGACACCACGCGCGCTGAATACCCCTTTTGAAACAGCATATCGCGAAGTTCGCTACAAACTGCCACTTCACTGCCGCTTGCCACAAGGGTTATGTCAAGCCTGTTGATTGGCTCTTTTAGTAAAATGTATCCGCCCTTCATCGCAAGTTCGACGTCGCTGTTTTGGCATTTAAGTTCTTGCCTTGACAAAACCATAACAGTAGGCTTGTTGGGATTTTTTAAGTAAGTCGCAAACGCCGAAACCGTTTCTCTCGTGTCGCACGGCCTAAAAACAACAGTATTTGGAATTGCGCGGACACTCGCTAATTGCTCAATAGGCTGGTGCGTAACCCCGTCCTCGCCAACCGCAATACTGTCGTGAGTGAGGATGTACAGCACATCTAAGCCCATTATTGCGGACATTCTCAAACTTGGCTTCAGATAGTCGGAGAACACGAAAAATGTCGAACAAAACGCTTTAAACGCGCCGTAAAGCTGTATCCCGTTGCAAATTGCGCCCATCGCGTGCTCACGAATACCGAAATGTATGTTGCGCCCGTCCTCGTCTGCACTAAAATACGCCTCCCCGCTGAAATACGCCTTTGTTGACGGCGCAAGGTCGGCACTTCCGCCGATGAGATTAGGAATATCATCCTTTAAAAAGTTGAGGATTTTGCCGCAACTTTCGCGCGTGCTCATATCGTAGAACCAGTTTTCGTTAAATAATTTTGTTGCAACTGCGTCTGCGTCGACAGGCGCAAACATCCCGTTTGTCATAAATTTGCGCAATTTCGCCAAATTTTCGTTGTAGTACGCTTTCCTGCGTTTTGCGCTCTCCGCAACTAACGCTTTGGTTCGCTTGCTAAATTTCCAGTTTCGCATATCAACGCCCAGTTTGTCGCGCAGATAGTTTAGCCCGTCCTCACTAAGTGCGCTGCCGTGAATTTGGGGCGAGTCCTCAAGTTCGCAGCCGTAACCGAGTTTGGTTTTGCAAATAATCAAGCTTGGTTTCTTGTCTTGCTCTTTCGCGCGCGCAATTGCCTCGCTGATTGCGACGCTGTCGTTCCCGTCGTCAACTTCAATCACAAAGAAACCCTGCGACTCAAAGCGTTTACGCAAGTTGTCGCCAAGTGCAAGTTCCGCCCTTCCCTCAATTGTCATATTGTTGCTATCGAGCAGCACTATGAGGTTGCTTAACTTCCAGAGTCCCGCAAGCGAGCAAGCCTCGTAACTCACACCCTCGGAAATATCGCCCTCGCCAACTAACACGTACGTGTAGTGCCTGTAAAACCCGTCCCCAACGCGTTTTGACAACATATTCAGTTTCTTCTCACAAAGCGCCATACCAACCGCGTTTGCTATGCCTTGCCCGAGTGCGCCCGTGGTAACCTCAACGCCCGACGCGCCATAATCTGGGTGTCCTGCACACTTTGAGTGTAACTGCCTAAAACTCTTCAAGTCGTCAACTGAGTAATCGTACCCAAACAAGTGAAGTGTTGCGTACAACAGTGCGCTGCCGTGCCCCGCGCTCAAAATAAACCTGTCGCGCATAAGCCACTTTTCATCCTTAGGATTAAAATTCAAGTGGTCGTTAAAAAGCGCAAAAATTATTGGTGCGCTGCTCAAAACTATCCCTGTGTGCCCCGATTTTGCGTTTGCAATCTCCATTGAGCCCAAAACCCTCAATTCGTTTACTGCTATTTCTCTATCTGTCATTTTTATCTCCCAAATACACTTACATTTTAACAAACTACAAAAAAATAAACAAACATTTACTTGACTTTTCGCAACAAATGTTTGTTTTATTGTTTACATTATTAAGTTTTGAATGCAAAGAATGCTCAAAGCAAAATGCAGATTATGCCGCCCTTACCCTCGTTGACGATTTTTGTAAGTGTTTTGCGCATTTTGCGTTGCGCGTCAACGGGCATACCTGAGAGTTTGTTTTGCATTCCGTCGCTGACTAAGTCGCTGAGCGAGCGCCCCAAGACGTTGGTATCCCAGAGCGACTGTGGGTTGTTTTCAAACTCCTTTTGCAGGTAGTTAACAAAATCGTTTGTTTGCGTTTCGGTGCCGACGAGGGGCGAAATGTCCGTTTCTATGTCAACTTTCATTATGTGCAAACTTGGCGCGCTCGCGTGGAGTTTCACGCCGTAACGGTTACCTTGTTTGACAACGACAGGCTCGTCGAGCGTCATATCGGTTAGTTTTGGATTGACGACCCCGTAACCCGTTTCTTCGACCGACTGCAACGCGTCTTTGAGTTTGTCGTACTCTTTCTTTGCGTGCGCAAGGTCTTTGATGTTGCTAACCAACTGAAAGTCGTTCTCAATTTGCATACCGCATTGCTCGCTGAGGACGCTGTAGAATAAGTGCGGCTTAGGCGTAACCGCAAAATCCACTTTGCCCTCGCCCATTCTAACCAAACTTGCGTTAATAGGCTCAAACTCCTCGCAATCCTCAAACAATTGACTGTGCCCCAAATCCCCCACTTTTTCGACATTTAGCAGTTTACTTTTAAATTCGTCGACAACCTTTTCAATCAATGGGTGCGCAAACGAAAGCGCTTGCATCCACAGCGGCATTTTGATTTCAAGTGCAACGAGCGGAAACTCCTCAAGTAGGTTTGCAAAAATTGCGTTAATTTCTTGCAGCGTCAAGTTGGTTACGTCCATTGCCATAACTTTAACGTTGTGCTTTTGGCTGATTTCGTCCGCAAGCGCAATGGTTTCTTGCGCGGTTGGGTGAGCGGAATTTAGGATAACAACAAATGGCTTGTTGATTGCCTTTAGTTCGTTAATTACGCGTTCCTCGCCCTCAATGAACGCCGTACGCGCTAGTTCGCCGAAACTTCCGTCGCTCGTCATCACTATGCCGACAGTTGAGTGCTCCTTTATAACTTTTTCCGTGCCAATCTCAGCTGCGCGCTCGAGAGTTACATCCTCGTCGCTCCAAGGCGTTTTGACAAGGCGGGGGCGTTCCCCTTCCTCAGAGCCAAGCGCGCCCGCAACAAAATAGCCCACGCAATCAATCAATCTGACGTTCATTTGAATGTTGTCGATGTTGATTTGTACCGCTTGAGACGGCACAAACTTGGGTTGTGTCGTCATAATGGTTTTGCCGTCGGCGGATTGCGGCAACTCGTCGATTGTGCGCGCTTTTACGTTGTTGTCGTCAATGTTTGGCAAAACAAGTTTTTCCATAAAGTTTGTTATAAATGTTGATTTACCTACGCGCACGGGTCCCACAACCCCAAGGTAGATATCTCCGTCCGTGCGTTTTGCAATGTCTTGGTAAATACTGTTTTCCATTGCTCCCTCCTAGATTTATAACATTATATGAGCGCATTTTGCCCATTATGCTAATAAATTGCGTGAAAGCGCAACTTGAGGTAGCCTTACCTTTGCATTTGCTTTAATCCAACACAAAACGGCGGCAATATATAAAGCAAAATGCCCGCACATTAACCGCCGTCGTTTTAGTATTTAATAATAAAGTGCCCCCGATGTTAACATAAAATTCACTAAACAATAATGAAGTTATTGCCGCTGAAACCTCCGCTGCTCCTGCTAGAGTCAAGCGTTACGACAAGCGTCTTTGACGAAGTGTAGTTTGTTTGTAGTTGATAACTAACTCCGTCCACTGAAGTGAGTTCCGTTCCATCCAACTCAAACTCCGTGCGGCTGCCAAACGGTTTCGTCGCTAATATTTTAATCGTCGCATCTTGCGGCAATGACATA
The DNA here is from genome assembly GCA_964606505.1 of uncultured Lachnospiraceae bacterium. Classification (GTDB taxonomy): domain Bacteria; phylum Bacillota; class Clostridia; order Christensenellales; family UBA1242; genus CAKVOD01. Next base: position 1,704 of record CAZSGM010000007.1, on the reverse strand, counting down.
CTAACTGTTTGCGTCGCCGTGCTATACGCAAACCCAAACTCTCCAACTTTGTCGCTCCCAATTAAAAGCGTCAACATCAATACGCTGTTTTGCACGCTATTAGTTACATTCAGCGTAACAGTTACTAAACTTCCCACATTGGCTTGCACGTTAAGTGTTCGTGTTTGGAGATTGCTAACGGTAACTTTCAGCTGCTGTCCCTCATAGGCGTACATATAATCACACAATCCGTCTGCTGCCGTACTCGTCCCACTACCACTAGGATTAGTAAGAAAAACCGTTTTTTTCACGTCTCCGGATTGGAGTGTAAAGGATTTTATTTGATTTTCAGTGGAACCCGTACTAAATGTTATGACTTTTTTGTACCTATCAGAACTTGAGTTCGAGGCTGTGTAGTCATAGTAGTTGTGAGAAGAAAGCGTAGTTTGCAAGCCGCTCGTAACGGTTGAAGTGATTGTTTCTATTGAACTTTCCGTGCCATCAACAGCCTTTTGGCTCGCTGTAACTAACGTAAGATAGTCCTCGGCGAGTTTCTTTAAATCTAGGTGGAGCGCAACACGCACGCCAACTTCTGCATTATTAACACCCGAGACATTGCCACCCCCACCGTCAGTGTTAACCACGCGCGCGCATTCTTGCTGGGAAGAATAACCAGAGCGCAACCACACTGATAAATTACCCGCGCGGTCGTATCCATTCAACTCCCAAAGCCCCGTTCGGTCATCTCCTCTATTTGCAGCACTAACCTCGCTACTTACACCCGCATTAACTGATGTGCTATCACTCAAATATACTGCAACATCATTTTCATCAAATGCCCTGCCCGTATCGCCTACTGTGCTGTTGCTTGCTTGCCCATAGGCAGTGTGCAGCACCTCAAAAGCGCTAGGCACCCATAGTTTGTCAGTATATGCTGACTCTATATTGGTATTTGTCCAATCAGCGTGCGGAACACCCTCCGTGTCGAGCCCGTTATTTAGCCCATAACTGTAAAAGGTATTCATATAGCCACTTGCACCTACGCCGCTACTACTATTGCTATTGCTATACGCTGCTCGATTAAGGTTGTATGAAGTTTGATATTCGCTACTTTGCCACTCTCCGGGAATTTCGCTTGGCGTAACTACATAAGAATCTAAGTTATTAAATATTCCGCCATTTCTAACCCCATTTACCCCCATTTCTCCTGCTAGTGTATCATATAGTTTAAGCACCGTTTTATCCCTTAAGTAACTATGGGAGTAGTTGCCATTGTAACCATATTCACCATCTACTAATTCCGTACCCAGTGGTTCTCCATTTGTGTCATAGTAAGGATTAAACATCGCGCTTGTATATGGACTACACATATAGAGCGTTAAAACATCACTACTTGCGCCCATTGAGCGGTAAACCACTTGCCAATATTGGGCGGTTGCGTCGTCAATATTTTGCTCGTCGCTACTACCGCGATTGGTGGTCTCAAAAAGTTTTACAACTATTTGAGAATTTGCAGCTGGGCTAGTTTGCGTTGAGCCGTATTTCCCAAAATCCTTAGCAGATAAATATGCAACTCTATTGCCCGAAATATCAGGGTTTTTAGTGCCCCAAACGTCGGTTGAGTTAATCATATTTAGTAAGTCTGCTAATACTTCAGCATCTTGGGGGGGGCCCCGGGGGGGGGGGGGGGGGGGGGGGGGGGGGGGGGGGGGGGGGGGGGGGGGG
>CAZSGM010000006.1:2732-109837 GCA_964606505.1 uncultured Lachnospiraceae bacterium | reverse complement strand
ACAATATCGTGGCACAGTCAAATGAAAGTACTGTTGTAACAGAATATAAATCGGATAAGGTTCGTTCAGATGCGTATCAAAGCGAAGCAGAACTTGAAAAAAAGTTTATAGAAATGTTACAACAACAAAGTTATGAATATTTACCTATTAAGTCGGAAAAAGATTTAATCGTAAATTTGCGTGTGAAACTTGAAGAATTAAACAAATTGAAGTTCACAGATAAAGAATGGGAACGACTTTTTGTTGAGCAACTTGCGAATGCCAATGAAGGTATTGTAGAAAAAACTAGCAAAATTCAAGAGCAAAGTCGTATTGCTTTTAAGATGGATGATGGCTCTACAAAAAATATTACTTTGATTGATAAAGAGAATATTCACGAAAATAAATTGCAAGTTATCAATCAATATGTGAATAATGACGGGTTGCATGATAATAGATATGATGTAACTATTTTAGTCAATGGTTTTCCACTTGTTCATATTGAATTAAAGCGTAGGGGTGTTCCTATTCGTGAAGCATTTAATCAAATAGACAGATATCAAAGAGAAAGTTTTTGGGCGTCTTGCGACAAGACTAAAACTTCTGGTCTATTTGAATATGTGCAAATCTTTGTAATTTCCAATGGAACAAATACAAAGTATTATTCTAATAGCACAAGATGGAATCATATTAAAGACGCTAATGCACAAAAAACTAATAAAGAAAAAACTAGCAATAGTTTTGAATTTACTTCGTTTTGGGCTGACGGAAACAACAGAATAATACCTGACTTAATTGACTTTACAAAAACTTTCTTTTCAAAGCACACACTTCTTAATATTTTAACTAAATACTGCGTATTCACTTCTGAAAAGTTATTACTTGTTATGCGACCATATCAAATTGTTGCAACAGAAAGAATAATTAATCGCATTGAAATTAGCAATAATTACAAAACTTATGGGGGCATTAAGGCTGGTGGATATGTTTGGCATACAACTGGGAGTGGGAAAACATTGACATCATTCAAAACTGCGCAACTTGCAACAAAACTGCCATATATAGATAAAGTTTTATTTGTTGTTGATAGAAAAGATTTGGACTATCAAACGATGAAAGAGTATGACCGTTTTGAAAAGGGTGCAGCGAACAGCAATACTTCAACTGCTGTATTAAAAAAGCAACTAGAAAATCCTAATGCAAGAATAATAATCACAACTATTCAAAAGTTGGATAGTTTTATTAAAAAGCATAAAGAACACGAAGTTTACAACAAGCATTGTGTAATTATATTTGACGAGTGCCACCGTTCTCAATTTGGGGATATGCACAGAGCGATTGTTCGTTCGTTTAAAAAATATCATTTATTTGGTTTTACTGGAACGCCAATTTTTGCAGTAAATGCCAATGGTAGGGGTAAAAACTTTGACTTAAAAACGACAGAACAGGCATTTGGCGATAAGTTACATACTTACACAATAGTTGATGCTATTAACGATAAAAATGTTTTGCCGTTTAGGGTTGATTATATTAAAACTATGGATGAAGAGCCTGATATTGACGATAAACTGGTTACTGACATTAATAGGGAGCGACCGTTTTTAGCTCCGGAAAGAATAAGTATGGTTACCGACTATATTTTGACGCATTTCAACCAAAAAACATACAGAAACGAGAAGAGTTACACCTACAACAGCCTTATAAATATTGCACAGGTTGCGAGCGCGAAAGATACAAACAGAATTGAAGAAGTTAAGCAGAAACTAAGGCTTAGCGGGTTCAACTCAATTTTTTGCGTAGCTTCTGTGGGGATGGCAAAGCTTTATTACACTGAGTTCAAACGACAAATGGAGGAAAATCCATCAAAAAGGATAAAAGTTGCGCTAATTTATAGTTATGCAACGAATGAGGCGGTGGATGACTCACTTTTAATGGAAGAAAACAGTGAGGATACTTCTGCACTTGATAAATCTTCTCGCGATTTCTTGGAAGACGCTATCAAAGATTATAATGAAATGTTTAAGACAAATTATGATACTTCTAGCGATAAATTTCAAAACTATTATAAAGATGTTTCACTTCGTATGAAGAATAAAGAAATTGACCTTTTGATTGTTGTGAATATGTTCTTGACTGGGTTTGATGCTACAACGCTCAATACGTTGTGGGTGGATAAAAATTTGAAGGCGCATGGGCTAATTCAGGCATTTTCGAGGACGAACCGAATTTTGAACTCAATCAAAACATTTGGGAACGTAGTGTGCTTTAGGAACTTGATAAGGCGAACAGATGCTGCTATTGCGTTATTTGGAGATAGGGAGGCGGGCGGAATTTGTTTGCTAAAAGGCTACAAGGACTATTATAACGGTTACATTGATGAGGCGGGCGAGTACAACGAGGGTTACAAGGATTTAGTGGGCGAACTTAAAACAAAGTATCCGTTAAGTGAGCCTTGTATCATAGGGGAAAGGGCGCAAAAGGATTTTATCGGATTGTTTGGCGCGATTTTGCGAATGCGGAACTTGTTGTTTTCATTTGATGAGTTTGAGGGGAATGAGATTTTGACCGACGGCGAAATGCAAGACTATTTGAGCAGGTACAACGACTTTTACTTGGAGTGGAAGAAACATCGAGAAGAATATCAAAAGGAAGATATTGTTAATGATATTATTTTTGAAATAGAACTTATTAAGCAAGTCGAAATAAATATCGACTACATCTTGTTGCTGGTTAAAAAATATCACGATAGCCATTGCGAAGATAAAAGTATCCTCATTTCAATTAACAAAGCAATCGATTCAAGTTTGGAACTTAGAAGTAAGAAGGCGCTTATTAAGAACTTTATTGCGGGAATAAATGAAGTAGATGACGTGTTACTTGAATGGCGCGAGTATGTTGCTAAACAAAAAGAACTTGAACTTGTATCAATTATTACAGAAATGGGATTAAAAGAAAAGGAAACTCGTAAATTTATTGAATACTCGTTTCGAGATGGGGTTATGAAAACAATGGGAACAGATTTAGACAAAATTTTGCCACCGATGTCAAGGTTTGGCGGCACTCGAGAAAAGAAGAAGCGAGGTGTAATTGAACGGCTAAAGCAATTCTTTGAGAGATTTTTTGGAATAGGTTAAATAAAAAATATAACATATAGGTATTAATCTTTAAAAAACTTTTCATTAATTCCATTTTTCTTTGATTTTTATTTAAGCTTATTGACTTTTTTGTGGAGTATACTAATTGAAAAGCGAAAGCAGGGAGAAGAGAGGGGGGAATTAAGGAAACAAAAGTACTTCCACATGGGGAAGGAATGGCAGTTGAAGTGTAAAATGAGGGAAAGGAGCAAAAACACTTTCATATTTTGCTGAATGTCAGCCGAAACGCACAATGAGGATGGGGCAAAATAATGAAAAAACTAAATGCGAAGAACTAGGCTAAATGGGCAGAGTTCTTACTTGCAAGAAAAGCAAAAGGTTTTTGCGATGTAGCTTTATCTTGTTATTTTTTGTGCTATATTGTGCTACAGGGTTTGCAAGTCTGCTAACTATCGTTAAATTGTTGGTGATTAGTTCTTCTATAATTGTTTGGACTCTTGTTTCAATATCTTTAGTCGGCGATATAGACCAAGTGCTTTAAAACGCTTGGTCTTTATGTTAGAGGCATTTATTGTTTTGGTTTTCGATGGACTTAGGCAAGGGCAAGGGAGTTGGGTGTAGATTTTTATAGACGGAGAATTCAAAATTAATATTATTTTCTTGAAATGTGTCGCTTGTGTTAAGTAATGCCCAATTTTTTAAAGAATCAAAATCTTCAAAAAAAGTATCGGCTGTGGTTTTTTCGTGAATTTTTGTTACATATGCAATAGCGCAATAAGGTAGCAGCATTTTGTATATGCTTGCACCTCCTATAACAAAAACATCTTCTGTATTGTATTCGTGTAATTTATTAAATAGTTCTTCTTTGTTTTTGCACACTATAACATCTTCTTGGGGACAACTTGAGGAGCTCAAAACAATGTTAACTCTGTTAGGCAAAGGTTTTTTTGGTAAAGATTGATATGTACCTTTGCCCATAACAACAATTTTTCCAGTTGTGAGTTTTTTAAAATATTTTAAATCACTTGATATATGGTAAAGCAAATTTCCATTGTAACCAATACCTAAATTATCATCAATTGCAATGATTAAATTCATTATACGGCTACCTCAATTTTATATTTTTTAGTGTTATACTTATAGTTTTCAAGCGAAAAACTATCAACCGTGAAATCGTAAAAATTCTTTATGGATTTGTCAATGATAAATTTTGGTGCCTTATATTTTTTATGTTTCATAATTTCTTTAACATCTTTTATGTGTCTATCGTAAATGTGTGCGTCTGCTATAACGTGCACAAATTCGCCAACTTCTAAATCGCTAACTTGTGCAAGCATATGTACAAGAACGGCATATTGACAAACATTCCAATTGTTTGCAGTGAGCATATCCTGAGAACGTTGGTTTAATATAGCGTTTAATTTGTTGCCAGTTACGTTAAGTGTTAAACTGTATGCGCAAGGGTAGAGATTCATTTCGTTTAAGTCGTGGTGGTTATAAATGTTTGTAATAATTCTCCTAGAGTTTTTGTTGTGTTTTAAATCATATAGAATTCTATCAACTTGGTCAAATTCGCCCTCTGGATATTTATGTTTTACTCCTAACTGATACCCATATGCTTTACCAATAGAACCCTCATCGTCTGCCCAACTATCCCAAATGTGGCTATTTAAGTCTTTAACATTATTGCTCTTTTTTTGCCAAATCCAAAGTAGTTCATCAACACAATTTTTAAAAGCTGTTTTTCTTATTGTTAAAATAGGAAATTCTTTAGATAAATCATATCTATTAACTATACAAAAGCTTTTTATTGTGTGCGCAGGTGTTCCATCTAACCATTTTGGTCTAACCTCAAAAGAGTTATCGCTGTATCCATGTTTTAAAATGGTGGCGCAATTTTTAACGAAATATTTATCAGCTATGCTCATATCAATTCTCCTTTATCCTTTCTATTATTATAACATAAAATCATTATAGCATAAAAACTGTTGCAATCAAAATGTTTTACTTGCTTTATAAATATAAACGCACTAAGGATTAAATGCTTCTGTATTTTTTATTGCAAGAAAATCGCGGGATAGCCTCGTTGATCATTGAAGGTTAACCATTACTTCCTTCGCTCTTTATGCTGTTATTTCTTCGCAGTTTGCACAAATTTAATAATGATATAATGGGTTGCAAATGAATGAAGTTAACAATATTTTTGCATAATAAACACTCCTCAATAAAAAATGGCAATTTATCGTAGGAGTGTTATTGTTTTAATCTAAGTTCAATTCTTCGCTTTCTAAAATAAGATTATCAAAAACCAGATAGTGTTATTTCTAATGTTCTAGTGATGGAAATTAAAGTTTTTACATTGCAACTTTTTCTCTTGTATTTATACAAGTGCCTATTTTTCTATGGTTTTCAAGGGGGAAATGAATGGAGCTGGGTGGGCGACGTGTAAAGAAAAGTTGCCAGTGGCAAGTTTTTAGCAAAAGCCGAGAGCATTTTTTTCGTGGGCTGGGCTCGACAGGGCAAGGGCCTTGCGCTAATTTCCGCAATATAAAATAAAAAAGACAGCATAGCCGTCTTTAATGGGGCTGGTGACGGGAATCGGACCCGTGACCCCCACCTTACCAAGGTGGTGCTCTACCGCTGAGCCACACCAGCATGTGCTGTTTTTTGATTGATTTTTGCGGTTAATTCGAGTGGTTAAAAAGTGTTTTTTGTGTCTTACCAAGGTGGAGCTCCTTCTACGGAGTCATAACGGCAAGTGCTATAGTCTGCGTTGTTTTGACTATTTTGAGAGTGTCAACCAAGTCCTGCCAAGGCGGGGTTCTGCCTGCTGAACTATTTTTCATAATGCAGACTTTTGGCGTTATCTAAACGTTAGTACGTAAATTGGCTAATTTTGCCCCAATTGCGCTCCGCTTGCTGAGTTATAACAACAAGTAGGGGCGCTTAATGTAAACTTTATAATTAATCGGGGCTGTCGTGCAACTGATCGATTAACTAGACGGGAAACCTAGTCAATGATTGTCAACCTAGTTCTTAATTCGCTTACCGTTATCAACCAACAAATAGGTAAGCACTATAAAGTTGATCTGTCAAAACCTAAACAAATACTTTAATAATACATTATTATTGGAGAGTGATTTAAGCAGGTTTGGGTGGTTTATACAGTTATCCCAAATTGCCGAGTTGGTTGGCTCATATCTGTTTAGGCTAGTCGTACGACTTACCACTATGATATCACATTTATGTGGCTTTGTCAATTGTTTTTATCTAAGTCCCGAATTTTTTGCGTTTAGAGGTAAAAAACTTTTTGGGAAATTTAGAGTAAACTTTTTTAGGGGTGAGATTTGGACAGGATATTGGACGAAATGTTGAGAGAAGCGCGACTACAGTTTTTGCGGTCGCAAAAAAAAAGGGGGGGGAATGTGCTAAATATTGAGTTTTTTTTGCGAAGTAACCTATATTTTCCTGTTTTTTGCAACTTTTTAAGTTTTTTTAAAGGTTTTTTTTAAAAGGGTATTGCTTTTTGAATTTTTATGTGCTATAATAACAATGAATTAGTTGGCAGGGGGGGTATTTTGGGGAAAGAATTTGGGCTATTTCAGGGGGAAATAACAGTAAAATTAAAATGTGGGGGCATATTTGCCAACTAATTTCATTTGGGGGAATGGGGGGATTTAATCATAGTAGATACACTATGAATACAAAAGGAAACGGTTTGGTTATTGTTTCCTTTATTTATTGCGCGAAAGGCGTTTTCTGAGTGCCGCGCACGTTGCAGTTACCCATTTACTGAACGGCAGATTGAAGAAGTTGTCGATTTTTATATTTGGCGATTGCAAAAGATTAAAGTCTTAAAAGTTGGCAAAAATAAAAAAAGAAGTTTTTTTGAAAAACTTAAATAAAAACAGTTGACAACGCGCGTAAAATTTGTTATACTAGCGGAGTAATAAAAAACATTCCTCGATAGCTCAGCGGTGGAGCACTCGGCTGTTAACCGATAGGTCGTAGGTTCAAATCCTACTCGAGGAGCCAGTGGTCTTAATTTGAACCTTTTCACTTGCGCAATCAGTTTCGCATACTATTGTGTTATTGTTGGAGGTGTTACAAATTATTTCAATTTTGTCGTCGTAGAGGACGACTTTTTTTATGAATGTGTCAATTACGTTTTGTATCATTGTCTCATCTGTTAGGTCTACGTCTTCAAATTGAGAAAACCAAAAGTCAATTTGTTCCGCAGTCATTTTAAGTGTTTTTTGCAATTCTTCTTGGGAAATCTTTAGTTCTATTTCACCTAATTCGGTATCCAGTTGAGCTAATTCATCTTTCATTGTGGCGTCGAATATTCCATTTTTAATTGCGTTTATAATATTTCTTTTTTGCTTTTCCACATTTTGCTTTTGTTCCAATAGTAAAGGAATTGCGCTTGTGGTTTCTTCCTCGTCTTGTATTTTGATTATGGCATCAATTATATTTTTGCGCGTTTCTGGTTGCAATACCAAATTTAATGCAAGGGTAGCAACGAATTTCTCTATATATGCCTTGGAGATATTTGCTTTGCTACAATCCTTGTGTTTTTTCTTTGAAAAGCATTTGTAGTAGTTGTACACTGTTCCTGTGTGGCTTGTCCCAGTTTCGCCAGTCATTAATGAATTGCAGTATCCGCAGTATAATTTACCACTTAACATATAAATTACATTGGATTTATTTTCTCTATGACATTTCATACTTATTTTCCTCTGTGCATTCTCAAATGTTGCCTTATCAATTATTGCGGGTAGGTAGTTGTCGTATTCGTCCGCTCCATAAGTTAGAATGCCTATATATTTTTTGTTTTTTAACATATGTGTGATGGTGCTCTTTGTAAAAAGATTGCCATTGTTGTTGTATATGTGTTGAGAATTTAATTTATCCACAATGTCTATTACTCTAGCCCCATTCACATAATTACTAAAAATATCTTTTACAATTTCAGCTTGATTGGGATTAATCACATATTGCTGATTTTTAATTTTGTAACCGAATGGCACATAACCACCTAAAAATTTCTTCTTTTGTAGTGTTTCAAATTGCCCGCGTTTTACTTTTTGTGCAAGTTCAACAGAATAGTATTCCGCCATACCTTCAAGCATACTCTCCAAAATTATACCCTCAGGGCTGTCAGTAATATTTTCTACCGCAGAAAGCAATTTTACGCCATTTTTCTTAAGTGTTGCTTTATTTATTGCGCTATCATATCTATTGCGTGCAAACCTATCCAATTTGCAAACTATAACATAGTCAAATAAATTGCTAGTGCTGTCTTTTAGCATTTTTTGGAAAGCGGGGCGATGGTCGGTGCGTCCAGAGATTGCGCGGTCGCAGTATGTATCGATTATAATCATATCGTTCTCTTGTGCAAATTTTTTACATACGCGCACTTGTTCTTCGATAGATTGCTCGGTTTGTTTATCGCTAGAAAATCGTGCGTAAATAACTGCTTTTTTCATTATATTTCTCCTGTTTTTTAATATGTTAATGGCTTAAATGTCATATATGTTTATATCTGTTTTACTTGATTGGGTTGGGGGTTGTTTTGTATTTGCCTTATCTATAATAGCGTTTTTTGTATTATTGGTTGTTTCTTCATATAGATTTATATATGTGGGGGTTTTGATATCATCGTCAAGATTGAGTTGGGGAATTTCAGCGGGGGTAGATTTATTTTTCTCTTTGTTTCGTTTGTTTATGTACGCCATTAATAGGTAAACGCATACAGCTAGTATACCCAATAGCCCAAATAAATAAACGAAATAGATGCCCAAACAAGTTTCTATACTTCTTTGCATCTGTTTTTTGCTTTTATTATTTCTAGCTGTAAGATACCATACGCAAAATACTATAGAAATTGCTATAGTAACACACAATATTTGTAGCCAGGGGTTTTGAATGCCGTATAATTGCATAATTGCACCTATTTATTTATTTTAGTACTATCTAATTCTTTTTGCAGATATTGGAGTAGCATTGTATATTGTTTTTTTTCTGTTGGCGTAAAATTTTCGCCTTTGTCGTAAAAATTGACAATAATATCGTGCGTTTTTGAGGTAACCCATTTATTAATATTTACCTTACCAAAATAAATATTTAACTTTTCTTGATTTTTTTCTCTTTCTTTTTCCAGATTTGTTTTGAGAATATTGAGCACATTTGCTTCAACTTCAGAAAAATAATTTAAGTCGACGATATCATTGTCATAGGTATAATTAAAAAATAGTTGTTTTGTTTTCTTCCCTATAAATGATATAATGTCTTTTTTTTGAAGGTAATCAGTTACAGCTATAATGATAGCTATCAGTAGTATGATGCCTATAGCAATAAAAATAATCGCGCCAGTTCCCATTATGTTTTCCTATTCTTTTTGTGGTTTTACCAAGTTTTGCGGGTTTCGACGACTTTGCCGATTATTCGCACTGGTAACTTTTCGATTTCTTCGTAAGTGTAAAAGGTTGGTGTAAATTCAATTGTATTTGTCGGTATCAATGCGAGCCCTTGCTCGCTTTTTTTTATGCGCTTAAGTGTTGCTTCATTGCCGTTTACTAATACAACGCAAATATCTCCAGAATTGACGTCTTCTTGCTTTCTTACAATTGCAATTTCGCCGTCGGTTATTTCGGGCGTCATACTGTTGCCTTTGACTTTCAGTGCAAAGTACTCACCGTTTCGTGCCATTTCGTCCGAAATTTCTTCATAATCAAGTATTTCTTGAATCGCTTCAATTGGGATGCCTGCTGGGATGCGTCCCAAGACGGGAATTTTAACACCTTTCTTTTTATCAGTTTTTTCATTGTCTAGTAAATTATCTACTGAAACATCAAATAAGTTAGATATTTTAATAAGTGTATCTAAATCGGGTTGCCTTTTGGCAGTTTCCCACATTGCTATTGTTCCATTTGACACATTAATCATTTTGCCTAATTCAGTTTGTGTTAACTGCTTGGAACGTCTCAAATTTCGTAATCTATCCGCAAACATATCTTTCCTCTTGCTAAATATTAACATAATGTTAGCATTATTTCAAGTAGTTAATAAAAAAAATAAAAATTTTTCACAAAATGTTAAAAAACGCTTGACATTAATTTTATAATATGATAGCATACTAACGAAATGTTAAATAAGGAGGTGATTTATTTGCTAAATATATTAAAGTATAGGCAAGAAAAGAAAATGAGTCAAATTGTTCTTGCAAAAGAATTAGGGATAACGACTGCAGCAGTTTCGCAATACGAAAATGGGAAACGCGAACCAAGCATACAAACACTGCAAAAAATAGCCAAAGTGTTTAGTTGTACTGTAGACGACTTAATTAACGACACCAATAGAAACAAAAGGAGTAGTTAGTGAGAAAAGAAAAAATGGCAACCAAAGAAGCAACGATTGTTGTTGGTGAAATGAGCCAGTGGCACATAGAAAATTTTGCTTGGAGAGTTGTTCGCAGGAAAATTATACAAAATTTCTTTCAAAACTCTGCAAATTGTCGGAAATTTGAAGAATGGAAAAAGAAAAAGGCGCTTGGACAAACAAGTCAAACGCGTACAATTCAAGATATTGAAAAAGAATTCAATTGCAAAATATCTATTGTAAATGACGAAGAGCATTATAAAAAGGAGAAGTAAATGGAAGAAAAGTTATTTTATGACTACATAGACATAATAAATATGTTTCAAGCTAGTCGTGACAAGGCATATTCAATCATTCGTTCAATAAAAACTTGTTCAGATATAATGCACATTTCTGGCAAGGTTACTGTGAGCGACTTTGATAAATGGTACAATATGCCGAGACAAGCCATAAAAAAAGAGCCAATCGGCGCACCCAAACAAATAAATGCCGATTGACTCCCAATCCTACCTAAGCGCTTATAAAAAACGCTTAGTAGGATTATAGCACACAATTTAATAAAAAACAATAAAAAGTAACAAATTTTAGACAAATATTTAAAAACTATATTTAATCAGAAGGTAGGAGGTTTATTATGATTAGTAGTTATTATTATGGGCAGTTTGTAGATTTTTATGGGAGACCCCCAGTTTGTGATAGTGAACTTGCGAGGTATATCTTATTCAAGTGGGGTGTACGTAATGAATTATAATTTTGAGTATTGGGACGATTACGGGAATAACTGCAGTTATGAACCAAGGAAAAGTGAAGTAAAAGAAGTTGTTAAGGAATTGTTCTTTGATAGTGTGGACAAAAGCGGAGAATTAGATAAGCCAACAGTAGCGGCGGTTGTAGATTATTTAATAGACGACCTAGACATTGACATTGAACAGTTAGTCAACATTGATGATGTGAAGGAAGCCTTTAAGGATAAAGCGTGGGAAGAATATCGCGACTATGAAACGCAAAGGACTGATGATTGGGCTGGTTATGAAAGTGCAAAAGGAGTAACGTATGGCAGATTATGAGTTGAGAAAAAAAGTTGAGATAATGATGAAGAACATAGGTGGCTTGACAATATTGTGGGGGTATCCATATACGCGTATGCTAGAGACGGTAAACAAAAGGTTGAATAAAAATAAAGGTGTTCAGTTGCGTGATAGAGGCGCAATAGATACACTTTGGGCAAAATATGTAGAACTCAATCAACAAGCAAAGGAGAAGAATAAATAAATATGACATTGTATGAAATGACTGATGACTTGCTATATTTGTATAACTTAATAACAAGTGGCGAAGCCGTAGATGAAGAAACTGGAGAGGTTGACCCAGTTGTTATAGAACAAATAGCAACAGTTGAAAAAGATACAGACAAAAAAATTGAAAATGTGGCAGTATTCATAAAGCAGTTAAAAAGCGATGCAGATGCACTTAAGAAAGAGAAAATAAACCTCGAGAAGAGGCAAAAGACAATGCAAAATACAGCAGAGCGGCTAGAAATATACTTGCTTAATAATATGCTCGCACTGAATAAAGACCGATATGCGACAACGCGGGCAAGTATAACGGTGCGCGATTCAGAGTATGTAAACATACTAAACCCTAGTCAAGTACCTAGAGAATATGTAAGAGTTAAGGAAGAAATCAATAAAATTGATATTAAGTACGCCTTAAAATTAGGGAAAGAAATTGAGGGGTGTGAACTTGCGACGAGAAAAAACATCAGTATAAAGTAGGTAAAAAATGTTGACATTGGAAGAAGAAAAAGAACTTAGCGCGCTAAGAAGTGATGAAGATGTAAAGCGCGCTGAAAAGTATTATAGAGATAGACAAGACAGACAGCGCAGGAGACTGGCGCAGTATAGGTGGCTCAAAAAATTGGGGGAAAGATTAAAAAAATTCGAAGAGGGAGAACAAAAGTAAGGGAGAAATAATTATGGAAAATTTAGCAATATATGAACAATGTCGTGAAGTTCCAAGGAATGCTCAAAAGGAAATATCGTCTGGACGATTAAAGGGGAAAACGGATATAAACCCGATGTGGCGAATAAAAAAATTGACCGAGGTCTTTGGTGTTTGTGGAATTGGGTGGACAATAAAAATAGCAAATAAGTGGCTTGAGACGGGTGCGGACGGAGAGATTTCCGCATTTGTGGAGGCTGAATTGCGAGTTAAGGTTGATGGCGAGTGGAGTGAGCCCATTGTTGGAGTAGGTGGCAGCGCGTTTGTTGCAAAGGAAAAAGCGGGGGCGCATACAAGTGATGAGTGCTATAAAATGGCATATACAGACGCGATTAGTGTTGCGTGCAAGATGTTGGGAATGGGCGCAGATGTATACTGGGGAGCAGATAGTACAAAATACACAAAGCCCGAGGCACAAGAGAATACGGAGCAAGAGGGTAAATCCGAGGCGCTAATTTGTCCAGTATGTGGTAAGCCAGTTGCGCCAGTTAAATGCAAAGATGGAAGCATAATGGAACCACAAAAAGTTATTGAACAACATCATAAGTGTGCGAATTGTATAATTGCCGAAAACAGGGCTAAAAAAGCCGTGTCGAATAATTTGTCGATGGAGGCAAAAGAATGCGAAAATGACGTTAAAACGGGCGGAAATGACGCTACGAGCGATGTAGGGCAGGACAAGTTATGACATTAGGTCTAGAAGCGTACCACTACACAGACAAGGAAGCCAAAAAAATTTTAGGTAGCCTTGTCTACTTGGTGGATACAAGGGAACAAGAAAATCAACACATAATTGACACGTTTGATAAAATGAAAATACAGCACAAATTAAAGGCGTTACCGAGCGCAGATTACAGCATTATGATACCCAAAAATGAAGAATTGGGCATTATGCGTGATATTTACCTAGACGACGCAATCGTAATTGAACGTAAGCGTTCGTTAGAAGAATTGAGCGCAAATTTGGCACAATATAGACAACGTTTTCGAAATGAATTGATTAGAACGAATGCGAGCGTGCATTTAGTTATTGAAGATGGAAGTTACGAGCGTGTGCTTTGCGGGGATTATATGACCGCGTTGCAGAAGAAGGCGTATTATCGCTCATTGCTTTGCTTGCAGGCTGAATTTGGCTTACATATACATTTTATTCCGCATAAATTAGCGGGCTTCCACATAGCGCAATTATTGGAATGCTATGTTAAAGAATTATTAAAAATTTAGGAGAAAAAAGATTATGAATAGAATATTTTTAATTGGGAATTTAACGAGAGACCCAGAAATAACAACAACATCAAATGGAACACAAGTGTGTAAGATGGGGCTTGCGGTTCAAAGACGATTTGCGAACAGTGATGGGACGAGAACAACTGATTTTCTCAACATTGTTGCGTGGCGTGAACTTGCTAACAATTGTGGTAAGTACTTGAAAAAAGGCAACAAATGCGCAGTCTCTGGGGCATTGCAAACACGCTCATACGAAAATACAAATGGCGTTAAGGTTCTTGTATTTGAGATTATGGCTGATGAAGTGGAATTTTTGACGCCAAAAACACAAACTACGGGGAGCGAAGATACAGTTTTACAACCTATTGAAGACGACGATTTGCCGTTCTAAACTAAAAAAAGCGTAAAGGAAATAATAAAAATGATGAAAGGTTTTTTGATTTATACCGACTATGAAAAGTATTTTGATATGTTGCCAGCAACAGAACAGGTAAAATTAATTAAAGCGCTTTTTGCTGCATTTAATGGAACTGACACATCTGAAATAGAAAAAGATATGGATGGGGCAACCAAAATGGCATTTGCATTTATGGGTTCACAACTACAAGCTGATGCTCAAAAATATGAAGAAAAATGCGTTAAAAATCGCGCTAATGCGTCAAAGCCGAGAGAAAGTGGCACTAGAAGCAAGCAAAATAAGCAAGAAAACGCTAGCGAATGCACAAAAGAAGAAGCGAACGTGGACGAAAGCGAGCGAACGCTAACGAACGCTAGCGAATGCAAACAAAAGGCGGCGAACGCTAGCGAATGTGAGCGAACGGGGGTAAATATAAATAAAAATAAAAACAATAAATATAAATGTATTATTAAAAATAATACAAATATATATAATGTCGAGCAAAGCATCGACGATGCACATTTTTTAATTGATTATCTCAATTCTAAGGCTGGAACGCACTTCAAGTTAGTGCAAAGCAACCTAAAATTTTTGCTAGCACGGCTTAAGGAGTATAGCAAAGAAGATGTGCAAAAGGTTATAGATAAAAAAGTTGCAGAATGGAAAGGCACGAGTATGCAAAAGTATTTACGACCCGAAACGCTTTTCAATGCGACAAAGTTTGAGGGGTATCTACACGGGCTGGAAGAGCCGACAGCTAAAGAGCAAGCGCCTGCTAAGCTAACGCAAAAAACGGGGATTGCTATACGCCATCGCGAGTATACAAAAGAGGAACTTAGTGGGGTATTCAGCAATTTGGAGGATTTTATTGGAAAATAGACTTGAAGATATATTTTCTTGGTTTGATTATCAAAACTGCATAACAAAGATACAAAGTGGCGAATCATTTTCGTGCGAATATGTGAGCAAAGACAATAAAGTAAAATTTCGTTTTGGGGTTATACAATGCGCGAATGGGCTTTGGAAAGATGATTTGTATGCTTTTTGGAACTTGCGAATACACGAGGGTGGGTATGTAGTACCGCGTCAAAGAGACGAAGTACAAGCGTATGAGGAAATTTGCGATTTTGCTAATGAGTGGCTGAAAGGAGTGTGAAAAAGGAGTTATGGAAAGATTAACAAAATGCATTGATAACCATTTCCCTGACATCGGGAAAATGGTCAAAGAATATGATTTGAATGACGAAATTGAATTTAATGATTATTCTTGTATGGATATTCCAAACGCAGTATATAACAAACTCGGTCAACTAGAAGACGTGCTAGAAGAGTTTGGAATTGAAAGCGTGGAAGAGTTGAGAAACCATTTAAACTACAAAGAAAATATGGCAATATGGGAAGGCAAGTTGGCTCTTAAAAAAGAGAACGCAGAACTAAAATCAAAACTCTCAAAAGCAATAGTGCTACCAGATTTTGAGAAAGGTCAAGAAATATTTGTTATTCATAATAATGAAATTGTAAAAGCAAATTTTCAAGATTTTTCAAAATGGATAGATGCAGATATAGTATACAATCCACACACAACGATTGATGATGACGGTTTTGTCGATGTCGACTATGATTTAGATATGGTTGATTATAAAATGGTTTTTGCTACCAAAGAAGAAGCACAAGCGAAACTTGATGAAATAAGGAGAAAGTAATGGAAGAAAGATTTTTGGTTAATTATGACGATGATAAACAACAAAGAGAAGTTTTTGACAGTGAAACAAATCAGTTTTTAGATTTTTACGAAACCGTTAGTTTATTGAATAAACAAGGAGAGAAAATCCTAGAATTAGAAAGAAAATTAGAGCAATGTGTTCAAAGCCAGTGGTATATTGATTTAGATAGATTAAAGAAAAATAAAGATTTTGAGAAATTACAAAACAGCAAGGCGATTGAAGTGCTAGAACAATTAGAAGATGATTTTTTTAGGGAAGAAGATTATTACTTAGATGACGATACTACAATTTTATACGATAGAGTGAGAAATTTCATCGACAACCAAATAAAAGAACTTGGAGGCGGAGAATGAAGTGTATTAACTGCGGGAAAGAAATAAGTTATAATTTTGGAACTAGCGATATGGCAGGTAATTACTGTAAATCGTGTTGGTAAGATTTTAATGTTACTAGCATTCGCAATATAATAGAGCAAAAAGACTAGCAAATCGCAGAGTTGAAGAAAGCACTGGAATTGGCTTGCAAAAATCGTGGATGTGAACTCTGCAAATATAAATACCATCAAGAATGCCCACCAAATCTTACTTGCAAAGACGGAGTAATGGAATATTTTTTAGATAAAGTAAAGGAGATGTTGAAGAATGAGTGAACAAACAGAGATTAGGATTGAGTGTTGTGACATATACAACAACTTAAAAGATAAATCTGAAATGATTGATTACCTATATATAGCAAAAATACAAATCGCAGAACTCAAACAGCAGTTGGAAGAGAAAGAGAAATCTATTCAGGGACTATTAGAACTTCAAACAATAATTGAAAGTAATTGTAGTTATCAGATGTTTTTAGACAATCAAGACGAAATCGAAAGACTTAAAAAAGAAAACAAGAGAATACGAAAGAACTGGAATAATAGCAAATTACAACAAACTAGACTTTACAACGAACTCAAAGACAAACTCCACGCCCAGTCGAAAGAAATCGTGGGGAAGATTAAAGAGTATATGGACAATGCTGTAGATACTTTGATAAATCTGGGGAATGGCAAAGAAGACGCAGTAAGTTGGTTTTGTGAGATATTGCAAGAGATGTTAAAAGAATACGGAGAGAGTGATGGCAAGTAAAGTATATTTTATAGTCTATAAAAATAGCCAAAATGAATGGGAGTTTGAATTAGACAGTCAAAGACGACCAACAATGTACCAAAGCATACAACAACTCAAAAAATATCTTTATAAATACAAGAATGAAAAATATCGTGTTGTTGAATATAAACTCAATAGCACGCCTATTCAGATTGAGGAGATGGATTTATTTTAAAAGATATAGATGGGAAGTAAATGAAAACAATCCAAGATTTAATTAATGAATATTATGAAAATGCCCTTGATGATATGGACTATTTGGGCTATCAAGTTATAATATACAGACAAGGAAGTAACAAGCCTAAATTTATAAAATTGGGTTAATAGGAGAGCGTTATGGATTTAAAAAAAGAAATAATTGAAATTAAAAAAAGGCTAAAGAGATTAGAGGCGGGCAATACGGCGCTTTGCTCAAGAGAAACAATCGAAGATGTTAAAATAGGCGAGCAATTTCAATATTACGGGCGAAATTATACCAAATTAAACGAAGAAGGACTTTGCATTATTGATGATTTCGACTCGGATTTTATGTATTGCATATTCGACCCAATAACAAATAATTACGGCGAAAGTCTGGTGAGAGGATACATTAATAGTGCTAGGTTCATTTCCAGGCTAGGGATTAACACGGAAGACATTAACCCTCATTATGAAAACGATTTAATTGCATTGCTAACTAAGGAAGAATATGAAAGATATAAAGATTTAATCAATGATTATGATACGTGGTGGATGACTCGTTCCTCTGCGGCGGGCACTTCTTTCCACTTTTGCTACGTCAACTACAATGGTAGTATGCACAACAGCAATGTCAGCATCACCACTGGGGTGCGCGTCTGCTTCCGCCTTGCCCCTAATACCCCTATCACACGCAAGTGTGATTAGGTAGGTATAAAAAGATAAGACTATTCAAGAACGATTTCATTTAAAAGGAGATAAAATGAAAGAATTAATAAATTTGAATGTAGAATAGCTGGATGTAGGCTTAATGGTGTACTCATACATATTGATGATATAAATTTACTTTAAGTATAAGTGAGGTGTAAATGGTTACTGAGCAAGAAGTGCGCAACGATTTGCGCAATTGGCGTAAGCAAGAACGTGCAATAAATGCGTGCTTGGAAGCAAGGACGCGTATGCAACGACAGGCTGAGTTGCTAAAGGGGTATGGGCTTGAGGAAGATTTGCGCAAGGTTGAGGCGCAGATTGCGTCGCTTCATATAGAGAAGTTAATTGCGGAAGCGCAAAGTAAACGAGAAATGTATATGAATGCAATTGAGCAACTAGAGTGTATAGATAAAATCGTTGTTATTGAAAATATAATCAATGGAAAGCCGTATCAAAAAGTTGCAGAAGAAACATCATACTCGATAGACACAATTCGCTGGAGAGTGAAACGCGTTACAAAGAAAATTTGTACAATAGTTAATAAGGAAAGAGTAATTGAAGGGTGAGCAAAAGTTTACCCTAAATTACCCTTTTTTTTATTTTATACTACCACTATGGAGGGAATTATGGAAAACAAAAACGATAAGAAGCCGACTTTGCCAAACAAAAATGGCGGAGCTATGTGTGAGGACAAGGACAAAACAATTGAGGCACTACGCAAACTAGTAGATGATAGAACTCGATTAGCTGAAGACTTGCTCGAGAAATGTAAAGCGTTGCGTACCGTAGTACAAAAACTAAGTGCGCTAATTTAGGGGTGAGCAATGCGAGGAAAGAAATTTACTCAAGATGTTGTAGAACAAGCGCTTGCGCTGTATGCCACTTGTGGGAATATTGAAACAGTTTCAAAAGAGTTAAATATTCCTAGCAACACGATTTGGGTGTGGCTACATAGCGAAAAAAACAAAGATAAGTTTGAAGAACTTAGAAATAAAAAGAAGCAAGAGTTTGTGGAAAATGCTTGGAGAATTATTGGTAAAGCGAACGAATTGCTTGAACGCAAACTAGATATTGCCTTGAGCAATCAGGTTGAATTGCAAGACTTGCTCGCAAATGTGCGCAATCAATTAACCGCACCCGAGTACAATGAACTCGTCAAAAAGATTAAAGCAATTGAAATTGATAACTTGAGCAACCTTACGACCGCAATTGGCACATTATATGATAAACAAGCATTATGTAACAAGGAAGCAACGCAAATAGTGGGGATGAAGCTTGAAGATTTTGCCGACGAATTTGACGAGTAGTATTGCTGAAAGTATAATCATATGCCGTAAACATTTGTGGGGAAAGCGCAAAGAGGGGGCGTACGATGAAAAATATGTGCAAGCAGTTGCAAATGAAATATGTCAAAACGCTGAGTTGCGACGCGAAATACATACTAAGCCGTACTTGCTAATTGAAATGTGTTTCTCGATTGTTGATAAACAAGGCAAAACGGTTCCATTCTTTTTGAATGAAGTCCAAGCGGAATTTGTTGCAACGCTAGAAAAATTAGGAACAAGTAAGCCGTATTATATTCTCAAAGGGAGACAGCAAGGGTTTACGACGCTCATAACGGCAATACAACTTAGTTACGCATTGACAACGCGAAATTTTAGCGGGATGACAATTGCGGATTGCGCAGAAAATACACGCGTTATATTTCAAGATAAAGCGAAAACTGTGTACAATCGATTGCCTATTGCGCTAAAGCCAACTGAGAAATACAACAGCGCAAACGAATTGTATTTTGAAAAGTTAAACGCAAGTTGGCGTGTTGCAACTGCCACAAGTAATGTTGGGCGCTCACGTACACTAAGATTTTTGCATTTGTCTGAAATTGCATTTTATGAAGTTCCGTTTTCGGATATCCAAGCGGGACTTGGACAAGCTGTTGTAAAAGACGCGTTTGTTGTGTATGAAACAACCGCAAACGGCTACAATGACGCAAAAGCGTTATGGGATAGCAATTCGTGTAATAACTTATTTTTTGAGTGGTGGAAAACAGCGGAATATACCAAAGATGATGTAGGTATAATTGACGCTGTTACCGACTCGTGGCTTGTAGAGCGCATTCAATTATTGCGAAGTAAAGGATTGACGGATAATCAAGTCGCGTGGTATGTGGATAAATATAATTCGTATACGGACAAGCAATTAATTAGACAAGAATATCCGTGTTCTGCTGATGAAGCATTTATCGCGTCTGGTTCTTCGATTTTTGGAGATGAAGAAGTATTGCGACGACTAGACTGTGTGAACGATGCAGAATATGTTTGCGATTTTGAATATTCGCACAAATATCTAGAAGATAACACAGTTGCGTTGAATAATGTTGAATTAATTGAGAAGTCTACAGGCGCAATCAAGATATATCAATTACCGCAAAATGGGCATTACTACGCGGTTGGTGGAGATACAGCGGGTGAGGGAAGCGACCATTTTACCGCGCACGTAATAGACGTGCAAACGTTGGAACAATGCGCCGTGTTTGACTGTAAGTGTATGGATGAGGATAAGTATTCAGAAATTGTGTATTTATTAGCGCAATTATATAATCAAGCACTTGTTGCGATAGAAGTCAATTTTTCTACATATCCGACGCATTACATAACTGAGCGGTTAGGATATAGCAATGTATATTTGAGGCAAGAGTTTGATTCAATAGCGCAAAAATATAGCGCACGGTATGGTTTTAAAACTACACCAGTAACGCGCCCCAATATTCTAAGTGAACTAGTCGTAATTTTTCGAGAAAATGCAAGCGTGATTAAGGATAAAACGACGTTGCGTGAAATGCTTGTGTTTGTAAAAGACAAAAAAGGTAAACCGCAAGCGATTGAAGGTTACCACGACGACAATGTTATGGCATTAGCAATTGCATATTGGGCAAGGCAACAACAGAGGATTGAAGCAAAAACGCAACGAGCGGACAAGTTGCAGTTACCGTGGGCGTTGCGAAATGAAGAAAAAAGGGACAAAAAAATCTGGGGAGATTATTAAATGGAAGAAACAATTATAAAGTTGGCATTTGAAAATTTGCGAAAGGCAATCGACGACATATTAAAGAAAAGCAATGAATTGGACGCGAGACTCAAAGAGATTGAGAGCAAAATGAATAGCAATAATGACGGCTCAAAAAATAAAATCAAAACGTGGATGTTTGGTGCATAATGGAAAATATTAGGACAACAAAAATTTGGGAAGAATACAAGGATTGCATTGCGTACCGCAAGACAATAGGATTAGATGAAGAAATAACGCGCAATCGTGATTTTTACGAAGGGCGTCAATGGGGGAATATTGAAGAGGGAACAGAGGAATTACCACGTCCAATTTTTAATATTACCGAAAAAATCGTGGATAACAAAGTCGCAGGTATTTCGTCTACGCCTTTGCGAATTGTGTTTTCTAGCAACCGAAATCAAGAGTTAGCAGAGAAATTAAACGCGTTTAACGAATATGAAGAAAAGAAAATGGGCTTGCCACAAATGTGGGAAGATATCATACTTGACGGAGCAATTGAGAGTTCGGCAATTTTACATTTTTATTGGGATAAGGATATTGTGGGGTTGCGCAATGATTATTGTGGGGGCATACAAGCGGAAAGAATTAATTTGCAAAATATTGGCGTTTATAACCCGAAAGAAACTGACATACAAAAACAGAAGTGGATAATCATTCAAAGTCGAATAAGTGTCGAAGAAGCAAAACAAGTGTGTCAAAACAAGGCGCAGGTGGGGCTCATTGAAGCGGATGAAGAATTTCGTACCAACGATACTGCTGATTATGAGCAAAATAACACAAAACTTTGCACTTTACTTACAAAGTATTACCGTAAAAACGGACAAGTTTATTTTGACCAATCGACTAAATCGGTGTTGTTGTGCGAGGGTAAGTCTTTGTCGCCCAAATTAAACCCCGCTAACAATGAAGCGGATGAGTTATTGCGCAATGATTATCTTGCAACATTGTATCCTATTGCGATTTATACATACAAACCGCGCAAAAATTGCATTTTTGGACGTAGCGAAGTGGCTGGAATTGTTACGAACAATCGCATAATTAACTGGGATACGGCAATGATGGCTATGGCTGTAGAAAATCAAGCGTTTGGTTCAATTGTTCAAAAAGAAGACGCGGCACCTGCTGGGCAAAAAATTAGTAATGATCCAACGGAAGTGTTGATTGATAGATGTAAAACGGGTTATGGATATTATGTATTGCAAAAACAACCATTCTCACCAGAAGCAATGAATTTTAATGATGCGATATTTGAACTTACGCGTCAAACGACTGGCGCAACCGAGGTTATGGCGGGTGAAGTTGTTGGGGCTAACCAGTCGGGAACAAGTATTGCATTATTGCAACAGCAAGCACAAAAACCGATAGATAAACTTGCAAAAAGGTATCAAGAGTTTCGTAAAGCTTGCGCAGGGATTTTAAAGCAGTTTTATATTTTGTACTATCACAATAGACAATTTACACGAATTGCTGAAAACTCAAAGGGCGACGAAGTCGAATTGAATGAAACCTTTAATGGCGAAGAGTTTGCGCCATACGATTTTGAGATTACGGTGGATGTTGGCGTTTCTACGCAGTTCAGCGATGTTACGCTGATTAATATGCTTGAAAATCGGCTAGCGAATGGACAAATATCTTTGCGCACTTATTACAAAGTGTACCCTAACTTACCAAATAAGGATGAACTAATTAAGGATGCCGAAAATTTGGAGAATGGGCAATTACATCAAGCGCTTGCTCAAGCGCAACAGCAACAAGCACAAATTGAACAACTGACTGAGTACATCAAAGCGCAACAACAGGTTGTGAATAACGTGTCTGCAACAATTAAAGAAAACAACGCGCTAAAAGCAATGATTGCTGAACAACAAGCGCAAATACAATCGTTACAAACACAAGGTAGTAATACGATGGAAGAAGCGAGAGCGCTGGCGACAATGCTATACAATGCGCAACAAACTCAAGTGGGGAATGTATTACAACAAAATTAATGGTTCGCAAGTGAAGAGCGTAAAAATCGCAAAAATAATCGCAAGTGAAGAGCGTAAAAATCGCAATGCGCAAGGCAAGAGCGTAAAAATGCTAAAAGCAATGTTCGCCACGCTAGCGCAAGTGGAGGAAATATGGACGACGAAAACAATGAAGAAATTGAGGCAGTAGCAACCCAGCAGGTAGAGGTTGAGGAGAGTGAACTAGAGGCGACTACTGAAGTTACAGAAAGTGAAGTTGATGCAACTGAGTTGGAGAAGCAAACAACTAAAGAAGTAGACACTGACAAGCCACAATTTGACAATGAGCAAACAAAGCAAAGAAATGCTGAATTTGCAAAGCGTAGGCGTGAGAAAGAACAAAAAGAAACTCTCGACTCTTACAATCGTGGAGTAATTGAAGCCTTAGGTGGAGTGAACCCGTTTACGGGAGACCCTATAACTAGCGAAAGTGATATTGAAGAATATAAACTAATGCGCAAGATTAAGGCTGAAGGTGGCGACCCAATAGTGGATTACCACAAATACGTAAAACGAAATAGTGTAGAGCGCATTGAGCGCGAAAGCAAGCAGGCGCGACAACAAAAAGACTTAGAAGATTTTGAAAGTAAGTATCCAAATAAGTTGCGAGAGTTAACGCAGGATACAAATTTTGCAAAATTTGCAAAAGGCAAAGTTGGCAATGTTCCATTGGTACAAGTCTACGAAGAATATATAAGCCTAAAAAGTTACTTTTTAGATGAGGCGCGCAAGAAATATGAACAAATCAACGCGAACGCGAACGCTTCGCCTAGTTCGTTAACCGAGAATGAAAGTTTAAAGCCGAAGACAATTAGCGAAATGAGCGACGATGAGTTTGAAATTTTTAAACAAAATGCCTTAGATGGCAAGTACAAAAAAAGTTAAAAGGAGAAATAAATAATGGCAAATACTGTACAGACACTTGCTTTGGAAGGAATGAAAGTCGAAAATAAAGAATTTTATGACCGTACCTTACTTAGTAGACTGCTTCCAAAGTTAACATTTACAAAATATGCACAAAAGAAAAAATTACCTAAAAATTCAGGAGATACGATTAGTTTTAGACGTTTTAATTCGCTTGAGCCTAATAAAACCCCGCTGGAAGAGGGAGTAACGCCAGATGGCAAAGATTTGTCAATTACTGAAATTAAGGTAACTATAAAGCAGTACGGCGACTATGTAACAATTTCTGATAAGGTTGATATGGTAGGTATTGACCCAGTTTTAACGGAAGCATCCGAACTTTTGGGAGAACAAGCAGGGCAAACCCTTGACCTTGTTGCGTGCGATGTTTATTCCGCTGGGACAAATGTGATTTATTGTGGAAAAAATGCAACATCAAGTAAAACGGTGTCGGGCAAACTCACATCCGACGACATCTTGAAAGCAAGAACATTTCTTGCGCGCGAAAATGTTAAACGTATTAATGGCTATTACATTGCCTTTGTGGATTCAGATGTTGCTTACGATTTAATGAAAGACAGCCTATTTCAAGATGTATCCAAATACAATGGCGGTACGCAAATAATGAACGGCGAAATTGGCAAAATGCACGGGGTGAGATTTATTGAAACGAACAATGCAAAGGTTACTGAAGTGAACCAAGAGGATGAGGGAACACCTAAAAATGTTAATGTGCACACTTGCCTAATCATAGGCAAGGACGCAATCGCTGAAATCGACCTTGAGGGCGAAAGCAAGCCAGAAATTATCGTTAAACCGCTTGGCTCAGCTGGGGCTGATGACCCACTTAATCAAAGGGCGAGTGTTGGCTGGAAATGTGCCGATGCATTTTCTCGTTTGCAAGAATTGGCGTTAATTAGACTTGAATGTTTAGCAACGACTAACTAGGAGGAATTATAAGGATGGATATTAAAAAAGTGCTAACCCCTAAAGAAAAAGTTTCAAAATTGGACGAGTCGGGTACAAGTGTTACGGCTGAGGCAGGGGCTCCAAAGGAACTCACTGTTTCTGAAATTAATAAACAAGCACTGGAATTTGGGGAAAAATTATCGAAGCAGAAAAAAGTACTGCTATATATTCCCAAAGACCCACTTAATCCTAAGGATGATGTTGTTCCCGTTTGTATTAATGGCTACAAGTATAAAATCAAACGTGGCGAAGAGATAGAAGTTCCTGAGGTCGTCAAAGACGTACTTAAAGCGGCGGGCTACTTAGGGTAAAAACTGGTGCAGTAATGCACCACATACGCAAAACAAAAGTTATTTGGTGGGGCAGTACCACCATTTTGCAAAGGAGTTGGAATGTTATTAGGAGATGTGAAACTTGAGGCATTGCGAGTGATGTTTATAAATATGGACAAAACAATCACATCTGACAATTTACCTGATTTATACAAGGATAGTGTGTATGCGATGTACTTAAGTAATATGACGGGGGCAATTAATAGGGCACTTGACCGTATTATATCGGCGAAAGTTTTACCGATGGAATATAAGGTACTTGTAAAATCTGATGGCGAAATTCTTGGGGATAGAACAATATTTGATTTGAACGCGAAAATAGATGATTTTTACGATTTGGTTTCAATTGATATGGTGCACGCAGATAAGTACGCGGAAAATGTGGCGTTTGTACAAATTACAAACAACAAAGTAATACTAAAAGTCGACGACAGAGCAAAAATTTTAGTTGTTTACAACCCAAAAATTTCACATGTGGACGCGTTGCAAGATTCGGCAACTCTTGATTTGCCAGACGAAATAGCTAATTTAATTCCTTACTACATAAAAAGTGATTTATATCAAGAGGATAACGCTAGTTTAGCAAATGATGCACGTAATAAGTTTGAGGCAGGGCTTGCTTCATTTGCAAAAGTGAAAAAGGAAAGCAATTACCGAATTTGCAAAAAATTTAGTTTGAGGTTTTTCTAATGGAATTTAGCACAAGTATAGACAATACAGATATTTATTCGGCTAACCTTGCCAATTTTCGCGGGGTGGATTTTTCAAGCCCAACACTAAATGTGGAAAGTAACCGTTCGCCCAACGCAGTAAATTTTATCAACAAATTTGGGGCTAATAAAAAGCGCAACGGGTATAATCAAATTTTGCAACTAGATGACAGCAACGGCAAGGCTCTCAAGATTAATGGGATATTTGAACTTAACTTACACGATAAACAGATACTTATAATCTATGCAGGCAAACGTTTTTATCGTGCTTATTATGACGGCAGTACGCAAGAATATAAAGTATATGACAATATTATGTCATCTTGCACATACGCGGGAGCAGAGGTCTTGGAAAGTAAATTAATTTCAAATCGTATAATGTGTTTCATTTCAAACAATCGAGCGTATTTTGTCGGGTGTGGCGATTATTTAGTGTTTGGGTCGTGGGATAATGGTGAAACTTTTGAACTTAGACGCGTTATTGATAACGTAGACACGTACATAGCAACAACTACTAAAAACATAAACAAAATCAACTCAAGTAACGGGGATGTTCGCACAACTGGCGAGGATGCAAACCTCTTGTCTACGCGTCGAAAAAATGGGTTAATTGGCGAAACCGCAAGCGCAAGTTACCAACTGGACGCGAGTATTGATGCAAATACTGAGATAAAAGTAGAAGTTACGCTTTTGAGTGAGGATGGGGTACCCACAATTGAAAATTATACTAACCGTATTTTTAATAACACCCTGCAAGCATATGAAATAAAAAACGAATTGTATAAGAGTGGTACAAAAGTTGGGAATATTGATTTTTCTAATGGGCGTATTACGTTTAATGGTGCGACTAAAAATTCAACAACACCCGAAGCGCTTGAAAACATCGTCGTTGAATTTAGCCACGATTTGGGAGAGAGTAGCAATATTACAAATTGTTGTTTCGGTACTTATTTTGGCGCAGATAACAATATGGACAGGTTGTTTTTATCTGGGAATAAAGAATATAGAAATGTAGATTTTTATAGCGCCACAGATGATTTCACATATTTTCCTAGACTGTCAAGTACGACAAAAATAGGCACAACGGCAACAGCAATTATGGGATATACAAAACTATCGGATGGAACGCTAGCAATAATCAAAGAGAGCAGTCAAGATGAACCAAGCGTTCATTACCGAAGCGGGACAATGACGCAAAGTGCTGAAGATAATGGGAATGTTAGTTATCAAATTGCGTTTTCTGTTAAGGCGGGAAGCCGTGGGGTGGGGGCTATTAGCCCATACGCAATCGCAACGCTCGCAGGCGATAATTTATTTCTTAGCAAAAGCGGGGTGTTTGGGCTTGAGTTGAGTAGTAATGTGGCAACAACCGAAAGATTTGCTAAGGAACGTAGTAGGTACATCATTGAAAAATTAAAAAAACATAAACATCTAGACAATGCTGTAGCGTTTGTTTATGATAATTGGTATATTTTAAGCGTTGACGGGGTTTGCTATGTGGCGGATGCTCGATTTAAAACTCGTGCCGATGGGAGTATGTCTGACACATTTGATTATGAATGGTGGTACTGGGATAATATTGATGCACGGGTATTCTGTGAACTTGACGGCAAACTATGTTTTGGGACAAACGACGGGCGAATTTGCATTTTTGATGAATTATTTTCTGATAGAATTTATCACAAAACAAGTGTTGGAGATATGTCCTTAAATATAGCGAACTCTAAAATAACCTATAATGGGAAACTTGATTTAAAAGAGAATGATATATTTAAGTTGTCCACTAATGATATTTATATGCAATTGGTTAGCCCGTATGACTTTATAGATGTCGCAAATAATTGTGTAAAAGTTGGATTAAATACCTTAAAGATACTTCACAACGGGCAAAAGGTATGCATCGACAGTAGTAGCGAAATTGAAGTTGGGGAGTATGAAGTATATGACATAGATATGGGGAATTTGACTTTTAAAATTCGCCAAAATGGTGAGCAAGTAACTTTTTCTGATGTTTTTAGAATTAGTGCAAAAGTAACGGGCGAAAACTTTCAAATCGTAAACATTGAGAATAGTACTTTTGCGCTTAAATATAAAGGTATAACGGCTAAATTTGTTGCTTACAATGAGTTGACTCCAACGGAATTTGTGGGTTACATTATCAAAGTAAGTCCTGTTAAAGCAATTTGGTATACAACGTTTATGGCGCTAAATTATCCAGATAAAACAAAAGTACTGAAGCGACTAATATTAACTTGTGAACCCAAAATAAATGCAAGGCTACAGTTTGGATATAGTACAAAATATAGGGATGAAAGTTTTACTTCACAAGGTTCGGGGGATTTTAGTTTTAATGACATAGATTTTAACGACTTCACTTTTGAGGGGGCGTTTGCTACAAGTTTTACAAAGTGCGTTAAAGATTATTTTAATTTTATTGTTTTTAAATTTGAAAGCGACAATGACAGCGATTGCATTATAAAATCGCTAAAAATTAACTATTCCATTAAAGGGAATACAAGGGGGGTAAAATGATAAATAAAGTATCAGAAGATGTGCGCAAGAAAATACTCAATAAAACCGCCTATGGGATGCCTAATAATCCTAGCGAGTTAGGCTGGAGCGCTGAAAAAATAAAACAAAATCTACATAGTGGGGTTACTGACTTAAACAATTCGGTACTGTCGGAACTTGACAGGGTTGCTGCAGAAATGAATGCGGAACTCCAAAATATTGGGAGCGCCGAAAGTTTGTTACATACGAGCGATATAGGTGTAAATATTCCATCTCTAGTAAATGGGAAAATACCTGCTGATTTTATTCCTGGGTATTTTGACGATGTAATCGACGGAGAGTATGTAAGTGCTACAGAGTTTAAGGTTAATGGCGAAAACATTGCATTAGAAAAAGGCAAAATCTATGTTGACAATAACGAAGGCGTTGCGTATCGATTTGGTGGTACGAAATTGGCTTCTATTGGCTCAGGACTAACACTGGGGGAAACCGAATTAACGGCATTTGATGGTGCTCGGGGCAAGTATGTGTATGAACACGCGCTAAACAAGGAGAACCCGCACAATGTAACGGCAGAACAAGTCGGGGCGGATACTAAAGGCACAGCAAGCGAACTAATTGACGCGCATAATTCGGACGCTTCGGCGCATCCAATGTTTGTTAGCCACATTATAAATAAATCAAACCCACATAATACAACCGCCGAACAAGTGGGCGCGGATGTCGCAGGAACGGCAAGTAGATTGCTTAACGCACACAATTCTGCAAGTGATACTCACCAAGATATACGCGACTTAATTAGTTCTAAAATTGATAAATTAGGCGGAATATTACTCGGGGACTTAAATTCAAATAACATTTTGCCAAATGCAACAAAAACCTATAACCTTGGAAGCGAGAACTTGCGCTACAACAAAATATTTGGAGATGAGCTTAACTTGTCGGGCTCGGCAACATTTGACAAGGATGTGCACATTTTGGGTAAGGTTGTTGCTGAGGGCGGAATGGTCGTATCGGTAACGGAAGAAGTGCGAACTAAAAACGACTACATAACATTGCGTGATGGCGCAACTACGGGACTTGCAGACGGTGCTAGAACGGGAATACGCGCCAAACTTTATGACGGAGTTATAGACGGCTATTTGTCATTTGATAGTAATGGGGTTGCGCGCGTTGGCGACGCTGGAGACGAACAGCCACTTGCAACCAGAAATGAAAGTAAAGATATGACAAATGGTAATGTTGTCTTTTGGGATGCAACTACTCAAAAATTGAAAACTGGACTAATCTCCGTTGTTGAAATAGCAAAGAAAAGCGATATGCCTACCTCATTGCCAGCGAGCGATGTTTATGCTTGGGCTAAGCAAAGCACTAAACCTAAGTACACTATTGACGAAATTGATGGCGTAGATAGCCTTTTAAAGGATGTTGATATTAAAGAATGGGCAAAGGCGGAAGCTAAGCCAATTTATACTTATAGTGAAATTTTAAATGCTCCAAATGCTTTGCCCGCAAGTGATGTTTATTCGTGGGCGAAATCTGAAACAAAACCCACATATAATTATTCGGAAATTGTAGGAACTCCAACCATTCCTGCGGCGCAAATACAGGCAGATTTTAGCGAAAATGACAAGACAAAATTAAGCTACATCAAAAATAAACCTAACAAAATTTTGTCTTATGCTGAGCAAGTTTTATCGCAAGGGGAAAAAGAGCAGGCGCGCACAAACATAGGCGCTGGGACAAGCGATTTTGACGGACAATATAGTTCGTTAATTGGGGCACCAATAAGTTTGCCAGCGAGTGATGTTTACGAGTGGGCAAAAAATAAAAATAAACCGACTTACAATTACTCGGAAATTCTAGACGCGCCTAAAAAAGTTAGCGATTTAAATATTGATTTAGACTTTGTTGTCGATAATAATTATGTACATACTGACAACAATTTTACAGATGTTTATAAGCAAAAAATTGACGATACCTCAAATAGTTTGGCGTCGATTGATTTTGACAATATTTGCAAGATTGAACAAATCGAGCACAATGGAAATCTTTTAAACATCATAAACAAAAAGGTTGAAATATCCACACCAACGATGCTTGCAGAATTGACGGACGATGCGCAACATAGGCTTGTATCGGACGATAATATTGAGAGTTGGAATGCGAAGTTGACGCGAGCTCAAGCGGATGCCAGTTATTTAAAGCTTGTAGGCGGAACAATAAGTGGAAATTTGCACGTTGTGGGGAATATTACGCAATCAGGGGGAACTTATTCAACACACGCCGAAGAGGTTTACTCAAAAAATGACCGCATTATTTTGCGTGATGGCGCGATTTCGGGGCTAGGAACAAGCGAATATGCGGGACTTACTGCGAAAAAATACGACGGAACGAATGACGGCACACTTGTGTTCGATAGTAATGGCGTTGCGCGCGTTGGGGACGTTGGGGATGAGCAACCGCTTACTACCCGAAATGAAAGCGACGCAATGACTGACGGCAAATTTGTTAGTTGGAATGCAGGGGACAACCGAATTGAAACGAGAGAAATCAGTTTTGACGACCTACCAAACTTTGATACAAAGTATGTGTCGTTTGCCAACGCAAGTCAATCATTATCTGTGGAGCAAAAGGGCTATGCACGTGCAAATATCGGAGCAGTTGCAAGCAACGCGGACATTGATGCAAATAGTGGGACATTTGTTTTCCCATCGTATGACAAAAAAGGTTTGATTACTGGAAAAGTTGGTGAAGCCAAAGTTAAAAAGTTATATCTTAATGGGCAAGAACAAGAAGTTTATGGGAGCAACTCAGTGCAATTAAACTTTTATGCTCCACAAACGGCAGGGACTGAAGGACAAATACTCAAATCCATCGGCAGTGGTGCACCTGAGTGGGTAACATTAGGCGAAAGTGACATCCCAGACCTTTCGAGCTTATACTTAACATTTGTACCAAAAGCGACATCTAAAAAGGTTGGAGGTTTGCTTGCAGATGAGAAAACAGCAAGTGAAACTGAGGAAGTCAAAATTGATAGTACTACTGGAAAATTATACTCGAAAGCAATTCCGTCATCCTTGCCAGCGAGTGATGTATATCCTTGGGCAAAGGCAGATACAAAACCTACTTATACTGCTACCGAAGTTGGGGCGATGCCAAATGACAAACAGGTTTTGCTTTATAGTGAACAATCTTTAACATCTGAACAACGAGCGCAAGTGCGTTCAAATATTGGGGCGGGAACTAGCAACTTCGATGGGCAATACAGTTCATTGAGCGGGTTACCAACCATACCCACAGACAATGCAGGTCTTACTAATGGGGCTGGCTATATAACGGCTAATGCGCTTACAAATTATTTGCGGTTTACCGAACAGGCATTGTCGAACGAACAAAAGGAGCAGGCGCGTTCAAATATAGGCGCAGGGACAAGTAATTTTAGTGGTAGATACAACGATTTAACTAACAAACCAGTTGAGGCAACCGGCACAGCATCAGGACTTATGAGCGCAAGTGATAAATCCAAGTTGAACGCCATTGCAAGTGGTGCAGAGGTTAACGCGATTACTACAATCAAGAAAAATAATACGCTGTTGCCTATCACGAATAAAACAGTTGACATCACTGTGCCAACAAGTGTTAGTGAATTAACCAATAACGGGGATGGGACAAGTCCGTTTGCTACGCAGGATTACGTTATTCAGAAAACGGCAAGCGTGTTGGCTTACAAGGGGTCAGTAAATTCGTATACGGATTTACCAACTCAGAATTTGATAGTTGGGGATACCTACAATGTTGTGCAAGAGTTCGACAATCACCCAGCGGGAACAAATGTTGCGTGGAACGGCGAACAATGGGATGCATTAGGGGGTGCATTCGACCTAACAAAGTTTTATGATAAAACCGAAGTCGACAATATGTGTTTAAAATATAGCGTAACACAAAATCTTGCTGACGAATACAAGCAAATTGCTCGAGCCAACTTAGGTATACCAGATGCAATTGGCGGTGCTTCAGTATTGTATAGCGAAACACAATCATTAACTGAAGCGCAAAAAGAAACGGCTCGAGCAAATATCGGAGCTTTGAGTTTTGCTAGCCTTAATGATAGTCTTATTGATTGGCAAGGGCTTGCAGGGGGTGAGGGCTTGCACTTAAAAAAATATAATAGTGACATTTATATTGAAACCCAAAGCGTCCCACATAGTTCAGGCGAGGTAACCATTTGGGGCTATGAGGGGTCGATTGTGTTTAATGCTGCTGGGGATATATTGTTTAATACACGACCTAAGGTCAATGGCAAAGAATTAGCGTTACGTGAAGAATTATTTAGTGGTAGTTACAACGACTTAAACAATAAACCGACAATATTTAGCGGTAATTACAACGATTTGAGCAATAAGCCAACATTATTTAGCGGCAATTACAATGATTTGACGAATAAACCCACTTTGCCCACACTTGTAAGGAGTGCATCAATGAGCGAGGGTGGGACTACCGCCGCTGGAACATATTTATCAACATTTCAAAGTTACATAGAATTTTCAAATGGGTTCAAAATTTGCTGGGGACACGTGGGGAATGGGAGTTCCAATTTAAATAATGACCCTACGATAACTTTTGCAAATGGGGGATTTTCAAGACGCCCTTCGGTTACTTGTGTTTACTATTGGAATGGGGGGTCTAGGGAGGTTGGTACAAAAAACTTGACTTTAACTGGATGTCAACTTGACGAAAATGGGGATACAAAGGGGCTGCAATGGATGGCAATAGGCTATAAAGCCTAAGGAGGATTTATGAAAAAAGTATATTTTGATGAATACGGATGGGTTTGCGAAAGGTACCCTTCCGATATAAAAATAACTAATCCCGATAGATATATAGAAGTAACGAATGAAGTATATGAGCAAACGCTATGCGCAGAAAAATATAAACAATGGCGTGTTGTGAATGGGGATTTGATATTAGATATATACAATACGCCAACTGAAGCCGAAACTAAAAAAGAAGAATACGAGCAACTGAAACAAAAATTAATTGATATGGATTATAAGTCTAGCAAATATTTGGATGGGGAGTATTCCGCTGAAGAGTGGAAAGAAATTACAGAGGAAAGAAAACAAATTCGTATGCGAATAAGAGAATTGGAGCCATATATAGAAACAAAGTGAAAAGGAGATTGGAAATGAATAAAAAAAGATTTTTCTTAGGTCTGATTTTATGCTTAACGTGTATGTTTGTGGGCGCCGTTGTTGGCTACCTTGTTGCAAACAGTGCGGACTTAGGCAATGCTGACGACTATATTAAAAACACAATATTGCCTGTAATTTTGGGCAGTGGAACAGGTGGTGGGATTTTTGCGATTGCGATGACGTTAATTTTAAATTCGTTAAGGGTTGCCACCGCGCAATTTGGGACGTCTAGCGCCCGCTTCGATGAGGCAAAACAGATGCTTGAAGCGCAAAATACTAAAATTATAGCACAGCAAAAAGTTGTTGAAAGTTATCAAAGCAGGCTGGATGCTATTACAAGTGAGGTTTTAAGTCTCAAAAAAATGGTTGAGGTAGGACTATGTAATACTAGTGAACTTGTTTCATCTGGTGTCGCAACTGAAATAAAGAAAATAAGCGAGGGCAAAAATGAAAACGAAAACCAAACTTAGGTGGTTGCAGTGTGCTAGTTTTTTAAGCACGCTTACTCCTTTAGCAATCGCAGTAGGGATTAATTGGGATGCTTACACAAAAACGACATCGACAACGGTTAGTATAACAGTAGGGGGCATAATTGCAATTATTATGACTTTACTCGCGGTAAAAGGACATTTAAAAGCCCCCGCCCAGCGTATTTGGACGTTCGTATTTATTTTTGTTATGGCGTGCTTGCTTGAACCGATTATTATGGATATAAAGTTACTTTCAGGGATGTTGCTTGCGGGTGAGGGGGTTAATCTTCTATGTTTTGATAAATTTGTTAAAAAAACTGCACAAGAAGTTGAGCAGGAGCGCATTGCAGATACTACAAATAACGCAGTAAAACAAGCAATGCAAGAGTTAAAAGGAGAGTACAATGGAAACGCAAGAAGTGTGGAATAAAATAAAAAGTTCTTTAGCGCGAAACTTGTTTTTTGTAATCATAATCATTGCAAGTATAGCCTACATTTCGTATGGATGCATAGCAATTGAACCAACAGGCAAAACGATTAGCGAAATAATACTTGATGGTACAATGTTGTTTTTATTTGCAACGTTCATTGTTAAAATGTTTGACTGCGACGCACTAAAACGTGGGGAGCGGAACGAGAAAGTAGAACACGAATATGATAAGCACGATAAAGTTTTAGAACGGACAGCACCTTATAGTAAATACCTTGACCCGTGGTGTTCTTATAAAAACAAGCAAGCACTTAAGAGGGTCAAGACATACATACTACAAAGAGAAAGTATGACTTACGAAGATTATAGTTCTCCAAGTTTTGATACTTCAAATTTGTCAAAGGAAAAATTAAAAGCGGTGCATAAAGCCGATAAGGTAAAAATAACTGAACTTACTGCAAGCGGGTTAACTGGGGGGTCTGGCAAACAAAAAGACCCAAACTATTTAGGCAGAACAAAAGCGCAATACCAAAAGGACAAAGACATTACGGGTATAATCTGCCGTATAGTTGGAGGTTTAATTGCTGGATATTATTCAGTTGGACTTGTCGGAGATATGACACTTGCAACGTTTCTATGGACAAGCATACAAGTTGTATTGATTTTGCTTATGGGATGTTTCCAATGGGCGCTTACTACAATGTATATGAATGACGAGTACCCTAAACGAATTGCCGAGCAAACTAGACTATTGACCGAGTTCGCTTCCGATTACGAAAGTGGGGCTTTGGCTGAAATATTAGAAAAAGAAGAAAAGGAGAAATTTTATGAGCAATCAAAACGAAATGTGGAAGCAATTGATGACACGTGCGCAAAAGCAGAAACAACCACAAAACTTAATAAGTGCGCAAGCAACAACGAAAGCAGTTCAAGCGCAAATGCCGAACTTGCAAACTATGAATGCGCCACAAGTACAACAAGCGCAACAGATAACGCAGACGAACCAACAAGCGCAAGCCCCGCAAGTACAAGCAACGACAACATCGCCCCAATCAAGCCAACAAGCATACAATGAGTTACTTAAAAATTCGCAATATACGCCACAACTTTCGCAACAAGACCGCTTTAAGCAATGGTGGAACGAAAATGCAGGCGTAGGCGAGTTTGATGACAGCAAGGGGTATTATAGGACGGATGCAATGGATGAGACGACGTATCGCATAGGACAAAATATGTACGACGGTTATTTGCAAAAGCAAGACTTACTTACAGAGTACCAAGCGCAACAAGAACGCCTAAACCGAGAAAAGTATCAACAAGAAGCCAACGCAAATTACCAAAAATGGCTAATGCAAAAATATTTGCCAGATGTCTTAAATAAAAATGGTTATTCAGGCAACTTAGGGCTTGTCCGCGACGCAAATTTGGGGATTGACAATACCTACTCGAGGAACTTGAGCAACATTAACGAAAGTTACAACGACACAATGCAAGACGTAACAAGCGATTACAATTCAAATGTTCGCGCCATAAATGAAAACATTTCCAACAAAAATGATGTGCTTTACGACAAGCAAGAGCAAGAAAATAATAACATAGCAAGCGAGTGGTACGCTCAATTATATGAAGGGCTTGAAACATTGAAAAATAATGAAAATACAACAATTGAAGATTGGGATAAATATATTGAAAAGATTAAAAAGAACGACAAGTTAGGGGAATATAAGGA
The DNA here is from genome assembly GCA_964606505.1 of uncultured Lachnospiraceae bacterium. Taxonomy (GTDB): domain Bacteria; phylum Bacillota; class Clostridia; order Christensenellales; family UBA1242; genus CAKVOD01. The sequence goes on along the minus strand of CAZSGM010000006.1, from coordinate 73,677 downwards.
ATTATTAACTGATTATGCAGAGACTCAAAAAGCGGAGAGTATATCTATAGAAAATGAAAAAACTAAGCAAGATATAATCAACGGCGTAACGCCAATTGAGTATGGGGGAAGCAAATACAGACTAACTAGGAAATTGGATAACAACGCTAATGAAATTACACAAAATGATAGTTTTACAAAAGCATTGTCAAAGGCGGGATTTGATAACCCATTCAATTCAACTATCCCAAATGGCTTTTCAGTGAAAATTAATTGCGATAATAGTGGCAGAGATAAATTTAATTTTGTGGAAGATGTGTTATCGTACGCTATATTGGTATTGCCAGCTTGGGGGGCGAAAGGCTGGTCAACACATAGTAAAACACTTACATATTATGATGGGAATTGGTATGAATCTAAGAAAGTATAAGGAGTACTATGTACAACGAGTTAAAGGCTAGTAAAATTAGAGAAGCCGTAAAGAATAAAATATTAATTGAAAAAGAAAATGAGAAAGCTATTGTATATCAAAAACAAATTGCGGAGCAAATTGCGAAACGGCAAACAATAATTGATAAACAGAAATCAGAGGAAGTAAAGCGCCAAAATGCAAATTTTTTTGAACGTGCTGGTGCAACTGTTCTCGATTTTTTCGGGCAAGTCGGTACGGGTATTGCAAAGGGCGTGGAGGGTGTAGTTGACTTTGGTAGTGGTGTTGTGGGTGCAGTTGGCGGTTTATTCGATAAGGATTTTCAAAATCAAATTAAAAAGAATATAGGGTACGACTGGACTTACAACAACATTTCAAAACCGCTTGCCGACGTTACTAAGGTATCATATATAAACGATGCAAGTCAAGGAGTGCAAAATGTAATTCGCGGAGTTCCGCAAACTATTGGGCAAATTTTGCCAGCTGCAGCAACAGGTCCAGCCTCTTTGGGAATGCTTATGGTGAGTGCTAGTGGTAACGGAATGGAAGAGGCATTTAAGGATGGCGCAGACTATTATTCGGGGCTCGTTTATGGTTCAATCAGTGGCGCGGTTGAGGGTGCAATTGAAAAAATAAGTGGTGGTATGGCAAAAAATGTGTTCGGCAAAGGCTTTTTAGACGACATCGGCGCAAAAATTGCTGGCAATGCTTATGCTAAAAAGGGCGTTAAACACTTATTAGACGCTGGAGGCGAGGCGTTGGAAGAATATATTTCTACGACAATCAATCCATACATAAAACGAATGACTTATGACCCCGATGCAAAACTTTCTACACAATCAGAAAGAATGGAGTCGGCGCTAATAGGCGGGCTTGCAAGCGTAGGTTATCGCAACACTGTAGGTAAAATCGGCGAAAAGAAGCGCGAAACGCTAGAAAATTTGCAAAAAGTCCAAGAAACCGAGCAACTTGCTAATCAAGAATGGGGCAAAGGGAAATTGACCGACGCAAAGAACGAAAAATACAATCAGCGCATTAGTCAAGCATACCAAAATGCAAGCGAGCAACTAAGGTCTATGAAGCCAGAAAAGCGCGCAAAGTTCCTAGAAAAATATAACCTAAATAGAGTATTTGACAATAATGGCAATTATATAGGTCAAAACACGCAAAAAGTGGGGGTAAATTTAAACGATAATGTCGTTGTGAATAATTTATCTCAAGACGCAAAGAATGCGTCCACACTCAAAGAAATGAGCGAAAATGACGCACTTGATACAAAAAACAAAACTCCAGCAATCGCTGAAGCCAAATTTAGTATAAAAAAAGATGCCAACGGCAACGAATACGTAAATATAGACACCGACCAACATTTGTTTGACGGGAAAAATGTTGCAGATGGTGCTAAAGTTGCTAAACAATATATTTTAGAGCATTTTAAAGGGAATGATTATTCAAATATTGATGTTACTAAAAAAACGGCGATGAAAATTCCTTATTCCCGAACCCAAAACAAACAAATAAGAAATGTGCGCGATCACATTTCTACGGAACTAGACAATTTAATTAACACAGGCGAGTTTATTGGGCATAAGGAAGATACAAAAAATCATTCATTTGTAGGTAATGGGGTTGATTATTATAAAATTAATTTTAAAATGAATGGAAACGATTATGAAGCGATATTAAATGTTGGTGTAAGTGGAGATAAAAAAACTCTTTATGATATTAACAGTATACAACAAAAAAATAGAGGCGCCCAATCTGCCCCAAGCAATGCTTCTGACAGAATTATCGGACAAGCGTCCGCAGGCACTTCCTCTATTGATACTAGTATACGCAATAAAAATGAAAATGTCAACAAAAATCCTCAAAAAAGTGAAAAAATTGAGAAAGAAAGCGAAAATTTGGGTAAAAACAAGGCAAAAAGTGTCGAAAATGCCCCAAATGACACTGCAGTTCCGCAAAAAGACGGAACCGTTGCACCGAAGCAGGACGCTGACAAAGGCTCAAAAACGCGTGAGCAGGCACAAAGCGCGAGCAAAAAATACAATCGCAGGGCATACTCTCCGCGTCTATGGGGCAAAGAGAGTAAACTAGCGCTTAAGCCAACGACAAAGAATCTAAACGCAGAACAAATAGAAGCATTAGATTGGGTCTCAACAATGAATGTGCACCGCAATTTTGCCGATGTTGTATTCACGGATGAATTGGGTGCTAATCAAAATGGCGCTTATGCAAATGGAGTTATCTACATTTCCACAAAAGCAAAAATGCCAACGAAAACTGCATTAATGCACGAATTGACCCACTTTATGGAGGGGAGCAAAGAGTATGGTAAATATGCGCAGTTTATTTTGGATGACCTTACAAAAGACACCAGCGTTCTAAAAAGACTGAATGATATATCGGGCAACTATTGGACGGTGGAAGATATAGTCGAAGCATACTCGAAGCAGTATGGCGCAGTCAACCCAAGTGCTATAGTGAGTGAAGTTGTCGCAATCTACACGAGTGAGTATATGTTTACAGATAGTTTTCGTTTGCAAAAACTTGCTAATCGAAATAAAAGCATATTTCAGAAAATATTTAGTTTCATAAAAAACATTGGCTACTACTTCAAAAACAAAGTTGGCAAATCAGCGCAAGAAAAAGAAGTTTATAAATTTCTCAACAAAGCGCAAAAACTCTACCAAAAGGCGCTAGATAATGTCGGTAAGCCACTAGATATAAAAGGGGCAAAATATTCGTTAAGCGACACGCAAAACGGAAAAGATTTAATTGTTATGCACAATATATCTGAACAAAAGTTGCTTGCGTCAATGGAAATAGGCGGGTTTGCCGTGCCGTCAATTGCGATAACGAAGGATGACTCAAAATTTGAGAATTTTGGAGCGATTTCTTTAATATTTGATAAGACTACAATAGACCCTAAAAACACTAAAAACAAAGTATTTAGCGCAGATGTTTATTCAAAGCTTTTTCCTAAGGTGATAACGAAATTTAAAAAGAATGTCGAAGATGATGTCTATAAAAAGTTTGAACCGAGTATGAAAGAACTAAACGACATAAACTCGCCGTCTTCATTGGGGCAGTATTTTGAAGAAAGTTCTCTAGCGCAAGCAGTCGATGCATTGAGTATCAAAAACTTTGTTAAACTGCAATACCTAAAAGACAGTGGAGTAAAGTTTGAACCAATTTACAAATTGTATCAGCAAGATGAAATTGATACGCCTGTAAGCGAAATGCTTATAGAAAAATATCCGGACATAATCAATAATACGCAAGAAGCTGACTATGATTATGTTGTGGGGGTAATTATGCCTGATGTTGCGAAAGTGTTACAAGTAGTATATTTAAAAAAGGCAGAGCGACCAAATATTATGGAATCTTTTAGAAAAAGATACCAGAAAAAAGCGGAAAACATAAAGGAAGATTTAAGTTTTTATAAGGTTGACGCATTTATAAGAAGGGCAAATGAGTATGCTAGCAAAAAGGGGACAAAAGTTATTGACAAAAATGCAACCATAGACAGACTTAATGTGTTAACAAAAGGGAAAGAAAAAGACATACAAAAATATGTAAAAGATTTACTATCTAAATATGATGAGGGGGCTTATTTTAATAACAACAAAGACCCCTTTGACTCTTATGGCAATAGAAAAAGTTTTAATCAATTGCATACTCAAGTTACGCTTGAAAACTTAGTTAAATATATGTCTGGAGCAGTCCAAAATCAAGAGGGATTCAACTATGGGATTGGAAACATTAGAAGTCTACTTACAACACAATTTAAATCATTGCAAGAGATTAGAGCATACAAAGACCGAATTGTTCCTGAAGACAAAATGGAAGAATTTAAAGAAGCAACCAACAATGCATTTGATGCACTTTGCGATAAAATCCACGACGATTTTATGGTGGCGGCGGATATGCTTGTTGATATGGCAAAAGGCAGTCAGTCTACTGAATCAATAAAACAAATATTTGCTGAGTATAGGCAAAAAGAGCCATCATTTGAAACGGTTAGCGAAGTTAAACAATTTTTCAATATGCTCAAAGACTATCCTACTAACTATTTTGAAGCCAAGCCACAACGTGCAGTAAGTTTTGACGAAGTTAAGGCGGTTATTGCGCCCAAAGGTACTGACGGACGTATAATAAATTACTTCAAAAATAAAGGCGCTTTAGTTGAATACTATGACGATGTTGTTGCGCGCGAGACAAAAGTTAAGGATTTGCCACAAGAATTAAAGTTTTCCCTTAGCAAAGATGTTGACAAAAACAATATAAATGGGGTAAACTCAAATAAAGGAGCAGAGTATGGAAGAGAACGAACAACCAGATTGGATGAGTTTTCGGGCGGGCATAGAAACTCCACAAGGGATAATATCTCTCGATTGGGAAGAATACAAAGTTTACAAAAAGAGAATAACACGAGAGAAAAGATTGGAGAAGATAGGCAAGGGCTGGATAAAGAAAAAGAAGAAGTTAAAGCCTTTGTTATTCAAGTAATAGACACCAATACATTAAAACGTAAAAGTGCGCAAAGACGCGATGAAATTGACCTAATTGAAAGCGTAGCAAAAGATGTTAATTTAACTCCAGTTTTTTGCGAATGTAATTATGGAACTTCGGCATATAGAGTTTACAGTGGTAATATATATTTGCACAAAGATGTTTCGCCAGATGAATTTGGCGAAATATTGGATATTGAACGACCATATAAAGAACTATCTCAAGAACAAAAATATGTTGGGATGAGTGAAGCGCGATTAAAGAAAATTAAAGAGCGTTTCCCAAATGCAATGCTTACGCGTATGCGCATAGACGACTTTCTCAAAGCGAGTGGAAACGAAGCAATTAGACGCAAGATATATAGCGAAACGGCGCTACTCAATGTAGAAGATTTGCAAAATGTCGATTCGGATATGTTTTTGGAAGTTGACTTGCTTAGTGGCAAAGTAATATCCCACGAGGGTAGGCATAGAGCAACCGCGCTACAACAAGCGGGATATACACATATAGATGTTGCAGTCATACCAACGACCAAAGAGCCGAACATTTTACATAATGTATATGTACAAGCACAAGAAAGTGATAAAACTATAGTATTTAAACAACTTGTGCCAATAAATAACGAATTAGTAAAAGATAAATTTGTAACTCGTACATCCGATTTAAAATACTCACTAACAAAAGGCGAGCATAATAAAATACTAGCGAACTACACTCGCCCAAAAGTATACTCAAAGAAAGAAACGGCGCAAATTGTTGATGAAATAATTAGCAAGAACTTACACATTAATGACTATTATGGGATTGTAAAATCAAAAGATAAAGACGAAGCAATCACAAAAATGTTTGAGGATGTCAACAAATTGCGAGGAGAAAAATTAGATAAAGAATTAGCCAATATTGCGGATAGTATTATTGCTAATGCAAAATACCAAAATATCTATGATGAATTGTCAGATGTTAATGTCGCAGATTATGATTTAATAAAGGCGTACAGAAATAAGTTAAATTTGGAAAGTATAAAAGAAGAGATAAAATATCGTTATGACGACCAAGCAAACACGATATTTTTACATTGGAGCGCTGGTAACCGCGGTGTAAGCGTTGCGGATGCTGTAGCGGAATTGCGAGACGCTGGAGTAATTATACGCGCAGATAATGATGCCGATGCGTTTTTTGAAATGCTCAACTACTATGATAATCTAAGGGAACAATTATCTGAGAAGATAAAAGAATACAAAGCAGATTTTTTCTCAGATAGTGAAATTGGAGAATTAAAACTAAAACTCACCTCTGAAATGCGTGAAGAAATAAGTAAGGCGGGGGAAGTGAGCAGTATAGCAAAGTTGCAGGCATACTATAAAAAGCGTGTTAACCACTATAGGGATGAGATGTGCAAGTCGTATTCGTATTCAAGAGCGTTGGTTAAGTTTAAAACATCGTATGATAGGTTCAAAGCGTTGAAGAATAAGCCAGCAGATGAGGTTGTTGTTCCTATTATTGCAAAACTTACAGACGCAATGAAAAGGACGATGACTTATACGGGGAATATAAGCAAAAAGGCGCGGGAGATTTTGCGCGACGAATTTTCACCTATACATAAGCAATTAATGGAGTTGTGTGAACAAACAGACAACCTATATATAGAAGAGTTGGCGCGAATTGCCAATGCACCGTCTACGCAAAATTTGACAGCAGAAGAATTGACCTCGCTTACAAATGTATTTAATAACGCGATACATATATGTAATAACTATGACAAAGTATTTTGGGAAAACAAAAGGCAGTCAGAAAGTGAAATTGCTCAAAAATCAGTTGACGGTTTAAACTTTCATAGTGAATTTATGCCGAGTGATAGAAAATTTATATTTGACAATCTTGCATTGAATTGCGAAGCGACGTGGGCGGTTTTTGATGCAATGAGTGCATACGATAAAGACGGCTTTATGAACAAGGCATACAACGAAATAGTCAATTGTGAAATTAAAAAGCAAACATTGCTTCGAGATGTAGATTATTTGCTCAAAGATTTGTCGCAAAAGAATAAAAAAGAAATGGCAAATTGGAGCAAGCCAACGATTGATTTTGCGGGCGGTAAAATTACTCCAGCCCAACAAATAACTATGGTTATGATGTGGGAGCGCCCACAAGCAAGGCAACATATGGAAGATGGTGGCGTGTTAGTCATAAACGAAAAATATGCTGCGAAAGGCAAATTTATTAGGGCACAACACGACGGTGCTATAAGGGCAAAAGTTACACAACAAGACATAGATATGTTGACCGCTTCGCTTACAGATACACAAAAGCAATACATAAAAATTGCAGAAAAGATTTTCAATGAAGTGGCTCGTAACGCAAAAAGGGAAACTGATATTGCATTGCAAGGAGTTTCAAATGTATCCGACGAAAAATACATACCGATTGAAGTTGTGGATGACGGGCTTGCAAAACGATTGGGAAGCGAGTTTGATGACAATGCGACAATTTTCAATAGAACAAAAAGTGTTTATTCATACGGCTTTAATAAGGCTACTAAGGCAAATGCCACCAACCCGATTGCGATTGATGACATTGCAAGGGTTATTGCTAGGCATACGGAAGATATGTCGACGTATTACGGCTATGGCGTGTTTATCAATTCATTTAATCGTATTATGAATAAAAAGACGCAAGATGGTACAACAATCCGTGCAAAGTTGAATGACATCAACGCTAATTTTGTGCCATATATTCAACAATTATTGAGGGATATTCAAGGCATTGGAAACGGAAGAGATAAGGTGCAAAAAGTGCTAGACACTATTCGTAACTATTCCTACAAAGCAACACTTGATCTAAATATAAAATCGTGGGCAATGCAACTTATAAGTATATACTCAGCAAGGGGTGGTGGGTTATCTTACGGTGACCTAATGGCTGGAATAGGGAAATTTATGAATCGTCGTGGCGAAAGTCTTGCAGAATTAGATAAGTACAATGCACTTGCACACGCCCGCTTTAGGGATGGATTTAACACTGATTTTGGACGCATAAAATCAGAAAAAGGCGCGCTTGGAAAAATTGATGATGTTACGGACAAATTAATCGCGCCAATGTCAATACTAGATAAGTGGTGCAATGGCGTTATTTGGGAGGCGTGCAAGAGAAAGACGAACGGCAATTTAGAGCAGTCAAGCAAGTTATTTAACGAAGTACTAATGAAAACGCAAGCGAACTGGAATGCGGCGTTTAGACCGCAAATAATGCGCTCAAAGAATGCACTAATAAAATTTGCAACAATGTATATGTCCGAGCCATTGCAGTTGCTAACAAGATTGTACGCAAGCACTGTAAAGTATAAGACATTATCAAAAATGAGGAAGAGCGAAAAGTATCGCACAAATGCCGAGTTTGCCGAAAAGGTCGATAAACAATTAGAAGAAGCAAAGAAAAACCTTGTTGTTCAAGTAACAAATGTCGCGGGGGGGATGGCAATATCCACAATGATTGCTATCGCATTTAAGGAACTACTAAAAACTGCTGGAGACGATGACGACGAAGAATGGCAAGATAGAATATTGCCCGAGTTCACTTCTCAAGTGTTTGGTATGTTTCCGATTGTTCGCGATATGTATTCTGCGCTGCAGGGATACGACATAACTAACTCCGCATACACGGGGCTACAAAACATAGTTAATGCTGGAAGCAATTTGGCAGAACTGGCAACTATGCTTATTAATGGGCAACAGTATGATACAACCGAAATAAACAAAATTATACGTCAAACTATTTTGGGGTTATCACAGACTTTCGGCATTCCTGTTAGGAACGCGGAGAAATATGTTAAGGCAATTGTTGATTTGGTTAGTCCGCAAACAGCGTACGAATGGAACTCACTGTTTAAGTCGCGCGGTTCGGCTACATACTACAAGGCGCTTGATAAGGCGAATGGAAATGAGACACTGCAAAGTGCTATTCTTAAGACTATGCTCAAGGATAGGGGCGTGGCGGTTTCAAGTAATGTCGTTCAAGGCGAAATGTTAAGGTTGTGGAACAATGGCATAAATGCGTTCCCGAGCCAAATTGTTGGGGTTTATACAGACTCAGATGGGAACAGGGTTGAGTTGTCGCAGTCGCAATATAGTGCCATACAGTCAAAGTATGCAGAGGCTGGAATTGAAATTGAGAAAATGATGGTATTGCGCGATTATCAAAAGGCAGACGACGAAACACGTGCAAGTGCAATAAAGTTGTTGTATAACTATTACTACAAAAACGCTACAAGTTCAATCACAGGCGACTCATTAAACAAGTTTGGGCTATTTGCGCAAGGCGTAGACCCATACAAATTAGCAATGTATGTTTCTCAAATCAGCGCAATAAAGAAACAATATAAGAACGCACAAACGAGCAAGGGTACGCAAAGTGTGCGACAGGCAATAGAAAAGTATGTTCAAAGTACAAGCCTAACAGCAAACCAAAAGTACTTGCTCCTTGCGTATTGTGGCTACAAAAGCGAAACCGCAAGAATGAAAGCATACATAAACTCACTTAACCTAACGAAAGAACAAAAAAATGCACTATACGCATATTGCGGGTGTAATAATTAAACAGGTGGCGCAATTTGTGTCACTTTTTGTTTTACTAAGTTCAAAACTATATTAAAGAAGCGACAATAATTATATGAGTGCCACTTATGTATATTTTGGGTTCAAATTGAGATGCACTTGCCGAGCCAAAACAACCCAGTACCGAAAAAGGTGCTGGGATTTTTGCTTAAATGGGAGAGGTTTATGGAATACGACGAACAGCCAGATTGGATGAGTTTTCGAGCGGGAATAGAAACTCCACAAGGAATAATCTCGCTCGATTGGATAGCGTATCAAAATTACGAGAGAAGAATGGCGAATGAGAAACGCTTGGAGAAGATAGGCAAGGGTTGGATAAAAGGGAGGCTATAATCAACAAACAAAAGCAAACAGGGCGAATGGTCTTTTTAGTGGGGCGGGAATACCACAGGAGAGGATGACGCCGCTTGTGGATTGTATGAGGGGGTTTGAGGGCGCAAAACCCTCGTTTCTTATAAAACAAAAAGAGTGGCAAAGTAACCATTATCGGTTAATCTGTTTCTACTCTTTTTTTAGTTGGATATATGATTTTTGATTAGTTTGCATTTGTTACGTAAAAGTTATAAAGTGCCGCAGTAAATACATCTGACATTATGTCCATTCCACTGGCGGTTGGATGTATTCCATCACTTGTATATGTTGTATAACTTGAACTGAGTGTTGTAGAAGCGATATCGACAAGTCCGCAACCAAAGTGTTTTGCTATGGCTTTTATCGCAATATTTTCATTGGCAATAGATGTCAAGTTTCGACTTCCAACATTTGGGATTGTGAAAAGGAAAATATCGGCTGATGAATATTTTTGTGTTATCTTATAAACCATAAGTGCGTACGCTTCGTCGAAAGTTGTTGGGGTAAAGTCCGCGTCAGAAATTCTTGCCCAGTATGCATCGTTAAAATTCATATCACTAAATGGCAACGTTGTTGAATTTGAAGCGTCATTAACTCTAAGGGACTAAAACCGCATAAAATCTAGCGAGCCCTTAAAAGGTGGCTTTTTTTAGGGTGTATTTAAAGTGAAAAACGCAACGAAGTTAGGAAACCGCAAATGGCTTTTTTTTATTAAATAGACATTAATTTTTAAATGGGTATTGCCAAAATTTGGAAACTGTGGTATAATGACATTAAATAGCGCCGATTGAGTGTGGCTTTGTTGCCTGCACAGTTGGATTTGAAAGAGTTAAATTTGTTTGTCGACGTTTTTTGCGATAGATAGGCAGGGGGATTGTTTTGAATTTTTGTGCGCAGGTTTTGCGCAGAATTGGGGTTATTGAGAAAAAATTTCAGGGGAAGAAAAACCTTATTGCGTGCTGTTTTAATGTTTAGGAGAAGGGCGGCAGTTCGCGATTTTGGTCGAAAATTATGGTAAAATTAGTTAAATATTCAGTTTCGTGCTTGATGGCGGCAATGTTTGTTGTTATGCCGTCTAGCGCGTTGAGTCGCGCAAAATCTGCCGCGACTCAAGTGGGGAGTCAAGTGGAAGCGGGGATTGAAAGTGTTTCCGCAAGCGGCGAAACGGTCGCAATCAAAATTTGCGAGTACAACGCGGTAACGCAAACGACGAGCGACTTGCAAACGATTAGCTGCGCGCTCGGTCAGGTAATCAACTTGACCGATGTGCCAACAAAAGAAAAATACACATTCAACGGGATATGGTCGGAGAAACCTGTAAACACAACGCCGACAGGTGCGCGCGGCGAACAATATGTTGGCAGCGACGGCAGCGGAATAAAAACACTTTCAGCGGGGGTTACAACGCTTTATGTGCATTGGCGTGGGGCTGAATATCAAATATTGTTTTATGCAAGAGATATAATGAATAATGGTTCAAACGTCAACAAAGTAGCGGGAATAACGGGCTATTATGGTTCAACTTTTAATGACTGTGAGGACTGGCCGACGAACATTGAAACAAGCGAGCAATATTTGGGCGATCAGGCTTTTCTTGGCTGGATATATAGCGGGACATCAACATATTTAAATAAAAATGATGTTATAACAAAGAAGACTAAACTTGAAATAAGTCTCGGCAACGCGGCAAGCGTGGTGGGTTACACGGTAACATTATCCGCTCCTGACGCGGACACAAATGCAAGCGCGTGGGGTTCACGGACTGCCGCGTGGACTTGCGATGGCAAAACTTGTTATCAAGAGTACCGCTCAGTTGACGGCGCTAGCACTTGTACGCTCGGAACTCTCCCTACGCCAACGCGCACGGGTTACAAGTTCCTTGGCTGGGGCGACGGCATAACGTACACAACAGTTGTTACAGCGGACGTAACTTACACCGCACGCTGGGAAGCTGAAACTTACAGTATAACGCTTGTAGATGGTGCCGGTGTTAGTAAAACGATTGAGATTGAATACGGGGAGGAAAACGCCGAGTCGATTTTGACAACCGAGGCAACGCAGAAACCTCACTACGACTTTAAGGGGTACTACGACTCAAACGACGCGCAGTGCTTTGATAGTGAAGGTAACCGCACGAGCGGCTGCACTATTTCAAGTGGCGCAACGCTTTACGCAAAATACGAACCCACCAACTACGCGATAACCTACAACTTAAATGGTGGGACACTCTCAACCCCTAACCCTACAACCTACAATATAGAAACGGCAACCTTTACATTGAATAACCCCACCAAAGCGGGTTACACATTTGTGGGCTGGCAAACCCCTGATAGTCCCACACCTCAGCCTGTCGTAACAATCGCGCGCGGCTCATATGACGCGATGAGTTACACGGCGGTGTTCGCCGCTAACGTGGCGGGTGCAACTTCTAACATAACATTTGCGTTCAACTGCACAAATTACGCAAATCAACCATTGCTTATTTATATAATCGACGAAAATAACCAAACGGTTTGCGAGTTTCCGTTTACGCAATCGACACTAACGGTTGCGCTCACGCTCGACGCAAGCGCGTACGATATTAAGTTTAAGCTAGTTTATCCCAATCGCGTGTTCATAACCCCTTGTGCCGATTACCAAATAGATAACAATGTACTCGTAATTTCGTCGCCGCAATCAAAAACGTATCAAATAGATTTTACATTGACAGATATTAAAATAATTAGCGCTGTAGTTGTGTAACGCAACGCTTTTTATATATTTTTTAAATGTGTGAGTTTTAACTTTTGCTGGTTGAGGCTGTGTAACACAATGTTTTTTTGTGGCATAGTATGGAATGTAGCGCAAATTGTGCTACAAACTAGAGGTGAAAAATGTGCAGCAATTGCGGATGCAGAAGATGTCGATGCCGTTGTTCAACTCCAATTTTTAGAACGGTCAACACGATTATCCCAACAGGCACAATTGTTGGGCCAATAGGTCCCACGGGCGCAACGGGCGCACAAGGTCCGCAAGGCGTAACTGGTGCAACGGGCGCGACAGGTGCTACAGGTGCCACAGGCGAGCGCGGCGCGGATGGTGTTTCACCAGTTTTTGTAGTTGGTGAAACGACCACACTTGAGCCTAACCAAAACGCTTACGTTACTCAAACGGTCAACGGAAATGTGCACACGCTCAATTTCTTTATCCCACGTGGAGCGACGGGTGCCGGCGGCTAATTAAGTTTGACAAAACCTGCATAAAACAAACATTAAAACACGTAACGCAAGAAAGTTTACGTCTGTAAACTACGCGCCGTGTTTTTTGTTTTTTTTGCGCGGCGATGTTGATAAAATTTAGGTGGAATAGGTGAGTATTTGTGTGAGGACGCAGGGTGGAGTATGTGGGGTTGAGGGCGCAGGGAATTTAAGATGTGGGGCGGGTTTCAATCGAAAAATGCGGGTGTAGGGCGTAAGATGTTGCAAAAAATCAAAAAAGTGCTTAAAATTGGGTGCATTTTTCAAAATAATTTGTTATAATAAGTTAAAATTGCGCGAAGCATACAAAAAATACATTAAAGAGAGACACTTATGGAAAAAAACGAATTCAAAATTATTGATATGTCCGTCGAGGGGGAGGGCATCGCAAAAATTGGCGACGAGGTATACTTTATTAATGGCGCAGTCGAAGGCGAGGTTGTAACGGCGGAAATAACCAAAAGTAAAGACAACCTGCATTGGGGGCGAATGCTTGAGGTGGTTGAGCCGTCTTTTAGGCGCGCTGAGCCTACATGCCCGTACTTTTCTAAATGCGGGGGTTGCAAACTTATGCACCTGACGCAAGAAACGCAGAAGTTGTTTAAGCGCTTGAGTTTGCAAAGGACGATTAAAAAGGTTACTAACCTTGACATTGAGGCGCGCGAAACAGTTGTTGGCGAGCACTCGTTTGGGTACAGGAACGCAATGCAGCTCAAGGTTGAAAAGCGAGACGGTAAAGTGTTGGTGGGTTTCTATCAGGCTGCTACGCATAATATTGTCGACATTGACAATTGTATGATTTGTGGCGAGTACTCAAGAAAGGTTATTGACGCGGTAAGACGTTTCGTAACTGACACGGGCGCCGACTTTGAGAGCGTTTTTGTCAATTATTATGACGGGAAACTTCTAGTTTTGGTGCAAACAAGCAGCGGGGCGTGCGATAAGGAGTTTTACAACTACTTGAAGGTAGACTTTGAAAGTGTTTCACTTTGGAGCGCGAAACAGTTTGCGACGTCGACCTTGCTTAATTATAAGGACGCTAAGTTTGTTGCGGGCGAGGAAAGTCAAGAAATCAGCCTTTGCGGCATTAAATTCAATGTAACTCCGCTCAATTTTACGCAAATCAACTTCGAGATTGCGGAGAAAATGTACAAACAGGTTGTTGGCGAAGTCGGCAGCAATAAGGTTGTGCTTGACTTGTACGCGGGAGTGGGGGTTACTAGCGTACTGTTTGCGCAAAACAACAACTATGTCTGCAGCGTTGAGTATGTTGCGGGCAGCGTCGAGGCTGCGAGAGGGACGGCGCAAAAGTATGGGGTTGATAACAGGATTATTCACCACGCGGGCGACTGTGCGCAGGTTATGCAAACGCTTGAGTTTACGGAAAAGGAACGTCAAAACTTGGTTGTTTTCCTCGACCCGCCTAGGAAGGGTGCTGGCAAGCAGGTTATGGACGAACTTATTAAGATTGCGCCGAACAAAATTGTGTATATGAGTTGTAGCCCAACTAGCCTAGCAAAGGATTTGCGCGAACTTTTGGACGTGTACAAAATCGAATATATGCAAAGTTTTGATATGTTCCCGCACACTAATAGCATTGAGTCATTGACCGTGCTTACAAAAAAATAAAACTATCATTATGATAACAATTAATTATTTATTTTAGGAGATTTATATTATGGAAGAAAAGAAATGTTGCTGCGCAGAGTGTGCTAAGAAAGAAATGGAAGCAAAGAAGGACGTAAGCGAGGTTGTTGAAAACGTAGTTCCTCAAATATCAATTGACGACTTTGAAAAGATTGAACTTCGCGTTGGAAAAGTTTTGGAGTGTGAAAAGGTTGAGAACGCAGACAAGTTATTAAAGTCTCGCATTCAAATTGGCGACGAAGTGCGCACGATTGTTAGCGGGATTGCTATGTACTACAAGCCTGAAGAGATGGTTGGCAAAAATGTGGTTGTTGTTGCGAACTTAAAACCTGCAAAACTTCGCGGGATTGTAAGCGAGGGTATGATTCTTTGTGCTTCGACGGACGACGCGCTTAAGGTTGTTAGCCCTGAGGGCGAAATTGCGAACGGTGCAGAGGTTAGATAATGGTTGATAGCCATTGTCATTTGTACGACGAAAAAATAGTGGATAGGTGCGGGGAGATTGTTGCGAATTTTCAAAGGGACAACATTGACTACGTGATTATCCCGAGTTGCGACCTTGAGAGTATGAAGAAAGCGTTTGACTTGAGCCAAGATAACGCGCTCGTTTACTCTGCGCTTGCCGTTCATCCGCACGACGCGAAAAATTACAACGACGCGTGCGAGGGGTTTATAACAAAGAACGCTTGCAATGAGAAAGTTGTCGCAGTGGGAGAGTTTGGGCTTGACTACTTTTACAACCTCTCGCCCGTCCGCGCGCAAATTGAGGTTATGGAACGACAACTTCACTTGTGTAACCAAGTTGACCTGCCCGCGATTTTCCACATTCGCGACGGGGTTAGCCCGATGGAACATTGGGACGCGTACGCCGACTTTTTTAGCGCGGTTAAAAATGTTATGCCAAAGCGGGGCGGCGTCCTACATTGTTTCGGGGGGAACAAGGACAAGGCGCGCAAAGCACTTGATTTAGGGTTTAACATTTCGTTCACGTGCAATGTTACTTACAAAACAAACGAGCACTTGCGCGAGGCACTTGAGTATATCCCGCTAGATAGGTTGTTGATTGAAACGGACAGCCCGTATATGTCGCCGCGAACTATGCGCGATAAACCAAACGAGCCTAAAAACGTCTATTATGTCGCAGAGTGTTTTGCGCAAATAAAAAATGTGAGTATTGAAACAATTTTTGAAATAACAAAACAAAATACGGAAAAATTATTTTATAAAATTAAACAATAATTTTAATGTTATTTTTTTGTATTTTTTTATTTTATAAATTTAATTTGATTATATTTTTAATTTATTTATTATACGCTTTTATTATATATCAAAATAATTTATTTATTTTTAATTAAATTATAACAATTAATTAAATAAATTATATGTTTGATTAATTAAATGTTTTTATTTTTTAATATTCATTATTAAATATTTTAATTTGTTTTTGTGTTTAATTTTTGTGGTATTATTTTTGTTTTTTATAGAGTTTAAAATAATAAATATTTTTATCTTAATAAAAATTTAATTAATTATTGCTACTCAAATATTCGTCGTAAGTTTCCATTCTGTCGATAAGTTTTCCGTCCTTGATTTCAAAAATACGGTTGGCAATCGACGATAAGAATTCGTGGTCGTGGGACGCGAATATGACAACGCCGTCAAAGTCGATGAGTGCGTCGTTGAGCGCGGTAATACTTTCAAGGTCGAGGTGGTTTGTCGGTTGGTCGAGCATAAGTAGGTTGCCCGCCTCAAGCATCATTTTTGAGAGCATACAACGGACCTTTTCGCCCCCTGAAAGTACTTTAACTTTTTTCAAGCCGTCCTCGCCCGAGAATAACATACGCCCAAGGAAGCCGCGCAAGAAAGTTTCGTCTGTCTCTTTAGTAAATTGTGCGAGCCAGTTGATAATGTTGAGTTCGCACTCAAAGTAGGAGTTTTTGTCGTTTGGCAAATAACTCATTTTTGTGTTTGCGCCAATTGAGATTGTTCCGTCGTATTTTACCTCGTTAGCGAGTGCCTTGAAAAATGCCGTAACTGAAATGTCGTCGCCGAGGACCGCGATTTTGTCCTCTTTGTTAATTCTAAAGTCTGCGTTTGAAAGCACAACATTGCCTTCGTCGTTGTAAACTGTGAGGTTATTTGCTTGAATAACCTCTTTAGAAAGCGGTCTTTCTGCCTTAAAGTTTACGTAAGGGTACTTTCTGCTAGAGGCAGGCATATCATCGATTTGGATTTTCTCAAGAATTTTCTTTCTTGAGGTTGCCTGTTTAGACTTTGATTTGTTTGCAGAGAAGCGTTGAATAAACGCCTTGAGTTCCGCAATTTTTTCTTCCTTTTTCTTGTTTTGGTTTTTCATTAATTGTTGCGTCAACTGGCTGGATTGATACCAGAAATCGTAGTTACCCGCATACGCTGTGATTTTGCCGTAGTCGATGTCGACCGTGTGGGTGCAGACGGTGTTCAAGAAGTGCCTATCGTGCGAAACTACAATGACTGTTCCGTCAAAGTTAATCAAAAATTCCTCTAGCCATTCAACTGACTTGATGTCAAGCCCGTTGGTAGGTTCGTCCAAAAGTAGGATGTCGGGGTTTCCGAATAACGCCTGAGCGAGCAAAATTTTAACCTTTTCACTTTCCTTTAGGTTTTTCATTTCAAGGTAAAGGTAGGAGTCGTTCAGCCCCAGCCCGCTGAGAAGTTGCGCAATTTCTGTTTCGGCGTCCCAGCCGTTCATTTCCGCGAACTCAGTTTCAAGCTCCGCCGTGCGCAAACCATCCTCTTCAGTGAAGTCGGGCTTTGCGTAGAGTGCCTCTTTTTCTTTCATTATGTCGTAAAGTTTTTTGTTCCCCATAATGACAGTGTCAAAAACCGTGAACTCGTCAAACTTAAAGTGGTCTTGTTGCAAAACACTCATACGGCACTTGTCGTCAATTTCTACGTTTCCCTTATAACTGTCAATTTGTCCAGAAATTATTTTTAAAAACGTTGACTTTCCCGCGCCGTTTGCGCCGATAATTCCGTAACAGTTTCCTGAAACGAATTTTAAGTTTACATCTTGAAAAAGTAGTTGTCCGCCGAAGCGTAATTCAAGGTTGCTAATCGTAATCATATATCCTCCTAGTATGATAAGCAAGTTGCAATAAAAACGCTGCGACTTGCAAAATGTTTGGTAATTATAACATATAAACGCCAAAAATACAAGTGGTTGTTTGCGAATGTTTTTCTTAATATTAGGGCATTGTGTAATGTTGGAGACTTGGGATATACAATGTTGGAAACTTATAATATATGATGTTGTGGTTTAAAATATTTTTAGAAAAATTTTCAAATTG
The DNA here is from genome assembly GCA_964606505.1 of uncultured Lachnospiraceae bacterium. Lineage (GTDB taxonomy): Bacteria > Bacillota > Clostridia > Christensenellales > UBA1242 > CAKVOD01. Next base: position 55,580 of record CAZSGM010000006.1, on the reverse strand, counting down.
CAAAAAAAAAATGATTGACATTTTATTGTATAGTATGTATAGTATAATTATACTGATAAAAAATGAGGAGAAATGAAATGAAAAATAGTATAAAAGCAATTTTCGCTATGTTAGCAATTTTGCCTTGTGCATTGTTCTTCACGGCGTGCGGTGGCGAAAAGATTACTACTGAAGCTGCACAAGAAGCATTTGCGGCTGCAGTTGAGCAAACTGGCGAAGTTTCATCGGATTTTCAAATGAAAATTAATTTAAAATTCGGAAGCAAACTTACACCTACACCAACTAATGGTGAGGTTGGGACTACAATTAAAAAATCAGGGGAAGCAACAAAAAAGGGTGATGAGGTTAACATTGATAAAGTTAAACTCGAAATCGTGTTTGATAAAGTTGACCTCGGAACCGATGGGGCGATAGCTGAGGGCACAAAGTTACAAGTAGGAAAGATTGGAGACAAAATCCTTCTTTTAAACCATATGAATGGACAGAAAGAATACATGACATTACCTGCTGTGTATCAACCATTTTTGGCGATGAATATCTCAGAACTTGCACCTGCAATGCTTGCGTTTATTATGGCAAGCGAAGGTGAAGGTGAAGGCGAAGACGCTGGCGATACAACTGCTTCTTCTGACGGGTTTATGGCATTGTTGGGCACGCTTGATTTTGATGCAATGCTCTTTGAATCTGAGACATTTAAGTTGGAAGCTGAAAAGACGGGCGATAACAACTACACACTTAAGTTTAACGGTTATACCTTCATTGAAGGGCAAGGTAAGATTGTAGGTAACATCGAAATAAAAATTAAAGATGGTAAACTTTCACTAATAGATGTTGACTTTACTGGTTATATTCCAGAAGATGTGGCAGACATCAATAACATCGACAAGTACACTAAAGAAACAGTTTCTATTGACGCTAAAATTGAGATGAGTTATGGTAAACAAGCTATTAATTTGCCAAGCTCTCTTGACGGATACACTAATGGGGATGCAGCTTAATAATGTAATTTGAAAACTGATTTGACACTGAGTCTACACTTGGAGACTTGGTGTTTTTTGTTTTTATAATAAAGAGTGTCAGATATTTGACAATCAATTGTGGAGAATGCTTGATTTAATTTTGTTTTTGGTGTATACTTAATTAACTTACAAATGACAAAGGGGAGAATTTAATGATTAATCTTGTGTATTGCGTTGATAAAAAGTTATTGGTGCAACAGCTTGTTTCACTTATTTCGCTTGCAAAACATACAAAAGAGCCAATAAACGTTATTAATCTAACGGTAGAAATCCCTGAATTTAACGCAAAAGGGAAGAAGTTTACCGAAGAAGATGATAAATTGTGCGAAAGTATTTTGAAAAAAGCGAACCCTGAAAGTACATATAAGTCGGTGGATGTTTCGGAAGAATTTAAGAAATACCTATTAAAGGGATCCAATCTTCATAACAAATGGTATTCTTATTATGTAACGGTTAGGCTTTTGATGCACCTCGTTCCTGAGATACCTGACAAGGCGCTTTATCTTGATGCGGATACTATTTTTAATGGTGACGTTAAGGAAGTGTGGGACATTGATGTTTCTAATGTCGAAATCGCAGGGAGAAGAGACGCAGGAAGAATTACAAACTATTTTCAAAGTGGCGTTATGCTAATGAATATGAAAATGATAAGAGAGACGGGGCTCCTTGAAAAAGCGTGCAAACTTTGTGCAGAAAAAAAATATATGTGGTACATTGATATGAGCGCACTCAATACCGCCTGCAAAAAAAGGAAAATCATTTCTAAGAAGTATAACTGTTATAAGTACGACAAAGATAGTATTATTCATCACGTCTGCGGAACGAGAGAATCAAAGATATTCCCTACGAAAAAGTGGTTTCACAGGATTAAAACGGACGAAGTCGATTATATGGTAAAAATTTATCCGCAGTATGCGTATATCTATGAAGAGTTGGATAGAATAAAAAAGGAAAATATTGAATTGTTTAAATAATATTAGTATGCAGCGCCTAATAAGTAGAGTGTCCGCCGGTGGGGTTCACTTTATAAGGCGTTGTTTTTTTGTTGACTTAATGACAAATGGCAAGGGGTGTGCAGCTAAATTGTTTTGCCTAAATTAAGTTAGACGTATATGTAGTTAGGGCAAACGTTGGGGCGAATAACAAAACGGGGCAGTTGAAGTTGGGTTGTTTTTAGTGTCTAAGCAATTTCTAAGTAATTTCAAGTAATTTAAAATGCTTGAATTGCTTAGATTTTTTTATTCTTACTTTTGCATTTTTATAACATTTATATTTTTATATTTTTTTTGAAAAACACCAACATTTTTGAAATGTGATTTGTATATAAAGTAAGCGGGAAAGGGTTGATACCTAAGGCGCGTAAAAATTTGAATATTTTTTTAAAAATTATGCGTAAACGGTTGACATTTATTTTTTAAACCCGTATAATAAGGTTATACTAATAAATTAATAAGGAGAAGGGAAATGAAAAATAGTATAAAAGCAATTTTTGCTATGTTGGCAATTTTGCCTTGCGCATTGTTCTTCACAGCGTGCGGCGGCGAAAAAATTACTACAGAAGATGCAGACGCTGCATTTGCGGCTGCAATAACTGAAACTGGAAAAGTTTCTACAGATTTCAAAATTGAATTAAAAGCAAATTACAAAATTTCTAAGGGCGTAATGGGCGCAACAGAAGACCAAAAGGGAGAAGTTACTGGCACAGTTAAAAAGGCAGTTACAACCTCAGAAAAAGATGGTAAAACAACTGTTGATGATGTTAAAATGTCAGTATCTCTCAAAGCAGCGGATGAAATAAGCATGGTTATTGGAAAGAACGGCGAAAAATATTTAGTTATGGACACCGTAAATAAGATGTATGTTGAAATACCTGAAGGTTTTGACGCTGTATTAGCAGGAGATATATCAGGGCTTATTAGCGGGCTTATTGCAATGATTCCGGCAGATGGCGACGATGCTATGCTTGGGGGAATGCTTGACGTAGACTTTAGTGAAATGAGTCTTGAATCAGAAACAATGAAATTGGACGCTACAAAGACTGGAGAAAACGACTTCAACCTTAATATGAAAGGTTACATCTTAATACCTAATATGGCTAAGATTAGTGGAGAAATCAAAATCGAAATTAGAGATGGTTTGTTCTCAAAATTGTCAGTTAACTTGGATATGTTCGCAATGAAGGTTACTACTGATGCTACTCCTTCAGCTGAAGATATTGCTAACGCTGACAAGTACACAGAAAAGATGTTCCATATTGATGGTTCAATCAATATGAGTTTCGGGGAGCAAAAAATCGAACTTCCTAGTTTGGATGAGTACACTGAAGAAACAACAACACCTACAGCAATTGCTGCTTAATAGGTAATAATTTAGAAATCTGTTTAAAACTAAGTTTACAAACGTGAACTTAGTTTTTTTTGTTGCTTTAATAGTTATTTTACAGTAGGCTTTCTAATATTCGACAAAACATTGCTTTTTATTTGATATTTTTTGTAAAATTTGCTAAAATTATACAAAGAGGGCTTTAGAGATGTATAAAAAGAGGAAAGCGGGGAAAATCTTTCTGGTTATATTTGTTTTATTAGTGTTAGCAGGCGGTGCGGGCGCGTACTACTACTTTTTTATTGCGAACTCGGGTAGTAGCGAGTCAAAACAGGTAGTTGTTACGCTGGACACTTCGGGCGGCGAAATCGACGGCGACCTATGTGGGTTTGTTTACGGCGAAAACGGCTATCAAAAAACGCTTAGGACGGAACAAGCTTACGGCGAGTTGCCTAAACTCAAAAAGGCGGGCTACGTGTTCGTGGGCTGGTCGATTTCGGGGCTAGAGCCGTGCGTTCAACCTGCCGCTGCGGTTACCGCAAACTCGGACTTTACCTTGATTGCCGTTTTTGAGGAAGAACGCATTTACACCTACAAGGTATATTATGCGGTTTACGACGAGGACTCTGGCAGCGTGTACGCAACGATGTTGAGACAGCCAGTAACGGGAACTGCACTCAACAGAACGATTGTTGTGCCTGACAAGCTTAAGTTCGACGGTTACACACTGTTTGAGGGCGAAACATCGGACGGCAAAACCAGTGATTTGGAGTGCGAGTTGACTGCGGACGGGATGTCGCTGTTTATGTATTACACGGCGAACATCTACACGATTAAGTACACCTATTCAGACATTGGCGCAACCTACTCAAAGGCGACAACATTCAAATATACATCTAACAGACTTTCGCAAGTCAGACTGCGCCCAATTGCTGAGATACAGGCGGAAAACCCCCAATTTATAGTGAACGGCAAAACTTTTTCACACTGGAAAATAAACAGCAAAACCTTTAGCGACGGCGCTTCGGTTATGAGAAACGACCTAACCGTGATGGGGTTCTCACTTGACTTGACAAACGGCGGGATAAGCGAGGTTTCCTTAAACGCGGTCTACAAGGAGTCGGATTTTGACGTTACATATATGTCGCAGGGCGAAGTTTATTTGACTACGCAGGCGAAGTTTCAATCTCACTTGACCGCTCCTGCCAACCCAACGCCAACGGGTTACACGTTCGTTGGCTGGTATAACGTCGACACGGGCGCAACAGGAACGCAAATTAGTGGGCTTACAAAGGTAAACTTCAAGACTTTCCAAATGCCGAGCCAAAACTGCACATTGTACGCGGGTTACACGCTAATTTCATACAACCTAAACCTCAACATCGGCGAATACGGCTACTATTCGGGCACACACAACCCTATAATTGGCACGATTGAGAGCGATTTTACTTTGATTTATCCTGACACGCGCGAGCGCGGGTATACGTTTGCAGGTTGGACGGGCGAAGGACTAACCGAGCCAACAATGGATGTACGCATTACAGCAATGACTGCAGAGCGCAGTTACACCGCGACCTACAAAGAAAAGGTTTACACGATATCGTACGACCTTGCAGGTGGGCAACTGGAGGCGGGGGTTATTAACCCAACTGAGTTTAGAGTTTCGACTGACGACTTTACGCTCAATAACCCTGAAAAGCGCGGCTACACATTCACAGGTTGGCAGCTTAACGGCGAAACGCAAGTTAATGCGACTGTTACAATTGCAAAAGGCAGCATTGACAACAGGGAATACACGGCTAAATACACGCCAATACTTTACAACATAACATATGATTTAATTCACGACGGCGCGCATTTTGACCAAATTCAAAAGGATACATTCACAATAGAGGATGCCCCTTATGTTGTCGACACTCCAATTTGTGAGGGGTATGACTTTGTAAATTGGGAAGTTGATGGCGTTGCACTAAGAGACGGTCTTTTGACCTTTGCGGGACGCTACGGCGACATAACAGTAACCGCCGTTTGGACGCTGCATAGTTACAGCATAACCTACAACTTAAATGGCGGCAGCTGTACAAATCCAAGTACATACACGATTGAGACAGAAACATTTACACTCAATAACCCAACATTGAGAGGTTACGAGTTTACAGGCTGGACGGGCAGCAACGGCACAACGCCGCAAACAGTTGTAACAATCGAAAGGGGCACCAGCAAATCTGACTTGGAATTTGTCGCAAACTACACGCCAATCAACTACTCAATTACCTATGAGGGTGTTGACGGCGCAACATTTGCAGGTTCGGCAACTAACCCTAACCCAACAACATATAATGTTGAAACGTCAACATTCGCGCTTTTAAACCCAGAAAAAGAGGGTTACACATTCGCAGGTTGGGAGTACACCTACGCAGGCGAAACGCAAACTCTAATGAATGTTGAGATTGCAAGAGGGGCGTTCATTGGCGACCTTGAGTTTACTGCAACATTTATTCTAAAGCAATACACGATTATCTTGATACTTGCAGGAGGTAAACTACCAAGCGGAAGTTCAACAACAATGACTTACAATGTTGAAATGGCTGACTTTGTGTTGCCAAAACCTACAAGAGACGGTTACTCGTTCACAGGATGGCGCGAGTCCATAACGGACGCAGTGGCGGTCGATATGACGATTGACACAAGCCGCGCGAGAGACTTGACATTTACAGCGCAGTGGAACCTTGTAAGTTACAACATTATTTACGAATTAGATGGTGGGCGCTTCAAAGCTGGCGACACGCCTCCACAATCCTATCGCGTAATTGATGATGATATTGAGCCTCCAACTCCATTGAGAGATGGTTACAACTTCACGGGTTGGACGCTCTACGAAAAGACAAGTTCAGATACGTGGAAAGAAATGGAAGACACAACAACCATTTACTGCTCTGAAAGCACGGGCGATAGGAAATTTGTTGCGTCGTGGAGAGCGAGAACGGATACTCTCTATACTATTGAATACCGTTTACAACCATTAAACGGCAGCACAAACCTAGAAGAGTACGACTTGTACCAAACAAGTAATGGAACAGCAAGAACAGATACGGACGTAACGCAGTCAGCAATCACGATTACAGGCTTCACTGCTCAAGAGCCTAGCATTACGATGAAAGTTTTGGGCGACGGCTCGACAAAATTTGTATTCTACTACAGCAGAAATAAGCAAAACATTAGTGCAAGTTACGACGCGACTAGTGCGGACGGCGAGGGTATTTCGGGAATAACGATTGCAAATGACTACGGCGCGAGCGGTAACGGCGACTACTATTACGGACAAACTATTACTGTTACTGTGTCAGTTAAAGATGGGTACAATTACACGGGATTGTTTGAAAGTGGTGGAAATGTTTCAACTAGATTGGTATATACATTTACGGTTGGAACGGCGGATAGAGCGTTTGTTGCAAAGGCGCAAATTATTACTTACACAATCACATACAATGTTGAAGCGGGCGCGCTCTTTAATGGCAGCGCCACAAACCCAAACAGGACAACCTACACCGTAAAAGATAACTTTACGTTAGTTAACCCGACGCTCGCTGGGACAAACTTCCTCGGCTGGAGCGGGACGGGCATAAGCGATAAAGCGCAAACTGTTACCATTAACGGCAGCACGGGCAACAAAATCTATACTGCCGTGTTTGGCGATGTGGAATACACCATAACTTACAATTATTCAGGCGGCAACAAAGTCGCCAGCGGGAACTACCCTATCGTGTACACCAAAAAGTCTGCAGACATAACACCTAGCGACCTTACAAAGATAGGGTACACCTTTACCGGTTGGACGCTGTACGACGAAAATGGTGCAGCGCTCGACGGGCAGACGATAACTCACGGAAGTTTAGGCAACCGCAGTTACGTCGCAAACTTTACCCCTAATACGAATACGCCATATGTTGTAAAACACTACTATATGGATGCAAACGGGCAGTACAACAGGACGCAGCCTAGCGATGTTGAAAACCTGACAGGAACGACGGATACCACGGTTTCGCCTGAACCTAAAACTATGGACGGATACGTTTCGCCGACTAAGCAGACAAAAACGGTAGCAGCAGACGGTTCGATGGTTATTGAGTACGACTACCAAAGAGTTTCGTATGAAATAATTATCACTACTGTTGGCGACGGGATTGCGAGTGTTACCGATACGTCCCTTAACTACTACTGGGGTAGAACGGTCGTTGTAGAGGTATCACTTGAGAGGGGGTACTCGTTTGCAGGTTGGACGCAGACGGCAGGTACAAATGTTATCACGAACGCAAGCGCGCAAAGGCAGGAGTTCACTATGCCAAAGAGTAACCTCAGTTTTAGCGTGAGTGCGCAGATTGTAACGTACACTATTACGTATGAGCTCGGGTTTGGTACATTACCAGCGGGGCAAAGCAACCCGACGAGTTACACCGTTAATATTGCGGCGTTCACTTTGGTTGAGCCAACGATGGTTGGCGGCGAGTTTACTGGTTGGACGAGCCAAAGCATAACGACGCCAACAAAGAATTTGACCGTGGTGCCTAGCGAAGAGTGCAGAAACTTGGCGTTTACGGCAAACTATCAGGCGGTTGAGGTTAGTTATACAATTAGGTATTACCAAATGACCGTTGACGGTAGCGATTACACATTAATAGAAACGGACACCAAACAAAAAGCGATGGCTGGGTCGACAATAACCGTTACACCGTACCCTACGATTGGGTTTAAGACGCCTGCGGCACAGGCGGTAGCGATTAATCCTGACGGGTCAACTGTGGTTGAGTTTAGGTACGAAAGGAATAAATACACGGTTACGCTCGGGCAAAATACCACTAACAGCGGGATTGATGAGCTTACTGGCGCAGGAGAGTACTACTATTTCGCGGATGTAACTGTTACTGCGACGCTTAAGCAATATTATGAGTTCTTGGGTTGGGAGATTGGTGCTACAACAGTTTGTGAGGAGTTAACTTACACATTTAAGTTGGAAGAAGCGCAAAATTACAACTTAATTGCTAGAACAAAAGGGCAAACCTTCACAATTACTTACGACCTTAATAATGCCGACCCTGTCGATAACAAGAATAACCCTGTAGAATATGAACACGGAGTCGAACTTTCAATTGCAAACCCAACTTGCGCAACCTCTAACTTCCTTGGCTGGATTGATGTTGATTCTGAGGATAAGGTTGCAAAGAAGAGTATAACCATTGGAGCAAGTTCAACTGGAAATGCAACAATTAAAGCATATTGGGGTAAAACATATCGAAAAGTAAATTATCTTATAAAAACGGATGAAAGCGGGAATGAATATGTAACAGCGTGTAGAAATCTTTTGTCTTACTACATCGAGGGGTTGGATGCGCCAGATAATTCTCCTAATAATGAGTTGGAAATTCCAAAATATATTAAAAAAAGCGCGGGATTCACTGTAAGTGGTCTTCTTGGATTAGATTTTTGTCAAGGCTATATAGTTGACGAAGAATTCTATGAGAATGGAAATCCTGATACATATATAGTAAAAGAAGTTGAGGGATATTTCGATTATAACGGGGGACTACGTGATTTTGGGTTCCGATATAATACAGCGTTCGAAAAAATAACAATTCCTGATAGCGTAGAAAAAATAAATATGTATGCATTTGCTGACTGTGTGGTGGAAGAATTAAACTTGCCAAATTCATTGACTGAGATTGGAGAGGCAGCATTCTATAATTGCGACAATTTACAAACGCTAAATTTGCCAAGTTCCATAATAACAATTGGAGATTATGTATTCCGCGATTGTGATGGATTGCAAAGTGTTACATTGCCAGCGAGTGTGCAATCTATTGGGCAGGGGGCGTTTGGGATTTGTGAAAACTTAACCACGATTAATTTAAGTCAAACAAAAATTACTGAATTGCCAAATTCGATGTTCGATAAAGATATTGCACTTAAAAATGTTTTACTTCCATCGACATTAACAACAATTGGTGGGAGTGCATTCTATTTGTGTAAGTCTTTGGAGACTATTAGTATACCTAATACGGTAACTTCAATAGGTAGTTTTGCATTCAGTTTCTGCGAGAAGTTATCAGAAACAGGCATAAACGAAAGTTCTCAAATTCAACTATTTGGGGATCATTCCTTCCAATCGTGTTACTCGCTTTTGAAATTTACATTGCCATCTACTATAAATAGTTTACAAAGCAATGTATTCCACAACTGTCCAAAATTGTATCAAATTACTAATTTGTCTAATGTTTCTGAAGCGCAAATTAAGCAATACTTTTTGGACGAAGAGAACAATGCGGCAATATCGACGACGGGAACATTCTCAAACGGTACCTTATCAGATAACAAGACTAAAAAATTGGTAACACTGTCTAAAGACGGGGACATCAAACTGGTTCATTACTATGGGACTGCAAAAGTACTTGACTTGAGTGGAGAGAATTTTACTTCTACAGGATTTGGAGTGTTCTATAGGAATATGGATCTGCAAGAGGTAACAATGCCTAGCACGTGGAGTTATTTCCGCGCGTCAACATTCTTCCAGTGTAGAAATTTAATGAAGTGCACCGTTCTATCAAATGCAACTAATTATACTTACAATACTGAAGGACACGTTTTTGAAGGGTGCAATAAATTGGTTCAATTAAAGATAGCGAGCGATGGGGTATACAATGATTATGCAACATATTTTGGGATAGACACCACAGCAAACAAAGGGTTTGAGTGCATTAAATCAAGTGGGACATTCCAAAATACAATCACAACAAGCGGGAACATAATTACGTTTACGATTGCAAGCGGTGTGGATGCAGGCACCTACTTTATGGGTTACACAGGAACAGCAAAAACACTTGATTTATCAACTTACTCTAAGTTATACGCCTCGGGGCTTGCAGGTTGCGTAACACTTGAGTCGGTAACTCTTCCAAGTGCAATAACCAGCATATCGGATAGTTTCTTTGACGCGTGCTACTATCTTACAGGTGTAACATTGCCTAGTACGGTTGCGGCAATAGGCGAATACGCGTTTAACGAGTGTTACACACTAGAAACAATCGCCCTGCCTAGCGGGATAACAACCATTTGCGAAAGTACATTTAATGATTGCGTTGACCTTGATGATATTGTTATTCCTGATAGCGTAACAGAGATAGAGAAGAATGCGTTTAGAGGGTGTTACAGTTTAACCAAGTGTAAGTTAAGCGCAAATATTGCCATAATCGGCGAGTATGCCTTCCAAGCGTGCCAGCTTAGTTACAAAGAGAACAACGAATACTACTTTGTCGTGCCATCGGGCGCAACAGTTGACCCAACCGCATTTAAAGATGGGCGCGATGACCTAGAAAGTGCGTACGGGACTTCGGCATAACGGAAGTAAAAGACTTTCAATTTTGCGTAAAAACTCAAATAATTTCAAATTGCTTTGCAAATTAATTGCAGAATAGCAAATTTTGTGATAAACTATTACTTATGAAGAGAATTAGCGCAAGAGCAATCATCATAGAAGGCGATAAAATCGGTTTGATGTACCGGAAAAAAGTGAACCACGCCTTCTATTGCCTGCCGGGGGGAAAGCAAGAGGTTGATGAAGAATTAGAAGAAACAGTGGTTCGCGAGATTAAAGAAGAATTTGGGATTGACATTGAGGTTATTAAAAAGGTTTATGAGTTCATTTCCGAAAGTGCACACCAGCATTTTTACCTTTGCAAATGGGTTGGTGGAATTTTTGGGACGGGCGAGGGTGAGGAGTTTACAATGCCGTCGACCAAGGGCTACTATGAGCCAAGACTTGTTAACGTCAGCCACCTAAAGCAGTTGCATATTTTGCCAAAGAAAATTGCGAAACAATTGCGCAAGGACTTTGAAACAAATGGTGCAGAACTTAGGGATGACGTGAAAATTCTTGTTGAGGACAAACCTGCAATCAAAATTCCTAAATGCAAAATGTTTAAAAAGAAAAAGAAAACACAAAAAAATAGCAAATGAGTTGTTCATTTGCTATTTTTTTTGTGCTTTAAAATCATTAAAGGTGCTTTTTATTTCAAAGGTGTTATTTTTTATTTTTATTTGATTCACTTGCGTATTTCGCGCGGTTTTTCTCTGCGATTTTGGCAATTTGTGCAACAACCTTATTTTTGTGGAGCCACCAGTCTCTGCTGTAAACTCTCAAAATGTCCCAGCCTCTACTCTTTAAGAATGCAGGGTGGTAAACATCGCGCTCAAGTAAACTGTCGCTGCTGTTAAACGCGGTGCAGTCGCACTCAATCCCCATTAAGTACTTGTCAAGGTCGCGTTCGTAAATCGCGAGCGAAATTTTGTAATCAGTGTTTCCAATATTGGTAACGACGTTGTAACCCTCCGCTTCAAGGCTCGCCTTGATTTCATTTTCAAACGAGTCGTTTATAAGTGTTGGTTTTGGCGTCTCTTGCGTGTCGTACGAATTCAAAATGAGTTTTGCCTCAAGCGTGTTGCCGTTTGAAACGGCGCGCGCATATCGCAGGTAGTTCTTGAAAATCTTTGGCCCCGCGTTTTTGGAGTTTTCAACATTAAGTTCCTCAGGTTCAATACTTGTAACGACGTAAACCTTTTCTTTTGCACGCGTGATTGCGACGTTCAAGCGGTTTTCGCCGCCCTCAACGGATAGTGGTCCAAACTGCGAGATGACGCGGCCGTATTCGTTTTTAGCATAACCGATTGAGAAAATGATAATGTCGCGCTCGTCGCCTTGCACGTTTTCAAGGTTTTTAATGAAAATGCTTGTGTCTTCGCCGTTTTCTTTGCGGTTGCATTCGAGTAAAAACGCATCCCTAAATTTAGGGTCTTTTGCGCATTCGGCGTCAAGTGCGTCCTCAATCGCCGCTTCCTGCTCGGTGTTAAAGGTTATAATTCCGATTGATTGGTTGTTTTTGCGCGTTTTAAATATTTTTTTGACAATGTCGACGACCTTTTTTGCTTCCGCATCGTTGTGTCTGCCAATCCACTTTCCGTCAACCATAATACGCTCAATTGGTTTCTTGCCGCGGTTTTTGGTCGTGTTTGGCGCGATTTGTAAACGGTTTTCGTAGAAAGCGTGGTTGGAGAAGTTTATTAACTCCTCGTTTCGGCTTCTATAGTGGTACGTTAGGTGGGTACACTTGTACCTTGTCATTGCAAGGTCAAGCAAACTCTCAACCTCAAGTGCTGCCTGTGTTGCGTAATCAAGGTTGCTGTCAAGGTCGGCGCCTAGGTAGCGTTTCATAAAGGTAGCGGTAGGGCGCAACTGTTTCGAGTCGCCCGCAACGACGATGTTTTTGCCTCGATAGATAGTAGGCAGTGTGTTTTCCACAAAAACTTGTGAAGCTTCGTCAAACAAGACGATGTCAAACAGGTTCTTTGTGAGTGGCATAATTGTACTGACGCTCTCGGGGGAAAGTAGCCAGCAAGGGAAGAGGTCAAACATATATTCGCCGTAAACTTCCATAAATTTGCGAATTGGCCACTGATTTTGTGTTTTTGAAACTTGATACAGAAAGTTTTTGCTCGCCTGCGCGTCCTTGTGTTTTTCTAAGTACTCCTGCTTAAAGGTCCCGTCGCAAATGTTTTTGCAAATATCTCTAAGGTCGGAGTCGAGCGACAGGATGCGGTTTTTGGTGTTTTCGTAGTCGAGAATTTTGGCGAGGTTGAGCTTAAATTTTTCTTCAAGTTGAACAACCTCAACGTATGTGCGCACAGGCAACAAGTAGTCAAGCGTATCCTTAAAGCGCGCATAACTGTCTGTTGTAGTGTAGGCAAAGTTCAAAACAATTTTTTCATTGTCGGTCAAGTTTTTGAGTGTGTTGTTAAGGTCTCGAATATCAACGTAAGAGTTGAGCGCGGAGATGAGTAGCCTCAAGTAAAGCGTGTTGCCGTTGAGGATGTTGTCAATCATCATTATGTAGCCCTCTTCGGTCAAAACGTTGTTCAAAAACTCGTAATCTTTGGTGTAATCCTCGATGGCGTTGAGTGTTTTTCGGAAGTTTTGCTCAATGCCTTGCTCAATTTTTGAAACCTTATTTTTCGTGAAAGGCAACATAGGGAGCAGCACGTAACTTGTCTGCAAGTTTTTGTAGTCTTTTGGGTGGTCAATTTTTGCGACGAACTTAACTAGTGGCTTAAGGTCATCCGAATTGATTTTTTTGTCAAGGTAGTAAGCAATAAGTTGTTTTGAGTTTGGATATTTTGCCGTGTCAAATGGCGCAATACGTGAGCTTGTGAGTTTTTTGAGTTCAGCAATTGTTTGATTGATTGTGTGGATGTCGAGGTCGCTCTTGATGTTGTCAATCAAGGGGTTTGTTTTCTTCGCCTCAAGGTAGTTGTAGTAATGTTCGCCTTTTTTCTTTTCCTTGATGACGCGCAGGCTGTCGCTGAGTTCAAAGTAGTTGAGCGCCATAATCTTGGAGTTTCGCAGTAAATGCTTGTAAATTGTGTATTCATAGGTGTTTTTGCCGATTATGTGCGAGTTTGCGTACATTTGTTGCAGCGAAATGCCGAACGCGGTAGGGGTAAATAGCGTTTCGGAAATAATTTTTAACTCACGTTCTTCGCACGCGATTTTATTCTTGATATTATCGTAATTTTCGGTAAAGTTTGTAGGCTTATGCGAAAGTGTCTCAATGTGCGTCGCGCGGGTGCGTTCGTAAAACTCGCTCTTGTTTTTCTCAGGGTCGACAACAAACATAACTTTGTTGTTGAGAGTCCCAAGCCTGTTGTAAACGACGTCGAGCGCTGCCTTTTTCTGTGAAACTACGAGCACACGTTTGTGTTTGCAGAGTGCGTCCGAGATGATGTTAACGATAGTCTGCGATTTACCTGTCCCAGGGGGACCATAGATAACCATATTTCCGTCGATGTTGACGTTCGCGACGCAACTCCTTTGTGCGTAGTCGAGGTTGTTGATTGTGTAAATGTTTTGGTCGATTTTTTTGTTTTTCTTTGGCGCGCCCATATTAAGTAGTTCGTTGATTGCCTCGTTGGTTAGGCGGCGCTTCTCGAGCATTGTGTAGTCGTTGTAGATGCTGTTTGCAAGCGGGTAACGTCCGACTGTGCAAAGTTGTTTTATTTCAAGTCCGTCGCCCATTTCAGGCTCTTTTGCTCTATCGTAGTTGAACATTCCCTTGCGCGGTTGGTAGGAAATTTTTATGCCGAAGTTTTTAAGGTGTGAGACGACATCGCCAATGTTTTTGAACGACATTGCAAGCGGGCTGCGGAATTCCATCTCAAGATCCTCGGTGTTGATTTTGTTTTGTTTTGCGTAGGCAAGAATTAACACTTTGTTTAGTTGGACTTTCTCGTCGCGGCGCAACTCAATTTCAACATTCTGGTCGTCAATCACATTGATTGTGCAAGGGAACAACAAAAGCGGCGCCTTTATTTGTAAATCTTTGCCGATGTAACCCGTTACAAATGGGTAGCCAACATACATTTCGTAGCGTCCCGTTTCTTTAGCAAACTCCTCAATGTCGCGTTTCAGACTCTTGAGCGCACTAACCTCGGACAAAAGCGCGCGCTTTGTTTCCTCGCGGTAGTTTCGCTGAATTTTGAAAGCTTCGGTGCTTTTTTCTTTGCCTTCAAGTTTATCGAGCCCTTGTTTACGAACCTCAAACTCGTGGTCGATGCCGAGGTTTTTTGCAAGGCGCGCCTTGTCGCCCGTCGAAACAATAGGGAAGCTGTAACGCCTATCGTGCCACAAAAAGTCAACGAAGTCGTTGATGGCGTCGTAATCTCCGTCAAAAAGCCTGCCGATGTCAAACGCGTACTTTTTACTGATTTTTTTAGCGTACAAACTTCTGTTTTTGCCGCTAACTTCAATTAATCTTTCTTTGTAATATGTATAAATTGATTTCATAATTACGTCCTCTTAGATAATTATATCAAACAGTCTAAAATTTGTAAAGGTGCGGGGGCAAAAATGTGAAAAATTTTTATTATAAATTTTATGGGTTTTAAAATTTTTAAATTTTAGCTACCTGCAAAAAAGTTTTGGTGGCGCGATTTATCGAGCAACGCAACCAGTGTGTTGTCGACAAAGTCTTTGTTGATTTTCTCAAGCTCTTTCAGGGTGTCTTTGATTTCTTGGCGTTTGGTGTGTTTGTCCGCGGGGCAAGGGTTTACGAAAATCGGGAACGACTTTGAGTACTCAATAATTTCGCGTTCGCGAATGTAGATTAGCGGGCGAATTTGGTATACGCCTGACCTATCTAGGTATGAAAGCGGTGGAAATGTGGATAAGCGTCCTTCAAATGTGAGGCTCATAAAAAATGTTTCCACAAAATCGTCCCCGTGATGACCGAGCGCAATTTTGTTGCAGTTGAGTTCCTTTGCTGCGTTGACAAGGTGTCCCTTGCGGAGTTTGGAACATAGACTGCACGGGCTTTTTTCCTTTCTAATGTCAAACAGGATTTCGTAAATTTGCGTTGGGATAATCTTAAGGTCTGCGCCGCGCTCTGCGCAAAAGTTTGTAAGTTCTGAAAAGTCATATTTGCTGTTAAACATATCAATTGTTATAACAACAAACTCAAAGTTAATAAGGTTCGTTCTTTTTAGCCTACTCATTAGGTCGACGAGCGTTAAACTGTCTTTCCCGCCCGAAAGCCCAACCGCGATTTTGTCGCCGTCTATGATAAGGTTAAACTCCTTGACTGCTTTCATAAATTTTGAAAAAATATCCATAATTTAACTAAATTCCTTGTTTTTGATGATTTTTTGTTTTTGTTGGTTTTTATATCGGATAGCGTGGATGAGGCGCTAGTTGTTTGGGGTAATAATTTTGCCGTCGTTTATTGTGTAGTGAGCCGCCTTGAACGGATAGGAAAAGGAAGTACCTGTTAAGATTGTTTGCACATTTGAAATATTGGAAAGTAGTTTGTTGCACCTGCCGTCGTCAAGTTCGCTCAAAACATCGTCCAAAATCAAAACGGGATATTCGCCGATTTCGTCTTTAAAAATCTCAAGTTCGGCAAGTTTTAGCGAAAGGGCGGACGTCCTTTGCTGTCCCTGTGAACCAAAACTCCGTAAGTCTATGCCGTTACACATAATTTTAAGGTCGTCCCTGTGAGGACCTACGGTCGTGTAACCAAGCGCCAAATCTTTGTCAATGGACGCATTAAGTGCGGCGTACAATTTGCGGTAAACATCGTCGACGTCGAAGCCGTCAATTCCTGTGTAGGAAATTTGCAAGTCCTCCGCGTTGTCGGTAAGGCGCGCGTGCAGGTCGCGTGCAATACAGTTGAGGTTGCACGCAAAATTGTGGCGAGCGAAAATGATTTTTGCGCCGACTTGCGCAAGCTGCTCGTTCCAAACATCTACGCCTGCCTTTGCGACAGTTTTATCAAAGCAATCCTTTAGTAACTTGTTTCTCTGCGCCAAAATTTTTTCGTATCTTAGTAGGTTGTAAAAGTAAACTTTAGACATTTGAGACAGGTCAATGTCTAAAAACTTTCGCCTGTCGAGCGGGCTTTCTTTAACTAATTTTAAATCGTCTGGCGAGAAGAAAACGGCGTTAATGTTGCCAAAAAGTTCGCCAATTCTCAAAATTGACATTCCATTAATGCGGATAATTTTCTTATCCGTTTTTGATAACAAAATTTCAACAGTTTTTTCGCCCGCAAATTTTTCGCAAACAACCTTGATTTTCGCCTTGTCTTTGTCAAAACTAATAAGTTCGCGCTCGCGGCTTGTGCGGTGGCTCTTGCCAATGCAGCAAAAGTTGATGGCTTCAACTAGGTTTGTTTTGCCTTGAGCATTTTTGCCAATCAAAACATTTAATCCGTCCTGAAACTCAACAACTTGGTGTTCGTAGTTGCGAAAATTTTGCAATTCTAAACGCTTTATTTTCATAAAATAGATTATACCACATAACCCCATTTTTTGCAACCACTTGGCTAAAATTGCCACTTTAACGGTTAAAATTACTGCAAAATGGCTAAAAGTTGACAACTGTGTTTCGTTGAAAATGTGCATTTTAGGGTTTGCAACTGCGAGTGATTGCGGGAGCAAAACGCCCACTTTTAATATGGCTATTGACTTTTTTTTTAAATGTGGTATAATTAACTCAACTAAGGAGAGTTATTATGGCAATATTGAAATCAACAATCCAAGCAAACAATGATAAATTCAAAATGAGTGCTGCTCAAAAAGCGGCAGTTAGTAATAAACTTGAAAAGGCAGTTTCAAGTTACAGCACTAAATTACAAGCGAACGAAAGCGAGAGCGTGGGCACTAAGTCGGACGCACAAAAGAGTGTGTACGATATTATTGGCGAAATGATTGAAACGACTAGCGAAGATAATGCAAAGCAAGAAAGCGCAAGTGGAATAGAGGTTACCAGTGTCGATGATGAGGATTTTCCAAACAGTGCCGACCACCCATATATAGTAGATTTAGGTGGACACCAAGCGCGTGTTGGCGAAAACATTTTATTTGAACAAATGTCGTTCCGCAAGTTTAAGAACGCGATTACCGCGGCTAGACTTGGCGCGGATGTTGAGAAAGCGGAACGCCTTTATTGGGGCGGATACGGAATGCTTCCCAATCAAGTGAGCGCGTTTGAACAGGCGATTTTAAGAGGAATGAAACTCAACTATGATGCAATTGCGAACGATTTTAACGCAATGGCGAATGGAGAAGGGGGCGATTTCTTCCAAAGATTTGAGTCGCTTAACCAGCTTTGCCACTTGAAGTTGATTGAAAGTAAGTTGCTCTCAATTTGCGACGACGACATACAAAGAGAAAAAGATAACGGCGAAGTTGCTCTGTACCAAAATATTATTACTGCAACAGAGTACATCTATATGTTGTACGCAATTGGGCTTGCAGAATTCACTACAATTATGCAAACATTGAGTTTCGACGGATACTTCAAGAGGACAACTAAAAAAGGGCTCTTCAAAACTGAAGAGGTTGAATGCTCAAAAGAAGAAGTTCTTGATAGTTACCTTGAGTTGCCAAAGATTTTGACAAACCAGTGCATTGAATTTGCGTACCGTGAAAATCTTCCTGTAGATGGAATTAAACAACTTTACCAAGTTCTTGATAATATGGTAAACGAGTTTAGCGCACAAAACGAAAAAACTATTAAAAATTTCCGCGATTCTATATTGCTTGCAAACGGCGAAAACGGTCCATACATAAAATCGGATAAACACGAACACGATAGGATGTTCAGTTAAAATTAATAGATATTTAAAAACTAAGCAATTTACTTATAAAGTTGCTTAATTTTTTATTTTAATTCCAATATTTTTAAAGGAAAAGATACCTAAGAGAGCGCAATTAATGCGTTTGCTTTAGGTATCTTTTTGTTTTACATATTTCTTAAATTGTTGTTTGTTGCAAGTTATTTTGCGGTGTTTTTACCGCTTGACAAATACGGCGTAAGGTCAATGTTGTTTAGACTGTTGCATTTATCAAGTAAATACTTAACCATTTCATCGCGGCTTTGCGCTTGCGCCTTTAGTTGTGAGAACAAAATTGGCTTATCAAACACGTACACGCGCTCTTTTTTCTTGTAATACGAAACGAATATAGGCACATCAACGCCTTGCCTGAGGCAGTATTGCGCAAAAACGATAAAACCTGCGTAAAATCCTTGCAGTTCCGGAATGTACCCGTCGGGCGATTTTTCGGGGAAGATAACGACGTTTTCGCCCTTGGCTATTGCGGCGTAACTCTCCTTGACTGTTGTGTAGAAGTTTGCGTCTTGGTAAGTCGAAATGAGTTTCAACCCCTTGTAGAATAGGTGTGTCAGTGGACTAGCGAGCAGGCAAAATGCTCTCGCGGCGTGAATGTTCCAGTGCTTTTTTTGATGGTAGTATACTTCGGTTTGGTATTTGTACATTTTTTTGAGCCCCGAGTTCATTTCGCTCGTGCCCCACATCCGAATAGGGAACTGGCAGTAAATCTCAAGTGCCATAGGTGCGTCCGTGCCCTCGTGGTTGCTGATAATGATTGACCCGCGTTGTGGCGCGTCGCCGAGGAAAACAAATTGCGGCTTTTTGTAACGCATTTTCATCATTGTTTTCATACCCCTGTACCAAAGTGCGCGCTTTTGCTTAAACTTTTTCATAAAAACACCTCAATAGTTCGTTTTTGTTTTTTGAACTGTTTTCTTTATCCGATTATAACACATTTTTCTTTGTGTTGGCAATTAAATTGAGTTCAAATTTCGACACGTCTCAACATTTTTTGCGGGCAACATTTTTAGTGTGCGCTTTGGCGAGTGCGTTTGGTTGCATTGAAATTTGTAAATGTGGTATAATTGTTATATGAATAAAATTGTTGTGATAGTTGTTGCTTTAATTTGTCCGCTGCTGCTGTTGTGTGGCTGTGGAAATGTTGAAAAGCAGATTTTGTTTATTTCACCTGACGGCGCGCCGAGTTTGAGCGTGGCAGGATTAATGCAGAATGATTACCAAATTAGTGGGGAAACTCAGTACAAGGTTGTTTCAAGTGCGGATGTTGGGGCGTATTTTGCGACAGGGCAGGCGAGCGCGGGGGTTTTGCCATTGAACCTCGCGACAAAAATGAAAGATTATCAAATTGTTTCGATAAATACTTTCGGGAACCTCTACATTGTCGGCAAGAGTGGCGATGGAGTGAGCGATTTACTCGGGGAAACCTTGCACGTTATTAACCTAAACAATGTTCCTGGGTTAACACTTAGGCTTGCGCTGCAAAACTGTGAAATCAACTGCACATTTAATGAACTTGAAAGCGGCAGTGAAAATGTTTTATTGAAAGGAGTAAATGCCGCAGATTTAGCGGGATTATTTGTTGCGGGCAAGGCAAATTTTGCAGTGGTCGCTGAACCAATGTGTTCAAAACTTTTAAATATGAATAGCGAACTCAAAATTGTTACGGATGTGCAGGAGTTGTTTGGTGAGTACCCTCAGAGTGTTTTGGTAGTGAAAAAGGGCGTGTTTAGCGACGCGGATGTTAAGAGAATGTTAGAAAAACTTAAAGTTGGCGTGCCTATTGAAGTTGCGCAAAATGCAATTAGTGCACACTTAGAAAAGGGGGTGGTTAGCGCGTTTGCAGGCGTTACGCTCACAAATGAGATTATCGCTAGGTGCAACATTGGTTGCAGACTTGCAAGCGAAAATAAGCAGTTTATCAACGACTACATTACTAAAATTATCGCGCTGCAACCTAATTCTGCAACTTTGCTAACTGACGATAGGTTTTATGTATGAATAAAGAAAAACTTTTAAAAGCGGTACGCAAAACGCTTTATGTTTGTGTCGCAATATATGTTTTGTTGCTAATTTGGGAAGTTGCGTATCTTTTGTGCGACAACCCTTTGCTTGTGCCGTCAGTAGGGCAAACGCTTGAAACGGCGATTGCTCTTTTGTCTAGTGGAAGTTTTTATTCCGCGTTTGGGATGACACTATTGCGTGCACTCATTGCGTTTTGCGGGGCGGTCGTTTGCGCGGTCGCGCTGTTTGCGATTTCTAGGACTTGTGAGTTTATGAAAACATTTTGCGATGTGCTGGTTAAGGTGTTGAGAAGTTTGCCAACGATTGCAATTATATTGTTTATTTTGCTGCTTGCAAATTCGCAAATTGCGCCAATTTTTGTGGCGGGGTTTGTTGTTATCCCTATAATTTATGCAGGTATGTGTAGTTTTTCGGTGGGGATAACTGTAAAAAACGTATGTTATCTGTATAAAATCTCAAAAAATGACTACATTAAATTTGTTTACATTCCAAAACTTCAAAAAGATATTTTGCCGATTTTTTCGTCAAGCATTGCACTTAATTTAAAAGTGGTTGTCGCGAGTGAAGTTTTGGCAAATACCTTTCAAAGTATAGGCGGGCTAATGCAGGAAAGCAAGGTTTATTTTGATATGGCGGGGCTTATTGCGCTTGCGGTTGTAACAGTGATTGCGGCAGCAATTTTGGAAAAATGCGTCGGCGCGTTTAAGTATTTTTCATTTAAAGTTAAGTAATTCCTTTAGCAATCGGAGAGAGTATGGAACTAAAAAACATCTGCAAAAGTTTTGGCAGTAAAACAATTTTTGACAATCTGAACATTGACTTTGCAGACAACGTCTGCACGGTTGTTGTCGGGCGAAGCGGAATAGGGAAAACCACTCTTTTAAACATAATCGCAGGCGTAACCCCGTTTCGTGGCGAAATTTGCGGGCGCGGCGATGTTGCGTATATGTTACAAGAAGATGTGTTTGTTGATAATTTAAGTGTGGCGGACAATCTAAGGTTGTTTACGCGCAAACAGCCGCACGAGGTACTCGCAATGCTGGCGGCGCTCGGGCTTGGGGAAGTTTCGCAGATGCCTCCAAGTGAACTATCTGGAGGCATGCAAAGACGGCTGAGTTTGTTACGCGCGCTGCATTACGACGCAGATGTTTTGTTGCTTGATGAGCCGTTTAAGAGTTTGGACGGGGAAACAAAAACATTGTGTGTCAATTATCTGATAAACTTTCTAAAAAACAACAAGCGCCTAACTATAATAGTTTCGCACGACCCGAGCGAGTTAGACGAACTTTCGGCGAATGTAGTAAATTTGGAAACGCTGGTTAAGTAGACGTGGCGGGTAGGGGGGTGCTAAAATGCTGATTTTCTTTAAAAGTGTTTTTATAAAAAAGACTTGAGCAAAATAAAAAAAAGTATTAAACTTATTTAAAACAAAATAAAAAAAAGCATTAAACAAAATTGACTTTGTTTAATGCTTTTTTTAATAACTTCCAGTTTCACTTGCGATGTGATTTTGTTTTGCGAGTTTAAATTGCGCGTATATTATATAAAAGGGTTATTTATATAAAGTGTTTATTTGTTTTCAAGTGTCAAATATTGCGCAGGGTCAACCTTTTTGCCGTTTTCAAGCACTTCAAAGTGCAAATGCGCGCCGTGGTTGGCTTCGGATTGGTTGCCGCTTGCAACTTTACCAATGATTTGACCTTTTTTCACTTGGTCGCCTTCTTTTACGGTTGGCTCAGTGTCAAGCGACGCGTAAACGGTTGACAACTTGTCGTTGTGCTTGATTGTTATTGTCGTACCCATTAAGTAGGATGATTTTACGCTCTCTACTACGCCGTCAAAAACAGCCATAACGTCGGCGTTTTCAACTGCTGAAAAGTCAATTGCCTTGTGCGCTTCCCATTGTCTTAGCGTTGAGTTGAACTGTAGTTCACTTGCTGAAAACCCCATAAGTACTGTTGTGTCGTTAAGTGGGCTTGTGAAAACGATTGGCGCGTTGCCTGTTTCTTGTGTTGGCGGCGTGTCCTCTTGCACAAGGTTGTGTGTCCCGCTTGGGATAGAAAACGCAACTATGAGTGCGATTGTTAGCACGAGCGCAGAAACTAAAACGCCGTACATCGCAAGTTTGAAAGTTGTTTTGTTTTGATTAGTGTTTGACATAATGTGTCCTCCTTGGTTGGAATTTTAGACATTATTATGTTTTTTATACATTTTACGAATGTTTTTTTTGCACGTGCATATATATTGTTATACGACATAGAAAACTAAAAAACACTTTGTGTAGTGATAAATGGGATTGAATAATAGTGTTAGATGGAAAAATTTAGTAGAAAACGCATAAAAAATGAAATGCACGCATTTTTTGTTGCATTTTGCATTTTTATATGATAAAATAAAAATTGTGGAGGGTCTAAAATGAAAAAAACAGATAAGACAAATGTTATTGTCAAAGGTGTTGCAGCAGTTTGCGCATTCCTTGCTTCAATGATGTTGATTTGCCACGTTTTTGTGATGTCGACTGAAGCGACTGATGTTTCTACTGGGTACAACTTATTTAAATGTTGGGAAGTGGGGCTAGATGGTGCGCCTACTGAGTTTGCACTTATGACAATATGTTTTTCTATTGCTTTCTTCTTAGGATTAGTTTTGGCAATTTTGTTTGTTGCTAACATTTTCTTTGATAACAAACTGATTGAAAAAATCCTTATGATTGCAGCCATTGTTTTTGCTGTAGTTATTATTGTTGGGTTGATTTGCACATTTGTGTACGCTAGCAACACTACTTCAACTGTTGAAGTAGGCACGGCGACCATTGGGTTTACAACTAGTGTAGGTATTGGTGCAATTTTGACAACAATTTTTGGCGTAGCAACAGCTGCAATGGTATTTGCTGGCAAAGCATTGAAAAAGTAATGACAAAAAAATATGCGACATTGCAACTTTTTGTTGCGGTCGCTTATTTTTTTTTACGGACTATCTAACTACGGACTATCTAACTACGGACTATCTAACTACGGACTATCTAACTACGGATTATATATCGTAGTTTGGCTTATTGAAAGGCGGTGTCGAGAAGTGCCATAACTGAAAACCCTATAACCATAAAAATAGTTGCTTTATTTTTGCCACACTTGGTTGCCTCAGGGATGAGTTCGCACGCTGCGACTGCAACCATCGCTCCCGCCGCAAAACTTAATAAGAAAGACAGAATGCTTGTTACGTAAAAGCAAAGCGCGAACGCAAGCACGGCAAATAGCGGCTCAACACTCCCCGACATCATCCCGACAAAAAACGCCTTTTTGGTTGAAACTCCTTGTGCTCGAAGTGGTAGCGCAACAGTTAGACCCTCAGGTATATTTTGAATACCTATTCCAACCGCAAGGAGTATTGCGGCAACCGCACTTGGCTGACCTGTAGCAGTTGCGAGCGACCCAAACGCAACCCCCACCGCCATACCCTCAGGGATATTGTGTATAACAATTGAGCCAGTAAAAACAACGGCGCGCTTCATCGCCCGATGTTTTGCAAGACGCTCAAAGTTGAAAAACTTGTCAAGTATTTTGTCCGATAAAACAATAAACAACCCGCCAACCAGAAAGCCTATCGCAACAAATAGGTATATTGGCAAATTGTTTTCCTCGCAAGCCTCAATAGCAGGCGAAAGCAATGAAAAGAACGAGGATGCAATCATAATTCCGCCTGCAAGCGCTAAAAGTTTCGACATTTGGTCGGGACTTTTATTTTTGAACGCAAAAATTAGCATTGCGCCGAAGGTTGTGCACAAAAAGCAGAAAACCGCGCAAATAACGCACTGCCAAAAAATTGGTATTGCATTTAAAAATTCTAACATTTTTTCTCCTATGTATAGTACTAGTCCATTATATGAGTGGCGCACAATATTTGTTAAATGGTTGTAATTATTTAATAATTGTGGTATAATCAAACAATGAAAGAATTTTTGGAAGAATTGGACAACATTTGCGACGAAAAAGAGGCGCATTTAAGAAATGTTTTAGTGCTTGCATTTGTGGGCGACGGGCTATGGACGGCGTATGTTCGCGCACATTTGGCAAAAAACACGCTGCAAAATAGCGGGAAACTTAACAAAATAGCAAATATTTACGTTAAAGCAGAAAGTCAGGCGATTGTGTACGACGAGCTTGCAGGCGTTTTGACTGAAAAGGAACTTGACGTCGGTAAGCGCGCGCGCAATAGTAAATTGCACCACACGGCTAAAAACGCAAGTATCGAGACGTATAGGCAGGCGACAAGTTACGAAAGCGTGCTGGGGTATGTGTTTATGTCGGGTAATATTGAACGTTTAAACAACTTAATGCGCCAAAGTGTAAAAATTGTTGAAGAAAAAATAATAAAGGAAAACATATGCAAATAGAAGGGAAAAACAGTGTTTTAGAGGCATTGCGAGTGGGCAAGCAGTTTGAAAGTTTGTTGATTTTGCAGGGGAGCAAGTCCGCGGGCGAAATTGAGAAACTTGCGCAGGAAAGACATATTAAGGTTAAGTATGTGCCTAAACAAAAACTTGACGACATTTCAAGGACGCACAAACACCAAGGTGTTATTGCAAACATTGAGGGGTTTAAGTATGTTGCGCTTGAGAGTTTGATAAAAGAGGCTGGGTTCATAGTTTTGCTTGACAGCATCGAGGATCCGCACAATCTTGGCAGCATTATTAGGACGTGCGAGTGCGCGGGGGTTGATGGGATTGTTATTCCAAAACATCGCGCATGTGAAGTCAATGAAACTGTTTTTAAGACCAGCGCAGGGGCGGTTAACCACGTTAAGATTGCGCAGGTTGGGAGTTTGAACGACGCGATTGAAACATTGAAGCGGAACGGCTACTTTGTCTTTGCGACCGCAATGGATGGCGAGCCAGCTAAAAACACCAACTTGACGGGTAAAATCGGGATTGTTATCGGGAACGAGGGCAGTGGCGTGCACAGGCTTACGCGACAGATTTGTGACGGAACACTAAAAATTGAAATGCGAGGAAAACTCAATTCGCTCAACGCGTCGGTTGCGTGCGGGATAATTGTTTTCCAAGCATTGGAGCAAAGATAAATATGGAAGAGAGAGAACTTATAGTTAGGTTCAAAGGTGGCGACGATTATGCGCTTGAAGAACTGCTAAAACAAAACAAGCCGCTTATCAACCAAATTGTGCGCAAGTATTTTTTGATTGGGGCAGAAATTGACGACTTAATTCAAGAGGGGATGATTGGGCTTTATCGCGCGATTGTAACTTTTGATGAACAAAAGGACGTTAATTTTAAAAGTTATGCAAAAGTATGCATAGAGCGCGCGGTTTTTAATGCCATAAAGAGTGCAAACTCCAAGAAGAATTTACCGCTAAATCAGTCTATAAGTTTGATTTCATCAACAGGCGAAAACGACGAGGAAGAGGGCGAAATTTTTGATTATCAAACGTGGGATGAAAGCGACCCCGAGTCAATATTGATAAATCGTGAGCGTTACGCAAAACTTTTTGATAAAGCGACTCAAAATCTTAGCGTTTTTGAGAAAAATGTGTTAAAATTATACCTAGACGGTTTGACGTATAACGAAATTGCCGAAAAACTTGATAAAAGTCCTAAGAGCGTCGACAATGGGTTGACGAGGATTAAGGCAAAAATTTCGCTTTCAGACTTTGATAATGAATAGAGGAGAAAAATGGCTTACTTAGCATTATATAGAAAATATCGTCCGCAAACTTTTGATAAGGTTGTCGGGCAAGACCACATAACCAAAACTTTGATAAACCAAATTAAATCGAACAAAATCAGCCACGCATATTTGTTTTGTGGGACGCGCGGGACGGGGAAAACTAGCGTTGCGAAAATTTTTGCGCGCGCTATCAACTGTGAGTCGCCTGTCGATGGGTCGCCGTGCGGGAAATGTAGGGCGTGTTGCGAAACAGATGTTTTGAGCAATATGGACATTATGGAAATCGACGCCGCGAGTAACAACCGCGTGGATGAAGTGCGCGACTTGCGAGAGAAAGTTAAGTACCCACCTGTTACGGGGCGTTATAAGGTTTACATAATTGACGAGGTTCATATGCTGACTGACTCGGCATTTAACGCGCTGCTAAAAACGCTTGAGGAGCCGCCGCTGCATTGCGTGTTTATACTTGCGACAACTGAAGTGCAAAAATTGCCGTCGACTATTTTGTCTAGGTGTATGCGTTTTGACTTTAAACTTATTGAGCAAGAAGTGCTTGAGAAGATGTTGAAAGAAGTGTTTGACGACTCAGGGATTAAGTACGACGATGGCGCGGTTGCGTACATTGCCAAAGAGGGGAACGGAAGCGCGAGAGATACTTTGTCAATCGCTGATATGTGTGTTTCGTTCGGCAACGGGAGCGTTACTTATGACGGAGTTATGCAGGTGCTGGGGGTTAACGACGAGGGTGTTTTGGGCGAACTTGTGCAGTGTATTATGACGGGCGATGCTGGGAAATACTTAGAGACGGTTGACAACTTAGTCAAAATGGGCAAAAGTATTTCAATGCTTGCAAGGGATATATCGGTTTATTTTAGAAACCTTATGGTCGTTAAGACTTGTAAGGAGTACAAAAAAATGATTGTTCTGCGCAAAGACATTGAAGAAATGATGATTAGACAGGCAAAAGAGTTTGAAATGTCGCAAATTACCGATTGTTTGGCGGAGTTTGGACAGGTTGAACTCAATTTAAAATACAGTATGCGTCCACAACTATTGATAGAGGTTGCGGGGCTAAAATGTATGAAAAAAAAACGGATGACGAGCAAGTAGTTGAAGAGCTAGATAACGCAAGTGAACAAGTGGGCGATTACGCGGTAACTTGCGAGGCAGGAGGCGGGGTTGATTACTCTGCGATTGCAGAGGAGTTAAACTTTGAGCCTGCCCCAAACGTGGACGAAGAGAAACTAGAGGCGCAGCTTGTGAGTATTGGCGAGGATGTTTTCGGGAAGTCAGGCGTTTCGGCAGAAATGCAATTGTGGGGGGACATTTTGTTAGAGTTAAAACAAAATGGAGACAATATACTTGGAGCCATTTGTGAAATGGTAGATAAAACCAAAATTAACGGCAACAATTTTGAGTTATATATGCACTCAAATGAGTTTGACAATATTCAGTATTTTAATATGATGCAGGAAGTTGTAAAAAAAGTTGCCAATCTAAACTTGAAAGTTTGCAAAGATTTGGGAGCGCAACAAGCAAATTCCGCAGATATTGAATATCTAAAAAATAAATTTGGCGAAAAATTGATAATAATATAATATAAGGAAAGGAGATTTTTATTATGATGAAAGGTGGATTTGGTGGTATGAATATGCAACAACTAATGAAACAGGCGCAAGCTATGCAACAAAAAATGGCGGAGGATAAGCAAAAACTTGAAGAAAGTGTTGTTACTGCAAAAAGTGGCGGCGATATGGTAGAAGTTACAATGAACGGCAAGTATGAATTGCAGGCAATCAAAATCAATCCTAACGCGGTCGATATGGATGACCTTGAAATGCTTGAGGACTTGATTATTGCAGCAGTTAACGACGCTAACGCGCAAATTAAGGAACTTGAAGAGCGCATTGCGCCAAAACTTCCTAACGGAATGGGTGGATTTTAATGAATCAGATTGAAAGTTTAGAGAAATTAATAAACTTTTTTTCTAATCTTCCGGGAGTTGGCACAAAAACTGCGCAAAGGTACGCGTATTTTATCCTAAATAAGGATGAAAAGTATGTGCAAAAGTTTGCTGAAGCACTGGTTTTGGCGAACAAAAACATTCACTATTGCGCTAACTGCGGAAACTTTACCGACAAGGACATTTGTGAGATTTGCGCGACGAGACAGAGCAAAATCATTTGCGTTGTTAAGGAACCTAAGGATGTTTTGGCGCTTGAAAAAGTCAAGGGGTTTAAAGGGCAGTACCACGTGTTGCACGGGACGTTGAGCCCGCTTGATAATCGTGGGCCTGATGACATTCGCATTAAGGAGTTGCTTGCCCGCGTGCAGCGCGGCGATGTTGAGGAAATCATTATGGCGACGAACCCCGACGTTGAGGGCGAGGCAACTGCAATGTACATTTCCAAACTTCTTAAGCCGTTTGGCATAAAAATTACGCGTTTGTCGCAAGGAGTGTCAATGGGTAGCGACATTGAGTACGCGGACGAGATTACTTTATCTAGGGCATTGGAAGACAGAAAAGAAATTTAGGAGAGTATTATGGCTAAGAATAAGAAAAAAAAAGAACTAAATAACCCTTATTCTGACTTTAAAACGGCAGACGCGCAGTATTTAAACAAACTTGACGAAAAAATTGCGACTGCTCAAAAGCAAAACAAAAAAGAGTTTTGCGAATTCCTATTATGTAAAAAACAACTTGATTTAAACTATATAAAGATAAGCCAAGGGAACCATCTTGGAAACATAGATTTGCTACCTGCAAGTCTTTTGTCGATTTTGAAGAACCGCGATTGCGAGAAAATGTTTGATGGTTTTAAGAAAGATACGCAAAAACTCGCAAAACAATTGTTTTCCGAAGATATGAACATTGCTCAGATTTGCGCGGTTGCGTGTGAGTTTGTTCGTTTGACGTCTTCAAACTTTGATAGGTTTGATTCGGAACAACAACAATCTGTGCAAAGTGCCCTTTGCCAAAGTTTGAGTACAAACGCCTATGGTTTGCTTTCTTTTTATTGTGGGTTTGGCGACGCGGTTGACCAAACGCATTTGCTTGCGTGGCTGATTAGTTTGGGGCTGGATGTAAAGCGCAGTATTAGTTACGCAGAGTGCGTTATTGACGCGTACGGTAAACCTATCTGCCACATCGTGGAGTTTAATGGGAAACTTGGCATTTCGTACATTGACTACATCGGTGTTGCGAACGCGTACACGAAGAAAATTAAGAAACTCACGGGGCTGTGCGAGTTTTTGGACTTTACGGAGGAGATTGACTTTGCGAAAAAGCGCGTGCTGAAAGTTTTGTCGCAGTTTGTGCCTAAGAAACTGTTTTCGCAGGATGGCAACCTTGAAAATGCGGTTATAAGCCTCGCGAAAGATTGTTACAGCAATATGAGCGACATAACGGCGTCAGAATACAATATGCTTTGCAAATTTGATAATGTCATTTGGAAGTTTTCCTCATTGTGCGAACTTTTGCTATATTCGAGAAATATTGAATACGAGGTTATTCTCGACTTGTTTGATGAGGGGCAGTATACGTTGAAACTTAAACTTGACAGTGGCAAATTTAAGATTTTTCCTAATAAGGTTATTGGCGAAAACTACGAGTTGAATGCGCCTAAGATTTATGTTTTAAACAAAACATCGAGCGCTGCAACCGTCAGCGAAAACGAAGAGGACGATTTGTTTAATGAGCGCATTGAGAGTATTGGGCGTGAACAAGACGATGTTTTGAGCGATATGGAACCATTGCCTGCTGCTCAAGTTTTGGAAAGTTTAAATGTCAAATTTACGCCAACGGAGAGCGAAGGGATTTCATTTCAAAACGGCGCGTTCAAGTTTAAAGACGACGAACTTAACGAAATGTTTTCTTTTGATTCAGTTGATTTTAGTAACGCAAGCGCAGTTGACCTTGGTAAGGCAGACGAAGAACAACGTATGCTAGAAATGGCGACGGGACAAATTCAGGAGCCAATTAAAAAGGCAACAAGTGGTAAGAAGAGTTTCTTTGATTTGCTTGACGAGATGACGGAAAAAACAAAGAAAAATAAAGCGCGCCGCTTGCAAGAAGAGTACGAAAAGTTGCAGGGTAGCAACCAACTTAAAACACAAGAAGAGATTGACGAGGAAAGGGCAGCGTACAGTCAACAAAATACTAATGGCGGCAACGCAGCCGCGAACTCACAAAATAGCAATGCGGCAACCTCTCCACGCGTAGATAATTTTGCAAATAATGGCAAAGTAATTAATAAAACAATAACTTTGCAAAATGCGCAAAATAGCAGTATTCCCGCACAAAACGACAGTGCACCTGCTAAAAATAGCAGCATTCCTGCACAAAACAACAATATTAGTGCGCAGAGTGTTGCGGATGGAAATAGTAGCGAATCTAAAAATGCAGATACTCAAGAGCAAAACAATGCTGCACCTAAGCAAGAAGTTGCGCAAGGACAAAGTAGCGGGGCGGTTACAAACAATTATAACAATTACTACATTTTTACTGGGCAAAACGGAGTGCCTAACGAAGAGGTAAACACTGTTTCAAACGTGCAAGATTTTGCGGAGGGAAACAACGAGGAAGTTGAAAACTTAAATGAGGAAGATTTAAGTGAAAGCACGCAGCCAGTCGGTGCTAGTATTTTTGACAGCATAATGCAGTTTAACAGTTATGACGATGTTGAGCCTAAAGAATATGAAGTAGAAAGCGAAACTCAAAACGAAGAGGCAAACGCAGACGACTATGCTTTTGATTTTGATGTAGACGCGCGCGACAGAGCAGCAATTGAAAATGGGGACGAATTTGAAGCGGCGGATTTGCAAGAAGAGCAAGCCGACGATTTCATTGAAAACGCTCAAAGTGAAATTATGCATTTTGATGAGCAGGTTGAGGCGCCTAAAATATTTGGGCAGCCTCGCGTTGAAATTCGGCCACAACTTGTAAAACCAATTAAGCGAGCGCCCGCAGTACCACAAAGTGTAAAAGCTGCAACAAAGCCAACTCAAGAAAAAGTAGAAAAAATAGAACAAGCAGAAAACCGCGCAACAAAGGCTACGGTAGGTGTTAAGTCGCCGCAAGGTGCTGCGCCTTTGGCAGGTAAGCAACCTTCGGGTAAACTTGCACCTCCAAAACTGCCACCAAGAAAACCTGCGCCTAAGTTGCCTAAAAGGAAACAATGAGTAAAAAGAAAAAAATATTAAATGTTAAAAATTTTGGCGAAATTATAAATCGAGTCAACGATTGCAATGAAAATATTTACGAGTCAACAGAAGAAAGCCAGCCCGAGGTTTTTCAAGAATTTCTTGAACTGCTGGACGACTCTTACACGCTTAATAGGAGTAAAAGGAAACTTAAAGTCGGCGAAAGCAGCCGCCACGCTATCCTTGCAAACATTATAAGTGCGGAGACTGCGAAAAGGGTTGTGCTTTTAAACGCCGAGCAGAATAAATTCGCAAAACAAATCGTTGAAGCGTACAAGCAAAGCCCCGCCATTGAGGAATACTTGGAATACGACGATGTGTTTCCGTTCGCGAGTATGTTTGAACGAGAACTGCATAGTGTAGTTGAGAACTTGTTCACGGGCGATGAAAAATTCAAACAAATCATTACTAGGTGTCAAAACTATGCGCAGTTTGGGCTTATTTATGCGGTTGATAGCGAAATAACCTATGCAAAGCAAATTAAAAAACGCCACACAGAGTTTGAGTGTGAGGTTTTTGACGCAAAACTTAAAAATGCGGTGCTGGCGATTGAGCCAATGATTGGGCTTGGGCAGTCGCCGCTTATTGCAATTTTTGGCGGGCGCAGTGTTTGTGCAGGGATTGCAAGTTTGACTGCAAGCATTATGGATTTGGCATTCAAAAAATGCGGAATTGACGCGGTTGCTAACTCAGTGCGCACGGACGACCACTCGGTTATTGAGGTTAGGGTGGGCGAAAAAATCTACTTGGTTGACCCGACAAATTACAGCGAGGATTTTAAGACCGTTGCAAAAATGGAGGCGGCGACCGCGAAAATACTGGGCGGGGATTACAAATTTATTAACTTTAAAAAGCGCGACGCACAAGAGCATTTTGTCGTTGTCAACTACTTTATGGACAAGTTCAATATTCGCGAAAAAATGGATGAAACAATCAATTTTGACGACCCAGTGCCTATTAAACTTGCTAAAATTATGTGTTTTATTGAGAACAACATTTCGCCAATGTCAAATTTGATTTATCCTAAAGGTGTCATTTTTGACGGCTATGAAATTAGCGTCAAATCGTGCTTTGAAATGTGTCTTAATGCAGCGAATGTTGCGTACAAAACGGGGCGCTACGACGACGAATTTGTGGCTTCGGATATGAAAAATAAGTACTATATTGATACTTATCGCGCTTTTACCGCCGACAACAAGGTCAACGCCGCAAAAAAATTCATTTATGTTAGAACAAAAGGGGAAAAAGAGCGTGATTTATAGAAAATTTGACAACAACAAGCAGCAAACGCTCAAGCAATGCCTGCAGTATTATTGTGGCGATATTTCAAAACTTCAAATCAGCCGCGCGATTTCGCAAAAAGACGTCAAAGTAAATGGCAAGCGTGTCAAAAGCAATGTTTTAGTTTACGAAAACGACGTCATCGAGGCGTATTTTAGTGAGTTGAACCGTGAATTTTATAAAACCGTATATGCCGACGATAATGTTTTGGTTGTCAACAAATTGAGGAGTATTGAAACGGTTAGTTCTGACAAAGATAAGCAAACTTTGCAAAGACTCGTTAACAACACTTACCCAACTGCCCGCGCCGTGCACAGACTCGACACAAACACGCTCGGACTGCTTGTGTTTGCGCTTAACGACGAGGCAGAAAACGAACTGCTGGATGCGTTCAAAAACGGTTGCGTAATCAAAAAGTATCGCGCAGTCGTCAGTGGTTACAACATAAAGGACTCAGAGAGTTTTGTCGATTATTTTGTAAAAACAGACAACAATATGGTTAAGTTTGGCGCAACTCAAGCGGAAGGGATTGAGGCGCGGCTTGATTACAAAACGTTGTGCCGTCAGGGCGACTTGGCGGAGATTGAGGTTGACTTGCACACTGGCAAAACGCACCAAATTCGCGCGCAACTTGCGTTTCATCAAATTTTTGTGCTTGGCGACGGGAAGTATGGCGACAAAAACCTAAATAGAAAGTACAAAAAGGGCTTCCAAGTGTTGACGTCCGCTTACATTCGCTTTGAAAACTTAAACAAACTCAAGTACCTGCAGTCAATGCCGTTTGACATCAGAAACCTTACAAATTTGCTAAAATAGTTTAGCAGGGGCGTTTTTGTGAAATTGGGTTGAATAAATAATATTGCATGCTAAGGCGCACGCAAAATTATGTGAAAACAGATATTTAAGGTAAGCATTGCAAGCAAAATTTTTAGCAAAACATCGCACATTTTTTAAAGTTTAATTCTGGCCATTTAAGTTTAATATCATTTCTTAAATAATAAAAAAAATGTTTTCTTTGTTAATGAGTGTGATTTTGCAATCATAATTATGCACCTATAATTGTGTACTTAAAAAAATGTGTACAATAGTGATAATTAAAACATACAATAGTGCTTATTAATGAATAAAAAACTCCAACGCGTCAATAATTCGTTTGGAGTTTTTTTTATGATTGTAACTTATATTTTGCTCGCACTTTGCGTTGTGAGCGCAGCATTGATGGAGTTGTCTCCGCGCCTGCAGTTTGAGCGCGCGCACGAGGTGGGAAACCTCGCGCAGCCAGTTGGAGAGTTGGAACGCCGTTATCAGACGCACGGAACGTTGCAGTACGCCACGGTGAGGATGGTTACCGCCGCACTGATTGCCGCACTTGGTATTGTTGGGGTTCTGCAAACCAATATGGGCAACATTTGGTTTTCAATATGCGCCTTTGTGCTTGTTATGGCTGCCGACGTCTTGATTGCGCTCTCGCACCTCAAAGGTTTTAACAAGTCGCTGCTTAAGAAAATCGGTTTTGTTGTCAAAACCTTTTCGCAAATAGCGGTTGCGCTATCTTTGAGCGTTATTATCAACAACGGGACTGTTGCGCTTGCAACCGTGCTGTTGGGATTTATACTCGGCGCAATATTCAACAAACTGATAAATAGGAGAAAGTTTGAAATGCGCGCTTATGTTACGCTCGCAAATTCGCTCGTGTTTTCCAATTTGGCACTTGCAATAATTGCCGTCCTTTACAGCGTCAGCGCGTTTACATTGCTCGTGCTTGTCGGGTTTGCAGTCGTTTTGGTTGGCGTAACCTTCTATATCGTCAACTGCAAGGGGGAGTGGTGTTACTACATTGTCAGCATAATGCACAATGTTGGCTATATACTGATTGCGTTTGCTTATGGGTTCGCGTTTTAAATAGTTTGAGATAAAAAAAATCGGTTTCGCTAGAGAAGTCTAGTAAAACCGTTTTTTTTGTGTCGCGAAACTGCTGCCGCGAGCCGTCGGTTGGGGTTTTCAAATTATATCATCTAAGCAACCCTTTTAAGGTGCAAAAATTGAGATTTAACTTTACTCTCCTCAATTGGGGTTGTTAATAATCGTTGTCAACAACAACTGCAAACAAACACTGCCAATCAGCGCGCCACAAATAATGGTTTAAGCGCGTCAACTTTGGTTAGTGGTGTTTTTCAACGCGGGGCGTTACGCTAAAGGCTTAACTTCTACCTGAGTTTTGCAAACGACGCCCTCAAACAACTTGATTTGAATGGGGTAGAACCCCGTTGTTTTTATTGCGTTAGGCAAAACAATCTTGCGTTTGTCAATGTTGTAACCCATTGTTTCGTACTCGTTCGCAATTTCCTTGTTAGTGATTGACCCGAAGAGTTTGCCGTTTTCGCCGACTTTAACCTTGAGCACAACAGGCACATTCTCGAGTTTTTTTGACAACTCAATCATTGCCTGCTTGTCTTGCGCGTAGTGGAATTGCGCCGACTCATTTTTGTTTTTGAGGTCGCCTTTAGCACCTGCGTCTGCAACCTTAGCGAGCCCGTTTTTAATCAAAAAGTTCTTGGCGTACCCGTCCGAAACGTTCTTAATTTCGCCCTTTTTGCCCGAGCCTTTTACATCTGCTAAAAATATAACTTCCATTTGTATTCACTCCTAAGTATAATTTTATGTAATTATATAATTTTTTCGCCACATTGTCAAGCAAAAACCTAAGCAGCACTTGCTAGGTAGTTTGCAGGCAGCGTGCAAAACCCTTTATTGGAAAACCACT
Organism: uncultured Lachnospiraceae bacterium; assembly: GCA_964606505.1. GTDB lineage: Bacteria > Bacillota > Clostridia > Christensenellales > UBA1242 > CAKVOD01. Next base: position 20,059 of record CAZSGM010000006.1, on the reverse strand, counting down.
GCACGCAAGCAGAGCAGCATACAAAATAAAAGCAGCGCTTGAAAACTGATACAATTAGCCCATAAGGATAAAAGACTAAATATTTGATTAAAAAACAATAATAACTTGAAAGGTAGTCATTTTGCATTGGTATAAGTAGGTTGGGAACGGGGGAGATAAATATGTCAAGCGAATTGAGGGGAAAAATGTTAAAAAGGTCATTTTTTGGTTGTAATGCACAAAAAAAAGTTGTCAAAACGGCAAATTTTAAAAAATAAAAAAATGGGGTGAAAATTACTTGACTAAGTTCTTTTGAATGTGGTAGACTTTTTGCAGTAAAATACAATATATTGATTTATGTGTAGGGGGTGTATACAATATATTGTATTTTGTACAAATGTAATAAGGGAGCGGAAATATGATAGTCAACATTTTAAAACGAGACGGAAGAATGTGCGAATATGACGTTAAGAAAATCGAAAACGCCATTATGAAAGCAATGAATGCCATTGGAAGAAACGACCTACTCGGCGAGGCAAACGCCCTGTCGAAAAAGGTTGAGGACATTATAGTTGTCAAGTTCAAAGAGGGCGTCCCTGGGGTTGAGGACATCCAAGACGCTGTTGAACAAACCTTGATGGAAAACGGGTACACCGACATTGCTAAAGAGTACATAGTTTACAGAGCGAAGCGCAACCGCGCACGTGAGATGAACACGAGCCTAATGAAAATTTACGACGAAATCAACAACGTCGACGCGTTAAACAGCGACCTCAAGCGCGACAACGCGAACATTGACGGCAATACGGCAATGGGGATGATGTTGAAATTTGGTTCAGAGGGCGCAAAGGATTACTTTACGAAATGCGTCTTGACTTCAGAGCAAGCGGAAGCGTACAAGGAAGGGGATATCCACATCCACGACTTTGATTTTTACACATTAACCGAGACCTGTTGTCAGATTGACATCAACAAATTGTTCACAGGCGGCTTTGGGACTGGGCACGGCTTCTTGCGCGAGCCTAACAGTATCCGCACCTACGCGGCGCTTGCGTGTATCGCAATCCAAGCGAACCAAAACGACCAGCACGGCGGGCAAAGCATTCCAAACTTCGACTACGGGCTTGCAAAAGGCGTCGCAAAGTCTTACAGAAGATACTTTATTAAGAGTTTCGCGGGCGCGTATGAGTTAATGAAAGGAAACGCCACACTCGAGGAAATCAAGCAAAAGTTTGAAAATGTTGAGAAAAACTTCGGCTTAAAACCCGAACTCAAAAAGGACATCGCCTTTGTTTCTGCGCTCAGAGACGAGTTTAAGGAACTCTCCGACGACGAGTTTATGCGAATGGTTACGTTTGCTGAGGAACACGCAGAGCGCGAAACGGACGACGAAACGTTTCAAGCAATGGAAGCGCTTGTCCACAACCTCAACACAATGCACAGCAGAGCCGGCGCGCAAGTTCCGTTCTCGTCCATTAACTTCGGGCTTGACACCTCGCTCGAGGGCAGAATGGTCATTAAAAACCTGCTGCTGAGCGTCGAAAAGGGGCTTGGGCAAGGCGAAACGCCAATTTTCCCAATCAGCATTTTCCGAATTAAAGACGGCATAAACTATAAAGAGGGCGACCCTAACTACGACCTGTTTGAACTCGCGTGCAAGGTCAGCGCAAAAAGGCTGTTTCCGAACTTCTCGTTTGTTGACGCACCGTTCAACCTCAAGTATTATAAGGAGGGACACCCTGAAACCGAAGTCGCATATATGGGCTGCAGAACGCGCGTTATGGGTAACACCTATGACCCCAACAACGAAATTACTTTCGGCCGCGGGAACTTGAGTTTTACATCAATCAACCTACCTAGAATTGCAATCCAAGCAAACAAGGATATTGACAAGTTCTACCAATTGTTGCAGGGCAAACTCGAACTTGTTGCGCGCCAACTCTTGGATAGGTTTGCCATCCAATGCCAAAAGCACGTCAAAAACTACCCATTTTTGATGGGGCAAGGCGTCTGGATTGGCAGCGACAAACTCTCTCCAAACGATAGCGTCGCTGAAATTTTGAAACACGGAACGCTCTCAATCGGCTTTATCGGGCTCGCCGAAACGCTTGTTGCCCTCATCGGCAAACACCACGGCGAAAGCGACGAGGCGCAAAAACTGGGGCTCGAGATTGTTGGCTATATGCGCAACTTCACTGACAAAATGAGCGAAAAATATCGTCTCAACTTCACGCTGCTCGCAACGCCCGCAGAAAGTTTGTCAGGAAGATTTGTTAACATCGACAAGAAAAAGTACGGGATTATTAAAGGGGTTACGGATAGGAATTACTACACAAACTCATTCCACGTTCCTGTGTACTACCCAATTTCGGCGTTCAAAAAGATTGAAATCGAGGCTCCATATCACGAGTTGACGAACGCGGGGCACATCACGTATGTTGAACTTGATGGCGACACAACGAACAATGTTGACGCATTTATGAAAGTTATTAAGCATATGAAGGAGTGCGGCATTGGTTACGGCTCGGTCAACCACCCTGTGGATAGAGACCCGGTCTGTGGTTATACGGGAATTATCGGCGAGTGCTGCCCTAAGTGCGGACGTCGCGAGAATGAAAACGGCGGCAAGTTTGAGAGAATTAGACGTATTACAGGGTACCTAGTTGGGACGCTCGATAGGTTTAACAACGCTAAGCGCGCAGAAGAACACGACAGAGTTAAACACGGTCTATAATAAAATATTTCTAAAAAGATGAAACTTGTACTAAACTGTCAAAATTAAACTAAAATCAAATTAAAATTAAACTAATATCGAGTTGATATTAAGTTAAAATTAAACTAGCATTAAACTAAAAAATAAACCAATAAAATTAAACTAACACGGATTAAACAATTATGGAAAACAAAATAAATGTTGCAGGGCTTGTCAACGACTCAATTGTCGACGGCGTAGGACTTAGGTACGTGGTCTTTGTGCAGGGGTGTCCACGTAAATGCGTCGGCTGCCATAATGCCGACACGCAGCCTTTTGTTGAGAAAAATTTGCTGACGCCCGAAGAAATAATGGCGCAAATCAACTCTAATCCACTTTTGGACGGCGTAACCTTTTCAGGCGGCGAGCCAATGTGTCAAGTGCGCGCACTTGCGCCCCTTGCGAGGATGATTAAAGAAAAAAACTTACATTTGGCAGTGTACACGGGTTATACGTTTGAAACGCTGCTCGCGAGCGCGATGGATGGAGTCAGGGAACTGTTGGAGTACGTCGACATTCTCATAGATGGTGAGTTTGTGCAGGAACTGCGCGACTACACGCTAAAGTTTCGCGGGTCAAGCAATCAAAGAGTGCTGGACGTCAAGAAGAGTTTGCAAGCAGGCAAAGCCGTGTTGGTAAACTCCGAAAAGTGGCTGTAATTAATCATTGAGGTTGTAATCATTGTAGGGGGCGGCTGCAATTAGCCTAGACACAAACAAGGGTCGTTCGTGCAACTAAAATAGGTTGCATACCAATGTGAATAATTAGAGCATTTTGGTTAAAATTAGTGTATTTTCAATATTTATCTTGAATATCTAAGTAATTTAATTGCAAATTACTTAGATATTTTTATTTTTTTGAGTGTAAAGCGGTTAGCAATTAATGTTGTTTAATTGTGTTGTTAGTTAAATATGTTTATATGTGTTAAACTGATACCTAGTGCATTGAGTAAGATTTTGTATAATATGTTGATTTTTTGCGTATTAAGCCGATATTCCATATATTATATTAATACTCCCAATATAATGTTATGTCCCGTTACAACTCTATGTATTAAGTCGAGAAAGAGTGGCGGGCGGCAGGATGGGGAGTTTTGGCGCAAAAAAGTGGGGAAATTTGGTTTTTTAAAAAAAATCAATCTTGACGAAACGTAAAACGTGTGTTATAATACCTAAACAAGGAGATTATTATGGTACAAAGTATTAATGATGTTTTGGAGCAAGAGAAAAGGGCAACTATTAAAAAGGATAGTTTGCTAAATAGGATATGGATGGAAGTTTGGGATAAGGTTGTTGCTGGGAAGCACATTACCTTTAGACCAAGGAGCGTTGACCGCGTTATTGCCCGCGTGCAGGCGTTGCCATTTTTGGCGTATTGCTACGACTACAAGGAAAATGTGGTTAATCAGTTGAACGTTGACCCTAAAGCGGTGGAAACGCTTGCGAGTTTTATGGCGAACTCAAGCGCTGATGAGTTTAGGTTTTTTCTCGCGCAAATGAATAATGACGGCGACACCGCGTGGTTTGTGAAAGAGTATTTGTTTGGGACGCCGCGTTTGCACGACGCAATCAACGAAATGATTGAAAAGGGGCAACTTGATAAGGTTAAGGCGGTGTTTGCGTTTGCGTTCGACGGCGAACTTGACTTGAGAATAACGCCAACAACGCACCCAAATAGTTTTCCTGCATATGCTGAATGCAAGTGCAGCGGAGAAGTGGCAAAGTTTTTGGACGGCTTTTTGAATTACAATATTGTTATTTTTAACGAATACTTGAAAGACGTGCAAGAGGATTGTTTGAACTACAACACTTTTGAGCAATTTTATGAACAATTTAACTTCTATGACGAGGTTAAGAAACTTGACTTGGAGGAGCAAATTCAAGCGCCAACAGTTTTGTATACGACTTTCTTGACTTTCAAGAAGTTGAACGAGAGCAAGGTTTGGGGCAATGGCGAAAAGTTTTCAGTCAACAAGTTTGTTGAGCGCGACGCAATTCGCCGCAAGTACGACGACTTTAACCTTGAAGAAGAAAGTAAGGTGCAAAAACTTTACAAAGAAACAATTCAAAACGACCTAGAAAGCGAAAGATAAACGCTAACTGTAAAGATAAAAATTAGGTTAATTGCCTACTTTGTTTGTAGTGGGGGTGTTTTTGGATGCAATTACGGAAAGAATACGAGATTGCGTGTAGAAGAAGTAAGGGGTAATGTAAAAGCAAGGACGCAAAATCGCTAAATACGCAAACTTTGCAAAAGGAATGCACAAAATGCTTAAATATCGCGCCTGCGAAATATAGCATAAGATAATTAATAAGCGTAAAGGATTGTAAAAGAACTAAGGCGCGCAAAAAAGTGTGAAAAACGAAAAAAGTGTGAAAAACGAAAAAATTTCACACTTTTTTAAATAATTTTCAGGATATGGGGCAAAACTATTTGGAATAAAAAAAATATTATGTTAAAATTTTTACGAATAAATCAGTAAGGAGTGTACAAAAAATGGTTAAGTACTTAACTAAATTGGGGGGGGGGGGCGTTTCAGAATAATCCACAATGTGGACAAACGCGAAAGGTAGAAACGGGCGAAAAAGCCAGTGTTTCTGCGGGTTGCAGCAACCGCGCCACCCGCAAAACAAACACGAGCGTTTGCAAACAAACTCATATTACTAGATATAAAAACAGTTACTTAAATAGGAGTTGCCTCAAGGGAGCAACTAACAAGAAAACAGGTATAATTAAACAAAACAACCGCCGCGCTACATTAGGAATACTAATGTGGCTTTTGGCGTTGCTGTCCTGCGTTGGACTAATGATTTGCGGAACACCTGTCCAAGGCGACCCGCCGAATCGCGACGAACTCCAACTAACAACGCAACCCGTTGTTACTGCCGCCGCCGCGCCTCTTTTTTCGGGCGCGGGTACGGAGACCAATCCTTACAAAATCTCGTCAGGCGAAGATATGATAGCATTGTCAACGACAACGGACTATTCGACATACTGGGGGATTTCCAGCGGAGCAGTTTACTACAAACTTACAAATGACATTACGGTAATTGCTGACACTTGGACGCCTATAGGGAATGGAACAAACAAATTTTATGGCGTTTTTGACGGCTGCGGAAAAACTATTACTATTCAAGCACAATCAAGTTCAGACATCACAATAAACACTGTTGATACGGGAAATATTCAATATGTGGGGGTATTTGGCTGTGCTGCCGATAATTCGTTAATAGCAAATTTAGTGGTTAAACATTCAAATTCTTTGGTCTGTTTATTAGGGGCAGAATTAACAGGGGCGGTATATGTTGGTGGAGTTGGGGGATATTTGCCAGCTGTCTATAATGTAACTTCAATTTGCCATGAATTGGTCTTTTATAATGAGGATGATGAATTGGTCAACTGCCACGTATACATTGGCGGAATTGCTGGATATGGAGGTGGCTGGGAAGAAAGGGACAATGTGTTGTGTAATCTATATTCTTCAGTGGATAATTTGACCGGCTTTAATGCGGCTTTAATGAAGTTTGGCGGCGTGGTAGGTAAAGCAAAACTTACTACATCCGATTCATTAACAATACAAAATTGTGCGTTTGCACTTGGCAATGTAGATTATGATATTAGTGATATGATTGCAGGGGGAATTGTTGGATGTGTAGATGGGCAAACTAAAATAACAGTATCCAATTGCTATGCTATGGGACTAAATTTCAGTGGAAATTCTTTATGTGCAGGGGGAATTATTGGAGATTGCAATTTAAAGTCAGGAAGTTCATTTAGCCATTGCTACGTTGAAGGATTAATGACGATAAATCAGTATGCTGGTTCATACACTGGAAAAATGGGAACAATTGCTGCTGCGTCTAATTTAACCTCAAGTGGTTTTGCTACAAGTGGTATTGAAATTAATGATTGCCAATTTAACTTAACTTGTTCTCCTGACGTTACTACTCATCCTAGTTTACTGCTACAAATAGGGGACTCAAATTCAAGTGTCGCCAAATATGGCGCTTGGGTGGGCACTAACTTCACTAGTGCTAATGGATGGAGTGCGGATATCTGGGTAATTGAAGAAGACCAATGGGGGACTAAGCATATTCCATCCTTAAATGTCGCAGGAATTTATAGAGCGGAACATCCAGTGGTTGGCACTGCGTTTACTGTTATCTTTAATAATGACACGCCAAAGGGTGGCTTGTTCCTTTATGTACTTTGCATAGACAGCACAGGAGCAAGTAAGTACTCCGAAATTCGTCAGTACTACTTTGAGGGGATAAATGAAACCGAAACTATTTATTATAAACTTACTGAAGGTGCAAACTATAAAGTACTAATCAGTAAACCTTACGTTTGGGAGTTTACTATTGAAGGAACGACCGACTTATCTGGGACAGCGGCAAACGGGCAATTTACCTTTACCGCGCCTGCTCCTGATGTGGGCGGCACTGTAACCATAACTGCTTCAGGCGGCACACCACCAAACAACTTTGCCGTCGTGTAACACCTATTTCGTTCTCAAACATCTTCGCGGCGGCGTAACCCGCCCAGCCCCGCGAACTTGGCTACCTGCTATAACATAAGCAGCGGGGAAGTAAAAACACTTATTACCTAAAAATTGGGTAGAACTACAACGCAAACAGCGTGCCATTCTATCTAAAATACGGATAATCAACAAAAAAATAAAAAAGCGGATAGATAATAAAAAAACGCGGAAACCAATTTTAGGTTTCCGCGTTTTTTAAGTGTAGTAATTTAATTTCATAAACGTTTTTAGTATTTATTATCCAAACGTTTAAGTGCCTAGCACAATTTAAACGCTTTAACGTCTATCGTCATCGAAGTCGTCGTCGAGGTCGTCCTCATCCTCAATATCATCGTCGAAATCGTCATCGAAGTCGTCGTCCAAATCTTGCGCAAACTCGTCTTTAGCGAGTTCGTCAATTTCGTCGAAGTTAAGGTCGGTGTCAAGCGTGATGTCGTCAAGGGCGGTGGAGATACCTGCATCATATCCGTCGTCAATGTTCCCGATTGAAGCCATTGGTCCAATGTTTTCCTCTTCTTCGTTGTCGCTGTCCATCTCGTCGTCGTTCACGTAATCGTGCCATTCGGTCAAGTCGATGTCAACGCCGTCGCCGTTTGCTTCCTTTTCAGCGGCGCAACTTGCGCACATAATCTCGTCCTCAGTAATGTAGTTTGTCTTACAAACAGGGCACAACTCAAGGTCGATGTCGCACGCAAAGTCGTCGTGTCTTGAATTCATTTCGTTAATGCAGACGCTACAAAACTCCTCACCTTTTTTGATGTAGTTGAGTTCGCATCTAGGGCATCTTTTATATACAATCTTCATATTTTTTTCTCCTAAAAATACTAATAAAATAGTTTAGTATATTTTAATGATTTTTCATAGAAATGTAAACTAATTTTAAGCAAAAAATCAAATTTTTTTTAATTTTTTTAATTTTTTTCGCTGATACTGTGGGTATCCAAGTAAGTTGAGCGTATTTTTGAAAGTTTTTCGCAATTTTCCGCGCCAATATACTTTCGGCACTGGCGCAGAATGTCTCCGCCACCTTGAGTGATTAGTGGGGCGCCGTGCTCAACAAGTTTTTGCGCAACTTCCATATTATTTAATATGCAGGCGTACTCAAGTGGCTCAAAGTAAATAACCCTGTTGCCGTTGCTCGCTCTGCCGCCCATTAAAACGTTGGCGCCCTTGTCAAGTAGTAAGTCGAAGCACTTAGTCGCGGAATTATCGATTGCGGTAAAAATAAAGTTATGAATCTTTACGTTTAGTCCACATTCAATCAATAACTCAAGCCCGTCGCGGTCGTCTCGCTCAATCGCCGAATACGCAAGGGCAGGTGCGTCCTCGCCATTGAGGGCGCGTCTTAGGTAACTTTTCAATCTAGCTATATCTTCCATAATTTAGTCCTTTTTCAATGTAATTTCGTAAATGTTTTTGCTGTTTTCGTCAATGCGCACTTTCTCGCTGATTTCGACGTCCGCGATAATAAACGCCTCGGTGTCACTCGCAAGGATAGGGATGTTGTCCCTCAAACGAACTGGGACTTTTTTATTCACAAGGAAACTTTTGAGTTTCTTAGTCCCGCCTCCAAACTTCTCGAACATGTCGCCGTCCTGTCTAAATCTCCAAACAACGCCGTTGGGCAACTTGTCCGCGTCAAACTTTAGTGAGCCAGATTGGATTGTCGGGTCGGAGGTGCGCTTAACAATTAGTGTGCCCAATCCGTCGATTTTTATTTTGCCCGAACGGAACGCCCACGACTGGGTGTTTACTTTAGGCTTCTTTTGATATATTGTAATGTAGTCATATTCGCAGCTTGTAAAAATCTTGTTAGGCAGCGAAATTTTTGACCCGTTCTCGCCTTTTTTAGCGAGTGCCTTGACCATCTCGATATGTTTTGACTCAATATCGGTGTACGCGTCTAGATTTGTGAATGCGCGCCTAATCATACGGTTTACGATAGGCTCAGGGTAAACAAAGTAGTTTCTTGGTAGTTTAACCTCGTCCTCGCCTGTGATGACTGCGTCAAGGTTGACGAGTGAGTCAATGTAGGCGTCGTCTTTTTGGCAAATCGCGCCGAAGTTGGCAAGGTTTTCTTGGCAGTTAGGGAATTTGGTTTCAAGTTGTGGCAAAATGACGTTGCGCAGGAAGTTGCGCGTGTAGGTGTTGTCGGCGTTCGTCTCGTCCTCGACGTAGGTCAAAACGTTTTCCGCGATGTAGTTGTTGATTTCCTCGCGCGAGATGTTTAGCATTGGGCGAATGAAAATGCCTTCGCTAATCTCTGCCATTCCGCTTGCGCCCTTGAGTCCTGCGCCGCGCAAGATGTGCATAAGTACGGTTTCCGCTTGGTCGCTAGAGTGATGAGCGAGCGCGATTTTGTCGACAATGCCTTTTTTAATCAGTGCGCGAAACATCTCGTAACGCCCCTCGCGCGCTGCCTGCTCAAGTGTGAGGTGCTTGGTGCGCGCAATGCTGTAGGAGTCAATGACGAACTTGTAACACCTAATCCTGTTTTCTCTGCAGAAGTCGGCTACAAAACGCGTGTCCCGCTCCGAGTTCTCGCGAATGCTGTGGTTAATGTTCACGCAAACAACCTCGATGTCAAGGTCGTCCTTAACGCTGTTCAAATAGTTTAGCAAACTGATGCTATCTCTGCCACCACTGCAAGCAACGCCGATTATCTCGCCCGCCTTAGTGATGCGTTTCATATTTTCGTATACTTTTTTAAATCGTTCCATTTGTAAAATCTCCGCTAGATATTATATATCATATTTTGCAAAATTACAAGGGTTATTCTTATAATTATACGTAAATTATTTAAGAAGTTGAATGTTTTTTTGTTGTGGGAATGCTTTTTGTGTTGCAAGTGTATATTATAATGACAACAAAGTGATATTTTTTGTTGTGGGGCGCAATTGATTGACAATTAGTTGTAAATAATATATAATGTAAAAAACGTTAAATACGTAATTAATAAACAGTTTTGTGCGCTTTTGGTGGGGTGAAACATTTGTACACAATGTACACCCGATTGGGAGCGTTTTAAAATTAACAAAGGCGGGAAACTATATGAATATATCAGTGCTTGGCTGTGGACGCTGGGGAACATTTTTAGCGCATTATTTAAGCGATATGCATAATATTACGCTTTGGGGCAGACCTGACTCAAAACATATTAAGGAGCTCAAAGAAACGCGCAAAAACGAGTACCTGACACTTAGGGACAACATTGTGGTTGAGACGGATTTAAATGTCGCGATGGGAAACGAGGTTATTGTCATCTCAATACTTACGCAAGAGATGGATAACTTAATGCAGCAGTTGAAAAACTTTGATTTAAACAGCCACAAGTTTGTGCTTTGTATGAAGGGGATTGAGAGCGAAACGGGCAGGCGCATTAGCGAAATTATGATTGAAAACGGCGTTGACAAGAACAACATCGCGTTGTGGGTGGGGCCAGGACACGTGCAAAACTTTTTGCAGGGTACGCCAAACTGTATGATTATTCATTCGTACGACCTAGAACTTGCGAAACGTTTTGTCAGTGAGTTTTCCTCTCCGCTAATCCGTTTTTACGTCGGGAACGATATTGTTGGCGGCGAAATAGGTTCGGCGGGCAAAAACGTGCTAGGGATTGCCGCGGGGATGCTCGACGGAATAGATATGAGTTGCCTTAAGGGGGCGTTGATGTCGCGCGGGACATATGAAATTGCGAAACTCATTCAGGCGATGGGCGGGGATGTTATGACCGCGTACGGCTTGAGCCACTTAGGCGACTTTGAGGCGACGCTTTTCTCGCCGTATTCGCATAACCGTATGTGGGGCGAGTTGTTTGTTAAGGGTGAGCACTATGGTAAGTCTGCCGAGGGCGTCGGGAACATAAAGGGCTTGCTTACACTTGCTAAAAAGCACAACATTTCTATGCCGATTACGACTGCGCTTTACAATATAATTTACGAAAAACACGACTACGAGCAGGAGTTTAAAAACCTTTTCTTACGCGAAACTAAGCAGGAGTTTTGTGAATTTAATGCAAAATAACGGACAGGTTTCGGGCGAAAGTGCGGGCGGGGAGCGCGGTGTGCGCGTTAAGATGGTTCGTGGGGATTATTGCAACACCTATGTTGTGGAGGTGTGTGGCAAAACTATTGTCGTTGACGCGGGTGCAGCGGTTGAAATGCTGGGGCAAATAAATGTTGACTACATATTTATCACGCACGCGCACTATGACCATTTTTGTTACTTAAACGACTATTTGCGGGCGTTTGCTGGTGCGAGGGTTTTGTTGAGTGCGCGCGCCTGTGAGAAGATTGAGGACGTACATTTGAGCGTGGCGAGCGAGTTTTTTGGCGTCGAGAGTTTGAGTTTTGACAAGACGCGGTTTGAGGTGGTTGGCGAAAGTACGAGACTTTGCGGGCTTGATGTGGAGTTTGTTGAACTTTCTGGGCACACTGACTGCGCGCTTGGAATGATTGTCGGGGAGTGTCTGTTTTCGGGCGACGCGATTTTTGTGGGCGGAATTGGGCGTTATGATTTGCCGACGGGCGACTTTGAGGCGCAAATGCGCACGCTCGAAAAAATTAGGAGTATGCAAGGAATTAAGTGTATATACGCAGGACACGGGGACATAATAAATAAGGAAAACACTTAAAACGATAATAGTTGGGGAAACCTTTAAGAATTTTGTTTTAGTCGAAAAGAATTTTGTTTAAATCGGAGAAAAGTATGAAGAGAATTACAAAAATTATTTGCACGCTGGGACCTGCCAGTAACACAATTGAAACACTTAACCAAATGATGGATGCAGGAATGGATATTGCAAGGCTCAATATGAGCCACGGAAGCGTTGAAACGCAACAAGTTATTGCGGACACGCTCGCGCCGTTAAGGGAAGATAGGGGGCTAAGCCTGCTTGTTGACACCAAGGGGCCCGAAATGCGTATTGGGCAATTTAGGGATGGACAGGTTGAACTCAAAGAGGGTGGAGTTTTCACTTTTACGACTAACGAGGTTGAGGGGAACGAAAACATTGTTTCGCTAAGGTATAAAAACCTTGTTAAGGAGGTCAAAATTGGCGACAAAATTTTTGCGAACAACGGGCGCGTTGTGTTGGAGGTTGCCGACCTAACTGAAACCGACATAGCCTGCAAAATATTGTTTGGCGGGCTGTTGTCGAATAACAAGGGGTTGAATGTGCCGAACGTTGTGCCGAGCGTTCCGTATATATCCGAAAAGGACGAGCGCGATTTATTGTTTGCGATTGACAACAACGCCGACTACCTTGCGATGTCGTTTGTGAGTTGCGCCCAAAATGTGCGCGACGTCAAGGAGTTTTTGGCTAAGAACGGCGCGAAAAACATTAAGTTGATTGCGAAAATCGAAAACGCGAGCGGCGTGGAAAACATTGAGGAGATTTTGTCAGAGTGCGACGGCGTTATGGTTGCGCGTGGGGATTTGGGCGTGGAAATCCCGCTTGAAAAAATCCCACCTATACAAAAGAAACTGATTTCGCTCTGCAATGTCAGCCGCAAATGCTGCATTGTTGCAACCGAAATGCTCGAGAGTATGATTAACTCGACGCGTCCAACGCGGGCGGAAGTCAATGATGTTGCGACCGCCATTTATGAAGAGGCAACCGCAACTATGCTTTCCGGCGAAACGGCGGTTGGGATTGACCCAGTAAATGTTGTTCGCACGATGGAGAAAATTATCGTTGAAACCGAAAAGCACGTTTATGGGGTTGCCGTCATTTAAGCATAGCAACTTTGATAAAAATGCGAAAAAAACCTAAAAATGAGGTAAAGTTGAAAGTTTTAGCATAAAAATCGAAAAAACACATAAAATCATTTGGTATTTTATTGTTTTTATGCTATCTATATGCAAGGAGGATTAAAATATGGTTAAAACAAGAAAACTTATTTGTACTATTGCGATGGCGCTTTGCCTTGTTAGCACTTTGTTTGTTTTTTCTGCATGCGGGAAAGACGACTCTAAAGTAAGCCTTGAAACGAGCAACGTTTTTGCAATGGGGATGGTTTCGGCTACGAACTACTTGGAGGCTAACGCAACTGCGGCTAAGTCAAGGGCGACTGTTTCGGACGAAACAAAAAACACAATCAAAGAATACACTATTATGTTTGAGGGGATGTTGCAAAATGGTATTCATCCAACCGAAGGTGCTCCAACTGATGACGAGGTTGCAAAGTTTGGAGAATATTCAAAGAAACTTTCTATCACCGTTTTGAATGAAAGTTATGTTATGTACTACAACGAAGTAGTTGAGGGGACTGAGGAAGAAATCGACGACAAAAAGATTGAAACTGAAACAACTTCGTTCTTGTATGGTAAAGTTGTTAAGGGAAGTGGTTCGGATGAAACTATTTACAATGTAGTTGGTTCAAGAGAAATTGAAAGCGAGAGCAAAAAGGACAAAACCGAAGTTGAAAACGAACTTAAATTGATTTTTGCGCAAGATGAACTTTTTGCTGCTGACACCGACGCAATCGACGGAATCGACTTGACAAAACTTACTGAATACGTGCTTATTGAACAAGAAACCGAAAATGACGAAATCGAGTTCAAGTACACAACAAAGTTTGGTGGAGTTACTGAAAGTGTTGAAGTAGAGTTTGAAAACGAAGATGGAAAGGAACAACTTGAAATCACACTTAAAGACGGCACAACAAAAACTAAGTACGAAATTAAAAAAGTTAACGCAAACAAGTACGAAGTTAAACTTATGGATAAAGACGGAAAAACTAAGTTCTACCTTGAAAACAACGACGGCGTTTGGAGTTTTTCCGACGCTGAGGCAAGCAAATAAAACGCTTTAGTTGTTAGGTGCGTTAACCCCTGTGGCAATAGGGATAAATGTATCTTTATAATAAATGTATAATTTGAAAACTAAGTAGTTCATTATATTGGATTGCTTAGTTTTTTTTGTTTGCGTGCAAGTGGGTTGGCGAGGTTTGTTTGTGCGTGGGGAGTAATTGCGGGAAAATAAAAAAGTTTGTAAATAGGGTGCAAATGAGTTGAAAAAAATATTTAAATTGTGTATAATTGCTTTGTAGAATTAAAATAAAATGTTAACTTATTTTTGTGTGAGGTTTGCGCGATTATGTATGTTATTAACACATAAAAGCGGCGAAAAATGCTAAAAATAAGGGATAAAAAGGAGCGATTTTTATTATGAACAAAAGTGAGTTGGAAAACGTGAAAAAGTTGGGGGGGGGGGGGTATTTAGTTGCTAAAAATGGCAGCTTAACTGCTCAAAGTAATGAGGATACCTGCAAAAATATGCAAGATAACCCTCGTTTTTTGCAAATTTCGCAAAATTGCGAAAATAATAAAAAAACTATAAAAAATAGCAAAAATAATAATGAATTTTCTTTGAAAAATGATTTTACTAAAATTAGTAATACAAATGAAAATTATTTAGAAAATATAAATGCAAAAGTAAATGATAATTATTTAAATAATAAAAATTTCGCTTCATTAAAAAATAGTTATAAAAATGCAAGTTGCAATAACAGTGCAAATTATAAAAACGACAACGGCTACAAGAGTTGCACGACAAAGTGTTTCGCTACGACAAAAATTTGTTTGTGGCTTTTCTTGTTTGTCGTGTGCCTCGCGGTTGTAGCAGGGGTCGGCTGCAGTGGTGGAAGTAACGGAGGTTTAAAAGTTGCGCCTACAGTTGAAACGGCTTCAGCGGAAGGTTCACCTTGGAGCGGTAGCGGCACGCAAACCGACCCGTATCAAATAGGAACATACGCCGACCTACTCGCTCTTTCAACCGCCTGCAACACGCCAACAAGTGGAACAACTTACAACCATTATCAAGGCGTATATTTTAAGTTGACAGCCAATATAACAATAGCAGCCGCCGACCTCACTGGCACGGGTTCTGCAGCAACAAAATGGACGCCAATCGCCTGCGACCCAACAGGGACAAATTGTTCTAGCTGTTATTTTTCTGGTATCTTTGATGGGAACGGTAAAACAATAACTTTTCAAGGCGAAATAACAAAATCATTAAACGATATTACGGCTAAAGCTGCAACGCTTTATTATGGAATGCTGTTTGGATATGTTAACGGGGGAGGGACTGGCGCGAGCGCGTACGGGATAATTCAAAATGTCAAAATTATTGTAAATAAAATTACCTTTGATGGCACAAGTGCAACAAACGCTGTTTCACGAGGGTTTATTGGCGGGATAGTTGGATATGCAAATAATTCAACGATTAGCAACTGCTCTTTTGCTGGAGATGCAATATTTAATAACCCTCAAAAAATTCCGTATGGATATTTTGGCGGGATTGTTGGTAAAGCCCAAAATGTGATTGGATGTAGTTATGTTGGTATACTGGACGCGTTCATTAAGGGGGGTAGTGCCGCTATCTTGTACGTTGGGGGGATTGCGGGCGATGCAAGTGTTTCTAAATGCTATATCGAGATGTATTCAACATCAAAAATTGAACTTGAAAAGGGCGAGGGAAATTATTGCGGAATAATTTGCGGCAAAGGAGCGTCGAATAGTTATGCAAAAGTAAATTTAAGTAGTTTTTCTGTGTCATCTAGCACCGCGGCTTATTGGCTCAATGGAAATAACTGCGTACTGGTTATAGACGGCTATCCCTCAACAGTGTCTAATGTAACAAAATTTTCTAGTTCTAGTTACAATTGCGTTATAGTTGGGGTTGACGCAAAAGATATATCGTCTTCAAGTGGCTTGTACGCTTTGCCGACGAGCAACGCAAATATAGACGGACTAAAATTGAAAGAGACATATATAAAAGATGAGGCGTATACACCAAGCGATACTTCGGCGATTACGTTCAAGTGGAATAACACTACAGCCTACAGATGGGATTTTGACACAATTTGGATTATTCCGAACGAAGGAACAGACTATCCAATTTTGAGACAATTTTATGTTGAGCCAATCTTGAATATAACCCTCAACGTAACCACTAACCTTAGCGGCTCCACCTCGGGAACAACCACAGGCACGAGCGGCGCGGGTGCGGCGAGCGGCGCAACTGCTGCAGTTGACCAGTTCATAATCTACCGCTTTGACGAGTTGGGGAACCTCGTCAACCAGTTTGTTGTCCGAAACGGCAGCACGGTAACCTTTGAAGTCGACAAAAACAAAGCCTTTACCATAATGATAAACTACAAACTCTATATGGTAACAACAATTGATGCCGAGTCGACAAACAAGAAAACCCTTACTCCGACCGCCGACACGACAATCGACATCGACATAACCGCCCCTTCAGGCGTCAACAATTGGATTGTTATTTAAAAGGTTGATATTATTAAGGAATATTAAAAAAGGTTGAAGAATTTATTTCTCCGACCTTTTCTTTGTTGAGTAGTAAGCGCCGCGTGCGGCATATGGCGCGTTATTAATGTAATTTCATCGATTTTATCGTTCGAAATAGCGCAAAATGGTGCAAATTTGTGGATTTTTCGGTGTGTAGTGTTGAGCGTAATTTTTTATGTTTTGTTAAAGGTAGGATTTTGCGAAAAAATTTACAACAAGTTAGTGAGGGACACAGAGTAAAACGCTGCATTAATATCAAAAAAACGTTAGAATGCGCTCCCCCAATGTGCAATTTTTCGTCCATTGAGTTGCGTTATCGAGATTAATTTGCTATCATATTAATACATTGAAAACAAACGCATTGCAAATTGCAATGGTTGCTGCGTGGATAGCGCGAACGTATCGGCACGTAGGGCGGCGCAGGTGGTTCAAGGGCAGCAGCCGCTGTGTGCAGCAATGTGGATAGAGGCGAAAGTGTGGAGAAACGGCGAAAGTGTGGGGCGATTATGCGTACGTGGGTAAAATGAGGGAGCAATGTGTGTGTGAGGGGGTAGCGTGAGTTTAGTAGTAACAACCGTGAAGAGCATGTAAATGCGCGCGCGTGCAGTAGCAGCAGGTAGTATTGCAACAAGAGATAATTGCAAACAAAAAGAAAATTAGAGGGTGCAAAAGCGCGCGCGGAAACCAAAGGAAACCAAAGGAAACCAAAGGAAACCAAAGGAAACCAAAGGAAACCAAAGGAAA
>CAZSGM010000006.1:0-2632 GCA_964606505.1 uncultured Lachnospiraceae bacterium | reverse complement strand
GGAAACCAAAGGAAACCAAAGGAAACCAAAGGAAACCAAAGGAAACCAAAGGAAACCAAAGGAAGGGAACGAGAAGAGAAATGAGGAAGAGTTTTTTTAATTTAATGTTGGCGCTTAGCGTAATCATTTCAACCGCGTGTATGTTCGCAGCGTGCGGGAAAACCGAGGAGCTGCCGCAACCGCCGCAGGTTGGCAATATGTGGTCGCAAGTCGCGGCGAACGCGTTTGAAATCCCCGACTTGAACGAGGGGTTTATTCCGCAAGGGTTATGTTACGACGAGGAACAGGACGCGTTTTTGCTGAGCGGGTATATGGCTGACGGGTCGGACTCGCGCATTTATGTTGTTGACGCAGCGCAAAACCGACACAGGTATTTCACACTCTCCGTGGACGGTGGCACTGTGGACGGTGGCGTCCTGTCGCGCGGGCACTTTGGCGGGATTGCAACCGCGGGCGCGTGGGGTTACATCGCAACTAATGGCTGTGTGCTGCGGTTTAGCCTTGAGACTGCGCACGGGGCAAAAAATGGAGGGAGCGTGCCGACACAAGCGGTTGTGCAAACGTCAACCTGTGCCGACTTTTGTTGCGCGGACGAAAACGGGCTCTGGGTCGGCGAATACTACTATCCGTACCTGTTTGAAACCGACCCGACCCACCACGTAACAGTTTCCGCAACCGAAACCAACTACGCGCTGGCGGTTTTCTATCCGTTCGACAATGCCTCCGAAACAGGGCTTGCGGCGACGCCAATGCGTGCGCTCTCGCTGCCAAAACTCGTGCAGGGTATGGCGGTTTTGAACGACGGACGCGTTTTGCTTTCGATGTCAAACATTTACGCTGAGTCGAAAATTAACCTTTACAGCGACTACAAACTTTTGGAGCAGAATGAAATTGTTGTAGACGGCGCCACGCTGCCGCTGCAGGTGCTTAGTTCGGGCAACTTGCAGACCACAATAACCGCGCCACCAATGTCGGAAGGGATAGTTTGCAGGGACGGCAAATTGTTTGTCTTGTTTGAGTCAGCCGCGACAAAATACAGTTTTTTAGGCGGCGACAAAATTGACCACGTCCAGTCCGCCAACCTCGCCGAACTCCAAGCAATCGCCTCTGCAAAATAAAGTGGAAATCTTTGCCCAACTATTCTTTTGTAATGACATCAGGAAATTGTGGATTAAAAAGCGCTTAAAACTGGCACATCATCCTTTGTTGAAACTATAAGATACTAACTGCTTAAACACGAAAAACTCGGGGCACTATCCTTTGCAAAAAAATTGCTTTGAAACTGGGAACTATCCTTTATAAAAAACGCAAAAAATTGCGGATTAAAAAACATTGTTAAACCAATGTAAAATCCTTTGTAAAAACTGAAACAAAAAAAACAAAGGAGAAAATTAAAAATGCAAAAAGTTTCAAAACAAAGTCTTGCAATGATTGCCCTCTCAATTTTACTAGCAATCTCAATTGCCTTGACATTCACATTCGCTGGTCTTACTGCTAGCAAAACAGCGACTGGTACTATTACTTTTAGTGGTGAAGCTACAGTCGCTTGGTCTGGTGGAACTGTTAACGATGGAAACACCACATTTACATTGGTAAACGCTGATTTTAATGTAACATCAGCTGGAGCAACTTTAAATGATACTGGTAAAACTAAATTGGAAGATATTAGCGTTACAATTACAAACACCGCTACAACTACATTGAACTATTCAATTTCTATGGCAACTGCTACTGGTGTTACGTTTTCAGAAGTAACTGGAACATTAGCTTCTGGGGATGCAAATAGTGGAACAATAACAAAAAATCTTAAAGAGTTAATCACAAACATTTCGCTTACAACAGCACAAATGACTGATTCTGTTACATTTGTAGTAACTGCTTCAATCGCACCAGCTAATGCTTAATAACAAAAAATCTTAGGAAATTCCTAAGATTTTTTTGTTGATTATTTAACAATAATTATGCTTTTTGTGCTAAAAAAAATACTCATTGAGTTTAATCAATGAGGTATTTTTTTAACATTAGTTTAATGCAATTGTTACAGTAAATGTAAATTCATTTGCAGTTACTTCGCTAACAGCCAAACTTTCGATATAACTTGCAAGTGTTAATGTTGTAACTTTTCCACCAGCAGCAACCGTTGTAGTGCTAGGTGTTTTAGTTGTTACAGTTATGACGTTTCCACTACTAGCAGTGTTATTCGTGAAAGTAATTGTTGCTTCAGCGCTTGTAGCATTTGAGAATGTAATTCCAACTTGCCCAAGTTTAGTAAGCGCACTTGAGTTGGAGGTTGCACTAACAACGCCAGTAGATGAATTTTGACTCAAATCAAAATCAGATTGAGCAAAAGTAATTGTTGCATTACCGTCACTATCAATAGTTACTGCATCGCCACCATCAGTTAGAGTTACATATTTTTCACCACTAAATTGAATTGACCCAGTTGCTGTTTTACTATTGTTTGTTGCAGCGAATGTGAATGTCAAGGCAATTGAGATTGCGAGTAAGATTGAAAGGGCAATCATTGCAAGACTTTGTTTTGAAACTTTTTGCATTTTTAATTTTCTCCTTTGTTCTTTTTTTTTGTTTCAGTTTTTACAAAGGATTTTACATTGGTTTAACAATGTTTTTT
>CAZSGM010000005.1:0-116685 GCA_964606505.1 uncultured Lachnospiraceae bacterium | reverse complement strand
TATGCAACACTTTTCCCCGAATTTACTGGTTTTTTCGTGCCCAAAACTTGGTTTGTTTTAATAATTTTTTGTAAATCTGCTAATACTTCAACATCTACCCCCCCCCCCCCCGTTTTGAAGAGTGGGTTAACAGTCCCTGTTATCTGTCCCGTGGTTGCGTCCATTGTTCCACCTCCTGCAACATACGCGCGGGCGTTGGTGTAGAAAGTACCAGTTGTGGGGCCGCCTGCAGAAATACTAAATTCTTTCTTTGTCGCACACAGTATGCAACAAAGTGAAATTACCATTGCGTAAAGCGTGAATACTACATAAAATCGCTTTAACCTAGTATTTTCCATAATATTCTCCTTGTTTTATCTTCCCAATTTTGACAGAATACAACTTCTATCAAAAATATTTTATGCAATTTTATTGTACCACAACAAGAAAAAAATATCAAACATTTTGAACCGCTTGATACTTTTTTCTTATTAAACAACAAATTTAACTAATCGCAAATACAACTAATCACTAATTTAGCGTACATTATAAAGTTTTTATTAATATTTACTTAATTATTCGCCCCCAACATTTGACAATGTATAAAAAAACAGCACAAATATGTGCTGATAAACAAACTATTTAATGAGTGTTTTAATTTTAGCTTTCTTCCCAGTGCGGTTACGAAGATAGTGAAGTTTCGCTCTACGAACTTTACCTTGTCTAACCACTTCGATTTTCTCGATTCTTGGGGAGTGAACGAGGAATGTTCTTTCCACTCCAACGCCGTAAGAAATACGTCTAACAGTAAAAGTTTCACGAACGCTACCATTCTTTCTAGCGATTACGTCGCCTTCAAAAACTTGAATACGTTCCTTATCACCTTCAACAATCTTAGCGTATACCTTAACTGTATCTCCAACCTTAAAGTCTGCAACATTAGATTTAAGGCTTTCTTTTTCTAATACGTCGATTATGTTCATGACTTTTCACCTCCTACAAATATTAGCGTTCTTATAGATTAGGTCATATACCACACAAAAGTTGTGCCTATAGCGGACCGCCCGAAGTCATTGCAAAGATTATAACACAATTTTTGCCGTATTGCAAGCGTTTTTAAAAAATTGTTTAATTATTTTTGTTATTATCAACTCTGCGGGAAACGACGCCACGGCGCCCCAAGTCTTAATTAGCAAAACCTTGACATATCAAATATTAGAGCACAACAAATGTACTATTCAAGTTGCGCCTTAACTGTTTAGCATTTAACAATATAAAGGCTAAGTCCATTAGATATTTCCTTATTCATCCCAACTTAGTTAACCGCCCTACAAAAAGGGCACCTCTTGCGTTTTACAAGATTTGCCCTTTTACATATTCAAGTATTCTTGATTATCCAGCATTCAAACATTTTTCAAGTACTCAAACAATTTTCAAGTACTCGAACCGCCGTCGTTTCGCGTTTTTAAACTTTTACTGTACGCGTATTTTTAGCCCCGCGCAGCTCCCCTTAAATTACAGCGAAGCGTGCGATGAGTCGCGTCCTGCGTGCATTTCGTTAAACTCTTCTGCACGTTTACGGAACGTCTCGTTCTCCATATAGATTGCGCTTGCCGCAACCTGTTCAGTCAAGACTCTAAGTCTATCAGCGATTGTCTTTTCGGAAACATTCTCGCCGACTGCGTCGTAGATAGTCTTAATAATGTCGGCTGTTGGAGCCTTTGTCTTTTGTCCGTGGAAGATGTACTCGTTCCTGTACAAGTTGTACACCTCGTCAATCAACGCACCGTTAAATCGGGTTTTGTCCTCTTTCATTGACTGTTTGTCAGTAACAACCCCGCAGAAAGGCAACGTAACAGTGTACGCATTGTCGCCCTCTTTTGACCAAGTCGTAATGCGGTAGGCGTCGCAGTTTTCGCCTTGCATTTGGCGCCTAGCTGTTGCTTCAACAAACTGGGTGTACGCAATCGCCTTTTGTACGTCGTCAAAAGTCCTGTGAGTTGAGTATTTAGGGTTATCAAAGTCAAGTTGCACCAAAATTTCGGAGTTTTGCGCTCTTGTATCAACACCCTGCGCGTCAAGATACTCTTCGCATTTCTCAAACTGTTTATTCATTTTGATTAGCGCCTTGTCAATGTTTTCCATTTTTTCGCCAGCTTCATCGCCGACAGCCTTTTCATAGTACTTTGTTGCGTCCTCGCCCGAAACCTTTTCACTAATTGGGAACGGAGCATAAGAAACAGATTCCTTTTTCAATGCTCTCAAATATCCGCCCTTAGTCGAAAGCGCGTCAAACGCATATCTAGGCTGGATACACTCCATTGTGCCGTTGTTGTATCTAACAAGCCCAACGCGTGGGTCGCTCATTTCTTGTTTTCCAAGTGCTATTACCATTTGGTCGAAAATCGACATTTCGTTAAAACTTTTAACAAATTGTGGAGCAACTGCGCCAAACCCTGCCTCTTCTTCTCTATTATACTTGTCAAAGTCGTAATAATCGTAGCCTGTTTCTTTCTCGTTGCGGCGCTTGTCTTTTTCCTCTTTTCTTTTTGCCTTTTGTTCTTCGCGAGCGCGTTCTTTCTCTTCACGAGCACGTTCTTTTTCTTCTTTCTTCTTGTTTCTCTCTTCTTCGCGCGTTTCTTGCCTTGTTCTTCGCGCAGTGTCCTTTTTCTCTTTCTCTTCCCCGCGTGCACGGTCTTTGTCCTCGCGAGCGCGATCCTTATCTTCGCGTGTGCGCTCCTTCTCTGCTTCGCGCTCAGCCTTTCTCTTTGCTCTCTCTGCTGCAGACTCTGGGTTGTAAACCTTATTTTTCAAAGTGGTCAACCCGCGGCGTGTGCGATTGATAATGCGGCGCTTGTCTAAGTTGTTGCTGTAATCTTCGACAACGGAAAGGTCGTTCCCCGAAATGCCGAGGTAGTCAAGGTAATCCTCGTGCAAGTCGTCGAGTTTTTCAAAACTCTTAATAAGTTTCTTTTCTCTGCGGGCGTTCATCCAAGCGTTTGAGCCAACTTGCGCGAGTTTCGCAGTGTCGGTTTCGGCAACAAATGGCTTTGCCGTCCTATCCTTGATGTACCCGTCGCTAAGTTTGTAGCCAAGTTTTGTAGCCAACTTGTCGACCTTCCTGTGATAGATGTCGTGGACGGTATCAAAGTACATAAGCTTCCTGTCGCGCTGTCTAGTAAGTTTTGAATACTTACGGTCGCTGATGTTGTCCCTGTCGCCATCTCTGTACTTGTTGAGTTTCTTCTCAATTTTAGCGGCTTTCTCAATACTCTTTTCTGCTTTTGAAAGTTTGTTGTCCTTATGCATAACTGCGCGGTGGAGTCCGTAGCCTGCGCCGCCTGCAACCCCTGCTAAAACCAAGTTTCCGCTATAAGCCAACGCTGTAAGTAATGTTGGAGAAGCGACAATTGGCGCAATTGCAGGAAACAAAAAGACTGCGCCAGCCAAGCCGCCGACGATTACGGAAGAAACGGCATAAGTACCGACTTTTTTAGCCATACTATTGTCGTTACGAACCGCTCTAAAATAGTCTTTGTTGTGGTTGTCTCTCTTATACTCAAGTAAATTCATATAACACCTTTCCCCTTTTTCGTTATTATTATACACTAATTATTAATTTTTGTCAATAGTCGTGAGGAGGTTTTTCATATTTTACAAAACGCCCTAATTTGCTTGCTTAAAAGTTAAAATTTATATATAATAATATAAGTTAAAGGACGAATAATTATGAGCAAAAATAAAAACAAAAACAAACATAAAAACAACAAAAACACTAATAACATTAAAAACACCAACCTTTTGAAGTCTGCGGACAATTCAAAGGCGTGCTTGATACAGAACAATCGCGTAAATTCTGCGCAAACTTCGACTGCCCCTACCTTTGTAACAATGGACGGCAACACTGCTTGCGCAAACATTGCGTACAAAGTGAGTGAGTGCGCGCCGATTTACCCTATCACGCCTTCTAGTACTATGGCAGAACTTTGCGACACGTGGGCGACACAGCGCAAGAAAAACATTTTTGGGCAACCTTTGAACGTGTACGAAATGCAATCAGAGGCGGGCGTTGCGGGCGCGCTGCACGGAAACTTGCGTGCGGGAGTTTTGGCGACCACTTTTACTGCAAGTCAGGGGCTTTTATTGATGGTTCCGGATATGTACAAGATTGCGGGCGAGCAGTTGCCTTGCGTTATTCACGTATCTGCGCGCGCACTTGCGACACACGCGCTGAGTATATTTGGCGACCACTCGGATGTTATGGCGACACGCGGGACAGGGTTTTGTATGCTTGCTAGCGCGTCGGTACAAGAGGCGCAAGATTTTGCGATGGTTTCGCACTCTGCAACGCTTAAAGCGAGCCTTCCCTTCCTCCACTTTTTCGACGGGTTTAGGACGAGCCACGAGGTCAATGAAATTGTTGAACTTAGCGACCGCGACATCAAGAAAATGATTGACTTTGACAAAATCAACGCGTTTAAGTTAAAGGCACTTTCTAACTCCGACCCTAAGATGTATGGGACGAGCCAGAGTGCGGACGTTTTCTTTGCTAACCGCGAGAGTTGCAACCCGTACTACCAAAGTGCGAGTGCGATAGTTGAGGGCGAGTTTAGCAAACTCAAGGAGATTTGCGGACGCGAATACCACATTTTCGACTACTATGGGGACGACAACGCGGAGTATGTGGTTGTTTGTATGGGTAGCGGAACGGAAGTTTTGAGAAAAACGGCAGATAAACTCAACACTATGGGCTACAAAGTGGGCGTTTTGTGCGTAAGGCTTTACCGCCCGTTTGACGCGAAGTATTTTGTTAGTAAACTGCCTAAGTCGGTCAAGAAAATCGCGGTTTTGGACAGGACAAAGGAATGCGGCGCGCTAGGCGAACCGCTTTACACCGATGTTTGCACTGCCCTAATGCAAGAGCGCAGGAAAATTAGGGTTATTGGCGGGCGTTACGGGCTTGGAAGTTGCGAGTTTAACCCTGCGATGGCGAAAGCAGTTTTTGACAATTTAATGAAAGCGCGACCTAAAAAATCGTTTACGGTTGGGATTAAAGACGACGTTACTTACCTGTCGCTTAATGTCGACAACTCGTTCAAACTTGAGGACGGTACGAAAGAGTGTGTTTTCTTTGGGATTGGGGGCGACGGAACAATCAGCGCAAACAAAAACAGCGCAAAAATCATTGGTTCGGCGGGGTTGCATTCACAGGCATACTTTGTTTATGACTCCAAAAAAAGCGGGAGTATGACGGTCAGCCACTTGCGTTTTGGCAAAGACCCAATCTCTGCGCCGTACCAGATTGACAACGCGGGATTTGTTGCGGTTCACAACTTTAGTTTTGTTGCAAAAGTGGATGTTTTGCAGTATTTGGCGCAAAATGGAACAGTTTTACTCAACTGTCCTTTCGCAATTTCGCAACTTGACGAGTTTTTGCCCGATTATTTTGTTGCGGCACTCAAAGAAAAGAACGCGAAATTTTACATCGTTGACGCGTTTGCGGGCGCGAAACAGCTTGGGCTAAAAAATAAAATCAACATTATTATGCAAAGCGCGTTCTTCAAACTTGCAGATATTATGCCGTTTGATGAGGCGAAAACAAAAATGGCGGAACAAATTAAAAAGTCGTACTCAAAGTTTGGCGAAGATGTTGTTAAGGCAAACATTAGCGCGATTGAGTTCGGCGCGGAAAATGTTATCGAGGTTGACTACTCAAGTCTAGTTGGGACGAGTAGCACTGAGAAAACGCAGAGAACGACGGCGTTCTGCAGGGATATTATGCGCCCTATGGCGAAGTTGCAGGGGCAAAAAATCGCCGTTTCTAAATTTAGCGCGGATGGGAGCGTTCCGATTGCGACGGCGCAGTTTGAAAAACGCGGGATTGCGACGGATTTGCCTAAGTGGCACAAAGAAAACTGCATTGAGTGCAACCTTTGCTCGCTGGTTTGTCCGCACGCTTGTTTGCGCGCTAAAGAGACGCGCAACGACCGCGGGGCGGAGAGCAAGCCTAGTTTTGTTAAGGGGCGCGGGAAGTTTTGCTTGGCGGTTTCCCCGCTTGACTGCACGGGGTGCGGAAACTGTGCTTGCGTTTGCCCTGCTAAAAACAAGGCTATCACTATGGAACGCGCGGAGGATGTTTTGGACGGCGCGCTGGAAAATTACGGCAAATTTGAGAAAATAAACGCGCTACAAGTTCAAAACAATAATTCAATTAAAAACACACAATTTCAAAAGCCGCTGCTTGAGTTTAGTGGTGCGTGCGCGGGTTGTGGGCAAACGGCTTATGTTAAGTTGTTGACGCAACTTTGCGGCGAGAGTATGCTAATTGCTAACGCGACGGGTTGCTCGAGCATTTGGGGCGGTTCGTACCCTTCCTGCCCTTACACAAAGTCAAAGGACGGGCTGGGGGTTGCGTGGGCGAACTCGCTTTTCGAGGATAACGCTGAGTTTGGCTTAGGGATACGCACGGCGTACGAAATTAGGCGCGCAGAGGCGAGAAACCTGCTTTGCGAATTGTCAGCGAACGACCAAAAGTTTGCGGATTTATTTACCGAGTTTGTTTCAAACGAAGATAGTTTTGACGAGTGCAAAAAAGTTTTCTTTAAATTAAAGAAACTTTGCGTTGAGCGACTAAAATTTTACAATAATTACCTTGCGTTGAGCGACGGCGAACTTAACGGCGCGGCGACGGAAACCGTACAAAAAATCAAGCGTTTACAGGGCGTTTATGACGCGATTATGCCTAAAAACGTCTGGATAATCGGCGGAGATGGTTGGGCGTACGACATTGGTTTTGGCGGACTTGACCACGTTTTGGCGAGTGATAAAAATGTTAACATTTTAGTGCTGGATACCGAGGTTTACTCAAATACAGGTGGGCAAGCGTCGAAGGCGACGCCTTATGGCGCGGTGGCAAAGTTTGCGCAAGGTGGCAAGAAAACACAGAAGAAAGACCTCGCCGGAATTGCTATGCAGTACGACAACGTTTATGTAGCGAAGGTTTGCATTGGGGCAAATCCTAATCAGGCACTAACTGCGTTTAAAGAGGCTATGGCGCACGATGGCCCGAGTATAATTATTGCGTACGCGCCTTGTGTTGCACAAGGAATTGATATGTCAAAAACGCCAAATATTGAGAAACTTGCCGTTTCTAGCGGGTACTTTACCCTACTGCGTCGCAAGCCAAAACTTAAGGTTGCAGAACTCGCCATTGCGGAAGCGAATTTAAGGAAAAACCGCTTGACGGGCGCGACTAGCACGACAACGCTACCTTGTACTGCTGGCGCAGTTGGCAGCAACACTGGCGGGACATCGGGCGTAACCGCAAACGCAACGAATGATACGCAAAATAGTTTAAATGCCACCAACTTGGCTTGCGCAGGTACAACTGGCGGCGCGGCGGTTTCAAACAATATGGCTTGCTCAAATAGCAAAATTGGCGCGATTGGCGAATTTAGCTGCGTAATGAATGCAACAGGTATCGCAGACGAAACCGAGCAGAAACTAGCGCATGTAGAACGCATAAAACAAAAATATTCAGGCGTAAGCGGCGAGTTTGTCGTAGACAGCCCTAACCCAACCGCAACACTTGAGGGATTTTTGAACATACAAAACCGATTTAAAAAATAAACCCAAAGAAATTTGAGTTTAAGATAAATTGGCACGATAAACTAACGATTAATCAAATAAAAATCAAATATGTGATAAATTAATTAAATTTTCAATGTATTTAATTAATTTTTGCGCCTATTAGTTGCATCAACCTCAGTTGGGTAACTAATTGCAGCTTTATTGCCCCGCTCAACCTTTATTATGTGATTAATTTTGACCTTTATTATACAAATAAAAAACAGCTGTACAATTTTAGCGCAGCTGTTTTTTTGTTCTATACAAATGTTTACATACTTTATTAAAATATTAATTAACAATTAAAATATAAATGATTAATTTAATTTGCCGAACTCTTTGAGGCGGACTTGCGAGCCATTTTTGCTATCCAAAACTTCAAAGCCCATTGCGTCGATTTTGTTACGTATTTCGTCTGCTTTGGCGTAATCTTTGTCTTTGCGCGCTTGCTCGCGTTCAATTAGGAGCAATCTTGCAGTTTGCTTATCAAGTTGGCTAATGTTTTGGTAATCCTCAAGTTCGTTGAGGCGGTAGTCAGCGTTTTCGAGGTCGAGCCCAAGCACTTTATCAAACTTTGCGAGTGTTGCAAGTTTATCTTGCGGTGCTTCTTTGCTGTTAATCAAGTTCCAAAGTTCGGTTATGGCAAGCGATGTATTGAGATCGTCGTCGAGCGCGTCTTGGAATTTTGAGAGGTATTTATCCAAAATTTTGCCGCCGACTTCGTTAAGAATTTCGCTGACTGCGCGCCAAATTTTTACGAGTTCATTTTGCGCGTTATAGATGTTTTCCCACGTGAAGTTGAACGACTTTTTGTAGTCCCCTTTCAGTAACATATATCTATGGCTGAGAGGATGATAACCGCGCGATTTTAGGTCGTCCATTGTGTACCCGTTGCCGAGCGATTTACTCATTTTTGTGCCGTCTGCCATTAAGTGCCCACTGTGGAGCCAATAGTTGACAAACTTCTTGCCTGTTGCGCCCTCACTTTGTGCTATCTCGTTTGTGTGGTGGATTTTGATGTGCTCAATCCCGCCCGTGTGGATGTCGACTTGCTCTCCGAGGTAATGCAAACACATTGCGCTACACTCGATGTGCCAACCTGGGTAGCCGACGCCCCAAGGGCTGTCCCACTTCATAATGTGGTTTGGCTTATTGAGTATCCAGAGCGCGAAGTCCCAAGGGTTGTGGCGTTCGTCGTCAACCGCAACACGCGCGCCTGCTTGCTGGTTTTCCAAATCAAGGTTTGCAAACTCCGCGTACTTAGGAAATTTCGCGGTATCAAACTGCAAGCCGACGCTTGTTCTGTAGACGTAACCATTTTGCTCAAGGCGCTTGATTAGTTCAATCATATGCGGAACATTCTCCGTCGCGCGCGCTATAACCGTCGGACGCGAAACGTTCATTTCACTGAGGTTGTCGAAAAACATCTTCTCGTACTTTCTCGCGATATCCCACGGCGTAACATTTTCCTGTTTCGCGCGCACTTCCATTTTGTCGTCCGCGTCGTCCGCGTCGTCGAGGTTGTGCCCCACGTCGGTAACATTCATTACGTGCTTAACCTTGTAACCTAAGTCGCGCAGGTATCTAACCAAAATATCGCTCATAAGGTACGCCTTTAAATGCCCCAAATGCGGATGCGAATAAACGGTCATACCGCACGAATAAACGGTAACCTCGTTAGGGTGGATTGGTCTAAATTCTTCTTTTTTCTTTGTGGCTGTATTGTATAATTTTAACATTTTAACCTCTACTTTTTAACTGTACTAATAAACTGTATAATTTATTTTCAATTATCTCTTAAATTGCAAATTTACAATTGCTCAATACGATATTTCATAGCAATTAACACTGCGCAATCGCTGGGGTTGTATTGCCCTGCCAAATGCGCCAATTAGCATTGCAAAATTTGAAAGATAAATTCCGCGTTTGCGCCGTGTTTTAATTTTCGCATTTGATTTTCATATTTTTAATATTATAGCGTGTGTGTTTTAAACTAAAAAAATGCGACAAAGCATTATTTTGTCGATTTTTTAGTTGTTTTTTCTGCTGGAGTTGAAACCTTATCCCCTGCAGGCGGGTTGGTTATGGTTTCGGTAACGCTGGTCAGTAGCCCTGCGACATTTTGGATTTCGCTAGGAACAATTATTTTTGTTGCGTTGCCGTTTGCGAGCGCCTTCAGTGCCTCAAACCCTTGCAGCGTGATGTAGGCGGTGTCCGCCTTAGCATTTGTGATAAGTTCAATAGCTTCTGCTTGACCTTGCGCTTCACTGATGTACGCAATTTTTTGCGCCTCGGCGCGCAAAATCTCCGCTTCCTTGTCCGCTTCTGCTTTCAAAATTTCCGCTTGTTTATCTGCCTCCGCTTTCAAAATCTTGCTTTGTTTTTCGCCTTCGGCAACCAAAATGCTGGAGCGTTTTTCGCCCTCAGCGCGCAAGATTGCCTCACGTCTTTCACGTTCAGCGCGCATTTGTTTTTCCATCGCGTCTTGTATGTCGCGTGGCGGAAGAATATTTTTAAGTTCAACACGGTTGATTTTAATGCCCCAAGGGTCGGTTGCTTCGTCCAAAATTTGGCGCATTTTAGTGTTGACGGTATCACGGCTTGTGAGAGTTTCATCAAGTTCGAGTTCTCCGACGATGTTACGCAAGGTGGTTGCGGTCAAGTTCTCGATTGCGTTAAGTGGTCTATCTACGCCGTAAGTGTAGAGTTTTGGGTCAGTAATTTGAAAATAGACGACCGTATCTATTTGCATTGTAACGTTATCTTTAGTGATAACAGGCTGCGGCTTAAAGTCTGCAACCATTTCTTTGAGTGAAATTGGTCTGCTAGGTTTATCAAAGAACGGGATGATAAAGTGCACGCCCGTTTCAAGTGTGCGGTGGTACTTCCCTAGTCTTTCAACGACTACTGCCGTCGATTGCCTGATAACTCTGACGCTTGCGCACAAAATCGCGAGTGCGATAACGCCTAGTACGATAAATATAATTCCTATTGCGCTCATATTGTACTCCTCATTATTTAATGTTTGTTAGTTTATTGGTCTTTATTCGTTGGTTGCTCTGTCGTGGTTTCCTCTGACTGCGCTGCAGGTGTTTTGGACGCTTGAGGCTCATTAGTTTTTGTCGCTGCTGCACGCGAGTCTGCCGTTTCGGGCGTTTCTGCGTTGGCGTTTGGCGTTTCAATTGTTTTTTCGCGGGTCTCAGGTGTTTGAGTGAGTTTCACGATGGTTTTGTTCCCCTCAACTCTCAAAATCTCGACCTCGCTGCCTGCACTGATTGTTTCGCCATCCTCAGTTACTGCGCTCCAGATGACACCGTTAATTTTCACTTCGCCTATCTCGTCTTTAGTGATTGTTTTCAAGAGTTTTAACTTTCTCCCGACGAGTGAGTCGACGTTTGTTTTCGTGTTCGCGTTTCTAAGTAACAATTTGCGGCAAATGCCCCTGACAAATATCAGCAGTAGCGCCGACAAGACGATGAACACGGCGAGTTGGATTTCCCAACAAATGCCGTCGATTGCAGACAAAATCAGCGAAACCAAGCCTGCCACGGCAAACCAAACGGACGTCAAGTCCCAACTTAGAAACTCAACTATTAAGCTGACCGCAACAATCGCGAGCCAAATCCAAATCATTTCCATTAGGTGTTCCCCTTTAAATTGTATTCTTAAATATTTCTATTCTTTTTTATTATAGTATATTCCACTGCATTTTGTCAAGTTTTTGAGCATTAAAACAACAAAAAAAACGCGGAGTAACCCGCGCGAAAAAAACACACTCAAATACAACAAAAGCCCCGCGAGGGGGCATTTGGCAGGAGATGAGAGAATCGAACTCCCAACCTACGGTTTTGGAGACCGGCGCTCTACCAATTGAGCTAATCTCCTATAGCGCTAAAACAACCTACACTCGATTGCGGACGGCTATACGATTTAATAAGCACAGTTAAACAAGTATCGCAAGGTGTTCGCCCGTAACTTTTCCACATAAAGCGCAAATGTAACAATTGTTTTAGCACCGCCTAATAGCGGTTTTGTGATAATAGTATACTATAAGTTGAAAACTAAGTCAAGTATTTTGCCATTGTTTTGTTATTTTTTAGCAAATTAATGATAAATCAGCGGCATTTTTTAAGCAAATTGTTGATAATTTTATCATAAAAACGACCACTTTCCCCCGAAAATTAATCGCTGTTTATTAAAAATTAATCCACTTTTTATTAAAACTATTAAAAATTCTCATTGGTAAAATTTAATGCTTAACTACTAAAAATTAATCCCTTATCACAATACCCTCTGGGGTAATTAGGTACATATCTTGCAAAAGCAAGCTGATATTGGCGTTCAATGCGAACACGACGCCTGACAAGAAATCTTGCACGCGCTGTTGCTCATTTTTAGGCACTTTGGCGAGGTTTGCGATAATCGGCTCTCCGCGAGTTACGTAATCGACCACGACGTCGAGGTCTTGGTTGGTTTTTATGTTAAAAACGCTCACATCTTGCGAGCCTTGCGTTGTCTCGTTTGTTGTTGGCAAAACTGTTGGCGCAGGCTCCTCTTTTAGCGGAGACTCGCCGCGGGTTAGGCGCTCAAACGCCTGCTTGCGTTTTTTCGCGTCCTCGTCCTCGGGGGTGGTTAAGTTTTCCAAAACTTGCTCGCGCTCTTGCTCTTGCTCAGTTTCACTTTCTGTATCTTTAGTCATCCAATCAAAAATTCCCATTTTAACACTCCATTTATAGATTTCTATAACCTTTGCGTGCGTTTTACACTGCAAACTAACATTATTATTGACAAATTAAGGTTATCAAAACACATTTGATAATATCAAATTATAACACAATAAAAACGAGTTTTGCAAGCAAAAACCTACAAAACTCGGCATTTTTCGCAAAATAATTGGTTGACTTTATTATTTATCATTTGATTAACTTAAGCAATTAGCAGCGCGAGTTCGTTTTGCAGCATAAGCGCGGAAATTTGGGCGTTTTTTAAAAGAGACGAGAGGCGCGTTGAGGTTAGCGAACTTTCGACAAGGTCGTTTAGTAGCCCTACAACTTGGTTAATTTTTGCTTGCGTGAGTGAGTAGGATGTGTCGGTTATTTTTGAAGAGTAGTTGCGGAAACTGGCGGAGATGTCGCTGGCGCTCTCTAGCAGCGTTGTGAGTTCAACTTTAGCTTCCGCGCTTGTTACTTGACTAGTGTCGAGTTTGACTGCGAGGTCGTAGAGGTTTTTGTAGGTGTTTTTGAAGATGTCGAGAGCGTTTTGGACGCAGTTTTCTTGCTCGTCGTCTACTATACTCTCAAGTTCGCAGCGATTGATTTCGACAAGTTTGACGGTTGCGGTATCGTATGTTAGTTTTACTTTTTCAAGTACGCTTTGGGCGTCGGTTGAACTTAAGTAGGCGGACGCGATGACGTTGTAGCCGAGGTCGTACATAACGTACCCTGCCCCGCCGGAAAGTTTGATTTCGCTCGCAAATTTTTTCGCGTCCTGCTCGGTTTCAAAGTTGTTTACGTTTATCATAAAGACGTTAAAACTCTTGGCTGTTGCGCTCTTCGCTTTGTAGAGTGAGACGGTTGAAAACGCGAGGATGTTTGAAAAAGCGTTTGCGACGAAAAACACTGTTGCGCAACTGAATAGAACCATAAAAAACGCAAACAGGCGCGGAATTTTGTGTTTTTTCTTTGCTTTTTTCTGCTTTTTTGGCGAAACATTTGCAGATGGCAGGCGGTAGTTGTCGTAGATGTCTAGTTCGTTCATAATTTCTCCATATTATGGTTCCCTATTTAAATATAATCCACTTTTGTAACTTGCGCGGGGCGGCTGGCTTTTTGTCAATTTTAGTAAATTTTATGCTTTAATAGTAATAAAATATTCTATATTATAGCATTTGTGCAACATTCTAGTTTTTTTTAGAAAATTCGCGCTATTTTTTCAAAAAAGTGCGTTACATCTTATTGATTTTGGCAAAAAAAGTGTTATAATATTATAAGCACAAAGTATTTTGTGTCAATTTTTATTTGGAGATGATTTATATGAACATTAAACCTTTATTTGATAAAGTCGTTATTAAACCGATTGAAATTGAGGAAAAAACAACGTCTTTTGGGTTCGTTTTGAGAAGCAGCGACCAAGAAAAACCTTGTGTTGCTACGGTTGTTGCCGTTGGCGATGGCGGACTTATTGACGGAAAAACAGTTGAGATGAAAGTAAAAGTTGGCGACAAGGTTATATTCCCAAAATACAGCGGAACAGAATTTCACTTTGAAAACCAAGACTACATTATTATTAAGCAAAGCGATATTTTGGCGCTTATCGACTAATTTTGTAAGGAGCGCAGTGCTGAGAGGCGTTTTTGACACGCGTGCGGCATTAGACTACGTTAAGTACGCAAGTCTCTCTTATACGCGGCGCGAAAAACACTAAGACGCGGAGTTTAAGCACGGCGCACATGACGCAAAGTATTGCATTTATGTGATTTGCTCAAAATATGAAGTGCAAATTATTTCTGCGCTCGAAACCCTTGCAAGTTTCGACTAATTTGTAGTCGTTCCACCACTGTCCTACTTGGCAGGCGGAGGTGGAGTTACATATTAAATAAACAATTTTGGAGGATTTATATGGCAAAACAAATTTTATATGGTGAAGAAGCAAGAAAGGCGCTTGAAAAAGGCGTTAACACGCTTGCGGATACAGTCAAAATAACACTTGGACCTAAGGGAAGAAATGTTGTTATTGACAACAAGTTTAGCACGCCGCTTATCACTAACGACGGCGTTACGATTGCAAAAGCAATTGATTTGAAAGACCCATTTATGAATATGGGTGCGCAGATTATTAAGGAAGTTTCGACTAAAACCAACGATGTTGCGGGCGACGGGACGACTACTGCATCGTTGCTTGCGCAGAGCATTATTCGCGAAGGTATGAAGAACACTGCTGCGGGCGCTAATCCAATGATTTTGCGCAAAGGTATTGACAAGGCGGTTGGCTTTGTTGTTGACGAGTTGCAAGGGATTAGTAAGAAAGTTGAGGACAGCAAGGCGATTGCACAGGTTGCGTCGATTTCTGCTGCAGACGAGACGGTTGGGCAGTTTGTTTCTGAGGCGATGGAGAAAGTCGGCAAGGATGGCGTTATTACGGTTGAGGAAAGTAAGACTATGCAGACCGAACTTGAGATTGTTGAAGGTATGCAATTTGACCGCGGTTACTGCTCCCCTTATATGTCGACAAATATGGAAAAAATGGAAGCGCAACTTGACGAGCCAATGATTTTGGTTACGGACAAAAAGATTAGCAACATTCAAGAAATCTTGCCACTTTTGGAAGAAGTTGTTAAGTGCGGACGCCCTCTTTTGATTATTGCTGAGGATGTTGAAGGCGAGGCGCTTTCGACGTTGATTTTGAACAAACTTCGCGGGACGTTTAGCTGTGTTGCGGTTAAAGCCCCTGGGTTTGGAGACAGGCGCAAGGCTATGCTTGAGGACATTGCTATTTTGACAAACGCTACGCTTATTTGCGACGAGATGGGCATTGAACTTAAGGACGCGCACGTTGCTAACCTTGGTACTGCTAAGCAAGTTAAGGTTACAAAGGACAACACCACTATCGTTCAAGGCGCGGGGTCTAGCGAGGATATTGCTAAGCGCGTTGCGTCCATTCGCGCACAAATTCAAAACACAACTAGCGAATACGACAAAGAAAAGTTGCAAGAGAGACTTGCGAAACTTGCAGGCGGGGTTGCGGTAATCAATGTTGGCGCGGCAACTGAAGTTGAGATGAAGGAAAAGAAACTCCGAATTGAGGACGCGCTTGCGGCTACAAAAGCGGCGGTTGAAGAAGGAATTGTTGCAGGCGGCGGTACTGCCCTTGCGAAAGTTATTCCAAAACTGCAAAAGTTTGCGCAGACGCTTGAGGGAGACGAAAAGACGGGTGCGAATATTATCGTACGCGCGCTTGAGGAGCCTATTAGGCAGATTGCAAGCAACGCGGGGCTTGATGGCGGCGTTATTCTTAACAAAATTCTTGAAAACGCTGACCCTAACTTTGGGTTCGACGCGCTCAAAAACGAGTACGTTGATATGATTGACGCAGGTATCATCGACCCTACTAAGGTAACACGCTCTGCCCTTCAAAATGCTAGCAGCGTCGCTAGTACGTTGCTTACAACCGAGGCACTTGTTGCTGAAATCCCTGAGGATGACAAGCCAGCGACACCTCAAATGCCTGATATGTACTAAGACAGGCTACAATTATAGTTTGTAATGCAGGGACAACTATAGTATTAAATTAAAAATTAAAAATTAAAAAACTAAGTAATTCAACGACGGATTACTTAGTTTTTTTTATATATTATAGGGCATACAAAATGGATACACAAAATTTGTATACAAGTCAAATGCGCAAGCCAAACATGCAAATGGGGATACAAGTCAAATGCGCAATATGAATACAAATAAAGAGCATACAAAACATACGTACAAAACAGGTATGTAAAATGCACATACAAAACAAATACACAAAAAGCAATTGCGCTAATTAAAACAACAGGTTTTTGTCGTATTTTGCAAGGAACTCGTTTCTAAAGTCCATAAGGCGGTCGTTACGGATTGCATCCTTGATTTTTTCCATCAAGTGGCAAAGGAAGTGGATGTTGTGGATAGAAAGGAGTGTTCCGCCGAGCGCTTCATCTGCGTTTATGAGGTGGCGGACGTATGCGCGCGAGAAGTTTTTACAAGTGTAGCAATCGCAAGTCGAGTCGATTGGTGTAAAGTCCTCTTTGTACTTTGCGTTTCTGATGACGAGCCTGCCCTCGCTAGTTATGGCGCTACCTGTGCGCGCAATTCGGGTTGGCTGGACACAGTCAAACATATCGACGCCGCGGATAACCCCCTCAATGAGGCAGTCGGGGCTGCCGTGCCCCATCAAGTAACGCGGGATGTTCTTCGGAATATGCGGCATCATAACTTCGATACTGTGCCACTTTTGTTGCTTACTTTCGCCGACACCGTAACCGCCAAGCGCGATACCGTCGGACGCGTACTCGAGACATTGCTCCAAACTCTTCAAACGCAAGTCGTCAAACAAATTGCCCTGCACGATTGGAAACAGCGCCTGCTTGTCGTTTTTGTGCGCGTCAAAGCAGCGTTTCAACCAAAGGTGCGTTATGCGGTCTGACTCTCTCGCTTTCTCGTAACTCTCCCCGTACTCGGTACTTGAGTCGAACGCCATAATTATGTCCGCGCCCAAGTCGTTTTGGATTTGGATTGCCTTTTCGGGCGTGATAAACTTCTTCTCGCCGCTGATGTGTGAGCGGAACTCAACCCCTTCGTCGTTGCGTTTTTTCATCGTTGTAAGCGAAAAAACCTGATAACCGCCGCTATCGGTCAAAATTGGCTTGTTCCAGTTCATAAACTTGTGCAGCCCGCCCGCCTTTTTAACGGTCGCTTCACCTGGGCGCAAAAACAAGTGGTAGGTGTTTGCCAAAATAATTTGCGCGCCGCACTCCTCTACTTGTTTAGGTGTCATTGTTTTAACTGTAGCTTGCGTGCCGACAGGCATATATACGGGCGTTTCTATTACGCCGTGTGGAGTAGTGAGTTTACCGATACGTGCGCCCGTTTGCGCGCATTCGTGCACCACTTCGTAGCTGAAATTTTTGTTTTTCTCTCTCATTGTTATCCTCAACTAAATTTATTTAATTGTTTATTTTTATTTCATAAAATCATTTCATTAAGTCGCGGCGCGGAGGTTTTACTCCTCGTCAACTGACTGCACAAGTTTTTCAAGTTCTTCAAGTTCTTGTTTTTTGTCGCTGTCGATACTTATTCCCAAGTGGTCGTAAGCGCGCGGCAGTGCGACGCGTCCGCGGTTGGTTCTCGCGATAAACGCAAGTTGCAGCAAATACGGTTCAAAAACATCCTCAAGCGTGGTCGCTTCCTCGCCTGTCGCTGCTGACAACGTATCAAGCCCGACTGGGCCACCGTCAAACTTCTCAATTATCGTGCGCAAAATCTTGCGGTCGGTGTAATCAAGCCCGAGTTCGTCAACTTCCATCATATTGAGCGCTTTTTTCGCCATTTCTAGGTCAATTACGCCCTGCCCAACAACCTCCGCAAAGTCGCGGACACGCTTCAAGAGGCGATTGGCAAGTCGCGGAGTTCCGCGTGAGCGTTTTGCGATTTCAACGCTGGCGTCCTCGTCGATGTGTATGTTCAAAATGTTGGCACTGCGGCGCAAAATTTCGGCAAGTTCCCGCTCGTTGTACATTTCAAGACGTGCCAAAACCCCAAATCTGTCGCGCAATGGCCCTGTTATCATCCCCGCGCGGGTTGTCGCTCCAATTAAGGTAAACGGTTGTATTTTTAGGCGCATACTGCGGGCGCTGGGTCCCTTCCCGACGACAAAGTCGAGTGCAAAGTCCTCCATTGCGGGGTACAAAATCTCCTCAACGGCGCGGTTGAGCCTGTGAATTTCGTCAATGAACAAAACGTCGTTTTTGCCGAGGTTTGTTAAAATCGCAGCAAGGTCGGCGGCGTGTTCAATTGCGGGACCGCTCGTTATTTTGAGTTGCGTACCAAGTTCGCCCGCGATTATGTGAGAAAGTGTTGTTTTCCCTAGCCCTGGGGGCCCAAAAAGCAGCACGTGGTCGAGCGACTCTTTGCGAGACTTGGCTGCCTCGATGTAAATGCGCAGGTTGTGCTTAAGTTTTTCCTGCCCTACATAATCCTCGAGCGTTGTCGGGCGCAGGCTGTTTTCCACGTCAACATCGGTCATTTTCTTTGTGCTGGTTATAAATCTGTTATCTTCGTAATCCATACTAATCCCTATTGCGCGGCGGCTTTCTCTGCCCCGCCCTTTTGTTTAATTGAAAAACCTATCATCGGCAAGTTGTTTTCAAAAATTTTGAGTTCAAAACCTTTGTTTTTAGTAACATTTATTTTCTGCTAGAAACTTAACCCCTTTTGTCGATAGCAATCACATATTGGCGTTTTATATAAACTTTTAGCTTTTCGCGCCTCCATGTTGTTTAATATTCAGTCGTTTTGTATTAAATTTAACTGTTTTCACTAAATCTAGCCCTTTTCACATAAAAATCAGCCGTTCCTGATTAAATTTGTCTGTTTTCTGCTAAATCTAGCCGCCCTAAACTGCTGCTATCGAAAAAATTAGTTATTCAAGTTCTGCAGTGCCTTGCTGACAAGTTCTTCAGCCGTCTTATACTCCTCTGCGTAACGCTTAACGAGCGTTGTGGCGTGCGCAGGCGGAATGCCGAGGCTGACAAGCAAGTCAATCGCGTCGGCAACATCCTGTCTAACGAGCAGACTGCTCTCGTCGATGCAGTTCGCGCGCACTGTTATTGCGTCAACGGCGCTAACCTTGTCTTTGAGTTCCAAAACAATGCGTTCTGCCGTCTTTTTGCCAATTCCCTTCGCCTTTGAGAGCGTGTTTGAGTCGCCGCTAATTATGCACGCGATGAGCGAGGCGTACGACTGGCTCGACAGGATTGCGAGCGCGCTTTTTGCGCCAACCCCGCTGACCGTCGTCAGTTTGTTAAAAAGTTCCTTTTCCTCAAGCGTGGCAAACCCAAACAATGAAATTCCGTCCTCTTTCACGAGCATAACGGTGTTAATGTGCGCCGTTTCGCCGATTGCCGGCAACTGCACGAGCGTGGTGTTTGAAACGCAAATTTCGTAGCCAATCCCGTTGTTTTCAATGATGGCGTAACCCTCAACTTTGGAAACAACCCTTCCCTCTATATAATTAATCATAATTCTCCTAAGTTTGTTCGTCTAAATTGTTTATTTATTATAACTTTTACCCTTACTAAGATAAATTGCGCAACCCTATCAAAAGCAAATCGCAAACCCACCGCCGCGCGCAAAACGAGCCAGTGCGCCAACCCGCTTCAAAATCTGCAAAACTACTAAACTCCTGCCCTGTCAAGTCTCGCAAAAACACTCAAGCGGGCGGCGTTCAAAACCGTTACACAGCGGCGAACCACTCACGCGAGCAACTACTGTTTTGCAACTGCACCGCGAGCGAGACACCTATATTTGTTGCGCAAATTACCTTATCAAGTTGTCAACCAACTGCTGGTTGGTTTGTCCGTGGCAAATGGCGACGGCGAGCGCGTCGGCGGCGTCGTCGGGGCGCGGAATGTCGGACAGGCGCAGGATACTTTTTGTCATATACTGCATTTGGTGTTTGTCCGCGCCGCCCGTGCCTGTGAGCGCAAGTTTTATTTGCATTGGAGTGTACTCGTAGATGTTTTTCATCTTTTGGTAACACGCCAAAAGCGTAACCCCACGCGCGTGGCTAACGGGGATACCTGTGGTTATATTTTTCGTAAAAAACAACTCCTCAATCGCTATTGCGTCGGGCTTAAACTTGTCGATAAGCGCGTTCATTGCGTTATAGATAGAAAGCAATCTTTCTGGAAATATATCGTCTTTAGGGGTGGATATAATGCCATAATCGACTGCTTCAAAGTTGTAATTTTGTTTTTCGACCAAGCCAAAACCGACGGTTGCCAGCCCTGGGTCAATGCCTAAAATTAACATAGTTCACCATTATAGATTAACATTGTGGTAGTACTCTTGGATGTCGTCGTTGTCGTCAAGTTTTTCAAGCAACTTTTCAAACGCTTCCATTTTTTCGTCGTCGAGGTCGACGCAGTTTTGTGAAACCATCTCTACTTGCGACGAAAGCACTTTGCAATTCTCCTCGAGTTGCTTTGCAACATCAAGCACGCGGTTTGGCTCAGTGTAAATGATAAACTCGCCGTCCTCTTGCTTAAAGTCCTGCACGCCGTCAATCATAATGCACGCGTCCTCAAGTTCCTCCGCGCTCTTGTCCGCCATATCGACGCTAACGACGCCGACTCTGCTAAACATAAACGAAACGCAGTTGGTCGTCCCCATACTGCCGCCGCTCTTTTCAAAAATGTGGCGCACGTCGCCTGCTGTGCGGTTCTTGTTATCGGTAAGTGTTTGCACTATAAATGCGGTTCCGTAAGGTCCATAACACTCATATGTAACTTCTTCAAAGTTATTTTTGTCGCCAAGTCCAGCGGCGTTCTTGATACTGCGCGCGATGTTGTCGTTCGGCATATTGTACTGTTTTGCCTTAGCAATCGCAACCGCAAGGCGCGGGTTCATATTCGGGTCTGCGCTTCCGCCGACCTTGACTGCAACCGAGATTTCTCTTCCGATTTTTGTAAAATATTTTGCTTTTTGGGCGTCTGATTTCTCTTTCCTGTGTTTTTTATTCGCCCATTCACTATGTCCTGACATAGTATCAATCTCCTTTCAAATTGTATTTCAAAATATACATTAACACGCCTGCTGAAACGGCGACATTTAATGATTCGATGTTCTTATCCATTGGCAGCGTTATGACTTCGTCCGCGGTCTTGCGCACTTGTGGCGAAATGCCGTTGCCCTCGTTGCCAACAACTAGCCCTATTATACCACACCTACGCGTAATTTGCAAAGCGTTTTTACCATTAAGGTCGGCGACATACAGCGGGCAGCCGTAACTTTCTTTGAGTTGCGCAAACTCATCGCGCTTGCACTTAGTAAGTTCAAGTTTAAAAACCGCAGTCATTGACGAACTGATAACCTTTTCAGAAAACACGTCGACGCAGTCAATTAACACCACGCGTGAAAACTTGGTTGCAAGCGCGGTTCGCAAAATCGTGCCGAGGTTGCCCGCGTCTTGGACGCCATCGACAACCAAAAAGTCGGTCGTTGGCGCGCTTTCAACGAGTTTAGGCTGCATAGCGACGCCTAGCACACCTTGCGGGGTGGCTTGCGAGGAAATTTCGGACATAAGCGCGGGGCTGATTTCGTACTTATTGACGTCAAAGTCTGCAACAAACTCGCAGTTGTCGTGCGTGTACAAAATGAAGTCAAACTCAACATTAAAATCCCTGCAATCGGAGAGACTTTTGCGCCCCTCAACGATGAGTTTTTTGTGTTCGGCGCGCCCTTTTTTCGTGCGCAATTTCTCGACAAGTTTTATCTTGGCGTTTTGCTTGGACTCAATTATCATAAGGTCTCCTGTTTTATTCGTTTTTTTGTTTTGAAGTTTAACACATTGATTATTTATCAAGTATTTCGGGCAAAAATGGGTTATTTTGTAGGGCTATCTTTAGCGTTTTCTTTGTTGTCGGTCGCGTGGGTTGCGTCGTAAACCAAAAATTGTTCCTTACCGCTGTCGCCCTCAACTTTGTAGTTTTTGTACTCAATCGCCTTATAAAGTTTGCCGCTCTTTGAAAATCTTTCAACCATTTGTTGGCGCAATTTGTTATGGTCGCCGCCGACAGTTACGACGGATAGCGGTTGCGCCGCGTGGCTATTGTAGGTGTCTACAAACGCGTTGACGCCGCGCATAAACGCGTCCAGCACCTCGTTAAATGTTTCGTCTTTGGCGCGGGCGGAGAAATTGCGGTTGAGTTCGACGTTATTGAACACTGCGTAACAATCCTCGCGGTTGAGGTAAACGGTCGCTTTGCCGATGTACTCGCCGTCGTTGCGCTTGATTGCCATTGTTTGAACGTCGGGGTGCGTGGCGGACTTGTACATAATGTCCTCGCCCTCGCGCCCGAGCCTTGCGCAACAGCCGCAAATGTTGCCGATTAGCAAGTTGTAAGGGTTGCTCTTCTCAAGCCACTCAAACTGAAAGTTCTCACTTGGGTCGTCAACAAGTTTTGTAGCAGCGGCGCGGTCAAACTTTTTCGACTTAACGACCTCTTCCGCGTCGAAAATGTTAGGATAAACGTGTTCCGCCTCGGTCATAATCCTGTTCATCCTCTCAAACTTCGTCTTGCCAACAACGCCCTGCAGCGCCATAAGTTCGGCAAGTTCGCGACGGTTCTCGGGCACGTCGCTCGACATCCCCTCTACTAACATTTTCTCAATCTTTTCGGGCGTTACAACATTAATAGACTTGGACAATTTGTCAAAATCGTTAATCGACAGCGCAAGTAACTCAATTTTGTTTGCGTCCAGCAACTGCTTGTAGTAGTCGATAAAAAACTTCGCGCGCTTTTGGCTGAACGTCTTAGGGAACTTAATGTGCTTAAAGAAATCGGCGATTAAAAAGGCTTCCCCTGTGTACGTCGCAACATCGTTGCCGCTGATTTGCTTGATAAACGCGGGCAAATCCTTGCTGAGGCAGTTTGCGCACTGCACAAACTGTTTGTCGCTGTCTTGAAACGCCCCGAGCAGTTTGCAGAGTTTCAAAACCTGCGTGCGGTCGCGCAAATTCAAGTTGCGGTACTTGCCTGCAATTTTGTTGTATTTACCCATATTGCGGACAAACTCGCGCTTTCCTTCGAGGCTCGAAAGCGTCAAAAGCACTTCCGCTTGCGGCAGGCGTGCCTCGGTAGGCGAAATGTTTTGCTCTTCCGCAACCAGTTTGAGCCAGTCGACAAGTTCGGAGACGTCGAGATTGTCGAGGACGCGGTCAAAGTCCTTGATTTTCGCGTTTAGGTCGTCGATGTCGAACTTGTAAATGGTGGGGGTTGCTTGCGCGGGAGTTTTTTTGCTAGGTTGCTTTTTTAGTAGCGAAATTTTGCTCATTAACCCTTTTTCGGGCGCAGAAACAGGCGTTTCGGCGGGCATTTCGACGTAAAAAATCTGTTTTGACTGTTTGCCCTCGCCTGCCTCGCAGGTCATTGCAGAGTACTGCGTGCGTATCCACTGCAGCGGATAGTCAAAGGTAAGCGTTTGATTAAGTTCTGCCACGTGCAGCGTCTTAATATTTGAGTTTTCAAACGCCAGCGGGTGCGCGGTTGTCCTTGCGTTCACGGTAAGTTCTAACAAACTTGAGCAGCCGTCAAACACCGTCTCGCCGAGTTCGCTGACGCCGTTAGGCGTGTTGACGCAGGCAAGCCCGCGGCAGTTTTTAAACGCGTTATCCCTGATAATAACATCATCTGCGTTAACATCGACGTGCATTAAGTTGTCGCAACCGCCGAAACAGTTTTCGCTTACCACGCGCGAATTTAGCGAAACATAGGTCAAGTTGTCGCACTTTTCAAAGGCAGCCGCTCCCATTATTTCAATTTTAGGCAAGTCCACTTGTTGCAGGCGTGCGCACTCGCGGAATGCGGAGTTGCCAAGATACTCGAGTTTTTCGCACTCAAAATTGACCTCTGCTAGGTCGTCGCACTCTTGAAACGCTCCGTCGTCAATGCGTTTTACGGTCGCGGGGATAGTTACGCGCTCAAGCGAGAAGTTTTGGGCGCACGCGTTTTTGGCGATTTCAACCACGCCGCTTGGGATAGTTAACTCGCCGTCAACAATGTCGCTTTCGCTGACTTTTAGCAAAATGTTTTTCTCTATTTTCATAAAAAACTCCTATTCAATTCGATTTTTAGCGCAAAACCCTGCGCGCGTCAATCGAGGACGCCAATTTTTTCAAGTTCCGTGTACGTGTCCAAAACCGCTTGCAGGTTGTAGTCCGCAATCGTCCTATAGCCCGAGGTGCATTTTCGCTGGGCGTCGGCGGCGTATTCTCTGATTATCCTATCCTGCAGTTCATACCTCTCCCACTGCTTGATTGAGGCGTAAATGAAACGCAGCTCAACCGTTGCCATTTCACGCCCAAAATCCTCAAAGCAACTCGCGTTGAGTTCAGAAACCGCCGCCGCGCGCTCGCAAATCTCCTTAAACAAGCCTTTCCCCGTTTGCACGGCTTGCAAACTCTTTTCAACGTGGTCGGCAAGTTCAATGTTTACCTTGCGCTTATTAAACTCAA
This sequence comes from uncultured Lachnospiraceae bacterium, assembly GCA_964606505.1. GTDB lineage: Bacteria > Bacillota > Clostridia > Christensenellales > UBA1242 > CAKVOD01. Next base: position 92,316 of record CAZSGM010000005.1, on the reverse strand, counting down.
ACTTCTCAAGGCACGCTTTATCGTCCGAGAGTTTGCCGCGGATTTTAATCAAAACATCAATATCAATGTACTTGAAAATCCCTATCAACAGCGTTTCGTAAAACCTCGCGAACAGGCAGCGGAAAACGTTTGAGTAATTGTCGATAAGCCCGCGCAGGTCTTGCGTTATTGTCTCTATTTTGTTGCCTGTCAGCGGGTCGGTAACAATGTCAACCTTTACCTGATACGGTGGGCAAAGTTCGCAATCGTCCGCGCTGTAGTGCGGCTTATCTAAGTCGTAGGTGGGCGCGTTTCGCGGAACTCTTGTCATCCCAACCAAAGATAGTGGAAGTTCCTCATAATCGCCTTTAAACTCCATTATATCATCGGGAACATCAATTGAAACCTCAATTGTTTCAATCTCAATCTCTTTGCCGTCCCTGATTACCCGTTCAACGCGCTTAACAACTACCGGCTCCGACTTTGCGGGCTTCGCTGAACGCTTGCCACGCGTTGTGGCGCGTTTTTTCGGCGTGGCGGACACAGCTGCGGGCAATGGGTCGGAGGCTACGCGCGCGTTGTCCGTTTCAGCCCAAATATTGGCGGTTTCAGCCGTTTTTTTCGGGGTGTTTGATAATGATTTTGTTCTTTCGTCAAAATCGTCCATAATTCGCTCCTTTTGTTACCTTGATTATACACAAAAATTTGCGTTTTGTCAAACATTTGTGCGAGATACCTCTAGGCAAACAAAAAACCGCAGATATTGTACCTGCGGTCAAAACGCAATACATAGTTTTGCGTTTATAAAGTATGCTCTAACGTTTACTAAATTGTGGAGCACGTCTAGCTTTGTGAAGCCCGTATTTCTTTCTTTCTTTCATTCTTGAGTCTCTTGTCAAGAAGCCTGCCTTCTTAAGGGCTGGTTTAAGTGTTTCGTCTGCTCTAACAAGCGCTCTTGCAATACCGTGACGGATTGCGCCTGCTTGACCAGAAACACCGCCGCCACAAACGTTTACATAAACATCGTACTTATCTTGAGTCTCTGTAAGCATTAATGGTTGACGAACAACGTATTTCATTGTGTCCATTGGCAAATATTCAGAAATATCTTTTTTGTTGATAATAATCTTACCACTACCATTAGGCAAAATTCTAACGCGAGCAACTGAGCTCTTTCTTCTTCCTGTTCCAAGGAATTGAACCTTTTTAGATTTCAAAACTGCTTTTCCTGCCATTATCTTTTGCCTCCTTTAATATTCAATGCAATTGGTTGTTGCGCTTGATTTTCGTGTTCTGGTCCAGCATACAACTTCAAGTGCTTCAACATTTTTCTCCCAAGGTTTGTCTTAGGCAACATACCCTTAACAGCCAATTCAACTGCATAGGTAGGTTTCTTAGCAACCAAGTCTCTGTAAGCGGTCTCTTTAAAGCCCTTAGCGTAACCTGTGTGCTTTCTGTAAAGCTTGTCTGTCGCTTTCTTTCCAGTAACGCGAACTTTGTCGCAATTAACTACAATAACATAATCTCCGCAATCAACGTGTGGAGTGTAAGTAGGTTTGTTTTTACCACGCAAAACTGCCGCAACTTCACTTGCTAGACGACCCAAAATCATATCCTCTGCGTCAACTACATACCATTTACGTTCAACATTTTGCGGATTAGCCATAAATGTTTTCATTTAATTTTCCTCCGATTTACATAAAAACTCGCGGACTTTGTGCAATCGCACAAAACCCTATATGGTAAATACACGAAATAATTAGAAGCGGACTACCTCGCATATCAATGTCGCACTTAAGATTAACTTGGGACTAATCAAGCATATCCAGTCTGACTGCATTATTTTACTAGATATTTGACAAAATGTCAAGTGTTTTGCCCCATTTTCTTTATTTTATTCACGCAAATTCACTTTTCTTTGCTTAAATGGGAATTTGCACACGCGCCTTTTGTTTTTGGATATCGCCGCTAAAATTCTAACGCGCAAATAACCGCCTACCCCGCCGCTTGCCCCTCACGCCAATTAAAAGATTTTTGGCGACAAGTGTTGAGGCAAAAAACTTAAGCAATTTACCTGCAAAATTCTCGCAAAAATAGGTCGCCATAATTCCCCCCGCCCCAAATTGCTATTAAATAAAAAACAGCCCCTTGCGCTTTCCAAAGGGTTGCTTAATGAATGCCTGTTTTGTGTCGTAACACTAACCTTTGCCGTACAAATCTTTGCTCGCAGTTTTTGCTGCGCAAAATCCGCAAGTTGTTGCGAAACAATCTTTGCCACACACTAAAGTTTTTGTGCGTAAAAGTTTATATGTGAAAGTTTGCGCAGGTAAAGGTTTTTATTAAACACATATGTAATCGTTCGGTACGTCCCCACCCGAAACAACTATTGTTACTGTTTTGTTTGTGGCTGTTGGCGTGAATGTGATACGCGTTTTGTCCGTTTGCCCGTTTAGCGTTAGTTGCCACAGGTGTGGCTTGCTCACAAGCAAAATGTAATCACTGTCGCCTTGCAGAATCAATTCAAATGTTTGCTCATTGTCGTCTTTTTTCACAAAAATTGAATAAAACTCCGCATAACCGCCCGTTCCATTGTCGCGCAAGACGTAAACTATCAATCCCGACTCTTGGGTTGAGGTTGCGCCTGCTGAGAATGTCGTTTTGAAAGTAACTGCGTATTCTTGGGTCTCTTCTCCCGTAACGTAACTTATGTTAACATTGCACGCTGCGTTATTAATCGTAAGTTCAACCGTTCTCTTGTCGCCACTTTCAGATTGCGCCCCCACTGAATATGCGCATAGCCCTGTCAGTGTACCGTGCTTTCCAATTGGCGACTCGACCGATTGCGCACTCGCGCCGCTATCGGTCGAGAAAGATAAGGATTTCAATATTTTAGATTTGTCATAAGTTAATGTTACTTTAGTTTGACCGTATCCATTAGAAGTGTTTTTTACTAAATACTGATTATAATTGAATGCTTGATTTATATTAGACGCCGTGTCCCCTGCGGGGAAGCTTACGCTTTCGGCGTCTTGGTCAGCCGCATTCGCGCTGACAGATATTTTCGCAAGCGTATCGCTTGCTAAAGATTTCAGATTGAGATGGAGCGCTACGCGCACACCACCGGTACTATTAACATCATAGGTGTAGTCATTACCATCTCAGAAGACAGCACGCGCGCAATCGTAACTGCTCGAAGCGCCAGAACGCAGCCACGCCCACGAACCGCTTGCGCGGTCGTACCCATTGAGTTCCCATAGCCCAGTTCGGTTGTCGCCAGAAGCGTTGGAAACTGTTGCCCCTGCAGTATCGTAATTACTCAAATAAGTAACGCTGTCTGCGCCATCGTATGCTCTGCCACTAGGCAATTGCGAACTAGAAGGAGTGTATCCCGTGTGCAACACCTCGAATGCACTTGGCACCCAAAGTTTGTCGCCTGATGTATTATCCGTGCTAGAACCCATATCCTTATTTGACCAACTTGCATGTGGAGCCCCATACTGGTCAAGGCCATTATTTAAACTCCAAAAGGACGAATTTGCACCATATCCACTAGCACCCGTCCCTGCTATTCCATTTGAATTCGTCTCTGTAAATACTCCATTCGTACTACTGTTGTTATTCGACGTTTGGTAAGCACTGCTTTGCCATGTATCGGGGAGTTCGCTTGGAGCCACTACGTAAGAGTTTAGGCTTGTATATTTGGCTGTTAATGCTGTATAAAGTGGTACAACTGTTTTATCTCTTAAGTAACTATGCAAATAGTTAGCATTGTAGCCATATTCATTTTCTAACAAATTACTACCTAATGAATTGCCATTGGCATCTTCGTAAGGATTAAACTGTGCTGTTGTGTAGTTTCTGCACATATAGAGTGTTAAAACGTCGTTCCCTGAGTTTGTTGAGCGATAGACTGCTTGCCAGTATTGTTTACTTGCAGCGTCTGCGGCAGCTGTTGTGTAGTTTGTATTCTCAAAAAGTTTTACGACAATTTGAGAGGTTTGATTTACTTCCGTTTCACTTGATTTGTTATATTTGCCGAAGTCTTTAGCAGACAGGAACACTGCGTTTGCGCCAATGCTAGTGTTGGCTTTGGTGCCCCAAACTGCGTTTGAGTTAACCATATGTAGTAAATCTGCAAGCACTGCCCCTGACACGCTGCCATTAAGCATAAATAATGCGGGAGCGGGATTTTCGTCCGTTATATCTCCATTCCCATTCTCCAAAATGCCATCGGCGCCGATTGTTATGCCACCTGCAACATATGCTGGGGCTGCCGTATAGAAGGAGTGGTCGCCAAATCTGCCTGCAGAAATACTAAATTCATTTTTTGACGCGAACATTATGCAGCAGAGCGATATTGCCATTGCGTATATCGTGAAAACTACATAAAATCGCTTTAATCTAGTATTTTTCATAATGTTTCTCCTAATTAGATTACACCAAAGGATACCTTATGAAAGTTTAACCATATAAACTGCCCTGCCGAAACGCGGTCGCGATACGGGCAAAGCGAGCATTACAGACAACGTTTGCTTTAACTACCTTGAAAACAACGCGAAATTAAGCGTTTACAAGCCTTTGGGGTGTCGGGTTGAGTAAATCCTCGTCGACACTTAAAAATGCGTCATAATGCGCCTAAAACAAGCCTGAAAGCGCGGATGATGTAGGTGCGGGCGCAAAGGCGTTAGAAAAACGCTTAAAAATCAAGCAAACAAATGTGGGACATCTAGTAAACAATCATATGTAAATCCACTTAATGCAATTTCATTTTACCATATTCGCTGAAAAAATAAAACAAATTTAGTCATTTTTTTTCATTTTTTCCAATTTTTCGTACAATTTATCAAGTTCATCGTCGCCATAGATAATATCAAGGGGGTCTTTATCGCAAACTGGCTTAGTTACGTCGACTTTGAGGCGTTTTTTCATTTGTCTTTCGACTGCCTTGCCGTTGGTACTATTTTTTAGGTGTCCGTGATAACTTGCTAGCACGCTGATTGCGGTAGTTTGGTCGATTTTTTGGAGTGGGTAAAACTTGTTTAGGAAGCGGATACGGCTTTTAAAGCGGAGTTTGGTTGCTTTTTTAACATTTTTGATAACTTTGCCGTTACTTTTTAGGTAAAAGTTGAAGCCTAGGTACTGGAAGCCGTTTTTTAGGGGAAAAATTTGCGTTTTGTTGTTGAACTGGAGTTTTAGTTCCTTTTCGACGACGTAGCGTATTTTCTCTAGGCATTCGCGCAGGTACTCCTTGCTGGGGTGGATTAAAATGAAATCGTCCATATAGCGGGAGTAGTACTTTATGCCGAGTTTTTCCTTGACGAGCCTATCCACCTTATCTAGGTAAATCATACCAATGATTTGGCTGGTTTGGTTGCCGATTGGAACGCCGCGGGTTATCGGTTTAGAAAACCACCCATGTTTTGTGTAGACTGGCTCGGTGTACCTAATGCCGTATTTTTTCATAAAGCCTTTAGTCGTTTGGTAACTGTCGATTATGTCAAAAAACAGTTTCTTGACTTTCTCATCGCGGATGTGGTCGCCGACCATTTTTTTGACTATCGCGTGCGGGATACTCGGAAAAAACTTGAGTATGTCGCATTTTAGAACGTAGCCGTCCGCGCCGTAGTTGTTGTAGTACTTATGCAAAAACTGCGTAATTCTGCGGAGGGCGAAGTGGTGGCCTTTGCCCTGCTGGCAGGCGGAGTTATCGTAGATGACGCGTTTTGAGAAGTACGGCATTAGGAAATTGTCGCAGAGGACGTGTTGGACAATGCGGTCTTCGTAGCGCAGGGCTTGGATTTGGCGTTTTTTGGGCTGGTAGACGTAAAAACTTTGGTAGCCCTTGACTTTGTAGGTGCCGTTTTCCATTTGCTCGACAAGTTTTTGCAAGTTTATGCCCTGTTCAAGGTCGAACTTGACGATAGGCTTTTTGGTTGTTTTGCAACGTCTTGCAGCTTGGTGCGCGCAATAGAATGTTAAAAAGTCGCAAAACATTGAGTAATCTTCTTCAATCATTGTTTCCTCGTTGCGTGCGCTCGGGGCGACACGCTGTGTACAGACTTTGTTAAGTGCGCGCGAGACGCACGCTGTGTTTACCCCTTGCAATATGCGCTTGAGAGCGAGGCGGGATTAAAACCTCGCTAAGTGCGCTTGAGGCGACACTTTAGCACATAAAATCATTAAGTGTGCTTTGAGCACGCCTGTTTGTTTTTAGAGCGGCATTTGCATTTAAACCTTATAAAATGCGCTTACGCACGCTTGTACATAAAAGTCGCAAATGCGCTTAAATGCGCACATTTGCATTTAAACCTCATTAAGTGCGTTTTAGGGGCGCACATTTGTATATAAACTCGGGCAAACGGATGTTTACCTAAGAATATTTTTCAAAGTAACCGACATACGCAAAAGCGAGTTTTGCGCTCAAAGCCAAAACGAAAAATCGCGTTAACTTATTTGCAGTCGGTCATATTTACCCTTGTGAGGGCAGGATGATGGCTCCTCCATCTCAAACTCTGACGGGTTATCTCTAACATCGTTTCTAGTTATTCTCTTAATTTCTTTTGTGTGTTGCATTTTAAACGCACAATGCAATAATTAAACTTCTACAAACTTTTTGTTGCTGCGAACTTAAGTTTGCGAGCGAAAAAAGTCGTTTTACTCTTTTGTAAAATTCAAAAGTTTGATTTTGCGCAAGATTTTTTTTAATTAAAAGCGTGATGGAGCGCTACGCGCACACCACCGGTATTATTAACATTATTGTTGTTGTTATTACCATTTTAGTTGACAGCACGCGCGTTATTGTTATTGTTTGAATTGCCAGAACGCAGCCACGCCCACGAACAAATCTCCGGAACGATAGCCATCACCCTAGGGGGTGGAACTTAGTTTTTACATTTAATCCACCCCCAGAGTGTAGTTTTGCAGTTTAGCAGATGTTTTGAAAGTGTCTTAAACTGGTGCAGTGAGATAATTTTCAAATTCTTTGCCATTTCGGCGTAAAACGCTATCAGTTTAATCTTTACGTCCGCTTCAAATTGCAAGCTGAGGCGCTGTTCCCCATGCTTTGCGTTCGCTAGATACAGTTTTTCAATGAGCGCGAGGCTGTCGTTGTGCAGTTTTGAGACAAGGCTCCAGCGGTACTGTTTGGGGGCGTTCCTTGTGCAAGTGTAGATGTAGTCAGCCATTTGTTTTGCGAAAGTGAAAACTGAGAGTTCCTTAACCCTGCGGAGTTTCTTTTCGTTGTCTGTGAACGTTTTTCTGCTTTTGGGGGTTGCGGGAGCCCATGTTTCGAGCATATCAATTTGTTTGTAGGTAGGCACGGCGCTGGATGTTTGGGCGGCAAAGTCGCTTTGGGCGCTAACGCTCGTTGGCGGCGTTGCGGCGGACGTTGCAGGCGCGGCGGTAGTTGCGAGCACGGACTCAGGTGCGGCGGTTATTTGGCAAGCGGCTCTGCGTTCTTCGCTTTCGACGCGGATAGGCGCGCTAGCGGCAATATTTACCTGCGGCGGTGTTGAGTTTCGCATATTTTCTGCACAGGCGGGTGCAGTGGCGGGTGCGGCGGCTGAAATTGATTTTCCATTATTTATTGTTTGGTTGTCATTATCAAATTTATCCATTATATTTTTCCTTTGTGATGTGGTGGCATTGCGTGAGTTCACATCTCTCTATTTGCATTATAATCATTTTTCGGGGGTTCGTCAAGCATTTTTTGATATTTTTTACAAATATTTACATTATTGCATACAGTCTGCGGGCGGTGGAGGCGGAAGCTTGCGCAGCGATTGCAGCGGCGAACTTGAAATTTCAGCACTGTAAGAGTCGCGATGTTTGCGGACTTACGGCAACAAGCGCACACTGCAGCAATAGTAGGCGCAGTAGTACCTGCGCACGCGGCGGCACACGGCTTGCGCGTCCCCTCTTCATATTGGGAGTTACCCGCTTCCTATTTTTTATATTTAGGGTGGCGTTAGTGGCGCAAACATTTTACTAGGCAAACAAAAAAACAGTTAACAATAAAGGCACTGTTTATTGCGTAACTGTTCAATTTTCGTATGTAAAAAATATGTTATTAAGTTTTCATTGGGGGTGTTAAAATTAAATGGTACTAATTTAATGTTTCTATTTTAGGGGCGCGGGTCTGATTGGGAAAATCAGTGTTGGCGGGTCAATTTTGTGCGGCTGGTGGTTTGGTAGCGTTTGGGGGTTAGAGGCTGCGTTTTTCGTTTTTCTTGGTTACTTTAAGTTGTTTGCGGGTTTGTTTTTTCTGCTTTTTGATTTCCTTTTTGCGCGCTTTTAGTTGTTTGTTCGTCGCTTTGATTTTCTGCTTGCGCTCTTGTTTCTCCTGTTTGAGGATTTTCTTGAGGGAGCGCTTGAGGTTGGCTTTGTTTTCTTTGCCGACGAGCAGGCGCTGGATGTTTGCACGGTGGGCGAACCAAACGAGCGTGAAGATAACAAAAATTAGCAGGCGGATTGTGAGGGCGACGCCATAGACTGTTTCGCTGGGGATTTTGTAAACTTCGACGATTGACATCGCGGTTACGATTAGCAGCGAGGCGACGGAGACGTACTCAAAAAACAGCACGTAGGCGAACGCGCCTGCGAACACGACTAACATTATCAACGGGTCTGCGACTGCAAACACGCCGAGTGTTGTTGCGACGCCCTTGCCGCCTTTAAACTTGTACACGACGGGAAACATATGCCCGACGACGGTTGCAAGCCCGCACGCGTAGAGCGCGATAAGTTCCCACGAGTCGCCGACTGTGTACAAAAACGTCAGGTAACCCATCAGCGCGGGCAATACGCCTTTCAATATGTCGAGCGTGAGCGTCAGAAACCCGACTTTCGCGCCATAGGTACGGAGCATATTGGTTGAGCCTGGGTTGCCGCTGCCAACCTTAGTTATGTCGCCCTTTTTGAATTTTGAGATTATGCGAGCGAAACTGATGTTCCCGATAAAATACGATACAATTATTTCTAAGCCCAAAATTAGGGCGAGATACCATTCCATTTTCTATCCTTTAATATATAATCCTTTAATATATAAGAGTTTCAGTGTGTTGACTTTGAATGCTGCTGCCCTGTTTGCGCGCGAGAGTACACATTTGCCGCGCGCAACGCAAAACTACCGTGCGTTGCAGTTTTCTTGGTTGCGGACGCGGCGGGCACGCGGGCGGTGTTTGGCACGGACACGAGCAAGTTGCGGGCGCGGCGCGAGTAGGTGTTGCGAATGAAGCGCATTGCGAGTTCCAAACTCAACAGGCGCGCGGAGGCAAAAAGTATTAATCCTTAGTTTTTGAGCGCGTGATTAGTGTAATAGGTGTTCCGCTAAAGTCGACGGCGTTGCGCAGTTGGTTTTCGAGGTAACGCTCGTAGCTATAGTGCATTAGTTCGCTGTCATTCACGAACAACACGAATGTTGGAGGGTTGGTTTGCGCTTGAGTCATATACTTAATTTTGAGTTTGCGGCCGTTTTGGGCAGGCGGCGGGGTTATGGTTGTTGCGTCCATAAGGATTTGGTTGAGGACGCTGGTTGAGAGACGCCTGCAGGCGTTTTCGTAAACTTTAAGCACGGTCGGCATAATTGAGGACAGGCGCTGTCCTGTTTGCGCGGACAAAAACAGCGGCACATAGTAGGACATAAACTTCAAATCTTCGTCGAGTTTTTGCTTATACCTGCGGCTGGTGCTTTCGTCTTTTTCGACTTTATCCCATTTATTATAGATAACAACAGATGGTTTGCCCTGCTCGTGAACGAGTCCTGCAATCTTGACGTCCTGCTCACTGATTGGCTCACTGGCGTCGAGGACGATTAGGCAGACGTCGGCGCGCTTGATGGCGTCGAGCGAACGGATAACGCTGTAGTACTCCACGCTGTCCATTTCGATTGAACTTTTTCTGCGAATGCCTGCGGTGTCAATCAAGATATAATCCTCTCCGTTGTACCTAAAGACGCTGTCGACGCTGTCGCGGGTTGTTCCTGCTTGGTCGGCAACAACCATTCTATCGTCGCCGAGCAGGCGGTTTGTTAGGCTGGATTTGCCAACGTTTGGACGCCCGACGATTGCAATTTTTAGTGGTTCTTGCGCTTGGGTTTCGCTGTCGACTTGGTCAAAGTCTTTGACAACTTGGTCTAGCATATCGCCGAGTCCGCGCGCTTGTTCGCCTGAAATTGCGATGGGGTCGCCGAGTCCGAGTTCGTAAAAGTCGTAGAGGTTGTTACAAACATTATTATCTACCTTATTAACGGCAAGCACGACGGGTTTATGCGAGCGGCGCAAGATTTCCGCAACCTCGTGGTCGCCTTTAACGACACCCTCTTTGCCGTCGACTAGAAAAATAATGACGTCGGCGATTTCGATTGCGAGTTTTGCCTGATAGAGGATGTGCTGCTTCATTTCGTCTTGGCTTTTGAGGTCAATGCCTCCTGTATCGACGAGGGTAAACTTATAGTTCAGCCACTCTGCGTCCATAATAACGCGGTCTCTGGTTACGTTTGGCTCGTCTTTTACGATACTGACGCGTTTGCCGACGAGTCTATTAAAAAGTGTACTTTTGCCGACGTTTGGACGTCCGACGATTGCCACTGTTGGATTTGCTTTCATTTTAGTCTCCTTTTTGCGCGGACAGACGCAAATACCGTGAAGTTGCACTAAGTGTTGTGTATTCTATTTTTATAATACACAACATCTTGTATTTGCGGTGCGCGAGTTATATTTTATTTAGGGTGAGTTAGATTAGGCGCGAGATGATTGCGTTACTGACATAAAACGCGTTGGGGGCGATTTTGAGGACGTCGTTTTCGATAATTATTAGGTTTTCCGATTGCAAAATCTCGATTTCGCGCTGCTTATCAACTAGCAGGTTGCGGGCAAACTTTTGCTCGAAGGTCTTAAGGTTTAGTCCCCTTTCCAATCTTAAGGACAACATTATCATTTCCTCTTGTTGCTCGAGCGGGGTTAGTTTTTCCTCAAACGCACGGTGGGTGCCGCTAAGGTAGTTTTTCATTAGCGGGGTGCTTGCGTACCTCACTCCGTTTTTGTAGGAGTGGGCGGATAGGCCGAAACCTAGGTACTCGCCGCACGCCCAATAGTTAAGGTTGTGGGCGCACTCGTGGTTGGGTTTGGCAAAGTTTGATATTTCGTAACGCGGCAGTCCGTTTGCTTGGAGGGTTTGGCAAGTGAGGTCGTAGAGTGCGATTGTTTCGTCCTCGCTTGGGAGGGAGAGGATATTTTGGCTAACCATTTTATATAGGGGAGTTCCCTCTTCGAGTATGAGCGAGTACGCGGAAACGTGGGGCGGCGCGAATTTGAGGACGTCGCGCAGGGTTGTTTCGACATCGCGGGCTGTTTGGTTGGGAAGCCCGAGCATTAGGTCAAAGTTGTAGTTGGTGAAGTTTTGACTGATGTGTTCCGCGGCGCGTTCAAAGTCTTTACTTGTGTGGAGTCTGCCGATTGCGCGCAGGAGCGTGTCGCTGGTTGTTTGGACGCCGAGGCTTACGCGGTTTATGCCCATACTTTTGTAGTCGAGCAGTTTTTGCGCGGTGGCGGAGTTGGGGTTGCACTCAATAGAGATTTCCGCGCGGGCGGATAGGTTGTAGTTACTATAAACAGCGTCCATAATTTTGCCGATGTGGGCACTATCTATGCTGCTGGGGGTTCCGCCGCCGATGAAAACCGTTTCGATTTCGTCGGGTATGCGCGACTGCTTAACTTCGTCTATGAGTGCGGCAACATACTGTTGCACTGTCTCGCTCTTGTATACGCCGCTGCAAAAATCACAGTAGTAACACTTGCTTTCGCAAAACGGGATGTGGATGTACAGGCTGGTCAAGTTGTTCTCCTTTGTTTTTCGTTGGGGCGCGTTAGTTTTTAAGCATTGCGCGCGTTTTCGTGGCACCGCTCTCCCCTTTCAATGTGTGTAGTGCGCGGCGCGGAAGGTTAGCTTGGGACACGCGGAGGGGGTAGTACGCGACTAATAATGAACAAGCGCGCGCGGGTTACTTAAGGCGGCGCGCAATGGAGCGCGGGGTTGGTTTTGTGCGGTGCAAATGTTTCAAACGTAAGCACGTTGCGGCGCGTTAGTCGGTGTTTGTTTTTAGGATTGAGAGGAACGCTTCGCTTGGGAGTTCGACGGAGCCGATTTTGCGCATTTTCTTCTTGCCCTCTTTCTGTTTCTCGAGGAGTTTGCGCTTACGAGTTATGTCGCCGCCGTAACACTTAGCGAGCACGTCTTTGCGGAACGCTTTGATTGTTTCGCGTGCGATTACTTTGTTTCCAATAACCGCTTGGACTGGGACTTCAAACATTTGGCGCGGGATAACTTCCTTAAGCTTTTCGGTTATGCCTCTGCCACGTGCGTACGCTTTGTCTTTGTGGACGATGAGGCTGAGGGCGTCGCAAATTTCGCCGTTCAGCATAACATCCATTTTGACAAGGTCGCTTGGCTTATACTCGCTCATTTCGTAATCGAGGCTTCCGTAACCTTTGGAACGCGACTTGAGTTGGTCGAAAAAGTCGTAAATAATTTCGTTGAGCGGCATATCGTAGGTAAGTTTTACGCGCTGGCTGTCGATGTACTGCATATCAAGGAAGGTTGCGCGTCTATCTTGGCACAAGTCCATAATTGCGCCGACGTATTCGGGCGGCAGGTAGACGTGAAGTTTTACGTAAGGCTCCTCTATGCGGTCGATTTCGACAGTTTTGGGCAGGTTTGCGGGGTTTGAAACTTCAAGCATTTCGCCGTCGGTTTTGTAGACGTTGTAATTAACCCCTGGGGCGGTCGTGATGACGTCGATGTTGAACTCGCGCTCTATTCTTTCCGTTATAACTTCCATATGGAGCAACCCTAGGAAACCGCACCTGAAGCCGAAGCCGAGCGCTTGCGAAACCTCGGGCAAAACTTGCAGTGCTGAGTCGTTGAGTTTCAACTTTTCGAGCGCGTCCTTAAGTTCCTCGTACTTGTCGCTGTCAACTGGGAAGATACCGCTGAAGACGACTGGGACAACTTGTTTGTAACCGTCGAGGGGAGCGACGGTTGCGCCGACCTCTGTGAATGTTCCGCCGACTTTTGCGTCCGCAACCGCTTTTATGCTCGCGGAGATGTAGCCGACGTCGCCTGCGCGCAAAACGTCGCATTTTTGTGGACGTGGCGTGAAGAAACCTACTTCGGTTACTTCAAACTCTTTGTCGGTTTGGATGAGTTTGATTTTTGAGCCGACTTTGACGCTGCCGTCAACAACGCGAACGAGGCAGATTGCACCTTTAAAGTTGTCGTAGTACGAGTCAAAAATTAGCGCGCGAAGTGGCGCGGTTTCGTCGCCGTTTGGGGCGGGAACGTTTTTGATAACCGCTTCGAGTACTTTGTCGATGTTTATCCCTGCTTTGGCGGAGATTTGCGGCGCGTCCTCTGCTGGCAAACCTATGGTTGTTTCGATTTCCTCAATAACCTTACTTGGGTTTGCGCTCGGGAGGTCAACTTTGTTGATTACGGGGACGATTTCGAGGTCGTTTTCTATCGCGAGATACACGTTCGCGAGGGTTTGCGCCTCAACACCTTGGGTTGCGTCAACAACGAGTATTGCACCCTCACACGCGGCGAGTGAACGCGAAACTTCGTAGGTAAAGTCGACGTGCCCTGGGGTGTCGATTAAGTTCAAGGTGTACATTTGCCCTTCGTACTCGTAGTTCATACGCGTTGGGGTTAGTTTTATCGTAATTCCCCTTTCACGCTCTAGTTCCATACTGTCAAGCAGTTGTGCTTCCATATCGCGCTTAGCGACGGTGTTTGTGAGTTCAAGCATTCGGTCGGCGAGCGTCGATTTGCCGTGGTCTATGTGTGCAACTATACAAAAATTGCGTATAAAATTCTGTCTATTTTCCATTGTTTCCTCAATTTTATAATTATACATTTTTTTGACGGTTTCGTCAAGTAAATACCGCTGTTTTACAAACTAATTGAGCGGGAGTTTGCGCCTGCCCTATTTGCGCGGGGTTTGGGGCAAGTTTAGAGCGGGCGGCGGGCGCGCGGCGGCAGGATTGCGACAACTTAGATTAGCGAGCCGAGTGGGCGTTGAGGGAGCTTACGAGTAAATGTTTTTGGGCACAATAAATAAAGAAACGACAACTTTATTTTGGAGGGCGCGAGGGGTTGCAAGAGTGAGTGTTTTGAGCGGACTTTTTGGGGCGAAAAAGGAAAATTTTGGGGGAGTTTTAAAAAACGGGAAAATCGACAAATTTTGCTTAAATGTGCACTATACTATCAAAAATATATAAGAAAACGTCATTTTTTTGCAACTTTCTTACATAAAACACTAGACAAAAACATATTTATATGCTATAATAATTTGTAAAATTAGATATTATTCATTTTGCGAATTTATATACAAGACTTTTGGTTAAATCATTTTGCCAAATCTACATTCCCCATTTAGCCACAAGTTTAATTAGGAGAATTTAATGGATATTCAACTTGACGAACCATTTATTATAAAAAATTTCATAGCTCACAAAGGTCTTTTTGACCACCTCACACCCGAAAATTCGTTGGCGGCTTTTCAAAAGGCAGTTGACAACAACTACATCATTGAGTGCGATGTTAGGATTATTGCCGACGGGACGGTGGTTGTTTTTCACGATGAGCAACTTTCGAGGATGACGGGTCGCGATGGTTATGTTAAAAACCTGACTAAGGAGAATTTGTCCGAGTACAAGTTGTTGGACACGGACGAGTGCATTCCTACGCTTGAGCAAGTGCTTGAACTTGTTGACGGCAAGGTTGGCGTTTTGATTGACCTTAAGGAGACACAGATTAGAGTTGGACAGCTTGAGAAGGCTGTTTGCAAGATTATTAGACACTACAAGGGCGATGTTGCAATTCAGTCGTTTAATCCGCTTTCGCTTGAGTGGTTTGCGAAGTACTCCCCTAATGTTTTGCGCGGGCAGATTTCGAGTTACTTCAAGGGCGACGAGTACAAAGGGATTTCGGCGCTTAGGAAGTTTATGTTGAAGAGGCTTAAATTTAACAAGCGCTCTAAGCCAAACTTTATTTCGTATGACATCAACGACTTGCCTAACAGGTTTGTTAAAAAATACAAGGACTTACCTTTGATTGGCTGGACGGTTACGTCGCAGGAACAATATAGGAAGTCGTTTAATGACGTTGACAACATTATTTTTGAGGGGTTCACACCTAAGGTTGTGCCTGCAAAGTTTGATATTAATGAGCCGCACGTTGACAAGGCGGCGGACGAAACACGCGTTGCGGACGTGAGCGAGCCGCACATTGTGGAGAACAAGGTTGACACTGAGACAAGTGTTGAGGCAAACAACTAAAACATTGTAATTGAAATTAGTAAAGCATAATAAATATAATTAGAAACCATTTAGTTTATTTTTAAAAACTAAGCAATTCAAATTGCTTAGTTTTTTTATCTCTCAAACTTTTTATTGCCCCAAATACTGCTTAAACAACTAATAACTGTATGCTAGCAGCAATTTCTAAACACGCCCCACAGTAAGGTTCGGGCATTTACAATATGTTCTGCCCTACTTGTATCCCACAAAAACACCCAATTCACACTACTGCAAAAAATACCCTACACACTAACATTCAATAATCCTGACAGCAGCCCCGCCCATTCATTGGCAAGCAGCTTCACTGGCAACACATACATTTAGAACGCAGGCGCAACTGACAACACACAACTGCAGCTGCATACAAAAAAACGCTTAGCGTTGTCTACTTAATTGTAGGCTGTGCTAAACGTTTTTATTAAACTAAATGCCAATGCAAGCGACAAAACTTGCATTAAAACTCGAACTAAATTGCTCTATTAACTAAACCGCGCAATTATTTGCTAACCTTTGCACAAAGTTCTGCAAAACTTGCAGCGTCGTTAACTGCCATATCAGCAAGCACCTTACGGTTGAGTTCAATATTGTTAACTTTTAAGCCGTGCATAAACTTGCTGTATGAAAGACCGTTAATTCTGCAAGCAGCATTAATTCTTGCAATCCAAAGTTGACGCATATCGCGCTTTCTAAGTTTTCTACCAATGTAGGCATATTGCCCTGATTTCATAACTTGTTCACGTGCTACGCGATACAACTTGCTTTTAGCGCCCCAATAACCCTTAGCGGATTTAAGGACTTTTCTTCTTTTCTTAACTGCGTTAACGCCTCTTTTAATTCTCATAAACTATCTCCCTTTAGGCATTAAGAAGGGTCTTAATGTTTTTCTCGCTTGCTTTGCTTACGTTTTTACCCTGTCTCAAGTGCATTTTTCTTTTAGCCGACTTTTTAGTCAAAATGTGTCTTTTACCTTGCTGAGTACGCTTGATAGAGCCACTTTTTCTCAATTTAAAACGCTTTGCTGCGCTTTTATTTGTTTTCATTTTTGGCATTTTCTCTTTGCTCCTTTTCTTTTTTAGTTAGTATAGTCAAAACCATATTGATATCATACATACCAAAGCTAGGTTCTTTTTCAATACGATACTCTTCGGAAACCATCTCTGCAAATTTACGTAAAATATCCAAACCTTTGGCGTCGTAAATTTGTGCACGGCCTCTACTCTTTTGAATAAAAACCTTAACTTTGTAGCCACGTTCCGCAAACTTAAGAACCTGCTTAGCACGATACTCCATATCGCTATCACTAATCTTCATTGAAAGTTTAACCTGCTTCATTTCCAATACTTTTTGTGATTTCTTGCTGTCCTTTTCTTTCTTTTGGCTATCAAACTTGAACTTGCCATAGTCCATAATTTTGCAAACTGGTGGGTTTGCATTAGGTGATACAAGCACAAGGTCTAACCCCTGCCCTGCAGCGTGTGCCAGAGCCTTTTGCGTAGGGATTTCTCCCATTTGTGAGCCGTCGCTATCAATAGCTAGCACTTTTGCGGCTTTAATTTGTTCATTTATAGGTAAATCCTTCAGTTCCGTCTCCTCCATTGCTCAACTGAGCCAAAATTTCGTTCTTATACAAACTAACAACCATAAAATTCGCGAACTTTTACGATTAAAGCTTAGATTGTGAAAGCCATAATGCAAGTTGCTTTTCCTAAAACATCCCGTTAAATTAAAATCAAACAATCTAACTTACAAGGATAGCAATACCCCTTAATAGGTAGTTTTAGCAAAACCAGAAACACCGCGCCAACACAAAATAAAGCGGATTTTCGTTCAAGAAAAACCGCTTCAAAAAAATCTAATTTTTGAACACAGCCTAGGCTAAGCCCGACCGGTGAGAAGTCGCCTTCTTCTTTGAACTAACGTATTATACAATATTGTATGTTTTTTGTCAAGTGTTTTTAAAAATTTAAAATACAATTTTCTCACAAAAAATGCGTCTAACCGTTTCGGCGTGCGAGTTGGGGTTTGCCGATTTAACTATGAGACGCTGCGGGCTAAGTTTAACTAGCACAGCAATCATATTGGCGATGTCGCTTTGGTTTTGCGTTTCGCTTTGAAAACTCAAGTTTTCGTTGTCGTAAATTTTTATACCGCGCTCGGTAAACTGAAGGGATAGTTCCTTTTTGTGGCTCTGAAGGTTTTTGACTAGGTAACTCAACAGATCGATGACGGCGTTTGTTTTGTTTATCGCCGCGATGTTCTCGTTTGTGAGTTCAATGATTGTTTTCCAGCGCGCGATGAGGCTTTGCAGGCGAAAGTACAAAAACGGTATTACGGCAATTTTTTCGCTCGTGTAGTCGGCGTCAGTTGCGATTTCCCTATCTGTAAATGCGTCAAATTGTACAAGTGCACAAATGTAGGCGGGTGCAAACATCTTTTGTATTGCGCTTAAATTAAGATTGCGCTCGAGATAAAACTTTTTGTACCTATCCAAGTAAAAATTGGCAAGGTTTTGCGCAACAATATTATTAAGTATGGACAAATGTACATCTTCGCAAGCGAACATAATTGTGTAACTATCCGATGTTTCGTAATCGGTCAAAATAAGGCACAACCCTGTATTTTTGAGTTGATTTTTTAAACTTGCTAGGTCGTACTTAAACAAAGTATCAATTGTTATGCTTTTTTCTTTCATTTTGCTTCCCCTGCCTGCTTTTTATTTTTCAAACGCTTTTCTCGCTGACTTTTTCTCCGCAATTTTATTTTAAATTTTCTTTCTTTTCTTGACCTATCTTTATCTCTTTAACTTCTACTTTAACTGCCGCTTTATACGCCGCCCGCTTGCGCTATATTTGCAAGGTTCTATGCTGGCCACGAAATTTCATCTGCAATTTTACCAATAATTTGAAACGCAGGTTGGCGCTGACTTTCTAATTATTCTGCAACATTAAATCAAGGTATACGCCGAAACCCTTGGTTGAGTCGTTTAAAAACACGTGCGTAACTGCGCCTATGAGCCGTCCGTTTTGTATAATTGGGCTTCCGCTCATACCCTGAATAATGCCACCCGTGCGCACGATTAGGTCTTTGTCGGTAACCTTAAACACGAGCGACTTGTTGCTTTGCTTGCTTTGATAAGAGGTTTTGATTATTTCGATGTCAAAGGTTTCGACATTTTTTCCGTCGAGGCTGCACAAAATTTGCGCCTTGCCCGCCTTAACGGTTGCGCGTCCGCCGACCTTAACTTTTTGGCACGACTTTAGCAGTTCCTCGCTAGCCTTGCCGAAAATGCCGTAGTCGGTGTTTTTGGTAACGACCCCGAGCGAGTTCGCGGACTGGACGAATATCCCTTTAATTTCGCCCGCCTTGCCGCGCGTTCCTTTGCTCAGCGCAAGCACGTTACACTTGTAGAGATTGCCGTCAAAAACTTCCATAACCGCGCCCGTGTCGACGTCGCTAATCGGGTGGCCGAGCGCGCCAAACTCACACGTTTCGGGTTTGATATAGGTTAGCGTTCCGATACCGCTGGCGTCGTCGCGAACCCAAAGCCCGAGTTTGTAGGTGTCGTTCTCTGAGTCGAGTTGCGGCTTGACGGTCGTGTAAAAGGTTTCGCCGTTGCGCTTGCACTTGACGACGAGTTCCTTGCCCGCGTATTGGGCGGAGTTGATGATTTTTGAGATACTTTCCGCGTACTCGATGTTTTCGCCCTCAATTTCGCAAATTATGTCGCCGCACGTTAGGTTGGTTGCGGGAACGACCGCGCCCGCGTCAGTTATTACGGGGTTTTGCCCAACGATTACGACGCCTTTAGCCTGCAGCGTTATGCCGATTGTTTTGCCGCAAGCGTAAATCTCATCGCTCTCAACTTTATGCGCGTCGATTTCCTTGATTTTTACGCCCAAATAGCGCACTTCAACTTTGCCGCGCGAGAAGTTGCCTGTGGTTGTTTCAGTCGTTTGGCTTGGGACGTAACGCGAGGATATGACGCCGTCGTGGTTGTATTTGTCTAAATCGCCGTTTATGATGACAACATCGGGCATTTTGCTCGTTATAATCACTGGGTACGCGACGGCGCACGCGACAAGCAAACATAAAAAAACTACCAGTTTAAATATTCGACTTTTGCTCAACTTAAACTCCTTTTAGAATAGTTTGCTTAAAACTCAAAAAAATATTAGAAATTTAGCCATTTTATTTTGCCAATATCTTGCATTTATTCATTTAATTTGTTATAATGATAGTAAATTAAGACAAATTGAGTTTTTAAAGCGTTATTTATTGGGAATACATTACAAACATACAACACGATTTATGATTGTGCTTTTTCGTCGCAGTTGTGAAAGTTTTTGAATAACAGCAATACTCACAGCGCGAATTGTCAAATTTTAATCAATTTCTCAATAATGCAACTCGCGCGCGCTAAATAAATTGAGCAGTTTAATTATGCAAGGTTAAAATCAACTTACAATATGCTTCCATTTTGCGGTGCGAAAGTAATTTTACGGCAAAATTATGACTTTGTACAGTTTTATTAGTAAATACAACTTTGTTTTTAAGGGCTTTATGCTAAAATTAGCCAACCACACACAATTGCTGGCTAAGCGCGGACAAAGTGGTTACTTAAATTTAATTTATGCAAATTCGGTATTACATTAATTTTATAATTCGACAAAATTTGCAAAATCAAATAAAGCGCTGTTGAAAGCCTTAAAAATTAATAATCGCGCACTTTAAAACTCAATTTACACGGAGTTTATTATGAAATTAATCAAGGCAAAAGCTGACTTTAAGGCAGACAAAAATCTCATCAACAAACTTAGCGAAAAATACAGGCTGCTTCCTGAAATTGTGGAAATCCTTTTTATGCGCGACATCAACGACGACCAAAAAATTGCGCACTACTTAAACCCGTCGAAGCGCGACTTTCACGACCCGTATTTGCTTGCCGATATGCAGGCGGTTGTTGACCGCATTCGCACTGTGATTGAAAAACGCGAGCGCGTACTGATTTTCGGCGACTACGATGTTGACGGGGTTAGCGCAACGGCTATTATGGTTAAGTATTTTAATAGCAAGGGTATTGACGCGCAACACTTTATGCCGAACCGCTACATTGACGGGTACGGGCTGAGTTGTAACGCGCTTGACAAGATTAAGGAAAAGTTTGACCCTGACCTTATTATAACAGTTGACTGCGGGATTTCGTGCCACGACGAGGTGGAGTACGCGAAAAAACTCGGGATTGAGGTTATCGTTACTGACCACCACGACATACCAGATGTTTTGCCTGAGTGTTTGACGCTAAACGCGAAACTCACAAATCAAGACTACCCTTTCCACGAAATTTGCGGGACGGGGATGGCGTTCAAGGTTGTGCAGGCGCTTGAGGGGATTGACTTTGCGGCGCAGTACTTGCCGATTGTTGCGATTGCGACGATTGCGGACATTGTTCCGCTTTTGGACGAAAACCGTGCGATGGTTATGATTGGGCTGCGACAGATGAGCCACGCGCCGATTGGGATTGTTAAGTTGCTTGAAAAACTTGATATTAGAAAACCGCAGGCGTCCGACATTTCGTTTAAGTTGGCGCCAAAACTCAACGCGTCGGGGCGACTTGGGGACGCGGACAAATCGCTTGAGTTATATATGACCGACGACCCCGCGCGAATTGAAGAGTTAATCGACATTATTTTAGATTTCAACACCAAGCGCCAAGACCTGTGCGCGCAAGTGTACGACGAATGCAAGGCGGAATTGGAGGCGAATTTACATCCAGAAAACCGCTGCATTTGCATATACTCAAAAAACTGGGACAGCGGGATTTTGGGGATTGTTTCGGCAAAGATTTGCGAAGAATACTACCGCCCTACTTTCCTTTTCTCGGACGTCGACGGCATTTTGACGGGGTCGGGGCGCAGTATTGACGGAGTTAACATACACAATTGCTTGAAGAAGACGCAGGACATTTTGGAGTCGTTTGGCGGACACACTATGGCGGCGGGGTTGAAACTTAAGGTAGAAAACTTTGAGCAATTTAAGCAAAATATGCAGGAAATCCTTTCAACGGATTTTGCGGACGACGTTTTTATTCCGCGAAAAACTTTTGATATGGACTTAGACCTAAGTCAAGTAACGAAGGAATTTGTAAAACAACTTGACGTACTTGAGCCGATTGGGAGCGACAACCCGCGTCCGCGCTTTAGGATTAAGTTTGCGCGGGCGAACGCAACGCTTATGAAGTCCTACCCTAACCACTTGACAATGAATTTGCACAATACCTCTGCCGTTGGTTTTAACTTGGGCAGATACAAAAATTTGATGAACGAAATTTGCACGAAACAGGCGATTGTTGAGTTGCAACTTGATGTTTATCGCGGGCACGAGTCAAACAAGATGTTTTTGAAGCAGATTGTTGCGGACAAGAGTTTTGAGTTTAAGGACAACACCTCGTTGATTGGCGAATACCTTGAGCAGACGCTTTACGAAAACGCGGCTTGCGACTGCGTGGTTTACAGCCCGACGCAGGCAAGCGAGTTCATTAAGAGCCTTGACGACATTTACGGGACGATGTTTGTTGTGAACTCAAAGAAGAGTTACGACCGCTGGATGAACGGCGCGGAGCTAGCGAGTAAGGTTTCGTCGTATGGTTACAGGGACGTGTTCGAGGACAAGGGGCACAACTGCCTTGTTCTAAATCCAAATTTAAAAAACAATTTCAAAAATTACAGCAACATTGTTTTCCTTGACCCTGTTTTGAATGACGGGTACCTTGCCCGTTTGAACGCACTCACGCACGCGGTTATTTACAAGCCGAGCGGGTCGGTTGCGGACGCGGGGATTTCTGAGTATGTTTCGACGGAACGAAGTGTTTGCGCGACGTACTACAAAGTCGTGAGCGTTGCGATTGAGCAGACGGCTACGTTTGCGAGTGTTGCGGCAGTTTACGCGGCGGTTAAGTCGAGGATACAAAACGCGAACTATGCGCAGTTTGTTTTTTGCTTGAGAGTTTTTCAGGAACTTGGGATTTTCAACATTAACTTTGCGGATGAGGGCGTTACGATTACTGAAAATAAGGGCGTTGAGTCGAAACTTGAGAACTCGGGGTTGTACTCGGCTGTGAAAGTTTTGCAAGGCGACCTAAAATAAATTAGTGAGGACATTATTATGAGAATAAGCACAAATTGCGAGGACTATTTCTACGACTTTTTTCAACAAGTTCGCCCTTTTTTGCCGAACGCTGAAATTGTCCTTGCGGATGAAGAAAACGCCGAGAGCAACGACGAATTTGAGTTGGTGCATTACCTTGAAAAGGATGGAAAAGTTTGCACTAACTTTGTTACAATTTCAAAGTTCCAATTTGAGGACGGTACAAAGAAAAAAATCAATCAGTCGACATTTTGCCGCGAGGACAAGTTGAATGACACGAGCGAAAAATACGTAAAAAACACGTGCAAGTTGGCAATTTACACTGCGATGAGCGAATACTTTGGAGTCAAGATGCCTTGGGGGGCGCTGACGGGCGTGCGTCCGACGAAAATCGCGCTCAACTACTACGACGAGAGCCACGATTTTGAGTACACGAAAGACTGCCTTGTGAACGACTACTATTTGCAGGAAAACAAGGCGCAACTGCTTGTTGATGTGGTTAAAAATCAGGTTCCGATTGAGATTGACGACAAAAGCATTGACTTTTACGTTCACATTCCCTTCTGTACGACGCGCTGTTCATACTGCACGTTTTTGTCGATGGAGATTGGCAAAGCGAAACAGTTTGTGGAGCCGTATGTTGAGACGCTTAAGGACGAAATCATTTTTACAAAGGAGTTGCTGAAACGCAAGGGTTACAGGGTTGCGAACGTTTATGTTGGTGGGGGGACGCCGACTTCCCTAACTGCGGAGCAGCTTGACTACATACTTTGCGAACTAAAAGATATGGGGGCGCGCGAGTTCACGGTTGAGGCGGGCCGCCCTGACACGATTACGCGCGAGAAACTTGATGTTTTGCTCAAAAACGGAGTTACGCGCATTTCGATTAACCCGCAGACTTTCAACGAAAAGTCGTTAAAGGCGATTGGGCGGGCGCACACGGGCGCGGACATTTTGAGCGCGTACAAACTGGCGCGCGAGTATCCGTTCCAGATTAATATGGACTTGATTGTTGGGCTGCCGTTTGACGATGTTATGTTCACCTACTCGCTCGAAAAAACGATTGCACTTGCGCCTGACAACATCACGGTGCACACGCTTTCGTTGAAAACACACTCGCCGCTCACTAAGACGCAGACGATTGACACGGTTGACGCGGAACAGGTTATCAAAAACAACCTCGAACTTGCGGAAAGCAAACTCAAAGACAGCGGCTACTCGCCTTACTACTTGTACAGACAGAAAAATATGGTTGGAAACCTCGAAAACGTCGGATACTGCAAGCCTAACTGCGTTTGCAACTTCAACATCAACTCAATGGAGGACTTTTCGAGCGTCATTGCTTGTGGCGCAAACGCCATCTCAAAGCGCATATTCCCTGCTGAAAACCGCATTGAGCGCGCGGGCAATGTTAAGGACATAATTACCTACCTTTCCCGAATTGACGATATGAAAGCAAAAAAGGCAGAACTGTTTGCCTAAATTATAACTATTCGCCTTAATTATAATGAAAATCAATTTATTTTAATATATTTTTTACTAAGCAATTCAACAACTTGAGTTGCTTAGTTTTTTTATGCTTTACATTTATGTTGTATCACAAAATTAAGTTGATAAATACCTTGGTTACTAAGCCGCGCATTTGCCTTTGTGGCTATATTTGTTGTGGAACTAAAATATTTGTCGTTATGCAAATTTAGTCGCGCAATCTAATCACTATTATTGTATTGCATTTGTCTTTGCACATAAAAAAATCCCACGAACCTAATCGTGGGATAATAAATATAGTAATCGTTTAAAGCAAAACTAAAATCGGTTATACTTTGAATTAAGCCTTAACCTTGGTTTTTGCTTTATTTTTCTTCATTAGTTGTTTGAGGTGCGTTGTCTGTAGGTGTTTCGCCAGCAGGTTGTTCATCTTCAACAACTTTACCTTCGACGACGATTTCCTCGTTTTGCTTTTCAAGTTTGCTCAACTTTTTGCTAACCACAAATGCCTTAGCAGCAACATACAAGCCGATTGCGATAAGGCTCGCGCCCAAAACAATTACGATAATGTCAAGCACGGACTTTGAGAAAACCAACATCACGATACCCGCGACAACAAAGATAATGCTCTCGATAAGTTCAGGAACGAGTTCGCCGTTTGCCTTGCCAGTTGTGAAACTATAGTTCAATTTAAGCAAGCCCCACAAAAGCAAGCAGATACCAACCAAAATACCGAACGCGGTTGTAAAAAACTCAGTTGAAAGTAAAATCAAGATACCCAAAACTACGTCAATCACACCACGAACCAAATCAAAGTGGTTCATCTCTTTTGATTTGAGGTGCCCAAAGTAATTAATGAGCGCAACGACCCCGTCGATAAGCACGAGTGAGCCGACTACGTACGGAATAACTGTTGCGAGCGCTTTATTAAACACGATTAGCAAAATGCCTACAATAACTGACACAACTGCAAACGCAAACACAGCCACGTTAACTTCTTTTTTTATATCCATATATTCTCCTATTCGTAAATTTCAATCTTTTGCGAATTGCGATAAATATACATTATCCGCATTTCTATGTGTAATTCTATCATATTTTGCCAAAAAAAACAATCGTTTTGAGCACACATACTCTACATTACACAAAAAAAGTGCAACAAATTCTCGTTGTTGCACTTAAATTAATATATGAAGTTTGCTAAATATTAGTTATTAAGCAAGTGTTGTTTCGACAGTGTTATCTTTCTTGTCTTCGGTTTCGTCAACTTTGGCGTTGTCCTTGGTTGTTTTTTTCTTGAAAATTGACAATCTAGGGGTTTTGCCTTTTAGTTTCATACGCTCAGTGTAGTTGTTGAGCATTGTAGCCCAAAGTGCTGGCGCAAGAAGGATTGACGAGTACGCACCTGCGATTGTACCGACGATGATTGGAAGCAAGAAAATCTTAATGCTTGAAACGCCGATAATTGCAAGGAGTGCGACCGCAAGGAGCGTTGAGAATGTTGTGTAACACGAACGAACCAACGTTTGTTTAACTGAGAGGTTAACGATATAATTGTTCCCCTTCTTAGCTAAAGTCGTGTCGTTCATATTCTCGCGGACTCTGTCGAAGATAATAATCGTGTTGTTGATTGAGTAACCGATGACTGTAATCAGTGCGGCGATAAACCCGCTGTTAACCTCAATTCTGCAGATAGCGACGAAAGCGCACACTATCAACACGTCGTGAACGATTGTAACAAGTGTAGCCAGACCGCTCAGCAATTCAAATCGGATAGCGATGTAAATCAAAATCAACACTGCAGAGATAATGATTGCAAGTAACGCTGACGACAGCAGGTCGGAACTTGCTGTTGCCCCAATTCTTTGGCTCTCTTGAACTTGGAAGTCCGCGTTTGAGCCGTCGGGGTTGAGTGCAGCAGTTAGCTGCGCAGTAATCTCGTTTTGAATTAAGTCAGACATTTGGTCGGCGCTATAGCCGTCGATGTCTTGGAAACGCACAGAGATTGCGGCATCTTCCCCGCTATCCTCTTGTTGCATTTGCGAAATCTTAATTCCGTTTGCCTCAAATACTGCCGTTATCTCGCTGGCGTACTCTTCGTAAGCGCCGTCCTCGTCAAGTTCGGCACCGATTTGGATTTTAACAATTGTACCGCCTGTAAAGTCAAGCCCGAGGTTAAACCCTGCAGCTATCCAAACAATCAAGCCAACGCCGATAATTGCGAGAGAGAGAATTGCAAACTTCCACGCGTGCTTAACAAAATCGAATTTTGTTTTAGCTATGTCATCAAAAAACTTAAGCGACTTCATTTACACCCTCCTCTCTGTACAGATTATATGCTTCTGGTTTTGTGCTATTAAATGGTAGGTACAACTTCATTAGCCATCTTGTGATAAAGATTGACGAAATCATTGAAACAGCGACACTGATAAGCAATGTTGAAGCGAACCCTTGTATTGCACCTGTTCCGAAAATCAATAGGACAAGCGAAACCATAATAGTCGTTATGTTCGAGTCCAAAATTGCGGTAGTAGCACGTTTGTAACCCCCCTTTATACTTGCAGGGATACGTTTGCCTCGCTTATATTCGTCCTTAATTCTTTCAAATATAATAATGTTCGCGTCGACCGCCATACCGATACCCAGTATAATACCTGCGATACCTGGCAATGTGAGTTGTACAAATGGCAACGCTTGCAAGAAGAACAGCACGAGAATGACGTAGAAGAGCAACGCGATGTCCGCGAGCACGCCCATCATCCTATACATAACTGCCATAAATATCATAATTAGCAACAATCCGATAACGCCCGCAATCAGACCGCTTTGGATTGCGTTCATACCAAGCGTAGGGCTGACGATTGAACTCTCATACAGTGAAAGTTCCGCACTAAACGTACCACTCATAATTCTGAGCGCGTACTCCTCCGCTTCTGCACGCGTATCCATACTACCGCTAATGAAAGTTGAGCCGCCCGTAATCTCGGTCGTAACACTCAACGCGCTAAATCTCTCCGTCCCGAGATATACGTAAACTGTCCCGTCAGGTTGCAGTTCTTTAGTCAATTCTTGGAACTTCTTGGAGCCTTCGCTGGTAAAGTTAATAACGATACCGTGCTTCCCGTCCTGCATTGCGTAACTAACGTCCGTAATGTCCGAACCTGTAATAATCGACTCAGCGTTAGGGTCGTCCTCTTTCTTGAACCCCAATTCTGCAGGGTGTCCGATGAGGTCAAAGACCGCTTGAGGGTCGTCGACGTCAGGAACTTCAACACGAATACGGTTGCCTGACTGGGTCGTTATTGTAGCCTCGGTATAGCCACGGCTAGAAAGGATAGCTTCAAGCCTGTTGATTGTAGACTTGATAGCGGTATCCAAATCCTGCTCGCTGTTTTCGTCGGCAAGTTTTGCGTCATAGACGGCAGTTACACCACCCTTAACGTCCAACCCCATTTTAATTGAGTTAATAAAACCATTATACGTAGAAGTCGTATATGGAATATCAAAACGGCAAAATGCCAAAATTACGCCTATAATAAGCAACAGCGCGGTCAGCACTATGCCTTTAATTGCTGATTTTTTTGTCATTAAAATTCTCCCTTGAGAAACACTTATAAAAGTATAATAGATTTTATCAAATATGTCAATCGTTTGCGGTTACATTTTGCATTTTTGTCTCACAAAAGCACTAAAAATGCGCTCACAATTAATTATTGACACATTTTTTAAATAAAAACATCATTTTGTTCGTTACCTGTTACAATCTTTGGGTTTCAGTCTTCAATCTTTAGGTTACAACGAAAACTTTTCCATATTAATTTCGCAAACTCCGTCGTCGATTTGGTAAATCATTTCGTCGTCGGCGTGCAGGTTTTCCTGAATTTTATCAGGCGGCAGTTTGAGGTAATTAGCCTCGGCTTCTGCGAGCACGTTCCCTTCCTCGTCAAAAATTTTGCCGACGCCGCTAAAAAACATCGAGGTGTTTTTGGTAAGTTTGGCAACGGCGACGAGGTTTTGGTCGTAAGGCACAGCTTTTCTGTACTTAATGTTTAGGTTTGTCGTAACGCCATAGGTTGTAGGCGCGTCAATCCAAAGTGCTCTGCCAATCAACTCGTCGAGCATTGCGGTAATCATCCCGCCGTGGACGCGCCCTGGGTAAGACTGGTGGATGAGTTTGAACTGAAACAGCGAAACGAGCGTTTTGTCTTCCATTTCGTAGAACGGCGCTTTAACTGAGGCGTCGTTGTCCATCCCGCAAATAATGCAGTACCTACTATTTTTTTGTTTTTTCAAAACCCTCATAGCGTTCATTACTCCCTTACAGCGTTCATAACTCCCCCTGCACGCGCACCGCGCGACTAATTGTAACTCTCCTCAAACTGCAAACTTCAACTTCCCCCTGTTAACTGCTGCCTACGGGCAACAAATGTGCGCATCCAACTTGCCGCACCCATAATATAAAAAGTGGCAACCACCACTCTAAAGTCTCAAATATCGTTTACAAGTGTATGCTTAAAAGGTTGTGGTTAAACCTTTTATAATTTTACAACATTTTTCGTCATTTTGCAAACAAATCGACTAACAATTTTGCACAATCGCGCAATTTTAGCGTATTTTATGCAAAAAAACACGCAGTTTTACGAAAAAACGCAAAATTGCTGCAAAATAAATGTTGAATTGAGGATAAAAAAATCCAAGCAATTCATTTTTGTAAATTGCTTAGATACCCAAAATAAGTTAATTTTAACTATAATGTTTTAATTATTGAACCTCAGTTTTGCTGCCGTACCTACAAAGGCAGAAAGTTTAGTTGTTGTACCTACAAAAGGCAACAACTTTTACTGTCTTTTAGGGTAAAAAGGTTGCGCTTTGGTTTTATCTCCCCCTTAACGACAAAGTTCTTCAATACTGCAGCAGCCGCTACAATGGTTACAATGGCGAGGTCCCCAACTGCGGTCTTCCTTGTCATCACTTGTGTGTGTCCAATAGTCCTCTGCGCGCCTTGGTGGACGTTCCTTCACAGGTGGTATGTAACGTTCACGTTCGTAGTGGTAAGTTTCAATAGGTTTACCGTCTGCGTCAAAAACGTAATCAGTGTAGCCCTCTGAGTCTTTCCAATCTCCATGAGTATAAACTCTTCCTGTTTTTTCAACAAATTTTTCGACGCCATCTCTGTCGACCTCGTAAACTAGGTTTAGCGTAGAAGCCCGACTAGAACCTGGAAGTCCGTGCTTATTTGCATCGGCGTAGGTTGTTACGACGCGCTTAGTTAGGTAAGCATTCCCATTCTCGTCCTCTTCGTAATACTTGTTGGTTTGAATTAGGTCTCTACGGGTCGTATATTTATCAGTCTTAGGTGTATCATTTTCTTGCGCGCTAACCAAGACTTCCTTTCCAACCTTGCCCTCTTTATATGTCTTTATTATCTCAATTTCTCTTATTGCGCCATTAGGAGTTTTGCAAAAATACGTAATGCGCTCGCGCTTTTGAAGCAAATGCTCAACGTCGGAGTGGTCGATAACGTATTGGGCAGTGGTTTGTATACTCTTACCATCACTTGCGTTCAAATGAGCCCTAAGCTCCATTTTCCCTTTTAAACCATCAAGGTTAAACTTTTGCTCATCAATTCCGTCATAACGTGATACTGACCAAGTGTATTTTGCTTCTTTCTCATAAACACGCTTGCCGCTTTCGTCATAACACTTAGCTGTGAGCACACGACCGGAACTATCAAAAGTTACCTCTTCTTTTGGGACTCCATTCTCAAAATATGCTTTGTGGTAACGCAGCAAATCTCTGTCGAGGTAGTTGCGCCTGTCGCAGTCGTAAACGTCGTGCAATAAAACCGCCCCGCGCCTTGAGTACTTAGTCCTTTTGTAAAGTGCCTCCTTGTAGTATGTTTCAACCATTATTCTACCACACAAAATGTCGCCCAAACTGTCCGCCGAATAGATGGTTACGCGGCTCTCTGCTAGGTCTGTGCGAACTTTCTCCCAGCGGCGGTTGTCGGGGTTAAATCTATAACCTATTGTCGCTTTAGCGTGCTCGACGTTTTTGCGTTTTGGATAAATTTGCTTCTCTCTATTTGCCTCGTGGCAATAATCATACTCTAAATACTTTGAACTCATACGCCTCTCCTTTTTATTATTATACACCACATTCCACTGCTTGTCAATAGTGCTTTGCGGCAGGCACGACGGGGAGCGACATAAGCGCACCTTGCAATACGCGCACACGGCGGAGCGGTGGCGACATAAGCGGCAACGACACAACCCGCGTTACAGAGCGAAATCGCAACGTTCGGTTGAGTTGTAAGACAGCGATGTTGCGACAACTTTTGCAAGTGTTACATCTCAAGACAAAATTGCGCGCGGTGGCAGAGTTTTGTAGATTAAGGCACGATAAGTACGCAAAAGCATTGATTTTTTGGCGGTTTTGAGTTATAATATAAAAAGTTTACAAAACTCGCCAATCGGGGGTTACAAACGCGGCGAGGTTTTGACAAGAAACGAAGGAAAAGGAGAGATTATGAAAAAGTTTTTTGCTGAATTTAAGGCGTTTATCAGCCGCGGCAACATCTTGGATATGGCTATCGGTGTTATTATCGGGGCGGCGTTTGGTAAAATTGTAACGAGCCTTGTTAACGACATTTTGATGCCGCTGGTTACTTGGTGCGTGGGCGCGGAAAGTTTGTCTGCACTGTCAGTTGTACTGCGAAGAGACGAGGCGGGAGTTGCAACGCTGACGTGGAATTACGGGAATTTTATACAATCAATTATCGACTTTTTGATTATTGCGCTCTGCATTTTTGTGATTATGAAAATCATTATGAAATCGCAACGTGCGCTGCACAACATCAACTCGGAGATTGCGAAAAGCAAGCCAACTAAGGCGCAAAAGGCGATTTTGAAGGAACGCGGCGTCGATTTAAAAAACAAAAAGGCGGTTAAGAAGGCTTTGGCGGCACTCGCGGAAGAAGAAAACGCGAAAAAGGCGCAGGAACTTGCTAATCAACCTAAGGTTGAGACGCAAGAGGACATTTTGAAGGACATCCGCGAACTTTTGAAGGCGCAACAAGTTGCTCATCCCCCTGTCGTGCAAGAAAAATTGGACAAAATTGACGACAAGGAATAGTTTGAGCGACTAAACTGAGTTTTGGAACAACCAACTTATTTGTGCAATCAATTTGTTATATAATTTTATTTGACAATATAACAAATGTTGTGTGTGTAAATAAAATTTCAATGGCGGAGATTAAAAACAAATAGCGGGGACAAAAAAACTAATGGCAACATTAAATCTGAGCAACCCGCGCACAAAATTGCGCATATGCCCAAAACAGCGCTAAAATTTGATGTTTTAGCTGCTCTTCCCCACTATTTGTAATGTATTTCAACAAAAAAACGGTTTATGCTCACAAATGCGGAGCAAAACCGTTTTTTTATTATAAATGTAAGGCAAAACCAGTTTTTTATAACTATGGTATTGCCAATTTTTTTGCAAATTAAGGCGACACACTTCTTTACAAATAGAAGCAACCTGCTTTATTTTATAGATATGAGACTATTATTTCACAAATGTGAAGCAAAACCGCATTACTTTGAATTAAAGCGCATTACCCTAAAATAAAAGCGTTTTATTTTGAGGTAGAACCGTTTTATTTTATAAAGATATGCGTATTTGGAACGCGGTCGGCGAGAATATCGCTAACTTTGAAGTGGGAACTTGAGATTATGACGTCGACGCCGTTCTCGACCGCGTATTTTGCGTACTCAAGTTTGGCGAACGCGCCGTTTGCGCCCTTGCGACTTGCGCCGCTGCAGTGCGTTTGCAGTTGCGAAATCTTGGCAAGGAGTTCTGCTTTGTCGTTACCGCTAACCTCTGAAACGAGGGTTTGCGGGTCATTTTTGTCGAGTAGGATGCCGTTCCCCATTGTTAGAAGCACGAGTTTATTTGCGTGCATAAGCACTGCGATTTGCGTTGCGGTTTCGTCATTGTCGATACACTCGACGACGTTGGTTTGCTTGGCTTTTAGCAGGTTGATTTCCATTTTTCGGCATTCTTCGCTTGAGATACAGTCGTTGTAGTTGACGACTGGGACGGCGTTTTGGGCGGCACAACGGGAAAGCAAGCCCTTTAGGTGCTCACGTTTTTCGGCGTCGTTAAAGTGCTGGTGTTCGACCAAGACTTGGCGGAGTGAAAACTTGGGGTTCAGAAACTCCCTATACAAATCCATCAAGATCGTCTGCCCCTGCGAGGCGTAGTCGGACTTGTAAAACGCGTTATTTTCGTCGAGCGCGTAACCGTTACGCTTAACAAAGTCGAGTTTGCCAACAACCGCAGCCCCGCTCGTAACAAGGATGGTGTTTTGGTTGAGGTCTTGCGCAAGTTGCGAAATGACGTTGTAGTCAACGCCGTCGCCGCTGTTGTTGACGAGCGCCATTGAGCCGACCTTAATAACCACTAAATCGCCCATTTACTGCCTCTCTGGGTTGTCGCCTTGCATATTTTGGATGTACTGCGCCTTGTTGTAGTCGAAAAGCATTTCCTCCGCCTCGGCAAGTGCTTGAGTGATAACAGGCGAGTACTCGTCTTTTGCTAGTTGGCTGAGTTTGAAGTCGAAAATCGCCATTGCGTCCTTATCCCACGACGGGTTGCCGTCAACACGCACACCTAGCGCGTCGAGAACTAGGTTGCCCTTCCAACCTGCGAGAGCAAGCAAAACGGTGTCTTGCGAAATAATGTCGATGTCGAGTTTGCGAACAATTTTGCACGCGTTCGTGTACCTTTTGCGCAAATCGTTGGTTTGTTCGCCGAAACAGCCGAGGGTTGCGTAACCCTCATTAATCAGAACTTTCGCGCCGAAGATAACCTCAACAATTCTCTTTCTGAGCGCGATGACGTCGGCAAGCATTTTGTCAAGTTCGGGGTTGTTTTGGTTCTTAACATCCCTTTCAAGCGTTTCAAGTGAATACATATCATCCGCAAAATCGGTTGTCTCGTCAAATTTGTTTAAGTGATTGCAGAGCGAGATCACGTCCGTGATGTAGGTTGCCTCAATAATGTCGATTTTGTCGATAACCTCGTCGCCGAAAGCGTCCGCGCCGCAGGTAAGTTTTGCATTTTTCTCAAGCCAAATAACTAATCTACGCATTTTTTCTCCTTAATAATTGCGTTTTAAAATTCGAGCTCACTTGCCCGTGGTTTGGGCACGTTTTTAACTGCGCTGCCGTGCAACTTATCTTTGTATTTGCGGATTGTTTCTTCGCAAAAATTGACGATGTTGACAATGTTTTCAGCCTCGGTGTTGTACTTTTTCTCAAAGTCGTAGTAGCCCTTAAACTTGTCGCGCATATAGTTGTTGTAAACCGCGGTATTTTTTTGAAACGAAATCGGCTGAAGCGACGGCATTTCAAACTTGATGTAGTTGCAGTCGTCAAAAATAAAAACATCCCCATTCTCAACAATACTAACAATGTAAGTGTTATTGTTATCCTTGACAACCTTGTATTTAAACAAAGTGCCGTCCATAATTTTTGGCAAATTTTTTTTGTAAAAACTTGTAGTTTCTGCTTCTTGAAGCATCATCTCCTTGAGCATTTCGTCAATTTGCTGAGTCTTCATTTTATCAATATACATTTGCGCCTCAATAAAAATTTCGTGAGTCTTTATTATATTATAATAGATTTATCGAAATTTGGCAAGGGTTTTAACGCGAAATTTGCAGTTTTATGATTTTTTTTATAAAAACCCTTTCTGACGCAAACTCGGGCACAGATTTTATTGCCACTTGAAAAACTTTTGTTTGTTGCGCGCGGGAAAAATGGTTACGAAACACAGGCAAATGGTTGCAACAATAAAGATAAATTGCTGCAACAATAAAGTAGTTACAAAACACAGGTAAATTATTTCAACAGCACGGTTAAATTACTACAAAGCACAACTAAATTACTACAAAACTCAGCTAGATTGCTACAACAATTGACTCGCGGAAAAAATTGTGTTATAATTATAAAATAAAGTCGTGCGGGGGTAGCAATTGTTGTAGTAATGCACATACCCTGCGACAAAACTGAGTTTTTGTCGAATTGAAGTTTGCTCAGAATAAACAACGCGCGGTGTGGTTGAACGACAACGTGCTCAGCACAACTGAACAGAACGTACGCGGCGCGGTTGAACAAACGCGTGCGCGGCGTAGCGTAGTTGAACAGAACATGTGCAGCACGGCGGCAGCAATGTGCGTAGCAACGATGCTATAATCGAAAATTTAGCGTCAGATATGCCAAACAAAGGCGAGTTTGCAGACAAACGGCGCAGTTGGACAACATCATACGCGACACGGCGGCAGCAATGTGCGCGGCGACAATTTTTGTACCCTTAAAATTTTTTAACAAACATATGGAGTTTAGAATGGAGAAAAAACTGAGATTTTTAACTGGAGACCGTCCAACGGGCTGCCTTCATATTGGCCACTATGTTGGCTCACTCAAGCAGCGCGTTGAGTTGCAGAACAGCGGCAATTATGAGCCGTATATTTTGATTGCGGACGCACAGGCGTTGACGGACAACGCGGATAACCCTGAGAAGATCCGCGCGAACTTGCTTGAGGTTTGCGCCGACTATCTTGCGGTTGGGATTGACCCGTCGATTAGCACAATCGGCATTCAGTCGCACGTATATCCGTTGACCGAGTTGTCGTTTTACTTTATGAACTTGGTTACGCTCGCAAGACTGCAGCGCAATCCGACAGTTAAGTCGGAGATGAAGCAAAAGGGATTTGGCGCGAACGTGCCTGCGGGTTTCTTGACCTACCCTATCAGTCAAACCGCGGACATCACGGCGTTTGACGCGGATATTGTGCCGGTTGGAGACGACCAACTCCCTGTTATTGAGCAAGGGCGCGAGATTGTGGCGACGTTTAACCGAATTTATGGCGAAACGCTTGTTATGCCAAAGGCGGTACTCAGCAGTTCGACAAAGTGCCACAGGCTCGCGGGACTTGACGGGAACGCAAAAATGAGCAAGTCGCTTGGCAACACTATCAATTTGAAAGACGACAGCGACACAGTTAAGCAAAAAATTATGTCAATGTACACCGACCCTAACCATATTCACGTTACTGACCCTGGCAAGGTTGAGGGCAATATGGTGTTCGCTTACCTAGATGCGTTTGCGACGGATGAGCAAATTGCGCAAATCAGCGAGTATCAGACGATTGACGAAATCAAGGAACACTACAGACGTGGCGGACTTGGCGACGTCAAGATTAAAAAACTACTTAACGAAGTTATGCAGAACCTCTTAACCCCTATTCGCGAAAAACGCGTTATCTACGAAAACGACAAGGCGCAAATGCTCGACATTTTGAAACGCGGAAGCGACAAAATGATTGAGGTTGCGCAAGGGACGCTCACTCGCGTCAAGCGCGCAATGGGTATTGACTACTTTAACGACGCAACTTTTATCAAAAAGTAAACTTTATTCAATACAATATTTATTTAAAGTTAATTCGATTTTTATTTCTAAGCAATTCAAATACTTGAATTGCTTAGATTTTTTTGTTGTAATGTATAATTTGAATAATAAACAAATTTTTTGTGCTTTTTTCACTACTCATTATTAAGTCTAGATGTTTTTCACATATGCATATTTCATATATTTTTATCTTACATATGATTATTTGGTACATTTCTATTTTTTTTACCGAAAATGTACTCAATTCCATATGTACTTGGATACACTTGCAGAACAACACATATGGTTTTACACTAATATGTGGCTTGCTAAATATGGCGATATGCTAAATATGGCGGATTAGTGAATATGTAAATTGCTAATATATCGCGTTTACAAATATCTTGGATTAGCAAACGTTTGAGTTAGCACGCCACACGCCACCAATGTTCAAATTATTAAATACGGCAAGTTACAAATGTACGAGTTGCAAAATGTTGAAAGTTGCAAATGCGTTGGCAACCAATATGCGGAATTGCAAATGCGCAATTAAAAAATTGCATATGCACAATCTAGTAAATACAAGCTTTACAATATGCATAAAAGAAAATATATCATTCCACTAACATTCAACCATCGCCACTGCTACTAAATAATCATTGCAACTACTTTAAATAAGCAATACTACTTAAAAGCGACACACAACTAGCAACACTACCAAATAAGCAGCACAACTTGAGTAAAAAAAATCACTCCAAGTGGTACCGCTCTACTACTTAGGCTAGTATTGCGGATGGCATAAAAAAAACACCGAGTAACCTCTCAATTACTCGGTGCACCCTGATGGGTAAATTTCTTGTCTATACGTCCAAAGCCGTTTAGTCCTGTCAACTTTTCACAATCAGTCCAACAAAACATCTTCCTTAACTGCTAGTTGGTTGATATTCTTAAAGTTTTTTGAACAGACAAATACCTCAAACTATGAAATTGAACTTTCACATTTTGCAGTATGGTCTAGGTTAGATTGCCTATCAATGCTTATGGTTGCCGACTAATGGAATAAAGTCAACAACTAATGTACTAAGCAATACATCACTGAAATTAACATCGACAGTTAGATGTGTTTGAACTTTTACCACAAACAATGGCAGTTAGATGTTTAATTCTTTAACTTGAATGTTACTACAATTTAGTAACCAAATATGTATTTAAATTCTTACACTTGAATGCCATTTTTGGAAGACGTATCGACAGTTTAACTGCGTCAATTCTTCAACATAATTCTTAGGCTTGAATACCCATTTAATAAATTACACAATGTTTTGTTATTGAACGCCACATTTATAATTTACTGCACGAGTGTGCGTTCTTAGGCTTGAACACAACTTCAATCAAGTTGTCAGATACAAGTTTTTAATTCTCTTGTTTGAATGCCATTTTACGTTATTGTGATTTGGTATTTCTAGCAAAACACAATCTTGCGGGCAAAAGCCCTATTCTTAGGCGTGAATACCATCTTAATTTCTTAGGCGCGAAAGCCA
This sequence comes from uncultured Lachnospiraceae bacterium, assembly GCA_964606505.1. Lineage (GTDB taxonomy): Bacteria > Bacillota > Clostridia > Christensenellales > UBA1242 > CAKVOD01. Next base: position 55,358 of record CAZSGM010000005.1, on the reverse strand, counting down.
CATTTAAGTTGCGACAAACTGCCCTTTTATCCTTAGTGCGAAGCACGAAGTTAAGCCATTCGCAAAGCAATTTTGAGTTCTTATTTGAACACCCATTTAGCATAATGTCCTTTTAGTATTTCTAGCAAAAGTTTATTTATGCTGACTTTCGTCAAATTCTTAGGCTTGAATGCTCTTGCACTTCAAGAGCAAAGGTTGCATTTAATTTCGGCAACTGGAAACCAATTTTCAATTCTTAGGTTGAATATTAATTTTTAATTCTTAAACTTGAATACCTTTTTAGTCTTAGGCTGACACCTCTTACTCTAGGCTGAGGTTCATTTGATTTCTTGAACTCGAAAGCCCATTGTAAAACCGCGTCGTTTGCAGGTAATTTGACGCAATTTTACCGACTTGTGTCGTAAATTCTTGGGCTTGAATCCTTTATACTTTAAAGGTAAAGGTTAGATTTTACTTCCCTAACTGGAAACCAATTTTCAATTCTTAGGTTGAATATTAATTTTTAATTCTTAAACTTGAATGCCTATTTGGTCTTAGGCTTGACACCTTTTACTCTAGGCTGAGGCTCATTTGATTTCTTGAACTTGAAAACCATTTTACACTTAGGCTTGCGGTCGTTGTTTAATTCTTAGACTTGAATGCCATTTTTTGAGCGCGCGACTTGCAATGCATATACAAATCACGGGCTCACGCATATTGCTATGCTATTCTTAGGCTTGAATACCCGTTTAGTAAATTCACAATGTTTTGTTATTGAACGCCACGCCGTAAACTCACTGCGCAAATGCGCTGTTCTTGGGCTTGAACACAACTTTAATCAAGTTGCTAGATACAAATTTTCAATTCTCTTGCTTGAATACCATTTTACAAAACTTACAACCTTAGTATTTCTAGCAAAGTGGCAAGACTTGCGGACTTGTGTCCTATTCTTAGGCGTGAATACTCTTAAACTCTAAGAGCGGGAGTTAGCGTTTCACTTCTCTAACCGAAGTCAATTTGTAATTCTTTGATTGAATGCCATTTTTCAAGGGCGGCAATTCAGTATTGCTACTAAATGTGCTGACCTTGCGGGTAAACCCCAATTCTTAGGCGTGAATACCATCTTGTTTTCTTAGGCACGAAAGCCACATTTAAGTTGCGACAAACTGCCCTTTTATCCTTAGTGCAAAGCACGAAATTAAGCCATTCGCAAAGCAATTTTGAGTTCTTATCTGAACACGCTTCATAACGCCAAAGCGCGCGCGGTTTATGTACTTCACAAACAAAGAGATAACTTTATCTTTCTCAAGATACTGATTTAATCTTCAGTTCGACTGCCTATATAAAGTCAAGGCGACTACTTGAAACTTTCAAGCAAAGGCGCGTTTTAATTCCGAGCACGAATACAAGTTTCAGTTCCTTGCAGAACACAAGTTATAACCTGCAATATCCGAGAGAAACTCTCGCATATATTCCAGTACATAACATCAATTTTTCAACAATTCATAGAAAACTTTGCAGGGTTAAGTCCATAAATTATTTCAAAATCTTTGCTACGACACCAGAACCTACTGTACTACCACCCTCGCGGATAGCGAAACGCAATCCTTCTTCGATAGCGATAGGGGTAATCAAGCGAACAGTCATAGAAATGTTGTCGCCTGGCATTACCATTTCAACGCCTTCTGGCAATTCAATAGTACCAGTAACGTCAGTTGTACGAACGTAGAATTGTGGACGGTAACCATTGAAGAATGGTGTGTGGCGTCCGCCTTCTTCTTTCTTCAAGATATAAACCTCAGCTGTAAACTCTGTGTGTGGAGTGATTGACTTAGGTGCTGCAATTACTTGACCTCTTTCGATGTCTTTCTTGTCAATACCACGAAGCAACAAACCAACATTGTCTCCAGCTTCAGCAAGATCCATTTGTTTGTGGAACATTTCCACACCAGTGATTGTTGTTGTCTTAGTATCTCTGATACCAACGATTTCAACAACATCACCCATTTTAACAGTTCCTCTTTCAACTCTACCAGTAGCAACTGTACCACGACCTGAGATTGTGAATACATCTTCAACTGGAAGCAAGAAAGGTTTTTCTGTTTCACGAACTGGGTCTGGAACGTATGTATCCAAAGCATCCATAAGTTCGCCAATGCATGCGCATGCAGGGTCGTCAACATTGCCAGCCTCTGCAGCAGCGAGTGCGTCACGAGCCGAACCCTTAATAATAGGAGTTTCGTCTCCTGGGAATCCGTACTTAGAAAGCAAGTCTCTGATTTCCATTTCAACAAGTTCAAGTATTTCTGGATCGTCTACTTGGTCAACCTTGTTCATAAATACAATAATGTAAGGAACGCCTACTTGACGAGCAAGCAAGATGTGTTCCATTGTTTGAGCCATAGGACCGTCTGATGCTGCAACAACAAGGATAGCTGCATCCATTTGAGCCGCACCTGTAATCATATTTTTAACATAGTCTTTGTGTCCTGGGCAGTCTACGTGAGCGTAGTGACGTCTTGCTGTGTTGTATTCTTGGTGAGAAGTGTTGATCGTAATACCACGAGCTCTTTCTTCTGGAGCTGAGTCAATATCAGCGTAGTTCCTAGCTTCAGCAAGACCTTTCAATGATTGAACTTTAGTTATAGCAGCAGTCAATGTTGTTTTACCGTGGTCAACGTGTCCGATGGTACCAACATTCATATTAACTCTGTCTTTAACAAATTTCTGTTTAGCCATTTTATTCTCCTTAATTTTTTTTGATAGCGCTATTACTTTTCGCTAGCTACAACCACGCCACATTTTTGAGCGCCCGCGAAGTCGCGAACATCACGGGTTGGCATCAAAAACTGCCTTTTAATTCCCTAAACGCGTCAAACTCGCGAGACTTGAAACATTCAAGAAACGCTAGGCGCGCGATGTGGTTTTGCTGCAAAAATATACAATCGGATGCTATCCTATCCAAAAGTATACTTAATTTAAAATAAAATGTCAAATGTTTTTAATGTGCTTTTAGGCAATATTGCTATTTTTTTGAATAAATTGGGCAATTTGCCGTATATTTTGCTCCGCTTTGGCGCATTTGACGCCACCAAAGCAAGCACAACCAAAGCACGGGTTCGCTACCCCTTTCCTACTTTGGGTTTTGGTAACAACTGTAATTAGTTGTTTGCCTTAGCGCGTTCGCCGATAATTTTTTCAGCAACAAACTTAGGTACTTCTGCATAGTGGTCGAGGGACATTTGGAACGTACCGCGTCCTTGTGTCAATGAACGCAAGTCGGTTGCGTAACCAAACATTTCAGCCAAAGGAATTTCGGCGTTAATGATTTGTTGTCCATCTCTTGCTTCCATTTCTTTCAAGTTCCCGCGACGACGGTTAATGTCACCCATAACGTCGCCAAGATATTCTTCAGGAACTTGTACGTCGCACTTCATAATAGGTTCAAGGATAACAGCGTTTGCCTGTTTAGCGCCCTCTTTGAACGCCATAGAACCAGCAATTTTAAACGCCATTTCTGATGAGTCGACATCGTGGTATGAACCGTCGATTACTGTAACTTTAAAGTCAACAGTTTCAAAGCCCGACAAAACTCCGTTCATTCTTGCTTCGTCGATACCTGCTTGAATTGCAGGGATATATTCTTTAGGAATTGAACCGCCGACAGTCTTATCTTCAAAGACAAATCCCGAGCCTGCTTCAAGTGGTTCCATCGTAACGATACAGTGCCCGTACTGACCTTTACCACCGCTTTGGCGGATGTATTTACCTTCGACTTCAACTGTCTTTTTGATTGTTTCGCGGTATGCAACTTGTGGCTTACCGATGTTTGCTTCAACTTTAAACTCGCGGAGAAGTCTATCCCTGTAGATGTCAAGTTGGAGCTCCCCGATACCTGCCATAATTGTTTGCCCACTTTCTTGGTCAGTGTATGTCTTAAATGTAGGGTCCTCTTTTGCAAATCTCAAAAGTGCGGCAACCATTTTTTCTTGACCTTGCTTTGTCTTAGGCTCAATTGCTATTTGGATAACTGGCTCAACAAATTGCATAGGTTCAAGAACGATTGGGTGCGCTTGGTCGCAAAGTGTGTCTCCAGTTGTTGTGTCTTTAAGACCAACGACAGCGGCGATGTCCCCTGCTCTAACTTCACTAATTTCCTTACGTTCGTTAGCGTGCATTTGCACAAGACGCCCAATTCTTTCTTTCTTATCTTTTGATGAGTTGTAAACATAACTACCGCTCTCGAGCACACCACTGTACACGCGAATGTAAGTAACTGTGCCGTATGGGTCGTCCGCAATCTTAAACGCGAGTGCACTAAATGGCTCTTCGTCGCTTGTGTGGCGAACTTCCTCGCCGTCCGCACTAGTTACAGGCGGAATATCGAGTGGCGATGGCATATAGTCAACAATTGCATCCAAAAGTTTTCTAACACCCTTGTTTTTGTAAGATGTACCGCAAGCAACAGGGTTCATCTTCAAGTCGATGACGCCCTTTCTGATAGCCTTTTTAAGGTCAGCTTCGGTAATCTCGTCGCCGCTGAGGTATTTTTCAAGCAAATCGTCGTCGCATTCAGCTGCAGCCTCGATAAGTTTTGCACGATACTCTTCTGCAAGGTCGCGCATATCCTCAGGGATTTCCTTAACGGTTGGCTCACTTGTTGGGTCAGCCTCGTCGTAGTAAGTTGCATCCATTTTTACAAGGTCGATGATACCTTTAAAGGTTTCACTTGCCCCTATTGGTAGTTGAATTGCAACTGGATTAGATTTTGGCAATCTCTTTTTCATCATTTCGATAACTCTGAAAAAGTTTGCGTCGTTAATGTCCATTTTGTTGACGTAAGCCATTCTTGGGACATTACAATCGTTTGCTTGTTTCCAAACGTTTTCTGATTGTGGTTGAACGCCACCACGAGCGCAAAATACTGCAACAGCACCATCAAGCACTTTCAATGAACGTGAAACTTCAATTGTGAAGTCAACGTGCCCTGGTGTGTCGATGATGTTGATACGTTTACCATTCCATTGTGTGGTGGTAGCAGCACTTGTGATAGTGATACCACGCTCTTGTTCTTGCACCATCCAGTCCATTGTTGCTGCGCCTTCGTGAACTTCCCCGATTTTGTGGGTCTTACCAGTAAAGTACAAAATACGTTCAGTAGTTGTTGTTTTACCAGCGTCGATGTGCGCCATAATACCAATATTGCGAATGTCCGCAAGAGCATATTCTCTAGGCATAATTTTTCTCCTTGTTTTTACTTTTTTATTTTTCTCTAACTGCCAAAATCGGCAGCCGAATTATGTTAGATAAGCCGTTTTACGCCTAAAAATAGGCGTAAAAACCGCTCATTTAACGCAAAAAAATTGGTAATAAATAAACTATAGACAAAATAAAGTTACTTTGTCTACATTTTTGACCGTCATCCCTGCAGTTTAGCCCTACATTCTAAACTTTTCGACGGTTCATTATTTAGTATAAATTAGTTTTTGACTGCAAAAACACGCAAAGAACGCCGATTTTACGCTTTCGCAAGTTGCAAAAGACGCGAAACTAGCAAAATTTGCGGTTTTAGGCAAAAAACTACCAACGCATATGTGCAAAAGCCTTGTTAGCTTCAGCCATTTTGTGCATTTCTTCTTTTCTCTTGATACTTGCACCAGTGTTGTTGTAAGCGTCAACAAGTTCAGCGCCAAGTCTCTCAATCATAGTTCTCTCGCTGCGACGTCTTGAGTAGTTTACAAGCCAACGGATAGCGAGTGTTTGGCGTCTATCTTTAGTAACTTCAACAGGAACTTGATAGTTTGCGCCGCCGCTACGTCTAGCTTTTGTTTCAACAACTGGAGAAACATTAGCAAGTACTTGGTTAAATACGTCCATTTGTGGAACGCCAAGTTTTTGGCTAGCTGCGTCAAATGCGCCGTAAACGATTTCTTGTGCGATACCTTTTTTACCATCAAGCATAACTTGGTTAATCAATTTTGCAACTGCTTGTGAGTTATACTTTGGATCAGGCAACACGTCTCTTTTAATTGCACTATTTCTTCTAGACATTTTCGTACTCTCCTTTATAAATTTTTTCGGGAATACTCCCATAAATTTGCAAAAAACTGTATTTGCAATTGTTTTCTAACCTTTTAACTTCCCACTTGTTAGGCAGTACAATGCAAGCAAAAACGCGCGCAAAACCTGCAATTTCGCCCAAAAACTTAGGAAAACGCAACAAATTACGCAACTCTGCCTATTATATATAAGGAAAAGCGGTTAAAATTATTTCTTATCTTTCTTAGAGCCATACTTTGAACGGGACTGGCTGCGTTTAGCAACACCAGCGGTATCTAGTGTGCCACGTATGATGTGATAACGTACACCAATCAAGTCTTTAACTCTTCCGCCACGAACAAGTACAACACTGTGCTCTTGCAAATTATGACCAATGCCTGGAATGTAAACTGTTGCTTCAGATTTGTTACTCAATCTAACTTTAGCAACCTTACGCATAGCAGAGTTTGGTTTCTTAGGCGTAATCGTCTTTACTTCAAGACAGATACCACGTTTTTGTGGACAGCTATCAAGCAAAGGTGATTTTGATTTTTCAACAATTTTCTTGCGACCCTTTCTTACCAATTGGTTAATGGTAGGCATTTTCTACGACCTCCTGTTTCCTATTTCAAATTTAGTCAAGCGCGCATACGCCGCTCAACGACAGCCCTAACAAAACTAATAGACAAACCGTTTTGCAAACTCGCAAAACGACTGTTTCGTATCTTGCTCTGTTCGACATCCCCATACAAATGAATGAAACAAAAAAGCGCGCAATTCGACTCTTGCAAGCCCCTTATCTCAATCGAGTGCGGAGTGTGGCAACAAACTGGCGGCAGCCAGCGGACGCGCGAGGCGTCATAATGCGACACCACTCCTGATGTCATAGACTGCCAAAATTATAGCATAATGCAACCGCCATTGTCAAGCATTTTTAAAATTTTTGTCATATTTTTTTATCTCAAAACGCCCGCCTCTCAAATCGCGCTGAAACCCCTCAAAACGGCAACAAAAAAAACACCAAATTGAGCAATAAAGCCCAATTCGGCGTGTTTTTAATAGTTTAACCAAAGGCAACTTAGGTTTTGCCGCGGGAGACAAAGGAGAAATTAACCTCGAACTGTTCCGCTGACAACGAGACCTGTTTTACCGCCCATACTACCTACGTAGTCGTCGAGAGTATTGACGTAAGTTGTGCTGCCGCTGATTGAAATGTTTTTGTAAACAACTGGACTTCTGATAATCCATTGAGTGTAACCACAAATGTTACCGATGTCAAGTTTTGCGCCTGAGTTTACGTCCACAACGACTGGCACATTAACAAGGCAGGAAACAATACTAGGGATGGTATTTTGAACGCTTGCGCTACCGTTTTGCCCAGCAAAACCGCCGATTTTGTTGTCGTCGCCCGAAACTTCGACTGCAATTCTGCTTGCGCTGCCCCCGATTGCTTGACAGTTCGTGATTGCCCCGCCGCTGACGTAACCGACGAACCCGCCGACACGTTTGTAGACTTTGGAGTCAATCTTTGTACTGCCGCCTGCGTTGATGACAATGCCGTCAACTGTTGTGTTAATGGTTTTGCCCGATTCCCCGATTGTGCCGGAGTTTTTACCGACAAATCCGCCGAGGTTAGCAAGCCCGTTGAGATGGGTGTTGCGGAGTCGCATACTCATAGTTTTGACGCTAGAGGTTGTGATTTTACCCGCGTTTTCACCGACGAAGCCACCGATTGACATTTCAACAGAAGTACTTGCGCTGGAAGTTGTGGTTTCAAAGATAATTTGCGCGTTTTGGACATTCACGCTGTTTACCTTACCGCTGTTGTAGCCGATAACGAGCCCGACTGCTGTTCCGACAAAGTCTTTGCTGATTGTGATTGTTGAGTCAACAAAGTTGATGTTTGAAACAGTACCGCTGTTGTTGTTGATAAACCCGTTTTGGCTGCCGCTTGAAATGGTCATATTGAGGTTATAGATAAAGTAATTTCCGCCGTCGAGCGTCCCTTGGAGTTTGTCGATAAAGTCGCCGTTTGTACAATAGATGTCGCGGTCGAGTTTGTAGGTGTACTTCAAGTTTTTACTCTCAAGCGCGTTGATGAGTTCAAACGCACTCTGGTTCTTAATTAGGTACGGAGTTTTAGTTGCGCCTGTCCCTTTGTTTGCGATTTGCGCAACTGTATTGTTCGCGAACCTTAAATAAGGATAACCGTAGTTGAGCAGCGTCGACTTGGAGTTTTTGTCGTAGTCAATTTTGAAACTTGACCACACGTAAGGGTCAAACCCGCCAAACAAGCCGCTTGTCATAACATTTTCCATTGTTACGTCAATAACCTTTGTATCTAGCGTATCTAGGAGCGTTGCAAGCTTATCGTTGTAGACGAGCGAAATTCCGATTTCGTCGTAGATGTTGTTCACTTGGTCGCCTTGGCTATCGTTCGAGAACACTGCCCCGTACGCTTTAACCGAGGAGCTGTTGAGGTAGTTTACGCGCGCTGCACTGTAGCAAAGTTGGAGGTTGCCGCCCTCGAGGTTGCCGACTAGCCCGCCGACTGTGCTAAGGTTTTCGCCCGTGATTTGCCACAAAGTGAGAGTTCCGCTCGCGAAACTGTTAGAAATTTGGCTGTATTCGCGTTTGTCTTGCGTCTCTTTGAGCATACGCCCGACAATGCCGCCGACTGCAATTTTTTGGCAACTGTTGCGGTCGGTCTGCGATACATCGACGTCGCTTGACGAGAAGCCGATATAGCCGTAGTTTGTGCCGACGAGTCCTCCGAATGTCGAGTCTGTGCAGGATGACGTGAACGAAATTGTTCCGTCCGCTGAAACAAACAAGATTGAACCGTGGTTAACTCTTGCGAGTGTGCCGTAGTCGCCGCTTGAAGTTGCGCTCAAACTAAAGCCTTGGATATTGACAGCTGCGACAACCGCGTCAGTGCCGAGTTTCCCGAACAGTGGTTTTGTGAGTCCATCAATCGTATAACTTCCGCCGTCAAAGACGCCGCTAAAGTTTGCGCGTGTTTCCGCTTGAGGGGCTGTTATATTTTTCGTTTGCACGTAGTATTCGTCTGCGCCCGTTTGAGTGTTTGTTGTAAACGCTCTTAGGTCGTCCGCTGACGCGATTTGGCGAGGCTGGTAAACAGAACCTGCTGCGCTTGAGGTTGTTTCAACAAACTTAGTTAGCATCGGCAAGGTGTTGCCCTCGGTCATAACGAAAGTTTTTGACGTGTCGGCAATATCTGTCGAAATGCTGAAGTTTTTGAACGTCAACGCGTGCAGCATTGCGCTGTACGAAACAAAGTTTGCGGAATAGTCATGCATACTTTGCGTGTAACCCTCTTTGAGTACGTCGTTTGCTTGCGCGAACTCTCCGACGTAGTAACAACTTGCGAACACGACCTTGTCGATGTTCTGCGAAGTGAGTGAAGTGTAACCAACAAACTCTTTGCTGTAAACCTTAGTTTTTAGCACGTCTGCGTACACTTTGACGATGTTTGCGCTGTAGCAATACGCGAGTTTTGGCTGCACGTTTGCTTGGTGCAATCTTCCGATGAAGCCGCCGACTGTAATTGCGCCTTCAGCGTCCACTTGCGTGGTTTGGCTGGTGGTTCTGCCAACTGAATAGGAGTTTTCGACCGAAATTCTGTTAGCAAAGCCGACAAGTCCGCCGACAACTTCCTCTTTCGCCCTATTTGACTTGGTTGTAACGCTGCTTTCGCTGTAGCATTCATTTATAATGAAGTTTCCGTTCAAGTCCGCGCTGCTAGCTTCGGCTGCGACGCGTCCGACAAGCCCGCCGACGTTAGAGTTGTAGACGCCTAAAACTGTTACGCTGCCGACGTTCCTTGACGTTGTGAGTTTGGAAACGGTTGTGCCGCAGGAAACTTCGCCGATAAGCCCGCCGACATACGCGGTTGACTGAGTCATTGTTGTGCCCGAAACACTGACAGAACCGAAGTTTTGGGCGCTAGCAATTTGCGTTGTACCACGGTTGAGTCCGATGAAGCCGCCGACGACAAACTCGTTTTCATAGGTGTCGTTAGGCGTTTCGTTTGTAAAGGCAATGTTTGAGAGGTTGTTAGCGATTAGTATTGTCGAAGAGAATGTTTCGCCGACAATTGCGCCTGCTGTTATTGTCTTTAATTCCTTAACGTTCGAGGTCAACTTGAGGTTTGAAAGCTCGTTGTTGATACCCGAGAGCGTGGTGTTGTTTAGGTACCCAACGACGCCGCCAAACGTGAGGCTTGTGCGCGCGTTTCTTGCGTTTACGGCACTTGAAACAGGCGCAAATGCGCTGCCGAGTGGTGCTTCGGCTGCGAGCGTTGCAACCTTAGTTTCGCTGAGCGTGATTGACTTGAGTTTGCTTGATTTAGCGGAACCGGCAATCGTGCCCACGCTTGCGTTACCCGAAGTTACGCCAAAGTGCTTATAAACTTTTTTATCCGTATACTGGGTATACGAAACATTGTAATCGACGTCCAAAATGTCCGTTTTGTCGCAGTAGCCGACAATGCCGCCGACGTGCGACTTGATGATGGTTTGCGTTGCGGTTTGGAGTTCAACTTGCACGGTACTTGCAAAACTTACGTCCGAAATGACGCTGCCTGAAGCGTAACCGATTAATCCGCCGACATAGTTGCTAGGGACTTCCTCACTGTCGTTGTAGGTGCGGTTGCCCGAAACTGCAATTGGCGAAATCCCCTCAATTGTTAGCCCGCTAAAGGAGGAGTTTTCGGCATAGTTTGCAATTGAACCAAAGTAGAAGTTATCAATTTCGTTTTGGTATCTGTCGCTTTGGTTAGGAATGTTGACTCTGATTGTCAAGTTTGAAACTGTTGCGCTTCGGCAATAGTCAATTAGCGTTCTGTTAAGTTCAATGATTGGCAGACGCTCAACGATTTTGCCGCCCTCGAGCGCTTTGATTTGTTGTCCCAAGAACTTCCCGCTGAATGGCGAAATCTTTGTTCCGAGGCTCACCCAGTCGCCTGTTAGGTCGCCAAGGTTTGCTGCGGTGTACATTTTGATGTCGCACTTGATGACAAATGTTGCGTTAGGGTTATTGTCGATTAGCGTAATCAAGTCTGCCTTGTTGTCGTCGGTTATGACGATTTCGGAGGCTTGAGTTGTGATTTTCAAGAGCGGGAATGTGCTTGTTTCTTTCGTCCAATCGTCGTCATCGTAAGTGTTGAACGCGTCGTATCTGTTTTTAAACAGTGTGCGGTAGGTCGCGTGAGTATAAACTTCCGCGGTGTTGAACCACGTAAATTGCGTTGAACCGCTGTCTTTAACGGCTGTAAATGCGTTAAAGTGGCTGAAGAGTTGGTTGTATTCCTCTTGGTCAATCTTCATTTTGTCGAATTTAATTGAGCCGAAATAGTTGAGTTTTTGGTACGATGTGCCGCTTGTGTTAAGTGGCAAGTTGTACACGGCGTAGTTAGAACTGATTGTTATTGGACTAAATACGTCGGTTATGTACTCTGCGTTTACGTAACCTGCGAGCACGCCTGCGGACGCGCCGTTTTTAACTGATTGCGCGACCGATGTGGAGTAGTTGTTTAGTAACACAATGTTATTAAATTGCGAAATTGTGCTGACAACTTCCCTTTTAATATTATTTATCGTTCTGATTGTAACATCCTTATCAAGGTAACCAAACGCGCTACCGAACGCGGTTTTTGCGTAGACGTTGCTTGTTGTGTAAGCGCTACTAAACTCGCCGCCCTTAACGTAGCCTGCAAGTCCGCCTGCGTACTCGGAGTTACTGTTTGAAACATCCACTCTATTATAGGAATCTATAATTTTGCCGCCGATGTTTTTACCGACAAGCCCGCCGACGTAGTTGCTTGCGCCGATAAACAGGTTGGTTTTGCCGCCGATGACGCCCTCATCAAGTTTGTCGACAACTTCTAGGTCGTCGCCCTCGTAGGTTAGTCTTGCTTTTTCAAGTGAGCCGAAGTTAACGCCAACCAATCCGCCGATTGAGTCGTCGCCTGAGAGTTCTTGCTTCTTGCTGTCGCTTGAAATTCTGACAATAAAGCTAATGTCGTAGAGTTTGCCGTAGTTTGCAGCCACAACGCCGCCTGTGCGTTCAGCCCCGATTGACACTGCGCCGTAAACTTTGAGCGTTCTTACAACCATTGCGTCATTTTCTGCCGCAAGCACTGCGCCGATGATACCGCCTGCGTACGAGGTGTTTGCGTACTCAATTGTAACGATGTTTTCGTCAGTTTCAAACGTCAAGTCAACAAACTGGACTGCGCCGCTACCTCTTCTGTACGTTGCGCGCGTGCTGATGTTCGACTCAATTGTTTGGATTTCGCAACTTCCGTTCGCGATACCGACCAGCCCGCCGACGACGTTCTTGCCTTGTACGAAACTACCCTCGCCGGTAACTTTCACGCCAAGGATGATTGAGTCCTTTGCAAAGCCTGCAAGCCCGCCGACAACAGGGATTTCCGTTGCGGTAACTTCGCTAAACTGGAGACGCAAGTTTTTAACGAGCGCACCGTCGAGTTGTTTGAAGAGCCCGAACTCGTTTTGACCTGTAGTTTTTTCGCCGCTAAGTGAAATGCCGCTCAAAAGCATATTGTTTCCGTCCAAAACTGCACTAAAGACGACTTTACTTGAGTTGAGCCCGTCAACTGTTTCGCTGGTCGCTGCGAAGTTTAGTGTGGAAATAATGCGGATAAACTTGGTTTCAGGGAGTTCTGCGCCTGCCTCAGGAGCACCTGCGGTTGCGTTTGTCGCTGAAACAATATTTGAGCCGAAGGTTTCTACGCCTTTGAATAGATTATTAAACTTTTCGGCGGTGTTAATTAAGTATGGGTTAATTTCGCTGCCGAGTTCGTAACCGTTTTGGTAGGAATAAATCAAAATTCCGTTATCGTCTTGCGACTTGTCGATTGCGTCCTGCTGTGAGTCCGCGTCAAACTTTAATTGTCGCATTGAAACTGCCACTTGGTTAGCCGCTGTCAACACTGGGCGCGATTGCGCGGTGTCAAACTGCCAAATGCCGTAACTACGCAATTTCTCGTTTTCGACAAATGCAAAACCCACGTACTCGCTTTGTTTTGCTGCGTCCTCTTCGTTGATTGCAAGCGCTGGCTCGTCGGCAAACACTGTAGCGTCGGTCGCTTTAGTGTAGTAGGAGTAGACAACTGAGCCCTCGTTTTGGATTTCGTTGAAGTCATTAACGCCTGTAAACGGTCTAAATGAAGCGTTGTCGCCGATTAGTCCGCCTGCAAGGTAAACTTTACTGGTTGTGTAGCAGTATTCAACAACTGCCTTTTTCGAGTTGGTATTGACAAAGCCTGCAGAGTTGCTTGGGCTTCTGATTACAAAGTCTGCGTAACAGTTGGAGACTGTGCCCGCGTTTGTCAGCACAAACCCTGCGACGCTGCCCTGCGATTTAAGGTTCGCCTTATCGCTTGTTTCAATCTGCGCGCCCTCGCCGTAACTTCCGCTGATGTAACCCCCGTCGTTCACTGCGACAAAGCCTGCGGTGTAACTAACATTTGCGATAACTGAATTGTTGTTAATCGCGATACCTTTAACATAGCAAGCACTGATGGCGTTTGCGTTGTAAGCCGCAAAGCCTGCGACAACCCCGTTTGCGACAAGGTCGATACCTGCACCTGTCCACGAGTTGTTTTTAGGCGTCTTGTCGTTAACGTTTTCGCGCACGCCGATGTTTGCGTCAACGCGCCCTACTCTGCTGTTTGTGATGTTGCCAGAGTTTTGCCCTGCAAACAAGCCGATGTAGTTTGTCGTATAACTTGAGCCGCTGATAAGGCTTGTTTTAACGGTTAGCGTCTTGTTTCTGCCCCCATCGGCGATTTGCCCAGAATCCGAAATAAGTTCAGTAACATTTATAACATCACAGTTTGTGATTATGCCCGCGTTTTGTCCAACAAACAAGCCAAAGTTTACTTGCCCTTTGCTCGTTAGGTCAAATGTGTTGGTTGAGTCGCCGCCGTTTAATAGGTAGTTTACGTCAAGCACGACGTTTTTAATGACAGTGTTTGCCGAAACTGTCCCGAACAAGCCGATGTTTGCGGTTGTTTCGTCGCTAGACACGCTAAACGACTTAACTTTGACGATGTAACCGTTTCCGTCAAGCGACGCAAAGTCCGCGTTAATTGGCGTGTATGCGTTCAACTCAATATCGCGCATTAAAATGTAGTGCACGCCCGTTTGCATACCAATAAACTCTTCTGCGGTGTAAACAGGGAGCGGGATTTCCTCAGTCGACTCATTCTCGACCGAAATCACGCAGTCAAACTGCTTATAGTAAATTGTTTTGCCTTCAGGAAGTGTTTTTGTAAGGTCAACAATGTGAGGCTTAAAGTCGCTTGCTGTGCCGTCAAAATAGTATGCGACATACAGCGAAACAATCGCGACGCTGCCAATCTTTTTACCGTAAATCTTGTAGCATTTATCGGTGTCAGTGTTTGAATAATAGTAGCTGTAGTAGTCGTTTTCGCCACTGTCTGAGTCAAACGAGCCGACGTTTTCAATTCCGCCACTAGTTTTGCCCGTGAACCAAACGCTTGCGTCCGTTCTACCGTTTTGCTTGGTAATTTCCGCTTCAAAATTGCTTATTTTCTTAGCAATTTCGGTGTATTTCCTGCCCTCGATGGAGTTTGCGTCAACGCCGTCAGGAAGCGGAGCGTAAATTGATTTAACCTTTGCTTTTAGGTTCGTTGCACGGCTAAGGTAGATTGTCAGTTTGTTGTTGCCGCTCGTGTCAACTGTTGCGTCCTCTATGCTTACACCTGTAATGATGTAATCGACAACAGTTATCACTCTTTCGTCTGTAACGGTTACTCTGACGTTCTCAACGATTGTGTCAAGTTGAGCCTTGATTTTGAACCTTGTGCCCGCGTCGAGATTGACGCTCGCAAACAATTGAGCAGTTACTTCCCCGACAAACTTTGAGTTAAAGGTTGAGTTGTTTAGCGTAAACGAAATGAATGTACTGTCGCCCTCGTAATCCTCAACACTAAGCGTTACTGTGCCTTGCATTGTGTTTAGTTTGAGCGGGATGTCAAGTGTTACGCCGCGCGCAATTTGGTCTGCGTACATACTTGAGTAGTCGATTGTTACGCTTGGACTAAACTGCGTATAAAGTGCCTTTTCGTAAGTGTAGACAGGTTCATTGTCTTTGTAAGCGGTAATTTGCACATTAAACGGCAAATCTTCAGGCATATCCGACTTAATGAGCGTAGAAACGTAAATGTTTCCGTCAAAAGCGTAGCCGTCGATTGTTCTGTAAGTTATGAGTTTTAGGCGAATACCATTCTCGATTTGCATATTTTCTGGATACAAACGCACTAGGTCGCCGCCGCTTTCATAGTATTGGATAAACGTTATGTTCTCGCCCATTACTTTTTCGCTTGTCAATTCAATGTAATCGACTTGGCTAAAACTAGGGTAAACATTGATTTTCATTAAGCCGCTAATGCCGCTTGAAATCCTATCTACGGCAACTTCGTCCTCTCTAAGGTTTCCGTCTGGGAAATGGAGCATTGTTACTCTTTCAATGTTTTGAGGCAACAATATTAAGTTAAATTGTTTTGCAAACTTATCCAAAACTTCAAACGAGAACTGGTAAGTTTTGCTCGTTTCAAGCGCGTATAACTCGCTTGTTGGTTGGATTTCAAATGTCATAGAAAGTTCCACACCAGTAAACTCGAACGTAATCAAGTCAAGGTCAAACCTAGGCGCGTCGCTTTCGGGGGTTATGGTTATTGAATTAACAGATGGAGTTTGCGCTTCTCCAATCTCTAATGTAAACGTATCGACGATTTCGTCCCCGTCCCTAACGACGACCTTAGAAACGATTTCCGTATTTAGGTCGGTGGTAACGTTTGCAACAATTTGCGTAGACTGGTTAGGATAGATTGTCGTCTGGTTTTGGTTGAGTCTTAGGTCGGTTGCACCATTGTAAACGCTAACGTTAAACTGCGTTTCCGTCCAAGGGAGCAACACCTTAACAAAGTCTGTGCCGAATTTTGCGTTGATGTACGCGCACTGAATTATTGTGTTTTCAGCGTCGGTAACCGCGGTTGCGTTGATAATCTTTGAGAAGTTGTAGTCAACAAAACTATGGTCAACCGTTGCAATTGGCTCGATTTCGGCGTAGTTAAATGTCGTGTAAGTAAACATATTCTTGTACGCAACACCAAACTTTTCGCCGACGATGTTGTTGCCGTTTTCAAAGGTGTAGTTGATTTCCTTTGATGTATCAAGTAGCAGTCTGAGCCCGTTTTCAAGGTCTGCGCCCGCAAAGGAGTTAAGCCCGTAGGTTGTGTAGACTTCGATTTCGTCGAACACGTTCTCGTTAAGTTGCGATGTGATGCGGATTTTAGCGTAACCCTCGCCCATAACGACGATTGTACCGCCCTCAATTCTTAAGATATTTCCGCCCTCAACAACATCCGCCTTAACGCGCACAATACGATTAGTAAGTGGCGAAACTTGCAGTTCAACCAAATCAGCAATTGCGTATTCGTAGTAGTCGTTTGCCGCGCTGCTGACTTCCTTTTGAATAAGGAGTACTGCGCGCTTGTCGCCTGCCTTTACAAACTCGTTCGTCCTAGTGTTTTTTACTGTCGCAACCATTTGCGTTGGCGCGATTGTAATAAATTCACTATTAGAATACATTAGGTATGGGAAGCCTTGGTTAACCGTTCCGTCCGCTTTCATATTGAAAATACTAATGAAATTCCAACCTGAATATGTGCTTTCATTTTTAAGGTCAGCGACTGATTTTGCAAGAATAGCGCCCACATTTCCGCCGTTACCGTCAGGGCTTGTACTAGCATAATAGGAAGCCTGCCCGATTAGGCCGCCTGCAGATAACCCTGCAAACATTTTTTGGTTGCTAACTGAATAGCAAAATGTTAGTCTTGAAGAAGATGTACTTGCGTAACCCACAAATCCGCCGAGTGTTGCAGTTACTCCGCTATTAATCGCGTAGAGGTCGGTTATTGAGTATGAGTTCGTAACCTGCCCACCAAGGAATTGACCGACAAAACCGCCTGCGTATTTTGCGCCTTGGATATATGACGCTTGATTAACTGCAACTTTCGTGTTCGCAAACGACTTTTCGATTGACCCACCGCTAATAACGCCAACAAGTCCGCCGCCGCTTACGTTCGCAATAACTGAATATTGGTTTATCGTTGTTACAAACGACGAACTTGAAACGTACGACATTGTTGCGCTCGACATTTTCCCGACTGCGCCGCCAACTGCGCTATTACCCTTAACGTAAGAGTTTCCGTCCTCGTAACTTTCGTTGATTGCAAGAATAAGTTTTGCGTTTGTGCCGTTCAAGTGCCCGACGAGTCCGCCGACATTGTCTGCTCCGACAACGACGATTGCGCTGTAGACGTCAGAAATTGTTGCGTAACTTTCGCCCGCGATACCGCCGACATTGTTAGCGTTTTCCGCCAAAACGCGCCCCGACACTGCCATTTTCTCGATTGAGCCTAAGTTGTAACCAACAACGCCGCCAACTGCTGTTTCCGTCGCGTTTTCAATGTTTACAGTCAAGTTGACTTGGCAATCGTTTTCTTGTTCGTTAAATGAGTAAATGAAGCCTTGCGCTGCGCTTGAGGCGTCGTTTGTGAACGCATATTTACCAACAATGTGAGTATTGTTTTTCGCTAGCCCAACGTAGCCGCCTGCGTTTACATTTTGGCAACTTGCGTTGAGTGTAATTGCGCCGTTTCCATAAAGTTTGCAGCCGCTTAATGTGCTTGCAAACGTTTTACTTTCCCCTTCACCTACTTGGTTTAAGTAACTGTGCACGAGTTCGCTCATTTGACCTGCAAAAACACCGAAATTGAGGCGTCCAAAAGCGGAAGTTACGCCAACATTTACGCTCCCGCGCAAGATAACGCTTACATTCTCCATTTCGCCTGAAAAACTGCCTGCAAGCAAGCCAAAATTAAGGTTGCCGCTTGAATTTCCGACATCTCTACAAGTAACATTTACGTTCAAAAACTCAATTGTTATGTTTGAAAAACTTGGGTAAACCTCAGAGTTATCGGCACTTACTGCGCTTTGAACAGTTCTAAACAGCCCGAAACTGCGTTGCGTTTCGTCGGTAATTTCGGCGTTAGCCAACTGGAGACGTATGCCAAAAATTTTGCTGTCGATGTACACGCCGTTTGGCTTTTCGGCGTTTGGTTTAGTGATATAATATCTACCGTTAATTGACCCAGTGAAAGGCGTTTCAAGCAACGCAATGCTGCTAAGGTCAACCATTGATAGGTCGATTGATTTTGCTAAGACGTAGTGGTCGCTCATCCCTGTTTTAATACTCAAAAAGTCTTGCACGTTTGAAATAACATAAGGGTTGTCGATTGTTCCGTCCGCAACTTTTACCGTTATTTCCTTAAACCACTTGCTGCTGCCGTTTGTCTGCAGCCAAACTAGGTTTTCAAGTGCTTCGTTTGCTGAAAGCAAGAAGTCGCCGTTGTTGTCAAAACGCGTCAGTTTGTCGCGCGGAACAATTATAATCTTCGCCTGCCCTGCTTTAAGTGGATAAACAACTCCGTCCTGCGTTACCTTAATTACGCTGCTCTCGTGAGTTGAAGTCGTAAGTCGCGTATTCCCGTTAGGGTCGTCGAACGCAAAGTAATACAACTTACTATTGAGCGCATTCTTTGGCAATGCGGACGCAACAATTTGCATATTGTTGTCCGTATTTGCCCCCACTCCGAGCCCCTTCTTAAAGTTAATAGCGTAGTAGTTTTGGTTGTCCTGTGGGTTTAGGTAAGAATCCACGTTGTAGAGTAAAATATCTTCAACCGTTTGGCTGGCTTTCAAAATTTTAACTGTGCAGACGCTTGTGTAAGTTCTATCAAACTCGCTGACGACTGCAACAATTTGCGCTTCTGCGCTGCTATACGAGTCGCTGCTGAGTTTTGCGTAGAATGTAGCGACACCGTTCCCCTCGTAAACGAGTGTTCCGTTTCGCCCAACAATTGTATATGAGTTAGCTGAATTTTCGAGGTCAAAAGTTTCGCCTCTAATGTACATACGAATGCTGCTCTTTTTAATGTAGCAGTCGTTCATTGCGACTTCAAATGAAACTGTGCTGTACTCTTTTACCTCAAAGTAACCAACCGAGTTAACGTCGTATGCACTAGAGCCTTGCTTCCCGATGTCAAACATTGTAATAGGTCTAAAGGCAAAGAGTTCAATCTCTTGCTGCCCGTCAGCCTTGACGATTGCGCCCGAAATTTCGTCGTAACGCGTATAAGAGTAACTAACCCTAATAGTTGTTGTCCCTGCGTAAAGAACGCGCACAACGCCGTTATTTGAAACCGAGGCAACGTTCGGCGATGTTGAAGTAAACTGCAAGTCCCAAATCGTGCCGTTTGTGTTAGTTTTTACGACATTGAGGTCAAACATACTGTTTGCGTTAGCGTTAATTTTAGTTAAAACATTGTCGTCATCCCTTTCAATGCTCGCGATGACGTCTTTGTTCGCAATCTTGTCGACGTCGATTGTAACATCCTGCGTTGGAACAACAACCTTGATTTGTGTTGTTGCACTCACGCCGTTAGGAGTGCGCAACGAAATTGACGTTTCGCCGACTGCAAGCGGCTTAATAAAGAGGCGCCCGCCAACGATTTTGGCAGCCAAAATGTTTGCCTTTTGCACCATAACTTTGTTAGCTGACAGGTCAAAGCCTGATAGCGCGCCAGCAATGCTTGACTCGTTAACCAAACTGCCGTTTACGTAGTAATTAAATTCTTGGTAGTCGTCATTTGCTAAGTCAATGTAGACATCGTCGCCCTCGCGTTCAAATGCGAGCGTGCTGATACCTTTTTTGACGCTGATTTTGACTTTATTAGTAACGACCGCTTCTTCGCTAAAGTGTTTGTTCGCCTCAACTACAAGTGAGCACTCAAACTCGCCAAAGTTTGCAGCCTCGGCAGGTTTAAGTTTTGCGTAAATAGCGCCCGAGTGCACCATTTCGTACTCGAGGATGTTAGGGATTGCCTGCCCTGTTGATGTGGAGAAGTCAAACTTGGCAAGTTTCTCCGTATCCTCTTCCGTGGCACTAAAGGTTAGCGATTTTACGCTTGCGTTTTTAGGCGCAATTTCGATTAGTATTTTTGTACCCAGTTCCACTTCCGAACCTGCGGTATATTTGTCAAAGACGGTAACCGTAGCGTTCCTACTGCTGCCGTTCACGTAAATTGTGTCGATTAGGTCAAGTATTTCGACCGTAATCGTTTTTGAAATGTATGATTGTATATTAAAACCGACTATCCCGACGTCGAACGTCAATGTAACCGTGCTCTGCTCGATACCCGTTACCTTAAACTCAAGGTTGCTGTTCTCGACCCCTTGCGCGCGGTCAACCTTAATTGCGCTCACGTCGCTAACCTTTGGATACGCGATGTATTCCTCGCTTCCTCCGTCGATGTCTATTCTTAAGTTGATGTTGTTAAAGTTGGAGTTTTTACCGATTGTAATTTTGTCGATAACTTCCGAGTCATCGACAACGCTCTTAATGTGTATTGCCTCCGCGGAAATTTTTGTGTAAATGTAAACCTCTATAGTTGAGGTCAATTCCGCATTTGCCGTGCTTTGCGCTACAACAACCACTCTATTTGCCACAGGTTGCGACGAAACTTCCAGCAGCCCCTCAGGTGTTATCGTAACTCCCTCTTGCGGCGTTTCGAGCGTAAAGGTAACATCCTTTTGGTTTGTCGTGATTGGCTCGTAGTTTAGCGCGCTCGTGTCGAACTTGTAACTCTCGCCGACTGCGACCGCTACAAACAAGTTAGGGTCAAATGCCATTCCTGTAACCGGCTCGATGACAGTAAGTTTTACCCTCTCAACCCTGTTGCCCTCAAGCGACATTACCGTAACATAAGTGCTTCCTGCCTTGAGCGCGCGAATTGCGACGGTGTACTTGCCGTCCTCAACCGATGATAGAGTGTTATCAACCCTAGCTACCGATTTATCGACCACGTCAAACAAAATGCGCTTAGACTGTTTGTCGTTTTTGTTTTCGATATACGCAGTTATGTAACCAATGTTTGGAATTGCAGTTTCCGCATTATCCTCTTCAGTACCCTCGGCGGGGTCTTGGGCGGTTTCGCCACCCTCAGCCTCCTCGCCGCCGCCTGTCGTCTCTCCGCCCTCTGGAGTTGTGCTATCAAGCGTCTCATCTTGCAAAGTAATCTCAATACTGGTTTGCTCGACGATAAGTTTCATATCTTTATATGGGTCGCCGCCGCACGCAGCAAAAAATAACCCTGTTGCGGTTATTAGCATTATGCAAAGCCAAACAAATTTGTTATTCATAAAAACTCCACTTATATTTTTCATTTGTAGTGTGTGCATTACAAAAAAATATATAATAATTTATTTTGTCTAATAGTTAGTAAAATTGTATCAAAATTCGGCGTATAAAGTCAAATGAAAAGCCGAACTTTTGCGTAAAAATATTTACAATGCACGAATTAAATATTTTTACAAGTATATTATACCACATTATTTTGCCGTTTTAACAATTTGTAACGCTAAATCTGAATTTTTTTATTTTTTTTGTGAGAGAAAAACGCAGTTAGATTACGTAATAAATATTTTAAAAATTACAACAGTGAGTATTATATTTTTGTGAGAAAAAATAGCGCGGTTAATTTACGGGTAACCCCTTGTAAGAGTTACGTTAGCCTATATTTTTTTTGTGAGAGAAAAAGTGGCGACAGCCACCGTGAGAAAAAAGGGAAAATGCTAATTTTTCTCTTTCTCTTTTCTTTTTTTTCTCTCCTTTCCTCTCTCCTTAACTTTCCTTTTATCTTTTCTTTTATCTTTCCTTACCTTTTCTTTTTTCTCTCAGTTTCTTCTTTTTCTCACCTTTCGCTTTGACTTTCTTCTTTTCTCTCTCCTATACTTTCCTCTTATCTCTCCTTTTTGTTTCTTCTTTCTTCTATCCTTTTTCTTTCACTTTGTTTCAAACTGACGTCATTTTGGCTCAAAATGTCGTCCGTTTGGCTCAAATTGACGTCCGTTTGGGGCAAAATGACGTCAGTTTGAAATCAGAACGCGTTTTTTGGCGTCGAAATATGTCGTTTTTGAAACGGGCGGTCGAAGCCAAAATTGGGGGTATATTTTGCGTTTTTTGACGATATTTGAACGCGGACAGCTTGAGGGCTATCAAAATTTGGCTGACAAAAGCGCCAAAACAGAGGGTTAAAAAACATCAAAATTTAGTGCGCTGCCACTTTAATTTGGTTGCGTTGCCGCCGCGAAGGTGTTTTTGGTCAAAATGCAACTGGAGAATTTGGCTGACCTTTTCGTGAAGTTGAGGGTCGATTTGCGGCAGGCGGTTTTTTAGGTCGAAGTGCAATGTACTTTTGGAGATGTTAAAGTGTTTGGCTGCCTCGCGGACTGTTTTTTGCGTCTGCAGAATAAACTGCGCCTCTTGTAGTGTGCGTTTTTCAAAATCTGACATAAATCCTCCAAATAACTCAACCGCGCAGGCGCAGGAAGCACAACGAGCGCAGGCGGCGCGCGGGCTCATACCCCAAGCGGACAACCAACAAGCAATAGTTGCCGGCAACTCAAAGCAAGTTCAACGCGGGAACTCCTACAGGCTATGGATAGCCGCGCTGCAACACTCAAGGCACCCGCAAGTCGTGCGCTACAAGCGCCCGAGTGGAGCACCCTTACAACGCGAAAGCCCAAGTACCGAAACTCAAGTACGGTTGTTTTCAAAATAATTTATGTCGCAATTTGTCGAATTAGAACACACAAAAAACAAAAGGACGGCAACAAAAGCTCTCCGCTTTCGCCCGTCCAAACGTTTATATCCCCCGCAAAGGCACAGCAACAAGCCGCGCGCCCCGCAGTCAAAATGTTAAACCTTAGTTTGCGTGTGATTCAAGAAACTTACAAACATCGTCAACAGTTTTCAATGTTTTAGCGTCATCATCACTTATTGTAACTCCAAATTCGTCTTCCATTGTCATAAGCAATTCAACAAAGTCGAGTGAGTCAGCGTTCAAATCTTCAAGCAATCTGCTTTCAGGCTTGATGGAATCTTTGCTAATGTTGAGTTGTTTGGCAAGGATTTCTTGCATTTTATTAAACATCTACGTCCTCCTTAGAAAATACTAAGCATAGTATAGCACAAAAAAATTAAAAGTTACAAATATTTTGGACTACTTTTTTAATTTTACAAACTTTTCCTCAAAAAAACCTCGCGCACCTCGATTTTTTCAAAATTAACAACGCGCAGGCAGGCGGCATAAAATAGTTTTAAACGCACACAAAATCGCGTCAAAACAAGGAGATTTAATGGAAAAACTGCCCCTTTCAACCCCCTCTCAAGTTCGCGGCACCAAGCGGGTTGTTTACTTAGGTAAATCCGAAAAAAAACGCCCCCTTCGCGCCGCCGCTTTCATTCATCCGACGGCGCAGTTGCTCGGCAAAAACACACTCGGCAAAAACTGTTACATCGGGGCGTTTTGCGTCCTTAAAAACTGCGTCATCGGGGACAACGCGAAGGTGGAGTTTTGCAGCCACTTACAGAACTGCGAAATCGGCGAAAACTGCGAAATTTACGCAAGTTTTCTTCAAGATTTCCGCGCCAAAAACGCCTGTAAAATTCAAAGTTCCACCGCGTACGGGGACGTTAGCGTCGGCGCGCATTGCAAGATAAGTCGCAGCGAAATTTACAACCAAATAACCGTGGGAAACAACTGCAACATCGGCGCGTTTTCGCACATTCACGACGGCTGCGCAATCGGCGATTTTGCGCGGGTTGGAAACTTCGTCGAACTCAAGCGTACAACGCTTAAATCCCGCTCAAAATGCGCACATTTGGCGTACTTGGGCGATGGCGAGGTTGGCGCGAATACCAACATCGGAGCAGGCGTTATTTTTTGCAATTACGACGGCAAAAACAAGCACAAAACGCGTGTTGGAAACAATTGTTTTATTGGCTCAAATTGCACGCTAGTTGCCCCTGTTTCGGTCGGAAACGACAGCTTTGTCGGGGCGGACAGCTGTGTTGTGGACGACATCCCACACAGGTCGTTTTTTGTGCGGCGGACACACGAAACTAAACTCAGGGAGCGGCGCGATGGATAGAGGAAAACTGCAATATTATGAGGACGCTATAACACGAAAAAACACGCGAAAAAACACGACAAACAACGCGTCGACAGGCACACAAAATGACGCGATTTGCAAGCCCGTGCAATGTGCGATTGTGGATAACATCGACAGCGCGGAAAACAAGGTAAAATCCACCGCAAAAAGAGCGCGCACGAAACTTAGCAGTCAAGCAAATTTTCAATGCAATTACACTTCCCCACTGCGCGCTTGCTGCAGCGTAAAAAGTAGCACATTTAACACTCACCAAAGCGCACAAAATAGCGCGATTTGTGGCAAGTTGAACGGCGGAACTACAAGAAAAGTTACAGCCGATGTTGTGGGCAGAGTTACGGGCGAAACAGTTACACGAGCAGTTATACTGGCGGGCGGGTTTGGAACGCGTTTTTTGCCATTTACAAAGGCGGTTCCAAAGCCAATGCTCCCCATTATTGACACGCCCGCGATTGAGTTTGTCGTGCGCGAGGCACTTGAAAGCGGAATTGAGGAAATTTTGATTGTTATCGGCGCAAACGGCGACGTCATTAAGCGACATTTTAGCCATATAATCAACAAAACTGCCAGCGCAAAACCACTTTGCAAAACGCGCCAAATCCCCGCTCAAACTGCACCTTTCGACGCTAAAAACGCCAACCAAACAACTAGGTCGCCCGACTACTCAAAACTACCCCCTGACCTACTCGAAAAAACGCTTTTTAGCGAGCGCGTCAACGTCCGTTTTGCCCGTCAAAAAACAATCAACGGCACGGCGAGCGCGATTTTGTGTGCCCGCAAGTTTGTACAAAACTCCCCCTTTTTGATAATGAACGCGGACGAACTTTTTGTTCCCGTTGCCCCGCTCTTTGAGCCTGCGTCAAAACAGTTAATTCGTGCGTTCAACACCCTAAATAAGTGCATAATCGGCACGCAACGCGTAAATAAATCCGACGCGTCAAAACTCGGGGTTTGCGAGGGCGCTCCAACAGGCGACTCCACGCTAATTTTGCGAAAAATCAAGGAAAAACCTAACGTTTGCGACATCGCTGACCCACTCGTCAACCTCGGCAGATACGTCGTAAAGCCCGACATTTTTGCGTACTTAGAAAGTGTTTTGCCAAACCGCGCGCACGAAACCGCCCTGACCGACGCGCTCGTCGACTACTCAAACAAAAACGATGACGTCATTTGCTTCAATTTCGCCGCAAAACGTTACGACATCGGCAATAAAGATAGTTACAAACAAGCGGTTTTTGATTTTTCAATGCAGGACGAGGCATTTGCCGCTTACGCAAGGCAAAAATTGGGCGAAAAATGAGCGTTTGGGGAACGTTCTTGACGAATTTTAGAAATGTTTGATAAGTTTTTGAGAAACAATCTAGGCACGTTTGAAGAATATTTGCGGAATGTTTTGGGGATACTTTGGGCAGTTTTTTTTCGACAAAAATCGCAAATTGAATAAAAACATTTTTTTTGTTCGCTTATTATGCTTGCAAAAGTGAAAAATTTGGTGTATAATTTTTTGTATAAAGACAAAATCTATTCACAAGGAATTATATATGAAAATTACTATTGTTGCAGATGTTTATGGCGTTGCTAACAACGGCACCGCGACGGGTTGCAGGAACCTTGCTATGCGCTTGCAGGAGCGCGGACATCAGGTTACAATACTTTCGACTTTTGCGGGAGAAAATGAGACAGGCATTAAATACGTCCAACTCCCAAAACGTAAACTTATGGGGTTTTACAAGATTGCTGAGAAAAACGGCGTTATGCTTGCAAAACCTGTTGAGCAACAGATTATTAAGGCAGTTGCGGACGCGGATGTTGTGCACTGCCTCGTTGGGTTTAAAACTAGCCGCGCTACTATCCCTATTTTGAGGCAACTGCAAAAGCCGTACACGGCGGGGTTCCACTCGCAGGCTGAGAATGTTACATCGCACTTGCATTGTATGAATTGCAAGGGAATTAACGACTACATTTACAAGCGTTTCAACCGAAAGTTCTACAAACACGTCGAGTTTGTGCACACGCCGACGCAGTTTATTGCGGATATTTTGGGCGAGTACAAGTTTTCGAGCCGCTTTTGCGTGATTACAAACGGCGTCAACCCTGCCTTCAAGAAAATTGAGGTTGAGCGTCCCGAAAAGTACAAGGATAAGTTTGTTATCGTCAACACGGGGCGTTACTGCAAAGAAAAACGCACTAAAGTGCTGATTGACGCGATTAAGAAATCTAAGTATGAGGACAAAATCCAACTCATTTGTTTGGGGCAAGGTCCAGACGAAAAGAGACTTAAAAAGCGCGCTAAGGGGCTTACGAACGCGGCAGAATTTGGGTTTTGGGACTTTAAGGATATGCTTGCGGCGCTCAATTACGGCGACCTTTACGTGCACCCAAGCGATGTTGAAATTGAATGCCTTTCTTGCCTTGAGGCAATGGCTTGCGGTATGCCTTGCGTGTTCTCTGACGCTAAAACTACGGCGACAAACACTTTCGCCTACGATGAGCGTTGCGTGTTTAAGCACGGCGACAAACACTTTCGCCTACGATGAGCGTTGCGTGTTTAAGCACGGCGACGCGGACGACTTAGCAAAGAAAATTGACTACTTTATCGAGCACCCTGAGTTTAGGAAACAGCTTGGCGATTACAACTTAGCGTACTCGGAGAGATTTGACCAAAGCAAGGCTATCGACCAAATGGAAGATATGTTTAGGCAGGCTATTGACTACTACACTGAGTACTACAACCGCTTCCCTGACGGCGCGACGCACAGCGAGTTCACGGGGCACAACGACCACCAAGTTAAGGTTACAACGAATGTTTTGAGAACTAAGGTTGACAAGAACTTTGAGTTTGAAAACCGAAACATTTTCTACCGAATGTGGCAAAACATCTTGTTCGGGTTCGCTAAGATGGTTGTGCCGACGATTGCGCGCGTGAAATACGGGTGTTTTAAGATACGAAACAAGAAAATTATGAAGCAATTCCGCAAAAAAGGCGTTGTGGTGGTTGCGAATCACGCGCATTACTTTGACGGCGCGCTCATTTACGCAAAAATGGTTGGCTGGCACAAGATTAAGTTCATTATGCAAAGCGACATTTTGGGTATAAGCGGTTTGGGGAAACTGCTGGTTGCGCTCGGCGGGCACCCTACGGCGGACGACATCGGGGGCGCGATTAAGAGTTATCGCAAACTTGAGGAGTACTTGAAACGCAACAAGACGCTGCTTGTGTTCCCTGAGGGGTCGGTTCATCCGTACGAGGCACAAATTCGCGAGTTCAACACGGGCGCGTTTAAGATTGCGCAGTCCGCAAACGCTCCAATTGTGCCGATTGTGCTGACGTTTAGGCAGACCAAGAAGCGCAACGGCAAGATTAAAAACAAACTTTACTTCACAATCAAGGACGCCATTTATCCTAACCAAGAACTTAGCAAGAACGAGGGAGCCAAGGACTTACTCGAAAGGACAGTTGCGGCGTTCAACCAGACTATCGACGAGTTTTACGACGAGTTCCCAATGGTGGACGTTGAGGCTAATGCAAGCGAAAACGCGACTATCGAGGGGGGTTCGGACGGCGAAAAGTTTGTTGATTACGAGACGCCTAGCACGCTTGATAGTTTTATAAACCTCGGCTCTTCCCCGTCGGGTGTTGACGACGCTAGCGAGATTAGCAAGCGCAACACGTGATTGGGGCAATGCGCAGTGAGTTTGCCGCACGTGGGCAGTGCGCTAGCAATTGTGGAGTGCGAAAATTTGCGCATTTAACGAGCGGGCGCATATTGAATAAGCGGGCACACGACGCAAGGTAAGCGCACACTGCATAAGTAAATACACAATATAAAAGCAAGCAAGCAAGCACTGCGCTGGTAAATATATGGCGCGCAAGTAGGCGCACTTTGTACAAATGGGCACACGCTGCGCAAATAGATACACGCTGTGCAACAAAAAAAAACATCAGTAATGTACTTTAGATAAGTGCAAAACTGATGTTTTTATTTTTTATTTATTTTAACCTTAATTTCCCTTTGTCAACTACATTAAATTATTACGGTTGAGTTTATGCGTGGGGTTACGAGCGTGTAGGTTATTGTTTTGTTTGTTATGCTTGTTATTTTTAGTTTGCGTCCGTTAACTTCAACGCCGCTTGTTGGGGTTGCGCTAAACTGACCATAATAACCGAACACAAAGGCGACTGTGTAGGTGTCCCCTGTTGCTAGTTCGGGCGCGAGTACTTTAAGTTGGTAAGTGGCACTTGTTGGGACGACTTGACAGGTTAGCGTGTCGTTTTTGTAGATGTACATCATATAGTTTGGTGCAGCCTCACTGTAGTTTGAGCACGTCAAAGTGATTGTTATGACGACTGGCTCCCATTTAGCGTAGAGTGTGATTGTTTCGTATTCGGTGGCGGCGGAGAGGGTTGTTACTAGATTGCTTGCGGCGCAGGTGGGGTCGTTTAAGTAGTAACCCGCGAACGTGTAGTTTGTTTTGGTGGGCGTATCAAGTGTGGTTGTTTCGCCAATTTTGTGCGTTGTACTATACCCGCTTGCGTGTGTTCCGCTAAAGTCCGCCCCGCCCGCGTCCTTGTAGTTAATGTGGCGCTGCGTCTCATCGTAATAAAATGTGGCTTCAAGAACATAATGATATACAGCATCATACGCATCATCTTCATATGTCAAATTGTGAGCATTAGTTATAGTTGGATTTCCCGCACTCGTGCCACTTGTATTTTCATAGACAGTGTCGCCATTGCTTAAACGCAAATTCATATCAGGATACAACAAATTTAACTCGTATAATGGTAATGTTACATTGTATTTAAGTATGGATACATCACCAGTAGTAGCGTCCCGCTCCTTAACACTAATCCATATTGCGTTACTTCGTGCGTACGTTGCGCTTCCTGCCGCTGTAATCCAATAACTTGCCTCAGTCCAACCGTTAGGAATATTATTTTGAACTTCCGTAAACTCTTCCCCAAAAACAATAAAAATGCAATACGAATATGTAGATACAATCTCCCTTCCAGCGTCGACGCGGGAGGTGGCGGTAGGAGAAAAAAGGTTTAAGTTCAAAATAGAAAAAAGACAAACGAAAATTATTGCCGCAATTGAAACAAATATATTTTTATATCTAGCATTTAAAGGATTATTATTATATTTGCGCGTTTTTAGGCGCGCAGATGACTGTGGATAACTTTTACCGACTTTTTTATTTTTAGCAGGATAGCTATCATTTTCAGCGGTTATCCTGCTGTTTTTTGCGGCTTTATATGCCCCCCCCCCCCCATTTAGTTAAGTACTTAACCATTTTTTTTGTATCTCCTATCAATCAATTTTTAAACAAATTTCCCTTTGTTTATCTTTTTTAGTTTACCACATTAATAAAAAAATATCAAATGTTTTTTACACACTTGATAAATTTTGTTGGTATTCTTTTTTTTATATTTATTTTATTTGTTATACTATATTATTTTATTATAATATACATTTTTTTTATTATATTATTTTATATTTTCTTAGTTTGTTAGTTTTTCAAATAAATTAGCTTTCTAAACAAATTAAGTTTCTCAAAAACTAACCTGTCAACCTAAAATTTAGGACGATAAATTTTGTCGGTTATGCTCTCGGCGAAATCGTTTTCGTGGCTAACAAAAACAACCGTCCCTTCGTAATCTTTGATTGCTTGGGCAAGTACCTCTTTTGATTTTGGGTCGAGGTGGTTTGTAGGCTCGTCGAGAATGAGCAAATTGCTTGGCTCAATCATTAGTCTACAAAGTTTAACCTTACTTTGCTCTCCCCCACTTAGGCAACTTATGCTTTGCTGCAAGTGTTTTGAGGTCAACCCCGCCTTAGATAGATAAGCGCGCAAAACCTTATCCTCAAGTTTCGGGAACTCATTGCGCATAATTTGCAGCGCGGTAAGTTGCGGGTCATCCCACGAAATCGTCTGCTCAAAGTAAGCGATTTTGACGTTTTGCGCGAGTTCAACACTCCCACCGAGCGGCGGCAACTGCCCCATAATTGTTTTTAGCAGCGTGGTTTTGCCGAGCCCGTTAAACCCGACAATCGCCCACTTTTCGCCGTTCAAAATCTTGAGGTTTATGTCCTTTAGCAGCGGGTAGTAATAACCAATTGACAGGTGCGAAACATCGACGACGCACGCCGCGTTAATTTTCTTATACGGAAACTTAAAATGCGGGAGCGGCGCCTCGTTGCCCTTTTCAATGATTTCAATTTTGTCGAGTTTCTTCTGCCGACTCTGCGCCTGTTTCGCGGTGTTGGTGCGGCAGCGGTTGCGGTTTATGTAATCGGTCAACCTTTCGATTTCCTTTTGCTGGGCAACAATCGCCTTGTCCTGCAGCTGCATTTTCTCGTTATACTGCCTCAAAAACTGCGAGTAGTTTCCCTTGTAACGCACAATCTTGCAAAACTCCACGCTAAAAATTGTCGTGCAAACCGCATCCAAAAATTGCGTGTTGTGCGAAACAATCAAGAACGTCCCCTCAAAGTCCTGCAAGTACTTCTCGAGCCACGCAATGTGCGCCTCGTCGAGGTGGTTCGTCGGCTCGTCAAGTATCAAAAAGTCGGGGTTCTGCAACAGCAGTTTACACAAAACGACCTTAGCCGTCTGCCCGCCGCTAAGCGTTTTCATCTGCGCGTCAAACCCGAGCGCGCTAATCCCGAGCCCCGCCGCGTAACCCTTAATTTGGCTCTCAATAGCGTAAAAGTCGCGCTCAACCAAGGTCTCAAAAATTGCGGACGCTTTTTCAATCAATTTAATGTCGTCCTTTTCTTGCCCCTCGGCAATGAGAGCGTTTGCACGTTTCTCGAGGTCAAAAAGCTCTTTAAACGCCTCGCTTAGGTACTCAAAAATTGTTTTCTCGCCGTCGACGCTCGCGTACTGGTCGAGGTAACCCGTGCTAAACTTGCCCTGCACAACAACGTCGCCCTTGTCGCAAATTTGGGTTCCGTTCAAAATCGAAATCAGCGTACTTTTGCCCGTTCCGTTCGCTCCAACAAGCCCGATTTTCTCGCCCTTGTTGATTGTTATGTTGACGTCTTTGTAAAGCGTCTTGTCGCCAAACCCGTGGCTCAAATTCCTAAATTCTATCATATTCCCACCTTGTCAAATGTGCTTTTCAATCGTTGCAATTTTGCGCAAAAACGCGCCCCCTTTATCAATTTAACCGATAATTTCCACACATAACATCAAATTAACATTTTGCGCGTAATAAATTACCCCCTTTAAAACATACATTTTGCGCCGCGCATTTTGCACGGCGTGTCTGCGCTGTGCACCTGAGCCATATGTTACGAGTCATAATAACGGCGGTGAGTGCGCCTGTGCTTAGTTGCTTTAATCCTTGAAACTATGATAAGTGCGACAACTAATATTAGCACGCCTGAAGAGGTGGTTATTATAACTATTTGGGTCAAAGTGAGCCCGCTAGATTGGTTTGCGGTAACAGGCGGGGTTGTTTCGTCGCCACTTGGGTCGCCTGCCCCCTCGTCTCCTTTATCTCCGCCCGTATTGCCGTCATCTGTTTCGCCTCCTGCATTGTCGTCTTTATCTCCGTCGCCTGTACCCGAACCACTACCTGAACCGCCGCTTGTGTTGTCAAGTTTGGGAATAGGTTGCGTTTGCAGGCGCGTGCCGCAGTTTGTGCATTTTTTGTATTTTGAGCCTGCCTCACTTGTTGTTGCAGGTTTCTCAATTATCCAGTCGCTTTCGACGTGCGCGAGTTTGTTTAGGGTCGTTTGCGGGACAAGGATTTCTCCGCAAGTGTTGCATTTTGAACCGTCGGAAAGCCCAGTTTCTTGGCAGGTTGGGGTTTTGCCGCTAACAGTAACTGGCAAGTGCCCCACTGCTTCGACGGCGATGTCAGCCGCGCTAACCTCGGCGCCACTTTCGAGAAAGAGTTTGCCACAAGAGGAACATTTGTAATGCTCAATATACCCCGCCTCGGTGCAACTCGCAGCTTTGGCGTTAACCTTATCCAAATTGTGCGTGTGCGTTTGCGTCTGTGCAATGTCCGTGCCGACGACCTTGAACGTCAACTTGTCCTCGTCCACGCTCACAACCTCAACGGAAAGCGCGCTTGTTATAGTCAAACTTTCGTCTGCCGCCAACGCCGAGTCATTTTTTGTTGCGTTCTGCCCGCCCAAAACCTCGTAACTCCAGTACCCGCTGCTGCCGTACATATTGCTCGGAAAAGTGGTGTCGCTGTCAACCAAAAAGCAAACCAGCCCGCTCTTAATCGTGATTGTCGGCATAAGACCGATTGTACTTGAGGAAATCCGTTTTGCCTGCGTGTCGTATTTGTTGGTTGCGCCGTCAAACTTGCGGTACTCGAGGTAGAGCGTCTTGTTTTTGCTCTGCAGTTTACATTTGAACGCAACCACTCCGTTTCCTATTTCACTTGAGGTGACGTTAACCGTATACTGCCCCGCGGTTGTAATTTGCTGGACGTTACTTGCGCCGAGCCAACCGAGCGACTCGCGTTCCTTTGCCGAAATGAACTGCGGAACGGGCGAGAGTGCGTTCGCCATAGCCGACATATAGTAAACGGGCGATTGGCTGCTAGTGTTGTACAGGTCTTTCAGCCCGAAAATGTGCCCCATTTCGTGTATCATTGTTTTCATATTGGCAAACCGCTTGCTGCCGCCCTCGTTGAGGTACGAGTACGAGTAGTCATAAGTCATCTGCACGTAGGCAAAGCTTGTAACCGTTTTGCCGCTCGGACTTGTGAGAGAAACGCGGTCAGTGTAAGTTTGGTAGTTCCACAAACAACTCTTCCAGCCCGCGCTAAATTCGGTCGAATATTTGTAAATAACCGTTATGCTGTCAATCTTGCCGTCGCCGTTTTTGTCGAGGTCGTCAACTGTGAATGTTTGCGAGCCGTCAATGCTAGAAATACTGCCGCCACCCGTCGTGAGTGCCGTTGTAACCGCGCTCGCCCAGTCCTGCTGGAGTTGGCTCACGCGCAAATTATACTCGCTCTCTTCGTAACCCCCTGCGTTCCCGTCCGCCTTTGCGTAGTAATAACCACGGTTGCGGCTCAATTCAAGCGAACCGTCTGAGCTGTCAAGCAGGTAGACGTTTTGCATATTGATGTTGCCGTTTGAAACTCTGTAATAGTAGTCCCTAACCGAGTAGTCGGCGTTCGAATAGCTGTCGTCGATAAGTTGTTTGACCGAAACGCCGTTATAGATTTCGTTGATAAACTCCGCCTCGCCGTCAAAGCGCGCAAAAACTATTAGGTTGGTAAAATTAGGTTGCTCCGCTGCAGTTGCAGCTTCGGTCGAGGCGGTTGCGGAACTCGCCATAGTCGCAGTTGTTATAGGACTCGCTACGCAAGCCGAGTGTGTGCACGCAAAACGGAGTGAGGGAGCGTTCCCCAAGAAGGTGTTGAGCGGCACAAAAAACGCGCCCAAGAACGCAAAAATCGTCAGTATATTAAAAAAAACTAATGTGCAACTCTTCATAAATCTCTCCGCCCGCTTTCGTAGGAAGTGTTACTTTGTCCTCTAAGTTAAAGTATACCCATTTTTGCCCAAATTACCAGCCGCCGCTACTTGCAAAAAAAACTTCTGGATTTGAATTTCGCATTTTAATTAACTTAAATTTTGTGAAACCTTTTCTTAATTATTGTATATGCACTACTAAAAGCGTTTTTTGATTATTCATTTTGGAATTTTCAACCACTTTGCTTTTGACCACAATATACACCTATTTTTATGCAACTATCAATTATTTTTTTTATCGTCCAACATTTTCTTGTTGGTTGCATTCGCTGGGAAAATAATCTTTCTGCCAAGTTCTTTTTCATATCTAACCCTTGTATCGCCCGCAAATTTGCCGCCGCGGTTTGCAATTTGTTTGCTTTCATTGAAAGTTTGAGGGTTCTCTTTTTGAGATAATTCAGTTGTGGTAACTTCGGCAAGCATATTAAGGACTAATTCGATGTTGGTCATATTGTCCCACAAATTTTCTTTCTTTAAGCCCTTAAACGCTTTGTATTCCTGCACGCTCATCCCCAACCACGCTTTTGTCATTTCATTAGTGAGGATTGCGTAGTCTTTTTCTTGAGTTATGCCTTTGTTTTGCCATTCAGCAGTGAGTTCCTTTCGCATTTTGATTGTCATCATTCTTTGAGTTATCCAATCCTCTGAATATCCCTTTTCACGATACGTTGCAATCGCTCTATCTATTGCTTTTTGTGGGTCTGCAATTTCATCCAAACGCTCACTCCCAACTTGTGCAAGCCACATCTTAAAAGGTTCCGCCTTTGGAGATGGTATTGATTGAATTAGCCGAAACACATCTTTTGTGTTAAGGGCATCTTGCTTGTAATACTTTCCATCGGCAGACTGCAATTTCAGTTGACTACAATTTGTAGTCAACTCACTACCTTCCGCTTTTAGTCTTGTTTTTAGAACACTCCAATACTTTCTTGGATTTGGACTATCTGTCAAAATTTCAACAATATCCACAACTGAAAAATACCAGTCCTCTTCTTGCTCATTCCACTGGGTTCTAATTCTTCTATCTTCAAAAACTTTAATATTTGACATTTGTTTCCCCAGCCCTAAAACTTATTATACCATATATAAGTTAAATTTGTATCAAAAATCATAAAGTTTTTAATCTTTTAGTTTCTCGCCTTTTAACATCTTCTCAACTCAAACTCCAGCACATCTGCAAAGTACCGAAAAACAATCAAATTTTTCTATAAAAAAATCCCAAAAATTAACTATTTGGGATTGCGCGATTGAAAATCTTATCAAAATCTATTCTTTCACTATCAATTATTGGTGGGACTAAGTGGACTCGAACCACCGACCTTAACCATGTCAAAGTTACGCTCTAACCAACTGAACCATAGTCCCATATAATTATTATAGCAAAAACGCGCTTAGTTGTCAACACATTCGCGCAAGTTGTTGTGCAAAACTCAAAAAAAACTGCCCCAAAACCAACGCGCGCCCCGCAGATAAAAAAACGCCGCGCCAAGGGTTACTTGACACAGCGTTTCGCAAAAACATTGAAAACAAACGTTTTCTAGCCCTTTAAATCGTTTGTTAAATCAGTGTATCCAAAGGACACGGTTAAATAAAATAATGGTAATCATATCAACAAGCCATAAGAATGGGATACCGATGAAGATAAGGAGCACTGCGAGAATAATGCCAAGCACGCTCCCCTTGCTGATACTTCTCATCAAGCGGTAGATAGCCCAAACAATGTCCAACAATGGCAAAGCAAGGATAATTTTCCAAATTCTGCTCAAACCGTCCATTGACTTAACTAATGAATTCATATTTTGACCTCCGTTTTTAGTATATGTACATTATATAACGAAAATTCATAATAATCAAGCGTTTTTAATACCATATGCGCAATTTGTCGAATTTATGCAAAAAAACTTTTTCGCGCAATTTGCAAAACTTCCGCCCGTAAGCTTAAAAAACTTCCTCTCTCCCCTCAAGGTATTCGTTTATATTAGGTTAATCTTTTAATAAAAAATATCAAATGTTTTTTACTCATTTGATACTTTTTAATTAATTAAATATTAAAAAACGGGAATTCATTGATAATAATTTGCCCAAGTTGCTGCTGCCAGTTTAAATTACCACGGTTGAGTTTATGCGCGGAGTTACGAGCGTGTAGTTTATTGTTTTGTCTGCAGTAACACTTGTTATTGTGATTTTGCGCCCGCTCACTGTTATGCCGCTTTGCGAGGTTGCGCTAAACTGCCCGTAGTAACCGAACACAAACGCGACGGTGTAAGTGTCCCCTGCTGCTAGGTCAGGCGCGAGTATTTTTAGTTGATACGTTGCGCTTGTTGGAACAACTTGGCAAACGATACTGTCGTTTTTGTAAATGTACATCATATAATTTGGCGTTGCTGTACTATAGTTTGAGCAAGTCAAAGTGATTGTTATAATGATAGGCTCCCATTTAGCGTAGAGGGTAATGGTTTGCTCATAAGTGGAAGCTATCGTTGTAACTCGGCTGCTTGCGGCGCAGGTGGAGTCGTTTAAGTAGTACCCCTCGAATGTGTACCCTGCTCTAGTCGGAGTGTCAAGTGTGGTTGTTACGCCTACTACGTGGGTAGTAGGGTAACTGCTTGCGTGCGTTCCGCTAAAGCCCCCGCCGTCCGCGTCCTTGTAGACGATAACAATACGTATAACGTTTCCCCATTGCACTAAAATGGTTTCTGAAGTTGTAGGGTTATAATTGCTTGTATTTATAGTATTGCCTGTTGATAAACTTAGGTATCCTGTGAAAGTAGTGTCCGTTTTTGTCAAATTAGTAGGGAGTGAAACGGCAGAACTGCCACTCTTAGGAATAGCCAACGAAATGTCTTGGTCGGGGTCGCCGCCGTTAATGTCGATTGTTACAACAACTCCTGTATAGCCCGTAATGGTGGTGCTTGTAACGGTTGCAGTGTTAAATACTGAAATAGTACTTATCGCATTCCCTGACCCATTTTTGAATGTAGCAGCACTTGTTTTAAATCCCGCACCACACTTACCATTTAAAGTGTTTGTTGTATCTCCCACTCCACTATAAAAAATACTATCCTCAACAAACCCTCCATCAATCACATTTATTCCATCTGCATATCCAATCATCCCTGCATAATAGCCCTTAAATGTACTATCATTCATGTTGCAATTTTTAATTGAAGAACCTTTAGCATATCCAAAGTAACTACCAACAAACTGCGTACCTGTAAGTATACAGCTATTAGCAAAGATAGTTTGAACCGTAGAATTAACTGCAACATTAGCAATTGCACCTGTAAATGTGGCAGTTCCAGTTATGCTCCCATGTATATATCCATTGTTTATTGTTGCACTTTCGATGTAATTAAACAATGGACGTGTTATGGTTATTTCTCCATAATTAAAATTAAATGTTCCTCTAAATGGAAATTCTTTTGTCCCTATGCTTGTTGTGAATGTTGTAGATGAAGAGGCTCCATCAATATCAGCCGTAAGTGTAACGATTACACCGTCAAAGTCAAAGCCATTATTTACCATGCTAGAAAGGCTGTTCAAGTCAGATACATTACTAATGGAGTACCCTGTTGAATAAGTACAAGTTGATGCAAAGGGAGCAGTGTCAGAAATTGTAATAGTAGAATTTGTACCTTTGTACCCGACATATTTGTAACCCGTCTCCGTTGACGCAATGTTGCTTGTTTCCCCACTAACGCAAATCACATTATTAAGCGCCCCGTATTGAATTGATGTTGTACCGTATGAAATACCAACATAGCCGCCTGCATAATGAGAAGCGCAGATGTTAGAATTACTAATGTTGCCCTGAGTAATTGTAGTTGTCCCATTACTAGCACCAAAAATTCCGCCTGCATAAATAGCGCTAGACACCTGCCCATCGCTAGGGTATATTAAATAGACGGTAGTGTCAGTAGCAACATAGGCAAGAGCCCCTGCATAGCCATCTGCATTCGCAGTTACATTAAAATTTTTTATCCCTCCAGAGCTGCCATTTATATAGGCACCGTCAAGGTAGCCAAATAGTGGCGCGCCTACCGTAATCGTACTATATGAAAAATTTAAATACCGAAAATCAAAATTAAAAGTCCCGCAAAATGGATGCGCTTCTGTTCCAATCGGCGTGTTCCAATCTGTTAGCGTAAACTCAGTGGTTAATTTATAGTTTACGCCGCTTGCGTAATAAGTGGTATAGGCAGTCGTATTCGCAAGTGCCTCAAGGTTGGCTTGCGAAGAAATTAAGTAAGGCGAGGCAGCTGTGCCGCTTCCCGAAAATAACGCGGCGGCTTCCGTGGTAATTCCCTCATCAGCAGGCAAAACTTTTAGCCCACCGTTCCCCATGCAGCCAAAGCCGATTGTAACAGCGAGGCACGCGACGAACAAGAAAAGCCACGCGCAGATTGTTGCCGTGAATTTCTTTTCAAAGTTTACGTGCGCAACCCTACCACCTGCAACACATTGTTTTGATTTTTTGCCAACTGCAGCAGCCAAACCAACCCCTTTAGCACTTTTGTGGTCGCCCCTACCATTAGTCGTGTCGCTCACTTCCACTGATGCAACCCTTGCGTCATCTAACTGCGCGCTTGAAAAATCCGCGCGTACCTCTGCAACACTTGCCGCACGCGCGTCAAATTTAGTATCATTAAAATTATTATTTTTGCTTTTTTGCATAATACTACCTATCTCTTTTGCAGATTGATTTAAATAAGTACATTCGTCATAGGTAATATGTGCATTTTTAAAATTTTCTTTCTTATTTCTTAATTCTTTATCATTTAATTTTTTGCATTTATTTTGCAAATTTTGAGCACTTTCAAAATCTTGTGAATTTTGGCAGTTTTTGTCAAAATATGCAGGATAGCTGCCATTTTCTGCGGGTATACTGCTGTTTTTAGCAGTTATACCCCCCCCCCCCACCTTTTGAGAGGTTGAAAGAGTTATTTCTTCGCTGTAAATTTTAGACGCATTTTCATTAAAATTTTGGCATTTTTCACCGCAATTTTGGGTTGCATTTTCAAAAATTTGCGTATCACTGACTGCGTTTTTGCATTCGCAAACCGCGTTTTCTACGTCTAAATTTTCTGCATTTTTCATAAGTAGCTAACTCCTTATTCACTATAAATTTTACGATTTTAGTTTACCACATTACAAAAAAAATATCAAATGTTTTTTGCGCACTTGTCAAAACTTATTGTTTTCCTTTTATTTTTTTATTAGGCAGCACCCCACTTTAAATTATTACACATATTATACTCTTAACAATTACCTGACATTTAAATTCCCCCAACGTTACGTTAATCCACCTATTTATCTGTAATCTACCCATTGTTTAATTTGCTTAGGCGGGCACAATGGTTGAGGTGCGGGGCGGCGTAACCACAACAAGAGTGGCGGGCGATTTTGTGTTTGCGGAGCGCAACAAGACAGCAAGGTTGAACGCATGTTTGCGGAGCGGGGTTTCGCGGGTAAAAATGTTTTTTCGCAAGTAAAAAGGCATACAAAAAACCTTGCAATTGCGGCGTATTTGTGTTATACTAAATTTGAAAATTAAATATAAGGCGGTAACGGCGATGGACGGATTACAAAAATGCAAAGCTTTAGACAAACTTTTTTACGAGTTCTTTCCTGAGGGCGAGTCATACGATATGATTGCGCAACACTATGGAGAGGTTATGGGGGCGGCACTGACTGATGACGCCATTGCGGTATGCGCTTGCGACCTACTTACTTACTTCCTTGGCAACCCGAGTGCGGAGGAATTGGACGGCTACTATCAGGCGTTTTATGACGAGGCACTGGGGCGTTTTGGGAAAGAAACGAGCGGCAAACAGGCAGCAAGCGGAGAGTGCGAGACAACGGGTGGTTCGACAAGCGGCGCGTTACAAAACGCAAACAGCACGGCGACCGTGCGCGAAATTTTGGATTTTCAAGTGCGTTTGGGGCTGTTAAACCTTGTAATGGACAACGGGAAGTTTTTTGACGCGGTTATGAACGAAATCAAGGCGACGTACAAAGACAAGTGGCTTGAGGTGATTTCGGCGGCGGACAAGGCGAACCTATCCATTGACGGTGCGAAAAACAAGGCGAGCGAGGCGGCTGGGCAATATGCGGACTGCGTGAACAAGTACCTTGTGCTCAAAAAATGGAAAGACAAGTTACATTATTTATATATGGCGACAATTGAGTCGCAGGTCGCGTTTGTGAACAAGTATTTGCAGGTTGAAACCAACCCGTACGAGGCGTTTTTCACGCTAATCAAGCACCTTTTGACGAAAAAGTACGAGAGACAGGTTGCGAACATTGAAGAAATTGCGTTCTTGACGCGCGGGTACTTTTTCAGTTTTGTGCGACAAACGTTTGGCGGCAAGGCGTTTGGGCTGGCGCTGCTGAAGCAGAACGGGTTTAGGATACCTGAGACTTATGTTGCGGGCATAAACTGCGGACAGGTGGATTTCTCGTTCTTCCCTGCTGACAAGCGTTACGCGGTTAGGAGTTCAGCGGACATTGAGGACGGCGACAAACATTCTTTTGCGGGAATGTTTGACAGTTTCCTTGACGTGGGCGCGGACGAAATTGGGGCACACGTGCAGAAAGTTAAGGAGTCAGTTCACTCGCAGCGTCTTAACAGTTACATTAGCCGCTTAAATTTGAGCGAGCCGCATATGGCGGTGGTTATTCAAGAATACCGCGAGTGCGAGTTTGCGGGGGTTTGGCTCGGGCGCGACTTGGAGGCAGGCGGGCTTGAGTGGGTTCGCGGGAACGGCGAAAAGTTGGTTTCGGGGGACGTAACGCCTAATATGGAGGCGTTTGGCGGCGACGCGGGAGAGTGCGAACACTTGACTGTTGGCGGAACGGTTATTGCGGCGGCAATGCTTGAGGCGCAGAACACGCTGTACAGACAAACGGGCAAGTTGGCGGACATTGAATGGTGCGTTTGCGGCGGCGAGTTGATTTTCTTGCAGTACAGGAGCGTTACAGCGCAAGTTGACTTGGCGAGTGCGCAGGCAAAGAGTGCAGCGAGCGGAAACGCGGGCGACATTGTGGGGGTTGCGTGCAGCAAAGGCAAGGTTACGGGGCGCGCGAAGTTTGTACAGAACCCTGAGGCTCTGACCGAGTGGGATGCTGAGGACATTTTGCTTGTTATCTACACTTCCCCTGAGTGGGTTACGCTTATGCTTAAGGCAAAGGCGATTGTTACATGTTACGGCGGGTTCTTCAGCCACGCGGGCATAATCGCGCGCGAGTTCGGCATACCTTGCGTGAGCGGGATTGGCAACAGGTCGCAGGAACTTGACGGACACATTATCACGGTTGACGGCAGCACGGGCGAAATTACGGTTGTTGACTAAAAACACTGTGGCGGCGCGGCTAGTTACCCTTTCGGAGGCAAAATTATGGAAACGACTAACAAAAGAAAAAACGGCGGACGCGCAAGCATAAGCCTTAAGGACAAGAGGCTCATTTCGATTGACGTTGGCGGTACTTTGTACGGGCACAAAAGCATAAACAACGGGTACGGCAACATCAACAATTCGGACGACTTTTACCTCGGAATGAGCAGCGTTTCGATGAGGACGATCGCGCGACTTATGGAAAAAGGCAAATACATTCTTATCAACAGCAAGATGGAAGACGGCGAAATGCTGAAAAAGATTGTCGCGGACATCAACTACTTTTATGGTTACCAACTCACGGGCGACGCGGAGTTTGACAGTCGCGAGTTAAAGGAACTGTTTGAAAGTAGGTTTTACATTGCAAGTTTTGGCGGCAACAAGATTAGCAGGCTGGGATTTGATGGCGCGATGTTCAAGTGCGAGACCGTTACGGAGAACGTGTTTGACTGTCAGTCAGTGTTTGAGGACGTGAAGAACACGGAGTGCGAGAGCCTGAGTTTCGGGGTCAAGCGCGTACAGTTTAAGTACGGGGACACGCGCGAGGTGGTTGACGGCAGCCGTCCTGAGTGCCTAATGCGGGACGCGCACTTCGCGCTGGTTGAGTTGGAGAACCGAGGGACTGAAAGTTACACACGGTTTGCCAAGGCGTTTGAGAAAAACAACAGGAGCCAGCTCGCAATTTCATTTGAGGACAGCGGCGAGTTGAGGCTCGAGAAGTTTTGCGAGAAGTCGACGCCAATTCTCAAACTTTGCGACGTGCTCGGGTTGAGCGCAAAGGACGCTATCCACATCGGCGACTCTTCCACGGACAAACTCGCGGGGATTGACAGCGTTATAATTAACTCGCGCAACTACAACACGCCTAACCACTCAAAAACCATCGAAGCGCAGTTGCTTTCGCAACGCTAAGTACCTACTTCCCCGCTTAACTAACCCCCGCCCATGCTCAACAACTTCTGTTGCAGCGGAAAATGACTAAACTATACTAAAAAAGCATTCGATTAACATAAAAAACATTACAAAACTCTTAACATTTGTCGATTAATAATAAATGAAGCATTAGAATAAAAAACTAAGCAATTCAAATAATTGAATTGCTTAGTTTTTTTTAATAATTGCATAGTTACTAGAAATAATTATGCAAATATCAATTATAATTGCTTAGATACTAAAAATAATCTACCTAGCTAAAAATTTTTAACTGTTTTATCCCTGCGATTTCGCATTGAGTCAAATCACAATTTTAAGTTTGCGAATTTTTAGATTTTGCATTCTTTAGCTATAAAATTTAATCATTAAAATTCCAGTCTGCGATTTCCGGCATATCGACGCCATATTCACGAATATAGTCGTGGTTTTGCTTTAATTTTAATTTTACAAAGTTTGTGATTTCCTTTACCTTTGCTTTGGACAATTCCAACATTTCAACAGCTTGCAAAAGTTGGTGGTAACGGTCGGTTTTATTCATTTGGCGAATGTCGAAAGCGGTTGTTATTGTTCCCTCTTCATTATAGCCCGTAATCTTCATATTTCTGTTTTCGCGCGAATAAGTGAGTTGATGAATGAGTTTTGGGTAGCCGTGAAAATTGAATAAAATCGGCTTATCCTTTGTAAATATTTTGTTGTACTCTTTGTCCGTCAGCCCGTGCGGGTGTTCGACGTTTGGAACGAGTTTCATAAGGTCGACAACATTCACAAAGCGAACGTTAAGTTTTGGCAAAAACCTTTTCAAAAGCGTTATTGTAGCCAGTGATTCGATTGTTGCGGTATCGCCACAAGAAACGACAACAAGGTCTGGTTTTTTCGTGTTGTTCATTCCTGCCCACTTCCACTCGCCGACGCCTTTTGTGCAATGCTCTTTCGCCTCGTCCATTGAAAGCCACTGGTACGTTGGATGTTTTGACGCGACAATGACATTAAGGTAGTTTTTGCTTTTTGTTGCGTGGTCAAAGCAGGAGAGCAAACAGTTTGCGTCTGCAGGCAAATAAAGCCTAACAATATCCGATTTTTTTGAGACGATGTGGTCTAAAAACCCTGGGTCTTGGTGGGTAAAACCGTTGTGGTCTTGCTGCCAAACGTTGCTGGTCAAAACCAAATTCAAAGAAGAAATCGGCGCTCTCCAAGGAACTTCTTTTGCGACTTTGAGCCATTTTGCGTGCTGGGCAACCATACTGTCGACGACGCGAATAAACGCTTCGTAACTGTCAAACATCCCGTGTCTGCCAGTTAGCAGATAGCCCTCGAGCATACCCTCGCAAAGGTGTTCGGACAGGAAACTGTCGTGAATTCTTCCATTGGGAGCAAGAAACTCGTCGTTTTCGTAAATTCTTTCGCAGAATGCGCGGTTTTCTGCCTCAAAAACCTTGTACAAGCGGTTACTCATTGCTTCGTCGGGACTGAAAATGCGGTAGTTTTTGTTTTGGTCGTTCAACTTAAACAAATCTCTGATATATCCGCCGAGTTCAAGCATATCTTGAGTTTTCACGGTGCCGTGTCCCTCGAATTTTACTGCGTAATTTTCAATCGGTGGAGTTTTTAGTTCCTTTAAAAGCAAGCCACCGTTCGCGTATGGCGACGCAGTCATTCTTTTGTTGCCGATTGGTAAAATGTCGGCAATTTCTTTTTTTAATTTATAGTTTTCGTCAAACAAATCTTCGGGATGATAACTTTCAAGCCACGACTGCAGAAGTTCCAAATGTTCGGGGCTGCTCATTGGAATTGGAACTTGGTGTGCTCTAAATGAGTTTTCAATTTGCTTGCCGTCGACAATTTTTGGGCACGTCCAGCCTTTTGGCGTTTTCAAAATAATCATTGGCCATTTAATTTGGGTTTGGACGGTGCTGGCGGTTTTCTTAATTTGGGAAATATCCTCAATTGCGCGATCCATTGCGAACGCCATTTTGTTGTGCATATCCATTGGGTCTGAGCCGGCGACAAAGTATGGTCGGTAGCCGTAACCATCAAACAGCGAGATAATATCGTTATCAGAAAGCCTTGAGAGGATTGTTGGGTTTGAAATTTTAAAGCCGTTCATATGCAAAATTGGCAAAACCGTTCCATCTGTTTTGGGGTTGATAAATTTGTTGCCAAACCAAGACGTCGCAAGTGGCCCCGTTTCGGCTTCTCCGTCCCCCACAACGCAGGCGACAATCAGGTTTGGATTGTCCAAAACCGCGCCGAACGAGTGGGCGAGCGAGTAACCGAGTTCGCCACCTTCGTGAATTGAGCCTGGGGTTTCAGGAACGCAGTGCGAGCCAATCCCCCCTGGGAAAGAAAATTGCTTACAAAACCTCTTCATCCCCTCTTTGTCTTGCGAAATTTGGGGATAAACTTCAGAATAGACGCCCTCAAGGTAACTGTTTGCTGTTAGAAAGTTCCCGCCGTGCCCTGGACCCGAAACAAAAATCATATCCAAATCATATTTGCAAATCGCCCTGTTACAGT
Organism: uncultured Lachnospiraceae bacterium; assembly: GCA_964606505.1. GTDB lineage: Bacteria > Bacillota > Clostridia > Christensenellales > UBA1242 > CAKVOD01. Next base: position 10,838 of record CAZSGM010000005.1, on the reverse strand, counting down.
GCGCATAGATAAAGTTTTGCCCTGGAACTGTTCCCCAATGCCCAACAATTTTGCGTTTGATGTCCTGCATACACAATTTATGGTCGCGCATTAGTGGATTATCCAGCAAATACAGTTGGGCAGCCGACAAATAGTTTGCCGCATTCCAGTATTTGTTTAGTTTTTCAAAATATTCTTGACTTGAAAATTTGTCTTGCATAGTACTCACCTTGTTTTATTATTATCAATTATAGCATATTTCAAACTTATTAAAAAATGATTTTCGCAACAACTTACAAAACATTTAAATAAAGTTATGTGTTACGAACCACTGCTGCTAGCCACCTCGCCACTGTAAAAAAAGCCTTGACAAACGCCCCAGCTCTTAAAATTTTAACATACAAAACATTTAGCACGCAAAGTATTTAACATTTAAAACATTTAGCGCAACTTAATTTTTTAAGTTATTACCCAGCAAAAAAACAATTGTTGTGTACCGCTTAAGGATTTCCCTCTAATTTTAACGCAGTCAAACTTTTTTAGAGACGCCGAACCGCATCGACGCGACATACACTACGATATGTACACTGCGATATTTGCATAGCGATATTTTGAACGCTAAAAAAAGCGAAATCAAATTAATGATTTCGCTTTTAAATATTTATCATTTTCTGCAATAATTTCAGGCACAATTGCTTATGCCACAGCACTACACGCGACTTTCAATCACACAACGAAAAATCCGTTGCGCAACTAACATTATCACATTGCGCTATACAATTATCACTATATAAAGGTTACCTTATTGCACAGTGAAGCGCACAAAGGGTTACAAACCGCTGCTAGGTGGAGTGCAACACGCAAGCTGCCACGCGCCCGCGGTTACTCACGCAAATTACGTGCGCAGCGAGCCAATTCGCGACGCGAAGTGCGTTGCGAGCCCACTGCGGACGACAATTATCTATTGCCGTCGGTGTAGTTAACGCGAATTCCTGGTCCCATTGAACTTGCAACAGTTACGCTCTTAAGGTATGTACCCTTAGCAGCTGCAGGCTTTGCTTTAACGATAGCGTCCATAAGTGTTGAGAAGTTTTCTTTCAACTTATCCTTACCGAAGCTTGCCTTACCAATTGGGCAGTGAATGTTCTCGTTCTTGTCGAGTCTGTATTCAACTTTACCTGCCTTGATGTCTGCGATTGCCTTAGCAACGTCGTTTGTAGCTGTTCCGCTCTTAGGGCTAGGCATAAGACCCTTAGGTCCCAAAATCTTTGCTATTCTACCGATTGCGCCCATCATATCGAGGGTTGTAATACAAACGTCGAAGTCCAACCATCCTTGGTTTTGGATTTTAGCAATAATTTCTTCAGCGCCAACATAGTCTGCGCCTGCCTTTTCAGCCTCGTCTGCCTTGTCGCCTTTAGCGATAACCAAAATTCTAACTTTCTTACCAGTTCCGTTTGGCAACACAACTACGCCGCGAACTTGTTGGTCAGCGTTCTTAGAATCAACGCCGAGTCTAACGTGAAGTTCAATTGTTTCGTCGAACTTAGCGTTAGCAGTCTTAACAGCCAAATCAAGCGCTTCGTCAACGCTGTATGACTTGCCTTTTTCAACAAGTTTAGCAGATTCTGCATATCTCTTACCGAATTTCATTTTTTCCTCCTTGTGGTGATAACGAACATTGTTCTTCCACTAAATAATAACTAATTTATTAATCTACAACTTCTACGCCCATACTTCTAGCAGTACCAGCGATGATGTTCATAGCCTGCTCGATGTCGTTGGCGTTCAAGTCAACCAATTTCATTTGTGCAATATCCTTAACTTGCGCCTTAGTGATTTTAGCAACCTTATCCTTGTTAGGCTTTGCTGAACCGCTTTCAATCCCGCACGCTTTCTTAATAAGAACTGCTGCAGGCGGCGTCTTTAGTGTTAATTCAAATGAACGGTCTTGGTAAATTGTAACAATTACAGGAATTGTCAACCCTGCTTGGCTCGCTGTTTTGTCGTTAAACTCTTTAACGAAGCCTGGCAAGTTAATACCGTGAGGTCCGAGCATAGAACCAACTGGAGGGGCAGCTGTTGCCTTCCCTGCAGGTAATTGCATTTTGACTTGTGCACTAATTTTCTTTGCCATTTTATTCTCCTCCTTGACGAGATTGTGGTATTGACAAGACGTCTCACGCCTCTCCCACATTTATTTTTTCGATAATTAAATCGGAAAAACCAATAAAAATCTACAACTTTCTAATTTGCTGATAAGCAAGTTCCGCCTCAACTTCTCTTCCAAACATTGAAACGCGCAATTTGCATTTTTTGTTAGCCGAGTCAACGCTTTCAACGATACCAACGTTCCCCTCAAATGGTCCGTCGATAATCTCAACATTTTCACCCACATTAAGTTCAAAGTCAACGACAACTTTCTCTAGGTGCAAACGACGAATTTCCTCGTCGGTCATAGGAAGTGGCCTCCCCTTTGGTCCAACGAAGCCCGTAACGCCCCTAGTACTCGTGATTGTGTGCCACAAATCGTCGCCGTACAACATCTTAATCAGTATGTAAGACGGCATCATCTTCTTTTGCACAACCTTCTTCTTGCCGTTTTTCTCCTCGACAACATCTTCCATAGGAACGACTATCTCGTATATTCTATCTTGCAAATTACCGTTTTCGACGACTTGCTCAAGGTTTTGCTTAGCAAGCGTCTCATAACCAGTAAATGTGTGTAGAACATACCACTTTGGCTCTGTTTCCATTACGTTATTCATAAACTACCCTCATAGACCCGTTGTAATTAGTTTGTACAGCCAACTTAAGCCGTAGTCAAACGCAATTACGACAACGCCAAAAAACAGCACGACCGCAATAACGGCGAGCGTCTTTTTCGCAGTTTGCCCAAATGTAGGCCACGTAACTTTTTTAAGTTCAGCAAATGATTCCTTTATTTTGCGGAAAAAACCGCCCTTTTTCTTCTCTTTAACATTTGCCTGTTGTTGTTGGTTCTTAGCCATAATGCCTCCAAAATTTACAAACTATTTAGTTTCTTTGTGAAGAGTAGATTTGTTACAGAACTTACAGAATTTTTGCATTTCAATTCTGTCAGGGTCGTTCTTCTTATTCTTAAAAGTGTTGTAGTTTCTTTGCTTGCATTCACTGCATGCAAGAGTTATTCTTACGCGCATTTTCTTCGCTCCATTGAAAAAAAATTAACACCGCTTCCGTGGCGTCGTATTATAATAGCACAATTTTTAAATAAAGTCAATGATTTTACGGATATTTTTTTAAAAAACTTCCAATTTAGCCGAGACCTGCCCAAAAACTCAGTTTTTCTCCGTTTCAATTAAAAAACTCCGCCGCCAATAACTCTCTACTAACGGCAAAACTCTCAGCAAACAAAAAGCGCACGGCACAAACTCCTTGCGCCGCGCACCTAGCGGATTCAAACGCCCCGCGCCTCGCGTTACCCGTACATTTTGGTTAGGATATACAACACAAACCTTGCGGGAAAACACTTACTCAGCAGCGCGAAACACTTGTACTTAAACCCAACAATCGTGCGGACGGGCAAGCGTTTTTTGCTCGCGAACTTAAACACCTTCTTCGCAACAAACTCCGCGCTCATCCCGTTCTGCTCGTCTTTCTCCATTCGCGCAACCGACTTAGCGTCGCGCCCGCTGTATGACACCGCAGCCGCCGCTTTTTCGCGGTTATCGGTAAAACTTGTTTTTGTGTCCCCCGGTAAAACGCAGCCGATTTGGACACCAAACGGTTTTACTTCAATTCGCCACGCGTTCGCCATCGTCTCAAGCGCGCTCTTACTCGCAGAGTAAAACGCTTGGTACGGCAACGGAAAAATCGCGCCGACGCTGCTAATGAAAACAATTTTTCCGCCGCCCTGCTCTTTCATTCTAGACAAAAACGCCTTCGCAAGTTCAAAAGACGCAAAAAAGTTGAGGTCAAACAAACGTTTTGCGCTGTCAAGTTCGCAAGTTTCGAGCGCACCGCTAATTCCCATACCCGCGTTACAAATCAAGACGTCAATTGATTTTTCCTTATTTAATATATTGGCAGCGGCATTTGCTAAGTCGCCTGCGTTTGTTAGGTCGCAAGCTTCAAACTCGTACGGAAAGTCGTCGGGCTTACTTCGCGCGAGTCCGTAGACCTTGTAACCGTTTTTTGAAAACTCGTCGCAGCTTGCGCGCCCAATACCGCTTGTTGCGCCGCTAATAACAACCACTTTCTGCATTAGTTTTTCCTCACGAGGTTGCCCGATGTATCGTACGCAAACTTAAGTTGCGGGTCAGAAACGTCGACTAATTCCGCGTCGACAAGTGCCCTAAACGCCCCAAAACTCGTCATTTCCGCGTACGTTTGCTGAGCCTCGTCCTCCGAAACGCCGCACACGCGCAAAACTTTGAGCGCGTCCGCCTTATTTAGTTTGAAAAAGCACGCCTCGTCCTCCAAAATTTTGGAAACAATCTCGTTGTTTTTGCAGTCAATGTTTTGTTTTTTATTGCATTCAATTGTTGTTTGGTTCATAAGTTTTAGGTATTTATTCATCTTTTCTCTTCAACCTCCAAGTCTCTCAGCACGCGCACGTCGTCCTCGAACACGTATTCCTTACTTTGCAACTTGTTTTTCACGTCCTCAAAGTCGAGTTTTGCGCATTCTAGGTTAACAACATCAATCAAATACGGGTCGCGCTCGCCCTCTTCGCGCACCAAAATTTTGCGCTTGTAAAAGTCGCGCTTGCCGTTTTTGCAAAGTTCTCCAATGTACGCGCTCTCAACTTTCTTGCCCTTATCAAAGTATCCTTTCTTTTTGAAGAAGTTGAACGTAAGCGTCGCCTCGTTACCGTACAGGTGGTTTTGTTTTAAAACATCCACAAAGGCGCGCACGGACTCCTCAAAGTTGCGCCCAACAAGTTTTTCCTCGTCGATTTGCGCAGCAAGTTCCTCGGCTGTCTTTTGTTTTTCGTTGTAAACAAGCGGATAAACCTTATTTAGCGCGGCTTTGAATGCGCCATACTTATCGGAAACGACATTAAAACCCTCAAGTTCCATCTTGTTTTGCGCGCGCATTAGGTCGTTTAGCCCACTACTAGCAGTTACGTTAATCGCCTCAAAATATGTCGACATTTTGTCCGTGTAGCAACCGACCAAAAAGTGCCCGCTAACCATACCTTGCTCCAGTGTGTAAGCGGTTGCGCCGTCGATTTGGTTAAGAAACTTCGTGCAAATGCGCGCAAAATCGTAACAAACAACCTTGCCGTTTGGCTTAACGCTTTCAAGCCTTTCCTTATTAAAATAACTTTGCTGCAATTTAGAAACCCTTTCGCCGTTAATGCTTATAACCCCATCGTCGTAACACAGCAGCGAGCAAAGCTTTGTGTACACATACACTGCCTGCTCTTCAGCGGTCAACCCTTTCGGCATATCGCCCCAAACCTCGCGGCTCAACTGCTCGTTTGGCGTCCAATCCTTGTCCTCGACACGCGAAATAAACCCGCCCTTTATCGACGCCTTAGTCTTAAACGTGTACTCACGCAACGCATACATATCAAGGTTGTACGCCGAATTAAACAACAAAGTATAGTTGTCAATCAACTTCTGCTCGTCCTTCAATATAAACTGCTTAGACTCGGTGTAAAAACTCGCAAACTTCTCGACCTCAGGATGTCTAAATGTCGACCCAAGCACCTCAAAAACTTCCCTTTTATCGTACGTTTCGCCATCAACAACCACTTCGTCCATACTTGGCGCCGTCTGCATAAACTCATACAAAACCTTTTCGTCAAGCAACACATTAAACGCGCGTTTAACACTCTCAACCGAAAACTTTCTGTGGTTCGCGCAAGCCTTCATATAATTCTTAAGCCCGCAAACGTTTATAATCTCCGCCGCACGCGCTCGCGTTTGAGCTGTCGCGTCCTTTTCGGCGCCGCGCTTTTCAATCTCGTCAAAAAACTCGCGTTTTTCAATAGCCGTACCGCCATAATAACCGCGCGAGTCTATATTTGTTTCAACACCCGTTCTTTTAGGCGCCTGAGGCATTTCGCAGTCGTCAGTTGTGTAATAGAAAAACATACGCTCCCCGTCCGAAAGCCTCTCCAGTAAAACATTAAACTCCTCATCGTTAACCGCCATAATCGTGTCAATCCCGTCTTGCAAACGGTCTTTCACTTGCTCTTTAGAAACAACTATCATAGTTTACTCCTTATTATCTTTGCAAAAATCGCAATGTTATGTTAATTTTACCACACTTTTGCGCATATTACAAGTAAAAGCAAAAAAAAGTTACCACACACGGGTAACTTTTCATTGCGTTGAATTTTCGCTTTAAAACTAAACTGCTAGAAGCGTTTAAGTTTTTCGATATATTTATATGTCTGTTCCTCAAGTTCGCCAATTCGCATTTCGAGTTTGCGGTTCTTCTGTCTAAGTTCCTTAGGTGGAGTGATTGGTTTAATCAGCCACAAGAAACCAAGTTCAATGACGCACAGGCACACGAGAATGCTTTGGAAGTCTAGGTAGGTATGCCCAAAGAACGACTGCGGCAATATCGCGAGCGCGCTGAGACACAACACGAGCATTGCACCAAACAGTGTTAGGCGATACGAGTCGAGCGGCCTGCTGACACGCAAAAGCAATATGAGACCTGAGAACGTAATGCAGATACTTGCCATTGTTTCATAGTGTGTTCCGTCGCTATAAGTTATGTCGAACAGGTAACACAGGAAGAAGTTTAGCAGCAACAGCAGTGCGCTCGGGATACTTTTGGTTATCAGGTTGACTAGGAAATTACCTCGAATTGGGTCTTTGTTAGGCTGGAGCGCCAAGAAGAATGACGGCAGCCCAATTGCAAACAACTCGAGCAATATTACCGCGTTTGGTGTGAACGGATAACTTATCGCGAGTGCGAGACACATAATTGACAGGAATATTGTAAAGAACGTTTTCATCAAGAATAGTGATGACGATTTCGTAACGTTATTTACAACTCTTCGCCCCTCTGCAACAATGCTAGGCATTGCGGAGAAGTTGCTGTCGAGCAACACGAGGTTGCTGACGTTTCGGGTCGCGTCGCTGCCGCTCGCCATAGCGATTGAGCAGTCCGCTTCTTTCAAGGCGAGGATGTCGTTAACCCCGTCTCCCGTCATCGCAACTTTGTGCCCGCGCTGTTTGAGTGCCTTAACTAGCACACTCTTTTGTTCCGGCGTAACGCGCCCAAACACTGTGTGTTTGTCTGCCGCCTCGATAACTTGTTGATCAGAAAGTCCGTACAAGTTAATATAACTTTGCGCGTTCGGAACCCCCACACGCTTAGCAATTTCGCTTACCGTGATAGGGTTGTCGCCCGAAATAATCTTGAGGTCAACGTCATTATCTTGGAACCAACGCAAGGTCTCGGTTGCGTTCTCCCTTATCCTGTCCTCAATCGCGATGAGCGCAACAGGTTTTGCGCCTGTCGGTAGTGTTTCGTCGACAATTTTGCCGCGCGCCTTTGCAAGCAGCAGCACGCGCTTGCCCTGTTTTGCGTAGTCCTTAACTTTCTCTTCAAGTTCCTTACTAACTTCGTCTAAAACGAACTCGGACGCGCCGACAATGTATGTGTTGCCGTTTGAAAAGGACACCGCGGACAGTTTTCGCGCACTTGAGAACGGCATTTTCGCCGTAATGTGGTAGGCGTCTTGCTTGCCGAAGTAGTCGATGAGTGCGCGCGAGGTGGCGTTGTTGTCCCCCAGCCCGCTCATCATCGTGCCGACGATTTTATATAGATCGGTCTCTGAGATTGTTTTTGAGATTGGCTCAACTTCAGTAACGACCATTGTGCCGTCCGTTATTGTGCCCGTTTTGTCAAGGCAAAGTGTGTCGACGCGCGACAACATTTCGATACTGTACAAGTCTTGCACGAGTGTGCGTTTACTAGCGAGTTTGACGACCCCAACCGCAAGTGCCATACTCGTAAGCAGGAACATCCCCGCAGGTATCATCCCGATAATCGAGCCGGCGGTTTTCTTGATTGTCTCCATATCGCTGCCGCCTTGGCTGTAGTTGTTCCCGAGCATAAGAATGCCGAGCGGGATAATGATAACCCCGATAACGCTAATGATGATGCGCATACTCTTCATAAGTTCGGACTTAGGCTGCGAGTACTCTTTTGCTTTTGCGGAAAGTTGCGCCGTGTAACTTGCGTCGCCGACCGCGTCAGCACGCGCGACACATTCGCCGCTTGAAATAAAACTTCCGCTCAAAAGTCTGTCGCCGACCTTTTTCTTAACGGCGTTACTTTCGCCCGTAATAAGGCTCTCGTTAACCTCGACTTCACCGCTAACAACCACGCAGTCCGCGCAAATTTGTTTGCCGAGCGAAAACTCGATAATGTCATCAAGCACGACCTCTTTAACAGGGATTTCGTAGTGTTTGCCATCCCGCACGACGAGTGCCGTCGGCTGCGTAACCAGCGAGATTTTTTCCATCGCCTTTTTCGCTCTGATTTCTTGGACGATACCAATCGCGGTGTTTGCTAGGATGATGACCATAAAGAAAATGTTGTCAAACGCACCTACGCAAATGAGCGCGATTGCGACCAAAAAGCACAGCAAGTTAAAGTACGTGCAGATGTTTTTGAAGAATATTTGAAAATAGGTTTTCTTGTTTTTGTCGTGAATTAGGTTGACGTAACCGCTATTAATACGGTCTTGAACCTCGTCAATTGTCAAACCCTTGTTCGCCTTGGATTTAATGCGTTTTGCGTTTGCATAACTAAACGACTTCTTGCGCTTAACCTTGTTAACCGCAGATTCCGTTTTTTTGTCAAAAAACGACTTCCTTATAACGCCGTCGGATGTAACCTCTTCTTCCTGTTCGGCGTTTCCTTGCGTAGAAACGGCGGATTCTTGCGCCGCATCCTTTGTTGTGGTTTCGCTGTTTGCGCTAACTGCAAGCGCGTGGCTTTGCGCATTTTGCTTGCCTGCCTTCCCCTTGTTTACACGCGCTTTGCGGTGTGTGGAACGGTGGGCTTCGGCGTGTTTCGTGGTTTGTTCACTTTGTTCGCCGTTTGCATTTTGCAAAGCTTCTTTACTTTGCGCGTTCTGTACAGCGGTTTTTGCGCGGCTTACAGTTTGTGCGGCGGATTGCGGCGCGACAGGTTGCGAACCCTTGGCTTGTGCCGTGGTTTCGCGCTTAGCCTCCGCGTTGCGTTTGCCGCTTCTAGCGTAACGCTTTGTTGTTTTATTTTTGCTTGAGTTGTTATTTTTATTAACAACTTTTTCGACTTTATTTTCCATTTGTTTCCTCTGTAGTTGTTTTATTTATCGTATGCGACGCGCGGCTCGCGAATGCGCCGAAGTTGCGCAAAACACTGCCCGCTACACGCAGATAAATTCAACAACCAATACATTATACTTCATTTTATTTTTTAATCAAAGCGCTTTTAACCCATTTTTTGCTATTTAATAAAAATAGTTGCCATTTCGCCAAAACATTTTCACGTTTTGACAAAATACGCAACTAATTTTTTGCTTTTATATTTTTAAATTACTCATTTTTATGTTTGATTATTTGGTTATGTTTGCCTTTCGCGGTTTGCATTTTGCTGCCCGCGCTTTGCTTTGCGCGGACAAACTGTGCACGATTAAACACACGTTAGGCAAATACAAAATACATTACAGACAATCTAAATAACGACCGTATTGCTCCAGTAGCCGTTTCCTGACAGCGAAAATGTTACGCTGGAAAGCCCCTCGTTTACCGTGAATGTGTAAGTTGTCGACGAGGTTTGCGTTGCGCCTACAACGCTTAGCACGCTGCCGAATGGCTTGGTTACTAACACCTTGTAGGTCGCGCCAATTGTGGCGGTCAGCGCATATGTTAGGTTGGTTTGCCCCGTTACAAAACCAACCTCTGCAACACGCGCGCCCGTACTATCTAAAATTGTTAGCAGCAACATACTGTTGGCGCAGGAAATGCTGCCGACTAAGTTGATTGTTTTTTCGGTGGCAGCCCACTTTGCATACAAATTTACGGCGGAAGAATGCGTGCCCGTTAACGCGGTTAAAGGCGTCCCCGAATAGTCCGCGCTCGTGTACCAGCCCTCAAATGAATATCCCTCTTTTGTTGGCGTATAAAGCGTTGTTGTGCTGCCGTTTGTGTGTGAGCCTGTCGATAAAACACTTCCGTCGCTGTCGTAGTAATTTATTTTTGCCCCAATAACCTGCACATTTACCACCAAGCAACACTGCCAACCGCCGGGACCCCAATTTTCATCAACCGTGAAATCGTCTCCATCGTAACTAGAAATTACGGAGGACGTAGATGTATACGTTCGAGTGCTGCCATTAATAACTGCCGTCATTTTTATTATAACGCCCAGTTGCTCTTCCATTTCACTAATTGGTAATGTAACAGAAGCCGTGTCTAAGTTTTTTGTGCCTCCACTATCACTTTTGACATAGTCACCAACGAGGTAATATAATGCATTATCTTTTCCATAACTCGAATAATCCCAACCCGTAATATCCCCACTAACCGTTAAACTTTCAAGATCAATACGAAGATACATTCCACCCCGTCCATATGCAGCGTCTACATTTTGCTCATTTGACTTTTGAGGAGTAATCACAGCAAGCATTAAAAATGATATGCAAAAAAACAGCGCAGCAGTTACAATTGTTTGAAATTTATTGCCGTTTTTGTACGTTTTTAGACGCGCAAGCGACTGTTGCGCGCTGTTGCCACATTTTTCAAATTTTGCAGGATACCCGCTATTTTTAGCGGGTATCCTGCTGTTTCTAGCGGCTTTACAGGGGGGGGGGGGGGGGGGGGGGGGGGGGGGGGGGGGGGGGGGGGGGGGGGGGG
>CAZSGM010000004.1:115684-141831 GCA_964606505.1 uncultured Lachnospiraceae bacterium | reverse complement strand
GCACGGACAGCAAAGCCGCAACGTTTGTTATGTTGAACGAAAACGCGATACTTTGCGTTTCGCATATTAGTTATGCGACGGCGAGCGGGAACGTTATTTTGTACGGGTACACGCCGTTTGTGAAAACATACACTCCGACAGCGGACGCAAATGGGGTAATTGAGGTTTGGCGCAATGGCTCAAAAGTTAGTGCATTTGCAAACTTCCAAGACGCGTTTACCTCTGCGCTAAACAACGACACAATTAAACTGAACAACAATCTTTTAGCTACGGAGGGTGCGGCTCTTGTTGGTAAAAACCTCACAATTGATGGGAACAACTATATTCTCGACAAGTCGGAGTGGGCAAACACGGTTTTTGCCGTTGCAGAGGACGCGCAACTCACAATTAACAACCTAAACATAGATGGTGGCGCGACAGGTTGGAATGTCAACCTAAACGCTGGCACGTCGGGCTATTCAATTAATTTTTCTGAAGACTCTAATGACCCAACAACTAATTATTCCGCTATTACAAGTAGCGGCAAACTCCTTACAAATAACTTAAATATTAGTAACGTCTACTCGACAGGTAGCGGGGCTGCGATAACCATAGCGAAAGGCGAAGCCAGCATTAGCAACAGCACCTTTTCGCACCTCAGGTCAAGCATTGGCGGAGCTATTCTTGTTGGTTTTGAAATTCAAGAAACCGAATTATCGGATTATACCATAACAAATGTTACCTTTAATAATGTAGACTTTACTAATAATTACGCTGCCGTAGATGGTGGCGCAGTTAAATTCCGAAATGTTAAAGTAGTAAATCTTGAAGACTGTAACTTTGATACAAATGTAGCAAATAGTTACGCCGATAGTGGCGGCGGCGGTGGTGCACTGCATATAGGGTTTGGCGGTTATGAAAAATATGCGTATGGTTCTACGGCTCACAAATTAGGGCTGAGTTATTCAGCGTTTAAAATTAACAATTCCATATTTAGCAACAATTGGGTTAGAGGGACTGGGCCTGCAATTTTAAACGGGGATGCGGAAATAGAAATAACGAATACTGATTTTATTTCAAATATAAGCACGTATGGCACTTGCTTTGGTGCGGTTACGCATGAGGTTGACTGGGCTAATTACACTACTTTAGCTGAGCAAACATTCGATAATTGTTTATTTGAGAACAATGTGGGGGATATATCAGGTATTAGCGATACAGGTGGTACATCAAAAATTGCAGTAAAAAACACAAGTTTTAAGGGAAACAAAGGTGGGCGAACAATATATTTTAATACGGCTGTAGCAAGCATTGATAATTGCACCTTTGAAAATGAGGAAGCGGGAAACGCTGTAATTGATGTAGCGCCATTATTTGATGCAACTTTTTATCAACACTATGCTATGTCCCATGCAATAGTTGAGATAAAAGATGTTGAAATTACGAACACAATTGGCGGTGTTGATGTTCGTGTAAGAAAAAATCGCTCGTATATCGCACAAGTTAATATTGAGGGCACAACTGCTGCAGATGTAGATTTAGAAAATGGTAGCACCATAAAAGTCAATGGAACGTTGGATGGCAGTGTTACTTGCGATCCGGATGTGCCTAGCGAAACCAGCGTAACAGTTACCACAAACGGCAGCATAACAGGCGGTATTGTGCAGTATTACAATTTAACAATAAATTACACTGACCCAACAAGCAACACAAACACAAGTAAGACAGTAAGCCTTAGGGGTGGAACAACAACTACCTCTCACGAAATTGAGGCGTTGCTTAATGTGAGCAAAGACAACCACACGCTCGTGCTTTACACGGATAGCGCGTGCACAACTGCGTGGGACTACAACTGCGACGGCGCGGAAACGCTATACGGCAACTGGGAATGGGCAGTTAATATAAACTACTACGACCAAGGCGGGATAAGGTTCAGCGGAACATACAGCGGGGTGGTTGCGCAAAGACACCTTAATGGCACACTAACAGTCTTGGATACACCAACAAAAGATGGTTACATCTTCGGGGGCTGGTATTTGGGCGATTCAACTTGCTCAGACGAAAGTAAGATTGTTACGCAACTTAGCGCAAGTCAAACTTACACAAGCGTTTCGCTTTACGCAAAATGGAATGTGTTCGTGCAAACGGTTACGCTGTCGTGCCAAAACCTCACTACGCAACAGTTTATGGTGTACGTGTTTATTGGGGACGAACTTGTTATGCAAATTCATCCTACCGCAAATATGACACTTACATTTAATCGATTAAAAAATTACGATAAGGCGTTACGCATTTGCTTTGTATATGGGTATTATGGTAAAATAGAGTATACAAGTTTGACGGGCGCGAATGCAAATGGGCGAAATGTTAATGTCTTGCTTGTTGAGACCGTGCAAATCAATTACAAAATAACAACGCCAAACGTCAACTCAAGTATAATTGTTTAACTAATGAACGCAAAATCGTATGCAATTTAATAAAAATAAAAGCAATCTATTAATTAGCATAAATGTGGTTTGGTTAAAATGTTTATTAAGTATTAATGAAAAAAAAACGGTAAGGTTACCGTTTTTTTTCATTAGGCGGTCGTTTTTACAGGACACTTATTTGGGGGCTAAGCAGATAGTTTTACAGGACGATACCTAGGTTTTAAAGGGCAAAATCTAGGCTAAAAAAGGGAACACCTAATGTTAAAAGGAACTCTTAGGTTAAAAAGGGAAATACCTAGATAAAAAAGGAACACCTAGTTTTTAATAAACTCGATTAGGTTTAATTTCTTGCTGCGGGGCAGTTCCTCAATCAACGCTTTTAACTCATTGTTTATTTCGTAGTCCTCTATGTCGGAACTGAAAAACCTTTCAATCGGGAAGTCGCAGACCTCTAGTATCAACAACAATTTCTCAATCGTCAGCGGTATTCTTCCGCTCTCAAGTTGCGCAACATACTGCGGGCTCATACCAATTCGCTGGCTAACCTCGCGCGCCGACAAGTTTGCCTTGCCTCTTATATATCCAATTCGTGATAAAACTTCATTAATATTCATATCGTACTCCATAATATTTACAATTAAAGGTATTATAAATTAGTATTTTGCATTAGCAGAAAGGTTACATACATAAATTTTGCGCAATTTTCGCAAAATGAATACACACAAACATAAAAATGTGTTATAATGATTACTGTAGGTATTTATTTTGAATACTAATGGAGTTTTTTATTATGGATACACATAAAAAGTGCGCATTTATAGGGCACAGGAATGTTTATATTACGGAAGAGTTGCGGGAAGTTGTGCAGTCGGTTGTTGAGGACTTGATTTGCAAATGTGGGGTTGAAACCTTTTTATTTGGCAGCAGGAGCGACTTTGACGCGCTGTGCCACGCGGTTGTTACGGAGTTGCAGAGTAAGTACGTGGGCGTCAAGCGGTTTTGTTACACGTGCAAGAGCGAAGCGTGTGTTTTGGAGAGTGGGAAGCAAAAACTTGAGGCGGCGTACTTGCGGTTGTTTGGCGAAAAAGTTGAGTTGCAGGCGTTTGACGAGGAGGTGGAGCACAAGGCGAAGTTTACAGCGGGGAGGGCGAGTTATGTTGAGCGAAACCAAGCGATGATAGACGACTGCGACTACTGCGTGCTTTACTACGACGAAAACTATAAGCCCGAAGCGCGCAAAACGGGCAGGGCGACTAACGCTAGCAGAACGCCCCGCAGCGGCACAAAACTTGCATACGAGTACGCGGTAAAAAAGAAGAAAATGATTATCAATGTCGCAAAAGTTGTGGGCGAAAGGGGGGCGGCGAAATAATTTAGTGGGGGGGGGCAAAATAACTAAGTTAAAACGCAATTTAATGGCAACTGGCATATTAAAAATGTAGGCGGCGGAATAATTAATTGGTGGCGCAAAATTTCCGAATTTTGGAGCGGAAATTGTGATAATTGGCGGCAAACTTGTTGCTTTTATTTGGAATATTTGGTAAAATATATTATAATTTTTACGATTATAGTATAAAGTGTTTTTTCATTTTTTTTGAAATGTTTGACTGCCTTGTGCTAATATAAGAGGGTTTTAATGATAGAAATAACAGAAGTAAAAACAAGAAAGCAACTGAAAGAGTTTGCCGAGTTTGTCAACAAACTTTACAAGGGTTGTCCTTACTATGTGCCGACTTTATTTGGGGATGAACTTGATATGTTTACGCCGAGCGAGAACCCGTCGTTTGAGGAGTGTGAGGTGGTTATGTTCCTTGCAAAGCGCGACGGTGAAACGGTCGGCAGGATTGCGGGAATTATTCAGAACACATACAACAGGTTGCACGACTGCAAGCTTGTTAGGTTTACAAGGTTTGACTCAATCGACGACCAAGAGGTTGCGAACGCGCTGTTTGACGCAGTTTCGGGATGGGCGAAGGAACGCGGGATTAATGGCATAGTGGGACCGCTTGGGTTCAACGACCTTGACAGAGAGGGATTGCTGATTGAGGGGTTTGACCGAATTTGTACATACGAGACGCAATACAACTACGATTATTATCCAAAACTCATTGAAAACTACGGGTTTAAAAAGGACGCTGATTGGGTTGAGTACAGGCTCACTTGTCCGCCTAGCATTGACGAAAGGTACGAGAGGATAGGGAACCGAATTTTGGAAAAGTACGACCTGCGCGTTGTGAAGGGGTTGAAAACAAAACAGTTTATTGAAAAGTACGGAGATGATGTTTTTGACCTTATCGACGAGGGTTATGGGCAACTTTATGGCGTTGTTCCGTTCAGTAAAAAGACGCGCCAACTTATTTTGAGCCAGTTTGGTGTTGCGCTTAACACTGAGCTTATGGTGCTTGTTGTTGACAAGGATGACAAACCTGTTGCGTACGCACTTACGTTGCCGTCGCTGTCGAATGCGCTCGTTGGGTCAGGCGGGCACCTTTATCCGCACACGATTGTGAAGTTACTTAAGGCGATTAAGAAGCCAAAGGAAATTGACTTTGCGCTCGTTTCCATTAAGACCGAGTACCAAAACAAGGGGTTGAATGCTATTATTTTCAATGAACTTATGACCCGCTTTATAAATAGGGGGATTGGTTACTGCGAAACAAACCTCAACCTTGAGGACAATCTCGCAGTCCAAAATATGTGGCACAACTACGAGCGCGAACAACATAAGCGCCGCCGCTCATACTTTAAAAGCATTGAATAAAGGCAACAGTTTACTTGTTCGCTAAATAATTACAATGTGCAAAAATAGTTTGTACGCACTAAAAAATTGTAATATGCTAAAATGAGTGCTATGTGCCAGACAATCACAATGCACTAAATAATTACAATGTGCTCACGTGGTTTCGCGCTAGATACTTATAACGCACTTAAGTGGTTGCAACGTACGCAATTAGTTGCAACGCACTCAAATGTTCGGGTTTTACATTGAAATAGATGTTATATATTAAGCGTATCCGTTTTGTGAAGTATCACTTTGGTGTTTACTTCGCTTGACTGGGTGCGCTTTTTTCGTTTTAGGAGAGTGTATCAAAGTGGGCGAGTGATATTGGGAATGAGTGGTGGTTTAGCGCGGCGATTTATTGAATGGCTATGTTTTGTGCCAAATTATTGAATGGCAGAGTTCATTGAATGGCAGAGTTTAACAAAAAAAAAGATACGGAATAACTTATATTCCGTATCTTTTTAATTGAATTATCCGCTTTAATAATTTATACTTTCAAAGTAGATTATTCGTTTTTAAGCATACTTGTGAGCAAGTCGCGCTCTTTCTTAACTGAGTTCATATTGTCAAGTTCGTAATCAAGTTCGCGTGAAACCTTGTCAAGTTGCTTGAGAAGTTTTTCGCTCTCGATTGTGTCGGTTGTTGCTTCACGTTTAGCAAGCAGATCGTTTTGAGCATTAGTCAACGCGGAGATAACCGAGTCAAGGCGTTTAATTTCTTCCTTAACTTCGTTGAGTCTGCTTTCAACTTGCGCTTGTGATTTTCCAGCAGCGCCGCCGTTTCTATCGTAAGAGTTTGTAACCTTAACAGTCTTGTTGTTGCGTCTCTTTCTGATTGTTTGTCTAACAATTGTACCGATGATTGCAATCAAGAGGGCAACCACAATAACAATTCCTGCGATGTCAACGAGTTCAAGTTGTGGACGGCTAGCAGTTGAGTCGTCGTCTTTTTCGTCCTCAGCGCCGTTTGTAAGGTCAACTGCGCTTGCAACCGCGCCGTCGAGTTTGTCAACGCTTTCTTTGTATTCATCCTCGGTTGACTCAACCATCGCAATGTTACTTACTGCAACTGAGCCGCGAGTGAGTGCGTTGCTAGCACCAAGGCTGATTGTGATGTTGCTGGTTGTTTCAGCGTCGGCTGTCTTGATGTAGAACTTGTAAGTAATGTACTTTTCGTCCGTGTCAAGTGCTGCTGATTTAGCGTTAAGTCCAGCAAGTTCAATGAATGCGCCATATTTAATAGCGTTTTTGTCGCTGTCAAGTGTCTTGTTGTTTTCGTCTTGAGCAAGCCCAAGAGTCTTAAGTGTAACGCTTACAACGTAGTAAGAACTTGCCTTAAACGTGTAAGAATAATTTGAAGTGAATGAGTAGTATGTGTCGTTTGGACTGTGGATAACTAAGCGGTTGTCCGACTTAGCGTCTTCAGAAACTAGGTCAAGTCCAAGTTCGTTTTCACTAGCGCTCATAATCCCCGCAACAATGCTTGCGTCCTCAATTGAGTTATTAGCGCCGGTGTATCTGTAAGGTTTTGCAACCCCGTTTGTATAATCGCCAGCAACCAAGAAGTTTTCGTCCGCAAGGTCGCAAGCAATTGTTGTTTTGCTGTTTTCAATCGTGTAAACATCGTCTTCAGTCGATTCAGAAACGAAGTTATCGAAGAATGCGTGTCCCGTTAAAGGTCTGTCCTCGCTTCCGAGTGAGAGGGCAAACGAAACATTGTTCGCGTTCGCGCCGTTTTTGATGTAAACAGTGTACTTAGTCCATTCGTTGCTTGTAACAACAAATTCGCCGATTGTTGTTGTGCCGTTCAAGACTTTAACTTCAGCACATGTTGTGCCAGTAGAAACTTGAGCGTAGAACGTAATCTTGTAAGTCCCGTCAGCAGGAACAGAGTATTCGCTGCTTGTGAAAGTTTGGTGTCCAAGTGTTGGGTTGTAAATCATCAAAATGTTGTTTGAAACTTGGCTAACGTCAAGTCCGTTGTAGTTACCGTTGATGAGCCCTGGGTTTTTAACGCCGCCATAGTTAACCTTGTTAGCGTCAAAGTATTCTGATTTAGTGTTGATAATTCCGCTGTATTTTCCGTCGACAGTCGAGTCGTCTGACAAAGTCCAGTCGCTAGGAGCGTAAACGCCGTCAATCTTTTCGCCGTCAGCGGTCAAGTTGAACGCGCCATTTGCAATGTCAAGTGAGTCAAGGCTTGCAAGTGAGAGCGTCTTTAGGTATGTGCCAGTGCTTGCGTTCGCGTATTGGTTAACCGTCAAAGCGGTAGTCCTAATTTCATCAAAGAACGCGTAACCGCGAGTCTCTGCGTCGCTAGTACCAAGGCTAAGCACAAGTTTTAAATCAACTGATTTGAATGGGTTTCCTTTAACATAGAATGTGTATTGAGCCCAGTTGTTTGTAAATACGTTTGTGTAAGAGTTAGTCGTAACATTTGTAAATTCGCTTGAGTAAGTAGGCGTTTTGTCGTCTGCGACATCTTCAACCAACTTGATTGAAGCGCCGTTTTCGGAAAGTGCGCCTGTTTTAACCCAAACAGAAACTGCAAGTATTTCAAATCTGTCTACTGTGAACACGTCTGACGCGTACGATGTTGCAGTCTCAACAATGTTGTTCATAAACAGTCCGAATTGGTTTCTTTCACTTGTGAATGTGCCGCCAACGCTTTCGTATGCGTTGCGCATATTAGTAGAAGGGGCAGTGTCAATTTTTGTCGTTTCTGTGCTGAAGCCGTTTGCAGACAAACTTGTTATACCTGAAACTGCGTTGCTAGGGCTGTTTGCGGTTGTGCGTGTCCAGCCTGTTGCTCCGTCCTCAAAGCCAGAGTTAGCAATCTTGTCAAGGTTTTCTTGTTCAAGGCTGATTTCTTTTGCTGTTGTACCCTTGTAAGCTGTCTCGTAAGCTGTTTCAGTGTATCTTGTCGCTTTAACGTTATCAAAGAACACCGCGCCGCTTGCGTTTTGGAACTTAGTATTTGTACCAAGCCACAATTCAAGGTTTACGTCAACGCTGCTTAGTCCAGTTTTCACAAAGAATGTGTATGTGTTCCAAGCGCTTGATTGAATGCAAACGAATGAGTTGAGTGCGCTCTTTTCAATGTCGAGACCGCTAAGGTAAGCAGAGAAGCCCGAACTATTTTTAAGTTGCGTCAAAGCGGAGAAACTAATAGCATAATAACTGTCCGCTTCAAGCGAGATTGTAGATGACTTGTAACCATAAGAAGTTGTGTCGTCTTCCGAGTTAATCATAAGAATGTAGTTGTCGGGAGAGTTTGTTTGTTTCTCAGGGTTAATTGTAAGTCCGTAGTCCTCTTTGTTCTTTTCAAAGTTTGTAGTCGAAACATCAATTACGCCTGCCTTAACAAGTGATTCCGAAGCGTCGTCCTCAATCACTGTCCAGCTAGATGGCGTGCGGATGCTTCCTGACCCTGACCTTGAGTCAAAGTTTCCGTTCGTAACATTAATTTGTTGCGTAAACTCAGTCAGTTCAGAGGCGCCGGCGTAACTCTTAATGCCGTCTTGAACCCAAGCAGGCACGTACAAAAGTGCTTGCGCAAGCAAGAACACTACAGCAAGCGCCAAAGCAATTGCGCCTAAGGATTTTCTTTTTTTAATTGTTTTCATTTTTAACACCTTTTTAGTCGTTGTAGTATTTGCAAAGTATACCTTGCAAAAAAAATATGGGTCGATTGTCAGCGTTGCGGGTAGTCCTTTCGCGCAAAACGACGTATTGTAGTCGCCGTTTCGCTGCAGGTTAACCCACTTTAAAAACTGCCAATCAGTAATAAAAACCCAGTCTCAGTTAGACTTGTTATATTATATCTTATTATCGCCCAAAAATCAAACATTTTACACAAGATTTTTAAAAATGTTGTAAACTTAACCAAAATATGCGCCGCTCCGACCTGTCTAATCGGCTTTAACTTGCGCCGCCTCGCAAAATTAGGGATAAATTCAAATGCATTTCCGCAAAACTCCCCTTTAAAACTGTCTGAGAAAGTGTTATTTGGAGGAATGAATAAGTGTTATTTTAGAAAAATTGCACACACTATCATTATGAAAAACATCAACAATTTGCAAAACGTAAAGTCATTAAGCCGCCGCGCGCCGCGTCGTGCAGCGATAAAAGGGGGCACTCCACGTGCAGCAGGTAAAGGGGCAAAAAACTGCGCGCCGCGCTCCGCTGCAGTTAAAGTTTCCAAAATTAGCGGTAGGTCAACCCCGCTAAAAGAGGTTAAAACAGCCATTCTTCGCTACCCGAAATGCCGCCTTGCCGCAGGCGTAAGTTGCCACCAAAACACATTGAGCGGTGCAGAAAGGGGCTGTTTGCCTGAGTTAATCGGAGGGGGAAAGGGGTGTTGCGTACTCAAAAAGCGTCGGAGTGGACGTTACTGCTGCTCAGCAGCCAAAGCGGTCGGGGCAGGGCGCATTTTTAGAGGCGGGCGTGCTCAATTGCGGGAGATTATCAACAAAAGAAGCATCATAATTTGCGACGAAGATAAGGTTAAGCGGTACGCCGAACTAATTAAAAACTCAGATATGCGCCCGATTGCGGTTGTTGGCAAAAATAATGGTGAAAGAAAACGCAAAAAACTTACGTCGTGCAACATCGTTTTGTGCATAATCGTTGGCTTGATATTGGGGTTTGTCAACGGATTTTTGGGCGGCGGTGGCGGAATGTTGTGTGTGCCGCTGCTAATTTTTGCGCTCGGGCTACCTGACAAGCGTGCGCACGCGACGGCGATTTTGATAATGTTGCCGATTTCGGTCGTGTCGTTTGCGGTGTACGCAATCAATATGGAGATAGAGTGGATGCTTGCGCTCTGGGTAACAATTGGCAGCGTCGCAGGTGGGGTGGTCGGCTCAATCTTGTTAAAAAAACTCTCAAATTCGTGGCTTCGCGCAATTTTTGCACTAATTATGATTGCGGCAGGCGTCCGTATGGTAATTTAGCGTGAGAGTTTAGCGAAAAAGTTTTTTGAGCATGTTTTTGGTAAAGATTTTGCAACCTATTTTAAGGAGAAAATAATATATGGATGTCATTTTAATGATAATTTTTGGCGTCATCGGCGGGCTGATTGGCGGAATGGGGATGGGCGGCGGAACGCTCTTAATTCCGCTACTTACCTTGTTTGGTGGTATAACCCAACGCGTTGCGCAGAGTATGAACCTAATAACTTTTCTGCCAATGGCGGTTGCCGCGCTGGTTGTGCACGCAAAAAATAAACTGCTTGACTACAAACGCGCGCTTATTATAATTGTTCCTGCGGTCGCGGGCGCAATTATTGGCGCGCTAGCAACAAACGGTACGAGCGACGGCATTTTGCGTCTGTGTTTTGGGATTTTTTTGATAATTTTGGGAGTTGCGCAATTAATTAGCACAATTTTTATGAAAAAAAAGTAACGTCGGCTTAAAATGTGGGTTGCGAGCGAATAAAAATGCTAGTGTAACAACAAAAAATGAACATTTGTACACATTTGCACTTTACTTTTTTTTGCCGATTTGTTATACTTACCAAAATGGGTGTGATTATGGTTAGGATGAAATTATTTAAAGGGAAAATTAATTCAAGCAGTAGGCACAAAAACGCAGGGTTGCTGGCGGTATGTTTTGTTGTTTTTGCGGCTGTGATTGCCGCATGTATTGCGTTTTTCTTGCCATCCAGTTTGGGCGGAGTTTGCGCGGATGACACCGCAAAACCACTTGGAGAGCCAACTTACACAATAACAAACTTAACAAAGGTTCGCCAAAATGGAAATAATGTTTACTTAATTGATAGCACTTCAAATGCGCTAATTTTTGGAACGCCTGACCAAGTGCGTGCGGGTACAGCGAGTGTTGTTACGTGTAGACAAGAAAAAGATGGCGAAAGTACAGAAACCAAGCCATTTACAGCGCTTAAGGATGTTGCAATTTTGCAAGACGGCGCAATATTTTTGATTGACGGCGAGGCGGGTGGAATACACGAGTATAAGGCGACGGGCGAGTTTTTTGCTGAGCACAGGAACTTTGATGGTGGAGTATATATAAATTACCTACTTTCTATTGCTTGCGACTACAACGACAATGTTTTTGTACTGCAGAAAGAAAATGGATACAATATTTTGAAAAAAGGTTCAAACGATTTGTATTTTGAGAAAGTTTTTTCTGTACCTGACAGTCAATTTAGCGAGTTGGGCATAACAGGGAATGAAGGCGCGAAAATCATTTGTTCATTTGAGGATGAAACGATTTTCTTAGTTACAAACAACAAAGTTTTTAAAATCGCACTTTCCGAAACATCCCCAAGCGCAGTTTCGTACGCAACTTACGAGGGTACTTGCCTAGATGTCGCGATGGACTACTTAGGTTATCCGTATCTTGTGCTCGATAGCGGCAAGATTGCAAAACTCGGCGGAAGTACACAAACTCTTACTTTGAGCACAAACTCCTGCTCGTTTGATTGCGAAAGCGGTGTAATTACATATGTAAAGGACGCACAAAATTTTGCAACATTCACAAGCGAGTTTGTCAACAACCTAAAACGCTTTGAGCACGAGGTTAATTACTCACAAGCGCAAAATGTAATGGCAGGCGTCGAAATTTGCAAAGTTAACGCGGGCACGGGCGCTAATGTTTATAAGTATCCATTCAAAATTGTGAAAATCGGACAAATTGCGCTCGATACAAAGGTTATTAAACTAAAGGAAATTGAAAATTATAGCGGTTATACATATGTTTTGGTGTGCGTCGGCGACAAAATGTTTGCGGGGTACATCGACACAAACAAATTGACCGCTTGCACACCTAGCACGGACACACTTGGCGACTTTTATACATTCACTGCGAACACAAAACTCTTTAAATACCCAACCGCCGACGCAATCGGGGATAACAGCTCCATTGTTTTGAAGCGCATTCCTAAGGGAACAACCTTAGTTGTGCAAAACGGCGTTTGCGATTACACTGACGCGCAAGGTAGGGAGTTTTACGAGGTTAAGTTTGAAAACAAAATTTACTACGTTATGCGTGCGCTGGTTACCGACGACAAAACAGTCGCAACAAGTTCGCTTCAATTAAAAGCGAACAACGCACACTTAAACAGCGACACCCCCGCGCAAGTGTTTAGTGGGGTAGACGGAACAATAGTTATTGGCGAAGTTGCAGCAGGCGCAAAGTTTTACGTCGACGCGGACAAGTTTGACACGACAAGCGACTATACCTACATTGAATATCTGGACGAGGATAACAATTTTATTTGCGGTTTTATTCCTACAAGGATTGTGTCGCTTGATTTAGTACCGCCGCTTTCAATCCTTGCGGTGTTTCTAATCGTGATTGTCGCAATTTTAGTGTTGATACTTATTCTATATGTGATTTCGCGTGTGCGAAAATCAAAAACCAAAGAGCAGTCAAGCGCGGACGGCGAGGTTGCGGCATAACTACGATGATAATTAGCAGATAACCAGTAAACACGGCAAAGAATACCGCCAAAAGATGTGGGCAAATAACTAAAACAAATAGTTAAGCAGAACTTGCAAACAACTAAAGTTGCCAAATAGGCAAAATTTGCAAATAAGCAAAATAAATTGTCAAAAAAGACAATCAAGTAATGATAATCAAGAGATAATGAATAATTAATCAAAATCGCAAACAATCAATCAAAAAAAATAATTAATTTAAAAGTATACATTTATTAATAATAATTAACAAAAAAAATTGTAGTTCATATACTACTCAATGTAACAAGGGAGTGGTGTATGGACTTTAATTATATTGGCGAGCGAACAGAAAAGGATATAAAAGACAAAATCAAACTTGCGCGACGAGCGGGCGCGGTAAATGTGCTTGTTGTGTGCGGCGGGCGGAGTTTTGAGCACGATATATCAATTTTGAGCGCGCAAATAATCGCTGAGGCAAGCCTAGATAAGTACAACATTTTCGTGCTGTATCAAGGTTTGGACGGCGATTTTTATTTAATGCCGAGGGATATGCAAGTTAAGGATTTCAAGGCACTGAGGCAAGCGACGCGCGTTAAGTTTTTGACAAACTCCCCGTTTGTTTACAGCGAAAAGGGTAAACAACTTTTTCACGCGGACGTTGCGGTGGTTTGCGCACACGGGCAAAACTGCGAGGATGGAACGCTTGCTCACTTGTTTTCGCTCTGCGGCATTGCCTGCACGAGTTTCAACGCAAACTCTTTGGCGGTAACGCTTGATAAGGAGTTTATGAAGGATTGCTTTAAGGCAGGTGGCTTCAAAACCCCCGACTACGTCGCGTTGAAGGCTGACGACGTGTGCGAGCTCATAACATTATTAAACGACTCAAACTCAAACTCAAACTCGTACTCAGGCGCGGGCGATTGCGGCGAAACCTGTCAAAGTTTTGCTAACTCATTGACGGAAACGACGGAGTGCCTGCGGCAAACATTGGGTGCGTTCGCGAAACAGGAAGCGCACAACAGCCTAAACTCCGTGCCGCATTTTGAAAACTCTCCCACGCAACCTGAGAGTGGCACGCTAACTCAAAATGTTAAAAACTCCCACTCTGTAACTCGCAAAAACGAAAGCGGCAGGGTGATTTTGCAAAAACTCAAGCAAATAGGTTTTCCTTTAATAATAAAACCCGCAAATCTAGGGAGCAGTATCGGCGTTTGCGTTTGCGAAAGGCTTTCGGAACTGCCTGCGGCGCTTGAACTCGCAAGCAAGTACGACAGCAAAATTGTCTGCGAAAAGTTGCTTGAAAACTTTATTGAAATCAACTGCTCTGCGCGCTCGGAAGGGAACGCGGTTGTCGCTTCAAGGTGTGAAGAACCGGTAAAACACTCAAAATTTTTGACGTTTAGCGACAAGTACTTGTCAGGGGAAAAGGGCGCAAAGTGTGGCGTCGCAAAACTCTCTCCGTACGCAAATAACCCTGCGTTTGAGCCTTCAAGCAACAGGAGAATAAACACTCTTAATGAAACGCAAAACCTCTCGCAAAAGAATGAGCAAACACCCCCGCAAACGCCGTTGCAACGCTCCGCGCAACCATTTGGGCAAATCGTTAAGCAAAAAACGGCAGAGGTAACCCCGCAAAATGTGGGGGAAGCAAACCCGCAAAATACGTCGGAAATAAACCCGAAAAGCGTTGCACAAACACCCCCTCCCGACACAGCGCAAAGTGCAAGTAACAGCCCAAAAACGCAAAAAAACACCGAAAATAACGCAAAAAACGTTGTTTTTGATGAAAATTTCAAGAAAAACCTTGAAACAATCATAAAAATGACGCATTTTCTAGTGAGCGACGAAAGCGGCATAAAACAAGTTGAGCCGCCGCTTGACGCGCTAAAAAATGTTTATAATAGCGTCTGCAATTTGTGGGATGACATTGATAAAAATGAAAATCTTGTTGCTAAAATTAATGAGGCAAATGAGCGGGAATTTGTAAAGCTTTCCGTTTCAAGCGTACCTAAAAGCGTTATCGACGAAATCAAGCAAACCACCTGCGCGCTCTACAAAAAGTTTGACAGCACAAGCGCGATACGCGTCGATTACCTTGTTGACGAAAACTATCGCGTTTACGTAAATGAAATAAATTCTATCCCAGGGTCGCTTGCGTATTATCTTTGGGATGAGGACGTTAGTCAATTTGTTGACAAACTCATTTTGGATGCGCACAAAAACTTTAAGTTGCGCGCGCAAAAAAACTATCAATTTGATACGCACTTGTGAGGCGCAATGGAAAAGCATAAAAGCGAAAACCTTAATGGGGAAGCAGGCGATAGTGAAAAAACAAGGAGCGAAAAAACAAAGGTTTGCTTTATTGATAGCGGCGTCGGTGGTTACGTAACCTACCTTGCGTTTTGCGATTTGCTCTTTAGACGCGGCGGCAAAAATTTTGAGTTGTTTTATTTTGCGGACGCCCTAAATAGCCCCTATGGCGCAAAATCTCAAAAACAAATAGCGAGCGTCCTCTGCGCCGCCGTTTGCAAACTGCAAAATCAGTATAAAATAAAAAATTTTGTTTTGGCTTGCAACACCGCCACCGCCTGCGCGATTGACCAACTGCGTGCAAACTTCCCAAACTTGCAGTTTTTTGGCATTGAACCCGCAATCAAGCCTGCGCTCAAAACGGGGCAGAAAACGCTCGTAATGTTGACGACCGCAACGTTTTTCAACTCGCGCCTTGTAAAACAGTTTAAGGATGACCGAAATTTATATTTTTTGCCGTTAACCTCAGTTGCGCACGAAATTGATGATAAGTTAAATGACTCCCAAGCACTTAATGCGCTCACGCAAAGGGTTTTGCGCCCGTACGTCAATAAAGGGATAAAAAATGTCGTCCTCGGTTGCACACACTATAATTTTTTGCGTCCCTACATAAAGCGCACACTGGGGAACGTGCGATTTTTTGAGCCGTCGCTCGCTGTTGCAACTCGCGTGTATTTGCTGTCGTAAAACGCACTTGCCGCTGCCCAATTTACTGTTAAACGCCCTAAAAACTTGTCTCGATTAATAAAATTAGCAGTTGTGTAATTTATTTTCTAAAATCACTTGCAAAATTTTAATAAGTATGATAAAATAAGAAAGTTAAAAAACGATTAATATCTTTAATCTAAGAAAATAACTATTCTATGGAGGACATCGTGGCAAATATTAAATCTCAAGAAAAAAGAATCTTGATTTCCAACGAAGAAAGAATGCAAAACAAGGCTAAGAAAACTCGTGTTGCAACTGAAATCAAGAAATTTAAAGCTGCTATTGCTGAAAACGATTTGAAGAAAGCCGAAGAACTTTTGAAAAATTGTGTTTCTTTGATTGATACAGCTAGACTTGACGGCGTGTACCACAGAAACACTGCTAGCCGTAAAGTTTCAGCCCTTGTAAAAGAGTTGAATGCTGCAAGCGCAAAATAATTAAAAAACTAAACCTAATTTGGCGCGCTCCACGTGGGACGCTTCAAATGTGGGTTAATGTGTGATTAATTAGTTGGAAAGGGTTTTGCCTAATTTGGGCAAAGCCCTTTTCCCTTATTTTTACCTATTTAGGTTGCGGAATTGGAAGCGGGCGGCAAATAAATTGGCAAAATAAACGAGGCGACTCAAAAACAGTTTGAAAAAGCAAGTCAATGTGGTATACTAACAAGGTTAGGAGTAATTATGAATAAGGCGAAGAAATCAATCGTTCGTAAAACGAAAAATATTATAGTACTAACTTTGTTGATGACGTGCGTGTGGGTGTTTGCGGGGCTGGCAATTTTTTGGTTGGCTCAAGTAAGTTATTCGCCCACAGCACCGCGTTTTGCTCCGCAAATTGAAAGCGTTGAGCACTGCTGGAAAGGGGGCGCAGGGTTTTTGACGTCTGGAAATAGTTCGGGCGATGGTCAAGTGGACGATACTTTTGCACAAGGTGGAGTTTACGCGAACAGCCTTGCGGTCAGCGACAGGGGGTTTATTGTAAACCTTTCGCGCGATGATGTCAGCAACGTAACTGTTTCGCACGAGGGTATTGCAAAGGACGAATACGACGTTGCGGACAAAATAACCGACTCAGTAAACCACCGCATCGAGGAGTTTGCGCAATCAAAGTTTGGTAAAAACTGCTTTACAATGGGTATTGTACAGTTTGCACTTTACGAAAGCGGCGAAAGGATGACGGATTTTAGCGACTTAACATCGGTTGAGTTAGATATAACCGTTTCAGGTTCAGTTGAAAATGCCAAGGACTCATATTATGCGGTTTTCCTTAAATTGGACGCCACAACTGAAGCGGCAGTCCTTGAGGGGAATTATGCCGTGCTTGAAAATGTCGAGTCAAGCAGTTTTGTCGGGCAAAAGGTTAGTTGCAGAGAAAACGGCAAAAGCGACGCGGGGACGCATTGTCTGCTCACAATTGACGCCGACAGCGACGGAATTATCTTCCTTATGAACGCGGGCAGCGAAAAAGGCGGTATGGGGATGCTTATTGTTATCGTCGGGGTTGTGCTGTCGCTTGTGCTGTTGATTGTAATCGCGCAGATTTTCCACAGCTATAAGAGGGAAAAACTTAAGGTTGGTACGCATTACGACGCGAAAGACGTGAAAAAGGATGTTTCAAACAGCGAAAAAGACGCCGCACAGGCTGCGGATAACGCCTCGAGCGAGAAAAAACAGGAAACATCCAAGTCGGAATTTATAAAAGCTATCCCAACTGCACAAACTAAGGATGTGGCAAAAACTGCGGGTTTTGCACCTAAAAAGCCTAGGAGTTCGGCGGCAAGCGTTAACCAACAACCAAAACTGCCGACAAATAAAACCCCAAATAAGCCGACCGAGGAATAATGGTCAACCAAATAAATGATGGGGAAACATTTAATAAAAAGGTTTAAATAAAAAGGTTAAACAAAACGTAAAATTGGTAAATCGAAAAATCAAAATATAAAAAAATGTGCAACTAAAATACTAAAGTGTTGAATATTTATTTTAAGTAAGTAATTAATTAATGAATTAAAGTGTAGAATTTTAAAGGATAATTTAGGAGAAGAAAAATGAAAGTAGTGGTAGTAACAGACGCAATGAGGTCGTTCGGGCTGGATATGGTTTCCGAACTTTGCAGAGAGGGTTACTTTGTTATAGCAATTGCGAGGAATGGCAAGGAGAGCGAACTTATCAAAAAGACGGTTTTGCATAGATACGGTTTTGCGCAAATCGAGACGTTTGTCGGGTCGTTCAGCACCGTTCGCGAAATGAGACAAATTGTTTTAAACATTCGCCTGCTTGCTACGGAACATAGGTTTGACGGAATTTACGCGCTGCTTTGTAATCAAGAACGTGTTTACGGTAAGTACAAACTTAACGAGGACGGAATTGAGCGTTCCTATATGGAAAACTACTTTGTCAACATTTTCCTCGCCGACTCCCTGATGGATTTCCTGCAAAAAGAAAAGGACAGCAGAATTATTGTCCCTACACTCGCGCAAAGCCAACTCGTCGGCATAAATATGAACGATATGTTCAATAAGGACGCCTTTGAGCCTCAGTCGGTAGTTAGACAGTGCAAGTTCGCAAACGCAATGATGGCGGGCTACATTAACGCAACCTACAATGTTGGCGAAACCCCAGTGCGCGCAGTTTTGTACGAGGCGCGCGATGTCGCAACCGATGACGAACTTGACAACGAGAAAGAACAGGGTAAACTTGCGCGCTTCCTAAATAAGCCGACCGAGTTTGAAACTTTAATGAACACAATAATTGCCGCCATAAACGACAAGGCGCGCGGCATAACCTGTTATAGGGCGTCAAAACCCGTACAGCCGCCTTCAATCTGCGCGAACAAAGAGGTTTGCGAGCAGTTTTGGCTGATGAGTCAAAAGGTTACAAAACTAAGGTATTTTGATTAAAATCGCATTGATTGAATATGTATTTATTAAAAGTATATTGTTTAAACCACCTCGATTGTAATTTTTTTGATTTAAAATGTTTTGATTAAAAACGGGACAATATGATTTAAACAATTAAAATAAGCGAAATTTTGCTTAATTTAATGGAAAATACTATTGCAATTGTTGTAAAAGTAGTGTATAATATCCAAGTTTTTAACTATTTCGCGGGGCGGGGGGTGGTTATGCACAAATTTTTTAAGGAGGTAGGCGCGGCGAATTTTTCTAAGCGCGAAAGAGTATGTTTTTAGATAGAGCAAAAATTGTTGTCAAGGCTGGGAACGGCGGAGACGGCAAGGTTTCATTTTACCGCGACAAGTTTACTACGAATGGCGGACCCGATGGTGGCGACGGTGGAAGAGGTGGCGACATTATCGTTGTCGCGAGTAAGGACGTTAACACGCTAGTTGATTTTAAGTTCCAAAAGCATTTTCGCGCGGGGAACGGCGAGAACGGCGGCAGTAGGCATTGCACGGGCGGAGACGGCAAGGACATTATTATCAAGGTTCCGTGCGGCTGCGTAATTAAAGACGCCGAAACGGACAAGGTCATCGTCGATATGTTTGAAGAGGGGCAAACGCACACACTGTTGCGTGGTGGAAACGGCGGCAAAGGCAATCAAAACTTCTCGAACTCGCGCCGCCAAGCCCCTAACTTTGCACAACAGGGCGCACTTACCGAGGAGCACGAGGTTGTGCTTGAACTCAAAACAATCGCAGATGTCGGGCTGGTTGGATTTCCAAATGTCGGTAAGTCGACGCTGCTTTCTGCAATTAGCGACGCAAAACCAAAGATTGCGAACTACCACTTTACCACACTCGCGCCAAACCTAGGGGTTGTTAAGTACTACGACAAAACTTGCGTGGTTGCGGATATCCCAGGATTGATTGAGGGGGCGAGCGACGGAGCAGGCTTGGGGCACGAGTTTTTGAGACATATTGAGCGCACGCGCGTTTTGGTGCACGTCGTTGACATCGCAGGCAGTGAGGGCAGAGACCCGTACGACGACTTTTTGAAAATTAATAGCGAGTTGAAATCATACAGCGAGCGTCTTGCGGAGCGCCCGCAAATTGTTGCAATGAATAAGTGCGATATGCTCGGCGACAATGTCGCTCCAATCGAAGAGTTTAGGCGTAAGGTCGATTTTCCGTGTGTTGAGATTTCCGCTTACACCCACAAGGGAATTGACGAACTGTTGAAGGTTGTTTTTGACAAACTTGCGGACTTGCCGCAGATTGAGCCAGAGAAAACCGAAGCGTTTGACTTCGACTGCGCTAAGGAACTTTCTTACACAATCACGCGCGACGACGACGGTTCATTCATTGTTGAGGGGACGCTCATCGACAACATTGTGCGCGGCGTCAACTTGTTTGACTACGAGTCGTTTGCATACTTCAATAAACGCATTAAAGAGGAAGGAATTGAGGATGCACTTTATGAGCGCGGAGCAAAGGTTGGCGACACCGTCCACTTAGGGGGCGTTGAGTTTACGCTAGAGTAAACTGAGGATGCATTAACTTTTATTGTGTTGACTTTAGTATTATGATAATTTTAGTGTAGTAAAAAAAAATATCAAACAATGTAAAAGTGTTTGATATTTTTTTGTTAATGTGATATACTAAAAATTGGAAAGTGAAAATCTAGCAAAATTAATTTGGCTTAAAATGATTAATTTTGATAAATTTTTACTAATTTTTTGATAAAAAAGGAGCATTTTTTATTATGAACAAAGGCGAATTAGAAAACGTGAAAAAAGTTGGGGGGGGGGGGGATAACTGCTAAAAATAGCAGTATACCCGCAGAAAATAGCAGCTATCCTGCATATTTTGACAAAATCTGCCAAAATTCACAAAATTTGAAAAATGCGCAAAATGTGCAAAACGAATGCAATTTTTTCATAAATAAAAATAAAAGTGAAAACACAATAAATGGTGCACGTGTTGCGCGCAAAAATTGTGGCGAAAATTACAGTGAAAGAAAAATCGCAAAATGCAATAAAAATTTAGACAATTGTGGTTTAAATAATAAAAATCAAATTCCTTTTAAAAATAGTTATAAAAATGTAAAATATAGTAACAATGCAAGTTATAAAAATAATATAAAAGCATATTCCGCTACGACAAAAGTTTGTTTGTGGCTTTTCTTGTTTGTGGCGTGTCTTGCAGTTGCAATTGGCTTTGGTTACTTTGGTGGCAGCAGTGGAAATGGAAGTTTAAATATTGAGTCTGAAATTGAAACCGCTTCAGCGGAAGGCTCAACTTGGAGCGGTAGCGGCACGCAAGCCAACCCATACCAAATAGGAACATACGCCGATCTGCTTGCGCTTTCCACCGCCTGTAATATGCCAACAAGTGGAACAACGTACAACCACTATCAGGATACACACTTTAAGTTGATGAATAATATAACACTTGGCGCGGATTGGGTTCCTATTGCTACAAATTTAGACGGAACAACTACAAAGTATTTTTCAGGTATCTTTGATGGCGCTGGGCATGTGATTTCCGTCAATAATACAATTACTTTTACCACAAGTGGAACAGGTAGCGAGGATAAGTATTATTTTGGTTCTTTGATTGGATATTTGGCAAGTGGGACAGTAAAAAATGTTACTATAAATTTTTCGCTTGGAAACAATTCAGTGTTTAGCGTGACAAAGCCGAGCAGTGTTCCCAATATTTTTTTAGGTGGTGTAATCGGGGGATGTCAGAGCGCCACAATAAGTAATTGCAGTATAAGTGGAAGTTCAATTACAATAGATCCAGAATCATCTTCTAGTCCTTATATGTGTTCTTGGTTTGGTGGAATATTGGGAATTGGCGTTTCTTCAACAGATGTACGAACCACAACTATAGATAATTGTAGTCTAAATGTAGATGTGTCGTTGGCTTTGTGTGCGGGGTCAGGGATTGTGAGTAATTTAGTAGGCGATGTTACCAATTGTTTGGTAAGGTCAAATTTTATTATGAATAACTTGGGATGTATGACTGTTGGTAGAGATATTAGATATAACCTTGGAGGTATCGCTGGCAAGGCAACTGTGGTTTCAAATTGTAAATTTTTGGGAGGGAATTTTAAAGCTGATTACTGCAATTATTCACAACGGGTAGGTATTATAGCGGGAATTGCGACGACTGTTGAAAACTGTGTAGTTGCAAGTTATCAAAATGATGCAGCGAACTTTGATATAACCTGTGGTACGGCGGGGATGTCAGGGGATACGAAAGTTGGATTAATTGCGGGGGAAGCCACAACAATTGCCAATTGCAGTATTGACATGACTGGGACAAAGTTAATTGCGAGTGCTGATGATACTGTATATGCGGGAGTGCTCGCTGGGGAAGCGAATGCAGTGAGCAACTGTATTGCAAGGGTATCTATTAGTAATAGTAATAGCGGAGTTTTTTCCCTTGGGAGAATTAAAGCAATTTGTTCGTCAACATCAGTGAACGCATACAA
Organism: uncultured Lachnospiraceae bacterium; assembly: GCA_964606505.1. Classification (GTDB taxonomy): domain Bacteria; phylum Bacillota; class Clostridia; order Christensenellales; family UBA1242; genus CAKVOD01. The sequence goes on along the minus strand of CAZSGM010000004.1, from coordinate 119,803 downwards.
TTGTGTAGTAATTACCTCAGTAAGTGGGGTAACAACTTCATACGCATTGACAGGTGCTAGTACAAGTATAACTAACACAGCTAACGGACTTTACTCGCTAACATCAACCGACTCAAACCTTAACGAGTTAAAAAGTGAAACTACCTATACATTGGGGTCAGCTCATTTCACTTGGAGCAGTAACACATCATACAAATGGGACTTTGAAAATACTTGGATTATTAAGAGCACTATGAACGACGGGTACCCGACGCTGCAAATGCTGATAACATCCTGTAACATCACTCTCAGCGTAACCACCAACTTAAGCGGATCTGCTTCGTCCTCGACCAGCGGTTCAACCACAGGTACGAGCGGCGCGGGAACAACCAGCGGCGCAACTGCTGCAGTTGACCAGTTCATAATCTATCGACTCGACGAGACGGGGAACGTCGTCAATCAGTTCGTCGTTCGTAACGGCAGCACGGTAACCTTTGAAGTCGACAAAAACAAATCCTTTACTATAATGATAAACTACAAACTTTATATGGTAACAACAATCGGCAGCGAGTCGACAAACAAGAAAACTTTTACTCCAACCGCCGACACAACAATTGATATATCCATAACTGCGCCTGCAGGTGTCAACAACTGGATTGTTATTTGAGTTATGTTGTTCGAGTTTTACGGCTAGATTATTATCTAAGACACACTTTTCAAGTACTGACGGCTTGATTGGTATTTTGCGCACTATCAACAACCGCATTGCTATTTAAGCCGCAACATATTTTTCAGGTGTTAGCAACTATCATTATTTAAGTTGCAACATATTTTAAAAGAGCTATCAACTATGTTGTGATTTAGTGCGCACGTATTTTGCAGGTGTCATTGTTATATAATAATGATAACTTAAATCAAATTGAAATAAATAAGTGAACATTTATTGAAATAAATGCCTTTTGTTGTGTGCAATTTAAAAAAATGTGTGTTGCAAAATAAATATTAATATATGCACAATTATTAATATTTGCTAGCGTTTTTGCGTGTGTTTTCAAAAAAAATAAAAAAAATTAAAAAAAAGGCGAAACTTTTTATTGACATTTATTTAATCTATGTTATAATACCCCTGACACAGAAAAAGCGCCCTCTGCTTTTCAGTGTTGTTATACTAAAGATAAAATTTTTACGACACATAGGACTTCATAAATAGGCTCTGGTGTCGTTTAAAATTATTTGAGAATTAGAACAAATGTTCCAATTGTAAAAAATAATAAAGAAGGAGTTTAATAAAATGAAAGTAAATAAAGAATTAATGTTGAATACAATTTTTAAAAATTATACAGAAATAATCAATATAGCAGACATGTTGGACGCGAGAATAAAGTACAAGGCGGTCAACTCATACTGCAGCGACCCATTTAGGAGTTGCGAAGAGGTTGCGAACAAGATTTGCGAACTTATGGAGCGCAAAAACATACTAAAAAACCTTATACATATAGTTGACGAGGCAATAAAAAACTTGCCGACGGTGCAGCAAGATATTTTCGACTTAAGATATAAGAAAAAACTAAAGATAGAGGCAATCGCGCAAGTTGCGGGGTTGTCTAAGCAGGCGACATTCCGCCACGTTCAAGCCCTACCCAAAACGATAGGTAAAACACTTGCTTCAAACACTTTTTTTAATAGTTTTTGCCAAAATGGGTACAACAAAATTGCGTTCATCGCAAACGCGTACTACCGCGACGAGGACAGAGCGCAGAAGGTTGCTTAATAATTAAAGCATTTCATTGTCGCGCCTCTTGCGCGGTTTTCGCTCTTGTGTTTGCGAGCGTGGGGAGTCGATAAGTGAGTGTGTTTTTTGCGGGATGAATAAAATGAGGAACACGACGATAAAGGGGAGCGCTAGGGCAAGCGCCAGCCAGTAGGAGCAGTCGCTTGATTTAGGGTCATTTTCTTTGATGTCGGGCGTCGCGTCGGCGGATTGAGTGTCCTTTGATTGCGTTTTAATATTGCTAGTGTTGGAGCTCGAGTGTTCAACACGTGAAGAATTTAAAAAATATATTGCGTCAAATTCGGTTAAGATGTTTTTGCAGTGTAAAAAAGGAGTATTTATAGTGCGTGCATAAAGGCAAAAATTTTGAAATTTGTTAGAAAACATTTTGGATTGTGAATTTGACGCAACAATGCTAGGTGCGAATTTGAGAAAAACTATACTAGAAAAAACAATAACCAGTAGCCCCAGAGTTTTATATATTGAAGTTTTTTCCATTCTCAAACCTCGCAAAAATAGTATAACGCCTGCAAACGCTTTTGGCAACGCGAATAAATGCTAGTTTTGAGGGTTTTATGACAACAAATGTAGTTTTTTATCATTTTTAAATGGGATTAATTGAGGAAGTTATGGATAAACGGGTTAACAATGAGCAGCGGGACACAATCGAGCGTGCGCTTGCGATTGAGCGCGAGCAGTCGTCGCGGGTCGGCGCGCTGAATAATTATAATAAGGATAAGGTGCACAAAAAGCAAATTGCGTTTCACAAAAACAAGTGCAAAAATCGGTGGGTTTTTGGCGGTAACCGCAGCGGCAAAACTGAGTGTGGGGCGGTCGAGTGTGTTTATATGGCACTTGGGATACATCCATACAGGGAAAACCGCAAGGACGTTGTCGGGTGGGTGGTTTCGCTGTCGACGCAAGTGCAGCGGGACGTCGCACAGAAGAAAGTTTTGAACTATCTGCCGAAACACACGATTGTGGATGTTGTTATGCAGACGGGGCGAAAGGGCAGCCCTGCGCGCGGTATCATTGACCAAATTATCGTGCGCAACGCGTTTGGAGGGCTGAGTACGATTGGTTTTAAGTCGTGCGACCAAGGGCGAGAGAAGTTTCAGGGGACGTCGCTTGATTTTGTGTGGTTTGACGAGGAGCCGCCCGAGGATGTTTATGACGAGTGCAAAATGAGGGTTTTTGACCGCGACGGCGATATTTTTGGAACAATGACGCCACTGAAGGGGCTCACGTGGGTCTACGAGAAGATATACAAGGCGAGCACTTTCGACAAAGATATTTGGTGCGAGTTTATGGAGTGGGCGGACAACCCACACTTGAGCGCGCGGCAGATTGCGACACTTTCCCAAAATATGTCGCAAGCCGAACTTGAGTCGCGCAGGTACGGGCGGTTTCAAGCGAACGCGGGGCTTGTGTACACGGAGTTTGACGAAAACATTCACGTTGTCCAACCCTTTGACCTACCGCTTTCGTGGCAAGACAACATATCCATTGACCCAGGGTTGCATAATCCGCTTTCGTGCCACTTTTACTGCGTTGACTATGACGGGAACGTCTATGTTATCGCCGAGCATTATGCCAGCAACTTAGATGTTGCAACGCACGCGCGTAAAATTAACGAGATTGCAAAGCGGCTAAACTGGAAGCGCGCCCCGAATGGGATGCTTGAAAGTTTGATTGACTCTGCGGCAACCGCGCGCACGTTGTCGAGTACAAAAAATGTTGTGGAACTGTTTTACGACAACGGAATTTTGGTTAATCCGCGCGTTAATAAGGAACTGTTTAGCGGCATAAATCGCGTCAAGTCATATTTGCGCGACGCCGACGGGAAGCCGCACTTGTTTATTTTTTCAACCTGCGTTCATTTGATTGACGAAATAAAAAGATACTGGTGGTCGGACGGCGACGCACCTGTAAAAAAGGACGACCACGCGCTCGATGAGTTGCGCTACTATATTTGCACAAAACCCGAACTTGAGCGCCTGCCTGAAATTAAAAGTGAGATAACAAAAGACAAGGAGCGACTGTATAGAAAGTTGCGCCGCAAACAATAAAGGAGCATTATGGAAATAGAAAAAGAAGGGCTAAAAAAGTTGGCGAACGGCTTTGATAATGTTGAGACCATCGAGGACTACGCGACCGACCCTGACACGGGCGAGTTGAAACTGGTTAAAAAGCGTGTTACAACTAAATACGTTCCCCCCGACCTTGATGCGTACAAAATGTTGTACGGCGCAACAAACTTTGACTCACTCAGCGACGAGGAATTGGAGAAAGAAAAAATCCGCTTAATTAAAACATTAGTAGACACAGCAAAACCTGAAAGTAAAAAATAAATTCTGAGCGAAAAACAT
>CAZSGM010000004.1:0-115584 GCA_964606505.1 uncultured Lachnospiraceae bacterium | reverse complement strand
CAAAAAAAACATCAAAAAAAACATCAAAAAAAACATCAAAAAAAACATCAAAAAAAACATCAAAAAAGTTAGAAAAAATAGAAAAAAGCAGTAAAAATCAATTAAAAACGCAAAAAATAATGATTTTACTTAAATAATTAACAAAATATTGATTTAATTAATTAAAAATATAATCAATTAAAAATAAAATTAAATAATAATTAATTTAATAATAAATATCAAGATAAATAATAAATAAATTAATCTTGCAAATTAATGTTATATGTTAAAAAATAAGGAGAAAATATGGAATTAAAGAAAACAATTTTTATTAAACAATGCGACATTCGTGGATGTGGAAATATAGCTGAATATGTTGTGCTAAAAGACCCAGAAAATGTACGCACACAGCTGTTTTTATGCAAAGATTGTCTGCACGGAATTAATAAATGCTATACGGATTTTAAAAAGACGAGTAAAAAAACAAGTGAAAAAAGCAGCGCAGAAAAAACATTAAAATAAATTAAATCAATAAGCAAATTTAACTATAATAAATAGTGAATTTTATTATAAACAAAATGCAAATTTTAATGCAATAAATACTTAAATTTTATCATAATAAATGCACGAATTTAATTACAAAAAATATTAATTTACACATTTAAAAATATGCAAATAAATACATTTAAAAATATAAATTTATTCTTAAAAAAATAAAAAAATAACATATAAAAATGCGCAAAAAACGTTAAAAATTGAAAAAATCAAAAGAAAGGAGTAAAAAATGGAAGAAGTAGTTAGTGAAATTCTTGAAGAGTTTGAAAGGAGAAAAGTTGAGCGCAAGCCGTTTGAAAGGCAGTGGCAAACGAATGCAAATTTTGTTGTTGGAAACCAATTTTGTTCGGTCGATGGGTTGGGTAACACTTGCAGCCTCGACAATGAGTTTGAGTGGCAGGAAAGACAGGCGTACAACTACCTCGCGACAATGTACGAAAGTAGACTTGCAAAACTTGCTCGCGTTCGCCCTAAAATGAGCGTTTTACCAAGTACGAGCGAAGAGAAAGATATAAAGTCTGCAAAGGTTAGCAAGTGCATATTAAACGCGGTTGACCATAACTTAGGGCTGTCGAGTTTGATTGCCAAGGCGACTAAGTGGAGTGAGTTGTGCGGTACGGCATTTTACAAAATCATCTGGGACAACAACTGCGGCAAAATTGTTGGCAAAACCGAGGACGGGAAAAAAATTCGCGAGGGAGATGTTAGCATATCAATCTGTCCGCCGTTTGAAATTTATCCCGACAATTGCGCCTGTGAAAGTTTGGAGGACTGTCGCTCACTTATCCACGCGCGGGCATACCACGTTGACGTCATCAAGCAGTTGTGGGGAGTGGATGTTGAGGGCGAAAATATCGACGTTATAACTTCCGACGCGGTTGAAACTAGCAGCGCGGGATTTGGTTACGGCTCGATTAATACCAGCGTAATCAAAACGACCAAAACAAACAACGCCGTTGTCCTCGAATATTACGAGCGTCCGACAGTTGCGCATCCTAACGGGCGACTGATAATTATCGCGGGTAAACAACTTGTGTATTCGGGAGAACTTCCGTTTGAAAATCTCGACGATGGGGAACGCGGGCTTCCGTTTATTCGTCAGATTTCGCAAGAGCAAGCGTCAAACTTTTTCGGTACGACGATTATTGATAGGATAATTCCGCTTCAGCGCGCGTTTAACGCGACCAAGAACCGCAAGCACGAGTTTATGAACCGCATTGCGCAGGGCGTTTTGAGCGTAGAGGACGGGAGTATTGATACTGACTCGCTCGAAGAGGACGGGTTGAAACCGGGAAAAATATTGGTTTATAGGCAGGGCGCAACGCCGCCGCACTTTTTGCCGACAACGGGGTTGCCTGCCGATTTTTCAAACGAGGAAGAGCGCCTGATGAACCAAATGACCGTACTGTCGGGACTCAGCGACCTAACAAACGCAATCACGTCGTACGCAAATATGAGCGGAACGGCACTGCAACTTCTCATTGAACAGGATGACGCGAAACTTACTACAAGTGCCGAGGAAATTCGTAACGCCATCAAAAATGTTGGGAAACACATTTTGCGACTTTATAAGCAGTTCGCGACAAACAAACGCGTTGGGCGCATAATCGGCAGAAACAACCAAGAGGTCGAGTTGTTTTATTTTGACAGTACCGACATTAGTAGCGAAGATATTGTTTTTGAAACCGAAAACGAGCTGACCGAAACGGTTGCGCAGCGCCGCAGTATGGTTTTTGAACTCCTTAACGCGGGCTTGCTCTCAAACGAGGACGGCAAACTTGACAACAGAATGCGCAGCAAGATACTCGAGCTTTTAGGTTTTGGGATTTGGGAACAAGGGCAGGACATCGCAAGCCTGCAAAGAAGTCGCGCGCAAAAAGAGTGCGTCGAGTGCCTAAACGGCGGCAAAATACCAGCAGTTTCGCAAATTGACGACCACGCTATCCACATAACGGAGCACACCGCGTTTTTGCTGTCGGACACAATCGACGACGAAAACCCTAAGCAAAGAGCGATAAAGGAAAAGATTTTGAAGCATATCGACGAACACAAAATGGCAATTTCGGAACTTGCTTTGCGTGAAGCAAATTAAGATAGTTTAATAATTGTATTATTTGTTTCTGCGATAATTGAATTTTCAACCGCAGAAAACGAGAATTGCAGTTTGAAGTCCAATAGTATCATTTTAACACAATAAAAAGCAACAAAAAGTCTAGCACGCAGTGCAAAATAAAGGTAAAAAATATGAATAATTTAATAAATGGAACAACTTTAAAAAATGAAAAAATTGAAACAATTGACGCGCAAAACACACGCACGCAATCGCAAAATAATAGCGAAACACCCCCTACATTAGAGGGTAGTGTTAGCGATAAAAATCTTGTCGCAACCGTAAATTTTGACAGTGCGAAAAATCTACAAGGTGCGGACGAAGTAGGTGCAAACTGTGAAACTAACATTGCAAAACGGGACGAAGAAAACCTAAACATTCTCGGCAAATTTAAAAGCGTTGCAACGCTTGCAAAAGCGTACGAAAATTTGCAAGCGGAGTTTACGCGCAAAAGTCAGTTACTAAGTAAGTATGAACACAGTGCGTACGAAAATCTTGACTTAAAGACCGACGATAAATTCAACGAACTTAGTGAAAATTTAGACACCGACAACACGAAAAATGAGGGCGAAACAGCCGAAGTTGCGAGCGGCGAAAGTACACTAGAAAATCAAAAAAATAGCGAAAAAATGCAAAAAAGTGAAGAAAAAACGCAAAAAATCAATGTTTTTTCGCGAAATTTAGAGAAAAACGCGCATTTGGGCGTTGAACAAGAGGAAGTTTTGACGCAGCAAAATGACGACGAAAACGAACTAAATAATTTAGAAAATCTACAAAACGAACAGTCAAAAAATGATATTAATCAACAAATAAAACAGCTTTGCGAAAGTGGTGTTGTAAGCAAAGATATTTACGGCGCCATAGTCAATAAGTTTATGGAAAACAGCGCATTGATTGACAATCCTAACGGGGTAACGGAAGCGGTGTTAAGCTTATTTTTGGAGCATTCAACACAATATGATAAACAAATTAATGACCCCGAATTTATAGTCAATCTTGCTAAAAATAACAAGCAGGCGCACGACGAAATTATACGTGATTATGTCGAAGAATGCAGTCGCAAGAAAGTTCCGCCACTAATGACGAGAAACTTTGGCGCAAATATAGCCGCCTCGACTCCTTCGACTCCAACGACGTTAACCGAAGCGCGAGACATTCTAGAAAAGTTGCTTTTAAATTAAAGGAAGTTCTTTTAAAATAGAGGCAGCTTGGATAGAAAATAAAATCGCAAAATGTTCACCTCGCGCAAAGGTTTGGCTCCGTGCGCTAATATAGGAGAATAAAATGGTAACATTATCAACAGCAGAAGACGCCTTAAAAACAGTTTACCTTGGCGTGGTAAGCAATCAACTTAATACAAAAACTAATCCACTTTACAATATGATTAAGCAAACAACTCAAGACGTTTGGGGTAAGGAAGTTAAGAAACTTGCACCTGTCGGCATTAACGGCGGTATCGGCGCGGGCACAGAGGACGGAACGCTCCCAACTAGCGCGCAAAACAAGTACGTTAACTTTACCTCAACGCTTAAAAACTTGTTTGGTACAATTGAACTTTCTGACAAGGCAATCCGCGCGTCCAGCAACAGTGCAGGTGCGTTCGTTAACCTTTTGAACGCAGAAATGGAAGGCTTGATTAAAGCCAGCAAATTCAACTTCGGCAGAATGTTATTTGGTAACGGTACAGGTGTTTTGGCAGTCGCAACTGAAAACGACGACAGCTTGAACGCGCTGAATGTTGATAGCACTCAAAACTTGATTGAAGGAATGGTTTGCGACCTTGTAACAAACAAAAACGCAGTCGTTACAACACAAGTTCGCATTACAAGCGTCGATAGAGCAAATAAAGTTGCTTACTTTGACAAAACATTTGATTTGTCAGAGGTAACCGACACAATCTACCTTACCGTTCAAAACTCATACAAAAACGAAATCACGGGCTTGGACGGGATTTTCTCAAACACAAACCTCTACGGGCTCAACAAATCTTCTTACTCATTTATGAACCCTCAAACATCAACTTCCGCGACAATTGACGATGTAAAGATGCAAAAAATGGTTGACCTTATCAACGAATCGTCAAGCGGCGAAGTTGACTACATTGTTTGTTCCTCAGGCGTAAAACGCGCTTACCAAACCTACCTCAATACATTTAGGTCAAACATTGATATTATGGATTTGAAGGGTGGATACAAGGCAATTAGTTTCAATGGGATTCCAGTTGTTTCAGACCGCTTTGCAAAAGAAGGGAATATGTACTTCCTTAACACAAAGGATTTTGCTTTGCACCAACTTTGCGACTGGCGTTGGCTTGAGGGTGAAAACGGCAATGTGTTAAAACAAGTTGCAGGCAAGCCTGTCTACACCGCAACGCTTGTAAAGTACGCTGAATTGTTGTGCGACCATCCAGCGGGGCAAGGTGTTATAACAGGAATTACCGAAGCGTAAAAAAATTAAGGACGATTATATGAACAGAACAGAAATTTTTGACGACGCACTAGAAATTGTTAGACAAATTAAAGCGATTGATAGCGGCTACCGAGTTTTTAGAAACCACATTAAGCACGCGTTTGAAGTCTGCAAAGAGTATGGGATGAAGTTGCACACGGAACTTTTATATTCGGGCAATTTGGACGAACGTTTTTTGCGTAAAGTGTGGGCAACTCGCAAGGAAAATGCAGAAAAATTGCTAAAAGAAATGGAAATTTCTAATAAAAACCTTGAAAAGCGAGAAAAAGAACAACTTTTTGATAAAATTATGCAAAATGTTAAACTGTAATTGTCCTAGTTTGCTTAGTGATTTTCAAAAGTAAAATCGCGCAAATAAATAAAAGGAGAAAGTAGCGCGCCTAAGTTTTTGGGTGCGCTATTATAAAATAAAATGAATGTTAGTGATATTTTAAAACACGTAGGAAACTACCTAGAACTCCCCGAAACGGCGGGGTTGCCGACGCTTAGCGCGTCTGACACTCGCGCAAACAATATTTGCAACACATTGTTGTTTTGCCTCAACGAAGTGTTGTCCGAACTTGCCAGTGATTACTTTCCTCAACTTATTGAAGAGGAGTACGACTTGGTTGGCGGCAAAATATATTTTAACGAACTTAGCCAAAACATTTTGAAGTTACACTCAGTGAAAAATTTAAGAAACGATTACTTAAAATTTACATTGAATGCGCAGTCTGCAACGGTTGGCACGGGCTATCGAAAAGTTATTGTAAAATACTCGTTTTTGCCCGCAACGCTAACCTCGTTTACAGACAACATAAACTTTGACGCGCTAGGAGTTACGCCGCGCCTCATTGCGCTGGGGGTCGCAACCGAGTATTGCTTGTACAAAGGCAAACTCAGTGAGGCTGAAATGTTTGACGCAAGGTACAGGGACGCAATAAAGTCGGCGTTGATGCCTGCAAGGTCTATGAGCGTAAAAGCGCGCATTTGGTAGTTTTAGGTAAACTTTTATAGTGGCAAAAGCCATACAAAAGGAGAAAAGATGTATTATAAGAAAAACGCAAAAGGGCGCGTCGCAAAATCGTACATTTACAGCCTTTCAGATTTTAGTAAAGGCGTCAATCGCGATGTTGACGAGAACGCCCTTTCAATGGACTATGCTTATATGGCATACAACCTAAAATATGACGACAAAACACTCAAGCACGGGCACGGGTTCGCGGACTTAAAACTCCCCGATGGGCTACATAGCGGGCAGTGGCACACGTTTCAAGCTCCAACAAGTTCAGCAAAACCTCTCCGCGTTTGGAATGTTCACATAACCGCAGACGGCGGCGGTGCAGATGAAAACTTAATCCTTGTCTATTGCGACGACGGTTATATTTATATGGCGTACGTAAACGATTACGCGCCAATTTTTACGCGCATACAAGTAAAATTTACTTCCGAGCCAACGATAATAAATTACAAGTACAACGATAAGTATGTTGCGGTAATTTGTTCGCCAACAGATAAAATGTATCTTTGGAACTTGACCGCAACGCCTGTAAATAGTTCAAAAAACTTGCATTTGACGAGCATTTGCAGCCATTATGAGCGTATTTTTGCGACAACTTCTGACAATAAGCGTCAGGTGCGTTTCAGTAAAGACTTGGATATAACAAACTGGAGCGAAACGAGCGACGCGGGTGGTTTTATCGAACTTGTCGATGAGCGCGGGAACATAAACAAAGTCATCAGTTTTAACGACTATGTTTACCTAATCAGGGACTTTGGCATTTCGCGTCTTTCCGCGTATGGTGACCAAAGCGAGTTTAGCGTAACGCACATTTTGCGCACTTCAAATATGATTTACTCAAATACCGCAGCGCTGTGTGGCGACCGCATTGTGTATCTTGCAACCGACGGGCTTTACTATTGCGTCGGCGCAAATGTTTACAGGTGCAACTTAAAAATCAACAACCTTATTGATACCGTCTCAATCAAAAACGCCTGCGCGTGTTACTTTAACGGGAAGTATTATCTTTCTATTAGGCTAAATTTCCAAGACGGCAAAACAGTGGGATGCGAAAGCGAAAGCGGCTATAAAAACAACGCGCTAATTGAGTTTGACTTGAAAACGGGGAAGTTGAACATTTTTAGGGGCGTCGATGTGCGAGCAATGGAAAGTTTTGTGTACGACGGCTGGCAGAAACTTGTTGCGCTTTTTAACGGCTCAAAATCGCAAAAGATTGGCGAACTTACCGACGACGGCAAACTTTTTGACGCTAACCTACCTAAGTGCTGGCAGTCGCCAATGGGGGACTTGGGGGCGCTCAACGAAAAAGTTGTGAGGAGTGTGAGTTTAATCACGCCTACCGACGTTACTATCAAAGTTAAGAGCGAGCAAGAAACGCAGGTTTTGAACGTCTGCGGGTCGCCAAAACTGCAGACGCTGGTTTGCAATGTGAAGGGCGTCAGAATTGGCGTTGAGATTGAAACAACCGATCAAACTGCTTATGTTTCATCTGTCGCCATAAGCCTTGATGTGCTAAAGTAACGAAAGGAGAAGTGCAATGAAGAGAAGTTTAAAACTTGAACTTAAGCGCGGGTTTTATCACGCGTTTAACATAAAAAACAACAAAATTGCGTTAAATTACAGCAAAAACACGCAATTTAACGATAAAATTGATAAAATTTAAGGAGGAAATTAAATGTCAGTAGTAAATGTTTCCGAAAAAGATTTATTGGAACTTGAAAAGAAAAGAAAGAAGAAAGAAAACAATCCAAGCGAAACAAGCAAAACGTCGGAAGGTTTGGGCTTGCTTGAAAGTAAGGTCAAAGCAGACTTAAAAACTCAACTTGATAAAGACCTAGTTAAGGCAACCGAAACTTCTGTGCAAACCACTCGCGCCGTAGATAATACAGAAAGCAAAGCGGCAGGAATTAGGGAAGTTGAGAAACAACCTAAACTTAACCTTACCGCAAAAACGGTTGCGCAAGAGAGTGGGGAAACGGTAAAGCCGCTTGCGCCCAAAGACGGCGAAACCTTAAAAATGCCCACTTCAGAGCGTGATACTCAACCTTCTGCGCGTGAGAAAGAAGTTGCTGCTAAAAAACTCTCAGACGTGGACGATAAAACAAAAGAGCGCGAAATGCGTTTTAATAGCGTTGGTGCCCCAACCTTGGATGCCGATAAAACTGCGTCGACACCGTTAAATGATAGTGAAAACTCTCCGCTTGAAAATGAAAAAGAGGACGAAACTTCAACCAAAAGTGCCGCTTATGACAAACTCAAGCAGGAAATTGGTGATATTGATGAAATGTATTCCTTTTTTCCAAATAAAGGAGACAAAATTAGTGAAGATATAAGTTTACAGCGCAAAGAGTATGTTACAAAAACCGACGAAGATATACAAAAAGAAGCCGAAAACGCGCTTTCAAGTTACGAAAAAGCGCAAAAAGACGCTATAAATGATAAAATTGACACAAAATTGAGCGCGCTCAATGGAGCTGAGGATAAGTTGCGTACTCAAAGTGAGATAGAAAAAGTTGAACTCAAAAACTACTATAACGCGTACAAAAGACAGGCTGAAAACGATGCCTTGAAGCGTGGCTTGCAACGCAGCAGCATTGTCATAAATAACCTAAATGCTTTTGATAAAGAGTTGATACAAAAACTGATAAGCGTTGACCAAAAACTTGGGCAAGACATCTCAGACCTTAACGACGAAATTACCTCTCTCAATGAGGATAGACAAACCGCGCTTGACGAGTTCAACTTAACGTATGCAGTGAAATTAAACGAAAAAATTAAAGAACTTAAGCAGGAAATTCAAGACAAAAACGACGAAATTTTGGAATACAACAACAAAATTACTCAAATTGAAGCCGAATATAAAGCAGACGCAAAGAAGAAAAACCAGCAAATTGATGAGGATTATATTGACGAGGTTTACAAGTATTTTAACTCAAAAGATACAATTGACTCGTATAAAAATGGCGAATCAATTAAAGCTGTTGAAAAATATTTGAACTCATTATCCAAAGAAGACGCACTCAGTGAGTTGACAAATAATTCTTTCATTAAAGATATTTTAGGCACTAGTCTTGCTTATTACGTTCACATAACAAAGGCGCGCTAATATGTGGGAAGAATTGATACAATTAGCGGTCGGGAACGGGATTTTCGCTGTTATGTTTGTCTATCTACTTATGTTTGAACTTAAAGATAGCCAGAAAAGGGAGGATAAATATCAAAGTATGATTGATAAACTTGCTGAAAATCTTGGGCAAGTTGAAAGTATATCAGATGATGTAAAAGAAGTAAAATTAGGAATAACAAAAATTGAGGACGAAATCAAAGCGCTAACTACCGCGATAATAAAAAAACAAATTTGCCCGCTGTACGCTTGCAAGGGAGCGACGGACAAAATGCTTGTAGCGCAAGCAAAAGTTGTGTAGTTTAATTTTTAGCCCAACTTAAGTTTTGAACTTAATGTAATTAGTTGTAGAAGACTGCAAAAGTTATTTTGCAATGTGGCGCAAGTAAAATTATCTGCATATACTGAAATAGTAGGGTTTAGTGCAAAGATTTCGCTTTAAAGCGAGGAAAAAATTGAAATTAACCGATAGAATGAAGCATTACAATTTTTGGGTCGCCCTGAGTATGGCGTTTTTACTATTGTTAAATACACTTGCACGCGCGTTTCATATTGAAATTGACAACGTGCTCTACAACGATATAGTAATGGCAGTGCTCGGGGTCGTTACAGTGCTTGGGTTCGTCCAAAAGGATGGTTACGAATTTATCGACCAGTCAAAAAACACCGACAGTGGCACGGGCGAAAACGCAACCACCCAGCGGGGTGAGCAAAAGATAAACGACCAAAGCAAGATTGACTTAAACAAAGCTGAGTTAAATAACGCCAAGTTAAGTAAAGGCGAGTTAAGTCAAACTGAGTCAAATAAAATAAATAAAGACGAGGCCAAGTTAAACGAAACTGAGCAAAACGCACTCAAAAATTAAAATTTAATACAGGGGACGTCTAAACGTTTAGGTTTGAAACTTAAATAGTTTAGGCGTTTTTTGTTGCGTGTAACCGCATGATATATATAATGTAAAAAATACGAAAAATTAAAATAATTGAAAAACGCTTGCAATTTTTGAAAGTTTAGTATATAATAAGTGTATCGCAATAAGACTTGCAAAGGTACTGCGTGGGGGAGACCACGTGCAAAATTGTATATTTTGGCTTAGAAAACGAATAACAAAAAATAGATTTTTTATTTACGATACGATTGAAAAATATAATTATCGCTTTATTTTTGTTCTAAAACTTTAAAGCGACATCTAGATTTAGAATGAGAAAGTTAATAAGTTTAATTTAAGTTTAACTAAAGAATTTACCTTTGTAATTATTGTGTATGTTTTATGCACAAGATAAATTTGTGTTAGAGGAGACATAAGAATGGTATTGCGCAATTCATTAAAAGTTTTGTCAACAAATTTTTCATTAGTTTGGAAGAATTTAGCGTATATTTTAGTTGTTGTTGCCATTTTCGGTGGCGCGATTGTTGGAATTGGATACAACATTGTACAAACGTTGGCGTCGGCTGGATTTTTTGAAAGCTTTGGAGAGTTTTGGGGCAAACTTTATTCGATGAGCGCAACAGAGATTAGTTCGCAGCTTGTAGAGTTCGTGGGAAGCGCGTATGATATCATTGTTGAAAACATCGACGCCCTCGCGCTCAACATCGCAGGCGTTTGCGCGGTGTTGTTTGTTATGATTATTGTGCTTAACGCAGTTTCCGTCGTCAACGGCGACGTGTTGCGTGGGGGAATGTCGAGCCTTACGCGTGTAGGTTTTTGCGGCGCGTACGTGCGTTACCTGTTTAGCGCGCTTTGGCAAGGGGTGATTAAGACGCTAATAAAACTTCCATTTTGGGCAATAATTTGTGTTAGCGGTTACTTTGTATTAAATTTAATGTCAACAAGCGCGCTCTGGGGGGTGGTTGCGCCAATGCTCTTTGTTATGATAACGCTAGTAGTGTTGTCGATTGAGTCAACATTGCTTTCTTGTTTTGTGCCTCACTTTGTTTTGCATAGCGACGGCATCAACAAGAGTTTTGTGCGCGGAATAAATGTTGTGAGCCACAGGTTTTGGAGAACGCTGTCAAACGTCGTCGTGTTTACGATTTTTGCGTTTGTCGTAAACTTTGTTTGCGCGCGCTACACGTTTGGCGTGTCGTTGTTAATAACGCTCCCAATCACGAGCGTACTTCTGAGCGCGATGTTTATGGTGAACTACTATGAGTCTCAGGGAATGAGATACTACCTTGATTCTAGTAACATTGTTAACCCGCGCAAGTTTGCCGAACAAGACAGGGCTAAGGCTGCAAAGTTTGTGATATAGTCGCATACTGCTTATGTTGAATATAATATAAAACCAATTTTATATAAAGTTGGCAACTATTTTAGTTATTTTTAAGTTATGCATTTATTAAGTTAATGTTTGATAATTTGGCACTGGAATTTAAGTTGTATAACTAGCATAAGTTGTTTCAATTTAAGTTAATTTACAATTTAAGTTGATCTAATTTAATTGTTATTGATTTAATTTGTATTTCATTTTGGATTGATTATTTTATTTGATTGCCTTAAATATTTAAGCGAACTTGTTTAAATGTTTTTTGGCGTAATTAAGATATTATTTAATTAATGTTTAACTAATATTGATTGACATTTGTTTTTTAAAATTGTTGCTAATTAATTATTTTAAAGTGAATTATTAAGGAGATATATATGAAAGAAATTGATGAACCGACGCTAAGTTACGAGGAGATACTTTCCGAAATTAAAGGTCGTCGCAAAGAAGATAAGAAAAACACTATCAATAAAGATAGAACAAACGAAAAAATAAACAACACTAGAGAGGACGCAATCACAAATAAAAACTCAAACAGCGCGCGCCCTAATAACCATTCCGCCCGCAAGGCTGACAAACGCCCAGTAAAGGTTGATAACGCAGGCGAAAGCGGGCAAACTAATAATAAGGCAAGTAACGCAAAAGTTGGGAACAAAAGAAACGCTCCGCGCAAAGACAAGTTCCACTCAAACCACCAAACAAAGGAACTTGCAGCTGCAAGACAACCTAAGAGCGTTGCGCCACAAAAAGAAAACAGCAAAAAACAACCTGCGACTGGCAAACAACCTACAGCAGCAAAACAGCCTGTAGTTAGTAAACAGCCAGCAACAAGCAAGCAAGCGCAGCCTAACAAAAGGGGCAACAAGAACAAAAATGTTAACCCTAAACTGCCAGCTCGCGACAAAGCAAAGGCTGATAAAAACAAACCAATCGAAACCGCAAATGGCTCAAAAATCAGATTTTTTGATACCGCCGACACAAAACAACAACTTGCGTCAAGAGGCGGCAGGAGAGGCGCAAGCAAGAGAAAAATGCCTCAAGATAATAAGGAAGAGGAAATCAACCCAGAATTTTTGGTTGAGCGCGACCCTAACAATTTGAAAGTTATGTTTTTAGGTGGCGTTGGCGAAATCGGTAAAAATATGACCGTCCTTGAATATGGCGATGATATTATCGTCGTTGACGCAGGGTTGAGTTTCCCGACTGAAGATATGCCGGGGATTGACATTGTCGTTCCGGATATTACTTACCTTGTGCAAAACAAGGATAAAGTGCGCGGGTTTGTAATCACGCACGGACACGAGGACCACATCGGTGGACTTCCATACACATTGAACGAAATTCACGCGCCTGTTTATGGTAGCAAGTTGACAAACGCGTTTATTCAAAACAAACTGCGCGAACATCCTAAGGTTAAGGCAAAATTTGTTGAAGTTAAACCTCGCGAAACAGTTAACCTCGGCTGCTTTAGTGTTGAGTTCTTGCACGTAAACCATAGTATCGTCGGAGCGTATGCAGTTTCCATAACGACCCCTGTAGGTGTTGTGTTCCATACAGGCGACTTTAAGATTGACTTAACTCCTGTTGACGGGCAAGTTGCAGACACTCAAAGAATGAAAGAAATCGGCGACAAGGGCGTTTTGTTACTGCTATGCGAAAGTACAAACGTTGAAAAGGCGGGGCACTCAATGAGTGAAAGTCGCGTTGGCGAAAGTTTGGACGCGCTGTTTGGCGAAAACATCGGAAAACGTATTTTTGTTGCGACATTCGCTAGTAACGTCCACAGAATTCAGCAAATCTGCAACACTGCCGATAAGTACGGAAGAAAAGTTGCATTCAGCGGCCGTAGTATGATTAAAAATATGGAAGTCGCTTCAAGATTGAATGAATTGCACTTTAATATGGATAACGTCATTGACATCGACAGGATTGAAAACTTCCCAGATGGCGAGTTGTGTATCATAACAACGGGTAGCCAAGGCGAGCCAATGAGCGGTTTGTCCCGTATCGCTAGCGGCGACTTTAATAAGGTTGTCGTAACCGAAAACGACTGCTTCATTTTAAGTAGTTCGCCAATCCCAGGGAACGAAAAGGCAGTTAACAACACAATCAACGCACTCTTTAAGCGTGGTGCGGATGTTATTTATGAATACTTAATGCCTTTGCACGTTTCAGGGCACGGACACTATGATGAAATCAAGCAAGTGCACGATTTGTTGCGTCCAAAATACTTTGTTCCTGTACACGGCGAATATAAGCACCTAAAACACCACAAAGACCTAGCGCTCGCATGCGGTATGTACGAAAGCGACGTTAAAATTTGCGAAATCGGCGATTGCATCGAGGTTAATAAGGACGTATTTAAGGAGTCTGGGAAAGTTCCATCAGGTTCAAGACTTATTGACGGGCTTGGCTTCGGCGAAATTGATAGTTCCGTACTTAAGGACAGACTTACACTCAGCGAAGAGGGTATGTGCGTTACTGTTGTTGCTATTGATAGAAAGAAAGGTGTTATTAAGAATGGACCAGAAATTATAACTCGTGGGCTTGTCTACGCGTCCGAAGCGTCTAGCCTTGTTGAGGAGGCACGCCAGTTCGTTCGCGAAACATTACTACAAAGCGACCTAAAAAACTGCGACTTGCAGAACTTGAAAGTTACTGTTCGTAAAGCGCTTTCGTCGTTCTTCAATCGTCGTACGCGCCGCAATCCAACAGTTTTGACTGTTATCTTGGATATTAAATAATTAAATAATTAAATAATTGTTTTAGTTGTTTTTAAAATTGTGCCAATGAGACTTTTAATTAGAGAATTGCAATTTGATATTGAATAATTACGCAAAAATTGATATTTAAAATTACACATAAATCAATTGAAACAATTATTGATTGAGAAACAATCATTTACAATGAAATCATTTACTAAGGTGTTTTGATGAACAAAACTTCAGAATATATAAGCCAAAAGATTAAAACGCAAAAGTTTGGCAATAAGGCGATGGAGGAATATGCAAAACAAAATTATGTGCCCATAATTCGTTCCGCCTCAGCCAATTTGTTGCGTACGATTGCGGCGATTGTGCAGCCCAAAAACATCCTCGAAATCGGCACGGCAATTGGGTATAGCGCAAAAATTATGCTCGACGCCTGCAGCGATGCAAAACTTACAACGCTGGAAATTGACTTTGAGCGTTACACGCTTGCGCAGAAGAACTTGAAAAAGTACAAGGCTAGGGTCGACTTTAAACTTTGCGACGCAGGCGACTTTCTGCTTAACTGCGAGGAGAAGTTTGACCTGATTTTCCTCGATGGCGCAAAGGCGCAGTACCTCTCGTACTATCCAAGTTTAATGCAGGTGCTTGCCGATGGGGGCGTTTTGATAGCGGACAACATATTGCAAGAGGGGATGACCACGGGGGAGTGCGAGGTTAAGCACAAACTTGAAAGCACAGTTTGCCGAATGAATGAGTTTATTGACAAACTTTGCAAAAACAAAACACTTATAACGAACATAATCCCGCTTGAGGATGGGCTGTGTGTTTGTTACAAACAAAAGTCAGTTGAGTCTAACTAAATTATAGACAAACCATATAAAGCGTTACGGAAATAATGGTAACGGTTACAAAAGCGCGAGGCAGTTGCGACGGGTAAATGCAAAACTTTTGTGCAACGTAAAATTAAATTTTAATGCCCATTACCGCGTTTTTGTGAAATTAGGGGTGTCAGTTGTGATTTTTGTTTTGCGTTTAAAACGCGATTAGCATAGGAGGAAATATGAAAAAATTAGAACTTTTGTCGCCTGCAGGGAGCAGCGAGAAGTTGGAAACGGCGTTTTACTTTGGTGCGGACGCTTGCTATTTTGCAGGTAAGAAGTACGGGTTGCGTGCGTTTAGCGACAACTTTGAGCAGGATGAGTTGCAAAAATATATTAGTTACGCGCACAGTTTGGGTAAAAAGTGCTACATAACAGTTAATATTTTGGCGCATAACTCTGATTTTGACGGACTTTCCGATTACTTAATCTACTTGCAAGAAATTGGCGCCGACGCAATCATCGCGTCAGATGTTGGCATCATTAGCCTTTGCAAAAAGGTCGCGCCAAAACTTGATATCCATCTTTCGACTCAAGCCAACTGCACGAACAAGTATGCGGGCGAGTTTTGGGCGGAAATGGGGATAAAACGCTTGGTTTTGGCAAGGGAAGTGAGTGTTGCCGAGATTAAACAAATGCGCGATTACTTGCAAGACTCAATCGAAATTGAGGCATTTGTGCACGGCGCGATGTGTATTTCGTACAGCGGGCGTTGCTTGCTCTCAAATTATCTTTGCAAGCGCGACAGTAACCGCGGGCAATGTGCGCAGGCGTGCCGCTTTGAGTACTTTTTGCGTGAAAAAACTCGCGACGACGAGATGACAATTCAGCAGGATGAGCGTGGGACATATATCTTAAACTCCAAAGATATGAAAATGATTGAACATTTAAAAGAAATGGCGGACGCAGGGGTTACATCCTTTAAAATTGAAGGGAGAATGAAAACATCGTACTATGTTGCGAATGTTACTAACGCCTACCGTCGCGCACTCGACCTTGTTGAGAGCGGCAAGCCGTTTGACGAAAAACTTTCTGAGGAACTTGAAAAGTCCAGCCACAGGCGTTACACAACAGGATTTTATTTTGACGAAACCGACAGGGAGTACATTGAAAGCAGTTCGCCAATTTCAAGTTACGACTTTATTGCAAACGTTGTCGAAAATTCAAACAGCGGTAGCGTTAAGGTTGAACAGCGCAACCGATTTGAAGTCGGCGACGAAATTGAGATTTTGTCTCCGAGCGACGCGTTCAACAAAACATTTAAAGTTGAAAGCATTGTAGATGCGAATGGGCAGGCGCAACAGGTTGCGCAACGCGTGCAGGAAATCGTTACAATCAATTGTCCGTACGAGTTGAAAGTTGGAGACATCTTACGTAGAAAGCAAAAATAGCGTACAACAATGTTGGGATAACTGAGCAATCTGGTTAAGTTGTAATTAACTTGGCTAACCTAACATTCCACATATGATTATAATTTATCTAACATTTACAAATGCTAAAAATTAAAAGGATTGAATTTGATAAGAATAACCCTTACACGTGTGCGTGTAGGGGTTTTTTATGCTGGAAAATAGTTTTTGTAAAAGTTTTAAGCATAAATAAATTTTTGAGGAACGGGATTATCAATATTGCAAAACGACAACTCGACAATATTTAAAATGGGGCTTGAGGGGTGAAAAAGTCGTGATTTTAAAAAATATGAAAAAAAATTGTGATTTTGCAAAAATTTTTTTCTAAATTCATTGACAGCAAATAAAATGTATGTTATTATTAAGGCAAGATATATTAAGTTTTAAATTTGCATAATATTTATTATATAGTAGACGGAGAGCGCCAAGATGGAAACACGAGAAACGATTAAGGATTTTGAGAACTGCGAAAAGGATTTGTGGGATGAAAGTGTTAAAATGGGGGAGGCTGCTCTAAATTTGGCTTATGCTAACCCGCGCGGTTGCGAAGCAAACTATTACTATACGGAACTCGGTATCCAAATATTAAAGCGCAGGGGAAAGAGCGGAAAAAACAAAATGTGCGCCCCGTCCGCCAAGAAAGATACAATTAATGTTCAAAATGGCGAAACTAAAACTCAGGCAACCACCCGCGAAACTCAACAAAGTTCGCAAGATAATATGTATTGTCCGTCCGAAAATTTTAGGCAAACCGCAATGAAACGCTTGCAGCAAGCCGAGGCGGCAGCAAAAAAAACTAGCAGGATAGCCGCAAAAAACGATAGTAATCCTGCAAAAAATGACAGCAATCCCGCTGAAATGGGCAAAACGGCGCAAACTTTGGCTTCTGAAGTTGGAGTAACTTTTTCCTCTGAAACGCAACGTTCGCGCGAGGAGATAAAGGAGACCTCAGACGACGCAAACGTAAAACTAAGTGCAGTTGCGCAACAAAATGTCGCGAACCAACAAAGCGGCAGTTATTCAACTGAAAACATTGTGGGCGCGCAAACGGGGAGCGAGTTTGACGATGTGTGGGAAATCCACGAACCGCCCGCCTACGGGTGTGATTACGAAGATGAAGAGAGGGGCGGCTTTCAAGAGGATGAAACCTCATCTGAGCAAGATACTGAAGAGACCGCACAAGAGCAAACTCAAGGCGAAACTTTGCAGCAGCCTAAGAGCGTAACGCAAGCACTCTACGAGATGAGAAGCGAAATGCCAACAAGCGATGATTTCATTGCTGACCCTGCCAGCGCAGCCGAAAAATTGAAGGAAATTTTTGACGCGCAAATACAACGAGAAAAGGACGCCTTTGTTGCAAACGGCGGAAACCCAGACGAGTTTGTTCCCGCAATGATTCCGTCAGGGTTGGTCTATAATCTACATATGGCTAGACTGCGCAACGAAGAAAAAATGCGCATCAAAGAGCAAAAGAAACTCAAAAATAGGCTCAAGCGTTGGTGGGCGCAAAATGTTTCGCAAGACGCTTCAAGTAAAGACGACAAACAAGTCGCAGGAGACAGCAAACAAGGCGAAAGTGGCGCTGTCCAATCCGCTAAAAGCGAAAGTCGCAACTGTGGCAGCAAAGACGCAAAAAGTTCGCGCAAAGAGCCTGTTACAATAGTTGTCAGAACAAACCAGTCAAACGCAAGTGGCGGCAATCTTAGCGAAAACGGCAATCAAGTTGGAAGTTTCGCAAACGGCGCTGTAGACCCCCAAATTGGTGATGGCGTCAAGGGGACTCAAGATTTTGAGAATAACTATCGTGTCGACGATGACCGCGCCTCGAGTTCTAATAAAGTTTATCAGAAAAAGGCAACCCAGTGGGATAGGAAAAGGGAAGCCCGTGAAGAATTGTTGCTGAAAGAGGCGGAGTTGCGCAAACTTGGGTTGCCTGCTGACGATGAACTGCACCATCAGGTGATTTTGAACGCGGAGTTTAAGGCCTTTGGCGTCGCGCTACTGGCGTTTGGATTTATGGACATTAGCGGCGTAAATTCACTGTTGCCGTTGCTTAGCGGTGGAGCAATGATTTTTGGTGCAGGGGTTGCAGCAAGCGTAAACGACCTAAAATACAGAATGGCACTGCAGGAAGTTCGCGAAGCGTATATTAGGTGCAACGGGGCAATGACAAAAGAGGATCTCTACAAAATTCTTGACAAAGTGGACAAAAAACCTTTACCAGACAAGTACGACCTAGCTTGTATGCTAAAGGAAGACCGCGAAGCTTTGCTTAAAGAATATGGGGACGACGAGCCAATAAACAAAAAAGCTTTGGCTAAGCATATGAAGTATGAACTAAGAACTTTTATGCGTGATTACCAAAAGAAGAAAGAACAAGAGCGCTTGCAACGCATTAACGAAGCGCTAAACAGTAAATAGGTCATTAATTCAAGTCAGAAAAGTGGTGTGTTATGAAGAAAAATACGTATTTGAAATTTAAAGATTATTGCATTAGATTGAATGAGCAGTTTGGAGAACTTAAAAATAAACAAGATGAGTGTTATGCTATGCTTCACAAAATTGCAGTCGAATACGCAAAGGAACATCCCGATTTTGATATGAAATTTAAAGTGAAAAGAGCGGAAAGTAGACCATTTTATAAAAGCCGCATTGCAAACGACAAGGACATTGAGCGCAGAATTGTTGAGGACAAGGATATGGGGATGTTGGGGCACAAAATTCGTGTTGACAACGCCTACGTTGAGTCATTTTTGCCGTCCGTTCACAAGCGAATTGAGTTGTGCAGCAAAATTCAAAGCGTTGAAGAGGTTGGCGAGGATAAGTTCCTTGCTTGCTACGTGTCGATTGCAAATATGCGCTACTATAGTGCCGCAACCGCAGGCTGTTATGAAAGGTTTTTGCAGGCAGTCGAAGTGAAATATGCCGAGGATAAAGGTTTTTTCAAGACCCTTTTCAAAGGCAGAAAGTCCGACGACGAAATCGAAAAAACGTAACATTCCTATTCCGTGAACTTGTGTGTTGCTTGCGCCGTGAACTCGTGCTTTGTTTATGTCTCGCGAGCGTGTGCCTTACTCGTGTTGAGCGGCTACACTTTGCTCACGCGCCGCAATTTGTGGGCTTGCCCGTGCGCCTTGCGCTCGCGTTTTGCTCAATTAGTGTGGTGCGGAACTCAAACACGCAACGCTCCCAGCCCGCGCAAGTTGTCCACTTCAATATGTTCTAAAACATCTCGCCTTATGCACAGTAGCGAGTTTTGCACGACGAGTAAAAACGCTCTCGACATCGGCGAAATGTTTACAACCTGAACAGTCGCGCCCGTTACAAAACCCAGCTCGAGAAGTCGGCGTCTCAATCGAGGTTCGGCAGAAATAGAAACGACCTTGCAAACCTTGTTGCTGGGCATTTCACTTAATTTTAGAGGAGAAACATCTGTAAAGCGTGTATTTTTAGCAAAATTTAAGCGTTCTGACGCGTTTTTACAGCCAAAATCGCAGTTTTCAACATAGTTATTCGTTATTTTCATAATGTATATTATTCTTTAAAAGGTAAAAAGTGCAACATTGTTTGCACTTTTTTTAATTGCGGAAATAGTAAATATAGGACTCATAACTAAAAGAAGAACGGTGGAGCGCAGTTAATATGCGCGAGTTAAGCGTGTGGCGAATATTATCTAAGTAGTACTAAATGCGGGTGTCGAGTTCATAAAATAAACTATGATAAAACAAGAATATTCTGCACCCGTCGTTTTGCTTGTCGGAAACCCTAACACGGGCAAAACCTCACTCGTCAACCGTGCCACAAACTCCGCACTCCACATCGGCAATTGGCACGGCGTAACCGTCGGCGCAACCCTGCGCTCGCTCGCAATCCCTGCGCCTGTGTCTGCACTTGTTGACTTGGCAGGAACATACTCACTCGCGCCGTTCAGTCTCGAGGAAACAACAACTTCTGATTTTGTCGCAGTGGTGGGCGCTCCTATTCTAAACATATGCGAACAAAACAACCTGCGCCGCAACCTGCTGCTTACGCTGCAACTACTTGAGTTGAATTTGCCCGTAACTCTCTTAGTAAATAAATTTGGAAAGTCAACCAAAACTCCTGCGCTTTTTGACATCGAAAAATTAATAAGTGAACTAAAAATAAATGTTAGCGTAATTGATTTTTTTTCAAGCGAAGAAATTAAAAACTTCTTCAAAAATTATAACCCCGAAATGTGTACAAGCGCAAAAAATAATTTTAATTATTTAAATGATTTTCCAATCGAAAAAATTAAAAGAATTATAATAAAAAATAATTTATTAAATGTTGATTTAATTAATTCTACATTTGAAAATTGCAATAAAATATTTGTGAATATAAAAAATAATAATTGCAAAAATAAAAACATTTTAAACTGTAAAAATAATAATAGTTGTAATGAAAATAATAAATGTACACTAAATAAAAAATGTGTAAATAATAATTGTGAAAATAATAATTGCGGAAAAAATATTTGCAAATTAAATAATGTTTGCGAATTAAAAGGGGAATATAATTGCGTACATTGTGCAAATAATTTTGAAAATAATATAAATAATTCAAAAAAATACATAAATAATTTAGAAAATAATGAAAATTTATTAAATTTTATTGCATTAAGATTAATAGAAGGGGATGACAGATTTTTAGTAAAAGCTAGCAAAAATGCGGAATTAAATAATATTTTATCGGCGTTCGATTATCAAGAGAAATTATATAATGCGCGCTACAAATATATTGATGAATTATTGAAAAAATGCGATTATAAATTGCATTTGCATTGCAAAAATAATTACGAATTAAGCGGCAATGTTTTTACAAATAATAATTGCGAAATAAAAGATAATAAATTATTAAATAAAAACAATAAAATTAATAATTGCAAAAATAATAATGTTAATAACGACGATTATATTAGTAATAATAATGATAAAATTAACAATAATAATTTAACTGAAAATAATAAAAATAGTATAATTATTCACAAAAAAAATAATAAAAATATTTACTTAAATAATGCAAAAAATAACGAAAATTTTGGCATAAAAAATAGTGCGAAAAAAATAACCGAAAAAAATATTGCGCAAAAAAATAGTGAAAAAACGCAAAAAAACACTAAAAAAACGTCATTTTTCAATAAAAATGTAGTAAAAAATAAAAACGCGCCAAAATCGCAAACGCAAAAGCTAGATAAAATTTTATTAAATAAATACCTTGCAATTCCAATTTTTGCGTGTATAATGTTGCTTGTTTTTTACCTAACGTTTTCAAGCGTCGGCGCGTACATAAGTAGCGTTTTTGAGTTTATCATTGTAGAGGTTATCGGTGCGCCAATTTTGTTTTTTATTGAATACAATCTCGGGCGTGGATTTGTCTATTCGCTAGTGTCGGACGGCATACTTGGCGGAGTCGGTTCGGTCGTTGCATTTTTGCCTCAAGTTATGCTGCTGTTTTTCTTTCTGACCGTCTTTGAAGAAAGCGGGTACATGGCGCGCCTCGCGTATTTAATGGAGGGGATTTTTTGTAAGGTAGGGTTATCTGGCAAAAGTGTCTTTACTTTTTTAATGGGGTTTGGCTGCACAGCAACCGCAATTATGACAGCGGAAAATTTGAACAACAAAACAGAAAAAATAAAAACAATTCTAACTACCCCCTATATGGCGTGCAGCGCAAAACTCCCTGTCTTTGCAGTAATCGGCGGCGCGTTTTTCGCGCAAGGGAACGTCCTAGTAATTTTTCTCCTGTACGTCCTGTCCGCGCTCTTAGGAATACTCATTGCAAACGTGCTTGACAAAACTGCCCTCAAAACCCGCGACTCAAGTTTCATATTAGAGTTTCCGCCGTACCGTATTCCTCGCGCACGCGTGTTGTGGTCGTCGCTCAAAAGAAACACGTGCCAGTTCCTAACCCGCATAGGCGGCTACATTTTTTGCTTCTCAATCATTATTTGGTTGCTTCAAAGTTTTACGCTATCCCTCGAGTTTGTTGGAACGGCGGATGCCGCGCAAAGCAAGTCAAGCATACTCCAAAGCGCCGCCCAACTCCTAGCGCCACTCTTTGCGCCGCTAGGGTTCGGAGAATGGGGAGCCGTCAGTGCTTTGCTCGCAGGGGTGATTGCGAAGGAACTTATTGTCAGCAGCATTGGCATAATCAACAATGTCTCTGCCTCAAATGCCCTCGTCGGCGCAAGCCTAACCCTCCCAACCAGTGCAATCTGTTTCACTCAACCAAGCGCACTCGCGTTCCTAACTTTCTGTCTCCTCTATACTCCGTGTATCGCAACAATCAGCGCAATGCGTGCAGAAGTCGGCGCAAAATGGACAACAATTTTCGTCGCGCTCCAACTCGCCGTTGCCTATGTCGCAGCATTTGCCGTCTACAAAATCGCAAGCCTAATCGCCCTCTATGGTTGGCTCCTCGGCGCCGCCGTGCTCGCTGCCATAACAATCATTTGTTACGCAACAGTAAAATGTGTCGCCTATTTTACGCGCCCCAAAGATTGTCAAAGCTGTCCATATAAGGGATAATATATTGACAAACGCGCATTTGTATGGTATAATCAAATTCGGTATTGACGCAAAACTTTGCAGCACTCGCGTTAACATTGAGCCGCCGCAATTTGTGTCGCTAAACTAACTATCAAAAGAGGAAAAGTATGGAAAGAGATAAAAAACAAGTAATATTGATGTACATCGACCAAATGAATTTGACTGAAGGTTATAAAGGGATGATTTTGCGCGCAGTTAATGCTCCAGAAGAAACACGTGGCAGCGCAAAAGTTATTGACAGCGCGTACAAATACGCATTGCTTGTTGAGACAAAAGTTTTGAGCAGCAGAAGGGAAGCGCACGCAGGGGCGCACCTGAAACTTGCTTGCGAGTCGTATAACGCAGAACTTCAAGGCGAACATTTAAAATAATTTCGTATGCGCAAAACTGTTGCACGAGTAAAAATGACGCTTAAAATGTATATTTGTTGCGGAAAAACTGCAGTCAAACCCCGCATTTTGTGTGCATAAAATGTAGAAAACTAAAAACATTTTATCGCGGTTTGAACGAAACGAGCGAGAAAAAACATTTTGTTTGTAATAGAAACTTAAAAACTAAGCAGCTTAACTTAAAATTGCTTAGTTTTTTTATTTTGTATGGTTTATTTTATAGGGGATTTTTAATGGTTTTATAATTCTTTTGTGCCATACCAATATTTTTTGAACTAATCAAGTGCGAAAAATGACATTATCGCGCCGCCCCGCATAAACTATTTTTATGATAGAAAAAACAGTAAACATTGAAGCGCTGCGCGAAAATATATTAAAATTAAAGGAAATTTCCGCAAAAAACAGTCAAAAAACCGAAATTTTAAGCAAAAAGAACAAAAAAACGCACAAACTCCGCAAACGTAAGTACGGTTGTCCGCCCAAATTTTGCGCCGTTGTCAAAGCAAATGCCTACGGGCACGGCTACAAAGAAGTTTGTAACGGCATAGCAGACTTAGTTGACTATTTTGCCGTTGCAAACGCAAAAGAGGCGTTGCAAGTCCGCGCGCTAAAACTGAAAAAGCGTATCCTCATTTTAGGCAAAGTTTCGCAAGCCGACCTGCCCACGCTCATCAAAAAAGGTATCCGCCTAACAGTCGACTCGCTGCAAGATGTTGAATTTATTAGCACCGCCGCCGCGGATTTAAGCAAGCGCGCGTACGTGCATATTAAGGTTAATACAGGAATGAACCGCCTCGGCGTCAAAACCCCGCTGCAACTGCAAACGCTTTTAACTCAAATTTCTAACTACGCAAATATAACCGTCGAGGGTGTCTATACCCACTTCGCGACCGCCGACAGCGACAACAGTTACAAACTCAAGCGTCAAAACGCCAAGTTCCAAGCAATGCTTGATGTTATCGACAACAAAAAAATAATCGCGCACGCAAGCAACAGTTCCGCGTTTCTGCGCTCGGGCAAGTTCTGTTACGATATGGTGCGCGTCGGGCTAGCAATGTACGGTTACACGAACTCAACCAAAGTCGCGCTCAAACCCTGTCTTCAAGTCCGCGCAAAGGTGGTTAAAACGCAAACCTTGCAAAAGGGCGAAAGCGTCGGTTACGGCGCAAGTTTCGTCGCAACCCACCGAATGCAAATCGCCGTCGTCGCAATCGGGTACGCGGATGGTTACGCGCGCGCATACCAAAACGGGGTCGTTCTAATCTGCGGTCAGAAATGCCCAATCGTCGGGCGTGTGTGTATGGATATGCTAATGTGCGACATAACCAACCTAAAACTCAAAACGACCTACACCTGCAGCGGAATTTTTGATAACGCCGTCAACAAAATTTGCGACACTCTCCACATAACTCCAACCTTTGGCGACGAAGTGATGATGTTGTCTTTTAAATCAATGATACAAAAATCATTTCCGCGCAACTACAATTTGTATAAATCAGTCGACGACCTGTTTGGTGTTGACCCAAAACTGTTGCCGCACGCAACGCTTTTAGGTAGCGACGGCGAAGAGGAAATAACCGCTCAAGACCTCGCAAAACTTTCAAACACGATTGAATACGAGGTTTTGACAAACTTCAACCTTTTGCGAGAATAGGTTAGTTGTTTTGCGCTTTTTTGATTGATTGCATACATTATATATTAATATAATTGCAACTCTAATGCTGTAAATTTAAAAAAGTTGCCGAAATCTTGTTGAAAAAATACAAAAAAAACTATGAAAAATCACTTTATTATGCTATAATACCATTATGAGAATAATAGCAGGAAGAAACAGGGGCAAAAAATTGTTGTTGCCGAACTTTGAGGGGACGCGCCCAACAGCGGACTTGGTTAAAACAAGTATGTTTGGACTCCTCGACCCCTACATACAGGACGCGAGGGTGCTTGACTTGTTTGCAGGTTCAGGCGCGCTTGGGCTTGAGTGCCTCAGTAGATACGCCGAAAGCGCCGTTTTTGTGGATATGAACCCGAAGAGTTGCGACCTCGTGCGTAAGAACGCGCTTTCAATGAAATACGAACCGCTTATTTTAAACTTGCCGTACGAAAAAGCGTTGCTTAACTTCAAAAGACGCGGGCAAAACTTCGACATAATTTTGCTTGACCCGCCGTACCATAAAGGGTTGGAGAGCCAAGCGCTTTTGAAAATCGTTGAACTTAAAACTCTTACCGCAAACGGCATTTGCGTCGTCGAAATGGCTAAAGAAGATAAAATGGACGACAAAGTCTACGAGTTTTTTGACGAACTTAAAAACCGCACCTTTGGAATAAAACGTATACTTTTGTTGAAACTCAAAGAGAGCGAGCCACCTATATCTGCGGACACCGAAACAAATGTTTAGGAAGCACCCCACACAAACAACCGCAGCATTGCGAGCCTTGAGGAAGTGCATAAGTAGCCCAAGGCTTTCATTGAGTAAGTTTGATAATATTTAGGTATGTCTTTCGAGTAAATTGTGTGCGGAACTTTACACTGGCGGTGTGCAGGCAAGCGCAGATACGTTACGGGACTGTGTGTCTAAGTATGCGTGTGCTTGCATGCGCAACTAAGTTAGGGAATGCAAATAAAATAAAGATACGAAACACGTACGCGCTTGCGCAAAGTTGTTTTTTATACAACCGAGAACTGTAAGTATGAGGGACTGCGAGAGTACGCACAAGACAGGACAGGGCGCGAGTGAAATGAGCGTGATTACAAGTAAAAACAAAAATTTCAATCAAGCATATCAAAATGTTTGATTTTTTTATTTAAATTGTGTATACTAACAATTGAAAGTAACCACTTTAGGTTGCGCAACAAATGTTGAAGTGGGGCAAAAAATATATAAGTTTTTATTGCGTAAATTGCAATGGAATATCGCTTAAATTGCGCGGTAATTAAGCAAGCAAATTAAAACTATAGTTGATTATTGCTGTACACGGTGTTTGTTTTAAAGTTTATTTTAATAAGGAGTAAATTATGATTAAAAGGCAAATTTTAAACGAAACAAATTGCTTTAACGCTGAAAATGCTTGCGTCTACAATCAAAAAAACGACCAAAACGCAGACTTTTTAAGTGTTTCAAATGCCCCTTTTGTAAATGCTAAAAAACTGGGGGGGGGGGGGTATTTAGTTGCTAAAAATAGCGGCTATACTACCGAAAACGATAAGTATACCTGCAAAATTTTGCAGGATAACTGCCAAAATTTGCAAAGTTCGCAAAATTGTGAAAAACGCGAAAATGTGCAAAAAAATGATAATTTATTAACACTTTCAAAAAATAAAAAGCAAATACCTTTAAAACATAGTTATAAAAATGTTATAAGTTATAAAAATGATACTAGTTACAAAAGTAACACAAAAACACGTTCGGCTACGACAAAACTTTGTTTGTGGCTTTTTCTGCTTGTAGCGTGCCTTGCGTTTGCGGTCGGGTTCGGTTATGTAAACGGAAGTAACGGGAACGAAAATTTAAAAGTTGCACCCGAAATTGAAACTGCTTCAGCGGAAGGTTCAACTTGGAGCGGTAGTGGCACGCAAGACAATCCGTATAAAATTAGTACGCTTGCCGACTTAAGTTTATTAGCAACCAACTGTAATGCGGGTCAGCATTACTCAAACACTTATTTTAAAGTTACCAGCAACATTACCATAACTGCAAGTTCGTGGGTTCCAATTGCAGTTGACTTTACGACAGGCAGTACACAAACAAACTATTTTTCAGGGATATTTGATGGTGGCGCAGGCGAGAACAAAACTATAACAATAGACGCAACCGCAGGCAGTGTTCCTGCAAATTTCACTGTAAGTGCACAAACGGATGAGGCGGCGTTTGGTGGATTATTTGGGTATGTTAGTAATGGAGAAATTAAAAACATAAATTTACAATATAGTATTGCCGACTATGGAATATTTAGTTACACAAAAAGTGGGGAATGTCGTGGTTCAGTCGGTGGGATAGTTGGGGCTTGCAATGCGAGCACAATTAGCGACTGCAGTATTAGTGGCGGCGAAATAAAAATACCATATTGGGGGAATAATGCTCGCTTTGGCGGTATTGTAGGTCGGGGCATTGGAAACTCAACAGTAAAAAATTGCATTATGAATTCGGATATTTTCACTAGCAGCACATCGGGATTGGGGTGCTCGTCAGGATTAGGATATATGGGGGGAATAGTAGCAGAATTAGAAGGAACAATTTCACATTGTGAAGTTAAGTCCAATTTTGTAAGCGATGGGAATTCGGGTAGGTTGCTTTCTGTGCCGGCTGTTGGAGCAGTAGCTGGCAAGGCAACAAATGTCGATAATTGTACATTTAGCGGCAACAAAATTACTATTGTCAGTTCATACATTGAAAGATGCGGTGGAATAGTTGGATCGGCTACCAATGTAACAAATTGTAAGGTCATTAACAAAAATGATGGCAATACAGAAAAAATTAAAATGCGTGTAAATATGGAGGACTACAGTGCGTTTTGTGGAGTGATTTCTGGTGTTGCTCAATACATAGAAAATTGCTATATAGATGCAAACATTGAGGAAATATATTGTTCTTATTTTGATGGTGTTAGTTGCGGGGGATTAGTTGCTGGACGGGCAACTGTGATTAAAAATTGCTTTGCGAATGTTACAATGGATAATGTTTATGTTCCCAGACTGTGCGTTTTTGGGTTTATCGCTGGCGGGCTGGTAACGATAACATCTGATATGGGTACAATAACTCCAACTGTTAGTAATTGCTTTGTGGATGTGGAAATTGCTGCAAAAAGTGGGAGCTATATATATGCAATTACAAGTTGGGCATCGCCATATGGAGATTGGGCAGATGAGGAATTTAATGTTTACAATTGTGTGGTTATTACTTCGGGCGCAGGAGGGAGTGCAGCATTTTCGTTGACGGGCTCGAATGATGCGGTTACTGACCCAACAAACGGGCTTTACTCGCTAACATTAACTGACGCAAACCTTAGCGAGTTAAAAAGTGAAACTACCTATACATCGGGGTCAGCTCATTTCACTTGGAGCAGTAACACATCATACAAGTGGGACTTTGAAAATACTTGGGTTATTAAAAGCACTATGAACGACGGGTATCCGACGCTGCAAATGCTGATGACATCCTATAACATCACACTCAGTGTAACCACCAACCTTAGCTGCTCCACCTCGGGAACGACCACAGGCACAAGCGGGTCGTCGTCAACAAGCAGCCTTGCCGACCAGTTCATAATTTACCGCCTTGACGAGTCGGGAAGCCTTGTCAACCAGTTTGTCGTCCGAAACGGCAGCACGGTAACCTTTGAAGCCGACAAAAACAAATCCTTTACAATATTGATTAACCACAAACTTTATATGGTAACAACAATCGGAACCGAGTCTACAAACAAGAAAACCTTTACTCCGACTGCCGACACAACGATTAATATATCCATAACCGCGCCTGCAGGTGTCAACAACTGGATTGTTATATAATATTGTTATGTGATAATTCAAATTAAATTGGAATAAATAAGTAAATATTTATTGGAATAAAACGCCTTTAGTTGTTTGCAATTTTTAAAAAAATATGTTATCATTGCCTCAGCATTGAAAATGTTAATCTAACAAATGAGGGTAAATTATGCAAAATACAAAATTTCTTGCGCTTGATATAGGTTCCAGCGTGTTGCGTCTTTGCGAAGTGGAAGTTGAAGACGGGAGATTAGACATAGAGGAGTATTCCGAAGTCGATTATAGCGGTTTTTCTGATGGTCAATTTTTTGACGATAGCGATAGGCTTAGCGAAGTAATTACGGAGTTGTTTAGCGATGTAGATACTGAGGAGTATTCAAAAGTTTACGTCAATGTGCCTAGCGAGTTTTGCGGCGTCTACAAAAAGGACGTAGCTCAAACTTTTTCGGCACCTATTGAACTGAACGAACTCTTGCGCCGTAAGTTTCTAAGGCACGCAGACCTTGAGGACGGCGAAGTTGAGGGAACGGTTATTAAAAAAATCTTGGGAGACTTTGAGCCTCACAGTTCAACGCACATCGACGGGCAGGACGAACAAGACGAGTTGACTGCTGACGTAACTTACGTGTACGTAAGCGACGATTTTATTGACACCATAACCTCAAAACTTGCCGAATGCGGTTTTTCTGATATTGAATTTAAGTGTGGGATTATTGAGCAAGCACACCAAATGTTAAAGCCGCACGTTCGCGAGGCAGGCGCAGTTTTGATTGATGTTGGTTACTTAACAACGAGTGTTCTTGCAGTTAAGGGCGAGAAAGTGGAAAGTTTGTATTCATTCTCGCTAGGCGGCGCGCACATTGTCGCAAACTTGAGCGAGGCGTTTGAGTTGCCGTTCAAGGTCGCAGAACAGTTAAAACGCAAGGTTTTGCTCACTGTTGACCCATCCGAAGTAGATTACTATGTAGTTTCGGACGAGGAAACGGGCAAGGAATACGAACTTATGGCGAGCCAAGTCAACACCGTCGTTAAGGCGAAAATTGAGCACATTGCAAAGATGGTTGCAAAATGCCTAACCGAAGATGAGTATGTTTACCAGTTCGCTGTTACAGGCGGTGGACTTTGCGAAATGAAGGGCGCGCTTGACGTGTTCTCGTCCGCACTCGGAGTTGTTTGTAAAGCGGAAAACCTTGAAATGGGCGGGCTCGACGAGTTTGAGCAGTCCGCAATCGCTAGTTTGATAAAGTCGTCTTACGTTAGCGAAAAAGAGGATTACCAAGGCTTGCCATTCTACAAAAAATGGTGGCAAAAAATTGTTTCGTTGTTTAAAAAATAATTAAAAAATGAATGCCTAAATTTTAAGCCGTCGCAAAACTTTTGCAGTATTGCAAATTTGCGGCGGTTTATTTTTTTTGGGGGAGCTCGTAATTTGACCTGAATTTTGATAAATATGAACGCAAGGGTGCACGTGGCGTTGGTTTAAAAATTGACTGGGATTTTTTATGTCAGAACCATCCCTTGCGCGCAAAACGCAGAATAGTGAATGAAAACGCAAAAAATAAAAAAAATATGTAAAAACACGTGTTTTTTCGCTAAATTTGTGCGTTTTTTCGCAAAAAAGTTGCGTGTCGAGGTAAAATTCGGCGCGCTTTTTTAAAAAAACTGCAAAATTGTCAAAAATGCAATAAAATTGTTGCAAAATATTTGACAAAATGTTTGTCGGTATGCTAAAATTGTCGTAAACAAAAAAGCGTAGTAGTTTTTGTATCAAATGAATGTTTTTATACTTACAAAAGGAAGCATTTTCGAGCAAAAATTATTGATTTATCGTTTGACGTCGTGTTAAATGTAGATGTGTTTTTGTTCTTGCATTTTTTGAGTGTAATTTTACTATCTATTTCAAGATTACTAAATGTTTTGTTTAGAAAAAAAATTAAGGATGGGCAAAAGAATGTTTGAAAATTATAACAATAATGGCTATGGCAACGGAAACGGCTATAACAACGGCGGTTTCAACTCGAACGCATTGTTCTCAAATCCAGCTACTGAGACAATGGAAAGACCACAAGACTTTAATTTCGCTGGGGAAAATGTAACTGCTAATTCCTTTGAAATGGAAAGCACTGACGACGACGGCGTTTCAAAGGTTGTTAGAATTAAGGTTTTTGGCGTCGGCGGCGCTGGAAACAATGCGGTCAATCGTATGGTTGCGCAAGACGCGGGCATTGCTGACTTTATCGCTGTCAACACTGATAAGCAACAACTTTTGATTTCAAATGCGCCAAAACGCTTGCAAATTGGCGAAAAAATTACCAACGGCTGGGGCGCAGGTGCGTTCCCTGAAATGGGGCAAAAAGCTGCGGAAGAAAGCAAAACAGTTTTGCAGGAAATGTTGCAAGACGCTGACCTTGTTTTCGTAACTGCAGGTATGGGCGGCGGAACTGGTACAGGCGCTGCGCCAATTATTGCTAGTATCGCAAAAGAAATGGGCTTGCTCACTGTTGCGGTTGTTACAAAACCGTTTATGTTTGAGGGCAGGAAGCGTATGGAGAACGCCGAAAAGGGACTTGAGGCGCTCAAGAAATATGTTGATACGCTTATTATCATCCCTAATGACAAACTCTACAAGATTTTACCTAACAAAACACCTATGATGGAAGCGTTTGCGTACGCTGACGATGTTTTGAGACAAGGTATCCAAGGAATTAGCGACCTTATCGCTAAACCTGGCTTAATCAACCTCGACTTTGCCGACATTCGCACGACTATGAAAAACAAGGGTGTTGCGCATATGGGGATTGGACACGGCAAGGGCGAAAACAAAACTATCGAAGCGGTTAGACAAGCAGTTTCAAGCCCGCTTTTGGAAACAACCATTGAGGGTGCAACTGACATCATCCTCAACGTTAAGGGTGGCGCAGACTTGTCGCTTGCAGAGGTTTATGAAGCAGCTGAACTTGTGCGCGAAGTTGTTGACCCTAACTGCAACATTATCTTCGGTTCGGGTATCGACGAGAGTATGAGCGACGAAGTTGAAATAACAATCATTGCGACAGGGTTTAATAACAACGTCATTTCTGAAGCGCAAAACGACCCTAAGCAACAAGGGCTTGGCACGCAGTTTGCTAGACCACAGGCACAACCTCAAGCGCAACCTCAACGCCCACAAGGTGGTATGAGCAGGATTGAAGTTGACGACAGCGACATCCCGCCATTCTTGAAGCGCATTAAACGCTAATAAGACGTTTAGAAAAATAGACGATTACATAGGGCTTTACTATTTTGGGGGCTTTCAAATGCCGCGCCGCGTGTTGTGGCGTTTGTGAATTTTTGAAAGTTTTTAGGCGGGTTTGCATAATTTCGCCGCCCCAACAATTGTAACAGAACTTGAAAGCAAGGGCGTTAGGCACTTGCTTTTTTTTAGCAAAGCGGGGGTGAGCTAAAAAATGGAAAAGGTCTTACTTTTAAAAAGGAATTAAAAAAAATATTAGGATGTCATTGTTAAGTTGTTGGTTGCCTGACTGGCATTTGAAGCTAAAAAATGGTATAAGCGCGCTTAATATAACCCAATGTAGCCTAAAAGATATTTGAAAGGTTTAAAAATTTGAATGGCTAAAAAACTATACAAATGGAGTTTTGATAATGCTAAAACTACTGGAAAGTTTTGACAAAGACTTGTTTAAAAGACCGAGCGAGGAAGTCGAACGATTAGTTCAAGAACTATATCAAAAACTAATCCACCATTGCCACTGCGACGGGCTTAATAACCGAGTTGCGCTCACTTGCGTTTTTGATAATGAGGACTACCTTTACAAGGCGGGAGAAGGGGTTGTGAACCTCAACCTGTCTATGTGCAAAAACTTTGGCGCGTTCGGGTACTTGTTTGTTATCGACGCGCTCGGGGCGATTGTCCGCACGCAAATGCAGGCGGGGTACGCGGAGTTTTTGGCAGAGCGCGCGCAGAATGGAGGTAACTTTTTTGAGGAGTGCGAGAGCGATGGGTTGCCCGCAGAGTTTTCGGAACTATTTAGTTTGGGGGACAGTAAACTGTTGTACGCGAGTCTTGAGGGGCGCAAAAACAACTGGTTTAGCGTAACACAGTTTGATAGGCGGTGTTTCGCGGGCTCGCTTGTGTTGGCGTTTTTGGCGCAGTTTGAGCGTGGCGAGCGGGGGACGTATCTTGAGTACGTGCGCGACTGTTTCTTTTCGTCTGACGAGAATGCGCCGCCGCTGACTGTTGGGGAACTGGCGGAGCGGGTTGTTTTGCAGTGTAAGCAGCAAGTGGGGCTAAGCGACTTTGAGGAGTTGGAGTTGGCGCAAATTGTAACATCGCAAGCCGAGTTTTTTGACAAAATTAGGTGAGCGCCGCAATCGTTTGAACCCCACAAAGTTAGACTAACAATAAATAAAAACAATATAAAAGGGAAATTATGAAAATAAACAAAAACATTGATTTTGAAATTCGTCAAATGCCGCAGCCGCAAATGGTTATCGTGCCGCTAAAAGTGTCAAACGGCGACCCTGCGCTGCCGATTGTTAAAATGAACGAGGTCGTAACTGAGGGGCAAACAATCGCCAAAACCGCAGGTTTTAACTCGGTCAACGTGTTTTCGCCCGTGTATGGCAGGGTTGTGGGCTTCGATTCGTATTCGCTAAGCGACCACTCAAAGTCGTATTGCGTCTACATCGACAATTTAGATAAATCGAAAGTTATCAAAAACGACGACGAACAGCCTGATGCGCGCGCGAATTGCAACAACGAAACTTCAAACGACGAGTGCGCCACCGCTGCGGATGAAAGCACCCGCAACAGCGAAACTTCAGCGACGAGCGCCCAAAACGGCGACAGCGCTGAATCCGTCCCAAATTGCGAGCAATCCGCAAACGCGTGTAAATCATCAAAGAAAGCAAAAAAACAAGAGCAGACAGCCGCAGATTTTAACACCCCCGCGCCGTTCTCCTTTGGCACACTTGAGTCTACAACCAAAGCACTCATCCTAAAACGCCTCGCTGACTGCGGGGTTATCGACCACAACGGAGACAGCGTTAGCGACAAATTGACGGGGGAGCACAAAATGTTGGTTGTTCCTTGTTTTGATGTGCTGCCTTACGCGTGTGAAAATACGGCAGTTTTGGCGAGCGACTATTTTGATAGCATCTACAATGTTGCGCGCAAACTCACTAAAGTTTGGGGCATCCCCGCAGTGTTTGTTTGTCTAAAGGGCGACCAAATGACAGGCATTGAGGATGTTTTTGACGCAAATTGCGAACTTAGCAGCAAACTGTACAAGTTGTTCGTCAAAAAAACTGACCCTAACCATATTTTTGATAAGTACTTTTCAAGTTTTGCGCCGCTTTCCACCCCAAACGACCTGCTGGCAACTGCCGCCGCGCAATCGGGCGGGTGTGCAAAGTCTGTTGATAGTTTCGCGCAATCAGTTTCTAAAACCGCCTGCGAAACAGCAGCCGCCACTACGCAAAACTTTGAAAGTGAAAACTCACAGTTTGACAACAAAAAAGATTTGCTAGACAATATGTTAAATCAAAAATTTGGCGAAAAAACCGCCAAAACGGCGAAAAAAACAACCGAAAATGTAGCTTTGGAGAGTGCCTGCGAAAAACAAGACGGCAGTTCAAGGCAAGATAAGTTTACAAAAATGCTTAGGCGTGCGCTTGAGTTGTCTGAGTACAAAAAACTTGAAAACTTACTTGTTTTGACGCCTGTCGACTTAGTCCACATTTACCGTGCGCTGGAATTGGGTGTTCCACAAACAACAACAATCGCGACATTTGGCGGGCACGCATTGCTAACAAACGGCGTGTACGAAATCTGTAGCGGTTGCACACTGCAAGACATTCAAACCGCGCTCGGTGGCACCCATAGTGAACAGGACATAGAGGACGACAAGTCCGATATCTACGACGCAATCGAGGACTTTTACGACGCGCGCAGTAAGTATAAAGAAGAAAAAGACGAAACAAAAAAAGCGCAACTCAAGGCGCTTATGAAAATAAAAAAACAAATTGCGAAGAAAATGGCGTTGCAGTTTGTGAAAAACAGCAAGAAAAGGCTCAAAACTTGCCTCGGACAAATCGCGTTTGACGACGTTGAGAGCGGCGAAACTTTTGGCGACTTCCGCGCAGTTTTTGAACTTAGAAATAAGAGGCTTTACTATCTGACGGTTAGCGAGTGCTAGCCCTCGTCGCAATGTATGGAGTGCTGAGCGATGGTTTTTAGCGCTTTCTTTTCAAGACGCGATATGTACGAGCGCGAAATGCCGAGTTTTTTCGCGACTTCAAGCTGAGTGAGCGGCGCGTCGCCGTTCAAGCCGTACCGCATAACAATTATAAGGTACTCGCGCGCGTTCAAATGTTTTTTTGTGATTTTCAAAACTTTTTCCATAAATAACTTGTTTTCGACGCTGAGCTCAACATTGTCTCCGTCGTCGTCAATTATATCCATCAAACAAATGTCGTTTCCGTCCTTGTCTTTGCCTAGGGCTTCATTGAGGGAGGCGACATTTTTGTGTTTCTTTTGCTTGCGCAACAACATCAGGATTTCGTTTTCAATGCAGCGCGCGGCGTAAGTCGACAACTGTGTGTTTTTGTCGGCTGAGAAGGTGTTGACTGCTTTAATTAAGCCAATTGTTCCGACGGAAATCATATCTTCTGCTTCAAAGGTTGAGTTGCTGTACTTTTTTACAATGTGCGCAACGAGTCTGAGGTTGTGGTTAATTAGTTTTTCTTTTGCGAGTTCGTCGCCTGCCCAGTACAATTCAAGGTAGCGTTTTTCGTCCTCAGCGCTGAGGGGTTTGGGGTAACCGTAGGAATTGTTAATGTAAGAGGAAAACAGCATAATTTTGTTCATAAAATTAGCAAAAGTTTCAAAAATCATAATAATACTCCATAAAGTATAAATATGCCTGTACTTTGTGATTTTTGCTTGTCCAATGTACATTTTTGGCAAAATGTTATGCCACATTAAACTTGACTTATTGTCTCATTTGTGCGATAATAATTATCATAAATAACTGGGGGCAGAATGTTAAATCAGAATTTGGATGAAAAATTTATGCGCGAGGCAATCAAGCAGGCTGAAAAAGCGAGGGCAATTGGGGAAGTTCCGATTGGCGCAGTCGTTGTTTGCAACAACAAAGTAATCGCGCGCGCACACAATTTGCGGCAGACGACTAAGGACGCAACCGCGCACGCCGAGTTGCTTGCAATTAAAAAGGCGAGCAAAAAAATGCAAACTTGGCATTTGGTGGATTGTACGTTGTATGTAACGCTTGAGCCGTGCCCAATGTGTAGCGGTGCAATAATCAACTCGCGTCTGCAGCGCGTCGTGTTTGGTGCGTCCGACCCGAAGGCTGGCTGTTGCGGAACTTTTTATAACTTGCCGCTTGACCCGCGTTTCAACCACCGCCCGCAGGAGGTTGTCGGGGGTGTGCTTGATTGCGAGTGCGCTAAAATGTTGACGGACTTTTTCGGTGAAATTCGCAGGGCAAAAAGCGAAAAACAATAAATAAAAAACGGCAATGATTAAATTTTTAATTTAATGGAGAAACCATAATTAAAAGGTAGGTAGGAGATGTTATTAGTAGTAGGATTGGGCAATTACGGCAAAGAGTACGAGCGCACGCCGCATAATATGGGTTTTTTGACCGCCGATAATTTGGCAAAACGACTTGGGCTGGAGTTTGGAAAACTAAAGTGTAAGGCGTTGATTGCGGAAGGCGTCGTGCAGGGCGAAAAGGTTATTATCGCAAAACCTCAAACCTATATGAATTTAAGCGGGACATCGGTGCGTGAGTTTGTAACAAAGTTTAAAATCCCGCTTGAGAATGTTATAGTTGTTTCGGACGACATAGATTTGCCCGCAGGTACAATTCGTTACAAAACGCACGGCAGTGGCGGGACGCACAACGGCCTAAAAAATTGCGTGCAAGAACTCGGGACGGAGAACTTTCCGCGTATTCGTGTCGGTGTTGGTAAGCCTGAGTTTGGCGACCTCGCGGACTATGTTTTGGCGCCAATTGGGGCAGAGAAAATGAAGGTTTTAGAATCCGCAATCGCAGAGGCGGCGGATAAAATTGAAAACTATATTAAAAAAGGGAAGTTTATTGATTAGTTATGGAAATGACGGAAAGCCTTAAAAAACTACTATCAATCAAAGATGGTTCGCACGAAATAGTCGCTGGCTGTTCACTCGGTCAGCGTTTGTTTTCTGTTGCGTGCCTCAAGCAGTTTTTTGTGTATGTTACATACAGCAGCGAGCAGATTGACCAGATGTGCGCGTTTTTGTCGACGCTTTCGCGAAAACCTGTGCCGCTCCCGTTTGTTGACGAGCCGATGGTTTATTCGTTCGGAAACTCAAACGCTTACAAAATAAAGGTTTTGTCCTCAATTTTGGACGGCAAGTGCGATTGCTTGGTTGTCGACGCGCGTGCACTGCTGTCGCGTTTCCCGCGCGTGGATAAGTTTAGGCGTAATGCAATTGAAATAAAAGTTGGGCAAACACTTGATAGAACAACGCTAAGCCTTTCAAACCTAGGTTACGTACGCGTAAATAAGGTTGAAAAGAGCGGGCAGTTCGCTGTTCGTGGCGATATTGTTGATATTGTGAGTGAAACAACAAGTGTGCGCGTGAGTTTCTTTGATGACGAAGTCGAGAGTATTAAAACGATGAATTTTGAGGACAACGTCGCGCTTTCGGAAGTAAACGGCGTTACAATTTATCCGAATACGCTGTTTTTTGAAGAGGATAAACAGACGCTAGAGAGCGCGCTTACGGGTTGCAAAAACTACTCAAGTGCCGACGCCTCCGCCGTTTTTGAGGCAATCAGAGCGCAAGTTGGCGAGAACTTGAGCGTGTTTAGTGCTCCAAATAGCTATAACTACTTAAGTTTTGCGGTCAATAATGAAAACCTTTTGAATATCGTGCCCAATTGTTGTGTCGCGCTTGATGAGACGCAACGCATAGACGAGGCACTTGACAACCACATTCGTACGCAGCAAAACGCAGTTTCCGAGTGCGTAACCCAAGGTCAGGTGTACGAGGGTTTTGAGCGCAACTATTTTTGCGTCGACGACTTAAAAAACTGTCTAGCAGGCAAAACGACGCTCGCGTTTGATAGTTTTACGCACAAAGCAAATATAGAGTTTGAAAGCGAGGCGGCGCAAAACTACAAAAACCGCCCCGAAATGCTCGTTTATGACCTCAAGCGAATGTTGAGTGAAAACTATTGCATCCGAATTTTTACCACAAGTGAAATTGACCGCAGCTTTTTGACGGAGTTTCTGGATAACCAACTATTTGCGTTTGAGGTCGCAAAAACACTCGACGGCAAGTTTGAAAAAGGGATAAAGATAATAGAAAAACCGCTGTCAATGGGTTGCATTTTACCAAACGAAAAAATTGCGCTCATCCCTTACGGCGTCGCAAGAAGTTTTAAAAAATCGCAAACCAATAGCGAAAAACCATTCTTTGAACTTCCACAGACAGGCGACTATGTCGTCCACAACTTCCACGGTATAGGCAAGTGCCTCGGCGTCCAAAAAATGAAAATTTCGGGCTATTCACGCGACTATATCGTCATTAAATACGACGGAACGGACAAGCTTTATCTTCCTGTCGAAAATGCCAACGAAATTTCTAAGTACGTCGGTGTCGAAATTGAGCCAAAACTCAATAAAATCGGCGGGGCTGAGTTTGAGCGCGCAAAAAACCGCGTTCGCCAACAACTCGAAGTTATGGCGACCGATATGCTCAAAATTTACGCCGAACGCGAGAAAAACTTGGGGCATAAATATGAGGTTGATACCTTTTTACAAAAGAGTTTCGAGGAAAACTTTGCCTATGAGGAAACAAAAGACCAGTTAAAAGCAATCGCCGACGTCAAATCGGATATGGCAAGCGAAAAAATAATGGATAGACTGATTTGTGGCGACGTAGGTTACGGCAAAACTGAGGTTGCGTTCCGTGCCGCAATGATTGCAATTGACAACGGCAAGCAAGTCGTTTTGCTCGCCCCAACGACGATTTTGAGTGAACAACACTACAAGTCAGCACTCGCAAGGTTTGATGGTTTTGGCGTCAAAATAGCGGTTTTGAATAGGTTTAAAACGCCTGCTGAGCAAAAGGAGATTTTTGACAAACTTTCTAAGGGCGAAATTGACTTGTTGATTGGCACGCAAAAGGTTTTGAGCGATAAAATTAAGTATAAAAATTTAGGACTCCTCATTTGCGACGAAGAGCAAAAACTCGGCGTCAATGACAAAGAAAAAATTAAAAAACTAAAACACAACATCGACGTGCTTTCTATGTCCGCAACGCCAATTCCAAGAACGCTGCATATGTCGCTTGTTGGCATTCGCGATATTTCAACAATTGCAACCGCCCCTCAAATGCGCAAGGCGGTGCAAACAACAATTTGTGAGTATTCAAACGCGGTTGTCGCAAGCGCGGTTTCTCGCGAACTTGCGCGCGGCGGGCAGGTGTTGATTGTCAAAAACCGCGTGGAGGGCATTGAGGAGTATGTTTTATCTCTCCGCCAAATTCTCCCGCAAGCGCGCATTGGTTACGCGCACGGGCAGATGAACAAAGACGCACTTGAAAACACAATGAAGGACGTCTTTGATTGTAAACTTGATATTTTGGTTGCTACAACCCTAATTGAAAACGGAATTGACTTGCCGAACGCAAACACAATGATAGTTGTCGACGCGGACAAGTTTGGATTGAGTCAACTATACCAGTTGCGAGGACGTGTTGGTAGGTCAAACGCACAAGCGTACGCATATTTTACCTTCCAAGCCTTTAAAGCACTCAGCGAAGAGGGCGCAAAACGTTTGCAGGCAATGCAAGAGTACACCGAACTCGGCAGCGGCTTTAAAATTGCTATGCGCGACCTTGAATTACGTGGAGCAGGTACAGTTTTGGGCGAAAAACAAAGCGGACATCTTGAAAAAGTTGGGTATGATATGTACTGCAAACTGCTCGAGCAGGTTATTTCAAGTTTGAAAGGGAAAGAGGAAAAGACTGAGTTTGAAACAAAAGTCGACGTCGATGTCCAAGCGGAAATCCCTGATTACTACATTAGTAGCCAAGAAACAAAAATGGAAGTTATTGATATTATCTCAAAACTTTCAAGCAGTCAAGAGTTTGAAACTCAAATGACAAGATTGCGCTTTGAGTTTGGCGCGCCGCCGCAAGCTACGGTTAACCTCGCAAAAATTGCCTGCGTTAAAAACATTCTCAAAACTCACGGCGCTCGTCGTATAATTTTAAAGCAAAATGGCAAAAATCTCATTGAATTTGATAGGAAGCCTGAGTTCGAATTGAGCGATACGCACGTTGAAAAAGTCGGCGAGTTTTACCAAATTGTGTTCAATCAAAATGATAAAATTATGTCAAAACTAGATAATATTTTGAAAAGTGTCAAAATTGCAAAATAATTGTGTCAGAAACGTTTGCATTTTTGCAAATTATTTGGTATAATCTAGCAGATTACGCGCAAACTTGGTGTTTGCGTTAGAATTATGGAGTATATTGTGAACAAATTTAACTATATTATTCTTGCGGTGCTTGTGATGACAATCGCAGTGTTTAGCGGTTGTACACTTGTTACCGACAATGACGCCAAGTATATGGGGCAGACAGTTGAGAAAATTGAACTTAAGAACGATACGACTATCGAGATTACGATGGAAGAGTTCCTTATTTACTACTCAAACTACGCTAGTACCTATATCCAAAACGGCTCCACAACTAAAGAAGCAACCGAGCAAGTGCTTGAAATGATTGCTAACAGGAAAATTCTTGTTAACTACCTCAAGTCGATTGAAGGGAACGCGTTGACTACAGCTGAAATCAACGATTGCTGGG
This sequence comes from uncultured Lachnospiraceae bacterium, assembly GCA_964606505.1. GTDB lineage: Bacteria > Bacillota > Clostridia > Christensenellales > UBA1242 > CAKVOD01. The sequence goes on along the minus strand of CAZSGM010000004.1, from coordinate 74,751 downwards.
CTCAAGTTTACGACTACGTGTACGAGAAATTGGACTCATATGAGGACGAAATTTATTCAGAGTGGGGCTTGGAACCTAATGAAGAAAAAACAAGCGAAGAGAGCAAAAACGAGTTTGTTGGAAGAACTGACTTTGAACATAGTTACGGTGTAAAAAACGGCGAACTTGTTAAGGTTGAAAAAGATGACGCAACACCAGTTGATACCGTAGTTAATCCAAACCCATTTAAGTCATATTTCTGGCAAGAGAGTGAAAAGGACGTAAAAGGCTTTACAAGTGTAGGCGCTGTTAAGACAAAAATTACCGAATACAGCGACGGAATTAGAGAAGAAGAAATGAAGAGGTTTGTTAAAGACCTAAAGAGCGGCGAGAGTTACAAGACTTTTGACGACAACACTTCAATGGCTATCTTTGAAAGAGAACTTGACAGGGTTTACAAAATCCAAGAAGACAATAAGTACATTGAAAAGTACGAGGAAACTTTTACCAATAGTTACACCGTTTCTAAAGAACAAGTGCTTGATATTTACAAGGCTACAATGAGAGGGCAAAAGGAGTTGTATTTCAACAACGAAGCTGCTTACAACGAAGCTATGAAGTCGGACGCAACATCAGTTTACTACCACCCAACACAAGGCTGGTTCTACGTTAGCCACTTGTTGATTGGTTATACTGACGCGCAAAAGGCTAAAATAACCGAATGGGAAGACCAAGTTAAGAAAGGTATTATCACCGAAGAAGAAAAGGACGCTAACATCGAGAGATTGCGCACAGAGTTGACCGCCACCGCTAGAGATAGCGAGGGGAACGCAACAAGCGTTGTCAAATCAGCGAGCGCAGTGCTTGCAGAAGTTGATTCTACGCTTGCAACATACGGTTCAGACGCAAACGCAAGAATTAACGCGTTCACTGACTTGATTTATAAGTACACAACGGAAAGTTCGTTCTTGACAAGGGATTACGATTATGCAATTCCACTTGACGAAACTTACGACTCAATGGTTGAGGAGTTTGCGACCGCTTCAAGACAGTTGCAAGCAACAGGCGAAGTTGGCGCTTACTCAAGACTTGTCTACACCGAATTTGGTGCGCATATCATTATGTTTACAGGTGCTCCAATTAACGCAAACGTAAATATTGATAGCACAACTATCCAAAACTTGGCAGACACACCTTTGAAGTCATCAAGTACAAAAAATATGCTCGACTTGTTTATTTCTAAGGTTACAACTAGCGACTACAACACTCAACAAGCTAAGTTGATTGACCAATTAAGGCAAGACGCTGAAATTACAATTTACAAGTCAAGGCTTGGCGACTACCTCAAATAATTAGCAGTACGCTAAATGCAAAAAGGCAACTCAAGATGTTGCCTTTTTTTAATTTGTGTGGTATAATAATTAAAACAAAAGTTCTATTTATTGAGGTACAAAATGATAAAATCAATACAAATTGAGAACGTTGCACTTATTGAGAAAGAAACAATTGATTTTGGAAGCGGACTAAATGTTTTGAGCGGGGAAACGGGCGCAGGTAAAAGTATTATCGTCAACGCTCTGTGCTTCGCACTTGGTGCCCGCGCAGATAGGAGTTTGATTAGGAACGGGCAAACGTCTGCAAAAGTAACGTTGGAGTTTTCGGCGGAATTAAACGAAAAACTATCCCTAGTTTTGCGCGAAATGGAAATTGAGCCTGAAGAAACAATTATTATCGTGCGCAAAATGACTATCGACGGCAAAAACGAAATCAAGGTCAACGGCGTGCCTCAAACGCTTGCAATGCTCAAACGTCTAACGCTTTTACTTTGCGACGTGTATGGGCAGTTTGAACACGCAAGCCTGCTTGACGACAAAAAACAAATACAAGTTCTCGACGATTATGGCGCAGACGAAATTCGCCCTAAACTTGAGGAGTTTAACAATAAACTTGCAACTTGTCGCGACATCCGCAAGCAAATCAGCGCCTTAGGCGGCGACGCGGGCGAAAGGGCAAAGAAACTCGACTACCTCGCGTTCCAAATAGGCGAAATCAACAGTGTTTCGCCACAAATCGGCGAGGACGAAACCCTGCTTAGACAAAAAGAAGTTATGATGAATGCAGAGAAACTAAAAGAAGCATACGCACTCGCAAGAGAAGCGCTTGACGGCGAAGAATTTTGCGGAAGATTAGCGGTTTCGTCTGCGCGTAATAAACTTAGCACAATCACAAGTATTGACGTACAAATGCAGGAGTTGGTCGACAGATTGTATTCACTTGAAGCGGAAATTGACGACTTGTCAACGACGCTTAGCGCAAAGGTTGACGCTTGCGACTTTGACGAAGATGAGTTTGAAAAGGTTGACGGCAGACTTGACCTTATCAAGATGTTAAAACGCAAGTACGGCGCAACAATCGAGGAGGTTTTGCAAGCAAAACAATCCGCCGAGGGCGAACTTGATAAACTCCAAAACGCTGAGCAAACAGTCGCAAAATTAAACGTCCAACTATCAAACGAACTTTCCGGACTGTTTTCACTTGGCGCACAAATAACCGAAACACGCAAAAAATATGCAAAACAACTTGAGCGCGACATCTTGAACGAACTCAAAGTTTTGGGAATGGAGAAGTCGCAGTTTGTCATCGACATCCAATCTGAATACATTGAGGATTTGGCAACGGCGAGCGGGTTTGATAAGGTTACATTTTTATTTTCAGCTAACGCCGGCGAGCCTGTCAAGGAACTTTCTAAAATTATTAGCGGCGGCGAACTTTCGCGTTTTATGCTCGCGTTTAAAAGCAGCCTTGCAAAACTCAACAACATCGGCACGCAGGTTTACGACGAAATCGACGCGGGTATCAGCGGGCATATAGGGCAGGTTATCGCAGTAAAACTTAATGATATCTCGCGGACTTGCCAAGTCATAACAATTTCACACTTGCCGCAAATTATCGCAATGGCGGATACACTATATAAGATAGAAAAGTTTGAAAAAGACAACAAAACTTACACGCAAATAAAACTGCAAAACGAGCAGGAAGAGTTGGCTGAAATCGCAAGATTGTCAGGCGGCGCAAACATCGGTTCCCACGCAATTGAATTTGCTAAAGAAATGAAGCAGTGGGCAATTCAAAACAAAAAAATAGGTAATTATGGATTATATAGTTGACAAAAATAAAATAACAATTTTGCGCCCGTGCGACTTTGATATTAGGCATATTTGTGAATGTGGGCAAATGTTCAGATTTGAGGACAAAATGTCGCATTTTGCAGTTATGTCGTCAAAATTTGAGGCTATAGTATACAAAAACGATAAGAAAAGCGCAATAATTGAAAGTGAAAACGTAAAATATTATCAAAAGTATTTTGATTTATTAAACGACTATGGTATAATAAAACAGGAACTTATAAAGACGCCAATTTTAAAACAAGCAGTCGATTTTGGCTATGGAATTAGAATTGCGAAACAAGACCTATTAGAGACAATTATTTCCTTTATGATTTCCGCGAATAACAACATTGGACGAATTAAGCGTACGCTAAATTTGATTTGCGAAAACTTTGGCGACAGGTGCGACGGTTACTTTGCGTTCCCGACACTTGAGGCGTTAAAACAAATTTCTGAAACCGATTTTGTAAAGTTTGGTTGCGGATATAGAGCGAAGTATTTAAGGGAAACAATTTCACACTTGAATGTTGATTTCCTTGATAGGCTGCTGCAGATGAGCGACAGCGACGCGAAAGCGGAGCTACTAAAACTGAAAGGCGTCGGAGATAAGGTTGCTGATTGCATATTGTTGTTTGGGCTGGGGCGAAAGAAAGTGTTTCCCGTCGACGTGTGGATGTCCCGCGTTTGCGACGAGCATTTTGGGCTTGAAGGGCTTTCGCGTCCGCAAAAGGCGCAGCGTATGTGTCAAAGGTTTGATAACCTTGCAGGTTACGCCCAACAATATTTGTTTTATTATAAAAGGTCTAAAGGAGAACTAAAATGAACAATAAACATATAGCGCTATTATTGGATGTTGACAACGTGGATATTTCACTCGAGAATTTCCACGAAATCGTCAAGGTTTTGAAGAAACAGGGGTCTGTTGATTATATCAAACTTTATGGTTACAACGAAAGAAAGCACACAAATTGGAGCGATTCAATTTCGTATTTGGGTGTTGATACTTGCACAACTATGCGTTTTAGGAAGAGAAACAAGAGCCAACTCGACTTGAGACAAGTTGTTGACGCGCTCAACATTAATTACACCGAACCTAATATTAACACTTTCTGTATTGTTGCAGGGAAGGGAAACTTGGTTCCATTGCTCGCGACGCTCAGACTTAGCGGCAAACACTTGCTCGAAGTTGCTAACTTTAGCTCGGAAATTAACGGTCAACTATTTAACGACAAAATCGCTTTAAGTAACGAAAACGACTACAACCAACAAAAGAAGAATGAAATTGGGCAAAAGTTGCGTCAATTTTCCGAAAGAACCGCCGCTATGGCAATGGAAGATAGCGTAAACAAAAGAGAGCGCGACCAACTCATTCGCGAAGTTGAAGACGCAATTATGGAACTCGAACAAGCAGGGTTAGGTTCAAAGAGCGAGGATCCAGAAGAAAGAGAAATCTTTGAAAACTTGCAAAACATTGTTGAAATTTTAAAAACAACCCTTTAATTTGGGTTAAAATAAAAAAACTTAGTGCAATTGCGTTGCTAAATTTAGTAAACGCGTTGCACTTAAAAAATCAATGAGAGAATTAAGGAGAATATTATGAACATTTGGCACGATTTAGCTAGTGATAGAGTTAAAGAAGAAGAATTTACAGCAGTTATCGAAATTACAAAAGGAAACAAAGCAAAGTACGAACTCGATAAAGAGACAGGGATGATTATGCTTGACAGAATTTTGTCGACATCTATGGTTTATCCCGCAAATTATGGTTTTATCCCTAAAACGCTCAGCGACGACGGCGACCCATTGGATGTACTCGTTTTGTGCTCAGAACCGCTTATCAGCTTGAGCCTCGTTGAATGTAAGCCAATCGCAGTAATCAAAATGATTGATGGTGGCGAAAACGACGAAAAGATTGTCGCAGTTGCAAAGAGCGACAAGTTCTACAACAAGTACGCAGATATGAGCGAGCTTCCACAACACATTTTCGACGAAATGGTTCACTTTTTTAAGTCATATAAAGCGCTTGAAAACAAAACTTGCGAAATCACAGGCGTTGAAAACAGTGAAAGCGCAAAGAAATACATCCGTGAAGCAATTGAACGCTACAACGCAAAATTTGCAAAATAGTTTGCCTTTCAAAACAATTTTGCCAATAGCATAGCTTGTTGGATAGGTTATTTATTGAGTGAAAATAAAAAATATATTAAATAAATATAGCATTACAAAAAAATATCAAGCACGCAAAATTGTTTGATATTTTTTTTGTAGTTTCTCTTGTTTTTCGCCCTTTATTCACGCAGTATTTTGTTTGAGCGTGCAGACATTTTCGGCAGGCAATTTTTAACTTAAACAAAGCGCGGGCTAGGGGATGTTTTGGGCTAAAAAATACAATAATTGTGCCGATTTTGGCGATAAAGCGAAAAATAGATAAATGTTTGCAAATAAACAGCGCGCTTTTTGGTCAAATTGTCGCACGGGGTCGAAAAATGTTTGACTTAAAACCGCGTAATTGATATAATAATAGAAAAAATGCAAATACTACAAAAATGAAGGGGAAGAGATGAAAAAAGCCAGTTTTCTAAATTCGTTAGCGACAGTTGCGTATTGTTTCTGCGCTCTAATATTCATAGTTTGGGTGGCGATAATTGTTGCCTTTTGTTTGGGCTACTATACCCCTAAAACAGTCTACGCGGATGATATTATCATTGAGCAAGCCAGCAACCCGCAAATTGAGTTTGTTGGCAACCAGCCTGTCCTGCGTGTGAACGGAATTAGTGAGAGCGAAAACCCGAACATCGACGTTGACGCATCCTTTATTGTTAAAGGAACAGTTCCGCAAGAGAAAGACGACGAGGGTAACATAATCGAGGGTGCCCCCGTTACCGAAACAGTTATTTACCTCTCCTCAACTAACGAGGATGTCGCAACCGTCCCTAAGGAAGCAAAACTTAACGAGCCTATCACTATAACAGTTACAAAGGACGCAACAGGCGTCAACAAAGGCGGCTTTTGCTTCATAAATGTTAAGAATGCGCAAGGATTGTTTATGCAAACCCCTCTCTGCGTGTTTGTTGACGTGCCAGTAACCGAACTCAAAGTCGAAAGCGCAAATATGCAAACCGAAATTGAGGACGAGGTTGAAAAGCTTTGCATATACGAGAGCGAAACAGGCAAAATAACAACAAAGTTTTTGCCCGCAAACTCTCAAGACCCAACACATATTGACAACAACAAAGCGTTTAATAGTTTCAGAAAAAACGCTAAGCCGCTCGAGTACTACCTCGATGAAAACGGCTCCCAAAACGTCATCTCAATCGACCAAGCGGGGAACATAACCGCATTAGGCGTTGGCGAGGTAACAGTTTGGGCGCGTACATTGCGCACATACGACGACATCGACTTTATCGCTAACTATGAGCCAGACCAACCCGAGGACGCGGGCTACATCCCACCTGAGTTGCTTGAAGGTAGATACATTTACACATCATTTGTTGTGAAAGTTAAAGCGGTAACACTTGACGAAATCTGCATCGGCGAGGGTTCAATTGATCTTGAGTTGTTTAAAACTAAGGCGTTCACAGTTGAAGAACTAGGGATTTCACTTAAGGCGTCAAACGGGAGCACGACGTACTTTAATAGTATGCTTAGCGACATTGTCTTGACAACAGAAAATAAGGAGTTGCAACTAAAGAAAGATTCGGATTCAGGTAAATGGGAGTTTACGGTTCTTCAAGAGCCATCTAGAGGTTTGTCAGTCGACGTAACGCTTCCTAACTCATCATTGTCCGCAACGCTCTCGTTGTTTACTGTCGAACTGAACGCGATTAAAGGACTGGACTTTGAGGGCACGAGTAAGAGTAACCCAGCGAACGAATATAATGACCAAGTCCTAAAAACAATAACCAAGCAAAATGACGCGCTGTCATCAATCAACACAACGTGGAATTGGACGGACAATGTTGAAATAGTTCCTAACGACGACAAAACCGAGCCATCCTACTTTAAGGTCAAAGTGTTTGCTATCGGCGCTTACCACAGCGGTGCGTATAGGGAAGATGTTTTTGTAAACGAGCAGGGCGAGGAAATTATTCAACTTGGCACGACTAACTTTGATGGTTTTGGGCGTGAAGTTAGAGGCGAGGACCTTAAAAATCCAGAAGTTGTGCAGGCGCTCGCAAGAGGAAGTATCGTACTGCAAGCGTTTGTTTTGAAAACTGATATTAATGGGCAGCCGCTTGACTCCGATGGAAACGTGATTAAGTTTGACGCGGATGGTAATGTTGTTGACGACGACGGAAACATTAAGACGACAAATATCCCAATGCTTAACAGCGTTGCACAAAGCGACACAATCGTATTCAAAATCGTCGAAAAACTCGAAAGACTTGAGGGATACATTGAGGGAATGCCAAATGCTGAGCCTGAGGACGACGGCAAAACGTTTATCGACAACAGAATTATCGCTGTGTCTAATGTTTCGTCATTATCTATAAGATTGGAAGCAAATAGTAAGGGCGCATTGTTCGACGCGTTCAACAACACAAACGAATTGGGTAGTTGGCTCCGCGCAAGCACGGCAAACCAAAGTATAACGCAGCCAACAATTACTCAAATTGAAGAAAGTGAAACTTCTCAAGCGTATTATCTAAATATCAACTTCTCAAACAACAACGCTATACAAGAATGCACAGAGCAGTTTGTTCAAGTTGACTACTACACGGGGACAACGCAGACTAGCGATGGTTACGAAAAAATTGCAAACTTTAAGTTCTATGTAATTGATGTACCCGTCGAAAAAATTGAAATTAACACAAACATTGAGCATACGACAACAATGGATGACGGCAGCAAAGCATACAAGTTGTCAGGGCTAATTATGCACCAAGCGCAACCAGTCAATGGCAGGCTTGAGGTTTCTTCAATAAGTGTTCAATGGGGCGTAATTGATGACGAGGGGAACTTGACCGAGTTTGAACTATTGAAGCCTACAATAATAGCGGGCAAACCTGCTACGCTGCAGTCGCTAGTTGAGGGTAGGGATTATATTGTTCCTAAAGAACTCGTTATCACAAACCCAGGGTACACAATAGAAGTTCCTAGCGAAATGATGCAGTACGCAAGTGTCGTAACCAACCTAGGCGACGACACCGAAAAGGCGGGCGAACTTGAAATTAAGCAACTTTCAAAGCCATTCAAGATTGTCGCAACTGCCAACTACAACAACTCGTGGGGCGCAGAACTTGGAAGCATTACCGACACAATTTACGTTGAAGGCGTGCTTGCAGGCGCGGGCGCAGTTAACTTGCTGTGGAACACAAACGCCGAAGCCACTGATGAGGCGGATAAATATACGATAACCGCTTCAAGTGCGCTGCTTAACAGTTCAAACAATGAGGGCGGCTTCAAACTCCGCGAGCAAGATATATTCGGACTTAAACTCGTTGGAAACGGTGTAGAAATGCAAGATATGTACATTTCCAGCACATCTGAGTTCATTAGTTTTGAACTCCCAAGCGCGTCGTTGGCGTTCGTATCAAAAACATCAGACGATAGGCTCGTCTTTGCAAGTACCGCATTTGACGCCTCGCAGACAGTCGACCTTGACGTAATTATGACGACAGAAAACGGGCTGCAGATTAAGCAAAGGTACACAATTAATTTTGTAGTAGATTAATTTACCAAAACAATAAAATATTTACAAAACGATAACTTTCGCTATCTCATAGAAGCGGAAACTATAAAAATTGCGCGGTTGCTAATCACGTAAAACGGGTGGTTGCAACCTGCGGGTTTTATAAACAAAGGAGAATTATGCAAAGGTTTATTCCAAGAAAAACAAAAGTCAAGATGCAGTTTTTGAAAAACATAACTCTTGGCGATATGATTTTGGCGCTAATTGCGATAATTGGTTTTATCCTGTTTATCAGCAGTAACTTGCCATACAAAATTTACATCTCAATAGCGTGGCTGGCTCTGTTTGTTAGTTTATGGATGCCTGTTGCAGACGGAATTAGGTTGTATTTGACAATTGGGCTGGCGTTTAGGTTCTTGGCGCTCAAGAAGCGTTTCAGTAAGCACGCCATGCGTAAATACTCGCCAATTGCCGAAATTATCCCTTATGACGCAATTATTGAAGGGCGCTTTATTAGTTACCAACGCGAGTATTATGCGCAAGTTGTCGAAATTGAACCCGTTGAGTTCTTTATGCTTAACGATTACAAGCAAAACTTGCTCATCAACACGATTGGAAACGCGCTCAAGAGGTTGACTTCAACACAACAAGCGAGTATCGTAAAAATCAACAAAGCAATGATTTTTGATAGATACCTCCAACTTGAAGAACGCAAGTATGACGGGCTTATGGAACTTCAAAGCGAGGGCGAAATGACCGCCGACGAAATTGAAGTTCGCTCAGAAATTTTTGAAGCGCGCCTCGATTACCTGCGCACAATCAACGAGGACGAGCGCATTTACAAGGACGCCTTCTACATCGTTATTTACGATAAAGATAAGGAACAACTTGATTTAACCGCCGAGGGTATGGTTTCGACAATGCGCTCAAGTTCAACGCCGATTACTTCGCATATTCTCCAAACGCAAGAGCTTGCGGTTTTCCTCAAGTCCAACTACGGTAAGGAGTTTGACGAAAGGGAAATTGAAATCATCCCAATGAGCGAACAGGTTAAGTGGGCGACCCCTGACACTGTAGAGTTCAAAATGGGGCGAACAATCATTGACAATAAGCCGTACAAAAACTTTGTTATTACCGACTACCCAATTACGGTCGGGAACGGTTGGGGTTACAGCTTGTTTAGTATTGACAACTCAAAAGTTGTCGTAAATATTAAGCCAATTCCGCGTCTCAAAGCGGAAAAACAAATCGACCGCGCGCTCGTCGAAATGGAAACTCAAGCTTCCTACTCGCTAAAGAGTTCTAAGCAAATTGAGTACCAAACGCACATAAGCACGTTGCGCGAGTTGTTGGGCGATATCAAAAACGCTAACGAGGAGCTTTACGACGTCAACATCCACATCGTCTGCGAAGAAGCAACGAAGAAAGAGGTTCGCGCGCTCCTAAAGCAAAACGGTTTCAAGTACTCGGAAATGTTTGGTAGGCAGGTCGACGAGTTTGTAAGTAACAACATCTCAAAAATCGACAAAGTCAAGGACTCGTTCCGCGGTATCCAAACAAGTTCGGTTGCGGGGATGTTCCCGTTCATCAGTAACTCACTGCAAGACGAGGGCGGGTTCTACCTTGGTTACAACCCACTACCAGTGTTTGTCGACTTCTATAAAAGAGACTCAGTTCGCGTTAACAGTAACATCGTCGTCGTAGGTAAGTCAGGTTCGGGTAAGTCATTCGCGACCAAAACGCTACTTGCCAACCTTGCCGCTGACAACGCCCGCATATTCATTCTCGACCCCGAGGACGAATACGCGCCGCTTGTTAAGAACCTAAAAGGAAAACTTATCGACGTCGGTTCCAGCCGAAACGGTATCCTTAATCCGTTCCACATCAACGCGTCGCTACAAGACGATGACGAAGAGTACGGCGTTAAAATCGAGGATATGACCGAAGAGGAATACGAGGAATACGAAAAGAAGAAGAAAGATAAAGGCGAGGGCGACGCATACGCTTTGCACTTGCAGTTCTTGGAGCAGTTCTTCCGTATTATTATGGAAGGTATGCCACCTGACGCGTTTGAGCTCTTGAACTCAGTTGTCGCAGATGTCTACAATCTAAAGGGCATCAATATGCAGACAAACGTTACAAAACTAAAGCCTGAGGACTTCCCAATATTTGATGACTTGTACAAGTTGATTTTGGACAGAATTCAAACGGAAAAAGACGACTACGTTAGACGTAACTTGCAGATTATCGAAAACTACGTCAAGAAGTTTGCAACAGGCGGTCGTAACAGTAAACTTTGGAACGGTCCAACGTCAATTGAAACAGCCGAAAACTTTGTTACGTTCTCGTTCTTGTCCTTGATTTCAAACAGAAACACAATTACAACGAACGCGCAAATGTTGCTCGTATTTAAGTACCTTGAAAACGAAATTATCAGAAACAAGGACTTTAATACGTTAAATAAGAGTAACAGAAAAATCGTTATCGCCGTCGATGAGGCGCACACCTTCATTAACCCTAAGTACCCAATGGCGCTAGACTTTATGGCGCAAATGGCTAAACGTATAAGAAAGTACGGCGGAATGCAAATTATTATTACGCAGAACATTAAAGACTTTGTCGGGTCTCCTGAAATCGCACGACAATCATCAGCGATTATCAACGCGTCGCAATATTCAATGATATTTAGCCTCGCGCCAAGTGATATTTCCGACCTTGTCGCGCTCTATAAAAACGCGGGTGAAATTAACGAGGATGAGCAGGATAGTATCGTTACTGCAAACATCGGTGAATGCTTCCTAATCTCAGGACCTCTAGCGCGTACAACGCTCAAAATTTCGCCTCTCAGCGTCGTCCAAGAAATCTTTAGTGATGTCCGTAAATAATTAATAAGTTTATAAATCATTGTAAAACAGTTTAATCATACAAAGAGTTTACTTTTAACAAATTTTAATTGATTAAAAAAATATCAAATGCGCAAAAAAACATTTGATATTTTTTTATTAATGTGGTAAACTAAAAAAGATAAACAAAGGGAAATTTGTTTAAAAATTGATTGATAGGAGATACAAAAAAAATGGTTAAGTACTTAACTAAATGGGGGGGGGGGGGCATATAAAGCCGCAAAAAACAGCAGGATAACCGCTGAAAATGACAGCTATCCTGCAAAAAATGAAAAAGTCGGTAAAAGTTATCCACAGTCATCTGCGCGCCTAAAATCGCGCAAATATAATAAAAATAATATTCCTTTAAATGCTAGATATAAAAATATATTTGTTTCAATTGCGGCAATAATTTTTGTTTGCCTTTTTTCTATTTTGAACTTAAACCTTTTTGCTCCTGCCGCTACCTCCCGCGTCGACGCCGCCCCCCCAGTGGGGCGGACATGGTATTATGTGGCAATTCAAGTTGATCAATATAGTGATATAACATTTGATATTGGCGGGAATTGGGATTTGAACTATTCACTTGAAAATTATTCAGGATACACTTTTACATACTCTAATGAATCGTATAGAGGGTGTCTTGCTCAGTTCATTTATGCTGATGAGGGCAGCAGTATTGTTAACTCAATTGAGTTGCCAATATTGGAATTACAAGAGCAAATTGGGAAACAAATTCAATTGTCGGTTCATTTTAATAATGTTGATCATGTTTACACGGCAACGGATTCCAATCCAATAATGACAGGATACAGTTTGAGTGATTTTGAGTATTTTGCGAGTAGTACATATATGGATAATACTTGTCGCGGTTTGTTGGTAACAATTAGCGAAATACCGCAGATTTCTATCACTTACAAGGACGCGGGCGGTGGAGCGTTTAGCGGAACGCACGCAAGTAGTTATCCTGCTAGGCATACTAACGGAACGGCGACCACACTTGATACGCCCACCAAAACAAACTACACGTTCGCAGGTTACTACTTAAACGACCCCACCTGCGCCGCAAGCAATCTAGTAACGACCCTCTCCGCCGCCACCGAATACGAAACAATCACACTCTACGCTAAATGGGAGCCAGTCGTCATAACAATCACTTTGACGTGCTCAAACTACAGTGAGGCTGCACCAAACTATATGATGTACATCTACAAAAACGACACGCTAACCTGTCAAGTCGTCCCAACAAGTGCCACTTACCAACTTAAAGTACTCGCGCCCGAACTAGCAACAGGGGACACCTACACCGTCGCCTTTGTGTTCGGTTACTATGGTCAGTTTAGTGCAACCCCAACGAGCGGAGTTGAAGTTAACGGTCGCAAATTAAAAATAACAAGTTTTTCAAACAAAACAATAACCTACACACTCGTAACCCCGCGCATAAATTCAACCGTAATAATTTGACCGACCAAAATTGTAGTTATTAATTTATTTTAATCATATAACCAATTAAAGGCGCGATGACAAATACTGGGGTTGTGTTCTCAAGCAATTTATTTAAAGCTGATTTATTTTAAAAAACTAAGCAATTTTAGTGTTTAAATTACTTAGTTTTTTTATTTTTGCTCAACATTTAATATATAGTTGATTGATATAGTTGTTATTTATTGTATAGCCGTAAATTAAATAATTATTATAAATTTAACGACGTTGTTTGTTAAATTTGCAAGTTTTTTGCAAAAAGCGGGTTTAAATTGCAAAAAATTGAGTTTTTATTGTTTCAAATTAAAGTGGAGTGCGGCAAGGTGGTGGAGTTAATCGCCCATCCCGAGGCTGAGGCAAAGCGCGTAATTGATTTTTGTCATCATATTTGGTGGGAGCGAGCAAACGAGTTGCCCGAGGCGGCGCTTGTCAAGCGTTCGTAGTTGTTCGCAAAGGATAATGGAGTTTTTTGGCAAGCCGTATGTAGCCGAATCAAGTTCGATGTGCGTCGGAAGTTTTGCTTTAGCAAGTTGGCTAGTAATCGCCGCAACAATTATAGTAGGGGCGTATTTGTTCCCGACGTCGTTTTGCAAAACAAGCACAGGGCGTACTCCGCCTTGCTCGCTGCCAACAACTGGGCTTAAGTCAGCATAATAAATGTCGCCCCTCTTAATCGCCATACTACTCTCCTTGTAAAAACTTTAGCTGCAGTTCCAAACTCTCGTTTTCAAGTTGCGTGTTCAATTTTTCCACTTCCAAAAACGAAAAATCAATAGAATTCATTTCCTTTTCCATTTTATGCAAGTCGTCAGTTATTTGTTGCAAAGGCACAAAACGCTCGATTGAGTTAAACTCTTTGTTATGTGGATTTTTTTGCTGTCTCAACCCCTTTAAGTTAGGGTGGGTGCACTTTGTTTTTGCGCTTTTGTCGTCGCAACATCTTTTGACTTTTTTGCCGCGAGAGTTTGCGCCGTCGTTTGCTTTAGGGTTCTCGCAGTTTTTGTGGTTTCTACCCGAACGTAAACGCCTGCCTGCGTCGCTAAGTTTTTTGTTCGTATTCAATTATTGCCTCCCAAAGTGGTTTTTAATCAATTTATTATGTGTTACGGTAAAATAATTATGCAATGCAATATTGTCGCACGCCGTTGACAAAACGCTAATAATTTGCTATACTAACAATAAGAGGTGCATTTTGGATTTAAGGGAGTACAAGGCGGAAGCGCACAAGCAAACTGTTATTCTTGAAAAGAATTACAATAAAGCAGTTAGGTGCCGCAAATCGGCAGAAGCATTGAGGCTTTACGCAACGGGGCTTTTTGCGTTCAACGCAACATTTGTTGCTGGCGCGGTGGCAATTGGCGACGGGGTTAGCGCATTGCAAGTTGGGGCATTATGCCTCACGGGCGGAAGTTTGCTTTTGGATGTGGTTTACGAAAGAATGACGCGCATTAACGAGGGCGTGCTGCACGCGAGATTAGAGTTTGAAAAGAATAAGCGCAACAATATTAAGGGGCAAAATGAGGAGAGAGAATTATGAATTTAGCGGCTCAAAACGAAGGTTTAAAGTGGTATAACGATAAGAAAAAACAGGCGTGCAGATACTCAAAAATTTCAAACGTGCTCGGCGTTGCGGCAGGCGTCGCAGTCGGGGGGCAGGTGCGTCGCTCATTGCGTATTGTGATGACGCCGCTGTTCCTGCCGCTTTGTGCGTGTCAGTTGGCGCGGCGTGTGCAGTTTGCGCGAAAATAAACCTCGACAAATCGCGCAAGAAACTTCAAGACGCGCTCACGATTGATACATTGCTCTCGCAAGGTTTGATTGAATACGAAGAAATGTGCGCTCAAAATGTTGAAAGCACTGCAATTTGCGCAAAAAACGATGAAAATGATAGGGAAATGTAACAAATTTGCGCATTTTTGCTAGCACAATGAAAATGTTAGGATAAGCAACTCAAATTGAGATTGCAAAATTTAATTTTTATTTTAACCAAAGGACTTACGAAGTATTGGGGCTTCGTCGAGCCTTTGGTTTTTTAGTTTTTGGCGTGTGCTAAATGTTTTGCGCAATTACTAAAGACGAAAACTTTGAAATAGTTAACAAAAACTGGGAAGTGGCCGTTATTTTATTCATAACGTTGACTTTTTTTTGATAATGTGTTATCATAGCTTAGTTTAAAACCGCAAAAACGCATTTGTGCTTGGTTTTTTAGGCTAGCTAAGTAATCGAATTGCGCAAGCAATTAGGAAAGTCCGAGCATCGCAGGACAGGGTGCAAGCTAACGGCTTGTGGAGGCAACTCTAAGGAAAGTGCAACAGAGATATACCGCCAAAATTTATTTTGGTAAGGGTGGAAAGGCGAGGTAAGAGCTCACCAATACCTATGGCGACTTAGGTATTCTGTAAACCCCACCTGATGCAAGGTAGGAAATCACAAAGGGCTGTCCGTCCGATTTCCGAATTACACCGCTTGAACTTACTGGTGACAGTAAGGCTAGATAGATGATTACTCTCGACAGAACTCGGCTTACGGCTAACCTAAAAAATCAAACATAAGTGCGTTTTTTGCTTTCGCTTTTGCAATTTGTTTTGCAAATGGGTAGTTTTGTGTTATACTTAAGCGTAAAAAGGAACGCTATGATAGATAAAGAAAAAGATAAATTAGCTGTTAAAGAAAAGAAAAAACTACATAAGCAAGAGAAAAAGCTACTAAAAATTGAGACTAAGCGCCAAAAACAAACCGAGCGTGCCGAACTAAAGGCACAAAAACGCGAGGCTCAGCAAACCGCGCGCAAGGAACGCGAGGAGAAGGGCAAACAACTCAAGCAGCAAAAGGTTGAAATGCGCAACAAACTTCGCGAGGAACGCTTGCAACTGCAAGAGTCAAGCCTCCCGCTCGACAACGCCGCGCTAATTTATCCCGCGTCTAAAAACAGCGAATGGAACGAGATTTTTCGTATTTCTGCATACCTAGCAGACACGGTCGACCCCGAGAAACTGCAGGTTGCGCTCAACAAGACAATGCAAAGGTTTCCTTATTATAATGTGGCACTACACAAGGGCTTTTTCTGGTACTATTTTCAGTACATAAACAAAGAGCCAAAGGTTGAAGTGGAGAAGTTTTATCCCTGTCAGACCTTTGATTTTCGCGGCGATAAGCACTTGTTTAGGGTTTTGTACTACAATAACAAGGTCTCGTGTGAGTTTTTTCACTCACTCTGCGACGGTTACGGCGGCTTGAGTTTTGTTAACTGCTTGCTGATTAACTACGCGCGCGAGTGCGGGCTAGCGGTCGACGCCAAAAGCTTTATGATTAACCCAAACGACTTTTACGATCCTGAAGAAGCTGCCGACGCGTTCAACAAATACGCTGACCTAAAGGAAACCAACAAGCGAAAAGAGAAATCTGCGTACCAAATCGTCGGAACGCCGCTTCTGCTCGGCAAACTTATGCTCACATCTGGCAAAGTTAGCGTTGCACAACTCAAAGAAGCCGCTAAGCAAAACGGCTGCTCCCTCAACGAACTGTTGCTCGCAACACTCCTGTACGCCATCAACGTCGATAGAGTTGAGCACAAACGCAAGCGTCCTGTAAAGGTTTCGCTCCCAATCGACTGCAGAAGGTTTTTTGAAACAAAAACAATGCGCAACTTCTCCTCGTACAAGAATTTCAGCCTTGAAAAATTTGACGCAACGCTGCAAGACTGTATCGAGGTCGCGCAGGCAGGTATGGCGGAGATTAATAAGGACTACCTAATGAAAAACATCAACGCAAACGTCCTTGCGCAGAAAAACATCTTTGTGCGCCTGTTGCCGCTGTATGTAAAGGAACTGGCACTAAAATATAGTTTCAATACCTACGGCGAGCGTCTGTTTTCGACCGCGTTCTCCAACCTCGGCGTTCTCAAAGTCCCCGACGAAATGAAAGAGTTTGTAACGGGCTATGAAGTTATGATTGGACGCGCAAAATTAAACTCGCTAAACGTGGCAGTCTGTTCGTATAACGGCACCGCGACCATAACTTTTACACGCAGAATACAACAAAGTAATGTTGAAAAAGTTTTCTTTAGAAAACTCGCAGAACTTGGCGTCGAAGTTGAATTGTATTCAAATAATTAATAAAATTAATGTTTTTTGATTATAATCACTTAAAAATTAGATAAAAACTGAATTAAACGAATTTTTATACAAATAAATTTTTTATAACAACAACGAATTTTTTAATAATAATAAAAGAATAATTAATAATAGATAATTAAGAAATCAATAAATAAAAAATAAAGATTTTCGATAAAATAAAAAGGGAACATATGGAAAAAAATATTTGTGATAGGTGTAAGACGTCGGTTGACTCTTCCCAAGCGCATTGCCCGCTGTGTGGGCGTTGTGTCAACGACAATATTGTCGACAAACGCGACAAATATCCCGACTACAAGGCGTTTGACCAGTCGAATTTTCACAGGGCAGGAATTTTGATGCGTGGGCTGGTTATCTTGACCATTGTCGCAATTTTGGCAAACCTAATAATCGACATAGAAAGTTTGTGGAGTATGTACGTTTTGTCAGGAGCAATCGCCCTGCACCTTGTCGTGCTCGTGCCGATTAGATACAAAACATCGTTTGCGCTGCAGATGAAGTTCATTACGCTCGGGGTTTCACAACTCTTGCTCGCGATTGAACTGATGAGCCACACGTTTGGCTGGGGAATTGGGTACGCAATCCCACTGTTGTTGCTCACGCAAATGATTACTTGCGCCGTGCTTGCGCTAAGGAAGGGATACATTAACTTTGAGTACATAAGGCCGACAATATTTTTGTTGTTTTGGTCGCTCGTGGTGTTTATACTAAACTGCTACGTGCTGGACGTTGTCCATTGGCCAAGCGTGAGCGCATTCTTGTTGTGCCTCGCGTGCTTTGGTTTTATGTTATTATTTCGCTTCAAACGAACGATTAACAGCATAAAAAAGTACTACAAGTTTTAAAACTCTGCAATTTGTCAATATAAAGTGAGGACAAAATGGATACATTAACATTAATCACTATAATAGTTATAACCTTAAACGTCTTGCTTGCAATCTCAATGGTTTTCTTTGAGAAAAAGTCAACCCAAAGCGTTTTTGCATGGTTGTCAGTTATGGCGTTTCTGCCAATAATCGGCTTTTTGCTGTACATAATCTTCGGCAACGGGCTGGGGCTCAGAACACGCCGAATGATAAGACGCACAAATATGGTAAACGTCGGCAGCCGTAAAGAAATGGAGAAAATCGCCGCAAACCACCAATATGTTTTTGATGAAAACGCGCAAAAACTCGTCAAAAAGTACGACGAATTGATAAAATTTAACTACCGCTGGGCAAACAGCGTGCTCACCGACGGGAATGACGTCGAGTTCTTTTGCGACGGGATAAAAAAGTTTGAGGCGCTAAAAAACGACATTAAAAACGCAAAAAAACACATTCATCTCGACTATTATATTTTGGCAAACGATAAGTTTGGCAAGGAAATTATCAATCTCTGTACGCAAAAACTCAGCGAAGGGGTTTCGGTAAAAATCATAATCGACAGCCTCGGCTCAATCAAAACGCGCCGTCGCCACTTCAAGAAGTTTATGAAAGCAGGCGGTGAGTTCCGCGAGTTTTTCCCGCCGATTTTGCCGCTTAAGATGTTGAATTTCAAAATGAACTACAGAAACCACCGCAAAATAGCAGTTATCGACGGCAAAATTGGTTACGTCGGCGGCGTAAACCTGCGCGCAGACCACTTGGGTTTCGACAAAAAACTCGCTCCGTGGCGCGACGCGCATATTAGGGTGGAGGGCTTGAGCGTAATCTTCCTGCAGGGCGTTTTCCTGTCTGATTGGCGTTACTCAACCAAGGACAACAAGTACCCGCTTAAATACCTAAAGAAAGACTACTTTCCTGAACAAACTGCAAAAGGTAACTGCCCAATGCAGATTTTGACGAGCGGACCCAGCAGCGACAAAGCGGAGATTAAAAACGCACTCGTAAAAATGATAAATATGGCGAAAAAATCAATCAAAATCCAAACGCCGTATTTCGTGCCCGACCAAGTTTACCTCGACAGCCTTAAACTCGCTATCGCAAGCGGGATTGACGTGCAACTAATGATACCTAAAATTCCCGACAAAAAACTCGTCTACAACGCGAGCCTGAGTTACGTCCGCGAACTTGTGGAACTCGGCGCAAAGGTTCGCTTGTTTAAAGGCTTCTTGCACTCAAAAACAATGATAATCGACGACGAAATTTGCACAATCGGAACTTGTAACAGCGACAACCGTTCCTTTTACCTAAACTTTGAAGTCAACGCAGTTATCTACAGCGAGGAGTTTACGCAAAAATTGCTGGAACAGTTTGAAACCGACTCACAAAATAGCGTCGAATTCAATAAACTCGACAAAATTTCAGCGTACAAGCGTTTCAAAATGGCGCTCTGTAGACTGTTTGCTCCACTTTTGTAACCCGAAACTAATTGTTGCGGCGCGAAATATTGAACATCATTTAATTGACAACGCGCGCCCTAAATGTTATAATTTTAATAGGAGTTAATATGGAAATTAAACAAGTTTGGAATGATGAAATTGCAGAAAAATTTATGGATATGACCTTTGATGAGCAGGCGAAACTTTACAGGCGTTTCAAGGCTCAGTTCAATATGCTTAGCGAGTATAGCCCCAGCGTTGCGGACGAGAAGTTTTGCAAACTTTTGGAAGAATGCGTACTGCTCGCACTCGAAGGGGATGTTATCGCGCAAGACTTTTTGACCTACACCTACAAAAAGGGACGCGAACACATCTTTGAGCCGCACACCTTGCGCGCCTATAAGTGGGGCATAATCGCCAGCGCAAACGGCAGCAAACTTTCAATGAATAGACTCAAGTTTTTCTACCAGCCCGCGTTTTATCGCATTGCAGAATATGAGGAACTTGACAAGATTATTGACGAGTACAACCTAAGCGTCGACAATATCGAGTACTTTTTCGCGCGCGCGCTTGCAGATATGATTATGAGTGCAAGCGACGTCAATATGGTTGCCTTGAGTAAGCTTGACGTTATCCCCGAGCCGTATGCGGACGAGGATTTGAGGGAACTTGAGCACGTGCGCGATAGGGTTATCGGCAATATGATGAACTTACTAACTGCCGATTAAGTGCCAGAATTGCAATTTAAAAATGCGAATAGTATTTAAAACGAACATTCATTAAAGTAAAATGTGGCTACTTTAAGTGAACGCCGTACAATTTAAACACCATTTCGGCTAATTAAACAAATTTGCTGAATATGCAAATTTAACCCATTTTAAACAACCTAACATAATGATAAAGATAACTAATTAAATAAAGATAACTAATATAATAAGGATAACCAGTTAAATCAATATGAAAAACAACTATAGAAATAATTACGACTCAAGCGACGCAACGCGAATGTTTATGCTTGCTGTCCTGCTGCCGTACCTCGCAGTTTTTGTTTTGTACGCAGTCTACACAGTGGTTGCGAACGCAATCGGGATGCAGCTCGAGGAGTTTGAGACGACGCTCCCCGTTCTTATGATAAACGCCGTGTTTATGCAAGTGTGCTTTGCGCTCTTGCTTTTCGTGTACAACAAAAAGCAGCGTGTTAACTTTGTTTCCGCCGCAAAACTAAAAAACAAACCCAACGCGTGGATGATAGCGATCGGCGTGTGTATGGGTTTTTCGCTAATGTGGTTCTCAAACCCCGCGATGAACTTGTTTGAAAGCGGACTGACGGCGCTCGGCTGCGACTTGCGTAGCGACCTAGGTTTTGCACTTGATAACGCAGGGACAATCATCTTTGCGTTGCTCGCACTCGGGATTTTGCCCGCGTTCGTGGAGGAGTTTATCTTCCGCGGCGTCATTTTGCAAGGTCTGCGCAAGTACGGGAACTGGTTCGCAATCATAATTTCAGCCCTTCTGTTTATGCTCATCCACGGGAACATCCAGCAGACAATTTACCAGTTCGCATTCGGAGTGCTCGCAGGCTACCTCGTCATCAAAACAGGCTCGCTCTGGATTTCAATCATCATCCACGCGGTCAATAACACCGTCATCGTCGCCCTAAACAGTATTCAAACTTGTATGGGCGTCGAAACCGCTGCGCCAAACATCGACGTCTTTTACATCTTGCAAGCCGTCCTGTATCTCGGAATACTTGCAGTTATAATCATCTTTGGATTAAAACTACTAAACAAGGTGCAAAACCGCGCCACCCGCGCCGTTTCCGCCGCCAAAACCCCTTGCGCAGGCAGCGTTTCGCCCGACGGAACCGCTGCGCCACGCCTCGATTGCGCCGAAGTTTCCGAAACACAAACTTTGCAAACGCCTGCCGCCGCGCCGCTTGGAACAGTTGCGCAGGTCGCCGCTTCGGCAGAGTCTGTAACAGTTTCACAAGCCGCCGCTAAACAATCTGAAGCGGGCGCGCAAACTGAAACCGCTGCGCAAGTCGAGGTAGTTTCGCCGTCCACAACAGCGGCGCAAGCCGAACAAATTGCGCAAGTCGCAACAGCCGCCGCCGCTTCCGTAACAACTAAGTGCGAAACGGATGGCTCGCGCAGTAACACAGTTACGGACAAAACCCAAGCACGCGCAAAAAATGGCAAGCAAGCCAAAACCTCGCGCGCCGCACAGGGAAGCGAAACGAAACCAAACGCCGCCGCAATCGACGGGCAAACTACCGCTACATACGGTGCCACCCAAACAAGCGCAGCAGGGGAAACCAGCGAAACGCTTGAGAACGAGTGTGCAAAAATAACATTCAAGCGCGGCTTTAAACTCTTTAGAGAGGATAAGTCGGCATTTAAAGACGGAATACTTGGTTTGTCGCTTGCGCTATTAATAGCAATCGTGAATACAATTTCAATGTTTACAAATTAATGTTAATTATAAAACTAAACAATTGAATTTATTAAATAACTTTAACAATCACTACATATATTAGTAAATAAGGAGAAAAATGGAAGGGCTTTTAAAAAATGACAAACGACTATTTTGGAGTAATTTATGTTATTTCATAATATTGACCTTGTTTGTCGTGTTACGTATCTTAAGTAGCGCAGGAGTGCTAGAGTTTGCGGGGGATTGGGAGGACGAAATTTTTACGTTCTGCGTGCAAATTTTGATTTTGTTTGCAGTACCGATGTTGATTTATAGGTTTGGCTACAAACAAAAAACTAAGGACATTTTCCGCTCATTCGGTTTCAGAAAAACAAGTGGTAAAGTACTGCTTTGCTCCGTCGGAATGGGCTTTGTTGCGTTCTTCTTGATTATTTTTGTTTCAACATTCTTTTCGGTGTTCATCCAAATGTTAGGTTACGAGCCTTATGTTTCGTACGGGACAGGGTCGACCATAACATTCTGGACGTTCTTGCTTAACTTGCTTTGCGTCGCCATCTTACCGGGGATGTTTGAGGAGTTTTCGCACCGCGGAATGCTGATGACAGGTTTTTCAAAAATCGGCGCATTCAGAGCCGTCCTCTTCTCAGGGCTGCTGTTTGGACTAATGCACCTCAACATTACGCAGTTTTTCTACGCGTTCGTCGTCGGGATGTTGCTCGCAAGCGTCGCACTTGTTACAAAAAGCATTTGGCCAAGCATAATTATTCACTTTATCAACAATGGGCTAAATGTCTACATCGACTACGCCTCATCGGCAAACTTGTTCGGCGCGAACTTCAACGATATTTTAAATCTTGCAGGCGTCAACATCTTGCTAAAGTTTATGATTTACGCGCTCGTGCTGTGTCTCGTCGTCTATATTGGCGTGTGGCTGCTTATCAAAATGTTTAAGTACACCAAACAAGCCCAGTTCTACAAGTTCGCGAAAGAGTTTGCGGGCTTGAAAGACCCAAAACAACTCCTCGACGTCGAAAACGCGCAAGAACTGCTTACAATCTACCTCTCGCAAGGTAAGAGCCTCGACCAAAGTTCTAGCGCAGCCCCAACCCAAACACCTACCCAAACGCTTTCTTCCGAACCTCTAACCGCAAATGACCCAATCCGCACAAATGACTCCGCGCAACCCTCAGCAGGGCAGTCGCCGCAGTCTGTGCCGCAGGTTGTTGTCCGACAAACAAACCCTTCCGACCCGCAAAACGCGAACGCAACAATCGGCGGTCTTCCAACTGACCTGTCAAACGGAAGAAAAATGACGCTCACTGAACTTATGAAAGTTATCCTGCCACGAAGTAGCGCGGAGAAATATAAGCCAACATTCAAAGAAAACTTTTTCTTGTACTGCTCAATTTTTCTCGGCGCAGTCGTAACCTTTATGACCTTCCTATGGGGGTTGTTCTAATGATGAAAATAAAACTCGTCAGCGTCGGAACGATTAAGGAAAACTTTATTAAATCCGCAGTTGACGAATACGCAAAACGACTGCAGAAGTTTTGCAAACTCGAAATAATCGAGGTTAAGCAAGGCAAATCCGACAACGAAAACGCCAAGGCGGAAGAGTACGTTGAAATTAGCAAGCATATTGAAGGGTACCTTTGCGTGCTTGCCATTGAGGGCAAACAACTTTCGAGCCAAGAGTTTGCGGAGAAACTGAATGAGGTCGCTATCCGCGGGAACTCAGTCGTTACCTTTGTTATCGGCGGCTCGTTTGGCGTCGACGACAGGATAAAGAAAAATGCGGATATTTTGCTTTCTTTTTCAAAAATGACCTTTCCGCACCAGCTGTTTAGAGTGATTGCACTCGAGCAAATTTATCGCGGGTTCAATATTCTAAACAATACCCCGTACCACAAGTGAAGTAGGGGAAAGTTTAGCGGATTAAATTCAATGAACGATAACGAAGAGGATGAAAATGAGTAAAATAATTGTGATTGAGGGGACGGACGGCTGCGGCAAGGAAACGCAGACAAAAAAACTTGTCGAATATCTAAAAGGACAAAACATTAATGTTGTTACGCAGGATTTCCCCAACTATGCGAGCGAGAGTTGCGCGCCTGTCAAAATGTTGCTGAACGGCGAACTTGGCAGCGATGCCAAAACACTTGACGCCTACCAGTCCTCGACACTATTTGCCGTCGATAGATTGTGCACATTCAATAAGGAATTGCGCGATTTCTCAACCGCAAGCGACGCCGTGCTTGTCCTAGATAGGTACGTTGAGTCGAATTTGCTGTACCAAGCGAGCAAAATAGACAGCGATGCCGAGCGCAGCCGCTTTGTTGCGTGGCTTTTCGATTTGGAGTACAACAAGTTGAAGTTGCCCAAACCCGATATGGTTATTTACTTAAATGTTCCGCCCGCAGTTTCGCTTGCGCTCGTCAAAGAACGCGGCGTCAACAAAAACGGACAGGAAAAGGACATCTACGAGTCGAACAACGAGTATATGCAGCTCGTCTACACCCGCGGGCTAAACACCGCAAAAGCCAACAACTGGACAATTATTGATTGCTTAACCCCAAGCGGAACACTCAAATCAATCGACGAAATCCATAACGCCATTACCGCCAAAGTCTCTTGCCTTTTTCAAAAACAACACAAAAAGCCGGAGAACAGCCTTGAGAGATAGGAGCAAATAAGACGCGCAAAACACTGCAAATGATTTGGAGTAAATGGGTAAAATATTTAAAAGTGTAAACGGCAAGCACTTTTAAAGCGTAAACTACACTAAAGATGTTCAAAATGTTAAGGCCTAGAGCCACGGACGTAATGAAAAAGAAGGCAAGCGCCTAAAGTGGTAAGGGGTGTAAGACAGATAAAAAGCAAAAAGTAAAAAAATAAAAATGGCGTGAACGCAAAAAGCATAACAGAAATATGTGAAAACAACGAAAACAATATAATAATTAGTGTAAATAATGTAAAAATAATGAAAAAAGTGTGAAAAATGAAAAATTTTCACACTTTTTTTTTAATAATTTTTAGAATATGGGGCAAAACTATTTGGAATAAAAAAATTATTATGTTAAAATTTTTACGAATAAATCAGTAAGGAGTGTACAAAAAATGGTTAAGTACTTAACTAAATTGGGGGGGGGGGGCGTCTCAGAATAATCCACAATGTGGACAAACGCGAAAGGTAGAAACAGGCGAAAAAAACAGTGTTTCTGCGGGCTGCAGCGACCGCGCCACCCGCAAAACAAACACGAGCGTTTGCAAACAAACTCATATTACTAGATATAAAAACAGTTACTTAAATAGGAGTTGCCTCAAGGGAGCAACTAACAAGAAAACAGGTATAATTAAACAAAACAACCGCCGCGCTACATTAGGAATACTAATGTGGCTTTTGGCGTTGCTGTCCTGTGTTGGACTAATGATTTGCGGAACACCTGCCCAAGGCGACCCGCCGAACGGCGACGAACTCCAACTAACAACGCAACCTGTTGTTACCGCCGCCGAAGAACCTGCCAGCACTGTCTCCGCGACTACCGCGAGCAGCAGCCTTAACACTAAAAATGGCGGTGCCGTGTCGGAAACAAATCCTTACCAAATCACATCCGCAGGGGATATGGTGTTTTTGTCAACGACAACCAATTATAGTACATATTGGGGTACTTCCTCAGCGCCAGTCTACTATGAACTAACTGAGGACATCACAATAGTTACCGATACTTGGACGCCAATTGGAGATTACTCCAACAATTTTTATGGTAACTTTAATGGGAATGGTCATACTATTTCTATCAGAGCCGCCTCCGCGTCTAGTATTACAATGGCATACGACGAATACAATTCTTTTTATGCGCTAGGACTTTTTGGATATATTTATGGAATGAACAGTGATTATTACTATGTTGAGAACCTAATGGTTGAATATTTAGACAATGTTGTGTACTCAGTTAATAATCCGTATACTAGACCTGCCTACTATTACTATGGTGGAGTTGTAGGGCATGGAGTGGTTAAAAATGTGGGCTGCAAGGGAAACTTATTTTTTACTTGTTATACTGAGAAAGTTCCCCAAGAATGTTATATTGGTGGAGTTGCAGGTTATGCTTATGTGAGTGGCTACGGCGTGGTAGGGGCTTATTTTATCGGAGAATTGAATGTTGGGTCTACTTATGATTGGGGTACTGAATTATATGTTGGTGGAATAATTGGGTATTCAGGTCATGTTTCCAATTGCGCATTTATTGGCTCAATAAATGCGCAAAATTGTAAAAAAGTTGGAGGAATTGTAGGCCGGTCTCGCAGGGGAAGATATGGGATAGTATCTAATTGCTTTGCAGTTATAAGCAATAGTAATTTTAGTGGAGGATATGCGGGTGGAATTGGTGGGGATGTTAATACATACAGCAGTAATGGAGGCGTTTCTGATTGCTATGTTGAGTTTGGAGACAATGTTTCTATAACCGCTACAGGCACGGATGGGGGCGCCAGTTATATTTGCCCTTACTCTTCCACTACCATAACAAACTGCTATTATAAATGCAAGAGTGGTACAACGCCTATAACAAATCCAATAGCCTCGGGGACAGAAAAAGCCGATTTAAACCTAAAATCTGCCGCTACATTTGAGGGCTGGGATACCAGCGTGTGGTACATTGAAGATGGAGTATACCCTAAACTGGTAGCGTTTATTGCGTCAGCGGTATCTTTTACTGTTATCTTTAATAATGACACGCCAAAGGGTGGCTTGTTCCTTTATGTGCTGCAACTAAACAATAGTGGGGGTTACTCCGAAATCCGTCAGTACTACTTCGAGGGAATAAAAGAAACGGAAACTATTACCTACCAACTCATACAAGGTGCAAACTACAAAGTGCTAATCAGTAAACCATACGTTTGGGAGTTTGATATTGTTGCTAGTGGCTTTACCTTGGGGGCTGACAACACCTTTACTGTTCCTGATTCTAGCGCAGGTGGAACAATCGCCATAACTGCCTCAGGCGGCACACCACCAAACAACTTTGCAGTAGTGTAACTCTCCGATAATCTCAACGTGCAATCTGCTTGCATTGCTCAACAACTTCGTCTATAACCCATATAGTCTCCCTAAATCCAGTTCCCGTATATAACCAGTGCGGCACCCAAATACCATTTTCGTTATACAACCTGCATTTCATTATAAAACAACTTTGCCGTCGTATAACCGCTATTTTGTTCCAACTTCGCGCCTACTTATGTGCCGTTGAATAATATTTCAAGATGTTGTGAATGACGTTTTTGTTTTCCTTGTAAATCTGCTTGAGATTGGAAAGTTTTAGCGGGTGAGAAAGCGCGTCGTCGCCAACCTCAATTGTAAACGCGGGAATTTTCAGTTTTTCAATGCAGTAATCTTTGTAACCGCCCGCGCTCGTGCCACTCACATCCGCGACATTATATTTTGTCGTCCTCGCGATAGCCTGCGCAATCGTCTTGTCGCGCTCTAACCGCTGCGAGTCTTGGTAAAATTGATAGTAAATTTCCTGCCCCTTGCTGTGGTAACTAATCGTTAGGTCAGGCTTGATTTTGTTCGTTAATTCAACAAGCGCTCGCGTCTCCGGCTCGGATAGTGGGGCGTCGCCCGTGCAGTTCTCAGCTCCAAACTGCCTCGTGTTTTTGCTGCCCGTCCCAAACCTCGCGTCGAAATTGACGTTGAGGTCAACCCCGCGCGCGTTGGCTTTCCAAAGTGAAAAATCCTTGTTTCCTAGGTTTAACTCAAGTAGCGTGTCAGCTATTTGCTTGCGCCTAGCCCCGCAATGCTGCCTGCCTGCGCCCTTCGCGCATTGTGGTTTTTCGCTCAAAAAACTCAACCCCTCAGTGCAAATGCGGAACCCGTCCACATTCGTGTTCGGAACAAAATACAACTCGTAGTTAAGTTGTAAGTAGGGGTGCCTTTTAGCGGCGTGCAACTTAGACAACTCGCGGTAAATCTGGATGTTGCAGTGCTCAATTAGTCGAAAAACTAAAAACGTCGTTACAAATTCGCGGGCGTGAATGCCTGCTTGTACCAAAATTTTTAGCGGCTTTTGCCTAAAGTCGACGCGTTTTGATAACTTGTAATAGTAAAGCGGTTGTCCTAAAAGAGTTTTGCCGTAAACTTTTGGTGTTAGACCTAGCCTTTCAAGTTCAGCAATTTTTTGCAAATAAAGTTCGTAT
This sequence comes from uncultured Lachnospiraceae bacterium, assembly GCA_964606505.1. Taxonomy (GTDB): domain Bacteria; phylum Bacillota; class Clostridia; order Christensenellales; family UBA1242; genus CAKVOD01. Next base: position 46,546 of record CAZSGM010000004.1, on the reverse strand, counting down.
TCATTCATAAAATTAGTATATTAGCAAGCATCGCTTTGTGTGTTGACTATTCACCGCGGGAGTTTTGCATTAAATCTTTAAATTCAACTATTAATAAGCGAAATGCTTTAAAATAATTTGATTTTTTCTAAAAAATATGGTAAAATATTTCGTGTTAAGGTAGAAAACTACTCAAAACAATTATTAAGGAGAATACTATGCAACAAACTTATATTATGTTGAAACCCGACGCAGTAAAACGCGGCTTGATGGGAAAGATTATTTCGAGAATTGAGGACAAGGGCTTTAAAATTGTTGACGCTAAAATGTTTACACTTACTCAAGCGCAACTTGAAGAGCACTACGCGCACTTGGCAGACAAGCCATTTTTCCCTGAGATTGTTTCGTATATGACAAGTGGTCCCGTTTTGGGAATGATTGTTGAGGGAGAGGAAGTTATCGCAGGAATGCGCAAATTGATGGGCGCGACAAAATGGCTCGAGGCTGAAATCGGCACAATCCGCGGCGACTTTGCTTGCAACACGACTCAAAACCTTATTCACGGCTCAGACGGCGAAGAAACCGCAAAAGCTGAAATAAAAAGATTTTTTGGGAAATAATATTTAGGACAACAATCTTACTTGTTTTGTTGTCTTTTTTCATTGTTTGCTTGACAATTTAGCGAAAATACAGGAGGACTAAAATGAAAAATTACTTGATTGATGGAAAATTTCGCGAAATTTTAATACGACTAATTGACGACCCATTTGGCGAGTCAAAACTTTCTGAACTTTTTGACGTCATCCCATTTGAGGACGGCGAGCAGGAACTTTTTATTGAGGACGGACACTGCTTTGTTCGTCACTCAAACACCTACGTAACATTCTTTTACACCGACGGAAAAACTATCGACAACTACGAATTAATTAGGCGTATTGTAATGCGTTACAATATCGAACTAAGAGGGCAGGACGATCGTGCAAAACAAACTTTTGTAGAAGAAATAAAAGCGCTTTTAATGAAAGAAAAGTAAACATTGTTTTGTTTTTTCTGATGAATGCCATATTTTAAGCGTGGAACCGCCAAACGGGCGCAAAAAAGTTGACAAAAGCGTCCATATTAAGTAAAATAATGATATGGAAAACAAAAATATGGAAAACAACAACCTCGGCGATTTAAACAATCCCAATGTAAATAACGACCTTACAAAAGAGCGCACCCAATCCGCTCCCCTCACAAATGGGCAAAGGTGCACGAAGTTTTTGAAAGCGCGCTGCAACAAGGGTTACGCAATGCAGGGCGTGAAAGACAAGTGGAGGCACTTTGCGCTGTTTTTTGGCATAATAGCGATTGTTTTGGTGCTTGACTTGGTTTTGAAGTCGGTGTTTGACGGCACAACGCACAAATTTATCGACGGGTTTATCAGTATTGACGGCTTTGCGCACAACACGGGCGCGGCGTTCTCGATGTTTTCAAACGCAACGGTTGCACTGCTGATTTTCTCGATTATTTTCGTACTGGGGTTCATCGCGTTTGAGTATTTGACGATGGATAAAAAGCGCGGATACACGTACTATGTGGCGGTTGCTTTGATTATCGGCGGGACAATTGGGAACTTGGTCGACAGACTCGCGTTTGGTTACGTGCGCGACTTTATTAAACTTGAGTTTATGGATTTTCCAATTTTCAACATTGCCGACTGCGCGCTCACTGTTGGTGTAATCGTTTTGGCAGTCTGGATGTTGTTTATTGACGTAAAACACTCAAAACCAGTAAAAAGCGAGGGTAAAAGTGAAGAATAAAACGCAGGCATCCGCGGTTTTTGACGCTCAGGATTTGGAGGACGCAACAATTTTAAAATTTGGCGAAAGTGTTTCGCAGCGCCTCGACACATTTTTGGCAGGTGTTTTGCCGCAAACCTCGCGCTCGCAACTAAAAAAGCACATCGACAGCGGGGATATATTTGTTAATGACAAGCAGGTTAAGGCGGGCTATATGCTGCAAAATGGCGACGAAATAGTTGTTTTGAGCCTTGCACCCGACGAAATAGATGTTGTGCCCGAGGATATCCCGCTTGATATTGTGTTTCAAAACGACGATTACGCGGTAATAAACAAGCCGCAAGGGATGGTTGTCCACCCCGCGGTGGGGAACTACAGCGGCACGCTCGTCAACGCGCTAATGTTTGCGATGAAAAACCTCAGCAGCGTCAACGGACAAATCCGCCCAGGGATTGTGCACCGTCTTGACAAAGACACATCGGGGCTGATTGTCGTCGCAAAAAACGATGTTGCGCACAGAACACTTGCAAAACAAATTGAAGAAAAAACCTGTAAACGTTTTTATTATGCGCTCGTCGAGGGTGTGGTCAAGGAAGATAGCGGGACAATTGAAACCAACCTTGCACGCGACCCTGCCGACCGCAAGCGTTTTGCCGTCTGCCAAAATAATATCGGCAAGCACGCCGTAACGCTCTATAAGGTCGTCCAAAGGTTCAAAAACTACACCTTGCTTGAGTGCGAACTCAAAACAGGGCGTACGCACCAAATTCGCGTTCACTGCAAACACATCGGGCATCCGATTGTCGGCGACCCAGTCTATGGTTACAAAAAACAGCACTTTAAGTTGAACGGGCAACTCTTGCACGCCCACAAACTTGTGTTGACCGACCCGCAAAGCGGCGAAGTTAGGGAGTTTGAGGCGCCGCTGCCCGACTATTTTGAGGCAACGTTAAAAAAACTTAGTTAGCAACAAAAACGAAAGGAAGGCGGTGTTTTGCTTGATTTTTTGCGCCGCTTTTTTGTTTTTTAAGAACTTACTCACGCCATTTCTTGACAAAATAATGCCAAAAATTACAAATTAAAAGGTAAAAAGTGTAGACAAAAGTTTCAAAACTTGATATAATATACAATAGCGAAATCGGAATTGAAAGATTTTGTTAAGCAAAAACTACATTTATCGGTAGTTTCACAGTGTTTTGTTTGTTGTCAATTGTGAGTGTTTTGCTTGCAAAACTTATGAGCAAAGCAAATAATTATGAGGGAGATTGTATGGCTAAAGGTGATTTTGGGAAATTTCTCAACGTGCTAGCGTACATTAGTATCGTGCTCGTAGCAGTTGCGCTCGTCGTTTCAAAAATTTTGGGATGGGCTGAGGCAGGGCAAAGTATCGCAAGCGCAATGCGTTTGGTTGCAAACATTCTTGCGTACCTGATTACTGCAATCGCGGCATATTACTATGTCCGTAGCAAGAAAAATGTTTGGTTTACGATTATTTATATCGTTTCGCTCGTGTTGATAATCGTGTTTATTTGCTTAATTGGTTTGTGATATGGAAAAACAACAAAAAATATTGTGGTATACGCTGTTAGCACTTGGTGCAATGGCAGTATTATTTTTGGTTCTTTCTAATGTGGAACCAGCGTTGCTGATGGTCGGGTTCGGCTGTTTGACTGCGTTCTTTGTGGTACTAACCTTTGTTTTTATCAAAAGCGCGCGAGATAAGGCGAAACTTGAGCGCAATCAGCAAATTGAAGAACTAATGAATAGTGAAGATGAGGATGAGCTTGATTTTGGAGCGCAAAAGAAGAAACATTTTGACTTAGACAGGTACAGTTATGTTTTTATTTGCGTTATCGCGACTTGTGTAACACTTTATATGTTCATTCGTTCAATAATAAGTTTTTGAGCGATGCTTTCGCTCATTTTTGTCAAATTAGGAGAGGAAAATGGAAAACAAAATAATCAGTCAAGATGAAGAAAAAATCGTTTTATCAGTAGAAATGAAAGCAGAAGAATGGGACAAGGCTTTGCAAACGGCTTACGAAAAAACTCGCGGCAAGTACAGCATTGAGGGTTTTAGAAAAGGCAAGGCGCCAAGAAAGGTTATCGAGAAATTTTATGGCGACAACATCTTCTTTGAAGAAGCTTTTAACGCATCAATCACGGATTTTTATATCCAATACTTGAGCGAAAACAAAGAAGTAAAACCGTTGCACGGGTTCCCTGAATTTAACATTGAGGACATCGGCGAAAATGGCTACAAGGTTACAATGACTATCGAACTTACACCAAACGTTGAGTTGGGCGAGTACAAGGGCATTGAAGTTAAGAAAGTTAAGCGTGAAGTTTCCGACGAGGATGTTCAAAAGGAAATCAACAATATGCTTGAAGCGCAAGCAACCGAAGTTGAGTGCGACGCCGACAAATTGGTTGAAAACGGCGACATCGCAGTTATCGACTTTGACGGAACAATCGACGGCGAAAGATTTGAGGGCGGACTTGCTGAGGATTATCCTTTGACTATCGGTTCACACTCATTTATCGACACTTTTGAGGAACAACTTGTTGGGCTTAAAAAGGGCGACACTAAGGACGTTAAGGTTAAGTTCCCAGAAGATTACGGCGCAAAGAACTTGGCAGGCAAAGACGCAGTATTCTATGTAACAATTAAGGAAATTTTGCAAAAGAAGTTGCCTGAACTTACAGACGAATTCGCTAAGACATTAGGCGAGTTTGAGGACGCAAACGCACTCCGCGCGTTCATTCGTTCCGCACTCGAAAACCAGGCAAGAGAGCGCGCACAACAAGAAACAGAGAACGCACTTGTTGACGCTATCGTTGAAAAAACAAAGGTAAACATTCCAAAGAAAATGGTTGATGACCAACTTGAAAATGTTATGCACGACCTTGAATACAGATTGATGTACCAAGGGCTTTCACTTGAACAATACGCTAAAATGGCAGGGCAAACAATCGAAGAGATTAAGGAAGAAAAACGCCCTGACGCAGAGAAAGCAGTCAAAACTAGACTCGTTCTCCAAAAAATTGTTGAAGTTGAAAAAATCGAAATCAGCCAAGACGAAATTGATGCAAAACTCCAAGAACTTGCTGGAAACGCACACAAAACAGTTGAGGAATTTAAAAAATCTATCCCTGACCAACAACTTGATTATATAATTAACAGCGTTTTGGTCAATAAACTATATGACTTCCTTTCAAGTCAAAACAAACTTGTCGACTAATTTATGATTTCGTGGCTTGAAAAATGTGCACCACCGCAAAATGGTTGCAAACGAGCAGTTGTTTTGCAGACGACTTACAAGGACACAAGCGCGGGAAGTTTTTGCAGTCGTTGCGCGGGTAGCGGTGCTGTAGGGCTTGCGATGCTTGCTTATGACGTTGCAACTGTTGCCAAGGTTAGCCCGAGCGTTTGCCGTAAGACGGTGTTAGGAATGGGGGAGTTTAATTATAAGGAGAGAAAATGTTAATACCATCAGTTATAGAGAAAAACGCAAACGGAGTATTCAATTACGATATTTATTCGCGTTTGCTTGAAGATAGAATAATCTTTTTGCCGTCGCAGCCGATTGACGCAGACGTTGCAAACTCTGTTATTGCTCAAATGTTGTATCTTGAGTCCAAAGATAAAAATAAGGACATCTTCCTTTATATCGACAACCCAGGTGGCGAGGTTTATTCGGGTATGTCAATTGTTGACACAATGAATTTCATTTCGTGCGATGTTTCGACGATTTGCGTCGGGCTCGCCGCGTCTATGGCTTCGCTCATACTTGCTAACGGCACGAAAGGTAAGCGTTTTGCGCTCCCTCACAGCAGAATAATGATTCACCAACCTCACGGTTACGCACAAGGACAAACAACCGACATCGTCATTCAAGCCAATGAGTCGCAGCTTGTCAAAAACGAGTGCATAGACCTCTTGGCGAAAGCGACGGGTAAATCCAAGGAAACAATTTCTAAGGACATCGACAGGGACAACTACCTGACTGCGCAAGCCGCTAAAGACTACGGAATTATCGACGGAATTATGATTGAACGTCCAAAACTTAATTAGTAAGGAGATTTTATGGCATACAAAGACGATTTAAAATGTTCCTTTTGTGGAAGAAGCAAAAGAGAAACGGGAAGATTAGTTTCTAACGCAGACGGGGATATTTGCATTTGCGACACCTGCGTTAAGGTTTGTCGCGAAATCCTTAAAGCCGACGAGGAAGTTGCGCCTCTTGCCGAAAAGGTGGAACTACTGCCGCCCGAGGAGATAAAGAAGTTTTTGGACGAGTTTATAGTAGGGCAGGACGACGCCAAGCGCATTTTGTCGGTCGCCGTCTACAACCACTATAAGCGTATCAACTACCTTTCCGAATGTGCTGGCTCAGACGAGGGCGTCGAACTTGACAAGAGTAACATTTTGCTCATTGGCCCCACAGGCAGCGGCAAAACTTTGCTAGCAAAAACGCTTGCAAAAATCCTTGACGTTCCGTTTGCTAGCGCGGACGCAACAACGCTAACTGAGGCAGGCTATGTCGGCGATGATGTTGAAAACATTTTGCTAAAACTTATCGTTGAGGCGAAGTTTGATGTTAAGCGCGCCGAACGCGGGATTATTTATATCGACGAAATCGACAAGATTGCGAAAAAGTCAGAAAACAGGTCAATCAGCAGGGATGTTTCGGGCGAGGGCGTGCAGCAGGCGCTTTTAAAAATACTCGAAAGCACGGTTGCGAATGTTCCACCTCAAGGCGGAAGGAAGCACCCGCAGCAGGAGACTATCCCTATCGACACGACGAATATTTTGTTTATTTGTGGCGGGGCGTTTGTTGGGCTTGATAAAATTGTTGAGGAACGCAAGAGCGAGAAGAAAACGGTCGGATTTGTTTCCGAACCCGTCGAAACTGCCGAGCAAGCAGAGCAAAAGGATTACAAGTTTGTTAAGGATATGCAACCGCAAGACCTCATTAAGTTTGGGTTAATCCCCGAGTTTGTTGGGCGTCTGCCAGTCGTTACGGGGTTGCAACCGCTCGACGAGGCGTCGCTCATTAACATCATCACTAAGCCTAAAAATAGTATAATCAAGCAGTACAAGCAGATGTTTGCGCTCGACGGCGTCGAACTTGAGTTCACCGACGACGCAATTAAGTATGTTGCTGAACGTGCAATTAAACTCGGGACGGGCGCGCGTGGGTTGCGTACAATTATGGAAGAGAGTATGCTTGAACTTATGTATCAAATCCCATCGGACAAAACAATCAAGAAAATCGTTATAACGCGCGACTACCTAAGCCGAAAAGGCGATGCGGAAATTACGCGCGGAGAGGCGACAGCTGAGGTCGAAAAACCAAAACGTGAGCGCAAACCTGAAGCAAAAATCGAAATTAAGGTTGTTCATAACTAATTTTTAAATTATTAGTTGTTATTTGCGCGTTAATGTCGTAATGAAGTAGGGGCGTTAAGTTGCTCCGATGTTTTTGGGGTAGAATTTAATGGGATGCGCAATGTTGGTGCGGGTTAAATAAATTATTACTGCCAACACTAACTAATTTTTAGCGGCGCAATAATAAAGGTTAGAGACAAGTAATTGCCTTTATCCCCAATATTATGGTTGCGCAACTAAAGCATTTTAGTAAAAACTAATTGATTTTAAAATATATGTTAATATAATAAAAAAAGTATCAAGCACGTGAAAATGTTTGATATTTTTTTGTTAGTGTGGTATAATAAAATTACACTAAATAATCAACTATAATGAACGCATTTCGGTTGGTTATTGTGAATAATAATAGGAGAACAATATGAAAAATACTAGATTAAAGCGATTTTATGTAGTGTTTACGATATACGCAATGGCAATATCGCTCTGCTGCATAATGTGCGCGACAAAGAAAGAATTTAGTATTTCTGCAGGCGGTTATGGCGATGGCTATTTTTATAAGTACGCCCCTGCGTATGTTGCGGGCGGCGGAACAATGGACGATAGCACAGGGCAGATAACAGGAACCGTCAAATCGTTGTTCAACACCACCATTGGGGGGGGGGGGGGTAGATGTTGAAGTATTAGCAGATTTACTAAATACGATTAACTCAATGGATGTTTGGGGTAGTAAGACCCTAAATGTGGATAATGAAAATGTTACATATTTAACTGCTAAGGACTTTGGAAAATACCAAAAACCAGATAATCTCGAAGGTATGAGTGAAGAGGCTCAAAGAGCACAAACTTCGCAAATAGTAGTAAAACTCTTTGAAACTACAAACGATACTTCCAATAGCAACAATGTCAATGATGCAACCGCACAATATTGGCAAGCAGTGTACCGCTCAATGGGGAAAGATGATAGCGGGAATTTACAAGATGTGTTAACACTTTATATGTGTAGACCATATACGAGCGCCATATTTGATTCGACCGATGCTAACTATTCAACAAGTTCAGTGCGAACCAGTGTTTCATCACTTTATGAGACCTTAAAGACCACATACTCAAGTCTTAATACTTACGTGGTTACTCCAGGCGCATTGCCGGGCGAGTGGCAAAGTAGTGAATACCAAACTTCGCGCAATTCAAGTCGAGCGTCATATTCGGGTGCGAAAGACACCGGGAATGGTGCAAGCGGTTGTACGAAAGACAATGATGATTTCGGGATAAATAACGGGCTTGATGAAAAGGGAGACCCGCACGCATCTTGGTCAAATACAAACATAGCATCGGCATACACTGACAAACTATGGGTGCCAAGCGGATTTGAAGTACTACACACGGGTTATGGCGAGAAGACGAATAGTACAATCAAAGGCACAGGAAGGACATTTGATGAGACAAATGACATAGTTTGGTTAGATAACTATGATAGTTACGAGAACGCCTCAGTAAGTGCTGATATTACTTCAAATAGAGGAGATGACCGAACTGGGTTATGGGAACTAAATGGCTACGACCGCGCGGTTAGTTCAAGTTCTTGGACGTGGCTGCGTTCCGGCCGTTCAACTAGTAGCAATAATCCGTGCGGAATCTTCAAGGATGGTAGCGCTAAGAGCAATCGTGTTAACCGTAGTAGCGGTGTGCGTGTAGCGCTCCATTTAGACTTGAAGAAACTAGCGAACGATTATCTAACAAAGGTTACTGCTAATCAAAAAAGCGCAACTGGAGCATCAACCCAAATTACCGCGATTACCTCCAGTAACACATTGCAAACTACACTTTCAATTTACAATTATTCAAATTATGTTGCACCTAATTTAATAGCGGAAAAATACAAAAAAACAATAACATTTAACACTGTCAGCGGGGCAAATCAAGTCAAATCCTTTACGCTCACATCGGGCAGCATAACTAAAACAATCAATATTGTCGGCGCAAGCGGTAGTGGCACAAGGGAAACAACCAAAGACCTCTGTGATTACTCATACACTTATGAGAACGGACAACTCAAAGTAACTGTCAGCAATGTCCAAACACACATACTCAACGTGCAAGCAAACGTGGATGGTTATACAACACTCAATCTTAGCGTAACCAACAGCGCGCCAAACAGCCTGCTAGTCTTGCACTTCTTTAATGGCAGCGACAAACTCGGCGAGTGCAGTTTTGTTTATAGTAGTAGCGCGCAAACCGCAAGCATAACACTCCCTAAAAACGAAACAATCCGTATTCTTGCGACAAAACCATTTACCAGCCGCGCAAAGTTTGAACTTGGTGGCGACGAAGTTCCTGCAACAGGAACAACAACTTGGGAAATCAAAACGCAAACATCTTCAACGCTAAACTTAACCGTAACTCTTATAGGCGATGGCAGTTGGAGTAATGCAATCGTAATTTAATGCGAATTTATAACTAAACACTATCTCAACCAATCTAACCATTAGACATATAAATATAGAAAAAGACTTGACGCATTTTAGTCAAGTCTTTTTTTGTTTAGAGTTTTGCGCGGCCAACAGGAGTTTATTGTTTTCTTTAAGAAAATCGCAATTTAATTTGCGCATAATCCCGTACTCCTTTCATTAATTGCTTACTTTATACCCAAAAGTAAGCAATTTTATAATATAGTAAGCGATTTGTCAACGCAATAGGCGAATAATCGTTTACTTTTTTCAATTTATAAGCGATTATGCAGAAATGGGAGACAATAAATGTTTGCTTGACATAAAAAGATACCCAAGTAAATTATACCCAAATCACTTAGATATTAAAAACGAACTAACCTTTATTATAATGATTTCATTATTTGACTTCAAACCTTTTTATTGTGTCTTTACAAAAAAAAAGAAAAAGGCTCAACACATCATATCAAGCCTATTTTCTATGGAGCAGGTGAAGGGAATCGAACCCTCACAACAAGCTTGGGAAGCTTGTGTTCTACCACTAAACTACACCTGCATACTGTGCATCCGTCGTTGTTGTTTCTGCCAAATGTAGCCCACATTTTTACGACTCCCCCAAAGCAACCTTGTGGCACATACTAGCTCCTACTTAATGCTGCTGCGGTCAGGCTCTGACATGGTTCATAGGTTAATATTGCACAAGACCTTGAGTTCAACATCAAAAAATGTTACTTGCAAAAGGCGCGAAGACCCCGAAAACGGCATTCAACCCTACTGTAGCGGATTGTAGGAGAAGGGCACCGCTAGCTCCCCGTCTAGCACAGCAAATGTATTGTAACACATATTTTTGTTTTTTGCAAGCAATTAAACACGTTTTTTTAATTTTTACAGCATTTGGCAGCGAAAAAACCTCACGCATAAGGCGTTTTTGGCATATTTATTTACAAAACACCGACGCCAAACACCCACGCCCGCGCATATCAAACTGCCAAAAATTTCTCGCACTGTCCCCAATTTAACGGTTTTTGCGCAATAAGCGTATACTTTTGGGTAAAAATATTACAAAATGCACAATTTTTGTGGACGTTTACATTTTTTTTGTATATAGTATTGCATTTTTTTTAAAATTATGTTAGAATATACACAAACAAAGGAGAGATTTATGGAAGTTTATAATTCAGGCGACAAAAACAACGACAAAAACATTGACACATCATTCTTGAATAAGATTTCACGCGGCAATGGTAAAGTTGCGCAAAACTCGGGCAAAGCGCGCGCTACTTCTTTTGCAGCAGGATCTTCAGAAACCAAAAACGCTAAAACTGCGTATAATGGCATTGACGAAATGGATTTTGAAAGTAGAAGACAGTACGAGAAAGCGGAACTTGCACGTCTAGTTGCTGGTAAAACTCCTATGAGTTTGCTCAAAAACGCAACAGTTGCAGATTACGCAGACAAAGAGGGTATGACTATTAGGGAATTTATTTATACCGTTATGTCTATCAGGAACTTGTCGGGTCAAAACGTTATGATGACTAAGGAAGAACTTACAGCAAGGGGCTTTAAACTTGCTCCATATGCCCAACCTTTCTATGACAAGGACGGCAAGGCTTACTACGAAGTTAGTTTGACAAGTAAACCAAGAGACGCTAGAAAACTCAACTACTTTGCAAACGGCAAAGTTAGCGAAGTGGCAATCGGAAAATTGACCGCACCTAGAGCAGGCGACAGCCCAGAAACGGCTCCTGACGTTAAAGCGGCTCTCGACATTTGCGAAAAACTTGCATACTACACAGGCGTTAAACTTGACATTTCCACAAAGAGAAATATTTTTATGCCATCTACATTAGGTAGAGCATCTAAAAAGGTTAAGGACGCCGCTTCAAAAGCAACGCTCGGCAAATGGAAATCTAAGAAGTTTGTGCCAGTTTCAGGCAAGATGTTTATGGATCCAGGTCAAAGAAACGGAACGGAAATTTTGACAACCTATATCTCAAGGTGTGCGATGATGTCGTTTGACACCAACTTTGAGACCTTTATGGGCGTCATTGAAGGCGATAAGGCGTTCCTTGACCTCGACGCAAAGAAAAAGGACGAAGTTACCAAGAACTACAAGAAAAACTACGAGTCAATTAAGTACACGCTCAACAGCATTTGTATGGACTTGATTTCAAGCGAAATGACTAAGACAATCCCTGATATGTCTGCAGAGGAAAGGCTTGCTATGAGCGAAGCTTATATGGTTTCTGCTATGCAACAAATGAACTCGCTCGGCAGATACATCGACGACCCATATGTTATGAAATTCATCTCATCTACTGTTACAAAATCAGTTTCGCGCTACAACGCAAACTTTATGTTCTCAGCAAAGACAATTGTGGACGCTAACTGCAAAGTTACCGGCTGCAAACCTTTGTTTAAGAACGCAAACAGGGAAACAGCGGTTTTCGGACAATACCAATATCCTATGAATGGAGACTTCCAATTCTCCGCGTTCAAGGGGAACGGTGCTGAAAAGAGCAAAACCCCAGTTGACGAGAAAAACTCAGGTGCAACTCCTAGCGCAACTCCAGCACCAAGTGCAACTACAACTGCAACTCCAAGTGCAGACAAAACGGGTGCGACTGCAACTCAAAACACGGCTACAACTGGCAGAGAAGAAGATGAAACTGCTAACGAAGGCGTTATGGAGAGATTGGACAGATATTTTGCATCAAACCCTAATGTTCATATTCCCGATTATGTTAGCGTAGTACGCAGGTACGGTTTGCCGATTTTTCTTGAATATTCTGAAAATGGAAACATCTACAATTCAAAGGAACTTGGATTTAACGATGCGCAAGTTTACGTTTTGAGTAATCACCAATATAGGGAAAAATATGTTGAATTTGAAGGACTCCTTAACGATGAAGAGTGGATTAAAATTCAAAATTCGTATATCGAAGTTAACAATCGTGTAGGTGAAGAAGCTCAAGAGGATGTATACTTTGACGTCCAAAGACAAGAAGTAGATTTCATTTTAAGTCGTATTTGGGGTATGGAGATACCAAGTAAGACTAAAAGAAAAGAGAAAGAAGAAGATAAAGTAGTAAAGCCTGAACCAAAATCCGAAGAAAAGAAACCTGAAGTTAAGAAACCTGAACAAAAGAAAACTAAAAAACCTGAAAAGACTGTTATGGCTGAAAGAATTTCGAACAGAACTCCAGATTTGTTTAGTAAGTACAATTTGCCTGAAGAGTTGAGAGGTATTATTGTTCCGACAGGAATTGATGTCAACGCGTCAACTGAAAACTTTGCGAAAGACCAGTTACTATATAATCATGAGCAAAGATGTAAGGCTGTTGCTATCTACAACTTGAAAGATGATGATGAATGGAAACAAATTCAAGATAGATATTATGAAATTAATAAACTTGACGGCATTGATGAGCAAACGGAACTTTATATCGAAATTCAAAAGCAAGAAATGGATTTCGTGTCAACTCGCATTTGGGATGGAATAATTAATAAAATTCCTGAAAATAAGAAAACAGGCTCAACCGAAACCACATCGACTGAAAATGATACAGAAAAAAGCGGCGATGGAAAAACGAACGCCGATAATGGCACCGCTCAAACAAGCGAGACTGAAAAAGATGGCGCAGGCAAAGGTGGCGCTCAAACAGGCGACAATGGCTCAAACAATAATTCGAGCAATAACGCAGGTACCGACACAAATAACGAACCCGAACAAGCAAGTGGAGAAGTGAAAACGGGAACTACAGGCGGTTCTGCAACCGGCGGCGCAGGAAACGGCGGTTCTACTGGGCTAAGATGCACCGAAATAGCGGACGAAACTTCAACAACTGACGTTACTGAAGCAACAACTGGTACTACTGCACAAGATTTTACTGGAAAGACAGGTAAAGACGAGCAAGCGACCAAAGAAGAAGTTGAAAAAGCAATTAAAAAACAATTAGAAGATATGGATAAAGCAACTACTCAGAAAGTAGAGACAATTGCCGTTGATCCAATTGTCAAGAAGCCAGAACCAGACCTCCGTCCTGCGGAAACTACTGGCAAAGACTTCTCAACAATTTCTAAGGCATTTAACGAAAGAAGCCCAGAACAAATTCAAACCGCACTTGAAAAGTATGTTGCAAAGTATGCTGCTAAAGCGTTGTACGAGAAGAGTTTGGCGGACAAAAGAGCAGCGGTTAATACCGAAAAATCAGAAAAGGCAAGCGATTTTGAAAAACAAAGAACGCACGCAGTTTCTGACAGCCAAAACGCAGTTACAATTCTTTACGAGGGACTTTCACAAAAGGCTCGCGCAAAACAAGTGCAAGCAATTGTAGATAAAGCAAACAACTCAAACGAAAACATCCAAGTTTTGCAAGCGCAAGGCGTAAAACGTGTTCAATCTTTGACTGAGAAAAAGGTTGAGGCTGCAATTAGCGACTTTGAACGTCTTAAAGATGAGTATCCTGAATGGGGAAATTGCTCAACAACTGCATCATTTATGAACTACTGGCACACAAATGTTCAAGGCGCAAATGGCAAGTTTGCAAACAGCTTGAAAAACGAAGTTAAACTTTCTTGTCGCGCAACCGACGCAGGTATCGTGCTGAACGAAAAACTTAAGGATAGCGACGGCGAATACAGAATTATCGACGGTTTGACAATTATTAAAAAGGATGAGGGGAACAACAAAGCGGGCTTGAACGCGTACAAACTCATTAAGATTAATCCTCAAGACGGGAAAGACCCTAAATTGAGCGAAACAACAGTTTATACCGAGACTGAAAACTTGGTTGAAACAAACGAATTTGACGAAATTTATCGCGACTCATTGTCCGACGAAGCCCTTGCAGAAAACAACGGCTACATCGGTAAAGTTATCCCAGGTAGAGCGCGACCTATGCGTCTCCCTAATGCGGAAAAGAATTTGAAGCGCGAAATAATGAAAGAAAAAATGCACTCAAAATAATTTGATTTTGAATTATCAAATTAAGGGTTTTACTGCTCAAGTTGAGCAAAACCGATTGCAAAATTACGAATTAAATTTACAGTTAAAGGAGAAATGTGATGGACGCTAACGACCCAAAAGTAATTGAATTGAGTTTCAAAGTTCTCGAATCAATTATTGTTAAATGCGACGACAAAAGTTATGACGACATTATGAAAGTTGCAAAAATTATGTGTCAAAACGCTCAGATTGGGAACTATCCAGAAGAACTTAAGCTCGCCTACACCGAGGCACTCGCTAAGTTAGAGACATTGAACGAGGACCAAATTAGGGACTTGCGCGAAATGTTGCAATCTGAAGACTAATTCTCAAAACAATTTGTTTTAGGACAAAAACCGCTTAAAATGCAACGCAAATTTGCTTGCGAAGCGGTTTTTTTGTATCTAAAACCGCGCAATTTGTGCGTTTTTACCTCAAAATGTTTGTTATTATCGCGTTTGTGTGATAAAATAAAGCAAGAGGATTTTAAATGACAGTTTTAATTAATAAAGATTCAGATAATTCAAACGCAAGCCGCTTCATCACCGCCTATAATATGATTGATAACGCGCTGCGTTCAATATATAATTTTAAGCGCAGTATGACCTACGCCGATATGATTAGACGCGCGTCCAACCTAAACTACGTCGTTCGCAAGTACGAGGACAAGTTGATTGACTACGGCAGGCTTAGGAACGCGATAGTTCACTCAAGTTACGAGGATGTTATTATCGCCGAGCCGCACATTGACGTGCTAGAGGAGTTTGAGAAAATCGCCGCGCTGCTAAGCACGCCACCTAAGGCGATTTCGACAATCGCCACTCGCGACGTAATGACCTTGCAGGCGAACACACCCGTTAGGGAAGTTTTAAAGCTGATGGCAAAACGCGGCTACAAAAACATCCCCATCTACGAGGAAGATACACTCATCGGGATTGCCAACGCGGGCAAACTCGCCGAAACGCTTGGCTCAACCCTAATTTTGGGCGAAAACCTGCAGGAGTTTGTCGACAAAACATCAATAGGCGATATTCTGTTGCAGGCGGTCGACGAAAACTATTACGTAATCACAAACTCAAAAGCAACAGTTGAGCAGATTATGGAAATGTTTAACCAAAACCGCAAATTGCTTGTTATTTTGATTACGCAAAACGGGAATAATTTGGATAAGCCCCTCGGCATTATTACCGTCGGCGACGTTGTTGATATGAACAAGATTTTGGACTTGTATTAATTTGTATCATAGCCCGCGCAAGAAACCGACTCGCATTAAAATAGCCCGCGATGGCTCAATTGGGCTGCAAAAAAGTTGCTTTCACGCAAAACAAAGACAGAAAAACAGTAAAAAGGTAGAAAAATGGAAACAAAAGATTTGATTATATACGAGGACAACCACATTTTGGTAGTTGTCAAACCCCAAAATATCCCCACGCAAGCTGACATTTCCGGCGACGAGGATATGCTAACCATCCTTAAAGCGTACATCAAAGAACGCGACAACAAGGCGGGGAACGTGTACCTCGGGCTCGTCCACAGGCTTGACCGCCCAACAGGTGGAGTTATGGTTTTTGCCAAAACAAGTAAAGCCGCAAGCCGCCTCTCCGAACAAATGAAGAATGGCGACATTGAAAAGCGTTACGTTGCAGTCTTGAACGGAACCCCTAAAGATAAGCGCGCTAAACTCGTCCACCACCTCAAAAAAGATGAGTACAACAACGTCGTCAGCATCGTTCCAAGCCTAACCACTGGCGCAAAACGCGCAGAACTCGACTACCAAGTATTGAGTACGAACGGCAACCTCGCGCTCGTCTCGGTTTTGTTGTACACAGGCCGTGGACACCAAATTCGCGTGCAAATGAACGCCATCGGCTGCCCAGTTTTCGGTGACCAAAAATATGGCACCGTACAACAAAAAAACAACCTCGCGCTTTGGGCTTACAACCTAAAATTTGAGCACCCAACAACAAAGGAAAAAATGAATTTTATTGTTATGCCACCGAAAGAGGAGTATCCATTTAGCGAGTTTGACTTTGAGAGATTTTTGGGCGTAAACATCCACAACGACTAATTTTAATTGTCCGTTGTAAATTGAGTTCGCCGCTCGTTTTTACAACAAAATATACTAAAAACAAACAGTTTTTACCAAAATACTGCCGCAATTTTGTGGTAGTATTTTTTTATGGAAAAAATATTAAATAAGCAAAGATTGCAAACTTTGTGTAAGTACGTGCTATTTTTGTTAATGATGGTCGTCTTAAATTCCGCAACCTTAAACGGCAACCTGCAGCCCTTTGGCTTTGCAATGTTTTTTACGCTAATTTGGTGCAACCAAAACATATTTTGCGTTTCGCTTATCTATTTTATTTCGTGCGTCGCCTTTGGCTTTACCGAGCAAATAATTGTTAGCAGCTTGGCAATTATTTTGCTGTTTTTATTTTTTTATTCATTGCACTATAAATTTAGAAAACCGCTTAACATTTGGCTTATTTTAGTGTACGGCTTTTTGTGCCAAATGGGTTTTATTTATTACAATTTAAACTCCGTAGACGGGCTGTACCATTGCCTCGCGTATTTGGTTGTCGGCGAGGTGTTTTTGCTCGCAAACCTGTCGTTTTTTCAAGCGGTCGTCAAGAAAAAGTTTCGCAACTACAATCTCGAGGAGTACGTCAGCGCAGGCTTGTTTTTGGCGGTGTTTGCGCTTGGGCTCTCAAACTTTGAGTTCTTTCATATCTCACTATTCCAAATAACTGCGATTTTTGCGCTGATTTTACTAAAAAACATCAACAAAACTTCAATGCTAATGTGCGCAATCGTTATGGGACTGGGCGCGAGCCTCAACCTGTTTTCTGCAGGATACCTGTATCTTTTTTGCGGGATAGCTCTAGTAATTTTGATGTTTAGTGACAAAAATCCGCTTTTGCTGATAATTTCTGCGCTACTCTGCGACCTCTTCGTCGGGCTGTACCTGCAAGCGTTTCCTGTCTACTATTTTCAGTCGCTAGCCGCCACCTGCCTAGGTTGCCTCGCGTACGTGTTGTTGCCCAAAAAGTATAAGGACGACCTCATTTACCTGATTGCGAGCGACGAAAAATGCCAGCTTGTCGAAAACGTCGTCAACGCACAGTCGAAAAAGTTGAACAGAAAAATCCTAGAAACCGCCGAAATTTTTGGCGAACTTGAAAACCTTTTTAGTTCAATGTCGCGCGGACAAATGACGCAGGACGAAGCCGTCAGCACAATTGCGCAAGAACTCGTTCAAAAGTCCTGCCAAGACTGCAAGGACAAAAACCGCTGCCTGCGCCTAACCAGCAATGAAACAATGGAACTAATGCGCGACCTCGTCTTTGTTGCGCTCCAAAAGGGCAAACTCACCCTCGTCGACGTTGAAAGTCGCTTTGCAAGCAAGTGTATCAAAATCAATACCTTGCTAACCCAACTAAACGCGCTTGTCGCCGAATTTGCCAAGTACCAAAACAGCCTCGCAAAAGCCGACACCTCAAAGCGCGTCGTCGCCAAAAGTATGGCAGGCGTGAGTTCAATTCTCCAACAACTCGCAAGCGACGTTGACAACCAAATTCGCCTAGATAGCAAACTCGAAAAAGATTTGCAGGAAGAACTTACATACGAGGGCGTGCTCTGCCGCGAAATTTTGCTCTACGAAAAAGAAAAGAACATCGTCATAAATCTCCTCATTAAAAATGAAAACCTATTCAAAACTAAGATTATCAAAATCGTTTCAAAGGTCGTCCGACAGCAAATGTCAATCGTCGCCATCGAAAAAAGTTCCGTCCCCAACTTTAGCACTGTAATAATGAAGCCCCAGCCAAAATTCGACATCGCGTACGGCATTAGTTGCGCAACCAAAGCAGGCAACACCTCAAGCGGCGACACCCACTCGTTTGGGAAGATTGACGACGACAAATTCATTTTCGTCCTCTGCGACGGAATGGGCAGCGGCAGCAAAGCTAAAGCCGCCAGCGAACTCACAATCGGCATAATCGAAAACCTTTACCGCGCAGGCTTTAACAGCGAAATCATAATCGACTGCACCAACAACTTGCTTACTATGAGCGCAACCGAAGTCTTTTCCGCAATAGATATCGGGGTTATTGACCTAAAAAATGGCATCTGCGACGTAATCAAGGTTGGCGCCCCCGTCGGTTACATAAAGCACATCGACTCAACCGAACTGCTAAACGCCGGCGCGCTTCCTCTCGGCATCCTCGAAGAAATGCGCCCTGCAATAACCAAAACCGCGCTAAGCCACGGCGACTTTGTCGTCTTTATCTCCGATGGCGTGCTAGACGCGTTTGAGGACGAAGAAATCCTGCAATCCTTTATCAATAACTACCAAACTATGAACCCACAAACGCTCTCCGACGCAATTCTCAACGAAGCCGCGCATCTCAACTCAGACGCCCCAAACGACGATATGACCGTTTTTGTCGTCCGTACTTTAAATAAAATTTAGCCACCCGAATTTGTAGAATGCGAACCCAAACAACCTATTAAAGTAGCAGGGGCGACTAGAGGAGTCGCCGTGTAAAAGTGGGAACGCCCAAAGAGAAAGAGAGCACTAAAAATAGAATTAGATAAACTGTATTAATATGTTAAAAAGCAAAAACTTTAGCAGTACATAATGTTGAGAGTGTAAAAGCGGCGCAGAAAATTGAAAATGTTAAAATCAATGCAAAAGCAACGAAAAAGGTGTGAACGCAAAAAGCATAACAGAAATATGTGAAAACAACGAAAATAATATAATAATTAGTGTAAATAGTGTAAAAATAATGAAAAAAGTGTGAAAAATGAAAAATTTTCACACTTTTTTAAATAATTTTTGCAATTCGGGGCAAAACTATTTGGAATAAAAAAATTATTGTGGTAGAATTTTTACGAATAAATCAGTAAGGAGTGTACGAAAAATGGTTAAGTACTTAACTAAATTGGGGGGGGGGGGCGTCTCAGAATAATCCACAATGTGGACAAACGCGAAAGGTAGAAACAGGCGAAAAAAACAGTGTTTCTGCGGGCTGCAGCGACCGCGCCACCCGCAAAACAAACACGAGCGTTTGCAAACAAACTCATATTACTAGATATAAAAACAGTTACTTAAATAGGAGTTGCCTCAAGGGAGCAACTAACAAGAAAACAGGTATAATTAAACAAAACAACCGCCGCGCTACATTAGGAATACTAATGTGGCTTTTGGCGTTGCTGTCCTGTGTTGGACTAATGATTTGCGGAACACCTGCCCAAGGCGACCCGCCGAACGGCGACGAACTCCAACTAACAACGCAACCCGTCGTTACTGCCGCCGCCGAAAAACCTGCCAACACTACACTTGTCCCGACTACTGCGAGCTCCCGCCTTACTGGTTCGGGAACGGAATCGGATCCTTACTTAATCCAATCCGCAGGGGATATGGTGTTTTTGTCAACGACAACCAATTATTGGGGCACATTGAGCAAAGTAGTCTATTATGAATTAACTGCGGACATCACAATAGTTACCGATACTTGGACGCCGATTGGTAACGGGGATAAGTTGTTTTATGGAAAATTTGACGGGTGTGGTCATGAAATAACTTTGATGTCCACCTCGGACGCAGCCGTTACAGTTATTGGTGATTTCTATGATGATGAAGCCTATTTGGGATTTTGGGGGATGTGCAGCAATGACTTTAGCACAATTATTTGTAATTTATCGGTCAACTGGAGTAGTGGGGTGAAATTTACTTGTAACACCTATACGGATTGGAGTGGTAAAAATGAAACAATAGTGTATATTGGTGGAGTTGCTGGATTTGTTGTAGACATAAAAAATGTAAAATGCAAAGTTGGGGATAACGGCTTTTCGTATGATATAAGTCATGTTAATGCTGATTCTAATAAAGGCTATGATATAGGTATCCTTGGGACGCTAGTAGTGGGCGGTGTTGTAGGGTTCTCGATAGCTACTCTTGACGATAATGATCCAGTTGCGAGTTGTCTATCTTTTGAGGGAAGTATTACTTGCAATTTAAATAGCGATGCGGTTGAATACCCTTTTGTGTCGTTGGGGGGTGTTGCAGGATATATATACTCAATTGATAATGCGAAGTTTGTTGGAAGTATCAGTTGTTCTGTAAAAGATCTAAATTCGAGTAGTGTTTACGTTGGAGGCATTGCATCTATGGTAGTAGCTATGTCAAGTTCAGTAATAGACAGTTGCTTTGTAGATTTAACTGGCGGGAATTTAGGGAGCGTTAACTACTTTGGCGGAATTTGTGGAAGCGCTTATATTGATGGTACAGTAACAGTATCAAATTGTTATTTTGATTCAAGTATTTCAATCGGGGATTCAAGTGTAAGCGATAGTATTGCAGGTACAATGTTTGGTGAGTCTGATGCTACAACTATAACTAATTGTAAATACGATTCCACGATAACGCTTAATGCGGAGACGAACAATAAAGAGGGTACAGGCGTTTCTAATTTAGACTTGAAGAATGGAACTTACGGCTCGGGGAGTAATAAAACAAATATTTGGACGGGCACTTGGGCAACAAATACAAACTGGCATTTTGAAGAGGGCAAGTATCCTGAATTGAAAATTAAACCTGAGCCTAAAGGCACGGCGTTCACTGTAACATTTTCAGCTGACACGCCAAAGGGTGGCTTGTTCCTTTATGTACTTTGCATAGACAGCACAGGCGCAAGTAAGTACTCCGAAATTCGTCAGTACTACTTTGAGGGGATAAATGAAACCGAAACTATTTATTATAAACTTACTGAAGGTGCAAACTATAAAGTACTAATCAGTAAACCTTACGTTTGGGAGTTTACTATTGAAGGAACGACCGACTTATCTGGGACAGCGGCAAACGGGCAATTTACCTTTACCGCGCCTGCTCCTGATGTGGGCGGCACTGTAACCATAACTGCTTCAGGCGGCACACCACCAAACAACTTTGCCGTCGTGTAACACCTATTTCGTTCTCAAACATCTTCGCGGCGGCGTAACCCGCCCAGCCCCGCGAACTTGGCTACCTGCTAGTAACATAAGCAGCGAGGAAGGAAAAAACTTATTACCTAAAAATTAGGTAGAACTGCAACATAAACTTCGTACTGTTCTACCTAAAATAAGGATAACCTATTAAATAAAAAGCGAAAACCAATTTAGGCTTCCGCTTTTTTTGTATCCGCTACCGCTCCGCCACAAAAAACGCGGCCAACTGCGTGCAAAGTACGCAATCAAACCGCGTTAGGGGAAATAAACTGTTTTCCTTAAATAATAATGAATGCCAACACCAAATACGTGAGCGTCATCGCGCACGTCGCGCCCGAAATGAGGTAGTACAACCACCCAATCTTGCGTTGATTCTGCGCCTTAACAAACGTTTTTAGCGCAAGTGTCGTTGCAAGCAACGCAAACGAAATCGTCGCGAAGAGGATTAACAATTGTTCCGCTTCACTCTGCAAAAACACCGTGCCGCGGAAGTAGAAAATGTCCGTAATTGCGAGAATTAGCCAGTTGAACGCAACCCCGCCAGTGATACTCGACACCGCAAGGTTAAAGTTCTTCTTCTTAACAAACATAGTCGTCGTAACAATCTCAGGCAACGCCGTCGCCAGTGCAATGAACAACGCCCCCGCAAGGTTCTTGTTTACCGTGTACACGTCCGCAATAACATTCGTTAAATACGTAAGTCCAATGCTGAACACAATCAGCAGCAGCGCGCAAAGTGCGAACAGCCACCCCAGTTGCGTAGTCGTAAACCTGTACGCAACCTCTTTACTGTCGTCAATCGGTTCCTTTTTATCCCCGCGGTTCATATAGAGATTGAGCGCGTAGAAAATGATAATCACAAAACTAATCGCGTTAATGTTGATTGTCGGAATAGTGAGCGAAACCGACAAATTCGAGTACACGAGCACAACAACCGACACAATCAAGCAAATAATCGTCGTAACCAAGTTGCGCCTGTTAATCTCCGACTTAATAAACAGCCTGCCCGCGATTATCATAAAAAACGACAAAATCGCGATGTTCATAATCGTGCTTCCCAGTATCCCGCCAAGCGCAAGGTTAGGCTCCTGTAACAAGCACGCCGACGAAACCGTCGTAAACAACTCCGGCAATGACGCCACACCCGCGAGCACAACCCCGCCAAGGAACACGCTTGAAATTTTTGTGCGCCTGTCCAGTTGGTTTAACATACACGCCAGCGCAACCGATAAAAACAAAATCGCAGCCAGCGCAAAAATATAAATAGGTATCAAATACCACATAATAAACGAATTCTCCTATAAAATATAAAAGATTATAACATTTTTAAAAATTTATAACAAGTGAATAGATAGGGTATTTGAAAAAAGGCATAACAATTTATGCCCTAAACCGTGTAAAACTTTTTCATTTCTTTTTTGAGTTTCCCAATTATCTTTTTTTCAATTCGCGAAATGTAACTTTGAGATATGTTCATCATATCCGCAACTTCCTTTTGCGTCCTCTCGTCCACGCCATTAAGCCCAAAGCGCATTAACATAATCTCCTGCTCGCGAGGGGGAAGCTTGAGAATAACCTGCCACAGCAGCTGTTTTTCAACGCCGCTTTCAACCGACTTGTAAACAACGTCGTAATCTGTCGCCAAAATGTCGGACAAAATGAGTTCGTTTCCGTCCATATCTGAGTTGAGCGGCTCGTCAAGCGAAATCTCCGTCTTGATTTTCTTTGATTTTCGCAGGAACATCAAAATTTCGTTCTCAATACAGCGCGAAGCGTAAGTCGCGAGCTTGATTTTCTTATCGCCCTTAAATGAGTTGATAGCCTTAATCAGCCCAATGCTCCCAACGGAAATCAAGTCCTCAATGTCAATGTTTGTGTTCTCAAACTTCTTTGAAATGTAGATAACAAGCCGCAAGTTGTGCTCAATAAGCGTCTGTTTCGCGCTCTCGTCGCCGTCCATCAGCGCGTTAATGTAAAACGCCTCGTCCTCTTCGCTGAGTGGCGCGGGTAGTTCAGTTCCGCTAATGTAAAAAACAAAATCTTCCTTTTCAACAAACCCATTCCCAGTAAACAAATTTTTAAAAAAGTGTAATATTTTTTGAAAAACCATAATAACTCCTAATGAAATATATTAAATGTTGTCTGAATTTATGCAAAATCAAGCAAACATTTTGTCGCTTATGATTGCGTCGCAGCCTTGCTTCGTGCTAAGGTCAATGACCGCCACCCGCGCGTTCAAAAACTCCTTGCCGTCAACAATAATCTTGTCAACAACCAGCGTCTCAATCACGTTGTAACTGCTCCCGACCGTGCTGCAAACCATTTGTTTGTAACTTTCAATCGCGTAAAGCCGCCCAAGCCCCAACTTACTAAACGCAAGCCTACTTACAAAGGTTATTGGCAAGTGCGTCTCCTCGTCGAGCAACTGGTTGCCGCTGTCAATGAGTGCCATTAGGTCAAGACAGCGTTCATTGTGTATAAGCGTTACGCGCGTGTTGTGCTTGCGTTGCTTCAGCGCAAAATACAAGTTTTTGCCACCCAAGAAAAACACAAACGCGCCAAAAATTACGAGCGAAATTGGGTAGTCCGCCTCGTAACTCACGCCGCTCCCCAAAACCTGCATTTCGCTCATAAAACCCTGCAGCCCGTAGCAAATCCCGCCCATTAAAAAGGTCATAAACATAAAAGATAAATACGCAAGCGCAAACTGTTTCGCCCGCCGCACCTTGAACGCCGCCGCAACAATTATCACACCCATAAGCAGTTTTACAACGAATATCAAAAGGCTGCCTAGGTTTAGTAGCGGGGTAACAAACGCAAACGATACCGCCAAAACCAGCGCCAGCAAAAAACGCAGTTTGAGTATTTGCAACTTAAGAAGTTTCGCAACCGCGTACAAAATGATAAAGTCAATTACCGCGTTGTCTAAAATGACGTATTCTACATAAACAACCATAACTAATTATATTACTTAATCTTTTATCCTCAAATGAGAAAAAAACGCTAAACGAGAGATTGGCGGCAGATATTGTCGCTTTTTAGTTTTTTTGCCTTGCGTGCGCAACCGCACTTAAGAAATTGAGCGCGCGTTTGTACGAGGTTGACAGGTGGGCTAGCTGACTGTTAAACCAACCAACTTGCCGACTGTTTGTTTATTTGTTTTCGCGCGCGGGACATTCGTTTGCTAGTTAGTTAGTTGGTTAGTTAGTCCGTGCGGGGTGCTTTGTGAGGAAGTTGGCAGTTCGTAATTTCAGTAAACAGCAAATAAAAGTTAGTAGGTTAGGGTAGGGGGAAGTTTTTTGCATAAAAGTTTTTTTATTGGGCATAATGATTTGAAAGGAGCAAAAAAGATGACTTCTAAAGTAGTTATATGCGGGATTGACACCACAAAATTGCCAAAGTACTCAAACGAAGAGCAAGCGCAAATGCTAAAGCAAGCCCAAGGCGGCAACCAACAAATGAAAACGCAGTTTATCTACGGCAACCTGCGCCTAGTGTTGAGCGTTATGCACCGCTTTTTGAATCGATACCCCAACGCTGAGGATTTGTTTCAAGTCGGCTGCGTCGGACTAATCAAGGCAATCGACAATTTTGATATGACGCTAAACCTCAAGTTTTCAACCTACGCCGTGCCAATGATAATAGGCGAGATTAGGCGTTTTCTTCGCGACAACAACAGCGTCCGTGTAACACGCAGTATGCGCGACCTTGCATACCAAGCACTAAAAACGCGCGACAAACTAGAGGGACAACTCAACCGCGAGCCAACCGTTGAGGAAATCGCAAAGGAGTTGAACGAGAGTTTTAAAAACGTCTCAATCGCCCTCGACGCAATTAGTGAGCCTATGAGTTTGTACGACCCAATCTACAACGACGACAGCGACACAATTTCGCTATTAGAGCAAGTTAGCGACACTTCCTGCGACGAAAGCGACTTTTCAACAAAGGTTTCAATTAAGGAAGCCCTAAAACAACTTCCGCCCAAAGAGCGCGAAATCCTTGAAATGCGCTACTTTATGGGCAAAACTCAAATAGAAATCAGCAAAACCGTCGGCATTTCGCAGGCGCAAGTCAGTAGACTTGAAAAAAACGCTCTCCTGTCCGTCAAAAAAGCATTGTAATAAACCGCCAACATTGTCATTTTGCAATTTCAAAGCACATACAACTGAGATTTAGCAAAATTGCATTTGCGGAAAGATGCTTTAGCAACTATTTTAATAATAGGAATAAAAGGTGCCTCTGCGCCTTTTTGTATTTTTATAAGTGTTTGTTTGCATAAATAACTTGTCAAAAACATTTTTTGTGCTTAATTTAATCATAACGGACAAAATCTTACATTAAAATTTTCTAATTTTGCGTTACAAGAAAGTTGTTATACATAAAATTTTTTTGTATGCAAATTATAATAATGTCAGATTTTATGTGTTGTGGGGTGTAAAAATAGTTGACATTTTTTTTGTGTATTTGTATAATTTTGAGGAAAAAGTTCTGAGATTTTTACTTAATTTGGAGATTATTATATGAAAAATAAATTAGAAAAACCTAGGTTTGAAGCCACTTTTGACATAGTTGGGGGGGGGGGGGTTATAAAGTAATAAAAATAATAAATGTGTTAAATATAAACGAAATTATATAGGTTTTTTTATTTTTGTAGAACTTTTATTAGTAAGTTTAATAATGGTTGCAGGAGGATATTTTTTGCTTTTATCTAACGCATCGTTATCTGCGCAGAAAACTGCAACAGGCACTATTATTTTTTCTACATATTCTATAACAACCAATTCTTCAAGTGAAGGAATTAGTGAATTTTATACTAACACATTAACCTCGTTACCTCAAAGGACAATTACTGTAACAATCAAAGCAAAAACGGGGTATGAAATCACTAATTTAATTTGCCAAACTACAACAGGGAGTACAATATCCCTTTCAGGTTTGCAAAATGACAAAACGACCTTCACTATGCCAAGTTGCGATGTAATTATTTCCGCGACGGCAACTCCAAATACATACACCGTTACATTTGACGCCAACGGAGGAAGTACTTCTTTAAGTGCAAAAGATGTTATATACGATAGTACATTCGGGACGTTACCTGACGCAACAAGGTTAGGATACACATTTGTTGGGTGGTACACTGATAGAACTAGCGGAACGCAAATTACGGCAAATACAAAAGTTCAAATTTTAAATAACATAACACTTTACGCGCGATATTTAGCAAATCAATATAACATTATTTATGAGGGCAATGGCGCCTCTATTGGTACAATGCAAGACAGTGTAGCAACTTATGACCAAGTTGCGCAATTGCAAAATAACGCGTTTACATATAAATCGAAAATAACGCTTGACTATGGTTATGATATAGCGGACGGCGAGTTGATTTCCGAAAGACCATTCAGTGGTTGGTGCGCAAGCGTTGTAGGCGGCGAATTTGGCGCAACCTCAGCTTTAGGGAGCGACATAACCTCAACTAGCACTGTGATTGCGGACGGAAGTTATGTTAAAAACTTAGCGGCGTCTGGCGATGTTACGTTAACAGCGCAGTGGGGCGAAGCGACAAAGCAGCCTTTACCAACACCAACACGTAGCAAGTATAAGTTTGCATGCTGGTGTTATTACGCGGACGGGTTGGAAGTGAAAATTGCCTCTGGCTCTATCGGCGCAACAAGCGATATAACGGTCTATGCAAAATGGGTAATAGTTGAAATCCAAAACGCTAGCGATTTAAATGAATTTGCTCAGACGGTTAATGGAACGTGTCAAAAAGAGGGGATAGTTGACTGGAAGTGCTCGTACGAAAATATTACTGTTTCGTTAAAAACCAATGTCGCATTGAATGATACTTCAAATGTTAGCAATTGGGCGACAAGTGCACCAGCAAATTCTTGGACGCCAATAGGTTATTATAATTCTGACGACGACAATACAACATTTATAGGGACTTTTGAGGGCGGCGGATATACCATTTCAGGAATTTACGTTAATACTCCTACGCAGTCCTATAAAGGGTTATTTGCAACCTTAGGCGAGGGTTCGGTTGTAAAAAATTTAACAATAAATAATTCTTATATCCGCGCGATGCGTGAGGTCGGCGGCATTGCTGGGTTTGCTCTAGGGACGACAATTCAAAACTGCAAAAACTATGCCACAATATGTGCAATTGGCGACGGAAACGATTCAAATGATAATGTTGGAGGTATAATCGGGGAACTTAGAGGGACAGAGAGCACAATTCAAAATTGCGTTAACTATGGATCAATTACCACAACAAATGACTCACTTGGTGGCATTGTTGGTAGAGGAGTTCAGGGAACAATTTCAGGTTGTAGAAACGCTGGGTTGGTTTCTTCTACAACAAGTGCAGGGGTAGGCGGCATTGTTGGTTTTGCAAGATACGAGTTAACAATATCTGGGTGCTATACGGATTCTTCTTCGGTGGTTTCCGCATCAAGTAATGTTGCTGGTATTGTTGGATATATGCACGGGGATTCAGTTAAATTGGAAGTAATTAATTGTTACAACCTAGGAAAAGTATCCGCGACGGCTGGGCGCGCGGGTGGTATTGCTGGGTATGCGTCAGAGAATTCAACAATAACAAGTTGCTACAACTCAGGAGAAATAACAAGTACTGGGACTTCTAATTCTGAATCGGGGCTTGCTGGAATAGTCGGCTGGAACTATATGGGTACGATAACAAAATGTTATAACACTGGCAAAATAAGTGGGCAAGTTGCAGTAGGCGGTATTGCTGGTTACAACTGTGGTACAGTTACCGAATGTTATAATACTGGCTCGATTTACGGTGAATCAATAGTCGGAGGCGTAGTGGCGTATCTTCAAGGTGGGGATGCTGGAGACCCGATTGTTAAAAACTGCTACAACGCAGGCGCAGTATCAAGTATTAGTTCAAGTTCAATGCAGGTAGGCGGCGTTATTGGGTACATTAATGCAGGCGAAAACAAAACAATTGTTGTTAGCAACGTATACAATAGGGGAACTATAACGGGTTATGATTATGTCGGTGGCGTGGTCGGCGAATTTTACAGCGACGTCGCAACGGGTAATATCACACTAAAAGATAGTTACAATGTTGGAAGCATTGTTATTAACGACGGAGCAGCAAATCCATTTGTTGGTGGGTTGGTTGGTATTACATTTAATGCTAGCACTGCTACGATGAATATGGAATATTGTGTTAGCCAAGGGACAATAACTTGTTCAAAGAATGTTGGCGCACTTGTAGGGTATGCTTATAATGTGTCGACAGGAACAATCAATATGAACAAGATTTACATATCCTCGTCATTTAGTTACTACTATCCATACGCAACATCTACTGGAACAATTAATCGAACCAATGTTAATACTGGAAGCGTTTCATTAACAACCCAAAGTAGATATAGTTCAACCACATACTGGTCAAGTTCAAGTTCGTGGGATTTCACAAACGTTTGGAAGATTTCGTCATCAACAAACGGTGGTTATCCAATATTTACTTGGCAGTAATTAGGTTTTACTTTAAATTGGCTTGTGTAAAATGACTTGATTGTAAATTTTAAATGCAGTTATTGTGAGTGTCGCGTTTTGCGCTCATTCATAGTAACTGCGTTTTTTAGTTGGGGTGTGCTAATTTGTAGCCGTTATTACCTAATTATTGATAATTGCGCAAATTCTTTAAAAAAAATTGTCAAAACGTATTGTATTTTTTGTTTTTAAATGTTATAATACAAGCAAAGGAGAGGAAAAGTATGTTTTGGGACGAGGTTGTTTCGCTATTTACTGAAATGAATGTTGTTCCTGCAATCTTGCTGACGTTGGGACTCGTGCTCTGCATTATCGAGATGTTTGTTCCAGGGTTCGGGGTGTTCGGAATTAGCGGTATTGTCTGCCTAATCGGCGGCATTGTCGCGAAAATGCTCTACGGCGGGACGGTTGTGCAACTAATTGCGCTCATCGTGATTTTTTCAATCATTTTGGTGATTATGTTCAGCATAACAGTCTGGTCGGCGAAACGCGGGCTGATTAGCCACACGCCGATTGTTTTGAAAGAAACCGCATTGCCGGAAAACTACGCCGAAGTCGACAAGTCTTTGCAAAAACTCAAAGGGCAGGAGGGCGTAACCGTTTCTATCTGCAGACCATTTGGGATGATTCAAGTGGGCGACAAGTTTTATGACGCAAGTTCGGTTGACGACTACCTTGAAAAGGGAACACTTGTTAAGATTGTCGAAGTCGATGGCGATAAGATTTTTATCCAAAAAATATAGTACATACTTTTTAATGAATAGGAGAAAATGATGATTACAAATTTATTGGCAAGTATGCCTGCCTACGCGTGGTGGTTAATCGCGCTCGGCGTTTTGATTATTATTGCAGTTGTCATATGTTTGCTGTTGCCGTTTGGGTTGTGGTTTAGAGCACTCGTTTCGGGCTCACACATTTCAATGGCGCGTATGATTGGTATGAAATTTAGACAGGTTGACACTCAAATGATTGTCAACGCGTACATTAGCGCACGCAAGGCGGGCTTGAACCTTTCTTGCAACGAACTTGAGGCGCACTATATGGCAGGTGGGGACGTTAACAATGTGGTTGACGCACTCATTTCAGCACACAGCGCGAAGATTCCGCTTGACGTTGATACCGCAAAGGCAATCGACCTTGCAGGACGCGACGTTCACGAAGCGATTAGAAATAGCGTAAAACCTAAGATTATCGAGTCCGATACAATTGCGGCAATTTCGCTCGACGGTATCGAATTGCGCGTTAAGGTTAGAGTTACGGTTAAGACCAACATCAGCCGCTTGATTGGTGGCGCAGGCGAGGAAACAATCCTTGCGCGTGTCGGCGAGGGTATTGTTACAACAGTCGGCGCATCTAACTACAACGACATTTTGAAAAACCCTGACTTGATTTCTAAAAATGTTCAAAGCAAGAACCTTGATAGCGGCACAGCGTATGAAATTTTGTCAATCGACGTTGCAGATGTTGACGTTGGGAAGAATGTTGGTGCGCAACTTAAAATTGACCGCGCAGACGCTGATAAGAAGGTTGCGCAAGCAATGGCAGAAAAGCGCAGAGCGGAAGCAGAAGCGAAGGAAAAGGAAATGCTTGCACAAACGCAAGAAATGCGCGCAAGGGTTGTGCTTGCTGAAGCAGAACTTCCTAAGGCTATGGCGGACGCATTCAGACAGGGCAGGCTCGGCATTATGGACTACTACCGTATGCAAAACTTGCAAGCCGACACAACTATGCGTAAGTCTATCGCTGGACCTAGCGACGGCGACGTTAAACCTGTCGACGACACTGAAAAGAAAACAAAACGCCCTAGCAACACAGACGCAGAATAATTTATTCCGCGCAATTTGGGTTGACCACACGCCATTGTACAGGCGAAGTCCGCACCGAGGTTGCATTTGGCGACGCGGAACGGGACGAGTTGGCTAGTTAACAAGTTTTGTTAATTCGGGCTGATGTTTTGATATTGTTGTTAAATTTAGATTTACATTTTAAGCAAGTTTGCTTGAGCCCTAAATGAAGGTTGCTCCACCAAACTTGCTTTTTGTGTTTTGTGAGAATTTGCGTTTGTGGAATAAAAGCGACAATATGAGCCTTTGGGCAGAAAATTGCTTTTGTGCTCGCTGTTGGATGTTGGGGAAAATAAATAAAGCAGCAGGTTGATGGGGCGTTTTGCGTTCGACAATTTGACGATCTGGGTTGCCTAAATGTTTTTGCTTTTTGCTTGTCTGCAGTATGCTTGCGAGGGTGGTGCGCGCCTCAAGGTTGGCGCAGTGTTTTTTGTGTTTGCAGGGGCAAACTTTTGCATAAAAGGCAGGGCGCACCAATTAAAGCAAACATTAAGTGGTGTCGCTAAGTGGTTGTACGATTGTAAAAATGATTGTACGGTTATAAAAATAGTTATGCGACTACAAAAATGGTTGTGTGGCTATGAAATTAAAAAAAATCAATTAAATTTTCAAAAAACACTTTAAATTTTGTTTTAAATGTTGTATAATATTAAAAACGCGGTACAAAAACTTGTGTTTTGTACATTGAAATTAATAAGGAGAGTTTTATGTCACCAATATTAGCAGTCGCAATTTGCGTGGTTTTGGCGTTGTTCGTTATTATTCTATTGTCAAACGTGCATTTCCACAAAAAGCAAGGCAAGAAAGAAAAGAAACCTAAAGAGAAGAAAGTGAAAGTTAAAAAGGAAAAAGCCCCCAAAGAAAAGAAAGAAAAGGTTAAGAAAGAAAAGACTTCCTCAAAGTTTGTCCGTCCGCGCGACCTAGTTAAACAACAACAAGCAATTAAGGACGCCGAAGAGGCAAAACGCAAAGAAGAAGAGGCAGCCAAAAAGGCGCAAGAGCCTGAGCTTGGCGAGGGCGAGAGCGATAATGTAAACTTTACTGAACCTACACAAAGGGAAGAAGAAAAACAAGCCCCTAAGGAAGAAACGCTTGCCGACGAAATCAAAAGGTTGTCCCCCGAAATGAAAGCACTCATCTTCGGCGACGCACTAGATAAAAAACAATAATAAAGAATAACAAATTACAAAACAACTAAAGCGTTTGCCGAAAACGCGAAAACTGCAACCCAAATGCAAAGGTAAAAACAATGTCAAAAATGAAAAAACTATTTAGTAAATACATGGCAAAAAGTGTGAAATCGTACTAAAAAAGAGTAAAAAAAGATTGAAAAGATTAAAAATAATGAAAAAAGTGTGAAAAACGAAAAACTTTCACATATATGGGCGAACGCGTCGAAGCAACCCTCACGGGGCTTCACGTTCGCCTTTTTGTATGTCTCCTCAATAAATAATGTTAAATAACTCCCCCTTAATTAAACAACTTTGCAAAGGTTAAATCAAAAGACAAGCAAATTACAAAATTTGCTTGTCTTTTTTTTGTTGATTGTTAATATACATAAATAGAGGGACACTTATGGAAATTTTGGAAAACTTTAAAAATGATGTAGACGCGCTGGGCTTTATGTGTTACTTTAGCCAAGACAACCTTTATTTAATGGGCGGCAAACGCCTCAACCTTTGTACGAGCGAGGAAATAGTTGTTTTGCTTAGAAAAAATAAATTTCAAGTGCTGGGCGCAAACCTTGTTATGGAGCAGTTGTCGAAAGGGCAAATTTGTATAAAGGGCAAAATCCAGAGCATTAACATTTTGTAGGGGTGTTTTGTGGCAAAAAAAGTTAAATTTAAAGTAATCGGCAGAAACCTGCATAATTTTGTTAACGCGCTCTACAACCGCAACCTCGTGCTTTACAATCTATCTATGCAAGAGTGCGAACTAACCTGCAGTGTCGACCTTGAAACATTTGATTACATACAAAAGTTATACGGAAACTCAAATTATAAAATTGTCGTTCTTTCTCAACCAAAGTACCGCTCTTACAAAAACTTTCTGAAGTATAACTTTGCAATCCTTCTTGCGCTCCTACTAAGCACCGCGGCACTCTGCGCATACAGCTGTCGCATTTGGCAATATAAAGTTTACGGGTTAACCAACGTTTCGCTTGCAACTATTGAGCAAACATTAGAAAACGCGGGGGTGAAAAAGGGTGTGCTTAAATCAAGCGTTGACCTAAAAAATATCGCAAACGTCCTCGTCCAAAACATCGACGGCGTCGCGCTCGCGTCAGTCAACTTCGTCGGAACAACACTCGCAATCACGATAAGCGAAAAAATCGACAACTCCGCATTGCTATCAACCGCCGCTCCCGTTGTCGCCCCCAACGACTGCGTGATAACAAAAATCGTAACCACCTCAGGCACCGCCTTGGTTGGGATCGGCGATAAAGTTGCAAAAGGGCAAACACTTATAGCAAACTACGTCGAAAACTCACTTGGCGCGCGCATACCAAGCCGTGCCAGCGGCGAAATTTGGGCAAACGTCTACTACTCGCATACGAAGGTTTTTGGCGCAACCAATTATGAACTAAGGCGCAGCGGCAGGACGCAAAAGATTGTTAGCATTGGAAACGAAGAAGCGCGCGCCGCCTGCAAGTTTGCGCAGTACGAAACTCAAACGCGCAGTTACTATCTCTCTAAAACGCTGCCGATTAAGGTTACCGAAACAACTTATTACGAACTAGAAAAAGTCGAAGTGCGCGTTGACCTTGATAAAGAGGAAAACCTTTTGATTGAAAAGACGAAAGCCGAAACTCGGGAGCGCTTTTCAATCGACGACTTTGATGAGGAACTTGTCAGCGTCGCAGCGCTTGATGGCGGCAAAAAGCAAATAACAGTAACCTATATAAAAGAGGAAAACATTTTAAATATATAAGTTGAAAATTTTGAGTAGGTGGCAAAAATCTTAAAGTACAACATTTAAACATTTAAGCAAAGCCCCCCCCAAAAAAAAGTTTTAGGCGCAGCGCATAAAGTTTAGGTGTATTGCCAAAAAGTTTTAAGAACAAAACCCAAAAGATTGAAGCCAAATTGTAAAAAGTTGAAATCCAAATCGCAAAAAGCATAAAAACTCGTAAAAATATTGCAAAAAACATAAAAAAAATTGCGAAAAGTAATTGTTTTCAGTTTAAAATTGTTGTATAATAAATTAAGGTGAATGCCTAATAAACAAAAGGAAAAACGCAATTTGCGAAAGTAAAGTAAATTATGTTTAAAATTAACAACGAAAACGGATACGAAATCAATGAAAAGTTAATCCAAAAAGCGTCTAAAGCACTGTCAAAGGTTGTCAACCAAAACAATAAGAAGTTTTATGCAATTTTGAACTTTGTTGACGTCGAAACTATCCACAAAATGAACAAGGAGTTTCGCGAAAAAGACCGCCCAACAGACGTGTTGTCATTTAGGATGCTTGAGAACGGATTGCAAACTAAGATTAATAAGAAGAATTATCCTTTTGATTATGATAGGGAAGAGAAGAAAGTTTTTATCGGTGAAATTTTTATTTGCTACGACGTTGCGGTCGCGCAAAGCAACGAGTACGGGCACTCGCTTGATAGGGAAGTTTGCTTTTTGAGTGTTCACGGGTTGTTGCATTTGCTAGGGCTTGACCACGAGGCGGAGTTTGAAAGAGCGATTATGTTTGACCTGCAGGATAAGGTTATGGAAAAAATGGGATTGGAGAGATAAGTATGGATTTTAAATCAGGGTTTGTTGCACTAATTGGCTTGCCAAATGTGGGGAAATCTACATTGATAAATGCACTACTTAAAAAGAAAGTGTCAATCGTTACCCCTAAGCCGCAAACGACGCGCAACAAAATTATGGGTGTCTACAACACGCCAAACAGGCAAATCATTTTTGTTGATACCCCAGGGATTCACAAACAAAAGAACGCGCTCGATAGGTTTATGAACAAAAGCGTGGACGCTGCGGTTGAGGACGTTAACCTTGTTTTGATTGTCGTTGACGCAACAAAGGTGTTGTACGAGCAAATTTACACGCCGCTCAAGAAAATCAACACGAAAAAGATACCGACGTTTTTGGTAGTCAATAAAGTCGACGAAACGACGATTGAGAAAATTTACCCTCAAATTGAGAAACTTAAGGACGAAACAGCTTTTAAAGAAATTGTTTTCATCTCAGCGAAAAAGCGCCAAAACCTAAACATTTTGCTTGAACTCATCGACCCATACTTGACCGACACGATCAAGTACTACCAAGACGAGGACTTGGACAGCAAAAAGGTTGATAACTTCATTATCAGCGAAATAATCAGAGAAAAAGCACTTTACCTAATTAGGGAAGAAATCCCGCACGGTATCGGCGTTAAAGTCGACGTTATTGAGAAAAACGGCGACGTGCTAAACCTTTCCGCGACAATTTATTGCGAAAAACAATCCCACAAAGCAATAATTATTGGCAAAAATGGGCAAATGCTAAAAAACATCGGCACGCGCGCAAGGCAGGAACTTGAAAAAATCTACAACACAAAGATTTTCCTTGAGTTGTGGGTAAAAGTCAAAGAGAACTGGAAAGATAGCACGGGGCTACTAAACGAACTTGGGTTTACCGAGGATGATATTTAACATAATTACACGCTGTATTGTGTTACTATAAATTTTATAAAATCATACTATATTAATGTATATTGTATAAAAAATCAATAATAACAAAAACTAATTCGGAGGCAAACAATTATGAGTGAATTTGATAATTTTATTGAAATGCTGGATAAGGCATTCTATAGAACTGGAAACATAGGTTACAGAAACCTAAAAAATTTAATGTTGCATCCTGAATGGTTTACGTTTTTGGATGACGGCAAAAAAGAATTAAGTACAAAGGACTGATGTATGGCAAATGAGTACAAGTGCGACGCAATAGTTATCTATTCTTCCGATTTTCGCGAGTATGATAAACTGCTCACACTGTATACGCCCACGCTGGGCAAGAAGAAAGTTTTGTTGCGCGGTTGCAAAAAGCCGACGGCAAAACTCCGCTTTGCAGGCAACCCGCTTTTCTATGGCGAGTTTGTCATTTTGGAAGGGAAGGGTTACGACATAGTCAAAACGGTCGAAAGCAAGAAATCGTTTTTTAACATTCCCAAGGACTTTGACCGCTACCTTGACGCCTGTAACGTGCTAAAAATCGTCAACGTCAACGGGGAATACAATAATTTTAGATTGCTTTTTATGCTGCTGCTTACATATTTATCCATTATTGACGAAGAAACAACAAACACCGACGTGTTTACGTCAAAGTTTTTTGTCGAAATCTTGCGAATGCAAGGGTTTGAGTTGAACACAAAACTTTGCAGCACCTGCAGTAAATGTTTTGGGCAAAACATTTACTTTGATGTCGACGTAAATTGTTTTTTGTGCGAAAACTGCCGAAAGTTTAGCAGTATGCAGGTTGATAAGGCGGTCGTTGAACTAATAAATGTTATACAATCAAATAAGTTTGTTGAGCTTGTGAACTTGGACATAGACGAAAAATTGATTGGCAAAACCAAGAAGTTTTTGAATGAAATAGTTAATAGGCATTTTTTTTGATTTTTGAAAAAATTTAATAAAAAAAAGGAATTTTGCGTTTTTTGGTTGTATTTAACCTTTGAACGCGATTTTTAGGAGAAAAAAGCATAGATGGATAGACTAAAAGATGGTTTCATTATGGACTTGAAATCTCGCTGTAGTTTTTCTCAAATTGCTTCTAAGTACTTAGAGTTGACTAAGCGCGGCAATAGTTACTGGGCGCGCTGTCCGTTCCATTATGAGAAAACCCCATCGTTTGCTATTGATGAGTACGAGGGTTTTTATCATTGTTTCGGGTGCGGCGAGTCGGGCGACATTGTCCAGTTTGTTAGGAAAATGGAAAACTTGAGTTTTATGGAAGCGGTTGAGTTTCTTGCAAACGCCGTTGGTATGGAAGTTGAGTACGACAAAAACGTCGACGCAAAGGCGATTGCGGAAAAGAACAAAGAGAAAAAAGAAGTTTTGAAAGTGCTAAACGACGCTAAAGAGTTTTACAAAAGGCAAATTTACCAAAAAACAGCAGTCAAGGCGCAAAATTATTTGAGGGACAGGAAGATTAACCGCGCCTCACTCGAAAATTTTGAGATAGGGTACAGCCCAAACTTCAAGGCTATAGTTAGAGAGCTTAATGAACAGGGTTACGACAACCAAATTATGGTTACCGCAGGGATAGCCGCGCAAAAGGATGATAAGGTTTACGACGCAATCGCTGAGCGGTTGGTTTTTCCTATCTATAACAATTTTTCCGAAGTAATCGGTTTTTCAGGCAGAATACTCGACAGCAACCTAGATGTTCCGAAGTACAAAAATACCCGCCAAACAGTAGTTTTCGACAAATCTCGCGCTATTTTTGGCTTAAAACAAGTCCTCGACGCCAAGCGTGAACAGCGTTTCAACTCGCTAATTTTGGCTGAGGGGCAAATCGACGTTATTATGCTGCACCAGTTTGGGTTCCAAAACGCCGTCGCGACGCAGGGAACGGCACTTACCGAACAGCACGCAGCGTTGCTCAAGAAAATTTGCGACAACATCCTCGTGTGTTACGACGGGGACAACGCAGGGCAAAAGGCGACGTTCCGCGCACTCGACATTTTGTCGAAAGCAGGGCTTAGCGTTAAGGTTATCACTATCCCAAGCGGACAAGACCCCGACGAGTTTTTGAAAAAGAACGGAAAAGAGGCGTTCCAGAAACTAATCGACGACGCCGAAGAGTTGATGGACTACAAACTGCGCTCAATTGCGCACAGTTACAATATGAACTCAAACGACCAAAGGACAAAGTTCCTAAAACAGGCTATCGACCTCATTAGGGAGTTGCCGAGCCTTGCGGAAGCAGACGTTTACGTCCGCCCAATCGCAAAGTACGCAAACGTGTCCGAAAACGTCGTGCGTGAAAGTTTAACCTCAACAATGTCAACACTTAAAAAGGAAAAGAAAGTTAGCCAAGAGGAGTTGAAGCAGTTTACCGAAAACTTTGCCGACGCTAACCAAAAGGCAGACAAGATTATCCTCGCGAGTATGATTCACAAAAAAGGTTACGTAACTTATGACCAACCACTAGCGTTTATTAACACCAACTACCAGAGGTTGTATCAGCTCATTATTAAAGAGCGCGACGCAAACGCGGAGTTCAAAATAAGCGAACTTTTTGACCACTTTGATTTTGAACAGGACAAGGATATAGCGGAGTTGCTGAATTATCCGTTTTCTAAAAACGAAGAAAAGGACAAGCAGGAGTACCTAAATTCGTTGAATTTAAACAGGATACGCGCACTTGAAATCGAAATGAAAGACCTAGAGACGCTTTACAAGAACGCAACCGACTTATCTAAGCGCACAGAGTTTCTTATGAAAATCGGAGAAATTAGCAAAGAACTTACAAGATTAAAAACTGCATTTATTAATTAGGCGTTTTGCGCCCTAAAGGAGTAAAATGGAAACAATATCACTTAAAGCGGAAGTTGACAGACTTATCGCACTAGGAAAAAGAAAGGGCAACAGATTAACTGAAGACGAAATTTATATGAATATGCTCAAATTTGACGCCAGCCAAGAGCAAATTGACGACGCAATCAAGGAAATCGAAAAAGAGGGCATTTCCGTTCAACTTAGCGACGGGCAGTTTAAGGAAGAGGATTTGTATTCAATCGAAAACCTTATCAGCCAAGCAAGTATGGACGACCCAGTTAAGTTGTACATCAAGGACATCGGCAGACTCCCAATGCTTTCAGCCGAAGAGGAAATTGAAATCGCAATGCGCGTTTCAAACGGGGACGAGGTAGCGAAGGAGCGCTTTATTGAGGCAAACTTGCGACTCGTTATCAGTATCGCTAAATATTACGCAAACAAGTCTAGCTTGCAACTTATGGATTTAATACAAGAGGGGAACCTCGGACTTATCAAAGCTGTGGAAAAGTTTGACTACAAAAAGGGTTTTAGGTTTTCAACTTACGCAACATTGTGGATAAAACAACACATAACCCGCGCAATTTCAGATAAGGGAAGGACAATCCGCATCCCTGTCCATATGGTTGAGACAATCAACAAGCAAGCCAAAGTTTCTCGCGACTTGTTGCAAAAGTTTAACCGTGAGCCAACAACCGCGGAAATCGCTGAATATATGGGAATCCCTGAGTCAAAAGTTATTGAAACGCAACGCATCGCGCAAGACCCGCTTAGCCTCGAAAGTCCGCTCGGCGAAGAGGACGATAGCAAACGCGGCGACTTTATCGAAGACGAAACAATCAAATCCCCTAACGAAATCACAATGCAAAGCCAGTTGCGCGAGCAAATTTTGAGCGTGTTAAACTTTTTGACGCCTCGCGAGCAAAAGGTTATTCGCTTAAGATACGGGCTTGACGACTCCCACCCAAGAACACTTGAAGAAGTCGGCAGGGAGTTTAACGTTACAAGGGAAAGAATTAGACAAATTGAGGCAAAAGCGCGCAAAAAACTTATGCGCCCAACTATTACAAAACGACTTAAGTCATTCTCGGAGAACTAATGAAAAAGAGATTAAACAAGTTATGCGACCTTGTTGAAGGACGCGTCGTCGCCGATGTGGGCTGCGACCACGGCTACCTCTGCGAAATGTTGCTTTGTAAAGACGTGGACAAAATTTATGCCTGCGAGGTTACCCAAAATAACCTTGAAAAGGCGAAGTCCAACATAACAAATTACGTCCATAGGAAGTTTGAAAATGTCGAAAGCGGCGAAAATAAACTCACATTCGGCGACCACACCGTCGAGTTTGTGCTGTCGGACGGATTTAATAATTTGCAAATTGTTCCAGATTGTGCTATAATGGCAGGGATGGGTGGAGAGCTTATCATAGATATTTTGTTTAGAAACCCCAACAAACTGCCCGAAGTCGTCGTTTTGCAGCCTATGTCAAAACTCGAGTACGTCCGCACTCGCCTTGCAAAACACTACGAGATTGTCGAGGACAGCGTGCTTTACGACTGCGGGAAGTTTTACAATGTCATTAAGGCAAAACGCGGCAAGGACAAACTGACGAGCGCCGAGGTTTTGTTCGGCAAAACCAACCTGCAAGCGCCAACGCAAGAGTTTATGCAGTATCTTGACAAGATTAAAAGGGTTGCCAAAGAAATAAAAACTAAACAATATGAAGATTTGCTAGTCCAAATTGAGAAAGTAGAGGAAATGTATGAACAAAATTTTAGAATACCAAAAAATTGACGGCGATTTGTTGCAGATTGAGAAAAAAATCAAGGCAAGCAACGCGCAAAAGGTTATTGATCGCGAAAACAATATCACAAACGACTCGCGCAATAAAATGAAGGAACTCGACAAAAAGGCAGAACAACTGCTCAAGGAGTTCAACAGTTTGCGCGAGATTATGAACGACAACGTTAAAAATGTTGAGATTTTGGAAAAGCAAAAGGTTGAAATGCAAGACAAGGTGCGCGTTAAAACATTGTATGACAACATTAAAAAAGTCAACAATAACCTTGGCGTAATCGAAAACCGCCTCAAAACCCTAACGACCGCCATTGATAACGTTTTGAAAGCATTCAATAACGCTAGAAAAACTATAGAAGTTAGCAAGGAAAAGCGCAAACAAGCACAAACTGAACTCGACGATATTTCTAAAAAGTACGAGGAAAAGGTTTCTGATTTGTCCTCAAAACTTGAAACGCTTGAAAAGGAAGTTGACCCCAAACTCCTCGACTCGTACAAGCGCCTGCGCACAAGCAAGTATCCGCCATTTGTGCAGGTTGTCGAAGAGGACGGGCAAAAGCGTTGTGGCGGCTGTAAGAGTATCATCCCCGTAGGTAGATTGGATAAACTCAAAACAAGCGACTACATCGAGTGCGAGAGTTGCCACAGAATTATCTACAAAAACGGCACTGATAAATAATTGCCCTTAAATAATAAATGTATGTGTATTGAGTAACTTAGGTTATGCCTAATGTTGCTCTTTTTGTTTTGTGCACATTTGTATTTTCGCGTTTGAGTGAATGTTTGGCTGGAAATCACTCAATTGAGTAATCATTTGATTAAACAACAGTGAGACTTTATCAGAATGTTTATCAGAATGTTTGCAAAATTGTTTTTATTAAAACGCTTTGACAAATAATGTAAGCACTTGCTAAATAATGCAAAATTACGATTCCGTTGCAAACGATGTGGGCAAAGAAAACTATCACATCGCAATAAATGGGCAAAAGCGTTTGACTTTTTATTTCACAATGTGGTATAAATATGATAACTAAAATGTGCAAGAGGTGAAAATAGTGAAGTACTTAACTATCGGGGGGGGGGGGGGTAAATGATAGTTATCCACAGAACCCCGATAAAAAATGCAAAAAGGATAGCGTAGAAAATACCGATTTTGGCACGCCCGTCGACGCTCAGACGACGGCAAAACAATGGGTAGCGAAGAAAAAATACAACACCAAAGCGTGGGTTGTTATTGCGGCGCTGCTTGTTTTTGCGTTGGGGTTTTTGGCTGCAATAACACTAAGTAACGCACTTTTACATAGCGCAAAAACGGCTACAGGGGCAATCACATTTGACCTCAAGTCGCCCGCACTAACGCTAGGAAATGGTCTAAAACTAAATTGCACAACAAGCGTTGGCGCCGACGGAGCGCTTTCTTTTGGCGACAACAGCGCAGATATAATGTTGCTCGACCCGCTTGAATTGGTTGTCGACGAAAATAATCAGTTTCAGTATTACGTTAAAATTATTTACGACTTTTCAAGCCTTTCGGGGAATGTTACCTTTGCGCAAAATTCGCACGCATACGATAGTGTTTTTATGTCGCCAATGACTTCAACAGGCGTGAAAAATGAGTTTTATTCTATCTCATCGACCGATGGGGCATTGAGTAGCCAAGCACAAATTGTTAAAGGCAAAACATTCAATGTCTTTTCGTTTTTGAGCGATTTTAGGTATACCGCTACCAGTAATCTACAAGAAAGCAGTAAAATTTTTAAAATGTATGTCATCGTAGATATTTCGGCAAACTTCAATTCAACAAGCCGCACGCAAATGACATATAAAGGGCTTATAAACACTGATATTTCCGCACTAACTTACACAAGTTCAGGCGTCTGCAGTTTGGCGTCCCCAACAACTGATACATCATCAAGCGTTGTAATCCCTTATAAAGTGCGTCTCAGTTCTGACGGGCGTGCAACCGATGTTGATATGGACGGGAGCGCAACAGGGACGGGCTGGACAACTATAACCGCAATAGATGCAGGGGCTTTCAAAAACAAAACAAGCCTAGTCAGCATTAGCAATAATGGTTCGTTGCAAACAATTGGCGATGACGCGTTTGCGGGTTGCACAAACCTAAGTACGGTTAACTTTGACTTTACAAAAATCCAAAGCGTAGGCACTAATACTGTTACCCAGTCAAACGCATTTAGTGATACTGCATTTTATGCTTCAATTACTCCTGACACTAACGGGCTTAAAAAAGCAGGCGACATAGTGCTTGGTTGTAGCACAACAAGCCAGTCAACAACAGTAACAGGTTGTAGACTTATTGCCCCATACGCATTTAAAGGACAAACAAGTTTGACCTCAGTTACAATTGCGTCCGATGTTCAAAAGGTTATGGGCAACGCATTTATGGCAAGTTCAAGCGTTCGTATGGTGGATATAACTGCTTGCACATCCACAAGTTTTGAGAATAACGCATTCGCAAATAGTAACTCAATTCCAATAACGCTTAAGTATGCAAGTGGTAGTACGCTCGTGAATACGTTGAATGATGTTACACTATTTAATTATAACGCAACTATTAATCACGTTAAAGCAACAATGTACGCTACCACCGCACTCGTTACCGTCCAATATGCCGTTTCGCTAAATTCGCAGGATGGTAGTGAGTCTTATACTCTTGATTCCTATGAAGTTACTGATGCAGCTGAGTCATTTAAATTTGCAAACACGTGTGATTTTGCATTTGTTTCATCTTTCGCGCCCAAAATAAGCGTTAATTTAAACTTAACTCAAACTGAACAGTCGTATTACGAATATTGTATTGAAAGTATTAGTTGTTATTATGTTAACAGCGGAACAAACACTGTGATATTCCAAACCTCTGGCGGGACTAAAAACCACTATAAATACCCTGTTGTATGCGATTATGCACAGCAAACATTAGTAAAAAACAAAGCCAACTATTTGTTGGTTGAAATTAAAAACACTTATAATCCATGTTTTTCGGGAGATAGTAAAGTTCAACTTGCGGACGGCACATATAAGTTGGCTAAAGATATTGAATACGATGACTTACTGTTGACGTGGAATATGGATGAGGGGCGTTATAGCGCGTCGTATCCAGTATGGATATCAAAAATATATGAAGAAGAGACAGTTTACACAATGGAGTTTGAAGACGGCAAGTCAATTGAGATTATTGGCTCACACAGGGCATTTAGTGCAACAAGCAATACCTTTGCTAAAACAATAGATATTTCACATTCGCAAATTGGCAAGGAATTTATCAAAGTTGCAACAGACTCAGACGGCAATGTTTTGTACGATGAAAATGGACAGATGTACAACATTAAGTCTAAGGTAACAAATATAACGCAGACTACTAAAGAGGTAATGGTTGTTAACCTCGTAACAGCTTACCAGTTAAACAACTTTATTAACGGGCTGTTATGTTCAACTGGATTTATCAATATGTACAGTTGCGCAGAACTTGGCGATGATTTGAAACCAAAGTACAATTCAGAACAAGTTCACGAAAGGCAAACAGGTACAGACACAATGTACACGATCGATGAGTTCGATAGCACTATAATTACCCCAAACATTTTCCAAGGCTTTAGAATTGCGGAACTTAAAGGTTCGAGAACAATTTTTGATGTTACAAAATATATAGCAATTGACTACGCACACGCGTGCGCTTACCCAACTGATGCTAGCGGAAACTATAAGTATAAACTATCAACGAGCGACGGTTACTCTGCGTGGATAACCGAGGGCAATACTTATACACTACCTGAACCAACGGCGGTTAGTGGCAAAACCTTTGCAGGTTGGTACAACAACGCCGACGGCAAGTACTACCAAGCGGGCGACACAATAACAATTTATGTCGGAACCCACTTTACCGCATGCTGGGAATAGCAGAAGTAGATAAAAACGTCATAGGCTGTTAACCCTACAGCAACAATAAAAAGGCAAGAACTAGAAACCAATGTTTTGATGTCTTGTCTT
Source organism: uncultured Lachnospiraceae bacterium (assembly GCA_964606505.1). Classification (GTDB taxonomy): domain Bacteria; phylum Bacillota; class Clostridia; order Christensenellales; family UBA1242; genus CAKVOD01. The sequence continues at coordinate 2,299 of CAZSGM010000004.1, read as the reverse complement.
TTTTTGCGTTTATGGTTTCTACGTAAGTAGGTCTTTATACAAAATGATACCTTTATGCAAATAAGGCTTTGTTTGTAAATAAGGCATTCTTATCATTAATTGCATTACTATTAGCAGTTGCCTCATTAAGCATTTAGCAAAGCACGCCACGCCATTCACGGGCAATACAAGTCGCGCATAAAATGTTATGAGGTGAAAGTATGTGTGGCATAATAGGATACGTTGGCGAAAAGTCTGCAAAACGCGAAATTTTGGACTTGCTCAAACTGCTTGAGTACCGCGGTTACGACTCGGCGGGGTTGTGTTGTTTTGAAAATGACAGGCTGAAACTCATCAAGCGCAGGGGCAAGGTCGACAAACTCGCCGAGGCTTGCAAAACCGAGTTCAAGAACGCGCACTGCGGTATCGGACACACTCGTTGGGCAACGCACGGCGACCCCAGCGACAAAAACGCGCACCCGCACCTAAGCGAAAACAACTCCGTAGCAATCGTCCACAATGGAATAATCGAAAACTTTGAAACTCTTAAAGGCAGTCTGCAAAAACAGGGTGTCCGCTTCAAAAGTGAGACCGACAGCGAAACAATTGCACAACTACTGCAAAAGAGTAAGTGCGAAAGCGAACTCAAAAAGGTTCAGGAACTCTCCTCGCTGCTGGTCGGTTCGTACGCAATCGCCATAATGTTTCAAAATTTACATAACCAAATCTTCGCAATTAAAAAGGATAGTCCCCTAATTTTAGGTAGGGCAGCAACAGGGTTTTACCTTGCAAGCGACGTGAATGCGCTTGTTTCTAAGACGGACGAATATTATGTTATGGAAGAAAACGACATAATTTGGATAGATAATAAGGACGTTTACTTGTTTGACTCCAAACTTCACGCAAAAGAAATCAAGTATCAAAAGATGTGTTTGCGCAGCGAGGACATTTCGCGCGGCGCGTTTGAGCATTTTATGCACAAGGAGATTATGCAGGTTCCGCAAGCCATTGAGATGACGATGAGGGAGTTTGAGACCTTAAAAAATCCTTTGACAAACATCCCCTCGCAGTTGCTGGCTGCCGCCGGCCACTTTAGCATTATTGGTTGCGGAACGGCATATAACGCGGGCAACACCGTTTCGTACTACGCCCGACAGCGAAACATTTTTGTTGACTGCTATTACGCCAGCGAGTACCGTTACGAAAAACTTTTGCCGCGCAACAATGAGGTTTGCTTGTTTGTTAGCCAAAGTGGCGAAACAGCCGACACGATTGAGGCACTTAAAAAGGCGAAAGCGAACGACATCCCCGCAATCGTAGTAACCAATGTTGCTAGTTCGAGCATAAACAAACTTGCCGACTACATAATTCCAACCAAGGCAGGCCCCGAAATCGCCGTTGCGTCAACCAAGGCGTATAGCGCACAACTTACTGCGTTGTTTGCGTTTATTGAGTACACCTATTGCGCGAAAAACGGGCTGAACTACAGAAATTGTTTGCTCAAAAGTAAGGTTGAGGATATTTGCTGCAAGTTGAGGACGTTTGACTTTGCGGAGGTCGACAGGGTTGCTGGGCAGATAATGAACGCCGAGCGGGTGTTTTTTATCGGGCGCGGCGTTGACTGTGCAACCAGTCAAGAGGCGTCGCTTAAGTTGAAGGAAATTTCAAACATCCACAGCGAGGGGCTTTGCGCGGGGGAGTTGAAGCACGGCACGCTCGCGCTTATTGACAAGGAAACCTTTGTTGTGGTTGTCGCGACGCAAAAGGAGTTGTTGGATAAAACAGTTAACAGTATCTACGAAGTTAAGGCGCGGGGTGCTAAGGTTGTTTTGATAACGCAGTTTGACGTAAAACTTGACATTGTCGACCACTTGATAAAACTTCCAACCACTGACCAAACGCTTATGTCGCTAATCTCAATTTATCCGCTGCAAATGCTTGCCTACAAAACCGCCTTGCTAAAAGGGCTCGACCCCGATAAGCCGCGAAACCTCGCTAAATCGGTTACCGTGGAGTAATGCTTGCTTACAATTGGTACATATGCTAGAAAGAGTTAATGCGGATAATTTTCTTTTCGCAATTAACTGCTTAGCTATAAAGTTCGCGCGAGCAACAAAGGCTGTTGCAAAGTGCGGGCTTTTTTTGTGGGGGCGGACGAATGAGGCGCGTGGGGCGAAAAACGGGCGAGCAGTGAAGGGTAGTGAGCAAGTAGTGGCATAGTGGGGAGTGATGTGGCGCAGTTGGTAAGTACTGAGTGAGTATTGGGCAAATGGTTGGTAAGTTGCGAGTGGTTTTTGTGGAGGATTTTAATTGATTATAG
>CAZSGM010000003.1:27122-175750 GCA_964606505.1 uncultured Lachnospiraceae bacterium | reverse complement strand
GCACGGACAGCAAAGCCGCAACGTTTGTTATGTTGAACGAAAACGCGATACTTTGTGTTTCGCATATTAGTTACGCAACGGCAAGCGGAAACGTCGTTTTGTACGGGTACACGCCGTTTGTGAAAACATACACGCCGACCGCGGACGTAAACGGGGTAATTGAGGTTTGGCGCAATGGCTCAAAAGTTAGCGCATTTGCAAACTTCCAAGACGCGTTTACCTCTGCGCTAAACAACGATACACTTAAACTAAAAAGCAACATAATCCTTACCGATGGCGCGGCGCTTGTTGGCAAAAACCTGACAATTGAAGGTGCAAACTACCTGCTTGACAAATCGCAGTGGGCAAACACGGTTTTTGCCGTAGCAGAGGACGCGCAACTCACAATTAACAACCTAAACATAGACGGTGGCGCAACTGGTTGGGATATTGATTTTGACGATATAAAACTGCCTACTGATACTATAAATTTTGCTAGCGGTTCGGCAGATAGCGACCCTAAAACTAATTATTCTACAATTACAACTCACGGCACTTTGATTGCGGATAATCTCAAAATGAGTAATATTTATTCGCAAACGGCAACTGGTTCGGCTCTTGCGCAAGTTAAAGGTACCTTACAAATTAGCAACAGCATTTTTCATCACAATGTAGGCAAGGATGGTGGGGCTGTCAAACTTGGGCTTGATTTGCTACTTGAAGAAACTGACACGGAAATTCCTACAACAGCATTTCCTGTGCAAAATGCAACATTCACAGATGTTGATTTTACTAATAATGCGTCGTATTATACAGATAGCGGGGCAGTGGAAGTAAGAAATATTAAGCAGGCGCAGTTTGAACGTTGTACTTTTGACACTAATGCGGCGACTGGACACCATAAGGCGGGTGCCTTAGGTTCTAGGGTTGGTAAGTATAATCATGCGTACGGGTTGCCTTTTACTCAAGTTAAAATAAATAATTCAATATTTAACAATAACTGGGTAGGGAATGACGGTTCATCAATTGAGAATGCTGATTCTGAATTTACAATCACAAACACAACATTCTCTAATAATGTGGGGACAAGCACAAGTGTGAATTCCATTGGAACTTTTTCTTGCTATATTTTTGAACCTTGCTACGATTTCGCTGTGCAAATATTTGATAATTGTATATTTGAGGAGAATATTGCCTGCGTATCCTGTCTTGGAGACCATGAAACTGCAGCTGATTTTCGCATAAAAAACACAACGTTTAGAAAGAACAAAGGGGAATCATCTATGTTGCTATATATGGCAGTTACGGAATTTGACAATTGTACTTTCGACAGCGAAGAAGTAACACAGATGGTAATTGATATACGAACTTATGATACATCATCATACTATGAATCAAAAGGCGAAACGGGACCAGCCGTAAAACTTAAGAACACAACTTTTACAGGGACGCCTGAGGGAATACAGGACATTGTTATGAAAAACTATAAAAATCGCAATGGGGTTGCTGAAGATGTCGAAGTTACTGTCGAAGGGGAAGCAAAAGCAAACATTTCAATGGCGGAAGGCTCAAAACTTGCAGTCAATGGTACGCTAGACGGGCAAGTTTCGTGTGCGCAGGACACGCCACCAGATGAATATGTAACAATTGAGACAGGCGGCAGCGTAACAGGCGGCGTTGTGCAGTGTTACAACCTAACCATAAACTATCCTAACCCAAGCAATACCGCCGAAAATAAAAGCCAAAAAATAAGCGTTGCGAGCGGGACAACCAGTTCTCACGCGATTGAAACACTGCTTGGAGTGAGCAAAGAAAACCACACGCTCGCGCTTTACACGGATAGCGCGTGCACAACTGCGTGGGACTACAACTGCGACGGCGCGGAAACTCTGTATGGTAAGTGGCAAGAGGGCGCGATAGCCATAAACTACTACGACCAAGGCGGTGTTGCGTTCAGTGGAACACATAGCGCAACATACGCGCAAGACCATCTTAACGGAACGCCAACAATCCTAGATGTGCCGACAAGAGGCGGGTATATCTTCGAGGGCTGGTACTTAAACGACTCGAACTGCGCAAGCGTAAGCAACAAAGTTACGCAACTTAGCGCAGACCAGAGTTATACAACCATTTCGCTTTACGCAAAATGGAATGTGTTCGTGCAAACGGTTACGCTGTCGTGCCAAAACTACGACGCAAGTGCGCAACAGTTTATGGTGTACGTGTTTATTGGGGACGAACTTGTTATGCAAGTGCAACCGACTGCAAATATGACGCTTACTTTTAGCAGGCTTAGGAATTACGACAAAACTTTGCGCATCTGCTTTGTGTTTGGCTACTACGGGAAAATTGAGTACACGAGTTTGACGGGTGCAAAAGCAAACGGGCGCAGCGTTAATGTTTCACTTGTCGAAACCGCGCAAATCAATTACAAAATAACAACTCCAAACGTCAACTCAAGCATAATTGTTTAGTTAATGAATGTCAACCATAATTATTCAGTCTGCGCGTACAATTCAAGATGTTGGTAGTCTATTCGCATGAGTAGACGCAAACTGCGACCGCGTGCACTTAAGAAAACGCGCCGCGTACAATTGCAAAAACTGCGCACTGCAAGATTATATGAATGCAAAGCACTTGCAAATACTAATGAAATAACTATCTCCTTACAAATAAAGTATACAACTTTCTCCTTTGTATTAAAATAAATGAAATCATTTATTATATTCTAATGAAAAAAAGTGGCAATTTTACCGCTTTTTTTCATTAGAGCTTAATTCGCCACCGCTTCGCCATCGCTTACAAAATTATGCAATGCAACTCAGTTTGCGCGCTCTAAAGCACTGCACCTACTGAAAAATTTACCCAAGCAGGGTAACGCGATTAAAAAGTTCTAATGTCAATGTTTTTTTCATATGATATTGCAATGGAGGCACAAAGTGGAGAATGTAAGAAAAACAAATTTTTTGCTTGCGATTAGCAAGGGGGCGTTTGTCGCGCTGGGCGTCGCAATGGTTGCAATACTTGTGTTTGCGTTTATCGTCAAATGGATGTCGCTAGGCGAAAACACAATTGAAATTGTCAACCAAGTTATCAAAGTTGTCGCAATTTTCTTTGGCGTAGTCGCTTGCTTAAAGGTTTCGAGTGAAAAACACCTGTACAAAGGAATGATTGTCGGCGTACTCTTTTCCGTGTTGTCGTTTTTGCTGTTTTCGGCGCTCAACAAATCCTTTAGCCTAGACCTAACCTTTGTTTGGGACGCGCTGTTTGCGACCGCAATCGGGCTAATTTGCGCAGTGATTGTTGGTATTTTGAGAAAATAGTATGGAGTTTTTGGCGTCGTACATTTTAAGCATAGTCGGCATTATCCTTGTGGGAATAGTTGTCGACCTTATGCTTGTAGACGGACAAGTTAAAAAGTATGTCCAAAGCATTTACGTCTTGTTTGTTGTTTTTACAATCGTTGCGCCGCTGCCAACATTCATAACGAACATAAAGCGCGGCGATTTCTCGTTTGACACCGCAACAGTTGAAATCGACAAAAACTACCTAAATGTCATAAAGTCGCAGAAAGATAGCGCGTTTTCAACCGCCATAGAACGGGCGTTTTCCGAAGAGGGGTACAATCAAATTAAAGTAACAATTGTTTCCAATATGGACAACAACGAGTACACAATCGACAAAATTTGCGTCGACATTTCAAACTGCTCGCAGTACATAAGTCGAAGCGTGGCGATAAAATACGTTTTAAAAGTCGTCGAAATCGAAGAAGAGGACATCGAAATTTATGAGTGAAGAGAAAAGCACAAAAAAGGAAAGCCTTTTGCAAAAGTTGCCCTTTTTTAAAAAACTAAAAAGCATAAAAAACATCGAAATCGTCATCGCCGTATTGATTATTTCGCTAATGTTTTTAATTTATTTTAGCGCGCTCGGCAAGGGCGGCGACACCTCAAACAAGTCGTCCGAGTCTGTAACCGACATTCAGTACACGAGCGCAAGTCAGTACGTTAAGGAACTTGAGGTGCGGCTTGAAAACACCCTCTCAAAAATCCAAGGCGCGGGGCAGGTAAGCGTCGTCATAACCATCTCATCCAGCAGTGAACTCATAATTGCAAAAACGATTGAAACCAACAAAAAAACGGATACTTCCACCCAAAACGGCGTTACAACCAAGACCGAAAATGTAGAAATTATTGAAAAACCAATAATAATCGATGGCAAAAACGGCGATGAGCCCATAGTTTTGCTTGAAGTAATGCCTAAAATCTCGGGTATAGTGGTTGTCGCGGAGGGCGCAAACGACGTGAACGTAAAACTCAACATCCTAAAGGCAATCCAAGCCCTTTTGACAATCCCGAGCGGCAACATCGAGATTTTAGCATAGCATTTTTTTGCAGTTTTTCTTAATTGCTTTAATGCAGGCTTGCATACGCGTATACTTTAAGGGATTTGTTAAAATTTGCATATATTTTAACGCGTTTTGAGTCGCAATTTGGCGCAATTTGACGACTGCGAAAGAGGGAGGTTTTGCGCGGTAAAAACTTTTCAAAAACGATTAAAAAAGTGTAATAATTCGGACAAACTTTACATTATATATAATATAAAATCAAACAACCAAACAAGGAGAATGAAAATATGGTTAGCAAGAAAAAGAAAATTATTGTCCTAAGCGTGATGATGGTGTTATTGGTCGCAACAGGGTTTTTGAACTTGGCACTCAACAACAATACGCCAACTCAGCCAACCACTTCGACAGTTACGTCCGCAAACTTCTTTTCTACATACAGGTCGGAGCGTCAAGCAACTCGCAGTCAAGAGGTTTTGTACCTAGATGCAATAATTTCAAGCACGTCAGCGTCTGAAGAAGCAAAGAAAATCGCAGAGAACAAGAAGGTTGAACTTGTAAAACTTATGGAGCAAGAACTTGTGCTTGAAGGGCTTATTAAGTCAAAAGGTTTTGACGACAGCATTGTAACAATGACAACGTCTAACGTTAACGTAATCGTCAAAGACACAAATCTTGAAGCGAGTGAAGTTGCCCAAATCGTGCAAATCGTGCAAGATTCAACAGGAAAATCTATTGACAACATCAAAATTATCCCAGTCGAGTAATGATTTTAGCGTCGTCGCGAGTCTAGTTCGCCGCGACGCTATTTTTATTTGATAAAAAATGAAAAAGATGTGAAAAATCATTGATTTTTTTTTTAGAATGTGGTAATATATGAAAGTTCATATATAAATCACTCAAAGAGCATTTGCAAAGTCGTGCCTAAACTTAGGTTCTTTGCAGAGTTTCAACCTTTGAGGGTGCAAAACGAGGAGGTTATAAAGTTTATGCCAATAGTATCTATGAAACAGTTGCTTGAAGCGGGGGTTCACTTCGGGCACCAAACAAGAAAATGGAACCCTAAAATGAAGAAGTATATCTTCACATCAAGAAATGATATCCACATCATTAACCTTGAGGACACAGTTAAACTCGCTGAAGAAGCGTACAACTATGTTAAAGAAGCAGTTAAGGAAGGCAAAACAATTTTGTTTGTCGGTACTAAAAAACAAGCTAGCGAAGCAATCGAGCAAGAAGCAAAACGTTGCGGAATGTTCTACATCAACAACCGTTGGCTTGGTGGAACGCTTACAAACTTCAAGACAATTCGTTCTTCAGTTGAAAAAATGAAGAAAATCGAACAAATGGAAAAGACAGGTGAATTCGACCTTCTTCCAAAGAAAGAAGTTGTTAAGCTTAAACAAGAACACGAAAAACTTGCTAAGAACTTGAACGGTATCCGTGATATGACTACAATGCCAGGTTTGATTTTCGTTGTTGACTCTAAGAAAGAAGCAATCGCAATCAAGGAAGCACACTTGATGAACATTCCTTTGATTGGTTTGATTGACACAAACTGCGACCCTGACGATGTTGATATTTGTATCCCAGGTAACGACGACGCAATCCGTGCTATTAAGTTGATTGCTGGTTCACTCGCTGACGCTGTTATCGAAGCACGCGAAGGAATTGAAATCGACAGAAGCGCACTTGACGAAGATGAGTCATTTGACATCGCTAAGGCACTTGAAACAACAGACGTTTCGTCCGCTATCGAGAGCGAACTTGCTGAAGACGCAGCTAACAAAAAGGCTAAGAAGAAGGCAAAGAAGCCAGTAAAGAAGGACGACAAAAAGCCTGAAACTAAAGAAAAGAAAGAAACAAAAGAAGTAAAAGAAGAAAAGAAAGAAAAAACAATTGAAGAAAAGATTGAAGAATCTGAAGAAAACAAATAATTGCAATTTAAACTTTCTTAAACTATTTAAAATCTAACACTTCGATATTAATTGACAAACAACTTTGTGTGCGCGCTTAAGCGGTTGCAAAAACCTCGTGTTGGCAGGTTAAGCATAGGATTTTGCGGCTGCGGGCGAGTGCACGATATTTTTTAAAAATAATAAAAATTAGGAGAAAAATTATGGTATCTGCACAAGATGTTGCTAAGTTAAGAGCAAAAACAGACGTTGGAATGATGGAGTGCAAAAAGGCGCTTGAAGCGTGCGACGGAGATTTCGACAAGGCAGTCGACTGGCTTCGTGAAAAAGGAATTGCAAAAGCCGCTAAGAAGAGCGACAGAATTGCATCAAATGGTAGGGTTGGAATGTACAACCATATGAGCCAAGGACAAATTTGTGTAATGGTTGAAGTAAACTGCGAAACAGACTTCGTTTCTAAAACAGACAAGTTTGCTGAACTTTGCAACAACATTGCAATGCACATCGCTGCAACGCGTCCACAATATTTGACACGTGAGGATGTTCCTGCTGACGTTTTGGCTAAAGAAAAAGAAATCGCTAAGGCGCAAGCAATCGAAGAGGGAAAACCTGAAGCAATCGCTGAAAAAATCGTTGATGGAAGAATTGAAAAATTCTACGGCGAAGTTTGCTTGATGGAACAAACTTATGTTAAAAACCCAGACTTCAAGATTATCGACCTTATCAACGACGCAACAATGACAATCGGAGAGAAAATTGCTATCCGCAGATTTGTTGTTTACGAAGTTGGCGAAGGTATGGAAAAGAGAGACTGGAACGCTGACTAATTTTGCCTAATGAATTTGTTTTGTTTTGATTATGCAGGGATGACGTCGTCTTGTCAAAAGAAAACAATTAATAACAAAATGCAATTTAATTAATCAAGGTTGGAGACGACCTTGATTTTTTGTTGCTTTTGCCGCGTTTTGCGTGTTTTTAATAGGAAAACCCTTGTATATTTTTGGTTATTGTGGTAAAATTATATACATATAATTAAGGAGATAAAATGTCTATAACTTTATTAATAGCGTTGGTTATATTTTCGTATTTGTTAGGAAACATTAGTTGGGCTCGCGTGATTGCGCGCAGGCACAAGGTTGACATAACTAAGCAGGGAAGCGGCAACCCAGGGGCGACGAACACATTGCGAACTCTCGGGGGAAAGGCGGGCGTGGCAGTGTTTTTGCTCGACATTTTGAAGGGGGCGCTGCCTGCGTTCGTCGCAGTGCTTGTTTTTGGCGGATATACAGGGATTGAGAATGGGGTTGTTTTGGTGGGAACAAATGACAGTTACCTCGCCCTCTACCTTTGTGGGTTTGCAACAGTTTTGGGGCACGCGTTCCCGATTGTGTACCAGTTTAAGGGCGGCAAGGGCGTCGCTTCGGTTTTCGGTATGTTTATAGTTGCGCAACCAATTTGCACGCTCGTTATATTCCTAGTCTGCTTCTTGGTAATGCTGCTCGTTAAATATATGAGCGTTATGTCAATGACGTTTGTAACATTGCTAGTCGTGCTGCAATTGTGCTTTATGCCAGAAAACGCAAGCGCGCTTATGTACGTCGTGCTTGCAATGATTTTGGCGCTTACAATTTTCTTCCACCGCTCAAACATCGCCCGTCTCGTTAAAGGACAGGAAAATAAGACTGACTTGCTCAAGTATTTTAAGAAAAAGACTTCAAAAACAGTTGAAACATCGCAAAATATGAGTAAAAGTAGCGAAAACGACGACGACAGCAACCTGCCAAAGGTTGACGCGGACGAAATTATAAATAATTAGGCGCTTGTTAGGCGCGTATATATGAAAAAGCAACTATATTTAGTTGCTTTTTTAAATTTTTTTTAGTATAATATTTAGCAAAGAATTGGAAAGGCGCGGCAGGAAATTTGCCGTGTGCGGAGTTTCTAATTTACTTAAGGAAGGTGTTGAAATGTTATTTTTAAATCAGGAAAATGAAATTTATATAGAAGATATGTCGGAGCAACTCGATAAATCGGTCGCTTCATTCGCTGGCGAACTCGCCGGACTCAGAGCGGGCAGAGCTAACCCTCGTTTGCTTGACAAACTTATGGTCGAGTACTACGGCACAATGACGCCCGTCAACCAAATGGCAAACATTATGTGCCCAGACCCAAGAACAATTGTTATTTCGCCTTGGGACGCAACAACTATTAGAGAAATTATGAAAGCAATCCAAGCTTCCGATTTGGGCTTAAACCCAAGCGAGGACGGGAAAGTTGTTCGCCTCTCTCTTCCAATTTTAACCGAGGAAAGAAGAAAGGAACTTGTTAAAACTGTTAGAAAAATGTGCGAGGATCGCAAAGTTGCGATGAGAAACTTGCGCAGAGATTGCATTGACATTTATAGAAAATTGAAAAAGGATAGCAAGATTACCGAAAACGAACTCGAAGTTGCTGAAAAAGAAATCCAAAAAATTCTTGATAACGCAACAGGAAAGGTCGACGCAATGACCAAAGACAAAGAAAATGAATTGATGGAAGTATAAAAAACGCAAAAACTGCAATCCTTTAATATGGGGTAACAAGTTGTAAATTTCGGCGTAAACTATAAATAGGAAATATGTGCCTTCATATGACTTGCGCTATGGCACGAAAGGATTGATAATGAAATTGATTGAAAAAGAGTTATTGCCTAAGCATATAGGGTTCATTATGGACGGCAACGGGCGTTGGGCGACGCGCCGACGAATGCCGCGTAAGTTTGGGCATAAAAAGGGAGCCGAGACGCTCGAAAAAATAGTTGACCACTGCTTCAATATCGGCATATATTGCGTTTCGATTTTTGCCTTTTCCACGGAGAATTGGAAAAGACCGCAACAAGAGGTTGACTACATTTTTGATTTGTTAAAAGATTTTATCTCCCAATACAACGAAAAAAGCGACAGTGAGCGCACCCGTGAAATTAATGAGTGCAATGTGCAACTTAGGATTTCGGGCGACGTAACGCGCCTGCCACAAGACTTGGCGGACGCAATCAGGCAAGCGGAGCACGATACGCAGCATTGCGATGGGCACATCCTCAATATTGCACTTAACTATGGCGGACGCGACGACATCGTGCGCGCTTGTAACACGCTTTTGGCGCAGAACAAAACGGTCGTTACCGAACAGGATTTTGCAAACGCACTCTACACGCACGGGTTGCCTGACCCCGACTTCATTATTCGCACCGCAGGCGATATTCGGTTAAGCAACTTCTTGCTTTTCCAGTGTGCGTATTCTGAGTTGTATTTTACTAAAACTTTTTGGCCTGACTTTACGCCAAAGAAGTTAAATAAAGCGTTGATTGATTATTCAAAACGCAACCGCAAGTTTGGCTCAATTAAATGAAAATTTGATTGTAAAGCGCGGAAATGGCAGTAAAAAAACGCCATTTTCGTGCAATTTTTCGCAGTTAGGACAAGCTTGTTTTAATAAAAATTATTATTAGGGAACACATTATGATGAAGGACAGAGTTTATTCAGCAATAGTTATTTTGGGGGCGCTATTGTGTGTATTTTTTCTAAGATACTTTGAGCCAATTGTATTTGACGTATTTTGGTTAGGAGTTGTGCTGGTTTCAGTTTATGAAATGCTGAAATTGTATAAGAGAAGGGGGAACACTGCGTTTGAGTCGATTACTTACGCGTATCCTGTTGCGTTTTTCGCGCTGGTTTTAGCAGCAAAGTTTTTGGAAATGCAGTTCTACCAATTGTTGATTGTCGAACTGTCGCTGATGATAGTTGTCGCAATTATTTTGTTGGTAATTCCGTTTTGTTTCAAGGCTAAAATTGTTTATGACCAAGAGAAATTTGACTCGCCACGTGATTATTTGATGAATAAATCGTTGACGACGTTGAATATAATAGTTTATCCAATAGTTTTGTTGTCGCTGATGTTTATTTTGAACCACGTCGCCGACTTGCAACTAGTCGACAAGTCTGCTAGCAACGTTATTGTTGGAATGTTCGCCATTTTGCTCGTGTTTGCAATTTCAATGGCAACAGACACTTTCGCGATGCTCGGCGGTATGCTGTTTAGGGGCAGGAAACTTTGCCCGCTAGTCAGCCCAAACAAAACAGTTTCAGGCTTCATTTGTGGGGTTGTTTGCGGAACGCTTGCAAGTATGCTTATGTACGTGCTGTTTACCGCAGTTGACGCAACAAACGCGTTGTTTGTGGCTGAAAAAGTGGGCGTATGGCAGTTTGCATTGCTCGGCTTGTTTGGCGCGCTCGCAACAAGCGCAGGCGACTTGTTTGCAAGTTACCTAAAGCGCAAAGCGTTTGTAAAAGATTTTGGACGAATTTTCCCAGGGCACGGCGGAATTATGGATAGATTGAACGGCATATGTTTCTGCTTGGTGTTCGTTCTGTTATTCTTTATTATATTCTTTTAAACTATGCGAGCGGAATTTGTATTCCGCTTTTTGCATAAATATGCAGTAAATGAGGAGTTGTATGATAACGCAATTGACAACAACCTTTTTAGGTGTGCTGACTTATGTCGGGTACATAGCCCTTGCAATTTGTGTATTGTTGCTAATGATTACAATTCACGAATTTGGGCACTATATTGCTGGAAAAATTTTCAAGTTTAAAATTGACGAGTTTTCTATAGGTTTTGGTAAGGCAATTTACTCCAAGAAAAAGAAAAACGGCGAGATTTTTTCAATCCGCATTTTTCCGCTCGGTGGCTACTGCGCTTTTGCGGGGGAGGATACCGCCGAAGAAAACGAGGGCGACTTCAACTCAAAACCTTGCTGGCAACGCCTCATCGTCCAGTTTGCAGGCGTCCTGTTTAATTTTATATCTGCAATCTTGTTTACAATCATTTTGCTCGTCTCCTTTGGTTACGATATACCCAAGGTTTCAAGCGTCGACACGGCAGGTGCAAACGCGCACTTGCAGGTCGGAGATGTTATTACCGAGGTCGACGGCGTTGCAATCGACTTTTCGGACGGAAACACCTTCAACGTGCTATTGAACAAACACTTGGATGACGAAAACGTCGTCATAACAATTGAGCGCGACGGCACAGAGTTGCAGTCGTACCTTGTTTTGGCAACCAAAGAGGGCGAGGACGGCAAAACATATTTTGACCTAGGAATAACTGTTGCGCCGACTCCGCAAAACCTGTGGACGGCAATCGCTAGAAGTGTTCCGATGACATTTGAAATGGCGTGGCAAGTACTGCAGTTCCTGTTTATGTTAGTTACTGGGCAGGTCGCACTCAGCGGGGTTACGGGTCCCATATCTACAATTACAACAATCGCGTCGTACACCGAGCAGTCGATTGCAAACCTGTTTGTGTTCCTGCCGTTCATCGCGGTAAACTTGGCGGTTTTCAATATTCTGCCAATCCCATCGCTCGACGGGTCGCGAATGGTGTTCACTACAATTGAATGGATACGCGGCAAGCCAATAAAGCGGGAGATTGAGGCGCAAATTCACTTCTGGGGACTGATGGTTCTGCTGGTTTTTGTCGTCGCAATCGACCTAATACACTTTTTACTTTGACAAAGGATAATTATGGATTATATTGAATATTTAGCTAACGCTAACCCTAAATATGGGCAAATGAAATTGAATTTGAGTAAATTTAATACAAAAACTGGAGAAGTTGGCATCCAACTTCTTTTTCCAGATGCATTTGGAATTGTAACTGAGATTGAAAAAAATCAAATACAGGAGTTGACGGAAAAATACTTAGAAAACAAGTATAAAGTCATCCTCGCTTACAAAAAAAGTTATGTCGACGACGAAGTGGTTTGGCACTTTGCCGAGGAGTTTTTTAAAGAAAACGCCAAGTTTGCAGATACTTTGCTTAGCCAAAACAACATCTCAGTTAAACCCATCGAGAAAGTTGACGCTCCACAAAACGAAAACTACGACAACTTTGAGGTTGTCGTTAGCCTGACAAAGTCTATGTACGATATGTTTCAGGCGCAGAACTTGCCAGCGCTCCTAAAACAATTTTTGGAAGAAAACATTTGTGCAAACTTCGCCATTTCAATGAACGACACAATGGCTGAGCAAGACCTCGCAAGTGTCCTAAAAATGAACGACAATCACAGGACGGAACTCAACTACCTGCGCGACGTTTCAATTTCGGAAGAGGACAAGGTCTACGAAATTGAGTTAAAAGACAAACTCTTTGGCGACATCCCCGAAAACATAGCAATCCGCATTGACCAACTCAAGGCAGTCGGCGACAAGTACATTATCGCTGGCTTCGTCCGCGAAATTAAGGAGCGCACATTTACCCCTAAAAAGGCGAAACCCGAAGAAGAGGGGAAAGAGAAGACCTTTTACAACATAACCATTGAAGACCACTGGGGCAAAATGTTGTGTGTGTACTTTCCAACGCAAAGCACGCAAGAAACAATCAAGCAGCTAAAACTCGACGACGAAATAGCGGTTTTGGGCAACTACGAAAACTACAACAATAGGTTTTCCTTTAAAATTAGCGCAATTTTCTACGCGAGCATAGGCGAGAAACCCGAGGACAATACCGAGTGGCGAAAACCATTTGACGAGTACTTAGTTGTAAAACCTGAGCCATACATCGAAATGACGCAAATGAACCTGCTCGACCAAAATGAGCCAGAGGAAATTTCCGAGTATCTGATGACGCACGACATAGTTATGTTTGACTTTGAAACAACAGGGCTGAACGTCGAGGATTGCTACATCCTTGAGTTGGGCGCAGTCAAAATCGAGAAAGGAAAACTTACCGACGCGTTTGAAAGTTTGGTTAAACCGCCCGTTCCAATTCCAGAGGAAATTACCAACTTGACGCACATCACGCAGGAGATGGTTGAAAACGCGCCGCCTTACGAGTTGGTGCTCGCGGACTTCTACAAGTTTACGCGCGGCTGCGTTTTGTCCGCGTACAACATCGACTTCGACGCGAAGTTCTTGATGAAATACGGGAAATCAATTCTCTACAACTTCGACAACGAGCAAATTGACGCATTCGTCATCGCACGCAAAAAGTTGAAAGGCTTGCCAAACTATAAACTAAAAACAGTCGTAACCGCGCTAGACGTCGAACTCGTTTCAGCGCACAGAGCGTTAGACGACGCAGTTGCAGCCGCTAAAGTGTTGCAAAAACTTGTTTAAAATGAGTGTTTTATCCACAAAATATAATGTGCGCAGTAAAATTTACAGCAAAACCAATTGTTATGCGCTATCAATATTGACAAAATGACACATTTGTGATAAAATCTATAATTGATTAGGAGAGATAAAATGAACAAAATTTATTTAGATAATGCCGCTTCTACGTTCGTTTCAAACGAAGTGCTCAACGAGATGATGCCTTATTTTACTGTTGAATATGGCAACGCACACTCGCTGCACTCATTCGGGCGCGACGCAAATTCTGCCCTCGACCTCGCGCGCGAAAGGATTGCAAAAGCAATTGGCGCAAACGCGGACGAAATTTATTTTACTAGCGGCGCAACCGAATCCAACAACTGGGCACTTATCGGGATTGCTGAAAAGTTTTTGGCGACAGGCAAACGCCACATTATCACATCCCAAATTGAGCACCCATCAATTTTGGATACGTGCAGATACCTTGAGTCAAGAGGTTTCAAGATTACCTATTTACCAGTTGACGCCGACGGATTAGTTAGTATTGCTGAACTTTTGCACAACCTCGACAGCGACACCTTGCTTGTTTCAATTATGAGCGCAAATAACGAAATTGGGACAATCCAAAACATTAAAGCAATCGCGCAAACAGTCAAAGAGCGCGGCGTGCTTTTCCACACTGACGCAACCCAAGCAATTGGTGCGGTAAACATTAACGTCAACGAAATGGGCATTGATATGCTGACATTGTCAGGGCATAAAATCAATGGACCAAAGGGTATTGGCGCGCTTTACATTAAAAACGGCGTTGAAATCGCACCGTTTATTCACGGCGGACACCAAGAAAGAAATATGCGCGGCGGGACTGTAAATGTTGCAGGCGCAGTAGGGCTTGGCAAGGCGTGCGAAATTACTTGCCGAGACATTATTGTTAACGGGCAAAAACTCAAAAAAATGCGCGATTACTTCGTTGATAAGGTTATGCAGGAAATCCCTTATGTTAAGTTAAACGGGCACAAGTTCCAAAGACTGCCAAACAGCATTAACCTTTCGTTTGGTATGATTGACGGCGAAGCGCTAATGATGATGCTTGATATGGAAGGCATCGCAATCTCCGTTGGTTCGGCTTGCAGCGTTGGCTCACCTGAACCATCTCACGTGCTTAAAGCAATTAAATTAAGTCCAGAACTTGCGAGCGGAACAGTTAGAATAACCATTTCTAAAAATATCACTAAAGATGAAATTGACTATGTCGTTGATAAAATCGCAACCATTGTTAAGAAGTTGCGCTCAATTTCACCTTTGACAAAATCTAGCATAGGAGAGTTTAACGATGTACAATAACGAAATAATGAACAGATTTGTAAAACCTAAATTTGCTGGAGCAGTAAAGGGTGCAAGTGGCATTGGAACAGCGCAAAGTGTTACGACAAACGAAATTATCAAAATTTCATTGAAAATTGACGAGAATGAAGTTATTACCGACGCAAAATTTAAGGCATTCGGCGGTGCCGTAATTATCGCAACAGCGGATGCAGCGTGTGAAATCGTTGAGGGGCTTTCATTGAGAGAAGCTGAGGAACTTCACGAAGCGCAAATTATGGATAAACTCATAGACATCGCAAAGGATAGACTCTATGCTCCCGTTTTGGCAATTAATGCTATCAGCGACGCAATTAATGATTACTACAAGAAAAAACGTAGACACGAAAAACAAAAATTGCGTGAGCAGGGTATGAGTAACGAAGAAATCAAGGCTTACTTTGAAAAACTCGATAATGAGCAAGAGACTAACGAGCAAATACAAGAGTCAGGTTATTATGATGACTATGATTACGATGAAACAACCGACGAGGATTTTGCTAAGGACGACATTAAGGACGACGAAGAGGTCGAAAGCGAAGATAACGCTAAGGAACATTTAAGCGGCTCTGCAATCTTGTCAAAGTACTTTGGGATTAATAAATAATAAGGCGGATACTTATTTTTATTAAGTAAAAAAGATTTACATAATTTGAAAGCGATAGGAAACTATCGTTTTTTTTGTTTTCCATTAGTCGAGCAGACTGAAGTTTTTTGAGTACTAAAATGCTAAAAACGTGCGTATATATAAATGATTAAGAGGTTGTTTATGTATAATGGAAAATTTACCCCTAACGAAAAAATGAGCGTCAACTCAATAGCGAGCGACAAGTTGCCTAAGTCTCAGCCCGACGGCGTAAACGCTTGCATACTCACAACCGACGGCGGTAAAGGTTGTAAAATCCAGCCCGACGGCGACTTTCGAAACATTGACCAAAGCATCGCCGAACCACTTTGCCACACGCAACAAATCGTGGCAGAGGCGCGCCACCCCGCGCCACCCACTAGCGTTACAAACGAACCCCATTCTGCGCCCCAAAACAGCGATGATCTTGTGCCTGACAAGTTGCTACGCCTGCCAAACACTCCCACCGATACTGAAATCCCGCCACGTGCCGAAACTATCAACCTACGCAACAAAAACGTCCTCATCCTAGGTTTCGGAGTAAGCGGGCAGGGGGCGTTCCACGCGCTAAAACAGTTGGGTGCTAACATTTTCTTGTGTGCTGACAACCTGCCTCAACTCCCGCAAGTCGCCCCCGATGTTGCACTCGTCAAGAAGATAACCCCGAAACTTGTAATTGATATGGACTTAATCGTTTTGAGCCCAACCACGCGCCTTGAAGCAAAGATACGCAAAGCCATAACCGAAAACAATATCGACTGCATCGGCGAACTAGAGCTTGGTTACCGATTTTGTAAAGGCAGTATTACCGCAGTAACTGGGACTAACGGCAAAACCACGACCGCAACGCTAATAAATGGAATGTTTTCTACATCGTACAATTCGCACCTACTCGGCAACATCGGCAAGTCCTTTTCCGAGCGAGCGCTCTCAATCGCCGCCAAAGATAAGGTTGTTTTGGAGTGCTCGTCGTTCCAACTCGCGCAAACCAAGTCGTTTCACCCACACATCGCGTGCCTGCTAAATTTGGCGCCCGACCACTTGGATTTTCACAAAGATTTGGACGACTATTATAACGCGAAGTTGCAAATTTTCCGCAATATGAACGAGTCAGATTTTGCAGTTGTTAATTTTGACGATAACGCATGCTATGAACTCACAAAATCTGTAAAAGCGCAACTCTACTATTACAGCCTCACAAAACCTTGCAAGGGCGTATTTATCCAAGACGAAACAATTATGTTTAGCGACGGCGTCATAACATACACAATCGAAAAACTCGAAAACCTGCAATTTTTCGGCTCGCATAACCTGCAAAATATGCTCTGCGCAACCTGCGTCGCCATCTTGGCAGGTGTAAGCGTGGAAAACGTCGCCGAAACCCTGCGCAACTTTCACTTGCCGCCGCACCGCATTGAGTTTGTTAGAAAATATAAAGGCGTAGACTATTTTAATGATAGTAAATCAACCAACATCGCTAGCTGTGTTGCCGCCTGCAAAACATTCAAAAAGCCCGTCCACCTGTTGCTCGGCGGGAGCGACAAGGGCGAAAACTTTAAGCAGTTAAACGCGCTTTTACCGCAAAACATCAAATCGGTTTACCTGTTTGGCAGGGCGCAGAAAAGGTTGTTTAAAGCGCTAAAAAAATGCTCCGCGTTTGAAGTTTTTAAGTGTAACAACTTGACCAGCGCGATAAAGTTTGCCGCACTTAAGGCGCAGGGCGAAGAGGTTGTTTTGCTTAGCCCCGCGTGCGCAAGTTTTGACACATTTGAAAACTTTGAGCAGCGTGGCGACTATTTTAAAGCCGTTGTGAACGCATTGGACAAAGATTAATACTAACGAGGTAAGTTATGGAAGTTGTCAAAAAAATCTCGTATTCACGCAAAAATGAGCGCAAGAATGGCTTGCGCTTTGTTAATATGCCCATACTGCTCAGCGTGTTGTTTTTGTCCTTTTTTGGCGTAGTTATGATTTATTCCGCGAGTTGTTATTCTGCCGAACTAACCTATGGCGACGCGTTTTTCTTTGCAAGAAAACAACTTTACGGCGTCTTGATAGGACTCGCCTGCTGTTTTTTGCTCTACAAAATCGACTATAACACACTCAATCGTTTTGGGATTGTCGCCTTGGTAATTAGCCTTGTGCTACTTGCGCTCGTGTTTATGCCGGGGTTGTCGCGCAGTAACTACGGCGCAACGCGCTGGATAGGCATTGGCTCATTCACAATTCAGCCGAGCGAGTTCGCAAAATTCGGGCTTGTCGTATTTTGCGCATACTATATTGCGAAAAAACACGACAAAATGCACAAATTTAAGTCAATTTTGCCAATCCTCGGCGCAGGTGGCGCAATGTGCGTCCTAATTATGCTTGAACCCAATATGTCAATAACAATCTGCGTCGGCGCATTAATGATTTTTATGCTCTTCATAGGTGGTGCGCGCCTTAAACACTTGCTTATGCTCGGCGTTCCAATCCTTTGCGCACTGCCACTATTGATAATAGCCGAACCGTACCGCCTCAAACGGCTGCTCGCATTTCTTGACCCGTGGTCTAGCGCGCAAGACGAAGGGTTTCAACTCGTCCAAAGTCTCTATTCACTCGGCTCGGGCGGTTGGTTTGGCGTCGGACTGTTCAACAGTCGTCAAAAATACCTGTTTTTGCCGTTTTCAGAAAGCGACTTCATATTTTCGATTATCGGCGAGGAATTGGGGCTGTTCGGTTGCCTCGCAATAATAGTTGTTTTCCTTGTTTTTATTTATTATGGTTTTAAAGTCGCAAAAAACGCAACTAACCGCTTCGGCAGTATGCTCGCGGGCGGTATAACATTTGTAATCGCTGTGCAAGTTATCTTGAATATCGCCGTCGTAACAGGGAGTATCCCGCCGACAGGCTTGCCGCTCCCATTCATTAGTGCGGGCGGAACATCCATAGTTGTCTTTTTGGCAAGCATAGGTATTTTGCTAAATATCGACAAGCAAAGTCGGCTCGCGCGCGAACGTGGGCTTGTTGTTCCCAAATAAAAAAAAACTGCATAGTATGAAATAGTTACAATAGAGAGGGAGAAATGAAACAATACATAATTAACGGCGGCAACCGCCTACAGGGCGACGTTTACATCGAGTCGTCTAAAAACGGTATCCTGCCGCTGCTTGCAAGCGCGATTTTGAGCGAAGAAACAACAACAATACATAATGTCCCCAACTTTTTAGACATAACCAATATGCTGAAAATCCTGCGTCACATCGGTTTAAAAACAACAACCGCTGGCGAAACACTGACCCTCGACGGCGCGCCCGCAAACACTTGCGAAGTCGGGCTTGAACTAACCGCTCCTCTGCGCTCCTCAATTTATGCTCTCGGCGCGTTGCTGGGACGCTTCAAAAAGGCAAAGCTCTGCTACCCAGGGGGGTGTGATATTGGCCTGCGTCCAGTAGATTTTCACTTAAGGGGCTTGCGGGAACTCAACGTCAAAATTGTTGAGCAGCACGGAAACATCTACTGCGACGGCTCAAATATGCGCGGAGCAGATGTTTTTCTTGATTTTCCGTCGGTCGGCGCAACCGTCAACTTGCTACTTGCAAGTGTGCTAACTAAGGGCGTTACGCGAATTTTTAACAGCGCAAAAGAGCCTGAAATCGTCGATTTGCAAGACTGCCTCAACAAAATGGGCGCAAAAGTAAGCGGGGCAGGCACGTCAACAATCGTCGTAAGCGGCGTCAAAAAACTGCACGCAGTCGAGTTTGTTCCAATCGGCGACCGCATTGTCGCAGGAACATTTATGATTGCGGCAGCAATGTGCGGCGGCAAAATTACGCTTCACAACTGTGCTTATGAACACAATCAGTACTTGCTAGACCTGCTTTCGCGCGTCGGCTGCGAGGTTGAACCGCAAAACGACAGCATAACCATCAAGTCAGAAAACCGCCCCAAATGTATTCCCAAAATCGAGACAATGCCGTACCCGCTGTTTCCGACCGACCTGCAACCGCAGTTTATGGCACTTGAGTGCATAAGTTCAGGTAACAGCATAATTGTTGAAAATCTTTACGAAACCCGCTTCAAGCACGTGCCCGAACTAATAAAAATGGGCGCGAAAATAATCGTTAAAAACCAAACCGCGTTTGTGAGCGGCGTGCCAAACCTGTACGGCGCCGAGGTCAGAACGAGCGACCTGCGCGCAGGGGCAAGTTTGGTGCTCGCGGGCTTGGCTGCAAAAGGGTACACAACAGTTAATTGCGTCGAGCATATCTTGCGCGGCTACGACAGGCTTGACGAAAAACTTTGCGCGCTAGGTGCGGATGTTAAATTAGTCGAAAATTAAACGCCATTTTGCTTAATTTATCAAAAATTTGTTTAAGTTTGCACAAACCTACAAGAAAAGATAAAAAATTTTATCTAAAAACTGCTTTTTTTATTGACTTTATTGTCAATATTTTGTTAAACTAGAATTGTCGAAATTGTCAATCGTTTTATTGCCACAACCTTGATTGCTAAAGCAAAATTGATTGGTAAAATGAGTGAGGAGAAATGATGAGGAAGAAAAGTTTGGCAGTTATGCTTTCTTTGTTTGTGCTTATTATACTTGTTGTCGTGTTATCAAGTACAATTTTTTCTCTTTCAAAAGTTGAGTTATCATTTGCTGAAATTCCAACAACCTATTCTTCCAAAGACAGTGAAGCCATTATTGAAAGCGGAAAGTTTAAACTAGGGAAGAGTGTTTTCTTGGTTAGTAAACAGCAGCACATCAAAAATATTGAGGAGAGTTACCCTCGCCTGCGCGTGTTGAATATCGAAACGCGCTTTCCAAACAAACTCGTCGTCAGCGTCGTTGAAAGACAAGACTTTTTGGCGCTCTACAACTCGGGCAGCGAAAAGTACTACATCGTTGACGGGCAAATGAAAGTTTTGCGAGTCGTCAACGACGAGGC
Organism: uncultured Lachnospiraceae bacterium; assembly: GCA_964606505.1. Taxonomy (GTDB): domain Bacteria; phylum Bacillota; class Clostridia; order Christensenellales; family UBA1242; genus CAKVOD01. Next base: position 155,461 of record CAZSGM010000003.1, on the reverse strand, counting down.
AAGCGTAGGGACGGTTACAAAGTGTATGGTCGCTCAAAAACTCGACTCGTACACGTTCGGGGACTTTGTAAATTTTGATAATCAAATTAACGTTTTGGCAAAATTGCAGGACGCGTTTTGGCGTTGTGGCTACAGTGAAAAACAGGCAAACCAGTGGGTAAAAAGCGTCTATATGGATACCGTGAAAGACGAAATTATCATCAATTCTTACTGCAAGTTTAGAATAACAATCAAGTCGCCGACCGATAAACTCGCCGAAAAACTGTTTGCAGGCAGCTGCACAATATTTAATGACGACGGCGTCGGAGAGGACTTTGTCGGAAACATCCTCGTTTATGAAAACAAAAGCGAGCAAAAGATTTATGCAAACGCAATCTTAAACGACTGACAATTGATTGAGCGGATTTTAAACGATAAATTTAGAAAAGCACTAAAAAAATGACTAAAACAATAAAAAATAACCCTAAAAAGTAATTTTTTTAAGAAAAGTTGTCGTTTTTATCAATAATTGTGAGAATATTCAATATTTTTTTCAAAAAACAATTGACATTGCTTTCAAAAAGTGTTAAAATAATAGAGTCGTTGGGGAAGTGTGCGGCGAACTTGTTTGAGCCGAAGCTTTTATCAACCATTAACACTTGGATCTTTAGCTCAGTTGGTAGAGCAACTGACTCTTAATCAGTGGGTCCAGGGTTCGAGTCCCTGAAGGTCCACCACGTAAACCCTTTGTTGAAAGGGTTTTTTCTATTTTTATAATAAAGTGCGGGGCGAATAAATTTGTAAAGAGTGTCAAATGCGGCACTTTTTTTGCAATATCGTGCCTAAGTTTAGCAACTATTGCGGGAGAGTGTTTGAAAATTGTAGAAAATGTGTTATAATATATTTATGAGAATAAAAATAACAATTGAGTATGATGGGCGTGCGTATTGTGGGTGGCAGGCGCAAGATGGATTAAAAACCATTGAGGGCGAGTTGGAAAGGGCGCTTAAAATTGTTTTTGGTAAGGATATTTTGGTGTACGGGAGCGGGCGCACCGACGCAGGAGTTAGTGCGAAAAATCAGGTCGCGCACTTTGATGTTGAAACCAACATTGCAGCCGAGAAAATCGCGTATGCCTTAAATATGTATCTGCCTAGCAACATCAGGGTTAAGAAGTCAGCACAGGTTTGCGACGAGTTCCACGCCCGCTACGACGTCAAAACAAAAACCTACTCTTACAAAATGTACGCGTCCGCAATCTCTAGCCCCTTGCGCGACGCAACGCACCTACAGGTGTGGCCAAACCTAGATTTTGCCGCAATGGAAGCCTGCACACAGGCATTTGTTGGCACTCACGACTTTAAGGCGTTTTGTCAGGAAAATCCTCAACTTTCGACGACCGTTAGAACGGTTACAGAGTGCAAAATGATAAAAAACGACGACGAAATCGTAATTTTCGTTAGCGGAAACGGCTTTTTGCATAATATGGTGCGCATAATTTGCGGAACAATCCTAAAGGTTGGGCAGCGTAAAATCAACTCAAATGACATCCCGAACATAATTGAAAGTTTGGACAGGGCGCGCGCAGGCGAAACATTGCCCGCAAAGGCGCTTACGCTTGAAAGTGTCGAATACTAAGGAATTAATACTATTATTTAATAGTGTTGCATAATAAATATTGCGGCGAAGATAAAAAAACTAATAAATTCAAGTATTTGAATTGTTGGGATATAAAAAAATAAATTTTAGTTACGATGTTTTTAGTTGCTCGACTTCAATATTTAGTAAAACCCTTAATAATTGTCAATAAAAAAGTATCAAGTACGTTAAAATGTTTGATATTTTTTTTTGTTGGTGTGGTACAATAAAATTGTAAAAAATAATTTTGTACGCAATATTTATGCTTTTACTTTAATAATTGTTTTATACCCAATTATGAGCACTAAAAATGTGCTTCGAGTGATAACATTTTACATTGCTGAAATACTGATTGCGTAACTGCGTGTTTTGCGTGGTAGTCCAGTAAATTTCAGAAAGAACAAAAATATTGTTAGTAAAATTAATTAAGAATAATAGGAGAACAATGTTGATGGGGCAGTGAGTTATCTAACTAACAGTAATGCAGCGTCTGCAACTATAAATAATGGGACATCTGGGAGTTCATCGGATGGGCGCAGTGGGCTATGGGAACTCAATGGGTACGACCGAGCGGGGCACTTTACTTGGTTGCGTTCTTCATATCCACCATCGGACTTTGGGACGACTGCAATGGTCATTTATTATGACGGCAAAGTTTATTTTGCTGATGCTTATGATAGTGCGGGACAAGTACGCCCTGCGCTTCACCTAGATTTGGGAAAACTCGCTGACGACAAACTTGCAAAAGTTTCAGCGATTGCCGACTCATCAAACGACACGGCGGTAACTTTAGGATTTACAAATGGTGTAACAGGGATACCGAGTTCGTCAAGCAATTATCGCTATCTAGCAAAAACAACTTCAAACGCGTCAACAGTATCAAGCAATTATAATTCTACCACAATAACATTAACCTATGACGCGTCGAAAGAGATTAATAAATTTTTAATCAATAATTCCTCTGTGGCATCGTCGGCAGGAACGCACTCAATAGATGGGGTATGTAAGTACACCATCTCAAACACAACTCAAAGTGGCTTGCAAAAAACTACACAAATAACGATTTCCGAACCGCAAACAAATGTAGCCATCAAGTATGCAGTTGGAGAGCCAGTTTGCCAAGTTACTTTCAAAACGACATTTTCGGCAGACTCAACCTCTGCACAAGACTGGGGAATAATGGTTTATGTCTTGCGTGAAAATGAAACAGGCGGCTACGCTGAGTCATACTCAATCTTTGTAAAGAAAGAAGAAACGGAGCAAACATTTGATTTGACTTTGCAGAGAGATTGTGAGTACATTTTGCTTGTGAGTAAGCCATATTTGTGGCAGTTAACACTAAACGGACAAGCGAACAAAACGCGTATTACATTTACGACAACATCCCCAAGCAAAACAGTAACAATAGCTGTTTCGGGGGGTGGCGAACTGAACAGTTATATTTGTGTTTAATAAAAACCTTCGCTTGTTAAACTTTCAGCATATAGCAAATATTTTGCGCGCAAACTTTTAGTTCACAGCACACAACATATGTTTGCGTTGTAACAACTTGTGCTACAACACTTTACAAGTGAGAATTTGCGCAACAACTTTTGCGGCAAAAAAACTGCAAATAAAGGCTTACATTGTAAAGGGTAGTGTTACGACGCAAACAGAATTATATCCATTAACTCTCATAGGTGCGGGCAGTTGGAGTAACGCAATTGTGATATAGCGGGATTTGCAGCACAGGTTAAAAATTTAAAATGCACAATAAGCGGTTAAAGCACCTCAAAATGTCAATAATCAGGTTATGGTTATTGGCATTTTATTTTTGGCGATTGCAGTGCTTTGTGTGCTTATTTATGCGGAGTTTTTGGCGCAAAATCGCTGGCTGTTTTGGAATTTGGACGTATTTAAGAGACTTAAGCGAGTAAGAACCGTCGCGCGTTTGAGATTGCGCGCGTGCGGCTGCGTGCTAAAATTACGCAAATTTGTGAACGCCACGCGAGGGATTGTTTGTGTGCCTCAATATGTGTATTTGCAAAACCTCAAAACGCTGATTTTTCGCGACACAGTAGTTTGCCCGCGGGTTGGGGAGTTTAAACTAAAGTTTACGCTCTCAACGCTTAGCGAGAGCAAAACACTCACTTTAGGCGACTTTTCAAAGCGTGGGGGAGTGCTAAACTACAGTACGCGCGTCGGCAGGTTCGCCGTTTCGCTGACAGTTTCAAGCAATTTTGAACTCGTCGTGCAAGCGACAACGCCTGCACCTGCCGCCGACCAACTAAATTTAACCGTTGCATTCGCCGCCTGCGATGTCAAACTAAAGCACGGCAAATCGCACTTTCTTATAAATGGCCTAGCCGTTTTTTACTCAACAAACCAAAGCGTCATTAAAGAAAAAACAAATCGCAGCATTGCGCTCAGTTTCAGCACAGCAAAAGCTCAAAAAATCTCTCTAAAACTCCACTTTTCCGCACAAAACACCGCGCGCTCCAGCAAAAAATGCAGTCCCGCATTTGCCGTACAGTTTTTTGCTACTCCGCGCCCGCATTTTAGCCGCTTAGTTAGCAAACTGACCGCGCAAACGCTTACAAGTTTTGCACATTTCGCTAAGGTTCAGAAAGTCTGCAAACAACTGCACGCCGATTACAAAAACCTTGTGTTTTTCACGCTTTTTAATAGTGCCGACTATAATAATTACAAGAAAATTGCAGGCGCAGTGGACTTTTACAGTCATTTCGGCGTTTTGCCTGCGTTTTTCTACAAAACAGCGCACCCAAAGCCGCGCGGCTGTGTGAAGTTCTGCAATTTCTATGCGTTACCGCTAAATGTTGCCAATTTCTTATTAAGCCGCGTGCCAACTCCCGCAATCGCAAAGTGCCAAAGCGCGAGCAGCGGGCAATGGGAGCACTTTGTTGACCTAGCGACGCTAGACAATTACAGTTTTTTCGCTCGCAACGCGTGCCCAGATTTTTTAGAGTTCGACAATTTCCGCAAGCTGGGCAACTCGCTAAAACTTGAAAACACGCAAGAAAGAGTTTACTACAATTTTTCGTCGCCGTTCAAGCTTGAAGAGGGGAAACTGCAGTTTCGCGACGCGGTCATTTGCCTTGTGAAAAGCCCCAAATTGCGCAAGAAAAACTACTATGAATGTTTGGTCGACAAAGTTCGTAACGACTCATATAAGACATTGTTTATCAACTTTTGGGAGGACAGCGCGCGTTTGCTTTGTGACATTGATAGTGCAATCGCCAAATGCCCAGCAGTTTCGTTGATTTTTGCCATTGATAAGCCCAACTTTTTTGCTGCATTTGAGTCGTTTGTTGCAAAGTATGCGGATGTATCGTCTCGGCTTGTTAGTTACTATTATTTAGTTAAATATATTGTACAAAGAGGCACTTCTGAGGCGTATTTGGCGCATCTTAAAACGGATATAATCAATAACATCTACACGTGTTTTAACTTATGTAAAAAGAGTTTGCAAAACGACCAAAAATATATGGTTTATCTACACGCAACCAATTTGCAGCGCGTCAGTACTTTCGCCGAGTTTTCAGGTTTGCTATCACACATAAAGAGCCAACTTCAGGGTGCACTGCCTGTGGTTTTTCAATTGCCCCCACAAAAATATGACGATTTAATATCAAAATTTGAGCCAACGCTCTTTAATTACGAGTTTTTGCTCGAGAATTTACTTGAAATCAGAAGCGGTTGCTTTAGATTTAAGGGCGACGTATGCGCATATGATAACACGTTCACGCTTAATTGCGGCGCGCAGACCGTCCACATTTATCTAAACGGAAGCGAACTAAAAACAATTGAGGGCGACCTTAAAATTAACGCAAATTTGTTTTTGCCGCTCAACCTCAAGGATGTTGCCACAAATTTGCAAATTTATTAAAATAGTTTTCCTTAAGACTTTATTAAAAGGCTGCAAAATAGCGTTGCGGTGGGATAGAAAAATAAGAAATCTCAAACTTTGCGTTGTTTGGGTATTCAAATCAAGCTTTTTCAACTGCTAAAATGCTACGAAAGCGCTCATTTACAGCCCGCAACGCAGGAAGCATTAGTTGTTTAACTCAACATTTGCCATAGCGCCTTAAATTTTTGAGTCAAAATAGTTATAAATACGTTTTATGTTTTACAAAAATCTTAAAATGTGCTATATTATAAGAATAAGATAAAAGGATAAAGTTATGGAAGATTTATTTTCAATGAACCGCGAGGCAAAGTTTTCGCCACTTGCAGACCGAATGCGCCCGCAAAGTTTGGACGAGTTTTGCGGGCAGAAGCACATTTTAGGGAAAGGCTTGCCGCTTGAGCGTGTTATTAGGGCGGACAGGGTTGGCAGTATGATTTTTTGGGGACCCCCAGGGTGTGGCAAAACCACGCTTGTGAACATAATCAGTAAGACGTGCGGCGGAGAGTTCGCAAAACTAAACGCCGTTTCCTGCGGGGTTGCGGATGTTAAAGAGGTTATCCGCAAAGCAAAGGACGCAATGAATTTATACGGCGTACGCACGTATTTGCTGCTTGACGAGTGCCACAGGTTCAACAAGGCGCAACTTGATAGTTTGCTTGCAAGTATTGAGGACGGTAGTATTATTTTTATTGGCTCAACTACTGAGAACCCAAGCGTTGCACTCACGCGTGCGATTTTGTCGCGCTGCCAAGTTTATGAATTTAAGAAACTCACGCCTGACGATATGCGCCCCGTACTTGAGCGCGCGCTAGTTGATAAAGAAAGGGGACTCGGGAAGTACAACGTCAAGATGAACGACGACGCCAAAGAGTACGTGCTGAAAGTTTGCGATGGCGACGTGCGCGCAATGCTAAACACCGTTGAACTTGCGACTATGACAACAAACGAGGATGAAAGTGGGCAAACAGTTATTGACATTGAAACTATTAAAAACTGCCTGCAGAAAAAGAGTTTGGCATTGGACGAAAACCTGTATTATGACCTGCTGAGCGCGTTTTGTAAGTCGCTGCGGGGGAGCGACCCTAATGCAGGGGTTTATTATTGTATGAGGCTACTTGAAAGCGGTTGCGATCCGATGTTGATAGCACGCAGGCTGATAGCGCACGCCTCTGAGGACGTTGGAATGGCGGATAGTAACGCACTGGTTGTTGCGGTTAGCGCAATGGAAGCACTAAAAAACATCGGGCTGCCAGAAGCGCGACTTTCACTTTGCCACGCGACAATTTACATCTGCAATGCCCCTAAGTCAAATGCCGTCTACCGCGCAATGGAGGCAGTGTTAGAGGACTTGCGCTACTCAAAAGACGACGCAATCCCCGTTTACTTGAAAGACAAAACCTACGCACCTAAGAGCGAGACTTCGCAATACAAGTACCCACACAACTACGGAGGGTACGTTGAGCAGCAGTACCTGCCCGATTCGCTCAAAGACAGGGTTTATTACTGCGAAACTAACATAAAGCCACCACTCGACGACTAAAACGCGTTGCGGCTTTCGGGGTGGCATATAACAAAAAAAAGTTTCAATTTAGCCGCAAAATATTTGCAAATAAACTTGCAATATGGTAAAATGTAGCGTAAATTAACTGAAAATCGACGGCGGAACAAGGGGATAAGTGCAGGAGTTTGTCGCCTCCGCGCTGATTTTGCGGTAAAATCAACATTAGGAGAACGTTATGGAATTAAAAGGAACAAAAACAGAACAAAACTTGTGGCAGGCATTCGCAGGCGAAAGTCAAGCAAGAAACAAGTATACATACTACGCTAGCAAGGCGCGCAAGGAAGGCTACGAGCAGATTGCGCAAATTTTTGAGGAAACCGCTGGCAACGAAAAGGAACACGCAAAAATGTGGTTCAAGTTGGTTCACGGTATCGGCTCAACCGAGCAAAACCTCGAGGACGCAGCAAACGGCGAAAACTACGAATGGACCGATATGTACAAGCAATTTGCTGGAGAGGCACGCAAAGAGGGCTTTGACGACATCGCAGAGATGTTTGAAGGCGTTGCAAAAATCGAAGAAGAACATGAAAAACGCTACAAGGCACTTCTTTCAAACTTGCAAAACAACAAAGTTTTTGAAAAGGAGCAAGAGGTTGTTTGGGTTTGCCGCAACTGTGGTTTTAGGACGCTTTCTAAGCAGGCTCCTGAAGTTTGCCCAGTTTGCGCACACCCGCGTTCATTCTTTGAGGTTGCAAAGGATAACTTTTAATTGAGAGTTTAAACTTCGCTAGACGCCGCGTGATGGCGTTTTAGCTAACTTGTAATAATAGCGCACCAGTAGCACTTTTGCCGCTGCCGTGCGCTTTTTTGACCTTTCCAGTGGTTTATTTTGTCGGGTTCGCAAGTTTAGGCAAAATGATAAAAACTTGCATATTGACAAGTAAAACTATGTATGTTATAATAAAGCAAAGAAGAGGGAAAAGTGATTAATATTACAAACCAATACAAAAATGAAGAGTTTTATTCGACAGCGGTTTTTAATTTGCTGAAAGATTTGCTGCCTGCCGACGAGGCTAGGTATCTTACAGACGTGCTCGTTAAAAAGCAAACGAAAGAGGAGTTGAACAACTTTTTGCTCAGCCCCATTATCGTGGTTAACGGGGAGCAAAGCGAAATAGTCGACAATAATTTTATTAAGCGACAACTGCTCAAAAAGGGTAATTACGACGCGCTCAATAAGATTAATGACGCTAAAATCATAATTTGCAACTGTACAAACATCTCAATAATCGGACTGGACGTCGTTTATTTGTTTGACAACAAAGTGCGCTTTATTTCGCCCAAAGAGCGAGCAAACATCAAAAACGAGGTGTTTTTAGCGAAAAACAATAAGGTGTTGCACTCAGTTAACATAACTTACCAGCTTAGCGTAGGGAACGCGTTTAAAAACGTTATCCACAGCGCATTTGATAGGGTTATCAACACGCGTATGCTCAACATTAGCGCAACAACTGTGATTGAGTACGACGGGAAAGAAATGTTGACGAACGTCAAGCGCTCCTTCGAGAAATCGCCAGACGGCAATGTTTACACAGTTTACAACCCGCTAGAAAGTGAATCGACTAATCAACATAACAATGAAAATACAATAGATAAAAACCGATGATTTTGTAGTAAACCTATTTTACTATACTTAATTAGAATTCTGCTTTAATTGCGTATTTTGGCTTAAATCTAAGTTTTTTTTGTTTTATGACAAAGATTTTAGTTGCAATTAATGCAAGAATTCAAATAAATTGTTACAAAACATTTGACTTAGGTTGGTTAATTGTGAGATAATATGCCTAACATTGTTAGATATTTGGAGGGAACGATGAAAATAACCGCACAGGACTTTTATTGTTTGTTTTGCGACCCTAAATGTAGAAGAATAACCGAAACAATACACGAGGGCTATTCAGGGATGTATTACGTTTTGAGGATTTTATCTGGATCAGATAAGGAACTTTCTGCAGGGGACATTTCCGAAACCTTTGGTGTTACAACCGCAAGAACTGCCGTTGTTTTGAAAACTCTTGAAAAGAAGGGGCTCATAACTAAATCCAAGTCGAGCGCAGACGCACGAAAAACCATTGTAAAGTTGACTCAAGAAGGCGAAGCTGTATTGGCTACAAGAAAGGCAAGGATTTTTGAAGTTATCAATAGGGCGTTGAGCAAATTGGATGAAAATGAAAGACAGGATTTTTACAATTTAATTTGCAAACTGATAAGCGATTAACATTCAAGGCCACACATTCCATTTGCAAATAGTTTCCCCAAGATACAATGCGCTTATAGGAGATGAAATTATGTTAGAAACTATGAAAAACAGACATTCAGTTAGACAATATGAGGATAAGATAATCGAGGAAGAAAAAAGGCAAGTACTTGACGACCTCATAGCAAAAGCCAACGCTGAAGCGGAGTTAAATATCCAAGCGTGCTATGACGAACCCGATGCGTTTAACACTTTTATGGCGCATTACGGGAAGTTTGAGGGCGTAACTAACTATATTGCGCTTGTCGCCGCAAAAAACAAAGACGAGGAAATCGGCTATTATGGCGAAAAGATTGTTTTGCAGGCTCAACAGTTAGGGCTCAACACTTGTTGGGTTGCATTGACATACGGCAAAGGCAAGGCTAAAGTCGCAAAACAAAAGGGCGAAAAAATTTATTGCGTGATTGCGTTGGGGTACGGCAAAAATCAGGGTTACGCGCACTCTGTTAAGTCTGCGGATAAGGTTAGCAACGCGTCTAGCGAAACACCCGATTGGTTTAATAACGGCGTCGAGGCAAGCTTGCTCGCACCAACGGCAATGAACCAACAAAAATTTAAGTTTGTTTATGACAACGGCAAAGTTGTCGCCAAAGCAGGGACAGGTTTCTATACGAAAATCGACCTAGGAATTGCAAAGTGCCACTTTGAAATTGGCGCGGGAACAGATGTAGAGTTTGTTAAGTAAAAGCAAAAGAAAAAATACTAAATCTGCTTTATGCTCAACTGGCAATGTTAATTGTAACCATACAATAATAAGTTGTGAGAAATTTTGGGGTAAGAGTGAAAAAAGCTAAGCAATTCAAACGCTTGAGTAGCCTAGATACTAAAAGTAGGTGAACTCAAAACAAAAAGCCCCATTTACTTGATCCTATCATTTATTATATAACCACTAAAACAAAAAACGAACCCTGAGTTAACCCCAAGGTTCGTTTTATTCTTGTTTGGTGCGGTCGAGAGGACTTGAACCTCCATGATGTTACTCACAAGATCCTTAGTCTTGCGCGTCTGCCAATTCCGCCACGACCGCGACTGACCTTATTAGTATAGCATACGTATTTTGAAATTGCAAGCGTTTTTTGATAATTTTTCAAAATTTTTTATGAGAATTTGGGCGCTTTGGGTGTTTTAGGGGTTGTTTTGCTTAAGAATTCCACATTTTTGTTGGAGATTATGTAAAAATTGCTATAAATTCAAACATTCTCAAAATATTTAAAAAAAAATCTAAAAATATTCTAAAAATATTAAAAAAGTGCGAATTTTTAGTTGACAATCGCATATAATAGGTGTATAATACAATTAGCACTCAAGATAAGAGAGTGCTAACAATGTAAAGCGACCGACTGCTAAAGTCGGGAAACAAAAAAGTCGAACAACAATATAATAGGTGCATAATGAGCGACAACGAACTAAGTAGCCGCAAGCAACAAATACTGTATCACGCTATTGAGGACTACATTGAATCAGCTAGCCCAATAACTAGCGGTGCAATGGTTAACAAGACCGAGGCACAGCTTTCCAGTGCGACTTTGCGAAACGAACTTAGCGCACTTGAGCAAATGGGATACTTAAAACAGTTGCACACATCGGGCGGGCGTGTTCCAACAACAAAGGGTTATAGATTTTTTGTTAACACGCTGCAGGCGAATTGCAAAGTTGACTTGGAAGGGCTTGTTAAGATAAAACACATATTTGAGCGACGCACAATGAATTTGAGCGAACTGTTGAAAGCGGTTGCCGACAGGATAAGCGAGGTTACGAACTATCCAACGGTTATTTCATTCGGCGGCATTGACAAACTTGAAGTAATAAGCATCAAGATTATTCCGCTGATGACGTGTCAAGCGCTTATGTTGATTGAGACGCCACACGGGTTGTTGAACAACACGCTTGAGACTGCGGAAGTTATTGATGAGCAGAGTTGCCTTGACGCAGGCAGAGTACTGACGGACAAGTTCAAGGGAATGACAATCGGTGGTATGGCTGAAAACATTCGCGTCGGGCACAAACAAATATTACAAGAACTCAACGAGTACGCGGCGTTCTTTGAAATGGTGCTGCATTCCTTGATTGAACTAACTAAGCGTTACGAGCAGACAGGTAGTATATATAGTAAGGGAGCAACAAAACTACTTAAAAACCCCGAATACGATAACGTTGAGAAAGTTAAGGACGTTTTGGAACTGCTAGAAGATAAGGAAAAACTTAAAAACATAATGGACGACGACAGTGCAGGCGCCGATGTTGAGGTTGAGTTTCAGATTGGCGATGAGTTGTGCAACGAAAAACTTGCTGATTGCACAATAGCGAAAGCGCACTGTAGATTTAACGGCGAGAATATAGCGAACGTTGGTATAATTGGCCCAAAACGAATGGATTACGCAAAAATATCCAGCGCACTAAAATTTATTGTTGACGAATTTAATAAAACGGATTTACTTGAATCCGCGAAATCGTTGGAGAACGATAACAAGTAGTGTAATACTATTGGGTATTGTAAGGAGATGATTTTATGACAAAACAAAATGAGCAAACGCTATTGAGGTTGGCAATCAAAGTGTCGTTAGCAAAAAAACTAGTTGAAAGTTTAGGGCTTTGCGATAGCGACTGTGATTGTGGCTGTGTCGACTTATCAAGAAAAGCAAATTTCTGTGATAAGGATTGCGACTGTGGCTGTGTTGATGCAGCAAAACAAACATCACTTTGCGATAGTGATTGCGACTGCGGTTGTGCGAACTTGACTAAGTCGACGCAACTCTGCAACTCTGATTGTGATTGCGGTTGTGCGGACTTAATAAAAGAAGCTAACCTTTGCGATAAGGAGTGCGATTGGGGTTGCAAGGTCCCTGCAAGTCGTGTTGAAGCGTGCGACTCCGATTGCGATTGTGGTTGCGTAGATATAGCTAAAAAGGCTGCGTTATGCGACTCTGACTGCGATTGTGGCTGTGCCGATTTAGTAAAGCAGACAAAATTGTGTGATAGCGACTGCGATTGTGGCTGCGTGGGTATTACGGAGCAAACTGGGTTTTGCGACAAGGACTGCGACTGTGGTTGCGACGACTCGTCTTGTGTTGGCGGCAGTGCAGCAAACCAAAACCAAAGCGACGGCGGTTGTAGTACTTCATTAGGTGGCGACGATAACGACGGCGGCGATAACCACTGCAATTGTGGTTGCGAACACCACGGAAAACATCACCACAAGCACCACAATAACAAAAGCGGGAAACACGACCATAGCGAAAAGCACGAACATTGTAACTGCGGCTGTGGTTGCGAAAACAACGATTGCCAAAGCGAAAAAAACTTGGCGGACGAGTATCTAAACTTAGCGCGTCAAATACAGGCCGACTTTGACAACTACCGCAGACGCAATGTTGAAGCTGTTAAGCAAGCAAAAGTTGAAGGGATAAAAGAGGCTGTGGCTCAGTTTTTGCCGTCGCTTGATGTTGTCGACAGGGCAATGCAATATATGCGCGACGACGACAGCAAACAAGGGATGACACTTATTCGCAAAATGTTTGAAAAGGCGTTTGCGGACTTAAAAATAGAGCCTATCGTTTGTGTTGGCGCACACTACGACCCCGAGTTCCACGACGTGGTTATTAGCGAGGAAAGCGACCAGCCAAGTGGGACGATTATTGAAGAAATTGAAACGGGTTATATGTTAGACGGAAAAGTTATTAAGCATTCAATTGTTAAAATTTCAAAATAACATTTAATTAAACGGTATGCATTAATTTTAAACAGATTATTTAACAAAACTTTTTATGACACACTTATAAATAGGAATATACATTTAATTAGACAATATTTAAACGTGAAATCTATAATAAATCGGCGCAAAATTGCGTCGCGTGTAAGGAGGATATTATGGCAAAAATTATAGGTATTGACTTAGGAACAACAAACTCATGTGTAGCAGTTATGGAAGGCGGAGAGCCAACCGTAATCGCTAACGCAGAAGGTGCCCGCACAACTCCATCAGTTGTTGCGTTCACTAAAGACGGCGAGCGCCTAGTAGGACAAATGGCAAAGCGCCAAGCAGTTGCTAACCCTGAACACACAATTTCATCAATTAAACGTGAGATGGGTACGGATCACAAAGTTAAAATTGACGACAAATCATACAGCCCACAAGAAATTTCATCAATGGTTTTGAGCAAATTGAAAGCTGATGCGGAAAGTTATTTGGGACAAAAAGTTACAGAGGCAGTTATAACTGTTCCTGCATACTTTACTGACGCACAACGTCAAGCAACTAAAGACGCAGGTAGAATTGCAGGGCTTGATGTTAAGAGAATTATTAACGAACCAACTGCAGCTGCACTTGCTTACGGGCTTGATAAAGGCGAAAACCAAAACCAAAAGATTTGTGTTTATGACCTTGGCGGTGGTACGTTCGACGTTTCAATTATGGAAATTGGGGATGGCGTGTTTGAAGTTATGGGTACAAAAGGTAACAACAAACTCGGCGGCGACGATTTCGATAACAAGATTATTGAACTTTTGGTTCAAGATTTTAAAGACAAAACTGGAATTGATTTGTCTAAAGATAAAACTGCACTTCAAAGATTGAAAGAAAGTGCTGAAAAGGCTAAAATTGACTTGTCAGGCGCACAAAAAGCAAGTATTAGTTTGCCTTATATCACAGCAGATGCAACAGGTCCAAAACACCTTGAATACGAATTGACTCGTGCAAAATTTGAGGACTTGATTTCGGGTTACATTGACGAAACAATCAGATTGACAGAAAGTGCTATTGCAGACGCTGGATTGACTCTCAGCAAAATTGATAAAGTTATCCTCGTTGGTGGTTCAACTCGCGTTCCTGCAGTTGTTGAAGCAGTTAAGAAGTTGATTGGTAAAGACCCATTTAAGGGAATTAACCCTGACGAATGTGTTGCTATCGGCGCAGCAATTCAAGGCGGCGTACTTGGTGGCGACGTAAAAGATGTGTTGCTTTTGGATGTAACACCGCTTTCACTTGGTATTGAAACATTGGGCGGCGTATGTACAAAGATTATTGAAAGAAACACAACAATCCCAACTAAAAAATCACAAGTTTTCTCGACCGCAGCTGACAACCAACCAGCAGTTGACATCCACGTATTGCAAGGCGAACGTGATATGGCAGCAGGTAACAAAACTTTAGGTAGATTTACACTTAATGATATTCCACCTGCACCTCGTGGGGTTCCTCAAATTGAAGTAACATTTGATATTGACGCAAACGGCATTGTTCACGTTTCTGCAAAAGACCTTGGAACAGGCAAGGAACAAAACATTACTATCACTTCATCTACAAACTTAAATGAAGACGACATCAACAAAGCAATCAAAGAAGCCGAAGAATACGCTGAACAAGACAAGAAACGCAAGGAACTTGTTGAAGTGCGCAACCAATGCGACGGGATGGTTTTGGCTATCGAAAAACTTTTGAGAGAGAACGGCGACAAGGTTAGCGAAGACGACAAGAAAAAACTTCAAGACGCAATTGAAAAAGCGAAAGAAGGAATGAAGTCAGAAAACGTTGAGGACGTACGCAAGGCAATGGATGACCTTTCAAAGGAAAGCGGAGACGTTGTTTCAAAACTTTACGCATCAGCATCACAAGCGCAAGGCGAGCAAGCAGGCGCAGGTGCTGAGAGCCAAAGCGATGAGGAAATAATTGTTGACGAAAAAGACTACAAGCAAGCTGACGGCGAAAACAACGACAATAAATAATTTCAAGTAGTGTTGCGTGTAGCAAAATTTAAAAACATAAAGGCGACATACGCAAGAAATTACGTAAGCAGGTTGTTGCTTTCGACTTAATATACTACACTCGCAAATGCAAGGGATTTTGTCTTTTGCGTTTGTGAACACTATAAAAAGGATTAATTATGGCAGATTTTTACGAAATTTTAGGCGTTGATAAAAATGCTAGTGCTGAGGAAATTAAATCAGCATATAAAAAAAAAGCAAAACAATATCATCCTGACCTTAACACAAGCAACCCTGAGGAAGCGGCTGAAAAGTTTAAGGAAGTTAACGAGGCTTATAGCGTTTTGAGCGACGAAACTAAGCGCAAAAACTACGATGCCTACGGTTCGCCAGATGGACCTCAGTTTGGGGGCGCAGGTGGTAGTTCTGGCGGATTCGGCGGGTTTGGGGGATTTAGCGCTAACTTTGGCGGCTTGGGAGATATATTTGGCGACATATTCAGTGGTTTTGGTGGCAGTGCGGAACGAAGCAACGTGAGAGATGGCGACAGTTTAGTAACGAACTTAAACCTAACATTTAAAGAGGCGTGCTTTGGATGTACGAAAGAAATAAAAGTCGCTAGAGATGAACTCTGCGATAAATGTAATGGTACCGGGGCTAAAAATGGAACTGAGTTTTGCACTTGTAGCGAATGTGGCGGGAGCGGAAGAGTGCGTTATACGCAAACGTTGTTTTTTCAGACTGTACAAACTGTTGGCGTTTGTAAAGCCTGCAACGGCAAGGGCAAAATTATAAAAGAGCGTTGCACAGAATGTAATGGTAGGGGAACACGTAGATGCGCTAGGAAGTTGCAGGTTAAGGTTCCTGCCGGCATTGACGCGGGGCAAACTTTGACTTTGCGCGGCGAAGGCAACTGCGGCGTTAACGGCGGCGTAGCGGGGAACCTTATGTTGCGTGTTTGCGTTGAAAAACACCCTATTTTGGCGAGAAACGGCTACGATTTGTCGCTTGAAGTTCCTATTCCATTCACAACAAGCATACTCGGTGGAACGGTAGTTATACCGACCCTAGAAGGAAAACTAGAGCTTACTATACCGGAGCTTACTCAGACTGATACAGTCCTTAAGCTCAAGGGTAAAGGTGTTCCTGTCTTTGGGAAAACGAATACACGCGGAGACCTTTTGGTCACTATTCGTGTTGAATTCCCTAGAAATCTTG
This sequence comes from uncultured Lachnospiraceae bacterium, assembly GCA_964606505.1. Classification (GTDB taxonomy): domain Bacteria; phylum Bacillota; class Clostridia; order Christensenellales; family UBA1242; genus CAKVOD01. Next base: position 139,201 of record CAZSGM010000003.1, on the reverse strand, counting down.
ACAAGAAGACCAAGGAAGCGGTAAAAACCCTCGACGCGTCTGTCAAAGACTCGCAATATGATAAATATCGCAAGTATGTTGACAAACTCAAAAACCTATAATTACAAGTGTTTAGATTTTTCATTCTTTTGAACTCCTTTAAATATAAAATAAACTTATAAAAATTACTTTTTGAAATTTTTTGTGTAAATGTAAATGATTTAATTATAGGTTGCCCTAACTGCTAAAACCAGTTAGGGCTTTTTGTATTTTATGGAAGATTTGAGTATTTAACTTCGCTTTGTTTCAGTTGGCTTGATTTTTTTGAAGTTAGATTTAAGTTGTTGTTGCGCAGACAAATTTTATTGTGAAGTTTTGGCAAATTTTCTTCATTTGGTATTGACGAAGTGCGGGCAATGTTGTATAATTATTGTTAGATAAGAGGTAACTATTTTGAATAAAAAAGGCGGAGGCATTTTTGCTGGGTTGCTGGACTTTTTGAGAAGAGTTTTTGCAAAAAATACTCCGATTGAAATCAGCGCAAAAAAGCCAAATAAGAACGAAAACGAGCACTCAAAACCTAGCAAGGGGCAAGGCAAACAATCTACGGAAAAGAGTAATGCTCAACAACAAAAATTTGTTGTGCAAAACGACTTAAATAATCAAAAAACTCGTGCGCAAAACAATTTTAAAGAACAACAGTCTGACGCTCAAAATAAAGCGGAAAGTCAACAGACGGCACAATCCAAGGGGATGGACTCGAAACAATCACAGTCATCTTCTAAGTTGCAGCAGTCGCAGCAATCTCTACAATCGCAGCAGAGTGCACAGCAGGAGCAGTGGGGGACTTTGCAAAAGCAACATAATGCAAGTCAAAGCGCATCTCAAAACGCAAATCACACAAATGAAACAAATTCAACAAATGGCGATAGTAATAACCTAAATGATTTGCAACTAAACAAAAGTAATAACCTAGATAACTCGCAATCAAATAAAAATGATGAGGGAAACGGCTCACAAGACCAAAAAATACCCGCAGAAAGTACTTCCTCAACCCGAAATTCCCAAGAAAACAAAGTTTCCGCTGGCGCAAAAGAGCCGCGAGAAGCGGGAAATTCCACAAAAGGTGGCGCTAACAATCAGCACGACCTCAATTCGCCCGATGAAAGTTGTAGCCCAAAGGCTGCAGATAGCGAAAACCAATGCGAAAATAGCACAGGAAATCAAAGGAACGGAACCCAAGATGTTGACCTTGATAAATTAAAAGAGAAGTTGCGCCAATTAATCGGTGATTACATAAATAATCCCTCACAGTGGACTCACTCACAAAGCGATTTGCAACCCGAGTCTCAGCAATCTAAAGGCGACAACAAAACTGAAAACGCTCAAAATGGAATTGATAACATTTCCCAAACTTCTCGCAGCCAAGCCAATAACAATCTCGATAATTCCCGCAATCAAGTTGGCAAAATGGGCGAAAACCCCAACATTCAAGATGAGAATGACGGCAACCAATGCAAAAATGACAACAATCAAGGTAAAAATGGCGAGAATATAACCGACAACAGTCATACGCCATTAAATAATTCAAATAACACTGCCCAAAATGTTTTTGAGTCGCCCAACACTAATAATCAAAGGCAACAAGAAAGCACTTCAGGCGTCGGTCAAAGCTTAAATAATGACGTGGTTTGCAACAATAGTTCTGCAAGCGATAGGGGCAGCGATAAGGGCGCTCACAATAATGAGACTACTGACGGAGACGAGGATATTCACAACAATAATATCGGCAAGAGTAACAAGACTACTCACAACGACAACACTGGCGACAGCAAAGTCCACGGCAATAACATTGGAAGACCAATTGAAAATAAAACAGTAAACCAACTTATTGATAAATTAAGTAGTTTTACGCACGAAAATGGAGCGTACGACACAAACGGCAGTCCTAGCAATAATGACGCAAAAAACAAAAATGAGCAAGACTGTGCTAGTGATGACGCCTCAAGCACCAATAGCAAAGGGTCTGGCGGCATACTTCCGCGAACAGTTTTTTCTAAAAATCACGTCAGCGGAAATACAATTGATATGGGGGATGGTAATTTAAGCCAAACCAGCAACCCAAATCAAAGCAGGAACTCAAATCAAAATGAGAATTTAAACTCAAATGCCAATTCTAACCCAAACGGCGGCTCAGAGCAAAACAACGAGGGCTTGCAGGATGAAAGTTGTAACCGCGTCGACCATGACAAAAGCAAAAGCGGCACGCAAAATGGCAATTCTCAAGAAAATAGTGGCGAAAACCTGAGCAGCGGCACAAGTAATAGCGGCGATTTAAACAATAAGATAGACAATAACGACGATAGCGCGGGGAATGACGCTAACAGCCCCGAAATAGGCAATGAAATCGAAGAAAACGCTAATACAAGCGCGTCTAACGCCCCTAGCGACGCTACCCCTCAAAATTCTAGCACCCAACAAAATCCCTCAAAAACAAGGTTAAATATGATTAATACTTACCATATGAACTTGTCAAAAAACTTAGTTCCATACGGAGACCTTGAGCAGGATGAAGAAAAAGTTAACGAAATTATTGTAAAAACGGTTGTAAATAATTTCTTCAAAATGCGTTTTAAAAGTACACGCTCAAATTTAAACACAAGGGACAGTTCGGGTGAAAAGGTTCAAGGCTACGCAAAATGGGACGCAAAAAAGATAGTTTTACATAAGTCGACTAAAGAATACAACAAAATGCTGCAGGATAAATGCGATTACAAATACAGTAGCGGAAAACGAGAGCAGGTACCGCTCGCGATTTATCTTGATTTGTCGGTTAGTATGAATAATTACATACCTATGCTTTTAACTATCGCGCTGCAATTTTTAAAGAACGACGTAACAGTCATAATCGGCGCTAACGCTGCCGCTACAGTGCAAATTAATAGCGTTTCTAACAGTATAACGCGTGATGAGTTGGTTTCAATTGTAAATGACGAAAAATGCACGTCAAACACAAAATGCACGCCGTTAAATTCTATTGACATCTGCGAGTATTTAGTTTCTAAAAAAGCGGAGAAAGCGTTAATTTTTAGCGATTATGACACATTGACAAGCGTCGCAAAACTTTCAAACACTGACTGCCAAGTTTATTGGTTTAATACTAAAGGCGTGAAAAACGCTGAGTTGAAGCGTTTTAATTTTAATGGAGCAATTCAGTCAATCAGCAATCAAAACGATATAATAAAGGCGATAGTTGAATTTACTAAACATAATTATTCGGGTGTGAGATATAGGACTCAAGACGCTCTTAGTTGCGACAAGTAATAATTGCTGTATGCTTGTAAATTACGCAAAAACTCGCCTAAATTGATTTTTGCGATACGGAGAGAGAAAAATGGAAGAAAAAGAAAAATATTGTAGTTTATTGTTCAGACTTTGTGATAACGTTTTTGGTGCTATAAAGTATGACGAGTTGCAGCAATTTTTGCCGCTTAACCTTGACGAAATCAGTGCGAAGTTGGTTGATAATCAATTTGTGGTTGTCGTAAGTGGCAAATTTGAGTCCTCAGTTTACAAGGAGGATAATTATTTTAACAATATCGACCTTTTGCAGAGGTTGGTTTATAGATACAACATAAAACTCAAAAGCGAGAACGCAGTTGATAAAATTGAGTTCCAAGCTAAAGTTTTGAAATTAATAAAGGAGTTAAACAAATGATGCAGTTAAAAACTGGAGAAGAAATTGAGAAAATGTTAGTTGACGCGGGCTATTTCCCAACTGAGGACTTAGTTTGGGAAACAACGTTGTATGTAAACAAGTTTATTTTGAGCGCCAACAACAAGGGGCAAGCGGTTTCAGCACTTTGCCTAGATGGGCCCCCAGGGTCAGGGAAAACGGAGTTTGTAGTTAAGTATCGCGAGATAGTTGAAAAGTGCCTTGATGAGAAAGTCAACTTTATTCAGTACCAATGCACAAACACGACGGGACGCGAGGATTTATTCGAGGAAATCAACATCAAAGCAGTTGTGCAAAATGACGCAGAGAATGTAATATTGCGCGGGAAATTAGTTGACGCAATTGAAAAACTTAACAAGGGCGAAAAAGTTATACTGTTTTTGGACGAATTTGATAAAGCGAAAGAAGAAACGGACGACTTTTTGTTGAGTTTCTTGCAGTCGGGGCAAATTTTTTCGACACAACTCGGTTCAATGGCTGTTGAGCCACAGTATTTGCGCAATCTGCAAGTTTTTGTCGTTAAAAATGATAAGCGCGAGCGCCTTACGGGACCGCTTGAGAGCCGTTTAGACTTTATACATCTTACTGAAATGGAGCCCGAAATTATGCTAAAGGTTCTAACTCGCGCATACGGCAATGATGACGAAAAATTGGTCAAGTTGTGCGCAGTCTTGTATGAGCAGCAGTATACAAACAAAGAGATGCTTGAAAAAGTTACATCTTGTAGAGAGTGTCTAGTTGCAGTGCGCAACTGTTTGGATTTAATGCAAATTAACGCGCCTGAGAAGATTGTGTATAGGACACTATTAGATGGGATGTGCAAACTTAAAGACGACAAGGCTATTTTCTTAAATTATCTTAGGAAGTGTTACGACGCGGGAACAAACCAGCTTTACACTTTGTTTGATAGTCAAGCAGGTAGTGAGGTTAAATCGCTAAGTTCGATTGTTTTGTTTAAGAGAGAACAAGAATTAAACAAAAAGGAAGAGTTGTTAAACGAATTTGGCAAAACCCTTGATGAACGAATAGATAAGTTAAAGCTTAGAGAAGATGACTTAAACGCAAAGATGGATGAGGTCGAGAAAATGTTGCAGGTGTTAGCAGCAAAACAATCTCGCACGAAAACCGCAGAACAAGAGAGATAACTAGGTAAACAAAGGCGAGTACATAAGTATTTACTTTTACCGTTACCGCTTTAACTTACAGCCTACAAAGCCTTGAGCGCGCGCAAGCCTGTGTTACAATTATAGAGTGGCGTAGTTAGTAAGTGTAAACAACACACTATAAACTCGCCCAGTCAGTTTTAACAACTCTACATGGTGGACAAGTTTAAGACTAAGAGTATAAATGCATAGAAATAAAACAAAGAGGAAATCTTTATGATAATTAAAAATATAAAGTATAAAAACTTAAAATTTCACGTCAATAATAAAAGTTTATGGATGAGCACGCGCGCAAAGAAAACATTTTACGTTGGCGATAATGCTGTCGTTAGCGGTAAATTTGCTGCAAAGGTCAAATGTCATGGGGTTAAAGGCGAAATTGTTGGTCCACGCGGAGGAAATGTTTATGAAAGAGATTGCATAGACGATACTTCGTGGGTTTGTGAGGCTTCCGCGGTGTATATGGGTGGTAGAGTTCAAGATAAAAGTTTTGTAGGTAGCGGGGTTTCCATTGGAAAGCTTACAAGACTAAGCGGAGTATATGTTTCGTCAACAACTTTGAATGCAAATTTTAGGTATGCAGAGATTAAATATAGCCGCCTCACTAATTGTAAGTTCCCAGCAATCAGCGAGATTACCAGTTGTTGTATTAATGCCCCAAGTAAAAACGCGTCCCTAAAGGCGGGTGTTGAGTTCTATCTCTCGCCACTAACTGCGGATATCCCTAGGAAGGCGCTAAAACTTAGTGATGTGAAGATTGATGTTATCAGTGATACTGGCGACGATAATACAAAGGAAAGCAACAATGCGGCAAGTGATAACAATGAGATAAGCGGAAACGACGGGACTGTCGGAGTTGTGTGCCACAATAATGTGATTTGCAGCAAAACCTTTACTCTTCCAAATAACGCATACTATTACATTATAGAGGACTGCGCATTTGCATTTCCTAATTTAGAGATACTGAACAACTGCGTGGCTAACGCCTGTCAATCGACATATGATAGGTTAAGTATAAAAAATCTAAAGAAGCGCGGGATTAAGTATTACCTAAGTAATGACAGCATTAATATGACTGATACACCTAAAGCTGCCCGTGATAATACGCCAAGTAAGGGGGCTCCATTTGAGGTAGTAAACAATAAGAATAGCGAGCAATTAATGAATGACCTAGAAACGACGGCGGCTAATACAGATAAACGCTTTCAAGATCTGTGCAAAAAGTTTAAGGAACTAGAAGTAGAAAGATAGTTTTTAATTTTTTAATAGTTTTCAATTATTATGATACGACGTGATAGGAATAGCCAAATACAATTATAGGTAAATCTATAATAAATTTATAGAAAAGGAGAATAGAGGCAGTGGGCAGATTATTTAGACAACCTCAAAAAAACTTTAAACTTGTAGAAGAAATGCAAGGAGGGTATAGGCTGATTGCATTGAAAACATTTACTGTAGCGGGTAAGACGGTTGACGTATATAAGGTGGGTAAAAAATATGGGAAGCGAGTTTCGATGGTATTTAGCGATGCAATGGCGCGCGGTGGTTTTGTGCATTCGCCACTATGTATTGATGATGCATCGTGGGTGTGCTGCGGAGGAAAGGTTGGGAGAGGAGCGGTTGTACAAGATGGTTCCTTTATTGGAAAAGATTCAAACATTTGCGGGCGCACAACTTTAAGTTCGGTTATTACAAGTGATGGTTCTACTGCTATTGGAGAGAGTTACTTAAGAAACTGCGATATTAACGTACCATGTATGATTATTCACAGTAAAATTAACCCGCCTGCTGATGGGCGAGAAGATGCGTCGGCTCGTATTGTGTTTCATATGGAGGATGTCTATAGGTCGTTGATACAAGAAAAACAGTTAACAATCGAGTATAGTAGTATAGAACTCATAAACGACGGCGGTTCTGATACGAAGGTAGATATTATCGGTTTTGATAATTTGATTGGCGCAGTGGCGTTTAAATTGCCTGCGTCGGGGTGTTATTATATCGTCAACAGATATGCGTTTCGTTTTGATTCTTTGGAAGAGGCGCGAAAAGCCATTCACAAAACATCTAACAGTTCCTTGCCAAGCCACATTATTTTTGAATTGATGCAAGCAAAAATTCCGTATGAGCGTGGGGTTGTGAGACAGCGGGCGCTTTGTTGGCACAATAACAGCGAGGATGAGAAAGAAAATTATGGTTACGATTGGGAGCTAGATAAATCGTATCGTCTGCAGGGGATGTTTGAAAGTTGTAATGCTAGGGGAGAAAAAACAAGCGCCCCCGCAAATGCACTTGATGGTACTAAAAAATACAATAAAAAATCAAGTTCACAAACGTTAAAGCCTAAAACATCGGAAGCTACAGGACAATCACAGCCGCATCCTAAAGGAAATGAGAAACAACAGTTGCAGGGCTCAAATCAATTAACCGAAATGGCGAGTAAAGCTATTAGTTTGGACGAAAAATTGCAAGAGGGGCAACAGTCTGTAGATGAGCGAATGGAGAGTTTAAGAAAGCGATTTAAAGATTTGGGGCTTGATAAGTAAATAAATTGGTTTAGAAAATAAGTAAATGGATTAATAAAAAAAAGCAGCGGTTTTAATTACTGCCTTTTTTTTTGGTAATTTATTTATTAGATAAATTCAATATCGTCCTTAACTGATTCTTTAATCAAGTTAACTGAAATGTTGTCTTTTATTGCTTGCTCGCGCTTTTCTTTGCGTTGTTTAGCACGTTTTTCTTTGCGCGCCTCAGTTTTTGCCTCAATTATCTGATTGTGGCGGCGCATTCTGTAACAATTTTCGTAGTAAATTTTGTCTGAAAAAAACTTTTCTAGTATATCAATTTTTTTGTCGTCTTTTCCTAGATTTTCATAGTCCATAATATTTACTCCTTTTTACAATTAACATTGTACCATATTTTATTGCCGTTGTCAATGGTATTTTAATTTATAGCACTCAGGAAGACGGCGAGCAAAGTTTGGCGTGTTTTAGGTCGATTTTACTAGCAGAATTGAGAATTATTGCGCGGATATGCGTTAATTTGTTGCGCTTTGCTTGACTACATTTTATAAAATGTGGTACAATAACTCAGAAACTATGGAAAATAGTGCGCGGAGAAATTATATGTTGAAATTTTTTACAGATACAAACTCAGAATTGTGGTTTGAAATTGCAGATAAAATGGAATGCGGAATGATTAATATGCCGTATTGTCTAAACGGGGAGTTATTAGAGGCAGACTTGGGAAGAAACAAGGACTACATAACCTTTTTTGAACGAGTTAAGAAGGGAGACACGCCTACAACTTGTGGTCTAAATAAACAAAATTATATCGATTACTTTGAACCTCATTTGAAAAATGGGGACGACATTGTCTATGTTACTTTTTCACATAAGTTAAGCAACACTTTTGAGTATATGAAGCAGGCAATTGACGAACTAAAGGAAACCTACCCAGACAGAACAATTGCTTATGTTGATACAAAACAAATATCTATCGGCGAAAGTTTGATTGTTTTAAAAGCATACGAAAAATTTAAAGAGGGTGCAACGGCGGAAGAGGTTGTTGCGTTTGTAGAGAGTTTTAGGGACGAGGTTGCTACATATTTTGGGGTTGATGACTTAATGCACTTAAAGCGCGGCGGACGCGTTAGCGCGACGACGGCAGTTTTGGGTACTTTGCTTGGCGTTAAGCCAATTTTGGTGCTTGACAAAGAGGGGAGTATAGTCAAGTGCACCACGGCGCGAAAAATGAGCGGTGTTGTTAATCAATTATTTGAGTACGTTAAGCAAAACGGCGAGAATGTTGCGGATTATCCGGTTATCATTGCGCACGCAATGCAGGATAAACACGCGCAGACGTTAAAGGAAATGCTTGAGCAATACTTGGGCGTCGACTGCGATGTTCGTGTTCAATATGTTGGGCCAACAATTGGCACACACTGCGGCGTGGGGACGATTGGTGTTGCGTTCCACAAGAAAGCAGGTAAGTTTTAATTGATGAATAAGGTTGAACAAATTTTTGAGTACCTTAACGAGTTGTTTCCTAACCCCAAATGCGAGTTGAATTATGAAGATAACTTCCAATTGTTAGTTGCAGTTATCCTGTCGGCGCAATGTACGGATAAGCGCGTCAATGTAGTTACGCCGCTGCTTTTTGAAAAATACCCCACAGCAAAACATCTTGCGAGCGCAAAACAAGAGGATGTTGAGGCAATTATTCGCCCGTTAGGCTTCTTTCGCACTAAGTCTAAGGCGATTATTGCGTGCGCTAAGCAGCTTTGCGAAGAATACGCGGGAGAGGTTCCTAACGATGTTGAGAAACTGCAAAAGCTTGCGGGGGTTGGGCGCAAAACTGCCAATGTTGTGACGGCTGAGGCATTTAACGCCAACAATATTGGGGTTGATACGCACATATTTAGGGTAGCGCACAGACTGACACTCAGTTCGGGAACGACGCCTAATAAGGTTGAGGATGACTTGCGCAGAGTGTTTGCGGGACGAAATTTAGCGTACGACCACTTTTTGCTTGTTTTATTTGGAAGATACAATTGTAAGGCGCTCAAGCCGCTTTGCGATGAATGTAAGTTGAAAGATATTTGCGATTATTACAAGAATAGGTAAAGATAAAGACGTTTTAAATGAACGCGCAAGGGGATATTTGCGCGAGTTTTTAGGCGGTTGTTTGCCTAACAAGCATTGACAATGCGCTAAAATTGTGCTACAATTACCCAAAGGAGAAATTATGTCAAAAGTTTTACTAAGATTCATTGTTGTTGTGCTTTTGATTGTGGGGATTACAACAGCTGTATACTTTATTTTAAATAAGCCTGACGAATCAAAGAAAGTTTACGATGACTATATTTCATTGCAAAAAACTTCAGGGTACAAAGACTATGAATATCTGACTAAGAGTATTGATGGTGGAGACGGTATCGTGAATGCACAAAACGATAGTTTGTCAGTTTTTAGCGAGGAAGTCGATATTCATTACGCGTATTCAAATGCGATAAAACAACAGATTGAAAAACTTTCGTTGTTGTGCGCGTATGCTGAAGATTGTGATAGCAAGGAGCAAGACGCCGTACGTGATGCGATTGATATATTTAACAAAAGCGTTTATGGTGAGGCAGGAGTTACATATCAGGCAAAATACTTGTACAATTATCAAACAACTGAGGGTTACGACCCATCTAGTCTTGGCGGGCTAAAGCAGGCACTGCTTGATGCGTTTATGACTATGGAGAAAAATGGAGCCGCTGCGCTTGATAAGATTGTTCCATTTGTGCAAAAATATGTTTTTGATAGCGCTAAAATTGGCGAAATCGGGTTCTTTTTGTATGATTTGAGGGGGATGATTGTGAGCGGCGAAGTTGCGCAATATGAGGCGCTTGTAAACAAGGACGAGATTAACAAGGCTAGGTTTGTTGCGTATGTTAAGCGTGTTACTAGCGCAATCGAAAGTGGCGAAAAGGACGGGTTTAACACATTAAATGACTCAACTATGCGCAGTGTTATGCAATCGTACAATAGTTTGAGTAGAAGTGCGATTGTTGGATTGTTTGGGGCAGTTAATGTGACCGAATACATTAATGCGCAACAAGAGGCTGACAAGCAAAATTTGATTGCGGTTTATAACTTTATGGAGGGATTGAGCTGATGAATAAATTTTTGCAGATAGCTGTATGTGCTTCGCTTTGTTTGTGCATTGGCTTAGCCTTTGCTGGTTGTGGAGAAAAAGAGCGCAAAACGGCGGATATAGAAGCCGTATACTCAGCTATGTTAAAGGATAATCCTGATTATTTCGATGAAACAACTCACAAATTTAAAGTTACATATGCTGATAATGTGCAGGCGCTTATTAATAACGACGACAGGGCAAGGTTGTTGAGTACTTACTTTGAGCCTATGGCGAGTGCTGCGTACGCAGTTTTTGACCATGTTAGAGGCGAGATTGCGGAGAAAACGTGGTCTAAGAATTCTAGGAACGCCATCTACAATGGTTTAACCGATATGCGCGCTGCTCTTAAGGAGTTTAACAACTCAAAAGTGCGTTTTCAAAACTCGCTCGCTAGTTACACGAGTGGGCAAATGACTACAGTGGAACTTATTGATTTTGCAAATTTTGCAAAGGAATATAAGGATTTTATAGACGTTGTGCTTGAATTGGGCGAGGCAACAGCGGACGCATACTTTGGGGATTACAATAAAGAGTTTTATACTTTCACGGCAAAAACAACTCGCAAGGCATATGATTTACAATTGTTGTTGAAACATAAGGTGTTTGACATTGCTAAAATGTCTATTTCTCTTGAGTATGGCGAATATTTTAGCCTCGACGAGGGTAAGTTCGACGAAAAGGTAATTACTGCAAACACGACCCAATTATGTGGATACGTAAAGATTATCAATGAGTTGCAATCAAAGGCTCAATTGGATATTGCTTCAACTGATGTTACAAAGTTGGATAACTTTAAATTTCTCATAGAAGAACAAGGGTATTTTGACGCGCAGGTAAAAATATTTAATACAGCGTTGAAAGGGTTTAACTTCGATAAGTTGCGCTCAAGTCGCGAAGTTGAGGAGGTTTTCCTTGAGAGTGTGAGCGAGCAGCAAAAAATGTATTATAACGATGTTTTTAATGTTGCATACGACTTTGTTCCGCAAGTTGTAGCGGATTATGCGACAATGTATCTTACATTCTAGTGGAGAATATCACTATAACTAGGTAAAAATGTTTTCATAAAAGTTATATGGGGTAGTGGCAAATTTTTGCGTGTAACTAACTAATTTAGATATAATTACAATGTTGGGACTGGATAAACAAAATATTGTAATTAAAAGTAGATTATTTTTAGTATCTAAGCAATTCAAATGCTTGAATTGCTTAGATTTTTTTATTCCAATTACAATATTTATCACGGAACTTTGTTGTAAAATTATTTTGCCAATAGGTATTGCTTCTTGCTTTCTTTTTTATATATTAAATAGATTTGTTGAGTTTTTAAACTTTCCTACTAAATCTACCTAGCAAACAGTTTTTTAAGTCAAAAACAAAAAATAATTGCATTTTCTAGACTTAAATATAAAAAAATACCATAAAATAATTGCATTTTCTATAAAAGTTTGCTATAATAATAGTACGCTAGTATGGCTCAGTTGGTAGAGCAATTGATTCGTAATCAATAGATCGCGGGTTCGAGTCCCGCTACTAGCCCCATCATACAATATATTGTGTTTTTAAAATGCATTGTACACTATATTTAGTATATGGAATTGACGATTTCGTCAATTCCTTTTTTTTTTCGTAAAATTAGTTGTCAAAATAGTTGTCAAAAATGCTTTTATTTTTCTCTTTGAATTCATCTTGAACAAAAACGTAGTATTCTTTGGTTGTAGAACTCTGCGCGTGTCCCATCCACTCTTGTAGTACTTTTTCGTTTATTCCAATTTCATAACACCTACTTGCAAACGTCGTTCTAAAATCTTTAATTGAAAAATCGATGTTTGTAGCCTCGCGAATTTGTTTAATTTGCGCCTTTATTCTTCTTTCAGATATATCAAAAACTTTTCCATTCGCATTTTTCTTAACACATACGTCCATTAGTAAGGTTCGCAAATTATTGAATATTGGCATAAATCTATCCGATTTCTCGCGCTTAGTCCCACGAATATGAATAAGATTATTTTCGAAATCTATGTCAGAGTCTAGGAAATTAACTGCTTCACTTTTTCTTGCGCCAGTTAAAAAGTAAAATCTAAATAAATTTGCAACACCTTCGTCGGTACAAGTTTCAATAATTGTTTTCACTTCGCCAACTGACAAAGCTTTTCCTTTTTGTGATTTATATTTTATTGGTTCTATTAAATCTGCGAGATTTAACTTTGTAATTTGCTTTTTGTATGCCAAGCCAAGTATTTTGTGTATTAACTGATAAACATATAATTTTGTTCTTGAATTTTCTAATTGATTAAATGCCATATCTATATCTAGCACAGTGAGTTTATTCATTTCTTTATTTTCAAAATATTTAAAAATATAGTTTTTTGTAACATTCATAATAGTGTGAAACGATTTTAACTTATCTGCATAATTTCTTAAATAGTAGTTTACCCAATCAAAAAACTTAATCGTTTTAGCTTTAGTAAGTTTGCCACTTCGCAAGTCTTTTAATTTTTTATCAAATTTATCACAACATTCTTTCTGTGTTGTGCCATAAACATAATATTTTTTGGCGTTGTATGAAAAACTTATTTGCCATCTTCCTTCTTTTCTTTTATATAACTTGTGTTTTTTATAATGTGTCATAGTTAGTAACTCCGTTTGTTTTGGTACTAACTCATTATTAATGCCATTATTTTGCTTATTTTCATTTTTTTTAAGTCATTTACTGCGATTGTTGCGTCAATACTACCTATCAATGCATTGGAAATTGTACTAATTTGCTGTATCCCATTCCTTTAAAAAAAATAATATTTCATCGTCTATAATCATTTTCGTTTCTCCTATATTTGAGTATTCTGATATTGCAACAGAGATTTAACGTAAAAAAGTGCTTGTGTTGCATAACTATCTGAAAGCCTAGTTACTAATTTCCTTAACTCCTTAGTCTGCGGAGTTAGTTTTTTTTCAAAATCATTTCCCACTAATTCATCAATGCTTATATTGAAAAGTTTTGACATATTTTTTAGTGTTTCAATTGTTGGTTCATTTTTCGATAGTTCATATGCCGAAATGCTGGTATCAGCCAGATTTAATTTTTTAGCTAATTCCGATTGAGATAGTCCTTTTTCCCGCCTAATCGACTTTAAATTTTCATTAAAATTTGCCATTTTTACCTCCTAATACTGAATTTTATCAAATTTTCTAAAAAATTTCATAAAAAATGCGAAAATTTACTTGACTTCGCATTAATTATAGAGTACAATACAATAAATCGCATAAATTATGCGATAAAATCAAGGGAGGGTAAGAAACAACAATGCAAGTAGAACACACAGTGCAACGGTTCCTACTCTCCTTTTTCGAAGGAGGTGCTGTATGACAATTTGGACGGCATATGCAATTCGCAAAGAAGAAGAGCGCAGAGCAAAACAACTTGCTAGGCAAAATGAACGCAGAGCGAGAGCAAAAGCAGTTTTAGGTATTTAACTGTAGTTAGGAACTTTACAATATTTCAAAAATCTATTATAAGGAGGTTATATGTGGTATAAGACATTAGGAAGAATATGCTTCAGCGTGCTGATAGTTGTATCTGTTTTGGTGTCTATTTTTTATATCTATTTTAAGTATTTTGACCAAAGTGTTACGATTGGCATTAACAACATCAATGACCAAATTGCGTTAGATATTGTCAATGCAGATGACATAACGGAAGAAGAAAAAGCACAATACAATGACCGTTGGCTAATACACGCTAATTACTATTCAAACAGCAAGAAAAACGGGTTGGAACTTCAAGAGGTACAATATAACTATTTCTCGGGAGTTAACTTGACTCAGGCGGAGTATTGGTCTACTGGTATGCAATTCCTTGGGGATTTCCGCACGTATGTTACTGAAGTATCAAGTAAGAAAGAAATTAATTCTTTTGTGGCACAAGATTTTTGCTACTATGACACTACGAATGGCATTTCTTGGATGGGATTCAAAGGGCAATCTGGTGGAATTGGCAAGGTTCTAAATCGAGAGGCTTATATGATTATAAAAATAGACGATAAGCCATATAAGCTAAAGCTGACTGGCAAATATACCAAGTACGGCAAATTCTTGTTTTGGGATGTAGAAAAAAGCGTTGTGTACTTTGATTATGGTGATGTGTTCGATTGTATTATGTCTGCAATTAAGACAAACAGCAAAGGCTATGGAGATTATTATATCAAAATTAACCTATCTCAATACTTTACTGTTGAGGAATACAATGAAAAAACTGGTAAGTTTACGGCACAGGATGCAGACTTTATAGAGAACTTGGCGGTTATCAAATTCCACTACGACGAGAATGGCGCAACTAATGCTTCTCAATCGTTATTTGGAATAATAGACTGCAACCCACAATATAACGAAATTGATACTGATTATTGGCAAGAACGTGTTGTGTATAACCTCACTGACAATGATTTTACGTATAGATACAGTCAAGCATACGGCGGATACTTTATAAGTTTGAACTTAGACAAAATCAAAATGCTGAATAGTATGCCCCGCTCTATCATAAATGTTGTAATTGATTTAGATAGCAAATTTTTAGCATCTAAAAAGTACAATGTTATTGGGTTAGACTACAACGCATTTGAGGGGCTAAAGATAGATACGCTGTACTTAAAGAGCAATAAGCCTATTACAATGTTGCTAAATAGCAAATGTCTAAATGATACAAACCTAACCACCATTAAACATACAGCAACTGTTGAACTTAATGTTGCAGATAATGCCATTAATAGCGAATATGTGGAGGTGGTTATATGAGTATAGAACAACTACTATGTTTTGGCTTTTTGAGTGATTTAGGCAACATCATACTAGATTGCGTTATTGCAATTGCGATTGTACTATGCTTAGTGATTATGCTCAAATACCCAGAAACAAGAAAGTTTTTAGGTATTGCAATAGGCTGTGTAATTATCGTTATTGGCATATTTTCGTCAATTGGACTTTACAAGGAATTATCGAGAAAAAGCTTTGTTAATGGTTCTTTGGACGACGTTAATATGTTTAGCCAAACCGAATTTGATTACACGTCTACAAGTGTAGCATTCTATGACAACGTAAACGATAGTACTGACATCAGATATTTTGAGAGCAGTGTAGTTAAAGTAGACGACTTTAACGGGCTTACAAAGCAATACAAAGTAACGCTTAACGACCATACTCTACTTGCCGATATTGAGGCTGGATACATAACAACATCAATGACAATGCAATTTTATGACGCGCACAATGTTTTGTTGTGCGAAGGCACTCTGTATATAACGATAGAGTTTTTGAGTGATAAAACCAACTTGAAAATGCACGTAGAAAATGGAGTGCAAGCGCAGTATTTTGAAAAGTACTTTAAAGAAAACGGAATTAGACTAAAGGCAATTGAAGTAGGAGGCTCAAACAATGGATAAAAGAAAAATAGCACTTATAGTCTTCAATGCGATATGTGTAGCACTCTTTGTATTTGTTATTGCTTGGTCAATCATAAATTGGGGTACGGTAAAGAATTTGTTTAATGGTACAAAGTTATATACGCAAACCGCGTTAGACGAAGCGTATGAGCAAGGGCTTGGCGATAAAGCAATGTACCAGAAGCTTATAAACAATTACAAAGACCAAATTGAAACGCTAAATAAAAACATTAAAGACCTTACAGATGAAAACACCCTGCTAAAGAACAACGAAAAAGATTATGTTGCACGAATAGCAGAACTAGAAAAAGAAGTGGCAGAACTAAAAAACAAGATAAAATACTACGAGGAGTTGCTATCTGCGTATGAAAATGTAAGCAAACTTATTGCAACATTTATGTATGACGATGAAGTATACCTTGTTCAGTTATACGAAAGTGGTAGCAAAATAGTAATCGAAGCTCCAGCTGACACTGAGCACATTAAATTTAATGGCTGGACAGTTGATGGGCAAGTAATTGATTTGGCAACATACACAATTACAGAAAACACAACATTTGTGGCAAAACTGACATATTATCAATTTGTTACATACAAAGACGGCGAAACTGCGTTAAAAACTCAAAAGGTTGAAAGAGGCGAAACGTTAACAGTTGGAAGCTATTCCGCGCCCAAAAAATCATACTACAATTTTACTGAATGGCAAATCAATGGAGCGCGTGCAAATGCAACTCTAGTTATAAACGAAGACATTGATTTGGTCGCAAAATATGAATACGCTCTAAATGGGCAGTATGTTTATTACATTGGAATCTTAGATACCCGTTTAGATGGCGTGCTTACTATCCGCGACGACACAACGCTTGAAAACGCTTTCACAAGAATAATCGGGACTAAAAGCACCACGATTGCTTTCACACTAAAAAACAATAAAATAAACGCAAACATTAATGGTGCTGGGGATGGTAAACGTTCTGCAAATATTGTATTTAGCCCTACTCTGGACAATGCAAACAAAATTACAACTATAAGCCAATCAGTTACCGCAGGCAATGAATATATAGATTACAGATATTTTTACAATTGTGATGACGATTTTAGTGAAAATTATATCAGCGTTTTCGTTGACGGTAAACTAACAAAATCAATAACAAAAAGCGAAATAGCGCAAAAGCTATCCGCAAACTATGCTGAAACTTACGTGCCAACAATCACAATCGCAAATGACGACACTGTAACATTGAACTTTACAAAAGTACAAGACACATATTTTATATTCATCAACAATTACGAAGATGAGTTTGATAAATTTACCCGTTGCTATACAGTTGCCGGTTGGAGCGAAGTGCCTGCTAACAGCGGGGCTAAAACAAGCGTTACAATTCAATTTAAGGACGCTTCAACACAGACACTTAATAACGGCGTTAAATACGAATATCAGATATAAGGAGGTGATAATGTGAAAGTATTAGAAGGTATAGTGCTATTCATTTGCGTTGTGGCGCTTGCGTTCTTGTTTTGGGCTTGCTGGGATACAATTTCAGACAAAATACAAGACAAGGTTAACAACGACAGCGCTGTAACAACGCCAATAGATGGCGAACAATCTACTGAAGAAGAATTGCTAGAAGATAGCGGAATAAACATTGAAGTCGAAAAAATATAACTAACACACAATCAATAAAACCCACGAAAAGGAGTATTAAATTATGGCAATATCTAAAAAGAAAAACAAAATCAAGCCGAGGGCTAAGCCCTCAAAGGCTCGAACTGTTAAAAGTGTGAAACCTAAAACCAAGGCAAAAACAAAAAACGGCACAAAAATTGGTGTTGGCACTAAACCAAAAACAAAAATTGCTAAAACATCAAGTAGAGCGACAAAAAACAAAAAAAGTGGCACGGAAGCGTCTACAAAAAAGACTGCACCCGCTAAAACGAAGCCACACAAAACAACAATTAATACAAGAAAAACAACATCAAATAAAACAACTAGAACGTTTACACGTTCTAAGCCTAAATTAAAAAAAACAAAAAAATAGAGTCTGCAGACCAAAAGACAAAAGAGATTATTTATCCGCGTGATGAGTTTCAGAAAAATAAAGTAACGGGACATCCAGCACATATTGAGGGATATTCCGCTACTTCGCAAAAAACTGATAAGAAATACAAAAAGAAATTAGGCGATTTTCTGTTTCGCGGATTAACACACAAGCAAAGCAAATCACATAAGCAAATTACTTTAAGTGAAAATCCTAATAAAAACGACAAACGCCCAGCTTTTCTATCTCAAAAACAATCTCGACAAAACGTTGAGTTATTTGAAAGAGATGAAGAATATAGCAAATACAAATTGTCATCTAGGGATAAAAAAATTATAGAAAATCTAAATAATAAAAAATAGACGCCGAAACGCCTATTTTTCCAAACAAAAAAGAATGCTTGTCGGACGCCCAACAATTAAGGAAAACGAAAATTCGTATAGCTTCCAAACATTCTTTTGACATTATACACGATAAACAAACAAATGTCAATAAAAAATAACAAAAAAAAATTAAACTAGGAGAAAATTAATGTTAAAACAAATAGTTGCCGGCACAACAATTGCCGCAGTCGGTATAGGTGCTGGATTTGCTGGTGGCGCTGTCTATAAAGATAAAACTATTGATGTTACACAAACTAATGAATACAAGCACGTTGTAGAAGACAATCAAGAACTCAATACAAAATTAGACGCCACGCAAATAACTCTGTCTGGGTTGGCAAAACAGCGAGATAGTCTTGAAGAAACCAAAGTGCAACTTGAAACGCGACTTGAAACGGCGCAATTAAATCTTAACAACAAAACCATAGAACTTGAGGCTAAGCAATCTGAACTAAAATTGGCAGACGAACAAATTACAGCGCTAAACTTACAAATTACCACGCTTGAAACAAATGCTCAAGCAGACGCCAATCAAATCACTTTCCTGCAGGAGCAAGTTGCAACACTAACCGCAAAAAAAATGGAACTAGAAAATCAGATTGGTGAATTAAATACTCTGATCACTAATTTGAATACTCAAGTTTTCGAAAAGCAAACAAAAATTGATGACCTAGATGCAAAAATCAATGAATTGGGAAATCGAATTAACGACTTAGCGAAAAATGCAAAATTGGATGTGAGTGCACTAAATGCCGCAATTACAAACCGCATAGTAATCAATAACACGACGTTAGTTACAGCCAATAAAGATGGCGCTAACAACATTTACGCTTATAATTCAAAAACTGGCAATTGGCATAAGGTAATGGAAAATGCTTCAATATCTGTTGGAGCAACTACTTTTCCAAAAGAATATTGCAACTATTTAACAATTCAAACAAATGGAGTTCTAAATCTTTATAGTTTTAAGGATTTTCAACTAAAACAATTAACATTTACATCTTCAACAAGTGGGGATGCACGATATTGCACTGAATACAATGGATTAATTTATGTAACAATGCCATCAAGCAACTCGCAAACTACTTTATATAGCATAAATCCTGTAAATGATATTATTGCGCAAATTACAAGTTATAAAAATCCATCAGTAATTCCATATGCATTAAAAGCGAATAACTATCTTGTTCTACCTTATCAAGGTTCATCTTACAATGATATTGGCTTAAAATCTGTAAATCTAGACACAAATGATGTTGCAATTTTAATTTCACCCGAAACTTACCTTAAATTTTCAGATAAAGTTATAAATAATAAAGTTTTATTAACGAGAGCAGCAGGAATTTATGAAGTAGATATTACAACACGGGATATAAGTGAAGTTTTGCTTTATGCTGATTCAGAAGAACGATTTTGTACTCTTATGGCTAATGCTAATTCATCAAACAAAGCAGCATATATCTATAGTGTAAACAATAACGATTACTATATTTGGAGTAATCAAAGTAGGATTTTATTTAATTCAAGCACAAAATCTATTACATATTTGGGCGATAATTACTGCTATCTTGGCGCAATGTCTGGTAAAGCATTTTTTACTTATTCTCAAGGCAACGAAGCGTATATAACATCATATGATGAACAAGGGAACATACAGACAAGCAGTAATCTCAGTTCAACCTATGATGGTTCTAAAGTGTTTTATAATTATCCATATGCGGACGATTTGAGATTGCTGCTTTATGACGATAAAATATTTATACCTATTAAAGATTCCGATAACAATGATAGTGCTTATATAGTATATGACTCAATAACAAATGCAAGTGCTCATCTTATTTACTCGTCTAACATTCCTAATAACATAGGGTGGGAATCCGGAAAGCGAAGAATTGTAAAAAGCGCAAAAGTTGTGGAGGGTAAAGTAATAATAGAAGAAACAACTGGAGATGTTTTTGAATATGACAAAACTACTAATAGTTTAAAACAAACACTTGTAGCAATTTCTTAAAAAAAATAATTATTTAAAAATTATTATATATACTAAAGTATATATAAATTTGCGCGGTCGGGGTGTGAATGGATAAAATTTTAATGTACATTTTGATTGGTGCAATCCTATTCTTTGCAGTTAGTGTAACGAGTAAGATTTTTGCGTTTTACTGGAAGGCTGGATATGACTACCGAAGACAAAAGCGCGAAAAGCGCAAAGAAGAAAAACAAAAGTGGAAGTACGCTCAAGTTGAAGCCAATAACTTATTGCTTGAGCGTATCATCCAAACGCGCTTTATAATCTTCAAAGGCTCTTGGGGTAAGGGCAAATCAATCCTTATGAATTTGGTTGCTCATTACTTATACACCAAAGAACTAGATAGCATACAAAATCAATTGCGCTACAACTTAGTTATGCGCCCAGATTACACGCGGGAATATTTTGATTTGCTGGAACGAGGGTTTTTACCCATTTACTCAAATTTGGACTTTATAGATGAGGCGAGCTATAATGCAACATTGCGTTCGCAAGAACTAGAACCTTTTATAAAACTAAAGCAACGTGCAATACAAAAAGCAGTATTTTGCATAGATGAATTTTCTTCATTATTCCCTAAGGAAATGTACTACGAAAACCAAGCAAATCAAAATCCTGAACTTACCGAAATGAAAGAGTTTTTCAAGAAAAACCGACATTATACCAACGGCTGGATACTTGGCACAGAACAGGACGGCGAAGATATGTACAAGGGCTTCCGCAAAAATGGCTACGCGCTTGTTACGGCGCTCGGTACAACTGTATCACTTCCACGAAAAGCAAAAATCATACGCTCGTTTAAAAACTTATTTAACAAGCTTGCTCCCGCTTATTTTACAACCAACGTTAAACAATTATTTAGAGAGGAATTGTTTACAAGGGATAAAATAAAACTATTTTTCAAATTGTTTCTTCCCGCTTACTTTTATTTGCCCAAATGCTATTATCAGCGAAAGCAAGACATAAACTATAAGATTAAAGAACGTTACTCCCGCTTCCAGACATTACTTGAATACGACGGCGCACAATATTATTTGCGCTACACAAATAGCGACATCTTTGCGTATGACACTCGCGCGTACAAGCACGAGTATGAGGAGTTGTTTGATGCCAACGGCAACAGAAAGGAAAAACAATGAAAAAATTAATAAATGAATTACGAGCTGTGTTTCGTAACGAATTTGCGCGCGTTGTGCGCGACTACACAAACAGTAAATTAATGGACGACGATTTACAAACATATATGGATAACTTTCCTACATACTTTGTGGTACTCGACTCAGTCAAAAAGAAATGCACTGAAGAAGAACGTAAGGAAAAATACAAGCAAACGGTTAACGCAGAATTTGCACTTGTGCAACAGTTCCGCACTCAAGCAAGCGAGGAACTTGCCTTGTTAAAAGAAGAACTACAAATGACTGAGCGCGGGTATGCCTTAGAACCAGCCAAAGCAATAACTAAATACAACAAAGAAAGACGGCTAAATAAGCGTATAGAAGATACGCAAAAAACAATTGACACATTGGACAAACTCATACAAGAGTTAGCCCCACCAAAACGAAAAGTCGGACGACCTCGAAAGAGTGAAAAACAATAGCTGTTTTTCACTCGAAAAGGGTTGTAACTAAATGCAACAATATAAAGGAGAACCAATGAATAAAATTTTTGAGTACAGAAAAGAAAACAACCTTACGCAAAACGATTTCTCATTCGATTTAAATCGAGCGGGCTTGCATTGTACTAAATCAGATATTTCACGTTGGGAACGCGGTAAATGTATACCAAACTCAGATGCCCGATATGTATTAGCGGATATTCTTAAAATATCTGAGTATGAGCTCTTTGTGAACATTATCTTAAATTTAGATTACAAACATTATCAATCAAGTATAACAAAAAGGCGAGGTTCTAAAAATGCAAATACTGGATAAGGCTACCCTTTGGAAACGACGCGTTCGCTTATGGTGGCAATGCGTACTGAGAAAAATTGACCAATACAAAATAAAACGGTACGCTAAAAAGATTGTTGATGCCCTGCGAAAAAACTACATTAAAACGGGCAACGTTTCGCACACTCTAGCGCAACACGACTACAAGTTTGACCTTACTCCTGCGCTGACCATGCTTTGTACTAAAGGCGCTATATCGTATGAATATGACGACGCAGTTGCCGATAGAACCTACAACATAACAATAGAGGTGAATAATGAAATTGAGAACCAATAGCCTAAAAGAAGAAAATGACTTATTTTTGGCGCTTATGCGCCTGTTAGAAAAGCAAAACGTATTGCGGATTGTTGAACAATCCAAACCCTACCCAAACCGCGGTGCAAATATTGCAGAACGCGTATATTTGGACGTTATGCTCAACCCAGCAATTGCAACACTTGTACAAAAGCAGTTGAACGGTGCAAACAGTCCAGACATTGCGAAAGGACAATTTTCAATGTTTGGAGGCTCGAATGATTAAAATACTTGTATTTAGAAACCGAAAAAACGAACAGATTACCTGCATGCAAGATTGTCCTAATTACGACGACCTAGACAACATAGTTAAAGAATTTAACGCCAGCGACAACGAATGTACAGTTTCAGTGGAAAAAATCAAGTACGGTTCTCTAACTGAGTTTTTACTTAACAACTACAAAACGCATAGAACAAGCAAAACCGAAATCGACGAGTGTTTGCGCGCGCTTGACTTTGGCGTTAAGCGACTAACCATACAACTAGAACTCACAAAGCAAGAATTGCAAGCAATAAACGCTCAAAAGTATACCCAAATTTAAAAAGTTTTGATAGTCCTAAGTAAATAATGTTAAGACAACCAAAACATACGCAAGATGGGCTTAAAAACGCTTGTTTTGCAAACGCAAATAAAAAATATAGGTGATATTATGAACTTTAAAAAAGGAATTGAATATCGCCCCATAAATTGCTATTTCGATGACAAACTTAAAATATTAATCAATAAATTTGGATTGCGTGGATACTCAATCCTGCAATTGATAACAAACAAAATCTACTTTGAAAATGGTTACTATCTCAAATGGGATGATGACATACAATCATTGTTTACAGTAGAAATCAACGCAAAAGACAATAAAATTGTCGGACAATGTATAGAATACTACCTTGACCGCGGTTTCTTTGACAAAGAAATGTATGAGAAATATGGCATACTGACAAGTATAGAAATACAGCAGGAATATGCCAAAATCACATACAAACGCGTAAATCAATGGCATACTCCCCAGTATGTATATTCTTCTATACTTTCACCTCAAACGGATATCCGTTTGAACGAAAATGATAGCAATTTGGGCGAAAATGACGACGGAAACAATACAGAGAAAAGAACAGCAGAGGAAAGTGAGAGTAAAGCAAAGGAGAGTGAGAGTAAATGCGCTAGCCTAACGCCAGCGCAAGCTCTCTCTCAAAAACTGAATAAGCAGTTAAGAAATAAAAACTTGCAAATAGACACAAACGAAATCAACATAGATTGCCTTTGTAGCGCAGTGCTAGAGTCTGACTTCCTACAAAAAGCAAATAACTTGGACGTTGACTGGCTAGTCAAGCACCACAAAGATATCATCGCGGGCAAATACCGCAACGCTGGCGAAATGAAAAAGAAAACCGCCAACACAGCCCTGCGCCATCGCGAATACACAAAAGAAGAACTAGACAACGTATTCAGCGACATAGACAAATTTATATAAACACACAATAAAAATAAGAGGTAATTAAAATGAAACAAATAACACTAGAAGAATATATAAAATTAAATGGTTACACACAAAAAGAGTGGGACGACACAGTGGGTGAATTATGCAAAAACGGCATAGGTAAAGGCAATTATCAAGACTACAATCTACTAACGTTGGTTATTGGTTGGTTATGCAACTATAAATGCGAATCCAATAATGACTAAAAACGACATTTTAAACTATCTGAAATCCATAAAGCAGTATTTGTACTACTGCCAAAATTCCAAACTTTGCCTAGAAATAATCAAAGACCTAATCTCAATAATACTGCAATTACTAAAAGAAAAAGAGGGTTAATCCCTCTTTTGTTTATAAAATAAGCAAAATAATGACATTAATAATTGAGTTGTAAAATGTTTGTAATTTGCATAAAATGTAGTATTTTGGCGGGGTTTAAGCGCTTCGTAATCAATAGATCGCGGGTTCGAGTCCCGCTACTAGCCCCAAATTAAAAGGCTCAATGCTTCGTGTATTGAGTCTTTTTTGTAAATCGAGTTACCTTTATGGTATTTTAATAACTAGCAGTTACCTATAAATAATTGCATAATAAATGCTAAATAGTAAAATTCTCAATAAAGTTGCAGAAAAAACCTAAAAAAAATAAAAACATATAGAAAAATACTTGCATTTTATTTAATGATATGTTATAATAATAACATCAAAGCCGAAGTGGCGGAATTGGCAGACGCACAAGACTCAAAATCTTGCGAGGGCAACTTCGTGTGGGTTCAAGTCCCACCTTCGGCACCATACAAAATAAAACAAACCTTGGGGTAAACTCAAAGTTTGTTTTATTTTTTAGTAAAGCGTGGTTTGGAATTGAAGTATTGTGCATACCTGTTGCTTTTATTTTTTGCAATGGATTAGAAATTGCAACTTTTATACAGACTTTATTTTAAATGTTCGCTTATTAATATAATAAATAATTTGCAAATATATTTTATTTATAAATACACAAAGACAAATTGGAGTTTTTTGTAGAAGGAGACAATAAATGAAGTACAATAAAAAATCGGACACGTCTTATAGTATAGGGATGTTTGCAACTATTGAATTGCTAAACAATCATCCTGAATGGGTCGTCGGGGTGTATTATAGCAGTAAAATTAAGGTAAATGAAAAAGTTAATGAAGTGTTTGACTTTTGCAAGAAAAATGCTATTCCACTTTTGGAAAGGACTAAATTTGTGGAAAATATTGCTGGCAAGGAAAACGTTTTTCTTTTGGGAGAATTTAAAAAAACGGAAAATAAACTCAAAAACGGAAATCACCTTGTACTTGTAAATCCAAGCGATATGGGGAATATGGGGACAATATTAAGAACCGCTCTTGGTTTTGGGATAAAAAACATTGCGGTAATTAAACCGGCGGTTGATTATTTTGACCCAAAGGTAATTAGGGCTAGTCAAGGTGCAATTTTTAAACTCAATGTTCAACCTTTCGACAGTTTTGATGATTATACAAGGATTTTTAATAACAAATGTTATATGTTTTGTTTAAATGGGGATACATATTTGCAAGACCTTAAAACAAAAGAAGAACCATTTTCTTTGGTTTTTGGTAATGAGGCTACGGGATTGCCTGAAGAAATTATTGCACAGGGAACAGGGGTAAAAATACGACAAAGCGCTGATGTAGACTCTTTTAATCTTGCTATCTCTGTTGCGATGGCTCTTTATGAGTTTAAAAAATAGCAAAAGATTAAAATTGTGCTTTTCAATTCAAGTTTTTATGGTGTGAATTTGGGTTGCTTTTTCGGTTTTTTATATGGATTTCTTTAAATTAAGTAAAAAAATTGATTGATAAATAAAATGCAATGTGCTATAATAATATAGTGAGGATTTTTTATGGTAAATAATGGCAAAGAAATAGAAGAGGAAGTTATGGCGGGGAAGGTTATGTACAATAAGGACATAATCAACTCAATTATTCAGCTTGCGACAAAGGAAATTAGCGGGGTTGCGTCGATGGCTAGTTCCGCTAGTAACGGGCTCGTGAAACTCGTTAAGGGCAAGCGCGACGACGGTGTTAAAGTTTCGCTTGACGGCGGAGAAGTTGTTGTTGATGTATATATAAACATTTTCTCGGACGCAAACGTTAAAGAAATCGCTTGGAGAATTCAAGAAAACATCAAGACGAGCGTACAAAGTATGATGAATGTAAAAATTAAAGCTGTCAACGTAAATATTGTTGGCGTAGACTTTTCTAATTTGGAGAAAGAATAATGACAAGACATCAGTGCAGGACAGTTGCGTTTCAGTTGATTTTTGCGCGACTTGATAATGAAGAGAGCTTTGATTATGACCAAAGTTTCGCGATGATTTGCGAAGAAGAAGTAACGGATAGTGAAAAGGTTTTTATCCAAAACATCTTCAATGCAGTGTTTGACAATTTTGAGAAACTGCTGAAAAATATTGAGAATGTTTTGGTAGGGTACGAGTGGAGTAGACTATATAAAGTCGACAAAGCGTTGCTACTTTTGTGTTTTGCGGAGGCTACAATTGTGAAGGAGACGCCAACTAAGGTCGTTATCAACGAAACGTTGGAACTCGCAAAGGAATATTCGACAGATAAAAGTTCTAAATTTATTAATGGTGTAATTGGCTCGCTTTTGGGAGAAAATAATGAGTGATGAAAAGAACTTTATAACTGTTTCCGAACTTGGAAACTGTATAAAAAAAATATTTGATTCAGAGGAAATGTTGCATAACATTTCTATTTTTGGTGAAATATCCGCTTATAAACTGTATCGTGGCGATACAGCTTATTTTTCTATTAAAGATGAGGGCGCAACGCTTGATTGCGTTATGTTTGGCGCGAATAGGCTCTCATTTACGCCAAAGGTTGGGGAAAGTGTTATTGTTAAGGGGTCGCCGAATTACTATGTTAAAGGTGGGCGCTTAAACTTTAATGTGCGTTCAATGGTTGCGTATGGTCAAGGCGCGCTGTATTTGCGTTTTCTTCAACTTAAGGAAAAACTTGAGAAAGAGGGGCTTTTTGACGAGACACATAAAAAACTTGTGCCCGACAACGCAATCAATATTGGTGTTGCAACCAGTGTGCAGGGTGCTGTTCTGCAAGACATTAGGAACGTCGCGTACAGGCGCAATCAAGCAGTTAATCTTTTTGTTTATGGCTGCCGAGTGCAAGGTGTTGGGGCGGACGAAACAATTATTGAGGCCGTAAAAGCACTCGACGCAATGAACCTTGACGTTATTATCGTTGCGCGCGGCGGGGGTAGCAGTGAGGATTTGGATTGTTTTAACTCAGAAAAACTTGCGCGCGTTGTTTATGACTGCAAAACGCCTATTGTGTCTGCAGTTGGGCACGAAACCGACTTTACCATAATTGACTTTGTTGCCGACAAGCGCGCGCCAACACCGTCAGCGGGTGCCGAATTAGTTGTTGCAAATGTTAGTGCTTACCGCGAGCAAATATTGAAACTCATAAACAGAATGAGCACGGCTGTAAACCGCTTGAAGTCAGAGCAAAAAGTAAAACTTGATATGTGCATTTATAAGATACACACAAAGTTGAATTATAACATTGAAAAGGAAATGCAAAAACTTGATTTGCGCTTTCAGAAACTGGATAGGCTAGAAAGTGAATTGCTAACAAAAAAACTCAACAACTTAAACCTGCTTGCGCAGTCGCTTGAGAAATCAAATCCGCTAACAATTATGCGTCGTGGGTTCTCACAGGTTGTAGATGAGCAAAAACAGGTTATTAAGAGCATAGATAAACTAGAAGTTGGGCAAGACCTAATGATAAACTTTGTCGATGGATATGCATCAACAAAAATAAGTAAAATCACAAAAAGAGAGGGTAACATATGAAATTTGAGGAATTAATTAAAAACATTGAAGAAGTCGTCAAAAAGATTGAAAGCGGAAGCGTAGGCTTGGATGAAAGCATCGAACTTTATGATAAAGCAATGAAAGATTGTAAAGATTGCTATAATTTGCTTTCAACTGCAAAAGGCAAAATTGAAATCATAAACAAAGAATTTGCCGAACTAAAAGAGCAGGAAACCAAAATTTCAAACGACGAAAACAATCCAGCAGAAAACTAAAAATGTCTGCGAACTGAATGTTTTACTGTTTTGCATAACTTTTATAATACATTTAAAGAAAAACCATAGGTTTCAATTTTGAGACCTATGGTTTTTATATTACATTTTTAAATTATTTTGTTGATTTTGCCTAACATTAACTAAATTAAATTATAAAGTCGTCTAGTGTTGTAGGGCGTTTTGTTGAACTAAGGTCAAGTTCTTCGTCGGTTGAGTTGTTTTGCTTGTCAACAATTTGAACTTGTTTCATCCCATATTTGCGGTAGTCGTTCTCGTCCTCAAATTCAATGATTTGTGGCGCAAAGTAGTTTTTAATTTTGCAACTAACGCGTTTAAGTCCTGCCTTAACGCGACTTCCCGCCTTAATAATTGCGTTTTTAGTGTTTTCAATTTTTAAGGCATAATAACTCTTGCGCTTACGACCTTTGTTGCTTGTTGCAGTCGCGCAAGCTGTACTTCCAGTCGCCACATTTGCGGACGGCGCGCTGCTAACCGCTGTTGTAGTAGGGCGGCTTGCAACCGCTGCCTTTTGTTCATTTTCAGCAACATTTACATTAGAACTTTCAACTTTTTCAGCGGCAGTGCTTGTGGTTTCTTTTTTCGCGAAGAAACGTTTAATTTTTTCGCTAGCGCTTGCCATTTTTGACTTGATATTTGAATAAAGTTTACCATTTGTTGCTTTTTCAGCATTTGCGCACTCTGTAGTGTGGGTGTCATTGCTGTTGTTGTCGCAATCGCTCGCGTGCTCATCGTTAGATATGCGATTTAATGCAGTATTGCGCTCTTCAGGGGTAGGCTTGTATGTCGCTTTTAAGATGTCTCTTTTTTGAACTGGCTCGTTGTTTCCAAGTGTGTCCTGAATTGCTTCCGCAATGGATAGCAAGACAGGGTCAAATGAGCCTTTTTCTTTTTGGTTAAGAATTGCCGTAGCCATTGCAAGCAATGTTTCGTCAATTTGCTCAGTTGTTGGGTTATTTTCGGCTATCGCAAGCGCGATAGTTCTTAAATCTTCATCAATTTCGTCGAACACATCAGTTGTAGTTTTTTGTGAGTTTTTAACCGTCTTACTATTTTGCTCTTTCATAATCCCCAATGCCATAGCCTTAAGCGTGTCGTCTACTTCAACTTTGTCCTTTAACACGCCAAGTGCGAGCGCCCTAAGTACTTCATCAACTTCGCTTTGGTAATCGTCGAGCGTCATTTGAACAGGGGAGCCGCTAACATTTTGAGCCGTAACATTATTTTTTGTACCATTCGCCTTAGGCTTTATCAATTGTGCAAGCCTAGCCTTTAAGCGAGCAAAGAAACTCTCGTTAGGGTCTTTAGTCGAATTACTTCTTCCAAAAAACTCAGAAATTTTATGAAGTCTAGAAGAGTTTTGTGCTTTTTTGATGCTTTCTGCCGTTGTAGTTTCAGTCGACAAATTAAATCCAGTAATTGTTTTTTGAGTAGATGTTTTGCCGCTTACGTCTTGCGAAACTGCTGTGCCGTTATGTTCTTGAGTAGCTGTTGTGCTAGTTGAAGGTTCAACTGTAGACGTTTTTGTTGCATTTTGTGCGACTGTGTTGCTATCCGTTTCATTTGCAGTCGCATTTTGCGCGGTTGTTGTGCTAGACGTTTGAGTCAAATCTTGTGGTTTTTGTTCCTCAAAGTCAATGCTTTGACGATTTTTTGGAGTTGTGCCGTTTGGCTCTTCAAAATCAACTGTTTTTTGAGCCTTTACATCAGTTTTTGGCGCAGAAACTGTTTGTGGGTTAATTTGTTTTCCAAAAGTTTGCGCGTCAGATTTTACTTCAGTTTTAACTTCGTCAGAAGCTGTTGTTTTTGCGGCTTGCGCGCGTGTTGGTGCGGCTTGCGTTGCAGCACCCGCTTGTGATTTTGCAGTAGTTTTGTCTTCTGTCGCAGTTTGTGCCTTTGTTGATGATTTTCTATTAATTACAGCGTTAAATTTTGCCTTAATTTTATCAACAGTGCCAGCCTTTGCGTTATTACTGCTGCCAAATGTTGTGCTTCCAGTATTTTTACTCGTTGCAGTTGTGTCGCAAGTTGCAGCGGCGGATGTTGTTGTGTCAGCAACCGTTTTCTTAGTACTAGCGGTACGCTTTGTTGTATCTTTCTTTGGAACCCTTGGGGTCTTTTGAGGACGCTGTATTTTTTGCACTATTTCAGTTTTTTCAGTGTCAGCGTCCTTTTTTAAGCTCCAAAGCCCACGCTTGTTTTTATTCGCGGTTTGCTTAGCAAATGGTTTCAGC
The DNA here is from genome assembly GCA_964606505.1 of uncultured Lachnospiraceae bacterium. Classification (GTDB taxonomy): domain Bacteria; phylum Bacillota; class Clostridia; order Christensenellales; family UBA1242; genus CAKVOD01. The sequence goes on along the minus strand of CAZSGM010000003.1, from coordinate 108,674 downwards.
ACAACGTATTTATACGTTTTTGCTGGTTGCTCAGCGTGCCTAGCCGTAACCTTGTGGTCGTCAATGATTTCAGTTGATGGCGCAGTTTTAAACCCCATACGGTGCATATAGAGTGGGGAAGTTGAACTAACTTTTTTGTATTTAATAGGTGCGTAAATCATATAGAGAAATCTCCTTTTGAATTATTGTTAATAGTGGTGCTATTTGTTTTGCTGTTGCTTGTTTTAATAAAATCTGAGCATAAACTGTTTGCTAACTGGATTTTATTTTCCAAATCTTTTTTGCAATAGTAAGAAATTGGGAATGATTTGTCTGCGAACTCGTCTTTGTTTGGCATATCTGAAGCTAAATTTGCGATTATAGCGTTGTTTAAATTGAATGTTTTAACTCCATTTTTAATATATGCGGAACAAGCCTTGCAATTTGCTGAATATGTATCAATATTGTTTTTAACATTTGCTTCATAAACTGAATATTCTTTAATTGCTTTGACAAGTTGTTCGATTTGGCTGTTAATTAACGCGCGCAATGTGCTTGACTGTTTTGCGCCGTCGGTGTTACTAAGTGTAACAAAATCCTTGAAGTTTGTCTCAAACAAATTCTTCGAGCGACTGACAATACTATTGTAAGTTTTTGTCAATACAAAAATCTGTTCATAAATCTTGCGCTTCTCAGCACTGGCTTGCGTTAAAAACAATTTTGACGTCAACAAAAACGATGATTTATCCTCAAGTTTAGGCGCTTTTTCAATTGAACAAACCTTATATTTGAGCGTATCATCGGCATACAAAGTTGTGTTAAAGTTGTGTTTGTGCATAAAACCTCTCATTTGCTATTAATTATAGCATTTATTGCGTATTCTGTCAATATTTATTTTTCAAAAAATTCGCTAAATATTGAAAATTTTTTATATGTGTGTTATAATATCGGCAAGGTTACAAATGATAAGAATTTTTGCTCGTCGTCCGCTACTATTTTGTGCGTTTGCAATTTGCGCAGGGGCAGGGATAGTTATTGCAGGATATTACGCCGATAGCGTACTTGGTTTTATTATAACAATGCTAGTGTTGTGTTTGGTAACGTGCTTTGCGTTTTTAGTAGAGTTTCTGCCCGCTAAAACGCCTTCAGGCACACGTTTTTATAAATTTTGCGCAACAAATAGATTGTTGTTTTTGTCGATTTTAGTCGCGTTCATAGCAGGCGGCTTGCTGTGCGACGCTAAATTGACAAGTTTTGAAGATGTTATTGACTCAGAAACGCAATATTACGTTACTGGAAGCGTCGATACAATAACTGAATACTCTACAAGTGTAAGTTTGATTTTAAGTGATGTAACCCTGCAAGATGGCGACTTGACACGCAAACTGGCTGGTAAAACCTCCATAAAACTAAAAGGGGACGTAATAGGAGAAATCCAAAAGGGCGACATTATTGGGTTTACCACATTAACATTTGAGTCCAATTCCCAAAGGGACGAGAAACTGAATTCCTATGAAATTGTTAAGGACATTCACTATTCAGGAACTGCAACAATCGGCGACGATAACACCCTAGCGTTCTTCGGGTCTAGAAACAATGCGGCGGACATAGTTCACGACCAAGTTTTGACGCACTTATTGAACCAAATGCCGCAAGAAATCGCACATTTGTCTTATTCGGTTTTGTTTGGAGACAGTAGCTATTTAAGCGAAATGACAAACACCTCTTTTAAAATTAGCGGCGTTATGCACATCGTAGCTGTCAGTGGAATGAATGTTGCGTTTATTATCGCAATCGTGCTGGGCTGTTTGAAATTTTTGAAGCGAAAGCGCCTTTTAAAGTTTTGTATTTCGGCAGTGGTGTTGGTGTTTTATTGCTACCTCTGCGACTATACGCCAAGCGTTGTGCGCGCAACAATTATGGGACTGATACTACTATCTGCGCGTTCGTTGGGTAGACAACCCGATATTATGTCGTCGCTGGGGCTTGCGTGTATCATAATTATGTGTATTTGGCCAATGTCCATCTTAGATGCAGGCTTCTTGCTGAGCTTTGCCTGTGTTGTGGGTATTGCATTCTTTGCAAGACCGATTAACGACTTTCTGCACCTTCGCCTTAAAATGCCGAATTGGCTTGCTAGCGGGATTGCAATGACCGTTGCTTCACAAATAGGGATATATCCAATTATGGCAGAATACTTTAATTCGTTTAGTATGTATTCGCTGCTTGCAAATATTGTTGTTGTGCCAGTGTTCTCACTTGCGTACATTTTGCTTTTTGCGTGCTTGCTTATTGTGCTGGTACTGCCGTTTATGGAGTTTATTTTAGTAATTCCCGCAATTCCGATGGCATTCGTGTATTGGTTCCCATCAATTTTTGTAAATTTGCCGCTTGCCTCGGTGTATGTGTTTGAAATGGGCACATTTACAGTATTATATTATGTGATAATTGTACTAATTTCCTCTTTTATATTCATTAGCCGCGATTATCACAATATGATAAGTATTATCCTGCTGACGGGGTTAGTATGTGCGCTGATTTTAACAAACGTTCCCAAAGTATATAAGGCCGACACGGTTACGAGATTATGCGACGATTGTTACCTTGTAACTACTTCCAGTAACGAAAAGTTTTTGTTCGGCGTGGCAGGGAGTTACGAGGCGGAAAGCTACGCCGAAACAATACTGCGCAAACGGATTGATACGCTTGACGCCGTGATAATGTTTGACTTGACAAACGACCCATACGAAGATAGGGAAGTGGTGGAGTTTTTACAAACCAAATTTGCGGTTAAACAAATTGTTGTGGACGAGTCGGCAAAATATGCCTACAATTCGCTTCTTACAAAACCGCAGAACGGCGTTACTTGCGTGGGTGTAGACGGATTGCGATTTAACGGCGCAACCTTGAATAGATTGTATTGGGATGGCAAACTATTGGTTACCTTGCTTACTTTGAGTGAGTTTTCAATCGCAGTTATTCCTGATGGGCTTAATCGTTTAGATTTATCGTATGCAAGGGCTGCAATTCCGTTAAACTCGTATTTGCACTATACGGACGAGTTGTATGAGAACTATTTTTATGGAGAACGACGATTGAATGAACCTAAAGCGGACATAGGGGGGAATAGTCTAGAAAGCAAGCAAATTGGGTTGATAAGCCGCAAAATCGCTTATAATTACTAAAAATGTTATGTAAATTGCAAAAAAAATAAAATTCTCACTTGCATTTTCACAATTATTTGTGTTACAATATATAAAAGGTTAAAAATGAAATTTGTAGAATTAAAAAAGACATTAAAAAGTAAGATTGATAACGCATATGTCTTAACCGGCGAAGATAGATTTTTGCAGTCTAAAAGCGTCAATTTAATCAATAGCTGTTGTATTGATAATTTTGCCGAAATTAACGAAACTACATATAATGACGAAAACATAGACGTCCAAAAAATGCTTGAAATTGCACAAACGTTGCCATTTATGAGCCGTTATCGTGTTATTTATCTAAAGGATTGTGTCGCGAAACTTAACGAGACAAACAAAAAGGACATTTTGGAATATTTGAAAAAGCCTGTGCAAACAACGGTGTTGGTTTTCATTTCAAACGAAAAGACGGACTTTTTGAAAAAGTGTGAGTCATATGCGACGCCTGTTGACTGTGGGTTCTTGGACGCTAAAACTTTGACAGGTATAGTCGCCGCTATGTGCGCTGAAAATGGTAAGCAGATTACAACCAACGCACTAAATAATTTGATTGAGTACTGCGGCTTTGATTTATCAAAAATTAGTAACGAAGTGAAAAAACTGTCGTCCTATTGTACCGATAGCATCATTAAACCTGAGGATGTCGAGATAAATGTTGCTAAAACTATGGATTATGAAATGTACCGCATTGCAAACGCGATAATCGCGAAAGATACAAGTAAGGCAGTTCAACTTTACGAGTACATATTAAGAGAAAAGGGCAGCACGCAGTACATTTTAGGAGCGCTTGCAAATTTTATGCGCCGCTACTTTTATCTTCAGGCGACAAAAAACGACCGCGATTTGTGTAAGGCAGTTTTCAAAATTGGCGATTACCCAATTAAAATGATGATTACCGAAACTGACAAATTAAAAAAGGTTGAACTAATGAATTCCTTGGGCGATGTCTTGAACACTGATTACGCAATCAAGGCAGGGCACACGTCTGACATTAACTCAATCTATAGTTTAATAATGAATATTGTTTATAAGTTGTAATGCACAACGGAAAATATACCAAAAGCCTATGTCTTATAGGCTTTTGTTATACTATATGCAGTTTTAAGTCGTAATATAAAAATACAATATGCGGGGTATATAATACTGTATAATACACCATATATTGTATTTTATTTTTTATATTACTTATTTAGTTTCACGATTTAATAGTAACTACTTTTTCATATTATCAAATGTATCTTTGATAATATCCATTGCCTCGTCCATAAGTTTGCGAGTGTGAGTAGCGGTGTAACTTGTTCTAATAATAGCGCCACCTGTCGGAACGGCAGGGGAAACAACAGGGTTGACATAGACGCCGTTTTTGTAAAGTTCAGTGCAAGCGCGGAACGTGAATTCATCTTCGTACGTGTTGATAGGAATGATAGGCGCAACAGACTCTCTAATGTCAATTCCGCGCTCGGTCATACCAGCTCGAACATAGTCAGTAATGTTTCTTAAATCTTTAACGCGTTGAGGGTTGTTTCTTAAAATCTCAAGTGCCTTTCTAGCGCACGCAACATTTGCAGGTGGCATAGAAGCAGAGAAAATGAATGGGCGGGAAGTGTGGCGAACGTAGTCGACAACTTCCTTTTTACCTGCCATACAACCGCCAAGACTGGCAAGCGACTTACTAAACGTTTCCATAATAATATCAACTTCGTCTTCAAGCCCAAAGTGTTCCGCCGTACCAGCGCCGCGTTCTCCAAAAACGCCCAAGCCGTGCGCGTCGTCAATCATAATGCGCGCGTCGTACTTTTTAGCGAGTTCAACAATCTTAGGTAAGTTGCAAAGGTCGCCGCCCATACTAAAGACACCGTCTGTAACAATCAACTTGCCTTTGCCGTCCTCAACGCTTGCAAGTTGTCTTTCAAGGTCGTCCATATCGCTGTGCTCGTATCTTAAAAGTTTTGCAAAACTCAGTCTGCATGCGTCGTAAATTGACGCGTGGTTTTCCTTGTCTCCGATGATAACATCGTTACGCCCAGCAATGGCGGAGATAATCCCAAGGTTGGATTGAAATCCAGTAGAGAAGGTAATAACATCCTCTTTATGTAAAAAGTCTGCAAGTTCCAATTCAAGTTCGCGGTGGATGTCCAACGTTCCGTTTAAAAATCTTGAGCCAGAACAACCTGAACCATACTTTTCGAGCGCTTTAACACCGGCTTCAATAACTTCCTCATTGGACGTGAGTCCCAAGTAGTTGTTTGAACCAAGCATAATAACGCGTTTTCCTTCCATATTAACAACGATATCTTGACCGCTTGTTAGTGGGTGAAAGTATGGGTAAATGCCCGCTTTTTTTATATTATTTGCTACTTCGTAGTCGTAGCACTTTTTAAATAAATCCATATTTAGCTCCTTAAAAACGAATGTATTATAACACATATTTTGCCATTTTCAAAGTATTTTTAACACCATTTTTATGATAATCTTTGGCAACACTGCACACAGTATTTAGCGATTTTTTTAATTTTTTGTTGGCAAAACCCAACTTTTTTTGAAAGAAAATTGTATATTTTTCCAAAAAAAATCTCAAAAGAAGCCTCGAAACAGTTGTAAAAAACCAATAAATGTGATAGCATAAAAAGCAAAGAGGTTCTTTTATGATAGAATTTACAAACGTAAAACTTATGTACGTGAAGGAATTTTGCGCCTTATACAATGTTAACTTTAAGGTCAAAAGCGGTGAAAAAGTCGCAGTTGTAGGCGCACTTGATAGTGGCAAAACAAGTCTGCTGCGCGTGATTGCAAAGTTGGAAACTCCAAATAGTGGCGAGGTTTGTTACAACGATGTGCCACTGTCTAGCATCGACTATTCAAGTGAGTTGTCGGTCGCGTATATGGCAAGCACACCCATACTTTTAAAGGGAACAGTGCGAAAAAACATTGAGTATGTTTTGAGCATTAGAAAGATAAAAAAGGATGATAGGGCGAAGATAATTTCACAAGCGCTGGAGGATTTTGCACTAAAATCCGCCGAAAATGAAAAAGTTAAAAACCTCTCAATGTATCAAAAACGGCTATTGCAGTTTGCTATGCTTAGCGTGAGAGAGAAGATTGATGTTTTGCTAGTCGACGACATTTTGGTTGGATTAAGCGACAATGAGCGCGAAACAATCAAACAGTTGTTAAAAACCTTTATGGATAAAAAGGAAACGACAACCTTTTTTGCCTGTGGTGACGAGCAGCTAGCGAAAGAACTATGCGACAAGATTATTTACTTGAAACTAGGGTCGGTAGACAAAATCGAAAGTAGTAGATTAAAAATTTAGTAGGTGTTAAATATGACAAATGATGAAGTGCGGAAATATGAGAGGGAACTAAAGGATAATTCCTCGATATTAAATTCTTTAATTAATACCGTTGGCGAAGAATGCCCAGATTGTTTGTGTTCTATGCTAAATTCAAAACCAGTGCTCCAAGTGTTAGAGGACGACGAATTAATGATTACGGCTCAGGTGTTTTTTGAGGAGAATTTGAGTATTGCTAGTACAAGCAGCAAGGTTTTTATACATAGAAACACATTAATTTATAGAATAGAAAAAATTCAGCGCAAAATTGGGCTTGATATAAGAAAGTTTGAGGATGCGTTGACTTTGAAACTTTTAAGTGCGTTTTATAAGTGTTTTGTGGGGAAAGGGGCAAAATGATAGGCAATAGTCTAAAAGTTACGAAAATATTGCGCTTTGAGTAAAAAACTTGCGCAATAATAGTTTGAAATTCAATAAAAATGTAGTATAATAAACTAATTAGAACGGAGGCAAAATGAATATAGTCGTTGATGGGTTCGGTGGAGATAACTCTCCGCAAGAAATCGTAAAGGGAGTTGCGCTTGCGCTCAATAAATATGAAGATTTAAACATTACAATCACTGGCGACAAAACTAGACTTGAAGAGGAATTTAAAAATTATCAATACGACACAAGTCGACTTACCATTGTTCATACGACTGAAGTGGTTTCAAACAATGAGTCGCCGACTGAAGCAATTAGGACAAAAAAGGACTCTTCACTGGTTGTTGCACTTGACATTTTGAAAAAAGACGACAACGTTTGTGGGTTGGTTTCTGCAGGGAGTACAGGCGCAGTTTTAACAGGCGCGTTCTTAAAAATCGGAAGAATGAAAGGAGTTTCACGTCCTGCACTTGCACCTATGCTTCCAACCAAGAAGCGTGGAAGAGTGCTGCTGATTGATTGCGGCGCAAATATGGACTCAAAACCAATCAATCTTTGCCACTATGCAATTATGGGCTCTACATATATGAGAAAGATGTGTGGGATAGAAAACCCAAGAGTTGCACTTTTGAATGTTGGGGTTGAGGATAAAAAGGGGAACGAACTTTGCCACGAGGTATTCCCAATGCTTCAAAAACTTCCTATTAATTTTGTCGGGAATATGGAAGCGCGCGACTTTCTGTCGGGTGAGTATGATGTTGTGGTAGCAGACGGATTTGCTGGAAATGTTTGCCTAAAGGCAAGCGAGGGTGCAATTCAAGTATTTATGAGCATACTAAAATCTGAAATAGAGGCGCGCAAGTGCAGTATGTTTGGCGCAATGTTTATGAAAAAATCCTTTAAAGCGGTTAAGGATCTTATGGATTACGAGAGATGGGGCGGCTCGCCGTTCTTGGGTGCGAAAAAGATACTGATTAAGTCGCATGGCTCAAGTTTTGCGCCAAGTATTTTAGCAAGTATAGAGCAGGTTATTGAAATATATAAAAGCGGACTTTACGACGAAATTGAGAAAACAATTCTTGAAACAAAGGATATTTGCGACTCAATGGTTGAAGAAAAAGTCGAAAATTAAAGGGAAATTGATGTGTCATTTTTATCAATACAGGATATACAAAATATTGAAAAGAGTATAGGTTACTCATTTAAAAACCAAGTGTTACTTGAAAAAGCGTTTACCCACTCGTCGTTTGCAAATTTGCACGATAGGGAAAGCAACGAAAGGTTGGAGTTTTTTGGCGACAGTATTTTGAGTTTTATTGTGTCAGAGAAACTTTACGACAATAGCAAGCGTGATGAGGGACAACTTTCGCACATTCGCTCGCAGCTTGTTTCAGCGCAAAGCTTGTCAAAAATTATCGACAACTTGAATTTAACGGAAATTTACGGCAAGTATGCGTTGTGCGATATGACGGTTAATGTTAAGGGCGACCTTTTTGAGTCGTTGCTCGGCGCAATCTATATTGATGGGGGGCTTGAAGCGGCACGTGAGTTTGTGTTAAATAACATTGATTTGAGTGAGCAGGCGATTGTTAACGAAAATAAAAAAATTGTCGACTACAAATCGCCACTGCAGGAATACTTGCAGGGCAAGGGAATTGTCGAATTTGAGTACAAAACACTTGCGCAGACTGGGCAGGCGCACAATCCAGACTTTGAAGTTGGATTTTTCGTTAAGGGGGAGCAGGTTTGTTCTGCACACGCGGGTTCAAAGCAAAAAGCGGAACAAATGTGCGCTAAAATTGCGCTTGACTTAATTAAAGATAAAAAGACAAACCTTGATAACAAGGATAAAAAAATATAAGGTAGTTTTATGAATTTTAAAAGAATTGAAGTTGCAGGTTTTAAATCTTTTGCAGATAGACTTGAAATTGACTTTGACAACGGAATTACGGCGATAGTTGGCCCAAACGGTTGCGGGAAAAGTAATGTTGCTGACTCCGTACGTTGGGTTTTGGGTGAACAGAGCAGTAAGGTTTTGCGCGGTAGCAGTATGCAGGACGTTATATTTAAAGGGACTAGCAACAGAAACTCGTTGTCGTATTGTGAGGTTTCGCTAGTTTTTGATAACTCTGACCACGAACTTAATATGGAGTACGATGAGATTATAATTACGCGTAAACTCTATAGAAGCGGCGAAAGTGAGTACGCAATAAACAGGACACCATGCAGACTTAAAGATGTCGTTAGTTTGTTACACGACACAGGTATCGGGCGCGACGGTTATTCGATAATTGGACAAGGTAAGGTCGCTGAAATCGTCAACTCCAAGCCTGAAAACAGACGTGCAATTTTTGAAGAAGCGGCAGGTATTGCAAAGTTTAAAGCGCGCAAAGTTGAGGCAGAGAGAAAACTTGAACGCGTTCACGAGCATCTTACGCGTCTATCTGACATTGCGGGGGAACTTGAGAGACAGTTGGGACCAATGCGCAAACAAGCTGAGGATGCAAAAAAGTGCCTCGCGCTTAAGGATGAGTTGCGTGGGCTGGAAATAAACGCGTACCTCATCCAATGTGATACTGCAAACAATCGTAGACAACAAGTTCGCGATAAAATTGCCGCAATTGAGGATGAACTGAAAGTTAAGGAACAGCAACTTGCTAGTTGCAACCAAAAATATGATGGCTCAATGTCTGAAATCCAAAAGATTGATGCCGACATTGAGAAAATTCACAATCTTGTAGTTGAGTTGTCGGTAAACATTGAAAAACAAGCAGGGCAAACGAAACTTTTGCAAGAAAGAATGAACTTTTTGACTCAAAACATTCAATCAAAAGAAGACGAACTTGAACGCGTTAAAATCGAGAAGGTTGATACTGAAAAACTTTTGAGCGCAAAAGTGAAAAAACTTGAGAGCAATGAGCAAAAACTCAAAGACTTGAAACTTGCATCGGAGAAGTTGAGTAACGAATACTTGCACCTCGTCGACGAATTGACCGAGAACGAGGACGAGGTTGATAAGAACCAAAGGAATTTGCTTGAGTCAATCGATAAGCTGGGCGAAATTAAAGCTAACCTCTCGCGTTTGAACGCCGAAAAGGACGCACTTAACAACCAAAGTCAAGATTTGAAGCAGCGTTTAAATATTTTGACCGATAAAAACGACGCACTCAAGGCTAACAAGGCAAAGACAGAGCAGGTTATTGCAAAACTCAATTCAGAAATTGGGGATAACAACTTAAATCTCGATGTTTTGAAGCGCAAACTTCAGCAGGCAAACGTTCGCAAACAGGATATTTTTGACGAAACACAGGAGTTGCAGACAAACCTTGCTAGCGTTGTTAGTAGACACAAGTTGTTGAGCGAAATGCAGTCAGATTTTGATGGTTTTGCTTATAGTGTCAAGAGACTAATGCAGGATGCCGAGAAAAATGGCGCGCTTAAAAAGAAGATTGTGGGCGTTGTTGCGAACTTGATTAAAGTTCCCGAAAAGTTCCAAATCGCGATTGAGACTACGCTCGGCAATGCAGTTCAGAATATTGTTACCGAGGACGAGTCGGACGCAAAGAATTTGGTTTCTTACCTAAAAGAAAACCGCTATGGTAGGGCGACATTCTTGCCAATAACTTCGATGAAGCCGCGTTATTTGGATGCAGAAACAAAGAAATTACTAAATAGAGACGGCGTTTTTGGCGTCGCGTGCGACTTGATTGAGTTTGACAAGAAAATGAGCAATGTTTTTGCAAGTTTGTTGGGTGGGACTGTAATTGTTGATACGCTTGATACGGCAGTTGCGCTCGCACAAAACTCAAGGTTTGGCTTCAAAATCGTTTCGCTTGAGGGAGACATTGTTAATCCGCAGGGTTCAATTACTGGTGGTAGCAAAAAGGCTGAAATCAACAATATTTTAGGTCGTGAAAAGGAAATTGAAACGCTAAAAGCGGATATTGACAAGAAACGTCAAAAACTTGAAAGTTTGTCAAAAGAAAACGAGGGCAACAACAAAGAGATTGCCGAGTTAACTGAAAAGATTACAAAAATTGACGAAAAATTGGTTGCAATGCAAATCGAACTTGCGACAAACCTTGAAACTTCGCAAAAAACAGGCGTTGAGTTCGGCGAAACACAAAAAGAACTTGAACGTTTGAGACATATTTACAACGAAAGCAATGCGCGTGCAAAAGCGATTGAAGATGAAATCAATAGCGTTGACGAACTTGAAAACACCATTAGCAACAGCAGGTTAAATGCAAATGAATGCATTTCAAAACGTCAAAGCCAATATGATTTACTCCGCTCAAAGAAAGAGCAATACAACGCCGACAATACTGCACTTAAAGTGCAAATTGCTACAGTTGAGAGCGAAATCGAGGCGTTTAACGAAGATGTTGAAAATCTGAAAAACGACATTGCAGTGCTTGATAATAAGATTATTGCACTTACAAATGAGTTGGCAAAGTCTCAAAGCGACATTGAAAAAGAGAAGAACGCGCAGATGAGCGACGGCAACAACAGCGACTACTTTAGGTTGCAGGGCGAACTTGACGACGCTAAGGGGCAACTGACTGAACTTGATAAGGTTAAGCAAGAGCATCAACTCAGTTTGAAGTTGATTGAGCAAGAAAGAATAATGATTAACGCCGACTACACAAAAGTGCAAGAGCGCAAAATTCACGAGGAAATGAACCTCCAAAAGATTGACGACGACCTTAATGCTATGGCAGAACGAATTGCTGAAGAATACGAACTCGATTACGACGGCTGCTTGATGTATCGTGATGAGAATTTTAATTCTGAGCAGTCAATGCCACGAATTATTGAGATTAAGAAAGAAATCAGTAAACTTGGGTACGTTAATATGAGTGCAATTGAAGATATTAAGGAGTTGTCAGCTCGTTATGAAGAAATGACTAGCGAAATGGAGGACGACAAGAAAGCCGAGGATGATTTGTTGACCATTATTAAGGAACTTTCTACCGAAATGACGCAAAAGTTTGATGACGCATTTGAGCAAATCAACAACAACTTCACAAAGACTTTCCGCGAATTGTTTGGCGGCGGGAACGCGCGTTTGGTGTTAACTGAATCGGAAGACGCGCTTGAGGCAGGCGTAGATATTCAAGCGGAGCCACCTGGTAAGAAGGTTACAAACTTGAGTTTGTTGAGTGGTGGGGAGCAGGCACTCACGGCGATTGCGATTTTGTTTGCAATATTGAAACTTCGCCCAATGCCATTCTGTTTGCTTGACGAAATCGAGGCGGCGCTTGACGATGCGAATGTTGAAAGATTTGCAAAATACTTACATAGATTTTCTAAGGATACGCAATTTATTGTTATTACGCACAGAAAACCAACAATGGAACTTGCCGATTCACTCTATGGTGTTACTATGGAAGAAAAGGGCGTTTCAAAAATTGTATCTGTTAAACTTTCTGACGCTTTGGCAAATGCTGAGCCAGCGCAAGGTTAGTAAAACATTTTGATGGTTTGTTTGTGGCGTAAATAGTATTGAAGGCGGGCGAATTTTAGATTTGCAGCCTTCAAATTTTATTAGGCTAAAACAGCGAAATAAGGGATTATTATGGGATTATTTAATTGGTTTAAAAAAGATAAAAAGAACAAAAATAAAGCGTCGGAATTAAATGGCGATAAAAAACTTGATGATGTTAAAATTGATGAAGAGGAACTTCAAAGCAGTGGCGAGGCTAGCAACATAACTGATGTGCAAGCTGAGGTTTGCGAAAGCGATGTAATCATGCAAGCCGACACACCTTGCGAGGTTGAAACGGGGAATGAGTTTGCCGTGCGCGAAGATACTGAGAGGCCTGTGCCAACTGCGGAGGTTACGGTTAACGAGCAATTTGAGTTGCCTAAAAACGAGAGTGAGGTTTGTGAAACTGCAGAAGTTGCAGACGAACAGACTGAGGTTGAAAACAACACAGCGACCGCCATTGAAAGCGATAAGCAAATCGAAAACTCTTCACTTGAAACCACTGAAGATACTGTAAATGCCCCTCAAGCGGATAATGTTGTTTTAAAAACAGCAACCGAAGTGGAAGCGGCTGAGCGTTCAGATGAAAATCAGATTGACCTTAAAACTGAAGTTCCCGCAAATGAAAGTACCACAGAAGGGGTTTCACAAAACAAAGAAGTTGCGCAGTCGGATAAGGATAGCGTAGAGGAAGTGCAGGAAGAAACCGAGTCTGAAAGTAATGTTGAGGGCGAATTTGAAGTCCAAGAACTTGTCGAGAACGAACAACTTGAGGAAGCGGAACTTTGCGACGAAAACGCAGGCGACGACGAGAAAAAACAATCCAAGAAAGAAAAAGTTGGGTTCTTTAAGCGCATTAAAAATGCACTCAAAAAGACAAAAGACGCAATCTCAAGCAAGATTGACGCAATTTTTCACAAAGAAATTGACGACGAGTTTTTTGAGGATTTGGAAGATATACTTATTTCATCCGACCTTGGATTTGAAACTTCGGAGGAAATCATTGAGACTTTGCGCGTAAAATGCAAAAAAGAGAAGTTGAAAACTTGCGAAGAGGCAAAAACCGCTTTGCGCGAGGTTATTTCGGAAATGATGTCAAATTACGAAGACGACGAGTTTGATGAAACCTTCCCTAAGGTTATCATTGTTGTAGGCGTTAACGGGGTTGGTAAAACAACCAGTATCGGGAAGTTGGCAAACTACTACAGCAACCTTGGCAAAAAAGTTGTCGTTGTTGCAGGCGATACATTTAGAGCGGCAGCGAGCGCACAGCTTAATGTTTGGGCAAATCGCGCAGATGTTAAGATTGTTAAGCAAGAAGAGGGCGCGGATTCGGCGAGCGTTGTTTTCGATGGAATTAGTTTCGCTAAGTCCAAAGGTTTTGATGTTGTTTTAGTCGATACTGCGGGGCGTTTGCATAACAAGGTTAACTTGATGGAAGAACTTTCCAAGGTTAACCGTGTCGCAACCAAGAACTGGGAAAATGCGCACTTTGAGAGATACATTGTGCTTGACGCAACTACTGGACAAAACGCTATAAATCAGGTTAGAGAGTTTGACTCAGCGATTGATTTAAGTGGTATCGTCTTGACTAAACTTGACGGGACTGCAAAGGGTGGAATTGTCGTGAGCATTTGCAATGAGTTTGAAATCCCTGTTAAATTTGTAGGAGTTGGAGAGGGAATTGACGACATTGTGCCATTTAATGTAGAAGAATTTGTCGATGGAATAATTTAATATAATACACAACATATGGGGTATTACAACATATAGAATACTCCATATGTTGTATGTATAGTAAAATACTCTCAAGTATTGCTTGAGAGTATTTTTTTGTCATACATATCTAAAAAAGCAAATCAAATGGTAATGTATGTAGCAATTAACTTGCTAATTTTGAGGCAAACATTGTTGCTATTTTTATGCTGTCAAGTAGTTTTTGCGTGCATTCTTTGTAATCAACTATAATGCTGCCTAAAACATCCCCGTCAATAATTAGCGGGCTTATTAAAATGTTTTTGTGATTGATTAATTCGTCTTCAAAAATGCTTGAGTTGAAGTTTTGTAAATTGCAAATTGCGCGTTTTTCAATGTGTTTTTTTATAGGCTGTTTGAGTTTTTGTTCTGTAAACTTTGTCCCTGCGCAGGAAACTAAGTTTTCTAAGTCAGTTATGTAAACAGGAACACCCAAAGTGTCGTAAAGTATTTCTGCGCAACTTTTTGCATTTTCGCCAAGTTCATACACAGGGGAGTACTTTTTAAGTTTAATTTCGTTTTCCTGTATTGATATTTCAAGTGGTGTGCCCTCCTTTATATGTAAACTTTTGCGTATCTCCTTTGGGATAACTATTCTTCCAAGTTCGTCTAAACGTCTTATAATTCCTGTTCCTTTCATAATTTTCTCCTTGATGTTTTCTTTGATAATATTTGTAATCTGCTTAAAAATATTCAGGTTCAATCGCCGAAACTTTACTAAATATTGGTAAATGGGCAAGACTCAAGTGCGGCTAATTTGAGTGAGTAGTGCACGGCAAGAGGGACAACTTAACTGTGCGAAACTTACTTTTTTAATTACATATTATGCGCAATTTTGCACAAACTTAAGTTATGAAAAAGCAAAATTTTATTATGGGTTCGCTAATTTTGGCGTTTGCAAGTTTTTTGGCAAAAGTTATTGGCGCAGTTTATCGCATTCCGCTAACATACATACTTGGTGCGGAAGGGCTGGGGTTATATCAACTAATTTTTCCGCTTTATTCAACGCTGCTAGTTTTGTGTTCGACGGGAGTTCCTAATGCGATTGCAAAACTTATTGCGAGCGGAAAAGAGGAGCAAAATAGAGCAATCGTTATTAAATCGCTGTTTGTGTTTGCTGGTTTGTCGTTGGTTATGAGTTTAGCGCTCATTTTACTCTCAAAACCCATTGCGGCGCTGCAGGGGAACATTGACGCGTGGCTAGTGTATGTCGGAATTGCGCCTGCAATATTTTTTGTCGGCATTCTCTCGGTGTTTCGTGGATATTTTCAGGGCAAGCAAAACATTTTGCCGACCTCAATTTCCTTGATAATTGAACAGCTTTTTAAACTCATATTAGGGTTACTATTTTCAAGTTTGCTAATCAACCGCGGCATTATGTACGGCGCGCTTGGTGCGGTTTTGGGAGTTACAATGAGCGAGATATTTGCGCTAGTCATGATTGTTATTCAATATTTGCTCGCAAAAAAGAAGACTCCACGACTTAATTATCAAAATGTTTCCGTAAGGTCAATAGTCAAAACAACCGTTCCAATGACGCTAAGCAGTATGGTAATGCCGCTAACGCTATTAATAGACAGTTTTTTGATTATAAATCTGCTAAAAACTATTGGGTACGATACTTCAAGCGCAACCAATATGTACGGCATTCTGACGGGCGTTGTCAACTCGCTAATCAACTTGCCCGTTGTTTTGACAATGGCTGTTTCAACAATGGCAATTCCGATAATTTCCAAATTGTACGCACAAAATGGTGCAGGTGCGGTTTCTGATAGGGCAAGTTTTGCCCTAGAAATAGTGTTGTTAATTTCAATTCCGTGCGTAATGCTGTTTTTCGTTTTTCCTAAGGATGTCGTATTTTTCTTGTTTAAAGATGGGTTGAGGGTTGGGGCGATAAACGAGTTTCAGGTCGCAACTAACCTTTTGAGGATTGGCTCGGTCGCAATTTTATTTATAGCACTTGTACAGATAGCGACAACTATTTTGCAGGCAATCAATATGGCGAAAGTGCCAGTTTACAATATGGTTGGCGCGTGTTTTTTGAAAGTGATGTTAACGCTTGTGCTCGTTTTGGTGCCTAGCATAAATATTTACGGCGCGATGTGGTCAACGCTTGCTTGTTACATTGTGTGTGCTGCGCTCAATCTGCAGAAGTTGTGCAGTAGCATCAAAATTCGGCTCTCGCTGCGTTACTCTATTATAACTCCAGTTTTGGCGGGAGTAATGATGGTGGCTGCAATGTTATCAATCAAGCAGATTATTGGAATTGGAACGTTGCAAACGATAACAATGTTTTTAGTAGGTGGCGCAACATTCGTATTAACGATTTTAATTTTGAGTTATGGGAGGTTTTTTACTAAAGAAAGCGTTTTGCGCGCGCTAAAAACGCGACTTGCGCCTAAAAATTTACAGGATTAAAACCTAAATAGTTTAAAAATTTCAATTCGTGGGAGGGGCGTCCAGTAAGTGTCGCAGTGAAAGTTGTGGGGCAGCAGGATAACTTTTTAACATATGCGCCTTTAGAATTTGTTTAGTGCTTCAAAAATTACTTTTCAACCTAAATTTCCTTAAATATTGTTTAAAAACGCCTAAAATGTCTAAACTTTTTCACGGAGGGTGCAAATGAACAAGAAAACACTTGTTGAGGAATTGGCAAAAAGGGCAAACATTTCATTGAAAGACAGCAAAGCAGCTGTTGAGGCGTATCAAGATATAATAATTGAAACACTAAAAAGAGGAGACTCGGTTTGTTTGGTCAACTTTGGCAGTTTTAAAGTCGTTGAGCGAAAGGCGCGGATGGGCTATAACCCCGCAACAAATAAATTTGTTAAGTACAAAGCGAAGCGCGTGCCTGTTTTTAAGTTTGGGAGTTGGTTAAAAAGCGAGATTTTTTAGTTTTTAAAAAAAATGCAAGAAATTGTCAAAATGGCAGTAAAATGCTAGACTTTAACTTGTTTTTATGCTATAATAAAGCATATTATAAAACACAAGGAGAGTATATAATATGAACAAACAAGAGTACATTGATGCTATTTCAGCAAAAACTGGCATCAGCAAAAAAGACTGTGGAGAACTTCTAGACGCTTGCTACGATGTTTTGGTTGAAACATTGAAAGAGGGTGGCGAACTTGTTATTTCAGGTATCGGTAAATTTGAAGTTCGTGAAAGAGAAGAAAGAATTGGTAGAGACCCAAGAACTGGCGAATCAATCAAGATTGCCGCTTCTAAGGCTCCTTCGTTTAAAGCAGGTAAAACATTTAAGGCAGATATTCAATAATTGTTCATTTCCATATAGCACTTAAGGGTAAGCAGGTCGCCCTTAAGTGTTTTTTTGTTGGGGAATTTTGTTCTGCTGCAGAGTTAAAAAAACACGCCAAATGGCGTGTTTTAGTCCTATGATGGTTATGTTCAAGTCATATAATATGGTTATGCTTGATTAATTGCTTCAATTGCAAGGGTAATTGCTTCGCGAATGTTGTTAGATTTAAAAATCAAATCGCGATACGCGCGCGCATTTTTACACGTGCCGATATATGCGCAAAGGTGTTTTCTGAAGTTAGAAAAAATATAGTGGTCGTCAAAACACTGCGTCAAATAGTTGTAGTGTTTATTAATTGTATCGGTTAACTGCTGTGCGGTCGGGGTGGAGAAGTTATTGAAAATAAAGGGGTTCCCAACGCTAGCCCTGCCGATTGCGACGCCATAACACGCGCTGTTGTTCATAACAAAATCATAGTCCGCCTTTGTTTTAATGTCTCCGTTCGCAAAAACGGGGATTTTAACTGCGCTCGCCGCCTCAAATATGCTAGCTAGGCGTGCCGTCCCAGTGTAATACTCTTCGCGAGTTCTTCCGTGAATAACAATGTACGCCGCGCCCGCCGCCTCGCACATTTTTGCAAATTCGACCGCTATGTCCTCATTTTTGTCGAACCCAAGCCTAAATTTTACTGAAACGGGCTTGTTTGTGGCGGACGTGCAAGCCTTTATAACCTTTTCAGCAAGTTTCATATCCTTGAGCAGGGCACTCCCTTCGCCGTTTTTAACAATTTTTGGGACAGGACAGCCCATATTGATATCAATTGCGTCAAATGCTTGCAACTTTTCGTTTTGGCACGCTTCAGCCATAATTTCAGGGTCATTGCCAAAAATTTGGACACTTAGTGGGGTTTCGCCACAATTTTTTAATAAATATTCCGTGTTTTCGTTACCGTAATGCAGTCCCTTTGCGCTAACCATTTCAGTGGTTGTTAGTCCTGCGCCTAAGTCTGCACAAATGCGCCTAAACCCTGCGTCGGTATAACCTGCTAACGGCGCAAGGACGATGTTGCTTTTAAATTTTACTCTTTCCATTGCTATATTTTAGCATATGCGGTTGTTTGAGTCAATTGTTGGGGTTGTTTTTTTCAAAAAAATATTAAAAAACTGCAAAAATGCGCTTATTTTGCTTGTTTTAATCTTGCAAAAATTATATACTTTATTATTATAAGGAGTATTATGGACGCATTATATGGTTTGTTGTTTTTATTGTCAGGGTTAGGGGTTCTGCTTTTTGGGATTTCTGGGCTCGGACAGGGGTTTGAGGGCATAACTAGCAAGAGTTTGCGCCGAAACATCAACAAAATGGCGAAGAATAAATATCTTGCATTTGCATCGGGTATCGGTAGCACGGTGCTGGTTCAGTCATCTAGCGTTTCGCTTGTAATGTACATTGGGTTGATAAACATTGGGGCTTTAACCTTGATGCAAGCGTTGCCGCTGTTTTTGGGCGCAAATTTTGGTTCTGCGCTAGTTTTGCTGATTTTTTGCTTTGAGTCATTTAACATAGTGGAGTTTTTTGGCTTGTTTACACTTATTGGCGCGGCAATTGCAATGTTTTCTAGCAAGCCTACAACGGTTAAAATTGGAAAAACAATTACGTGTTTTGGACTGTTGTTTTGCGGAATGAAGATGATGAGCATAGGTATGGAGGCGGTTACCGAAGTACCTAGCGTTGCAAGCGCGATTGAGTCGATGACAAACCCACTGCTTTTAATACTTATCGGAATTGTTTTGGGGATGAGTTTGCATTGCCTAGGTACGAGCGCGTTACTTGTATCAATGATGGCGGCGGGCGACGCAACAATGACGCTTTTATCGGCGCTTTATGTTATGGTTGGGGCAAATGTTGGAACGACTTTTGTTTCAATAATTGCAAGTTTGAAGTCAAATATTACTGCAAAACGTGCGACGCTATTTAATGTTTACGTGTCAATTTTGACGTCAATATTTATGGCAATCATCTTTGCATTTACGCCGTATGTTTCGTGGGTAAGTACGCTGATTGACAACCCATCGTTTTTGCTCATCATTACGCTTATTGTGTTCAACGCGGTCAATGTCGTTTTGCAACTATTTTTTGTTACGCCGTACGGCAAACTATTATACAAAATCATTCCTGACAAAGAGAAGGACGAAAAGCAGCAAATCTTTGTGCTTGACCCTAAATTGTATGATAACTTGCCGATTGCAAGCCACCAAATTTTGAAGGGAATGCAGGAGCTTGCTGACGAGCAAACGGACATTCTTGCCAAAGTTGAGGCGTACTTCAACGAGCCTACAAAGCGCAAGAAAACCAATTTAATCTCAAGAATTAACATATTTATTACAAATGTTGAGCAAACTAAAAGTAACATTTTCAGAATTGCCTCAAACGAAGAATCACGCTATATCGCAAGGCTTCAGTATTATCAGAACGTCTTGCTTGAGTCAGAGAAAATTGCGACAGCTTGCCTAACAATAATAAACAAAATAGAGTCTATGTCTGACCTAAAAGCGGACGAAAAAGAGTGCGCGCTTGAGTATTTTGCGTTACTAAAAAACATTAGCAAGGCACACGAAAATGTTTACAAAATTAAGGAAAAAGAAATTCTAGAAAATGTCGACATTGAAATTGAGGATGACTTTGCTTACGATAAAGAACTTGCAAAGTTGCGTGTGAAAACTAAAAAGATTTTGTACAAGCACCTTGAAAAGCCAAGCGATAAGCCCGAGGAACGAAAGGCAAAGTTGCAGAATTTTGAAACAATTTTATTGTTTGTGCAATCACTTGAGGATATTGCAAACAACATCAACAACCAGATTTTGAAGGTATATTAAAGGAGAACAATATGAATAAGGCATCAATTACTGATTACAAATATTTGGAAGGGTTGAGGGTATTATTGAGAGACGACCTCAATGTTCCAATTAACAAAAACGGGGAGATAACGGACGATAAAAAAATCATTGAAGCACTTCCAACAATACAATATTTGATTGACAAGGGCGCTAAGGTTATCATTGTTTCGCACTTAGGACGACCTAAGGGGAAACACTTGCCCGAATATTCACTTGCGCCAGTAGTTGAGCGCTTGAAACAATTGCTTGATAAACCCGTTATGTTTGAAGAATTGTTTACTGACCATATGCAGAAAATGGTTAGGACAATGAAAAAAGGCGACGTAATGGTGCTTGAAAACATCAGATATTATCCAGAAGAGGAGGCAAACGACGAGGAGTTTTCTAAAAAACTCGCTAAAATTGCCGACATTTACTGTAATGACGCATTTGGGACGGCACACCGCTCACACGCTTCAACTGCAGGTGTAACTAAGTACATCCCGTCATATTGCGGCTTGCTAATGGCTAAGGAAGTTGAGGTTTTTTCACAGATTATGGAACAGCCTGAGCGCCCATTTGTTGTTGTTTTGGGCGGTGCCAAGGTTAGCGACAAGATTAAGTTGATTTCAAACTTGATTGACAAAGTGGACGGGATTGTTATTGGCGGGGCGATGGCGTATACTTTCCTCGCTGCACAAGGGTTGCCAGTCGGCGAAAGTAAGGTTGATGTTGCTAAAATTGAGTATGCTAAATTGCTGCTTGAAAAGGCGAGCAACAGAAAGGTGCAAATCTATTTGCCAGTTGACCACTTGGTTGCGGAAGAGTTTTCATTTCTTGCCGATTATGATGTTTGCACTTCAGATAATTTCCCTGAAAAAGGCATTGGAATGGATATTGGACCAAAGACAATAAAGTTGTTTACAAAGGTTATTAAATCTGCAAAAACTGTTTATTGGAATGGACCTATGGGCGTTTTTGAGTACAAACGCTTCTCGAAAGGCACGCGTGCTGTTGCTAAAGCAATGGCTGAAAACTCTCACCAAATGGTTGTTGGCGGCGGGGACAGCGCTTCGGCAGTCCGCAACTTTGGGCTTGAACAATATTTCTACTTTGTGTCAACAGGTGGTGGCGCGTCTCTTGCGTTGCTAGAGGGAAGTAAATTACCGGGGCTTGAAAATCTCAAGGAACGAGAAAGTAAATGATTTATTACGCAAATTGGAAGTTGAACAAAACCTCAAAAGAAGTTAGCGAATTTTTTGATGTTTTCAACAATTTTACGACGAAAGACAAGGTGAGTTTCTTTGTCCCGTCCAAACTTTTGGATGTCGCGAAAGGTTGTTCAAAGTACAATATTGGGGTACAAAATGTTTGCCGCGAGGAATTATGCGCAGAAACGGGCGAGCTTAGTATTGTGCAGGCGCTTAGGTTTGGTGCAACGTCTATTCTTGTTGGGCATAGTGAAAGACGGATAAAGTTTGCTGAAACAGACGAAGTTGTCAATAAAAAACTGCAGTTATGTGCAAGCAAAATTGAGTGTGTTTTGTGCATCGGCGAAACTGCAAGCGAGGTAGCTCAAAAGCAAGAGGTGGTGGAGCGTCAACTTAAAACCGCACTAGCGGGAATTAATCCTAAGTTTTATCGCAACATAATTATCGCTTACGAGCCCGTTTGGGCGATTGGGTCAGGCAAAACCCCAACATCCAAAGAAATTGAGGAAACAATTGTGTTCATCAAAAACTTTTTGCTTGTTAACTATAATTGTAATTTTAAAGTTCTTTATGGTGGCAGTGTCAATATAAATAATGTAAGCGAATTTAAGAAAATTGCTAGTCTTGACGGCTTTTTAGTTGGCGGTGCAAGCCTCGATGCTGGAGAGTTTCAGACATTAATTACCGCTTAGCGTGGCGTTTTAGTAAAGTACCGCCAACTCAGTGTACGGCATTTTGGCTACAAAGAGTGTTATTTTTAGTAAAAAATTTGGGCAATGGGTGTTATGGAAGCAAAGAGAAAAGTTATTTTGGCGATTATGGACGGCGTCGGGTTGCGCGACGGAAAGAGCGGAAACGCCGTCAAGTTGGCAAAGCCGCGTTTTTTGAACGGGGCGTTGAAGCGTTTTCCAAATGTACAACTTGCAGCGAGCGAGCAGGCGGTTGGCTTGCCAGCTGGGCAGATTGGGAACAGCGAGGTCGGGCACCAAAATATTGGGGCAGGGCGAGTTGTTTTGCAGGAACTATTGAAGATTGACAAAAGCATAGAGACGGGCGAGTTTTTTGATAACGCTGTTTTAAATCAAATGTTGGATGAGGTTAAAAGCGCAAAAAGTAATTTGCACATTATCGGCGTTATGTCAAACGGCGGCGTTCATGGTGCGCTTAATCACATATTAGCGTTACTAAAAATGACAAAAAGTAAGCGTTTTAAGAGCGTTTTTTTGCATATTATAACTGACGGCAGAGATACCTTGCCAAATGTTTCAGACTCATTTTATAGACAGCTTCGCGACTATATAGATGCTAATGGTTACGGGCAAGTCGTTTCCATTTCGGGGCGATATTATGCGATGGATAGAGAGGGGCATTTTGACAGGACAAAACTTGCCTATGACGCGATTGTGCGCGGAGAGGGGACAAAGATTAACGATGTCGGCGCGTACATTGATAGTAGTTTCAAAGAAAACATTTTTGACGAATTTATCAAGCCTGCCAGTGTACGTGGATATGGCGGTTTTTGTGAGGGTGATGTTGTATTTTGTTGCAACTTCCGCGCAGATAGGGCAAGGCAATTGGTTTATTCTTTGTCGGATAGCAAGTTTGACGTGTTTAAAACTTGCGGGCAGTTTAAAACATATTCAATGACAAGTTACGGCGACAAGTGCGACAAATGTGGGGTTAAATGCGCGTTTTCGCAGCATCCAATTAAAAACAACCTAACCGAAACTGTCTCAAAGGCAGGCGGGAGTGTTTTGAAGGTCGCAGAAACGACAAAATATGCGCACGTTACGTACTTTTTAAACGGTTTGAGA
This sequence comes from uncultured Lachnospiraceae bacterium, assembly GCA_964606505.1. Lineage (GTDB taxonomy): Bacteria > Bacillota > Clostridia > Christensenellales > UBA1242 > CAKVOD01. The sequence goes on along the minus strand of CAZSGM010000003.1, from coordinate 85,373 downwards.
GAAAAACCATACAAAAATGAGGATAGAATTTTACACCCGTCGGACAATGTTGCAACTTTTGATTTGGCACCCCAAATGCAGGCTAAGAAAATTGCTAAAAGTGTGGTTGCGGCGGCAAAAGGCTGCAAATACGACTTAATTGTGCTAAATTTTGCAAACGGGGATATGGTTGGGCACACGGGAAACCTAAAAGCGGCTATTAAGGCAGTTAAAGCAGTTGACGGCGCGCTAAAAACGATATTTAAGCACAAAAATGATTATACTTTGATTATAACCGCTGACCACGGTAATGCGGAATTAATGCGAGATGAGAATGGTAAAACTATAACCTCTCACACATTAAATAAGGTTCCTTTTGTCGTTTGCGACACCGATGTAAAGCTAAAAAATGGCGAGTTTGCGCTCTCAAATATTGCGCCAACTGTGCTTGAACTTATGCAAATCAAAATCCCCAAGGAAATGACAAGCGAAAGTATGGTTAAAAGGGATTAGGTTGATTTAAAAAAAGTATTAATTGTGTGGCAAAAATTTGCAATCTATTGACAAATTTTGTGCAGTATTGTATAATCTAACTAAGGAGAAAATTATGGTAAATGTTGCGTTGTTATTGGACACTTACAACACTTTTGTTAATACAGTTGTACGCCAGTTGCCCGACTTTTGGAAGGCGGTCATTTGCTTGGCGGCTTTTTCGCTCGGTATGTGGTGTTTGGCAAAAGCAGTTGTGTTAAAGGACAAAAAGCTGTTTCCGTTTAGGACAAGTTACTTTGTAGTGTTTTTGCTTTGTATCGGAATTTGTGTGTTCTACGTTTATTATTGGTAAAACAGTTTTTGCGACAAAAAATACAAGATCCCGCTCATATTTGAGGGGCATTTTGTTTTTATGTGCGCAAAGTTTTAAAATGAGGTTTTTACGCTAGGTAAGAACATTTCATTGAAAAACAATTTGAAAATTTTAAGAAATATGGTATAATAATCGTATGGATATTTTAGTTTTGTCAGATTCTCATAAAAACTTAGAGAACATCAAGAAGGTTATCAATGAGGTTGAATTTGATGTAGTTTTATATCTAGGCGACTATGTCGAGGATATTTTGCGCTTTAAAAACGATTTGAAAGATAAACTTTTCATTGTTAAAGGGAACTGCGACGGGGACATTAATTTTGACGACGACTTGTTGCTTGAAATTGCGGGCAAAAAGATATTTATGACGCACGGGCACAACTACGGCGTAAAAATGGGAATGGGCAAGCTTTTTGATAAGGCAACAGAGGTTGGCGCAGATGTTTTGCTGTTTGGACACACGCACATCCCGTTTCAGTCGCAACTTGATAATGGCATAGTGGTTTTAAACCCAGGGAGTGTGGGGAAGGGGGCGCTAAAGTACAACACCTTTGGAATGGTTGTGATTGATGATGAGGGAGTTGTTACAACTAAGGTTTATCAAGTTTTGTAAGTAGGTGGTAGTTTTTTCGTAATCAATGTTAGGTGCGCGGGCGTGGGTTATGTTGATTTTGAGTAGATAAGGCAGGGGCGAGCGTTGTTTGATTGCGCACGAGCGGGGGATTTAGGACGTAGCTTTGTGTAAGTTTTGCATTTTATGTAAAAATAGTTGGTGTTTTGGGTTGAAAAAAACAGGCAATTTGTGGTTTATATTATAAAATTTATGTCAAAAAATGAAAAAAAGTTGATTTGTTTAAAAAAATAATGGAAAAATCGTTGACAATAAAATTTATTTATGCTATCATATAAAAGCATTGACCGAGAGGAAGATGCGGGTGTAGCTCAATGGTAGAGCCCCAGCCTTCCAAGCTGGTCGCGTGGGTCCGATTCCCATCACCCGCTCCACTATAAATTATGTACAGCTAGCGTCTGTAGCTCAGCTGGAAGAGCAACGCCCTTCTAAGGCGTGGGTCAGGGGTTCGAATCCCTTCAGGCGTACCAAATTTGGTGGGTGTAGCTCAGTTGGTTAGAGCGCTAGACTGTGACTCTAGAGGTCGTGAGTTCGAGACTCATCACCCACCCCACATAATTTATATTTTTTTATATTGGGGTGTCGCCAAGCGGTAAGGCACGAGACTTTGACTCTCGCATTCGTTGGTTCGAATCCAGCCACCCCAGCCAATTTCTTGCTTTCGCAAGAAATTATGACTCATTAGCTCAGTTGGCAGAGCACTTGACTTTTAATCAAGTTGTCCCGAGTTCGAGCCTCGGATGGGTCACCACATCATTTGGCTGGTTATATACAGCATTGGGGTGTCGCCAAGCGGTAAGGCATGAGACTCTGACCCTCACATTCGTTGGTTCGAATCCAGCCACCCCAGCCAACAAGCGCATATGGCGGAATTGGCAGACGCGCTAGACTTAGGATCTAGTGTCAAACGACATGGGGGTTCAAGTCCCTCTATGCGCACCATGCAAAATTAAAACGAACCTTGGGCTAAACTCAGGGTTCGTTTTTTGTCTTTTTCAGCCTAGATATTTGATGACAAGGGTTACGCTCGGGCAAATAAAGTGTGAAACTGTTGCAGTGTGCTCTTGTCGCGGGCATTTTAGGAAGATACTTTGCTTGGATAGGTTAACGAGTTCAAAGTTTTTTTCTGTGTCGTTAACGATAAAAACACCGTGTGCGCTAACTTCAATTGGGTGTTGGTCGTAATTAAAACTGCTTTGTCCAGCAAAAATAATGTCGGAATTTTCCAACCTAAAGCCGACTGCAATGAAGTCGGTTGTCGGGTCAAAAATGGCTGACGAGTAGGGCGTGTAGGCGTTCACAACAAAGTCAATACTGTACAATCCATCCTTGTTGAATTGCAAGGTGTTTTCTTGCGAATTTAGAGTACAAATCCCGATATTGTCAATCTCCTTTCGCTCAATTGGCAGCCGTTTCAACGACCCAACTTGCAACCCATACTCGGGGTAAGTTTGGTTTGTCGAAATCAAGTAAACAACAGGAATTTTTTCGGGACCCGTCGCGCCTGTTGCCCCCGTAACTCCTGTTGCTCCCGTCGCGCCTGTTGTGCCGTCACAACCATCTATTCCACGTGGCAAATAAAAATCAAAGGTATGCTTTAAGCCTTGATAGCGGTCAACGATTTGCGGTTTGACATTTGGCGGGGCAGAGTAAACATTGCCGAGTTCAATTGTTTCGGCTAACCCAGTTGCACCAGTTGCGCCAGTTGCGCCAACAATTCCGGTATACACGGTGCGAATGATGTTTTTAGGTTTATCCTCGCAAAAACAACAGTGGCAGCAGCATTTTTTATTTGATTGCATAAATACACCTTAGTAAGTTTTTTTATTACATAATATTTTCTAAGCAAAAAAAATGTTAAATTTTCCGCGATTGTGGCAAATTTCTATTCAAAAACTTGACAAATTTCGCCAAAACAAGTAAACTTTACTTATGAGTAAATTGAAGAGATTTTTTGCCAATCAACCTCCTCGCGATGGCGTTTTTGTTATCGAGGGGCAGGAGGCAACGCACGCTAAAAGCGTTATGCGCTTAAATGTTGGGGACGAAACCATAATTTGTTGCGGCGATGGGCTTGATTACAACTGCAAAATTGTGGAAATAAGCAGGGATATCCTTGTTTGCGACGTATTATCAACTTCGCAAAATCAAGCGGACGCACAAATTGAGGTTGCGCTCTATCAAGCGCTGGTTAAGGCGGACAAACTTGAGTTGATTGCGCAAAAGGTTAGCGAAATAGGTGTTTCAAAACTTGTTCCGTTCGCAAGTGAGTTTTGCGTTGTGCAAGGCGAGTTGAGCAGGCAGAAGGTGGAACGCCTTGATAAAATTGCAGTAGAGTCTGCAAAGCAGTGCGGGCGTTCAAAACCTCTAACAATCGAAAGTTGCAGGTCGTTTGAAACTATTTTGCGCGAACTTGGGCAGTACGATTTGGTTATTTTTGCTTACGAAAACGCTAAAGACGTCAAAATAAGGGAAATTGAGGGCGACTACAAAAAAATCGCCGTCGTTGTTGGCAGCGAGGGCGGATTTTCGCTGGATGAGAGCAACAAACTTTGCCAGTTGGGCAATGTCAAATGTGTTACGCTTGGCAAACGCATATTACGCGCGGAAACGGCTGCGATTGTTGGCTGTGCGCTAGTTATGGAGAAATTTGAATAAAAAGTAGAGAGATTATGAATATTTACGTAAAAAAGATGGGGTGTAAAGTCAACGAATATGAAGCGTCGAGTATTATGACATCCCTTAAGGAAAGGGGGCATATAGAAGTTGGTACGCCTGCAGAGGCTGATGTCGCCATCATTGTAACGTGCGCTGTTACAAATGAGGCGGAGGCAAAGTCGCGCCAAATGGTGGGGAGCATCGTTGGTAAAAACCCTGATATTAAGGTTGTTATTTGCGGATGTTCTTCGCAAAACAATCCAGTGCAATACCAAAACAAGGACAACGTTGCCGCCGTTTTTGGAATGAACAAACTTGACGTTGTTGACTTTATTGATAATATGCAACAAACTGCGTTAGTTGAGCCCAAGTGTTACATCAGTGAGTACTATGAGGCGTACAAAAACCCTCAAATGGATAAGACGAGGCATTTTGTTAAAATCCAAGACGGGTGCAACAACTTTTGCTCGTATTGTTTAATTCCTTATATACGGGGGCGCTCAAGGTCTCGCGATTTACAGGAAATTGTTGACGAAATTAAGCAGGCGCAGTTGAACTCGAAAGAGGTTGTTTTGACGGGTATAAATGTTTCGGATTACCACACGGAAAAGGGCGAAACATTTGTCGATCTAATTCGCGCGATTGCGGACATTGATATTAGGTTGCGCATTAGTTCGATTGAGTGTAATGTTATTACGGTTGAGTTGCTGCAGGAGTTAAAGAAATGCAAAAACTTCTGCCCGCACTTTCATTTGCCGTTGCAAAGTGGCGCAAACCAAACGCTCAAGGATATGAACAGGCACTACAACGTGCAGGAATATCTAGAAAAGGTGCGTCTTATTCGCGAGTATTTTCCCGATTGCGCGTTGACAACCGACTTAATTGTTGGTTTCCCAACTGAGAGCGACGCCGACTTTGATGAGTGTATGCAAACAATTCGTAGTGCGGGGTTTAGCGATATACACGCGTTTGTTTATTCGCCGCGTTCAGGGACGGCAATTACAAAACTCAAAAAGCCGCTTGATGGAACGATTGTTAAGGCAAGAAAAGAAAAAATGCTTGCACTAAAACACGAACTGCACAATGCGTTTTTAACTGCGCACGTCGGTAAAATCGCGTCAATGCTCACTGAAAATGTTAAGGGCGAATATATTGTTGGATACACAAAGGAGTATATAAAGGTTTTGCTTAAAAGGGGTAGCGCGCCGCTTTCTTCTGTTGTTAACGTCAAACTTTGCGCCGTGCAGGGCGACGCCATTTTGGGCGAGATTGTTTGATGATTTACGCCGTTTAAATGGGTTGACGTAGCGCATAAAACTTGTGCGGTGTGGCGGGTTAGTGCAATATTTTGATGAACAACCCAACAAATAATAAAACAATATTAAATTAAGGAGAAATTATTATGAATGAATGTTTGTTTTGTAAACTTCAACACGAGATGAATGAAAAGGTGTACGAGGATGAGTTGTTTTATATTATAAAAGATATTGAGCCTAAGGCGCCAAAACACTATCTCGCTATATACAAAAAACATATCAAGTTATTGAGTGAAATGACTTCGGAGGACGCGGAGAATTTGGGTAAAATCTTTGCGAAAATTGCCGAAATTTCTGAAAGCGTGCTTGGTTTGGATGGTGGCTACAGGGTGGTTATTAACCAGGGTGATAACGCGGGTCAAACTGTTCCACACATCCACATCCACTTGCTTGGCGGGGCAGAAATGGGCTGGAACCCAGCGTGATTTGGTCGTATTAGAGTTTTTTTGTAAATGTTTTTAATGCAAAGGTTTGAGAGCGACGGGTTTTTATGATGCCTGTCAGTTTTTCTTGGTAGTTGGATTGGGATGTGCGGGGCTTAGTGCTGTGCAAATTTTGTCGAACTGCCCATAGTATGGGTTTTACAACTAAAGTTCAGCCTAATTGTTGAAAAGCCAAGTAAATAGTGGAAAGACAAGTAAATGTGAAAAGTCAAGTAAATGTGTGTTATATGCACAAAATCGCTTGACAAATAATACTATATATGATAAAATACATTCAACTTTTAAAAAATAGGTGGTGAAAATCAATGACATCCGTTAAGGTTGGAGCTAATGAATCTTTGGATAGCGCATTAAAGCGTTTTAAGCGTAAGTGCCAAAAAGATGGTATCATAGGCGATATTCGCAAGAAGGAAGCTTACGAAAAACCAAGTGTACAACGCAAAAAGAAAGAAGAAGCAGCAAGAAAAAGAATTAGAAAATCATAATTTTTTCAAGTGGGTTATCCCACTTTTTTTGTTTTGCGGGCGGTGCAATTATGGGGAGAGGGGGAATTTAGACGGGGTTATCTAATACGAAAGTAAAAATGACGCTGTCCATTTTTATGTCTAAATCCCTAAATAGTTGCTGCAAGTAATGCTAGTTTTGTGTCGCTTAGGCACTAAAAAGGTGTTACAACTAGAATTTTGTTGTTTTGTCCCAAGTTTATCTGTGTCGGTGGTTATAAATTCACTTCAAAATGGCTTCAGATGTCGATTTTTGACATTTTTATATAATTTTGTAAAAAACGCCATAAAACGCTTTGATTTTTGTACAAAATTTGGTAAACTAAATCAACGTTGAAAGGAGACGTATAAAAATGCAAGCAAAAACATTGAAGCAGTATGCTAAAGAAGCTAGGAAAAGAATGAAAAGCGGGTTTTGGACGAAAGTAAACGAAGAAAGAGAAAAGTTTGTCGCCGAAGCGGTAGCAAATGGGCAATCGGCAGAGGTTGCACGCGAACAATTTAAAAGAAAAATTATGCAGCGAATATATAATAGCGAAGAGGCTGCTCAAGTTAATGACGATGAGGAGTTTTACAAAAAGGTTTGTGAAGTGTTGGAGACGAGTGAGTTTTTAATGAGTCCGCTTTCAAGATTGATTGACCATAGCATTTATGACAATCTAAATGAGAGGGATAGACAAAATTACATATTAAAGCTTTCTGACCGTTTTGTTAGAATGAAAGAGCGATACGCAGAGGAGCACCCATACCCATTGAATATGGTAAACTAAATTTGTGCGGGCGTGAATTTCACAATGCAGTTTTGCGCGTTAAACTTATAGTAGCAACATTTTATTGTTGCTACTTTTTTGTTTGTAGGGTTAGGGAAATAGCGGTTTGTACATTTTTGGGAAACCGCCAAATGTCTTTAAGTAAATTTGTTTTTAGAATGATAATGTTTTGTCTTTAAGTAAATGATTAAAGCGTTAAAAAACATTTTGGTATTTGAAAATAATGTGCTATACTTAGCATTATGGTTATAGAAAACATTGATTTAATTAGTTCACTTAATGAAGAACAAAAAGCCCCTGTACTTCAAACAGAGGGCGCTGTTTTGGTTACCGCTGGCGCTGGGAGTGGTAAAACCAGAGTTTTGACACACCGAATTGCTTATTTAATCCAGCAGGGCGTTGACCCGTACAATATTTTGGCAATAACCTTTACAAACAAGGCGGCTGCCGAGATGCGCGAGAGGGTTGAGCGCATAACATATGATAGTGGAATGCTTTGGGTAAGCACATTTCACTCAATGTGCGTACGTATCTTGCGCTCTCACGCCGATAAAATTGGTTACACCAAAAACTTTTCTATCTACGGCGAGCAAGAAAAAGAAACTTTGATAAAAAACATACTGGCCGAACTTGATTTGGATGAAGAGTTGAAAAAGAATTGCATTTACCACATTAGTAATGCAAAAAACCTCAACCTGACAGGTGAGGCTTACCAAAAAGAGTTTGGCTACATACAGAATATTGAGAATATTGTCAAGGTTTACGATGCGTATCAAGTTCAGTTGAAAAGCAACAACGCTTTCGACTTTGACGACCTGCTAAATCAAACGTATTATTTGTTGAAAACAAACAAGGAAGTGCGTGAAATTTATCAAGAGCGTTTTAAGTACATACACATCGACGAGTTTCAGGATACAAACACAGTGCAGTACGACATCGCGAAGTTGCTTGCAGGCAAACACGGGAACATTATGGTTGTTGGCGATGAGGATCAGTGCATTTACGGTTGGCGCGGCGCAAATATTGAAAATATCCTTAACTTTAAAAATGATTTTCCAAATGTTAGCATTTTTAAACTTGAGCAGAACTATCGTTGTTCTAAAAATATCATTGAACTTGCAAATCGAGTCATAAAAAACAACACACAACGTTTAGATAAGGTTTTGTATACCGATAATAATGTTGGAGACCCAATTGAATTATTTATTGCATACAAAGACACTGAAGAGTCAACGTTTGTAGCAAGGCGAATTAAAGAACTGGTGAATGCGGGGTATAAATACAAGGATATAGCGATACTTATGCGTTACAACGCCCTCAGCCGTTCAATTGAGGAAAGCCTGCTCTATAGTAGGATACCGTACCAAATGTTGGGCGGAATGAAGTTCTATGACCGCGCAGAAATCAAGAACGTCCTTGCGTACTTGAGAGTTATGGTAAATAACAGTGACAATGCGAGCCTCTTAAGAATAATTAACTTCCCAAAGCGCGGGATAGGGCAAACAACAGTTAAACAGCTCACAGCATTTGCGTCGGCAAAAAACGTTTCTATTGTGGAACTATTGCGTAATCATTTGATGGAACTTCCTGCTGCAATACGTAAAAAGGTTGCCGATTTTGCTTCGTTAATAGTAACATTAACTGAGTTGCAAAGCCAAGGCACACTGCTTGAGGTTGTTAAGAAAACTATCGAAATTGCCAATATAGCTGAGGCGTACAGCGACAAAAAAGATACTGAGAACGAGAACAGATTAAAGAACATAGACGATTTGTTGTCCTCAATTGATTCATACTCAAAAACATATCCTGAGGACTCGCTGTCCGAGTACTTGCAATCCGTTACGCTGCTTAGCGACGCGGACGAAAATGACGACACGGCCGATTCGGTTGTGCTTGCGACAATTCACGCAGTTAAGGGACTTGAGTACAAGGCGGTGTTTGTTGTCGGGCTAGAGGACGAGAACTTCCCAATAATTAGAAACGATGACGAAAGCGAAATCGAGGAAGAAAGGCGTCTGTTTTACGTTGCGGTAACGCGCGCAAAAGAAAAACTATTCTTATCTAGGTGTCAAAGCCGCTTTAAATATGGGGAAAAACACTTTTTTGCGCAGTCGCGTTTCTTGGACGAACTCAACGGGATGACCAACATTAAAATTTCAAGTTTCAATAAGAGTAACCTCGATAACGTCGGCACGTACGGCAGCGGCAGTGGTTACGGCAGCGGATATGGCAGCGCGTACAAGCAAAATGATGGTGGGTACAGAAAAATTGAAACAATGTACGCCACACAAGACAGTTTGAACATTAGGTCTAAAACATCTTCCAATAACTCTTATTTGTTCAATAATGATAGTGAAAAACAAGACGACGGTTTTGTTGTTGGGGCGAAAGTTGAACACCCTCGATTTGGAAACGGCGTTATCATTGACGTTTCAAAGTTGCAATCGGCAAACGAAATTACTGTCGCATTTGAAGATGTGGGGGTTAAAACATTGACATTTGATGTTTCGCCGCTAACGCTGGTGTAGACTGCAGATTTAATTAAAAAAGTTTAATAGGGTTTTATAATAAAAACATATAAAAGCAGGGAATTATGAATTATAAAGAGCGTATGAGAGAGTTGATTGACCAAATCAATATACACAACTATAATTATTACATTTTAGACGAACCTACAATTAGTGATGCTGAGTATGATAAGTTATTAGACGAGTTGATGGCGCTTGAAAAAACGCACAACTTTGTTTTCCCCGATTCGCCGAGCCAGCGTGTTGGGGCAGAAGTTACGTCTAGTTTTGAGAAGGAAAACCACAAAGTTCCGCTTTACAGTTTGAATAAGTGCCAGTCTAAAGAGGAGTTGCGTACTTGGTATGATGATATTATTGCAAAATACCCAGACACGACTTACTCGTTTGAGTACAAGTTTGACGGGCTGACGATTGTTATAACTTACGTTGATGGTGTTTTTACCAAAGCTATGACGCGTGGAAGTGGGATTTTGGGCGAAATCGTAACAAATCAAGTCAAAACAATTAACAGCATACCGCTTTCAATTCCGTATAAAGGAACAGTTATTGTGCAAGGCGAGGCGATTATGCCGAAGTCTGAACTGGTTAAATACAACGAGAGAGCTGTTGAACCGCTTAAAAATGAGCGCAACGCCGCTGCTGGTGCGATTAGAAACTTAAATCCGCAAGTTACAAAAGAGCGCAACCTTGATATGTATTTTTATGCCGTTCCATATATTGAAGGACGTGAAATTAATTCGCAGCAAGAAGTTTTTGAATTTTTAAAGCAGAACCGATTTAAAGTTAGTGAGTTCAATACTCAAGTCAAGAGTTTTGATGAGATAACAAGTTTAATTGATAAGGTTGATAAAAACAAGGATAGTTTAGACTTTTTGATTGATGGAGTTGTTTTAAAAATAAACGACTTTAAGGCTAGCAAAGAACTTGGGTACACAATGCGTTTTCCAAAGTTTGCGATGGCGTACAAATTTGCGCCACAGGAACTTACTAGCAAGGTGCTTGATGTTAAGTTTCAAGTAGGCAGAACGGGCAAAATTACGCCGCTTGCTGTCATTGAGCCTATATTTTTGGCAGGGGCAACTATTCAGCGCGCCACGCTTAACAATTATAGCGATATTAGGCGAAAGCGCATAAAAATTGGTTCATATGTGTATGTTCGCAGAAGTAATGAGGTTATTCCCGAAATTATGGGGCTTGCGCACGACACGGACGAAAGCCGAGAGGTTGACTTGCCAACGAAATGCCCAAGTTGCGGGGAACTGCTTGAGCAGGGCGAGATTGAAACATTCTGCACTAACACGTGGGAGTGTCCCGACCAAGTCAAAAAACGCATAGTGCATTTTTGCAGTAAGGACGCTATGAATATCGAAGGGATATCGGATAAAACAATTGAAACCTTTTATAACGAATTCGACATCCGTTATCCTTACGAGTTGTATGATTTGAGTCAAGAAACCCTGAAAACGCTGCAGAAATTTAAGGATAAAAAATCAGCAAATGTTTTTGACAATATCCAAGGCTCAAAAACGCCTACACTTGATAGGTTCATTTACGCACTTGGCATCAAAAACATTGGCAAAAAGACGGCAAAAGACTTGGCTAGTCATTTTGGAACATTTGAAAAATTAAAAAACGCCTCTTATGAGGAACTGGACGCAATTCCCGATATTGCAGACATAACGGCACAGGGGATTGTCGACTATTTTACTGATGAGAAAAATATGAGTATAATAAACTCGCTTTTTGAGCGCGGGGTTGTTTGCAAACAGGGCAAGTCAAGTGGCGAGGGAATATTCTCGGGCTGTACATTTGTTTTGACGGGCACGCTTAGCGCATTTACAAGGGATGAGGCGAGTGAAATTATTGAGGGACAGGGCGGCAAGGTTTCTTCATCTGTCTCAAAAAATACAACCTATGTTCTCGCGGGAGAAAATGCGGGGTCAAAGCTCGACAAGGCGGAGGCGCTTGGTGTCAAAATTTTGTCAGAGGACGATTTTAACGCAATGATTAGCGCACAAAATGAGTAAAATTTTGCCGCTAAAAGTGTTGCGTAACGGGCGAAAAACTTGCGCTCGTTGCCGTACGCAGACAAGAAACTGTGATTTGACTGCGTTTTGTGGCAATTTATGTTAAAAATATGCGCAAGATTTGGCATATATGCTTGAAAAAACGCCAAATATGTGGTATAATTCAAAATTGGAGAATTAATTTTATGGAAATTACTGAAAAAGAAATAAAACGTCTTGCTTCGTTGTCGAGGCTTGAGTTTGATGAAAATGAAATTGAAAAATTTTCAAGCGAATTTGCATCAATAATTGATTATGTAAACCAACTGCAAAAAGTTGATACAACTAATATTGTTGACAAGACGCCAATTCGTGAGTTTCAAGAATTGAGGGAAGATGTGGTTAAACCTTCGCTTCCAACAGATAAAATAATTGAAAATGCGCCTCAGAAGTACAACGGTTACTTTGTTGCGCCAACGGTGGTGGAATAATGGAAATTTTAAACGAAACAATTGAGCAGCTTAGCGCTAAACTTGAATCAAAAGAAATTAGTTCGGTTGAATTGACTAAGTTGGCGTTTGCTAAGATTGATAGGATCAAAGACCTCAATATTTTGCACGAAGTTTGCGAGGAAAGCGCACTTGAAAGCGCTAAAATTGTTGACGAGAAGAGGGCGAACGGAGAAAAACTAGGAAAACTTGCAGGGATACCTATAGTTTTAAAAGATAACATTTCTAAAATCGGAACATTTACAACTTGTTCATCAAGATTTTTAGAGAACTACAAGTCTCCATATAATGCAACTGTTGTAAACAAACTACTTGAAAACGACGCAATTATCGTTGGTAAAGCCAATATGGACGAGTTTGCGATGGGTAGCAGTTCAGAAAACTGCGCATTTGGTGTTGTTCGCAACCCTTGGAATCGTGAGTGTGTCCCTGGGGGCTCGTCAGGTGGGTCTGCGGCGTCTGTTGCAAGCGACCAATGTTGTGCATCACTCGGGACAGATACGGGCGGTTCAATTAGGCAACCTTCATCTTTCTGTGGGGTTGTTGGATTAAAGCCAACTTACGGGCTTGTTTCTCGATTTGGTGTTGTTGCTTTTGCGTCATCACTTGACCAAGTAGGGCCAATCACTAAGAGCGTCAGAGATAGCAGCATAATGCTCGACGCTATCGCAGGGCACGATGAAAACGAGTTTACAAGCGTTAAGCACGCGAAAGAGAATTACTACGCTGAGTCGTTTACTGGGTCAGTTAAGGGATTAAAAATTGGTATCGCGAAAGAGTTTTTTGAGTCGCTTACAAATCCGGAAGTTAAGCAATCAATTCAAAATGCAATTGATTTTTATGTATCAAATGGTGCTGAAAAGGTCGAAATTGGTTTGTCTCACATCAAGGATGCGCTTGCAGTTTACTATATTTTGTCTAGCGCTGAAGCGGCTTCAAACTTGGCGCGTTTCGATGGTATTAAGTATGGTGTTGCGCCAGAGGAGCACAAGGATTTAATTGATTACTATGTTAAGGCGCGCTCAAATGGTTTTGGCAAGGAAGTTAAGCGTAGAATTATGCTCGGGAACTTCGTTTTGTCAAGCGGCTACTTTGACGCTTACTATAACAAGGCAAAGGCTGTTCAAAACTTAATTATCGACGAATTTGAGAAAGCGTTTGAAAAATGCGACATAATTATATCTCCAACGACGCCAAGCCCAGCATTTAAAATCGGCGAAAAAATTGATAATCCACTTGAAATGTATTTGAACGATATCTACACAGTTCCAGTTAACATTGCGACTTTGCCAGCAATTTCAATTCCGTGCGGAGTTAGCAAGTCGGGTTTGCCACTTGGAATGCAATTGATTGGTAACAGATTTAGCGAAAAAACATTGTTTAATGCAGGGGATTACTTTGAGAAAAACTATTTTTCAATTAGAGAGGTCAAATAATGGATTACGATATTGTTATTGGGCTTGAGGTTCACTCGGAGCTGAAAACTAAGTCCAAGGTGTTTTGTAGTTGTAAAAACGAATTCGGAGGCGAGCCAAACTCAAACTGCTGCCCAGTTTGTATAGGTTTACCAGGTGCGTTGCCAATTCCAAACAAAGAAGCCGTTAAGATGTGTATTAAGGCGGGGCTTGCAGTTGGTTGCGAGATAAATGACATTGCTATTTTTGAAAGAAAAAACTACTTTTATCCAGACTTAGCGAAGGCTTACCAAATTTCTCAGGCTGTTAGACCTATTTGTATTGGTGGCGGCGTTGAAATTGAGAAAGAAAATGGGGAGAAGAAGTTTATTAGACTTAACAGAATTCACCTTGAAGAGGATGCGGGAAAGTTAATCCACAACTCAAAGTTGGGCGGTACGCAAATTGACTACAACCGTGGCGGCGTTCCGCTTATCGAGATTGTCAGCGAGGCTGATATGAGCAGTGCCGAAGAGGCGGTTGCGTACTTGGCAAAACTTAAGAGCATTTTGCAGTTTATTGAGGTTTCAGACTGTAAGATGGAGCAGGGGTCTCTGCGTTGCGACGTAAACGTTTCGCTAAAACCAAAGGGCTCGCCTGTTTTGGGTGTTCGTGCCGAAATGAAAAACCTAAACTCATTCCGCTCGGTTGCTAGAGCAATTGAATATGAGTACAAGAGACAATCAAGGTTGCTCGACGAGGGCGAACCAGTTATTCAAGAAACAAGGCGCTGGGACGACGCGAGAAACCGTAGTTTCTCAATGCGTAGAAAAGAGGACGCGCAAGATTATAGGTATTTTCCTGACCCAGATTTATTGCCGTTTAAAATTGAGCGTAGTTTGGTTGATGAAGTTAAAAAATCAATGCCAAAATTGCGCGAAGAAAAGATTTTGGAGTACGTAAATGAACTTGGGTTGAGCGAATATGACGCAAAAGTATTGACAACTGATTTAAATTTGGTAAAATACTTTGAGAAAGTCATCAGCTTTTATCATTCGCCAAAATTTGTGTGCAACTTCATTTTGACAACGTTACTCAAAAAGGTTAAAGAGGGCGAGGAAGAGGATATTGTTATTCCTGTTGGGGCTCAAAACTTTGCAAACCTTATGAAAATGTACGAAACCAATGAAATTAGCCAAGCGACCTGCAGGGAGTTGTTTGATGAAATTTGGTTGAGCGACGAGGATTGCGTAAAACTTGTTGAAGCACGCGGCTTGAAGCAAAACAATGACGTTGGGGAACTTAAGAAACTTGTTGAAGAAATAATTGCTGAGTTCCCTCAATCTGTAGCTGACTATAAGGGCGGGAACGCGAAAGCGTTGTCATTCTTTATTGGGCAACTAATGAAACGCACAGGCGGGAAGTCTAACGCGCAAATTGCAAGCAAATTAATTAAAGAGATTTTGGATAATTAGGAGAATAAAATGATTGAACCATCTATCGAAGCTTTGCTAAAATGTACCGACAACAACAAATACAAACTTTGCATTTTGGCTGAAAAAAGAGCAAAAGAAATCGCTAACAAAATTTATTACGAGGGGACACCAAGCAACCCTGCGGATAAGAAAGAAATTTCTAAAGCACTTGACGAAATTGTCGAGAAAAAAGTTACAATGAATGAGGATTAAGGATGATTGCAGAGGTCATTGTAGATTTGTCATCTGAATCCATAGATAAAATTTTTGATTATATGATCATAGAGGGACTGCAACGTGGGCAATTAGTGTTAGTCCCTTTTGGCAATAAACAAATTGAGGGGTTCGTTGTCAATCTTAAGGAAAAATCGGATGTCCCAGCTGAGAAATTGAAGCCAGTTACCGATATTTTAACTAAAGAGCCAGTTATTCGTGAAGAAATGTTTAAGTTGGCAGATTTTATGAAACAAGAATACCACTTGCGAATGGTTGACATCCTAAGACTTTTTTTGCCGTCCGAAATGCGAGGGGGCAAGGTTAGGGAAAAAATTAAGAACTTTGTCGTACTAAATGAGAACTACAAAAATATTGCAGCGCAAGTTGATATTAGAAAGAACGCCAATCAGCAGCATAACTTACTGTGCTATTTGCGCGCAAATCCCGTCGCGGACTACACGAAGGTCTGCAATGTTTTTTCGCGTGGCGCAGTTAAGGCACTTGAAGAAAAGGGCGTACTTACAATTTGTGAGCAAGTCGTGGATAGGCGCCCCAAAGTTTATGAAATTGAAAACAAAAGCATAACACTGACAACTGAGCAGCAAACAACCCTTCAGACGATTTTGGGGACTCCGAGCGGCAGGTTTTTGCTACACGGCGTTACAGGAAGCGGAAAAACTGAAATTTATATGCGCATAATCGAGGACTGTGTTTCGCGGGGCAAAACGGCAATAATGCTCGTGCCCGAAATCTCGCTTACAGGGCAGGTTTTATCTAATTTTACCAGCAGATTTGGGGACAATGTGGCAATTTTGCACAGCGGATTATCTAGCGGCGAAAGATATGATGAGTGGCAACGAATTTTTGCTAAAAAAGCCAACATTGTCGTTGGCGTACGTTCGGCAATTTTTGCGCCAATTGAAAACATTGGGGCGATAATTATCGACGAAGAGCACGACAACAGTTATATTAGTGAAAGCAATCCTCGATACAACACGCACGAGGTTGCGGAGTTTAGAGCCCGTTACAATGATTGCATATTTGTGTTGGGTAGCGCAACTCCAAGTATTGAGTCCTTTCATCGTGCGGAAGAGGGGAGTTTGCAACTTCTAACAATGAAAAATCGCGCCAACAACAAGGAATTGCCTAAAATAACTGTTATCGATATGTGTGCAGAGTTATCTCGCGGCAACTCGTCGTTGTTCTCGTATAAGTTTCAAGATGAACTAAAAAAATGTATTGACGACGGAAACCAAGCAATCGTTTTTATCAATAGACGTGGTTATTCTTCGTTTATGAGGTGTGTCGATTGCGGATATGTTGCAAAATGTACCGACTGCGATGTTTCGCTTGTTTTGCACAAGGAAGATAATCAGTTAAAATGCCACTTTTGCGGGAAGCGTTTTAAGGTATTAACGCGTTGTCCGCAGTGCAAGAGCGAGAAAATTAAGCAGGGTGCGGTTGGGACGCAGCGTGTTGTTGAGGAACTACAAAAGGCGTTTCCAAAAGTGCCGATTTTTAGAATGGACAACGACACTACTAAGACTAAAAACTCACATATGGAGATACTAAAGAAGTTTGGCGAGTGTAAACCTGCAATTTTGGTCGGAACTCAGATGGTTGCGAAAGGACACGACTTTGGCGATGTTGCGTTTGTCGGTATTATCGACGCTGATTTGAGTTTGCACTTTTCCGACTTTAGGAGCAACGAGAGGACGTTTCAGTTGATTACGCAGGTTGCTGGGCGTTGTGGGCGCGCACAAAAAGAAGGGACGGTCGTTTTGCAAACTTACACTCCTAAGCACTTTGTCTATCGAAAGGCGATTGAAAACAACTATAATGCCTTTTACGATAGCGAAATTAATTTGCGCGAAACCACCAATTTCCCGCCGTTTTCAAAAATTGTACGACTTTTGTTCGTTGGTGGCGACGAAGTGAGAGTTAAGGAGTATCTTTCAAAAATTTACTTTAAGGTTAAGGAGATTTTGAAAGATTACGGCAGCGATGTGTATTTTGTTGAGGCAATGAATTCGCCTGTCAAGAGGATACAAAACAAGTTTAGATACCAAATTCTTATTAGGTACAAGGCGGCGCTGCACGAAGAAATTATCCAAAAGATTTACAACATTGTAGACCAAAATAAGGACGTAAAAGTCTCGTTATTTGTTGAAATTAATCAGCAAAATTTGAGTTAAGGAGTATTTGTGGAGATTTTATTAGATAAAAACTTAGACGAACTCGAGGAGTTTGTTGTTGGGTTAGGAGAGAAAAAATTTAGGGCAAAACAACTAATGAATTGCCTTCTTTTGGGCGATGAACTTGACGAGTGTACAACTTTATCAAAAGCCTTCAAGGAAAAACTTTCAGATTATGTAATTCAGCCTGTGAAGATACACAAAGCAATCAAGGGCAAAAATGCAGTGAAGTTTTTGTACAAGCTGTGCGATGGAAACATAATAGAGGGCATTTTAATGTTCCACAATTACGGGAACACAATTTGCATTTCAACGCAAGTTGGGTGCCGAATGGGGTGCAAGTTTTGTGCGTCTACATTAGATGGTTTGGTTCGCAACCTCTCTGCGGGAGAAATACTAGGGCAGTTTGTTGCTGTAAACAAGTATCTGGGCGGGAACGTTAAAGAAAGGAAAATTACTAACATCGTCTTAATGGGGAGTGGCGAGCCGCTCGACAATTACGATAATGTAATTAAGTTTTTAAAACTTGTAACAAGTGAGCAAGGGTTTAATGTCTCAAAACGCAATATTTCGATTTCAACGTGCGGAATTGCGGATAAAATTGATAGACTCACGGAGGATTTTGCGGGGGTTGTTTTAACTATATCTCTGCACACTCCATTCCAAAATAAACGCGAGGAAATTATGCCTATTGCTAAGGCGTACAACCTTGACAGGCTGCTTAAAAGTGTGCGCAACTATGTAGACAAGACGGGGCGCCGAGCAGTTTTCGAGTACACCCTCATTGATGGTGTTAACGACAGCCTGAAAGATGCAGAACAACTTAGAAATTTAACGCGCGGGCTTATCTGCCACATTAATTTGATACCCCTAAACTATGTAAAAGAGCGCGACTTAAAGACCTCAAAGAATATAGAGAAGTTTAAGCAACAATTGGAAACGCTTGGGATGAGTGTAACCGTTCGCAACTCGCTTGGTAGCGACATCGGCGGCGCGTGCGGGCAATTGAGAAGAAAATATTTGGGTGAAAACGATGAATAAGGCAAGGGTTTTAAGGGTTGTAGGCGCGGATGCCTGCCTTTATGACGGTGTTAATAAACTTGACGCGCTCGTGCTAAAAAAAGTAAAACTGCAGGGGCTGTGCGCGGGTGATGAGGTTTTTTATACGGAGGATAGTGAAAACCATACGTTGGTTGTGCAAGAAGTTTGCGCACGCAAAAACCACATTGATCGCCCCAATATCTCTAATGTTGATAACGCGTTCATTGTTATTACAAAGGAGCCCGCAGCGGACTTGTTTTTGGTTGATAAAATGCTTGTCTACCTCGGGATTGAGGGCATTACGCCGTATATCATTGTTAGTAAGAGCGACATTGTTTCGGATGAATTTATTGAAAACATTAAGTCGCAATACGTGGGCTGTGTTGAAAAAATAATAGTTTTGAGTTCGCATACTGGTGATGGTTTAGACGACTTTATTGCCGAAACAAAGGGTAAAGTCTCTGTTTTGGTAGGACAGTCGGCGGTGGGCAAATCCTCGCTACTCAACGCCGTGGGGGTGCACAAAATAAAAACCGACTCAATTGCTTTGAAAGTCGGTAAAAAGAAGGTTAGGGGCAAAAACACCACTAAAAACAGTGAACTTTATGTTACGAATTACGGAGCAATGGTTGCGGACACCCCTGGGTTTAAAATGCTGGAAATTTCAGATATGCAGGACTCAGAGTTGACGCATTACTATGTCGATATTCGTAAGTTTTCGGTGCAATGCAAGTTTGCTAACTGTACGCATTTGCCCGAAAATGCAGGTTGTGCCGTTGTAAAGGCGTTGAATGATAGATTAATCAATAAAGATAGGTACAGCCGTTATATTAAGGTTAAAAGTGCATTAAATAAGAGTAGGAAGAAATATGGAAAATAAAGTAGCAATTTCAACTTTGCCGTTCGTCTTTGAAAGTTTAGGCGAGCAATCTAACAAACTAAAGCGTGCGGGTGCAAACTTTTTTCACTGCGACATTATGGATGGGTTGTTTGTGCCGCAAAAAACCTATATGCCTGAAAGCATCGCGGAACTATTGAAAGTGAGCAGCCTGCCGCTTGACGTGCATTTGATGATTGAGACGCCAACTGAATATTTGTCCCTCTGCGCGTGCGCGTATTCGGTTTCTATCCACTGTGAGGTATTTGACTCTACTGAGGACGGGATTGCGGCGCTGAAGGTAATCAAAGCACTAGGCGCAAAGGCGGGGATTGCAATAGATTTGTATACGCCGCTCGAGGAGGTGCTAGACTATGTGAATGTTGCCGACTATGTACTTGTTATGAGCGTTAAAGCGGGGAAAGGGGGGCAAGTATTTGATGAGCGTGCGCTGCAAAAGGTGCGCGAGTTGGTTGATTATAGGACAGCAAAGGGGTTGTCCTTTAAGATTGAAATTGATGGGGGTATTAATGGGCAAAATGCTCAAATTTGCGTTGACGCAGGCGTGGATGTGCTGGTTAGTGGCAGTTATGTCGCAAATTCGGATGACTACAGCAAATCTATTGCGTCGCTGAAGTTTGAGACTCGCAATTAGGCAAAAATAGGCGGCTTATTCTTGGCCGCCTTTGTTTTTAAACATCGCCCGCAGTATGGAGCGCAAGAATTTGGGGGCTTTAATGCAAATTATTTTCATGGTGTGTTCCTTTTATTAATATATATGCAGTGTAGCCCCAATTTTGTAACAAAAAAAGATTATAGGGATATGAAGTACGTCAAATGGTTCACTTCAAACAACTATAATCTTTTTTAATCAACAATTAGTTGACTTTCTTAAGGCACTTGGTGCAAACGCACTCAGTTCTAACGGTTCCGTTTTCATCTTCAAGTCTAACTTTTTGCAAATTTGGCTTGAATTGACGGTTAGTTCTTCTACTAACGTGAGAGTGTGAGTGAGCTATTGTTTTACCACTCAATTTGCCTTTTCCACATATACTGCATACCTTTGGCATAATCATATCCTCCGTTCAAATTTTTGAATTAAAAATTCATTTACAAAATTATTTGTTCCACATAAATTTGAGCAAAAATCGCCCTATGATAAACAAAATATTTTTAATACTTGTATATAATACACTAAAAAAAAGAAAAAATCAAGTATTTTTATAAAACAATTTATATTTTTTGCTAATATAGTTGATTTTTTGCGCAAAATGTAGTAAAATAACATTGTCGATAAACAGCAAATTAAATGGAGATTGCAAAATGGCAGTACATACATTAAACAATTATGGTAAGATTTCTATTTCTGACGAAGCAATAGCAGATGTTGCCGGATATTTTGCGCTAGAATGTTATGGCGTGGTTGACTTGGTTTCAAGGCGTTTTTCTGATAGCGTAGCGGAATTATTGAAGAAAGGACACTACAGGCACGGGGTGAAGGTTTCTACTCACGGGAACAAAATATCGCTTGATTTGTGCGTTATTTTGAAGTATGGTGTTACTATTAATGCTGTTGCCGACAGTTTAAAAAAATCAGTAAAATATAATGTTGAGGATTTTACAGGGATGATTGTAGAATCTATCAATGTAAATATAATGGGCGTCAAAGTATGACTTTGTATGCCTTCTTTTGCTTGCGTCTTGCAAGCGTTCGGAGGATATAATGACAAAAACGATAAATGGTGCAACCTTTAGAAAAATGATTTTCGCGGGTTGTAGCAATCTTGAACAAAATAAAAAATACGTGGATGCACTTAATGTATTTCCAGTTCCCGACGGCGATACGGGTACAAATATGTTCCTTACATTAAAATCTGCGACTAATGAATTAAACAACTGTACTTCTAATAACTTGGAGGACTTGAGTGATGCGCTTGAAAAGGGAGCGCTGCGTGGGGCTAGAGGAAACAGCGGGGTTATCCTCTCTCAAATCCTTAAGGGTATTGCTAGGGTTACAAAAACTTGTTCAGAGATTACGACAAAACAATTTGCTAAAGCGCTAAAAGAAGGGGCTGCGATTGCTTATCAAGCGGTTGCGAAACCTAAGGAAGGTACAGTCCTCACCGTTATCAGGGTTATGGCTGAGGAAGCTACAAACGCTGCAAAGAAAATGTCTGACTTTGAAGAGTTTATGAAGTACGTAATTGATAAGGGCGAAGAAATTTTGCAGAAAACGCCAGAGTTGTTGCCAGTACTAGCTAAAGCAGGGGTTATTGATGCTGGCGGACGCGGCTTGATGGTTGTTTTCCAAGGTTTCTATAGGATTATCATCAACGACGAGTCTTTTGAATTTGAAATGGTCGACACGGCTAAGACACTCGACAACATTAAGGAGTTCCACGTCAATCTTGAGGCATTGGCAGATATTGAGTTCGGCTATTGTACTGAATTTATGATTATTCATATGTACAAAAAGACAACTGAGGCAGATATTGATAAGTTGCGTGAAAAACTACTTGGGATTGGCGACTCGTTGATTTGTACGGGCGACTTGTCGCTAGTTAAGGTGCACGTTCACACGAATGAGCCTAACAAAGCGCTTGGTTACGCACTTGAACTAGGGGAACTGTTTAACCTTAAAATTGAGAATATGCGCGAGCAAAACCGTGAGTTGCGCAAAAATGCGGCTATTAAGAACCAAAAACCTTACGCTATGGTTTCCGTTTGTGCGGGGGACGGGCTTAGCGCTGTATTTAAGGATTTGGGCGTTGATTATGTTATTGAGGGCGGGCAAACAATGAACCCATCGGCAGACGACATCGCTAAGGCGGTTGAGGCTGTTCCGTCAAACTTGGTTTATGTTTTCCCTAACAATAAAAACATTATTCTTGCTGCAGAGCAGGCTAAAGCGTTGACACAAAAACAAGTTGTTGTTATCCCAACAACAACTGTTCCACAGGGGATTTCTGCAATTTTGGCGTTTAACCCTGATTCAAACAAGGAAGAAAATGTTAACGCAATGAACGAAAGTTGTAACGCGGTTAGAAGCGGTTCAATTACTAAGGCGGTTAGGACAACTAATGTTGACGGCTTTGACATTGAAGAAGGAAGCATTATTGGGCTTGACGAGTCTCACATTAAGGCAAATGGAAAGGAAATTGAAGAAACACTTATGAAGTTGGTTGACGAACTTGTTAACGAAGACTCAATCAACATCACACTGTTCTATGGTTCTGGAATTGACGAAGATGTCGCAAACCAAATACAGGACAAGGTGGCTGCAAAGCACGAAAACTGCGAAGTTACTGCCGTTTATGGTGGGCAACCTGTATATTACTACATTGTTTCAGTTGAATAAGTCAAGGAGTTTGACAGCGATTAGTAACTAAACTGACGCATCCAAAGTTTATTTGTCGGAATGACAATTAAATTAATAGGTTGAATTGTTAATCTTAAGTTAAATAGCGGGGGTATCGCAAAACATAATACACTGTCTAGCGTGTGCTGCGTGACAGTAGTAAGATTATATGAATGCACGCGCGAAAGCGTTACGCGGGGGGGGGGGGGGGAGAGTTTTGATTTAAAACGCACCAATTGACCAAACTGAGTGTTGGTCTTTTGTCGTAGATTGGGGTGCTAAAATAGTATAGACGCCTCAAAAAATAGGCTAAATAATAAATGTTGGCGTGAATATTGATATATCTAAGAAATTCAATCAAATGTATTGTTAAGACAAATAAATGTGTTGCACGATTTTATGATTTAGTCAATTTTGACTGTAATGGTGGGGTTAATCTTTACGCTTATGTTTTTATGGCTCTTTTAGTTTCGACGGCCGCTTTAAAATGAGTAAAAAATTGCATAAAATTACCAGTACAATATGTGTATTATATTACAAAAGGTGGGTATACTAAGATTGAGAAAGTTGACAACAAAATGGCGTTGTTGCCAGTTTGTAACTACTTTCTCGCCAACTCGGTATCAGCCGAGTAACTGCAATTACATATTGCACAGGAGGTCGAAATGGCTAGAACAGCACAATCTGCGAAAGGAACAAAGACTAAAACTACAACATCTAAATGTTGTTCAAGCAAAGCTTGCTCAAGTCGCGGGTCTTCAAAGTCATCTTGCACAAAGTCTTGCAAATAATTGCTGACTAAAAACGCAGAGGGTTAATCTCTTTGCGTTTTTAATTTGTGTTGTATGAATTTGTGCTGTATAAAAAATACTAGGGTTGGCAAACAAAGAGGGGAACTGCAACCATTGAGTTGTGGCGACTAAAACTTTTAGTTAAAATGATTGTTTAATAAATATTTGTTTAAGTATAAAAATTTGTAGCAATCAACTAAATCGTGCACTTCTAAGATAGGATACTGCATTGTATGCAGAAACGAAAGGGGTATAGGGGCAGATAAAAGGAGCAACATTCAAAAAAAAATAAAAAAATTTTATTTTTTTAGGTAAAATTGCTAGACTAAAATTAAATTTTGTGATATAATAATAAAGTTGACATTAAAAATATTTTTTGCATAAAATATTTTTGAAACACCTAAAAAGCAAGTTTACTGTGCGCTATTTACTAATGTTTTTGATAAAACAACAAAAATACTTCAAAAAAAATGATTTTTTAGAAAAAAAATTAAAAAAAATCAAAAAAGTGTTAAAAATCAGTTGACATTATTAAATTATTATAGTATACTTATGGAGCATTGATTGGGAGCTTAGCTCAGTTGGTAGAGCACCTGCCTTACAAGCAGATGGTCATAGGTTCGAGTCCTATAGTTCCCACCATATACAATATTTTTATTATTGTAGCGCGCGGGAGTGGCTCAGTGGTAGAGCGTCACCTTGCCAAGGTGAACGTCGCGAGTTCGAATCTCGTCTCCCGCTCCATTTTTTTATAACCTGTTTATTTTGGCGCCATAGCCAAGCGGTAAGGCACAGGTCTGCAAAACCTCCATTCCCCAGTTCAAATCTGGGTGGCGCCTCCAAAGCCGAAGTGGCGGAATCGGCAGACGCAAAGGACTTAAAATCCTTCGGGCAGAAATGCCTGTGCGGGTTCAAGTCCCGCCTTCGGCACCAGTAAAGACTCAGTTGTCCCGAAGATGAAGGAAAATGAGTCTTTTTTTGTTTTGCAATATAATATTTGTTATATGGCAAAAATTTAGGTGCGCAGCTTTCATTAAACAATGATTTTGACAATATTTGATGTGCGGCTTGTATTGCTCGTATTAGTACTTACAACAACGTAGTAACTAACTGCGCCGCGCGTTGGTAAATTTCTGTCCGTGAAAACGATTTCGCCATTTTTGCCTTCAATTGTTTGCAAAACTTCCAAATTGTCGCCTGTTGATTTGAAGAGGGTGTAATTGTAGTATTTTTTGCACTCAAAACTTAATTTAACGGCGTTTCCTGAGTGTTTTGCGCTCAATTCCACGCGTTCCAAATCGGAAAACAGCGTGGATTTTTCTTTGGGCGCATATTTTTTATTGAAAACCATATCGAAAGTGTAGCGTTCGGGCGCGTTGTCGTCCGCAAGTTTTATTTGCCCCGAAGAGTCGTAAGTTATCTTATCAATTGTTTTCTCGACGATGTTTTGTGGCTTTTCAAACTTGTTTTGCGGGGCAAGTTGTTCCCAAATACTTTTCGCGATGATGGAAGCGTGGTTTCCGCCATTGAAGTTTGATGGAAGCAGTGTTTCATCCGTCGCGCCAATCCATATGCAAACGGTGTATTCCTTTGAATAACTTACGTTGTATGCGTCAGTGTTGCTGCTTGAGTTTGTGGCACCGTTTGTGCCTGTTTTACAGGCAACATATTTGCTAAATTTTTCAAGTTTTTTGCCTGTGCCGTTCGCGCTACAGTCTTGCAGTGCAAGCGTTAATTGGTACGCAGTTTCGGGCGAAATGGCTTGACGTTGAGCGGTTTTGCTCGCATATAGCGGGAGTTGCTTTGATTTAATCGTTTTGATTAGTTGCGGCTTGATGTAGTTTCCGCCTCGCGACAGGGTAGCGTACGCGTTTGTCAGCGTAATTAGGTCGCAGCCATGATACATACTTCCAAGTGCCAGCGCCAAATGGTTGTCCTCCTTTTCAAAATTGAAGCCAAATTTTGCGGCAGTTGCTTTCGCCTTATCTATCCCGTAATAGTTTAATAGTTTTGTAGCGCAAACATTGGACGACGTACTTAGCGCCTCTTTTGCGCTGATGTAGCCCTTGTACTTTTTATCCGCGTTGGCAGGGGAGAAACTTCCATAATTAATGGGGGAATCATCAACTTTTGTCATTAAGTTAATCTTGCCGTCCTCAATGTTTGGCGCATACACCAAAAACGGTTTCAAACACGAGGCGGGCTGCCTTTTCATATTCAAAATGTCAACATTTGAATACCGCAACGCTTGTATTGTGCCGTCGTTATTATTTTCAATTATAATGGCATAATTAGGCATAACATTGCCAATTTTTAGCATATCCAAATCTATGTCGTCAACCAACCTTTGCAGTTTCGGGTCAATAAACGTGCTAATTTTCAATTGAGAGTTAATAACATCCTTTTCTGACATATTTAAGAGTGCGCAGGCACTGTCAAGAGCGGCTTTTTCAACGCAGTCCTGCTTGCGATTTTGCGAAATTTGCAGTTTTTCGGAAAGGGCAGATTGCGCTTCTGCGCTTGTAATAAACCCGTATTTTTGCATTTGATTTATAACTAAATCTCTGCGCTTTAAGCAGTTTTCCTTGTTTGTCAAGGGGTTATACAATCTGGGCGACTTAATTAACCCCGCAAGTGTTGCCGATTCAGCAATCGTAAGCAAATTTGCTGTTTTATTAAAGTAAAAACTGCTAGCGTCCTCAAGTCCAAAACAACTATTCCCAAAGTAAATAACATTAAGGTAAATTTCAAGAATTTCGTCTTTTGTAAACGTTTTCTCAAGTTTTTTGGTCAAAAATACCTCCTTGAGCTTGCGTTCAATCGTCTTATCGTTGCTTAAGTGCGTGTTTTTAATCAACTGCTGTGAAATTGTCGACGCACCTTCTTTTGCGTAGCCGTGCTTAATGTTTGTGAGTAGCGACTTTGCAATGCGCCTGTAGTTGAGCCCGCTGTGGCTGTAAAAATCCTTGTCCTCTATTGCTAAAAACGCCTTGAGAGTGTGTTTTGGAACAGTCGCAAGGTTTGTCGTTGTGCGCCCGTTGACGGACGTTTTCCCAATGGCGTTATCGTCGTTATCAACAATTTCAGCGTACGATGTTACGAGCAATAGTTTATCTTTGTCAAACTTAACATTCCCGTATTCAACGCTAATTTTTACGTAGTAAAACGCAAAAACTAGTCCCACAATTGCAATAACTATTGTTGCGGTCAACGCAAGGAACTTCGCTGCCTTTTTAATTTTTAAATTATTCATATTTATAGTATTAGTAAACGCGCTAAAAATATTTATTTCAAGCAAATAAAGCGCAATTTTGTTTGTAAATTTTCGCAATTGACTTGCATTTTATACCCTAAAAATGTTATAATTTATAAACAAAACGATTTTAATTTTATTGACAACGTTTAGTTGGGGGCGTTGCGTAAAAAATGACAAAAGAAAGGATAACTATGGATAACAAGAAATATTGCATTATGACATACGGCTGTCAAATGAATGTACACGAGTCGGAAAAATTAGCAGGATTTTTGGAAGAGCGAGGCTATACCGAAACTAAAGACACAAAACAAGCGGATGTAATCGTTTTTAATACGTGTTGCATACGCAAGTCTGCCGAGGAAAAGATAATGGGGAACATTGGAGCAATCAAGCACATCAAGAAAAAGAACCCCAACCTTATTGTTGCGGTTTGCGGGTGTATGAGTCAGCAAGATAGTATGGCGGAGCTGTTGCACAAGCGCTTTCCGTTTATTAACATAATATTTGGAACGCACAACCTCGGGAGGTTTGGCGAGTATCTCGACGATTACGCTGAGACGCAAAAACGAATTGTTGCGATTGAAAAAGAGATGACAGATATATTTGAAGATGTTCCAATGACAAGAACTAGCGGGCATAACGGCTGGGTTAACATAATGTATGGCTGCAACAATTTCTGCACGTATTGTATCGTCCCATACGTTCGTGGAAGGGAAAAGAGCCGCCAAATGCAGGATATAGTCAGTGAGGTTGAGGTGCTTTTGCAGACGGGCAAGTACAAAGTTATCACTTTGCTGGGTCAAAACGTAAATTCCTACGGAAAAGATTTAGGTGACGGCACAACGTTTGCTCAATTGCTGCAAACGGTTGCAGACTTGCCTTACAACTTTAAACTTAAGTTTATGACATCTCACCCGAAAGATTTAACGGACGATGTTATAGAAACAATTGCACGCAACGACAAAATCTCAAAAACAATTCACTTACCAATTCAATCGGGCAGCAACGAAATTTTGAGAAGAATGAACAGAAATTACACGGTTGAAAAATATGAAAACACCATTAAAAAGATACGCGAACTTATACCAAATGTTTCTCTCACTAGCGACATAATTGTTGGCTTCCCAGGGGAAACTGAGAAGGAGTTTGAGGAAACGTGCGAACTTGTAAAACGCGTTAAATACAATGGGCTTTTCGTGTTTATGTATTCGCCGCGCACGGGCACGCCTGCAGCGACTATGCCTGACCAAGTTTCAGACGAAGAAAAGCATAGACGCATTAACCACTTACTAGACATTGAAAAGCAAATTTCAAAAGAACTCGCCAGCCAAATGATAGGGAGAGTTGAGAATTGCATAGTTGACGCGCGCAATGAAGACGGGTCGTTTATGGTAAAAACCGATAGCGGCAAAACAATTGTTGTTTTTGATGAAAAACTGCAACTCGACGATTTTGTGGACGTTGAAATTACAAAAATTGAAAACAATCAATTTTACGGAAAAACTTTGGAGGAATAAATGAGCAAAAAGTTATCACCAATGATGCAACAGTATTTACTTAAAAAAGACGAATACCCAGATTGCATTTTGTTTTATAGATTGGGCGATTTTTATGAAATGTTTTTTGATGACGCAATGATTGTTTCGCGGGCACTGGGCTTAACGTTAACAGCACGCGATTGTGGCAGCAACAAAAAGGCGCCGATGTGCGGAATTCCGTATCACGCATCCAACAACTACCTCACAAAGCTCGTTGGGATGGGGTACAAGGTTGCGATTTGCGAACAGCTTACGGAACCAACCAAGGGTTGCACGCTCGTACAACGCGACGTCGTTCGCGTCGTTACCCCAGGGACTATCATTGAGGCGGAACTTCTGGACGATAGTAAAAACAACTTCATTGCCTGCATTTATTCAGAAAATGACAATTACGGGATTGCTTACGTAGACATTACAACGGGGGAAATGTACGCAATTGAGGGTAACTCAGACAAAAAGGATGACAGGATTAACGACCTGCTAATTCGCATAAAGCCAAGTGAAGTTATATGCAACAAGGATGTACTAAACTATTACTCGGAGCTTACGTGTTATGCTATGGGCGTTGTGCCAAAGGCTACTGAGTACAACGAGTGGGAGTTTGCATACAGTAAGGCAGAGAAAAAGGTTTGTAAACAGTTAAATGTTATAACGCTCGATAAATTCGACCTTGGAAAGTGCAAGTTTGCCGTCATCGCGAGCGGCGCGCTACTTAGTTATCTTGAGGATACGCAAAAGCGCTCAATGATGAACATTACGCGTATTGAAGTTGAAAAAGATAAAAACATTATGAAAATCGACATCAACACGCGCAGAAACCTCGAGCTAGTCGAGTCTATGAAAGACAAAAAAACTAAAGGCTCATTGTATTGGGTGTTGAATAGCACAAAAACTTCTATGGGCGCGAGAATGCTTCGCCAATGGGTTGAACAACCACTCCAAAGCGAGAAAATGATAAATGAGCGCCTTGACGCGATTGAGGAACTTATGCAAAACACAATCGTGCGCGAAACAATTGCACAGACGCTGCGCGAAATTAGTGACATTGAACGCATTTGTGGACGTGTTTCGTACGGAACAATCACGCCAAAAGGTTGCAATGAACTCAAACTCTCAATCGCAAAAATCCCACAAATAAAATCTGCGATTAAAGATTTGAAAACCCCATTATTCAAAAAATATTATAAAGAAATTTTTGATTTTGACGAAATAATTAATGTTTTAGATAGGGCGTTTGACGAAAATTCGCCGAATAACACACAGGAGACTGGATTCATTAAGGCGGGCTTTTCTAGCGAACTTGATGAACTCAAGGAAAAGGCAACGGGTGGGCGAACTGCAATTGCACAAATGGATGCTCAAGAACGCTTGAAAACAAATATCAAAAACCTCAAAATTGGCTATAACTCCGTTTTCGGGTACTTTATTGAGGTTCCTAAGAGCCAAATTCAGTTTGCGCCAAAGGAGAGATACCAGCGCAAGCAAACACTTGCAAACTGTGAGCGTTATGTTACTGACGAGTTAAAAAAGCTCGAAGAGGAAATTTTGTCCGCGGAAGAAAGTTTACTTACGGAAGAGCAAAAGGTTTTCAAGGAGATTAGGCAACAGTTAATCAATGAAATTCCTGCATTTTTAGGAACTGCAAGAGTTTTAGCTATGATTGACTCATTACTTTCACTTGCGCTTGTTGCGCTTGAGAATAATTTTACAAAGCCGATAATAAATTCGTCAGTTAAGGAAACAAACATTATCGATGGAAAGCACTGCGTTGTTGAGCAAATGTTGAAGGGGGATAGGTTTGTTCCAAATGACACACTGCTTGATAACAATGAGAATAGAGTACTCGTTATTACAGGACCAAATATGGCTGGTAAAAGCACGTATATGCGACAGGTTGCACTTATTGTGTTGATGGCGCACATCGGGTCGTTTGTACCTGCTCAATATGCAACAATTGCGCTAACCGACCGCATTTTCACACGTATAGGTGCTAGCGACGATTTGGCGTTCGGACAGAGTACGTTTATGGTTGAAATGCTTGAGGTAAGCAACATTCTATCCAATGTTACGGACAACAGCCTTGTAATTTTGGACGAAGTTGGGCGCGGAACAAGTACTTATGACGGACTTAGCATTGCTTGGGCAGTTGTTGAACACCTGTCTAAAAAGACGAAAGCGAAGGTTTTGTTTGCAACGCACTATCACGAGTTGACTGAACTTGAGGGCACGCTTGAGGGAGTTAAAAACTATCAAATATCTGTAAAGGAGTTTGATAACTCAGTTATATTCTTGAGAAAGATTGTTAGAGGGGGAGCAAACCGCAGCTTTGGTATTGAAGTTGCAAGTATGTCGGGGTTGCCTGACAGTGTTATTGCTAGGGCACGCGAAATTTTGAGAGATTTGCAAAATAATGATATTACGCATAAGCATTTGCAGGGGGCAGGGGACGCAGTTCAGGAGACAAAACCGGATGAGGAATTAGTTAAACTTGCTAACTATATTAAAAAAATTAACATTGACGCAATTACGCCGCTTGAGGCGCTTACGGCTATTAATACGATGAAAGAAATTATAAATGTAAGAGAGGATACAAATGGCTAAAATAAATGTACTAGATTCGTCCATATATAACAAAATTTCTGCTGGGGAGGTTGTTGAGAGACCTGCGTCGGTAATAAAGGAATTAACCGAAAACTGCATTGACGCGGGCGCAAAAAACATTGTTATCGACATCCGTAACGGCGGAATTGAGAATATGACTGTTACTGATGACGGTTGCGGAATTGAGTATGACAGTGTAAAAAACGCATTTTTGCCGCACGCAACCAGTAAAATCAACACTGCGGACGACTTAAACTCCATTCTTACGTTAGGTTTTCGTGGAGAGGCGCTTGCGTCTATCGCGTCGGTTTCCGAAGTCGAAATGATTACAAAAACGAGTGAAGATGACCTCGCGACATTTATTTCGCTCAATGCTGGGAATGTTTTGTCGCTCGAAAGACGTTCGGCGCCAAATGGCACAAAAATTTCAATAAACAACCTGTTTTTCAATGTTCCTGCGCGCAAAAAGTTCTTGAAGAAACCTAAGCAAGAGGAGCACGAAATTACTACGATTGTTCAGCGTTTGATTTTGTCAAATCCCAATGTTTCGATTAGATATTTTGCGGATGGTAAGCAGATTTATTATTCAACTGGAAAAAATCTTGAGGACGCAATTTTTGCAATTTACGGCATCAGCACGCTGCAAAACTTGTTAAAGTTTGACGAAAAACGCAACGATATGCACTTGTATGGCTATATTGGAAAACCTAGTTTCACAAAGGCTAATAGGACGTATCAAACGCTTGTTGTAAACAATAGATTTGTGCAGAATTCCAATATTTCGGTTGCGGTTAACAAGGGTTTTGAAACTCACTTGATGAAGGGGCAGTTCCCGTTCTTCATAATGTTTTTGGATATCAACCCAGAGCGTATTGACGTTAATGTTCACCCTACAAAGATGGAAATTAGATTTGAGGACAACGGCGAGATATTCTCCTTTGTGTATAGGACGGTTTCAAACACTATTTTGTCGAACCAAGACCTGTTTTCCGTTGATATGATAGACAAACCTATTAGTTCACTTAAAAAACTTGAGAAAACTTTTGAGGAAGAAAAAGTTGAGCAGCAGGATGCGTTTAAGACTTTTGACAACATATTTACGCCATCTGCTGAACCTAAAACAACTGGAAACGGCTACAGCAACTCAAATAATTTTGGCATTCTCTCTAGCAGACAAGTCGACGCGCAAAATGCGACGGCAGAAGGAGAAGAAAAACACACGAAATGGGAAAGTGAGTTTGATGATTTCCCAATGGAAACATCAATTCTTCCACCTTCGGGCGGCATACCATCAGCTGAAGATTTGCCTGTTAAGAAAACTATCACTTCGCAAATGTTGAGCGAAATGGTTTCGCCATCAGCATCAAATTCATTTTTTAACGGAGATATCAATATTCGTATGGAAGTGTGCGAGACTGAGGAAGAGGCGCGAAAGAGTGAAATCTATTACGAAGCATCGCCGCCTAAGCCTAAAAAACAACCATCTAAGACAGAACAAAAAACAAGCGATGGAAAATTTTTCTATGATGAAAACGGCAAATATTTCATAGACAAAATCGACATTTACGATAAAAATGATAAATTAGTTACTACGAAAGAAATTAAAATTTACGAAGATTTTGACATCGAGGAAATGATACACACAATGGACTCGATGGACTTGACGGGTTCAACAGGTCAAGATAGCGTTATGTTTGGCAAAACTGACGGTACGCGGAACGTCGTTGACTTATTAGCGGAAAGAGACAAGAAAAAGGAACAAAACACCACGGCGTTATTGCAAAACGGTTACAAGGTAGTGGGGAAATTATTTAACACATTCCTATTTGTTGAGCACGAGGACATTGCAATTTTGATTGACCAGCACGCTGCACACGAGCGAATTATTTACGATAGGCTTACAAAGTACTACAATAAGCGAAATACAGCCGTCCAAACTTTGTTGGTTCCATACATTTTGGAAGTAAACTACCAAGAAAAGAGTTTCATTCAAGAAAACTTGGAGCAATTTTGCAATCTAGGCTTCCAAATTGAGGAGTTTGGCGATAAGGCGTTTAAGGTTGCAACCGTACCACTTTTGCTGGGCGGGAACTTTGACTGTAAAACGTATTTCAACGACATTTTGAAGCAATACGGCAAGGAAGTAAAGGTTAAGGATAGCCTAAAAATCAATGAATACCTTATGCAGAGGGCGTGCAAGGCCGCTATTAAGGCAGGAAACGATATGAGCGAGTCTGAGATTTGTTATTTGGTTGACGCGGTTGTTGAGAATAAAACAGAACTGTTTTGTCCGCACGGCAGGCCAATTGCAATAAAAATCGAGAGAAAGGACGTCGAAAAATGGTTCAAGCGCGTGCTTTAAAACAAAAATTGTTGATAATCGCGGGACCTACTTGTGTTGGCAAGACGAAACTTGCTATGAATTGTTACGATTTACTTAATTGCGAGTTGATTTCGGCTGACTCAATGCAAATTTATAGAGGTTGCGATATTGCGACCGCTAAAATATCTAAGTCAGAATTAAAGAAATATCCGCATAAAAATATTGATATTATTGACTTTAATCAGTCATATAGTGTTGCGGAGTTTAAAGCGGCGACATTAAAACAGATTGACGATATTAGCGAGCAGGGGAAGTTGCCTATTTTGGTTGGTGGTACAGGGCTATATATTGAAAGTTTGCTTTTTACTTATGATTTTAACAATTGCAGTAAGAACGACGAGTTTCGCAAAAAGTACAGCGACCTATACGACGAACTCGGGGGCGAGGAGTTAATTGCGAAAATTAGAACTTGTAACCCGTCATTAGCTGAAGATTTACACCCAAACAATAAAAAACTAATTTTGCGCAAACTTGAAATTGCGCTTTTGGGCGAAACCAATGACTCAAGCGATAAAAAGAACTTTGAAAATTCTAATTTTGACTACCAAATCGTCTTTTTGAACAAAGATAGGGAGCAACTTTATTCAGATATAAACGCGCGAATAGACATAATGGTACAAAGCGGGTTAATCGAAGAAGCAAAAAAACTATTCGACTACGAAAGGCAAAACAACGTTACGCTTCAGGTATCAAGCGCCATAGGCTATAAAGAATTATATCCATATTTTAACGGCGAAGTATCATTAAATGACGCCATCGAAAAAATCAAACAACACACGCGAAATTATGCTAAAAGGCAAATTACGTGGTATAAGCGCTACACCTCCAACATTGAATGGGTAAACAATAATTCAGCCGACAATTATAAAAACCTACTCAATTATTTAACCGAGAAATACGCTGATTATCTCAAAAAATGAAGCAAAAGACGCCGATAATTTCGACTAATTTATAATATTAACTTAAAAAATAAAATACAATATAAAGTGTATTCTAACGTAATAATACACAATATATTGTATTTTTTGTTTATTATAAGAAATATGAGTAAGTATCAACAAACTTTGCAAGTAGGGCGGTTAGAATTTGCGAATTAAACCGATAACTTTACCTAAGATTGATACGTTATCGAAATACATAGCGGACATTGTTGGGTTTTGTGGTTGCAACCTAATACGACCTTCTTCCTTGTAGTATGTTTTTACCGTTGCCGAATTTTCAATAAGTGCGACAACAATTTCTCCGTTTTCAGCGTAGTTTTGCTGTCTGACAATGATTTTGTCGCCACTAAAAATTCCTGCGTCAATCATACTGTCGCCACTGACTGACAGCATAAATAGGTTGTCGCCGTGGAACAGGTTAGTAGGGATGTAGTAAGAGTCCTCGTAGTTATCCTCAGCTAAAATTGGGATGCCTGCAGTTACATTCCCAACAAGTGGAATAACTGTAAAGTCCGTGTTTAAAAATTTAGGCTTGTAGATTGGATTTTCGTCAAAATACTTGTCTGAGATTGACAGCGCGCGGTTTTTTCGTCCCTTGTTGATGAGTTCGCCGCTTGCTTCAAGTTTTCTAAGATAATAGGAAACCGTCGACGTGGAGCGGAAACCGAAGTGGTCTTGTATTTCTCGTATACAAGGGGGAAACCCGTTGTTTTTTGAATAATCCGCAATATATTCAAGAATTTCCTGTACTCTGTGATTGTTTTTAGCCATAAAAAACTCCTTTTTTATTTGACCCATTATAACATATTTCGACAAGTTTTGTCAAACAAATTTTCTATATATTTTGATTTTGTTTGTAATTTTAGGCGGTAAATGGGGCTAATCAAGTAATAAATTCTAGCAAGCAACTAATTTTCGCCGTCAATATCATTGTCCACGTGGTCATTGGTATGGTTATTTCGCAACTTAATTTTTGTGGACGCGTTTTTACGAATATCCTCGCTAATTGCCGCATAGTGCTTTTTAGTCGTGTTGACGTCTTTGTGTCCCAAAACGTCAGCTACAACGTAAATATCGTGCGTTTGCTGGTATAGGTTTGTGCCGTACGTACTCCTTAGTTTGTGTGGACTAATTTTTTTAAGCGGCGACGCAACTTGAGCGTATTTTTTAACCAAATTTTGCACGGCGCGAGTGGTTATACGCCTATTTTGAAGAGAAAGGAAAAAGGCGTCCGCGTCGGCTTCGTTGACCGTTTTGATTTTGTCGCGCAACTCCTTGTAGTCGAGTAGGGCGGCTGCAACCTCGGGCGGGAAGTAGAGTATGTATTGGTTCCCACCTTTGCGTGTAATCGTAAACGAATTATTGGTAAAATTGATGTCCTTTCGGTTTATGCCAACCAATTCGCTAATACGTATACCTGTGCCCAAAAACAGCGTTAAAATCGCTAAATCTCGCGTTTTTGTGTGTTTTAAATAACTCTTTTGTTGTTGCGAGACGGCATTTTCGCTATTGTCGGCAACCTCAAGCAGTTTTTCGACTTCGTTCGAATCGAGGCGAATGATGCTTTTAGTGTGGATTTTGGGACTGTCAACCTTTTCCGCGACGTTTTGCGAAATCTTATCTTTTTTATAAAAATACTTAAGCAATGTGCGTATTGCGGATAGTTTGCGCGCCTTGGCTTTGTCGTTATTTTTAAAAACTTTGTCATCAATAACGTAGTAGTTCAAATAATCCAAAAACGACTCTAAATGCGTTGCTGTAACCTTATCTAAATCGCATAAAGAGAGCAGGGGAACCTCTTTTTCTGCGAATTCAGGCAGTTCGCTGTGCAAAAAATTAAAAAAAACAATTAAATCTTGTGCATAAGCTATGCGAGTTAGGGAACTTGTTGTGCTCTCAATTCCGATAAAAAACTCGTTACAAAAGGCAGGTAACTGCTTGCGCATTTCACGCAATTTTAGCGTGTTTTTTTCGTTTCGCTGTTCAACGTATGACTTATTTTTTGTTTCCATAAAGTAAGTATATCAAAAATAATTGCTAAAAACAAACAAATTAGGCGTCTTTATAGATAAAAATTTCGGATATTGATGGGTTCAAGCAGGAAAGGGGGCAAATCTAAAAATGACGCAATAAATAACTCAAAATATACGATATGTGTGTAGCGCTATTTGTGTATTATAAACATATTATTTTAAACTCTAAATTTCTAACTAAGCACCACACAAACAAAATTAATATAAAACCATAATAACAAATTAGCGGAATTATAAATATAGAATATTGATACCTAAATAATTTAATAAGCAGTTTTAATAAAAAATACGTAGACAATAGTAAACAAAAATATAAAATTCATAGATAGTAAAATACACAATTGGTAATAATGATTATTGATTCATATATTAAACAAATACAAGCATTAAAACCCAATATAAATATATGAATAAAATATACCTATAAATAGATGTCAATTCAAATATAATCAATTATAATAAATTTATAAATAATATAAATAAATAGTTGTTTAAAACATTGATTTTTGATATAATCAAATTAACATAATTCACAATATAAAATGGATATGTAAAATTGTTAAAAAACGCGTTAAAATACGTTAAATTTTAATATCTATTCGTTAAAGTTGTCTTTAGCGAATAGATATTGCAAGCGCGCTCCACTCCACAAAAACTTGCTACACCTACCTACCTATTTTTGGCAATTTTAAGTCATTTGGGAAGTTTTTTAGCGTTTTTTTTTACTTATTTTGCCCATTTTAACATATTGGAATGCCGCTATGCCGCACAACCATACCTTTACTTTTAAGGTGCTGTTTTATCTCTAAAATAACATTAAATGGATGAAAACATGCAATTATTTAACTATTTATGGGTGGTCAATTGGTTGCTCTGGGGGTTGTTTTCAATATTGAATATTCATAATTTTATCCAACGTTCTTCCCCGTCTATTGGGCTGCTTTTGAGCGTTTTATTGGTTTTTAGAGGGGCGCTTTTAGATATTTAAAATACATAAAAGAGTTCGAGCCATCAGCAATTTTGGGCTGATACATTAAGCGTTCTAGGGGCTGCATTATATTTTTTTGGACTCTTATAGAAAGACAACATTATGCGTTATATGTGTGCGCGTATGGGGCATTAAATCGCTTAGCATATGCACGCATTCAAATTATTTCGACCCCTACCCTGCCCTACCGAAACAAAATTTTTGGAGGTACGCCAAATTAAATTTAAGAATGCAAATTGCGAAAAACTTTACGAAAAACGCCCCATTAACCGCACGAATTCGCATTTTTAGTAGTAAAACCTTGTTTATCCAACAAGATCGCAAACGTTAAGACAGAGGCAATTTAAATTGGTTTAAATTGAGGCGTCAAAGCGCAACCAAACGGCAAAAATGCAAAAAATAGGTTTAAGCGAAATATTTAGGTTTCAAGCGGTATTTCTCTAAATAATTGCAAAACAAAGTTGGATTTTTTAAGCAGCGCTCTAGTTTGTTTTACATCGGGTAAAACGGCAGACACAATCGCCCAAAACGCGTCCGAGTGGTTCATTTCCATAATGTGTGCAAGTTCATGCACCACCACATAGTCAATAACACTTGGAGGCATCATTATTAGTCTCCAATTAAACGAAATAACCCTGTCGCTGTCGCACGTTCCCCACCTGTGCTTTGCGTTAATCAACCGCATTTCTTTCGGCTCAAGTTGCATTAGATTTGAAAAATATTTGAGCCGCTGCCCAACCACTTCAATGCAACAGTTTTTCAAAAACTTTTCAATTTTGGAAACTTCCTTTTTCAGTGTTATTTGGGGTTTTATTATTATACAACCGTCTTTTAGAGTTACACCCTTTGCTTGCTTATCGCGCGCAACATCGTACTTGCTTCCGCAAAACAAAATCTTCTTATATTCAAACAAATCATTGTGCACAAGGTTTTGCTTTTTTATCGCCTTTACCTTGCCCTCAATCCATTTTTCCTTGGAATTAATGAACCGCATTATTTGCTCTATCGCCATATACTTGGGTGCCTTAACAATTACTTCGCCCTTTTCATTGATTGTTATCGACAATGTTTTGCGTGCCGTTCTTTGAATGTAATCTATTTTCATTTTTAATGTATTTCCTTTTATATTATTGGTTATATTATAAGAAATTATTTCAAAATACAATATGTTGTGTATTCTATTCGTATAATACGCCATATATAGTGTATTATATTTTTTTGTAAAACACGGTGTATTTTATTGACAAAAAATGTTAAAAAATGTAAAATATAGTAGTAAAAGAGGTTAAAATGCGCGGAAAAACTAGTGTTATTATTCTTTATACTTTGAAGTCAGAAAATCGTTATGGCTTACAAATAATAAAAGAAATAAAGTCGTTAACCAACGGGAAAATCGACATCAAACTCCCTAGTCTTTACAACACCCTCCACAAATTGGAGTCAGACGGATATATTACGTCATATTGGGAAAACAGCGAGATTGGCGGCAAACGCAGATACTCAGCATTGACGGACAAGGGGCGCAAGTATCTAGACGAACACCCAGTCGATTTTTCGGAATACGAAAACCAAGTGAAAACGCCTGCTAGCAACACCCCCTCGTCGCTTGCAATCCAGCCCGATTTCTTCAACACAATCGCGCACTCGGAACGTCAAGAAAAGTTACAAAACGAGCAAGCTGAGCAACGGATTCCCAATGAGGAAGAAATACATAATTACTCAATTCTTGACTACATTGAGAGTGAAAACGAACGTAAATCAATCACTCAAGAAGGTGTTTCTTCCCCTACTCCAGCATTTGAAACCCACAATAGTTTGAGCGCCAACACTAGCATCGTAGCAGCCGCCAATGACGAGTCGAGCACCGCACATAATGCGCTGTTTAAAAACAACAGCTTGCATGACGCTAGCACACAAGCGCAAGAAACTGTTTTGCAGACAACCGAGCCATCAACCGAGAACGTGAGCGCTGAGAACGATTTTGGTTTCGAGCATTTAGAATTGGAAAATTCTATGCCAGTTTACGAGCGCGTGTACGACAAAAACGACGCCGTGCTTCTCTCTGACAATGAAATTATACCACAAAATGAAGGTTTAAGTCTACTATATAAGCCCACTACAATCACAAACGACAAACTTTGCGAAACTGAGGTTGATTTTGACGGTATTTTTGGAGATATGATTGAGCGAGACGTTGCAAAAACGACCTTATTTGGCTCGCCTACACTAAATGTTGACGACCACAACGAAGATGATAACAGTTCCCCTAAAAAGATAGATATATTCGATAAATACAATAGTATTAAAGAAAGACTTGAGAACGAGCAGCCTGATAATAAGCCAAAAATTAATATACTTGAAAACCCTTACCAACCTGCCGCACAAGAACAAGAGGACGTTTCGCACAATGGTAAAATTTCACTGTTTGAAAATAGCGACAAGCCGCAAGATATAGGCAATACCGCAAAAACTATTGAAATGCCTGCGCAGAACGAGCAAGTATTGCCAATACAAGAAGCATTTTCAACCGAAAACAAGCCGCCTAAAAAGAATATAAACGAATACCTAATGAAAGATAAGGTTATCGTTGAAGATAAGTATAAGGCAAACATCTTCCTAAAAAAGAGCAACTTTTCAAATACGGAATATGATTTCTTCTCTGCCCCGCCAAAATACGACAAAAACACGCTTGCAGAGATTGAACAGCCGCAAAACAAAAAACTTGATATTTTCTTTAACAGTCCACCTCAAGACGACTATGTTGAGCCATATACTAAAACGCTCGACGAGTTTATTGACGATTGCGAAGAAAACGGCATTTACGTAACCGTTTACAATAGCACTTGTCGCTCGCGCGTACGTTCCAACAATGTGCACGCAAACAGAAGCAATTTGCTAACGTCAATTATTTCCTTTGGCACGCTAACAATTGCGCTGATTGCAATGTTTTTTGCGTTTAAAACGGATGAATCAGTCAAACCGCTATCAATTATGGTTATCTCTATTTTTGCGATTTCGATTTTGTATCCGATTGTTTGTGCACTGTTTTTAGTAAAAAATGACAGGGTCGGAATACCTGTTTGTAATATTAAAAAAGAGTGGATTCCCCGCTCTATAATTGTTATTTCGATTATTCTTTTGACACTGGCAGTCAATATTTTAAGCGGAATGAATGCAAACAACTTTGAAAAGTATGCACCTTATATAGTTGTGCCAATCGCATCAAGTTTTGTCATTATTTTTGACTACTTCATTAAGGCGATTATATTTAAAGTTAAACTATTTAGAGAATAACAACGCATTACGCGAAAAAGTTTACTCATATTTAAATTTTGAAGTTAATTTATGTTTTAGGATACTTATTTAGTTTAAGTATCCTTTTAATATTACTTCAAGCTAGCAAATTCGTTTACAATTTTTTCTCATTTTATCATTTGCGTTAATACGAATATTTACACAACAAAAAAGCCCTCACGCATTATGAAGTCCCCAATACGGATTTTACTTCAAAATTACGTATAGGCTTTTTATGTGGCGCGACGCCCAATATTGACACTCTCAAGTCGCTTGCTGCTTTTCAAGTTCAAGTTTACCCTTAGGAGTCTCAGGCTTGCGGGCTTTTAACGATTTCTTTTTAACCATTTCAACCACCTCACCCTTAACAAAGTTAATGCATCTCCTTCTATTCTTGAATTTGCCGCGTTCATTTAAAGCGTTTTTTAGTAACTTTTTATTACATCTTCTTGCTTTTTTGTTTCTAAACGAGGTTTGCCAACCGACAAACTTCTCCACAAAAAACTTCTCAATTTGGTCTTGATATTTCCAACTAATAATAAACGCCGCAACTAACAACAATATGAGCACTGGCCACACATATAGCCCCCAACCGCTATACGGAATTAGGTGTCCGCTTCCAATATATGCAGTAACAAATATGCCTAGCGGACGCGCAACAAGTGTTGCAAAGAAGAAATATCTAAATGTCATTGACGTAATGCCCGCAATCATACAAAGCATATCGTCAGGAAAAACTGGGAAAATAAACATTAAAATGAGGAGGTACTTTCCTTTTTCGTTTAAAATGTCGCAATATTTTTTAGTTTGAGCTTCGCCCGCAATCCATACGACAATTTTTCTCCCGAAAAATCTACCAATAAAGAACGCAACGTAACTTCCAATCAATATCGCAATTGTGCTAATAACCGCCGCAAGGAACGGGCCATAAATTGCAACCCCCGCAAGAATTGTTGCCATTGCGGGAATAGGCGCCGCAATAACCTGTGCAAATTGAATAAAGAAAAACACCAACAAGCCCCAAATTCCCGCC
Organism: uncultured Lachnospiraceae bacterium; assembly: GCA_964606505.1. Classification (GTDB taxonomy): domain Bacteria; phylum Bacillota; class Clostridia; order Christensenellales; family UBA1242; genus CAKVOD01. The sequence goes on along the minus strand of CAZSGM010000003.1, from coordinate 43,751 downwards.
GACAAAATCAAATCCTTGATTGCTTGATAACTTTCAAAATACTTCAGCCAGTCGTTATAATAACACACACAATAAACAATCGCAACAATCAGTGCGCATATAAAGCAGATTAAACAAACTTTAAATGTTTTCATCCATTTTTTATAATAAAACGCAACCATCGCGTTGCCTAATATAATAAAAACCGCAAACGCAATCCAGCAAATCCACCATTCAAGCCCCCACTCCATCGATAGGCACAACACTCCAATGACCATTGAGGTAATGGCAGATAAAACAATAAGTACCTCTTTGATTGTATTTTTAACTTTATTTTCCATTCTTCAATATAATCTCTCCGTATATTATACAACATTTTTCGGAATATTAAAACAAAAATTAACTAATTTCTTTACTAATTATTAATAATATGCTATAATTTCATTAATGGAGGATATTTTTTTGGCTAACAAGGTATTAAGCGTAACTAATCTTACGAAAAAATATAAAAATCGTGTCGCCGTGGATGATGTTTCATTCGATGTTTACGAGGGCGAAATTTTGGGGCTCTTAGGACCAAACGGCGCGGGCAAAACAACTATAATTAAAATGATAACGGGGTTATCAAAAATAACAAACGGCGACGTAACAATCTGCGGTTATTCAGTCAAAAACAAGTTTGAGAAAGCGATTGCGAACGTTGGCGCAATAATCGAAACCCCTACCCTATATTCATATATGTCGGGGAAACAAAATTTGTCATACTACGCGAAGTTACACAAGGACGTTACTAAGGAACGCATTGACGAAGTTATTGAAATTGTCGGGCTAAAAGACCGTATCAACGACAAGGTTAAAAAGTATTCGTTAGGTATGCGCCAACGCATTGGGATTGCACAAGCGCTATTGCACAACCCTAAAATCCTAATTTTAGACGAGCCGACAAACGGGCTTGACCCAAACGGCATAATGGAAATGCGCAACTTTTTGAAGAGACTTGCAAAGCAAAACAAAATTTCAATTTTGATTTCGAGCCACATATTGTCAGAAATGGAATTGCTATGCAATACGGTCGCAATCATTGATAACGGTAAATTAAAGCAAGTGCGCTCGGTTGGTCAAATTGCCCAAAACGCAAAACATAAAATTGCAGTCAAGGTTAACTATCCAAATTTTGCGGGAAAACTCTTAATGCAACAGTTTGGTTTTCATGTTGAAATCGCGGGACCAAATGTTATATGCGATGTGGATGTAAATCAAATCCCGCAAATCGCACAATTTTTAACTTCAAAAAACATCCCTATTTTTGGAATTTCGGAAGTTACAAAATCGTTGGAACAAACATTCTTTGACATCGTAAATAATGGAAATTAAACGAGGAGATAAATATGAACTCATTTTGGAAAATAACGCGCGGAGAGTTGGACAAAATTTTTGTGCGCCCTGCGATATTTATAATGACAGGCTTTTTTGTGCTAGCAATTGTTGTTGCGGCGCTAATGTTTAACCCTAGCCCGCGTGCAGATATTGCAAACCTTGCGAATGTTGAGGGTAAAAGTGTTGTTGAGGTTTACAATAATTTTAGAAGCAACCAGCACAAAAAGTTGTACGACGACTCCCTTGAGGGTAACCTTAAAATGTTGACATTTTACGGGGGTAGCTCCACGGGCGACACGGTTACTAAGTCAGATTTGACAACGCAAATTGCCGACATTAAGACGCTATTTGATGAATACCAAAGTGTTACTACCGTAGCATCCACAGGTGCAATGAATAATGCAATTGCAGTAAATCAGCAACTCAAAAACAGTGTCAACAACCTTAACTCTGATTACAGGAACCGTAACTCGGATTTCTTGCAACTTTTGATTAAGAGCGACAACGACGAAACGACGCTAAATTTGCTAAACGATTTTATGGTTTCAGTGGCGGTAAGTGGCGACACTCAAAGCAAAGAACACCATTTGAATATTATTAAAACAATTGACGACAATAAATTTATTCCTAAACTCACTGAACTATTTGATCAAATTGAACAAGTCGAAATCTCCGACGAAGTACTGACTGAGTTGATTAACGAGTATTACGTTATCGCAGTTGACAAAACTAATGGGATTTGGAGCGAAATTACAAACATTTACTCTGATGCCCTGCTTGATAACGATTACAACTTGGGCGCAAGCAATATTGAAAAAATTAAGCAACTATGCGACAACTACAAGCTGGTTACGCTTCAAACTTCAAGCATCATTAACGATAAAATTTTGCTTGAAGTTGCTGGCGCCCGCGCAACAAGCACATTGAGAGATTATACATACAGCGACCTATCAAGTTTAAACAAATATCAAACTAAAGAAGATTTGGTTAGAAACCAATTTTACTTTGAAAATGGTACCTACTCCTACCAATATGCGAATGTTTTTCAATCAAACACTAATTCAAATGAGAAAACAAACGCATACGACTTTATGTATTACGCGCTAGAATTTTTAAGTTTCATTATCGTCATATTCTGCGTTGTAATTGGCTCGGGGATGATTTCGGGCGAAACTTCGTCAGGAACGATGAAAATGTTGGCAATCAGACCGTATAAGCGCGGAAAAATTATGACTGGTAAGTTGATGGCTACATTCTTTATGGGTGTGATTTTCCTTATCATTGGCACAATCACAACGTTTATCATCGGGTTTAGGATGTATGGGCTTGATAGTGCACAAGTTCTGATGGTTTTCAACGCGGAGTCGGTAACTACGATTTCGGCGATTGGACTGTTCTTCATTTTCCTAGCGACACTTTTGGTGCGCATAATTCTGTATACAGTCTTTGCTGTGTTTGTTTCGACTGTATTTAAGAGTAACATTGCCGCGGTCATAATATCTGTTATGGTTTACGTATTTGTAGCGTTATTTGGAAACATTTTTGGCTCAAGCGCAATTTATGGGTACTTACCGTTTGCAAACGTTGATGTGTTTAGGTATCTCGGCGGCGAATATGTCGCGACCAGCGGAAACGTATTGGGGCTTGACTTCTCCTGCCCTATTCAGCCTGACAGCAACTTCTACCTGTCTATCGGAATTTCAATGGGATTTGTGGCACTCTTGCTTGTTATAACATATGTTATTTTCAAGAAGAGAGACATAGAATGATGAAATGTTGCCCAATTGCGGATTCGCACAATGACTTTTTGACAAATAATTCCTGCAATTTGGAATTGTTAAATAACGAATTTGAAAAGAATAATGTTGCTTTATGCAATGCTATTCTTTTTTCTAATGCCGACGATCCGCTGAACATAAGGAAATCCAAAAAACTTAAAAATAAAATTTTGCCTTACGAAAATTTAACCAAAAGTTGTATATTTTCATTTGAAAACATTGATTTTATACGCAACGACATAACATTTATGCTTGAGTTCCCCGCCTTTTCTTGCTCGCTAACGTGGAATGCCGACAACAAATACGCGGGCGGTGCATATGGTTTTTCGGGCTTAACTAATAAGGGTAAAACACTAATAAAGGAACTAAACAACCACAACATCCTCATTGACACCGCACATTTGAACAGACGCTCGTTTTGGGATGTGGTCAACACCCAAAGCCGCCCCATTTTTAACTCGCACACGTGCATTTCTCCTTTTAAAGAACATCGACGCAACATTGACGTTGAGCAAATCAAGGTCATTTGCGAAAGCAATGGCTTTTTAGGGATAACATTTGTGCGCGATTTTTTCACGAACAAAAAGAAGGCTAAACCAATTGAAATTTTTTATATGATTGATAGCATAGCCCAAGTTTTTGGTGTTGACAATGTTGGGTTTGGAAGCGATTTTAACGGAACGACAGACCTACCTAAAAAACTAAAAAGTTACAACGATTTTGGCAGGCTTTACAAGTGTTTTGCGTCATATGGCTATCGCAAGGATGAAATCGAGCAAATTTTTTATAAAAACTTCTTAAATTTTGTTAAAAGGCAGCAAACTAATTGTTTTTAGGACGTTATTTTGATATAATACACCTATGAAAGAAATAGATATTTACACAGACGGCGCTTGCTCATATAACCCCGGTCCGGGGGGTTGGGGCGCAGTTTTGATTTACAGAGGCGTTGAGAAACGCATATCAGGTTTTGTTCCAAATACGACAAATAATCGAATGGAGTTGCAGGCAGTTATTTCGGCTTTGGATATGCTAAAGGAACAATGTAAGGTTAACATTTATACTGACTCCGCGTATATTTTTAACGCATTTACAAACAACTGGATTGAAAAATGGCAAATAAACCACTGGAAAACATCGAATAAAAAGGATGTTTTGAACAAAGACCTTTGGGAAAAACTAATTGAGTATTCCGCCTACCACCAAATTAGCTGGAACAAAGTAAAAGGACACGCAGACGATAAGTACAACAACATTTGCGACGAACTCGCGCGCGGCGAAATAACCAAAAACGTCGACAAGTTTTGACCGCAAATTTTACCATGTTGCCCTACCGTGGCATTTGGGAGTCATTGATTTGCTAGGTAACGATGATTGGCTGAATAATAATGATTGGATAAATATCAATGATATGTAATTAAACTCTACTTGCAACAAAGAGATTTTTTCGCAAAACTGTTTTAATATAAAAAAGCGCAAGCATCAAAACTGATTCTTGCGTTTTTGTGTTATCTAAGAAAAATCCATTTTAAAGTCGCATAATGAATATTGAGATGACATAAAAAATATCTAAGCGATTGAAACCAATTGCTTAGATACTAAAAATAATATAATTTTAACTAAAATATATTATTTTGTACTATCTTAGTTGCTTGCGCTAATGCCTGTCATTGTGCGCTATTTTGCATAGTGAATGCTGCGCGATTCACGAATAACATTGACTTTAATTTGCCCTGGATAATCAACGTCGTCCTCAATCTTCCTAGCAATATCTTGAGCAAGGAAAAGTGCATCATCGTCAGAAATCTCCTCAGGTTTAACAATGACGCGAATTTCCCTACCTGCCTGAATTGCATAAGCCTTATCAACACCCGCAAACGAGTTTGCAATTTCTTCAAGCTTTTCAATTCGCTTGATGTAACTCTCCAAACTCTCGCGGCGAGCCCCCGGTCTTGAACTCGAAATTGCGTCCGCAACTTGAACCAAGATTGCCTCAATAGACCTAAATGGCACGTCGCCGTGGTGTGCCTCAATACAGTGAACGACATTCTCGTTTTCTCTGTACTTACGCGCAAGTTGAACCCCCAACTCTGTGTGCGTCCCCTCAACCTCGTGGTCGATTGCCTTACCAATATCGTGAAGTAGCCCCCCTCTCTTTGCAGTTTCTACATCGACGCCCAGTTCGGACGCCATCATACTTGCAAGTTGGGCAACCTCAATTGAGTGCTGCAAAACGTTTTGGCTGTAACTCGTCCTATACTTTAATCTCCCGAGCAACATCGTGAGTGCGGGGTGCAACCCGTGAACATTTGCCTCATAAGATGAGTCCTCGCCTGTCTGCTTCATCTCAGTTTCAAGTTCTTTTTTAACTTTTTCAACCATTTCCTCAATTCTTGCAGGGTGAATTCGTCCGTCAAGCATAAGTTTTTCGATTGTGCGCTTTGCAATCTCGCGCCTAAATGGGTCAAACCCTGAAATGACAATTGTCTCTGGCGTGTCGTCAATAATAAGGTCAATTCCCGTAGCACTTTCGATTGCGCGAATGTTTCGCCCCTCGCGCCCGATAAGACGCCCTTTCATTTCCTCGCTTGGTATATTAATTGTTGAAACAGTAATTTCGGAAGTGTGGTTCGTAGCACATCGTTGAATTGCTTGAGTAACAATTTCAATTGCCTTTCTCTCCGCATTCTCGATTGCGTCCTCTTCCATTTGTCTAACCTCAATTGCAACTGTTTTTCGAGCATCCTCTTTTATTAATTGCATAAGGTTGTCTTTCGCTTGATCTTGTGTCAATCCAGAAACGCGCTCAAGTTCCGCAACAATTTCGTTTTCTCTTTCCGAAATTTGTTCTTCCTTTTGCATAAGCGCTGCTTCTCTTTCGTCTAATTTAACTTTAAATAGTTCAACTTGACTTGATTTTTGTTCCAATGATTGTTCTTTTTTGTTTTGGAATTCCTCTCTTTGCAAGAGTCGGTCTTCCATTTTTTGTATTTCTTGTCTGCGCTCTCTAATTTCCTCGTTGTTTTCAGCTTTTAATTTAAAAATTTCGTCTTTAGCCTCGACAATAAGTTCTTTTTTTTGAGCATTAGCATCGTTAATGGCGTCTTCAATAATTTTTTTAGCCGATTTAGTAGCATTGTCAATCTTCTTTTGAACGATGATTTTATATGTAAAATAACCACCTGCAAGTCCGATTGCTAAACATCCTATTATAATCAAAATTAATGAGAAAACACCGATACTGATGCCACAAAGCATACTAATAGACATATCGATTATTTCTCCTTCAAAGTTTATACGCAACAATAGATTGCGTATACATTAATTTTATATTTTTTTTAATTTTTTGTCAAGTTATTTCCGTTATTTATCACAAATAATATAAAAAACGGCAAATTTGTTTTAAATTTCTCTCAAATTTGCCGTAAATTTATTAAATTTATCATTTTACTAAACGTTTAATACAACACTGCTGTACTCCCCCGCCAACTACCACAAAACTTTGCGCGAGGTGGCTAGTTTAATTGCAAATGTTCCACAACTATTGAATAATGCCGCTTTCGTCAATAACGTCATAAGATGCTTTGATTTTTTCATATATTTCTTGATAAATATCAGGGTTGTTTGCAAGGAACTGCTTTGCAGCCTCTTTACCCTGTCCAATTTTATCCCCGTTATAGGCAAACCACGCGCCGCTCTTTTGGATAATATCCTTAGCAACCGCCGTATCAAGCAAGCTGCCCTCTTTTGAAATACCTGTACCGTACATAATATCAAATTCAGCGACCTTAAACGGCGGCGACATCTTGTTCTTAACGACCTTTGCCTTTGTTTTGTTACCAACGATAGTATCCCCCATCTTGATAACATCCGCCTTTCTGATATCAATACGGATTGACGCATAGAACTTAAGCGCTTTACCGCCCGTAGTAACTTCAGGAGACCCGAACATTACGCCAACCTTCTCGCGCAACTGGTTAATAAACACAACACACGTATTTGATTTATTGATTATCCCCGTCAACTTCCTAAGTGCCTGCGACATCAACCTTGCCTGCAACCCAATAAAGCTGTCGCCCATTTCGCCTTCGATTTCTGCTTTAGGCGTAAGTGCCGCAACCGAGTCAATAACCACGATACTAAACGCACCACTTCTAACAAGTGCTTCAGTAATATCGAGTGCCTGCTCACCCGTGTCAGGCTGCGACAAATAAAGGTTTTGTACGTCAACACCTATTTTTGACGCATAAATTGGGTCAAGCGCGTGCTCCGCGTCGATGAACGCCGCAACGCCGCCCATCTTCTGCGCCTCTGCAATAACGTGCAGCGCAACAGTTGTTTTACCCGATGACTCAGGTCCATAGATTTCAATAATTCTACCCTTTGGCAACCCGCCTATTCCAAGCGCGTTGTCAAGCGTCATACAGCCCGTTGGAATAACATCAACCTTCTGGTAGTATTTTTCGCCTAGTTTCATAATTGAGCCCTTGCCGTATTGTTTCTCAAGGTCGGCAATAACCTGCTCAAGTATCTCATCTTTTTGTGTCATAAGTATCTCCATTTATTAGAACATATTTTTTATATACCTATATTATATAGCAAAATTTGCAATATTCAAAGCGTTTTGACGAAGTTTTTTAATTAATTCAAAAATTGCGACATTTGCACCATAGCGTATAACAAACTCTCTATCGCCGTTAATTTTGTGTCGATAGACGTGCACGGCGTCTTTATCTCCTACCGCCGTAAAAAACAGCCCCGAAAGTTTTGGCTCATCGCTGTTTGCGTAACCCGTCGTCGCAATGGCAATATCGCAGTCGCTCTTCTCCAGCAGCCCAGTTATCATTTCGTACGCAACCTCAGCGCTCACTGCGGTAAACTTTTTCAAGGTATCCTTTTCAACTCCCAACACCTTGTGTTTTACTTCATCCGAGTACACTACGTGCGCCTCCTCAATGATTGCGCTCGCGCCCGCATTTTCTCTAATTATCGTATTCGCAACCTGCCCCGACGTAAAACTCTCTGCCGTACTGATTTTTATCTTCCTTAGCGTCAATATTTCAAACGCAGCACGTGAGAGCGAAACGTCTTTCGACGCGTAAAACGTGTCTTTCAAATCCCGCACAAACATCGAAACAATGCCGTCTTTAATTTTAGAGCTGACGCTTGATAAAAAGCGAAAAATAATTAGATTGTCGCCATACTCTGTTTGCGCAAAATAATCAAAAACATCGTTGTTTTTCTTAAATTCACTAAGGTAATTGGCAAGATTGTTTTCGTTTACCCCAAAACACTTAATGGCATAACTATCATAGTCGATTTTTAGCACGTCTTTAATTACTTTATCAAGTTTGTCCATTGATTCAAGCGTTTTGTTGTTTATAACAATCATATTTTGCGCGGTGCTAACAAATGTTCCACTATCGACTTCTTCCATTTTATTGAGCGGCACAAGCAGTGAACTCGCCCTCTTTTGGTCGTCCTCAATAAACACTTTTAAGCCCGTTCCAAAAGACTTGTAGTCTACTCCAAGCAAATCCTCAACAACCGCAAATTGCGCGATGTCTAGCCCCAGTTTAAATAACTGTTTTTTTAATACATTAAAATTTTGAATAAACATTTTTGAATTTAAGTTGCTCATAACAACAAAAATTGATGTATTCATTACTCACCCTTAAAAACACTTCTATTTTTATAAAAATACTCAACGGTGGAGTAAACCAACATAAACAGTGCCGCAACTGAAACAGCGTAAACAATGTAAGAAACCACATCGACCGCCGTGCCAGTTACCCAGCCCTCTTGCTGATTTGCGCCTAACAACATCATACCACTCAAAGCGATGTCAAGCAATACCGTCTTAATTTTCCCCGACTTATCAGCTGCGATAACAACTCCTTTCGTTGACGCAACCTGTCTTAAACTGTTAACCAAATAATCCCTTGCAAATATCATTGCGCAAACAATGATATACACGTATAGCGGCAAAATCATATCGGCAATAATAACCAAAACTCCCGCCATAACAAGAAGTTTGTCTGCTATTGGGTCTAAAAATTTGCCCGTGTCAGTAACTTGGTTATTTTTTCTTGCTAAATATCCGTCCAAAAAGTCGGTAACTGACGCAGCAATAAATAGCAGCAGCGCAATCAGTTTTCCATAAGGAATTTCAGAAATTAGGTACAGTGCCATAATAATTGGCGTCATCACTATTCTTGATATTGATATTTTATTAGGTAAATTCATTTTGCTTCTCCTTTAATAGCCCCAATCAAATCGTATCCATCGTACCCAGTAATTTCCACGTTATAATACTTGCCTTGCTCAACCCCGTCAACGCAATCGCAATAAATAACCGTTTCAATGCTAGGCGAATTATACTCACTTCGCAAAACTAGGCAATCCGCCTGTACATCGTCGCTCACTGCAACAATTGTTTTTCCAATCATCTCTTCGTTATGTTCTTTAACAACTGCCTGCTGAAGTTGGTAAATCTCCTTTTGGCGTTGTTTCTTCACTTTCGCGAGAACTTGATTTGGCATACTATAGGCAGGCGTTCCCTCTTCTCTTGAATATTGGAAAACGCCAACATTGTCAAGTTTGTATTCTTTAACAAAGTCGCTTAACTGCTCAAAATCCTGCTCGGTTTCATTAGGAAAACCAACTATAAAGGAAGCTCTAATTGATATTTTGCAAGGTTTTGACCTAATTTTATCAATTAGCGCACAAATTGACTCGTAAGTACTCTTTCTGTTCATCTTTTTGAGAACATTTGTCGAAACGTGCTGCAACGGCAAATCAACATACTTACAAATTTTGTCGTTTGACGCAATAAGGTCAATCAATTCATCAGAAATCAGTTCTGGATAACAATAATGCAACCTTATCCACTTAACCCCACTAATCTCTGTCAACTTCTTCACAAGTTCAACGATTTTGTACTCGCCGTACAAATCAATCCCGTATCGAGTTACATCCTGCGCAACAATAATAAGTTCGCGAACTCCGCTTTGTGCAAGCCCCTCACACTCGCTGACGATGTCATCAATCTTTCTACTTCTAAACCTGCCTCGAATTTTAGGTATTGTGCAGTATGTGCAGAAGTTATCGCAGCCGTCGGCAATTTTAACGTAGGCATAGTGCTGCGGTGTTGAAAGTACGCGCCCATCCATTGGCAGTTCGCAAACGTTAAAATTCTCATCACTGTACAACTCAAAAATCTTTTCAGGTATCTTGTCATACTCGTTGATGTTGACTAGCAAATCAATATTTGGTATCGCACTTTGCAATTCGCTTCCGTTTCTTGCAACTAAGCAGCCGCAAACGATAATTTTTTCGCACGTGCCGTTGTTTTTGTACTGCTCAGCATCTAAAATTGCGTCGATTGACTCTTGCTGCGCATCCAAAATAAAGGCGCACGTGTTTAATATGATTATGTTTGCTTCGCTTAAATCTGATGTTATGTTGAACCCAGCGTTTTTGACAATATATAATATACGCTCCGAATCAACTGTGTTTTTGTCGCAACCAAGGCTAACTAGCGCAATGGTTTTGTCTTTAGCATTCATTTAAATTCTCCAATTGTTTTTTTGATTGATTGTAATCATTAATTATTTCCGTAGTTTTTCAAAAACTCTTCCATAGAAATTAAAATTTGTCTAGGTTTTGAACCGTCGGCTTTTGAAATATAACCGCGCGCCTCAAACGCGTCTACCAAGCGTGCTGCTCGTTGGTAGCCGATACTAAATCGTCTTTGCAATGCTGATGTCGAGCAAACCTGAGCTTCAATCGCCCACCTAAGCGCTTGAACAAAGTATTCATCTGCAGCCGCGTCTGCTGGACCGCCCGCAGGGTCATTATTACGTTTAACTAAAATTGCTTGCTCAATATCCCTATCGTAATCGCACTCGTTGTGCTGTTTAATAAATTTCAAAATATTAGAAACCTCCTGTTGTGATACGAATGGGCCAAGTAGACGTGTTGGCTCCTCGCCGCGTGGGCTGTAAAGCATATCGCCGCGCCCTAACAGTTTCTCTGCCCCGCCTTGGTCTATAATTGTTTTACTGTCGCTATAGTTTGTAAGTGAGAACGCAATACGAGACGGCAAGTTTGCCTTAATCGTACCCGTGATAACGTCAACCGACGGCCTTTGCGTCGCGAGAATTAGGTGTATACCGCAAGAACGCGCCTTTTGCGCAAGTTTCAGAATTTTTTCCTCAACATCCTTTCTAGCATTCATCATAAGGTCGTTTAACTCGTCAACCATTATGACAATTTTATACATTTTTTCCTCGACCCCACTTTGAACCTCAGGCATTTCGTTGTATTCGTCAATGCTTCTAACATAAAATCTACCAAAAATACGGTTTCTGCGTTCCATTTCTTCGCAAGCCCAGTTGAGCGCATTAACAGCTTGTGCGGGCTCGGTTATAATTTTTGGAAGCAACAGGTGCGGCATATTTTCGTAGATTGCGAACTCAACGTACTTAGGGTCAATCAAGATAATTCGCACATCCGCAGGCGACGCCTTGTATAGCAGTGAAATAATAATTGAGTTCATACAAACGGATTTACCACTTCCCGTTGACCCCGCAACGAGCGTATGCACAAGTTTGCCAACGTCGCCCATAATCGACCTGTTAGTGATATCTTTACCCAAGGCGAAGGTAAGCGGAGACTTCTCGCCCCTAAATTCCTTGCAATCAATTAAATCCCTCAAGCCGATTGTGTCTACTTTATCGTTAGGAACCTCGACACCAAATGCGTTTTTACCTGGGATTGGCGCCTCAATTCTAATCGCCTTGCGGCTTTCTAGTACCATTGAAATATCGTTTGAGTACTGCAACACTTTATTGACTGGCACACCCCTTGGCATTTCAAACTCGTACCTTGTAATCGCGGGTCCTCTTGTAACCCCGATACACTTAGCGGAAATCTTAAATTCCTCAAGTTTCTCTTCAATTATGTGCGCCTTTGCCTCAAACGCGTTGTCAGCTAAATTTGGGATAGTGCTTTGCGTTGTAAGCAATTCAAGTGGCGGGTAAACATATTTCGCTGGCTTCTTGCGTTTAGGTTTCTCAGGCTGCACCTCTTGTTTTTGCGGTTCAATTGGCGCAACATCTCGCGCGCCGATCTGCTGCTCGCCCTCGCGGAACGCCGCGTTATTTTTTGCAGGCTGGGTAACATTTCCACCTTGTTTTTCTTGCAACCCCCGCTCATCAAGTCCAAGTTTGGAGACAGCCTCACTTTTAGCACTCGCTAAATTGCTAAAATCATCCTCAATTGTTTCGCTAACCTGTATAGCTGGGTCAACCATTTCAATGCCGCCAACCTGTGATGGCGCAAACTCCTTAGCATTCTTTTCTTGGAGTATTGTGCTGGGCTTGCCAATCACTGCATCCTCAATGTTGTCGGTATGGAATATTTTTTGTGGTTTTATTGGCGCAATTATGTCGTCGTCGCTAATCGTTGATGGCGGCGTCGTTTCGCTCTTGATAATGTTCGGATTGATTGTTCCTCTATAAATCGCCGCGTCAGGCTTTGGCGCAGCTTTAGGTTGCTCCTGTTTTTTCAAGTTAAGCGTCCTTGGTTGCGTTGGCGTCAAAAGGTCGTCGATAACATCCTTTCGTTCCTTTTCCATTTGCGCGTTCAATGTAAGCGGCATTGAAATAAATGTAGGCATTGTTTTGTTCTTTTCTAGCGTAACATTTGGGACTTTCATTGTCTGCACCTTACTAGCATTCTTGCCCTTTTCTGCTTTAACTTTCGCTTGCGAAGCATTTTCTTTCTTTGCGACCTTGGTATGCTTATTGTTAAACTTTTTGTCAATACAAATGCACACAAAAACAATAATTGCAATCACAAACAAGCCTATAACCCCTTCAACGGGCAAAAGCAGGTTCAACGGGTAAAGTATTAGCGAAAAAACAGCTCCTGCAGGTGTCAAATTCGCAAATGGATACTCTAGACACTCTTTAAACGAGAGTGAATAAGAACTTGCGGTCATTGATACGTGCGTAATAAACAGCATACTTAGCACAATTATTGAGAGATAAACCATAAAACTCTTTGAAAGGTTGTTTTTGAAGCCAATAATTTTTGTAACACATGTTGAAATTGCAGAAAGCAAAAGAATGTATGTTGAAGCACCAAAAACGCCTAAAAGAATGTGGTTCACAAGTCCCAAAATTGAGAACATCATACAAATCAATAATAATACTGAAACAAATAAAATAATTAGAGGTGCGGTATTTTCTTTGGACAGAATTTTACGATTCATAACAACTCCTTCAAATAAAGCAAGTAATTATACCATATTTAGAACTTTAAAACAAGAATAAAACACACTATTTGAAAGGATTTATATTTTTTTTAAAGAAAATTTTCCAATAATTCAAGCGACTTAAGTATGAAACATTAATTTAGACAAGCAGATACTGTTGTTATGTTGAAATTGCGTTTTTTGCAATAGTCAATAATTTGCGGCAATGCCTCCTTGGTGTTTTGCGTTGGATGCATCAAAATTAGGTCGCCATTTTTCAAATTGTTCGTCGCCCTCTTCACTATCAAATCAGTGTTATGGTCGCGCCAGTCAATTGTATCCTTTGACCACATAATTGTTTTATACTTGAGCGCGTCTGCAACTTTGAGCGTCGTTTTGTTAAAATCTCCCGATGGTGGAGCAAAAAGTTCCATTGTTTTGCCTGTGTGGGCAAGCACAACCTCGTGGCACATTTTAATTTCATTGTAGTTTTGCTCGTATGTAAGTTTTGAGTGCGACTTGTGATTGTAACCGTGGTTTCCGATTTCGTGTCCTTTTTCGACGATTTTTTGCAACAGTTCCGTTTCTTTATTTGCCCACGAGCCTCCGACAAAAAAGGTTGTTCGGATGTCGTTTTTCTCAAAAGTTTCTAGCATTGGCTCAATAAACTCGTTTCCCCAGTACACATTTACCATAAGCGAAATGTTGTTTTGGCTAGCGTCCCCGCAGTAGTATGGCTCGGTTTCTTGCGGGTTAAAAACCGTTCTAATTCCGCTATCGTATGTTACACAAAAAAGTGTCAGTAACATACCAAATATACATAAATTTGAAAACAAACTATATTTCATAGGCGCTCCGTTAATTTATATATATGCTTGTTTTGAATAAAACTGAACACCCTTTTTCTTTTGGGTTGTTTTTAATGTGTATCCCTCAATGCTAATAAGCACTGCGCGACAAATAAAAATATCCAAGCAAATCAGCGTTTCACTGAATTACTTAGATACTAAAAATAAACTAATTTAAGTTACGGCGAAACCACAGTTTGCAAGCGTTATCTAGCCCAAACTCATAATTTGCTCACAAGTTTTAAGTCAACGCGCCCACGGTTATCAACCTTTAGCACTTCAACCTTGACCCTATCGCCAACATTGACAACATCCTCAACTTTCTCAACCCTTTTATCGGAGAGTTTAGAAATGTGAATAAGCCCATCCTTTGTTGGTGTCAAAGAAACAAACGCGCCAAAGTCGCTCAATTTAACGACTGTTCCCTCAAGTGTCATCCCTGCCTCAATTTCAAGAACAATTCCGTCAATCATTTGTTTTGCCTTTTGAATCATATCCATATCGCAGCTAGCAATTGTTACAAAACCATCGTCCTCGATGTCGATTTTAACGTTTGTAGCGTCAATGATTTTGTTGATGTTTTTGCCGCCTGAACCAATAACTTCGCGAATTTTGTCTGGATTAATGTTAAATGAAATAATCTTAGGTGCGTATGCTGAAATTGTTTTGCGCGGCTCAGCAATTGTCGCCAACATTTTATTCATAATAAACAGACGCCCAACTCTCGCCTTTTCAAGTGCGTTGCGCAAAATGTTTTCGTCGATACCCTTTATTTTGATATCCATTTGAATTGCGGTTATGCCGCGTTCCGTTCCTGCGACCTTAAAGTCCATATCGCCAAAGAAATCCTCTTCGCCCTGAATGTCGGTCAAAACATATGCTTCGCCGCCCTCTTTAATCAAGCCCATAGCGATACCGGCAACAGGCGATGAAATTGGCACGCCTGCGTCCATTAGCGCGAGCGTCGACCCGCAAACACTTGCCTGTGATGTTGACCCGTTTGAACTTAAAACTTCCGAAACTGTTCTAATTGCGTACGGAAACTCCTCTTCAGTCGGCAAAACTGGCTCAAGCGCACGCTCAGCAAGCGCTCCGTGTCCTATTTCGCGACGTCCAGGGCTGCGCAACATTTTCGCCTCGCCCGTGCTATATGGTGGCATATTGTAATGGTGCATATAACGTTTTTCTTCCTCAACGTCCTCAAGCCCCTCAATGTGTTGCATTTCGCTCAACATCCCGAGCGTACAGGTTGTCAAAACTTGAGTTTGCCCACGAGTAAAAACTCCCGAGCCGTGCACACGTGGCAACAAGCCCGCCTCGCACCAAATTGGACGAATTTCGTCAAGGCTGCGCCCGTCAAGCCTAACGCCTTTTTTTACAATGTTTTCACGAACTCGCGCTTTTGTGAGGTTATAAACCACTTGGTTGACAAGTTTTTCTACATCTTCCCTTTCAGGATATTTTGCCACAAAATATTCACAACAATTTTCAACCATCGCCTTATTGCGCGCCTGTCTTTCCTCGCGGACGAATGTCGCTAACACATTCTTAAGCAATGGTGCAACATACTCCTTGATTTCAGCAATAAGATTTGCAGTCTCTTCGTCATCAGCAATAACTTGCTTCTTCTCTTTTGAATACTGCTTAACAATTTCATTTTGAAATTCAACCTGTTTTTTGATTTCCTCGTGCCCAAACATAATTGCCTTAAGCATTGTCTGCTCGTCAACAAAATTTGCGCCCGCCTCAACCATCAAAACGGCGTCGTGTGTCCCTGCAACAGTCAAATTCAGCTTACTTCTGTCTCTTTCTTCTTGGTTTGGATTAATGATAAATTGGTCGTCAATCAGCCCGACATTTACAGCGCCCGTTGGCCCCTCAAATGGCGCCGAAGAAATACTTAACGCAATACTAGAACCAAGCATCGCAAGTGGCTCAGGATAAACATCTGGGTCGATTGATAGCGGCGTAACAACAATAGAAACATCGTTGTAAAAACCTTTTGGAAACAAAGGACGCAACGGTCTATCGATAAGCCTTGACACCAAAATTGCCTTGTCGGTAGGTCTGCCTTCGCGTCTTTTATAACCCCCAGGGATTTTGCCGACAGCGTACAACTTCTCTTCATAATCAACCGATAACGGCAAGAAATCAACTCCATCACGCGGCTTGTCCGCAACCGTTACATTTACCATAACAATGGTATCGCCACACTTAACCAGGCAAGAGCCATCCGCTTGCATTGCGTACTTACCAATGTTTACCTCAACTTTTTTGCCCCCGATAACTGTTTCAAAATTTTTCTCTTCCATTTTATCTCCTAACAAATAAAATACAATATATTGTGTATTATACAAATAGAATACACCGCATATTGTGTATTATA
>CAZSGM010000003.1:0-27022 GCA_964606505.1 uncultured Lachnospiraceae bacterium | reverse complement strand
AATACAATATATTGTGTATTATACAAATAGAATACACCGCATATTGTGTATTATATTTTTAATTCATCAATAAAGACAAATATAATATTAAAAACAAAAGTCCAAAAACTTGCATAAGTTTTGGACTTTTTGACCATTATCTAAGTTTCAATTCTTGTATAAGAGCTCTGTATTTTTCAATATCAGTCTTCTTTAGATAAGCCAAAAGACCCTTTCTCTGTCCAACAAGTTTCAACAAGCCACGACGAGTGTGGTTATCTTTTGGGTGAACTTTCAAATGCTCGTTTAAGTGATTAATTCTTTCAGTAAGTAAAGCTACTTGAACTTCTGTCGAACCAGTGTCTTTTTCGTCTCTACCGAATTTAAGAATAATATCTTTCTTTTCCATTTTCTCCTCCCTCTTAATACGCCTAAAGCAAAGAATAGCGTCGGAGACTCGACTAACTTTGCAAAAGGTAAACATATGATAGCATAATTCTTGTCTATTGTCAAGCACATTTACAAATAATTATCGGGCAAATCGTTGTAGAATAAAATAACTGACTTTTCGGTTACAATTTTATTTAGGAGCGTTTTTGCGTTTTCCAATGTGTCAACCTGATGAATATTTGAGTCGTCAAAGTTTTTGTTCTTTAAGCCTGTTTTTAAGTTTTCCGCGTTAGATAAATTAACTAAGACTACTTTATCGGCAACCTCTGCAATTTCTTCTCCAAAATCAATATTTGCCTGCTTTTCTTTGCTGCCCAATTCTACAAGCCCAGGGGTTACAACAATTTTTTCGCCCTCAAAATACTTCAATACTTCTAGTGCCTTTTGCGCTCCGTCAATACTCCCATTGTATGAGTCGTCCAAAATTGTGGAACCGTTTGGCAAGTTGATCAACTGCAACCTATGTTCAATCGGCTGCAACTTCATAATTCCGCTTTTAATTTCGTCTATCGTCAGCCCCAAATTGTATGCAAGGGTCGACGCGCAAAGAATATTTTCAATGTTATGTTTGCCTAATAATCTAGTTGAACAACTAGCCACCTGCTCCCCTATGTGCAAGTTAAATGACGTCCCCTTTTTATTCGTAACAATATCATCTGCATAAATAAAGTAGCTTCTGTCAAAGCCGCAAATGAACTTGTTTTTAAGCGTCGTCTTATTATGCAACTCAACGCACGTTTGGTTTTCGCCACAGAAAACGATTGTTCCGTCCTGAGGCAAACTCTCGACGAGTTCGTACTTGGTCTGCGCGATTTTTTCTAATGACCCAAACGATTGCAGGTGCTGCTCCCCTATTCCCGTCAAAATGCCGTACTTAGGTTGAACCAACTCGCATAGTTCCTTAATGTCGCCTTGAAATCTTGCGCCCATTTCCGCAATTAAAACTTGGTGTGAGAAATCAAGATATTGAATAATCGCTTTTGTTATCCCCATAGGAGTGTTGTAACTCAATGGGGTTGCGCAAACAGAGTATTTTTCAGATAAAATTGTGCTTAAAATAAACTTTGTGCTTGTTTTGCCATAACTACCTGTTATGCCGATTTTTATTAAATCGGGGTATCTATTAAGTTTTTTCTTTGCTTGTTTTATATAGCGCTTGGCGTTCCACTTTTCAAACGGCACCAAGCACGCGTTGACAATCAAAACCATAATTGGCAATAACAATGGCGTAATTGCCACCGCCGCATAACCGACAGGCGCGCAGAATTGCGTAAAAAACCATATCAAACAGAATGAAATCGCCGTGCAAACAATTATGAATAAAAACTTCAACCTACTCATTCGGCTGGTAATTTTTAGCGGTGTTTTCTTTGGCGCATTGTAAGCGTTCACAATAAACACTATTACAAGATAGAAATAGAAAATCAATCCAAAATAGAACCAATATGCGGCTATGTTTGTTGCGTCCAAAATTACGTTAGTAACCATCATTAGCGCAAACGATAGGATTGACAACATAAAAATTCTAGATACGTACTTCCCTTTTGTATCTTTTACCCAAGACATATAAGCCTTCGTCCGATAATTCGACAACTGAAGAATTTGGAAAAACTTATACCCAACATACCACATTAGGAACGCGTTCACAATTGAAATCGCAATCGCAATATACATATGAAGGTTTGCTGCATTAATAAAATCCATTTAAAAATTCCTTTACACATTTAATTACAATGTTTGAACTATCTAAGTAAACAAAATGCCCCGCGTTTTTAACGACGCATAAATTACTGTTGCGGACATACCTATGTAGCCGTTTTGCCATATAAAGCGGCGTATCTTTGTCGTTTTGCCCCCAAACAATAAGTGTCTTGCAGTGAATTTGCTGAGCAAACTCGCTTAGACCTTGATTAATAATCGCGTTGAAAACTGGTCTAACATTACTAGGTATTTTTTTGTAATCGCTTGAACCATATTTTTCAAGACAAGCCGCATTCCGCAATCTATGTTTAACTAAAAATTTATTGCACTTGTAACACCCAATCTTGTAGGCACGTTTTGCGCTAAATCTCGGTTTAAGTCCTGCCGCATCTATCAAAACAAGCCCCTTAACAATATCGCTGTGGTTAGCAGCCAAAACAATTGCAACTCTACCACCAAACGAATGCCCGAGCAAAATACAATCAGACAAACGCAAGTGAGAAATCAACTCAAATGTTGCGTCTGTATACGAAAACAAAGTAAAATCACTACTTGGCTCATCACTCTCACCAAAACCCCAAAAGTCGAGCGAAAGAATATTGAACCCCTCAAACGCAGAATAAATTGGCGTAAAACTCTTGCAGTTCCCGCCCCACCCGTGTAGCAAAACAATTGTCGGGCACGTGCTGTCAGTTTCAAAAAACTCGTAATGAATTGCTTTGTTTTGGTATACAAAAATCATTTAATAAACTCCATCAACAGCGCGTTTTGTCGTAGCGAATAATAGTTTTGTCGTATGGTTCTAACATAAAAACCGCAACGAAGATAGAAATTAACTGCGCCTAGGTTGACTGACCTAACTTCCAGACAGAGTTTTTTCGGACAATTCGCTTTAGCGTAATCCATCATAATTTTGCCCAAACCCTTTCGCTTTAGCGACTGGTGAACTCCTATTTTGAAAATCTCGTCAAAATCAACATTTTTGTATATTATGATATAACCGCAAACAATGTTATTATTCTTCAAAACCTTCATATCGTAATTTTTGTTGTTGAGCATATCAATCATTTGCTCTTCATTGTAACCTTCAACAGAAAAGTAGGCACGCTCCATACTCAAAATTTGAGGGACGTCCTCCATCTCCATATCAATAAAAGATATTGTCATTTTTCACCATCTTTACGCTTTTGTAACTCCGCTTGGCACAACCTTAAATATAGCGGGTTGGCTTCAGCGGGCTGCACCGCATTGTTAATATTATCTAGCGCAATTTGCTTCATATCAAACCTTTCGACACCTTCAACTTCACACGAAAAGTTGTCGAACTGCAAGTCTTGATTGCTGGCGATTTTGGTTTGCGCGTCAAGTTTTTGTAGTAAATCCATCTTAGTAAGCATTGTTGGTTTGCCGCACACACTATTTTTGCACTCTGCAACAAAAAACTCGTCGGCAATCCCTTTGATAACGACAAATTGCGGACTGTTTTTAGCATTGTACGCAATCAATTCAAGCGTGTTAACAGGTACTATTTTAATATTAAGTGCGTCGCAAAAACCTTTCGCTACCGCAAGTCCAATCCTTATTCCCGTAAAACTCCCAGGACCTATCGCAACACAAACGCAATCGACATCCTTGGGGGTCAATCCGCTCGTCTCCATAACGCTGTCGATTTGCTTCATCAACACAACAGAATGTTGCAGCGCAGTTTCTTGTTTCGCCTTATAGTCCCCTTTGTCAGTACAAAGGCACACATCGCTCGTAGTAAAGCAAGTGTTGATACATAAAATATTCATACATTCTCCCAAGTTATTTCGCGCGAGTTGTCGCCCGTTTTAGTGATTGTTATAATGTGTTTACTCTTAGGTAAATAATCGCTCGCAATTTGCGGCCACTCAATTAAAGAAATCGCGTCATTTTCAAAGAAAACCTCTCTAAACCCCATTAGGTCAAGTTCCTCAACGTCGCTAACTCTATACAAATCAAAGTGGTTTAACCTCGCCCCGTCGCCAGAGTAGGTGTTTAAGAGTGCAAATGTTGGGCTTGTAACTGTTTCCTTAACTCCAAGCCCTTTTGCAAATCCCTTTGAAAATGCGGTTTTGCCCGCTCCCAAATCTCCGATAAGTTCAACGACCGAACCCTTAGTGATAGATTTCGCAATTTCCATAGCCAAATTTTCAGTTTCTTTTTCACTATTTGTAACAAATTTTTGCATAACAACATATTAACAAAATTTACGCAATTTGTCAATTGAATTAATAATAATAAATTATTTTGTCAATAATTTCAAGCGTAGGAGCAATTTATGTTTAAACTTTCATTTTATATTGACGAAATTTTTAAATTGGTACTTATATTTTTCATTTCATTAGTGTTTTACCGCGCAATGAGACTCAGTTTGACGATTTGTCTAATTTTGTCATGCGCAACCGCTATAGCAATTGCTCTGTTACTTTTTTATATAAAAATAAAGCGAAGTAACACAAAACTACTTAAAGCGGAACAACTTCGCAAAGTCGACGAAATTAAAACGCAATTCCAAAATGCGAGCAAAATTGAACTCTGCAACTATTTAGCAAAACTTCTTGACCTTAAGCAAAATTCAAAACACGAACTAACAAAACGCGTGATTGCGCCCGAAATTGCGCCTGACCGTTCACCCCGCAATTCACTAGACATACAACCGACTGAGTCGCTAGTAACTAATGATCGTCCCACCCAAACCTCTTGCGCAACCGCCCAAAGTACCGCTACCCAAAGTAAGACCGCCGAAAATCCCCCCAAAAACGCAACCACACTCCCCACAACCGACGCACAAACCGTAATGCAGTATAATTCAAAGCCCGCAAGCGACACGTCAACTGCAAGCACAACCGCTAAAAATAACGAACCCACCTCTAAGGAAAGTGTCCACCAACAATCTCGCAGGGACCTACTCGCCAAATCCCATTCTCGCACATCATCAAACTCACTTTTGGAACTCTATGTCCCCTGCTTTAACCTCGACACGCTAGATGTAAATGACCTACTGGAAATCTACAGGCAAAACAAAAACCGCAGGCTATCTAAAGTTGTTATCCTTTGCAACGATTATACCACAGAATGTGCAACCTACGCAAAAAACTTCCAAAAAATTGCCTACAAACTTGTTTCAATAAAGGAATTGTTTGTTTCAGAAATTGAAAAACAAAATTTTTACCCGAGCATAGAAGTTGAAACGCTTTCCAAAGAAAAAATGACGCTGAGCAAACTAAAAAAACACGTTTTTGATAGGAAACGCGCAAAATCTTACTTCTTTTGCGGAATAATACTGCTTTTTTCTAGTTACTTTGTTCCGCTAAGGATATATTATTTGCTATTTTCGGGGATTATGTTCATTTCGTCCCTAACGTGCATACTGACAAGCAAGTTTAAATCAAGCAGCACTTAACGAAAGTTAGCACTTGGGCTAAATTACAGACAGTTGCGTAACAATTATTGGTAGATTTAATAAATATTAGTAGGAATAAAAAATATCTAAGCAACTTGACTTGTTAAAATCTCCCAAAGTGGAGCAAAAAAAACATCGTTTTGCCTGTGTGGGCAAGCACAACCTCGTGGCACATTAAAGCGGATTACTTAGATATTAAAAATAAACAAACCTCAAATAAAATGTTTAGGTTATTCCACACTCGCATTTGTAGTATTCCTAAATTGAGTTATTAAGTATCAATGTTCGGTCATTACGCAAAAAAAAAGACACACAGTCTTGTGCATCTTATTCAGCGTCAGTATTTTTTTCAAGGTTAACCACTTGTTTGCCATCATAGAAGCCACAAGCCTTGCAAACTTGGTGATTAGCCATCAATTCGTGACAATTCGGACATTCTGTCAATGTTGGAGTAGTAATAGTCCAACTAGATGCCACTCTTTTATTTCTTCTTTGTTTAGATACTTTCTGTTTAGGAACTGCCATTTCTTTTCCCTCCTATTTTAACTTTTTCAAAACCGCAAATGGGGATTTGCTAGTATCATCCTCGCATTCGCATTTATGAAAATTCAAATTCGCATAGCAATGTGGACACAAACCCTTGCAATCAGGCTTACACAACAATTGAGTCGGCAGAGATATAATCAAGTTATCCTCCACTGCCTTTGTTATATCAATCGTATCGCCTTTAAAGAAATATGCTTCGTCATCGTCCGTTGAGCCTGCGGGCAAAAAATTTTCATCAAACTCAAAGACGTGCAAAACATCTACATCTTCGCCACATCTATAACATTTGCCTTTAAGATGGATTGACCCATTCCCCTTGCAATTAACAAACTCTCCATTGTAGCAATACTGCACTTCAACCTTACAAACCTTGTCGCCGTCGTCGCACACGTTATCCAAAATATCGTCGTGCAAAACAACTTCTCCTGCTGCAAAAAGAGGCGCGCCACACTGTGCCTTTGCCAAGTTCAAGTTGATTAACATAGTCTTCTCCATACTCTGACCTATAAAGTATATATTATTTCTAAAATATTGTCAATCATTTTTGCAAAAAAACCTATTTTGAATACAAAATATTTGCAATTTTTCCCTATATAATGTATAATTTGAGTGATAAAATTGCAAAATAGGAGTAAATATGTCAAAAAATTTAAGCAAACTACTTAACCCTAAAAGTATAGCCATTGTCGGCGCGTCCCAAAACGCCGATAGTGTTTCATACAAACTACTTAAAAACATAATTTCAGGCGGGTACACTGGAAAGGTTTTCCCTATTAACCCCAAATATGACGACGTGCAGAGCTTAAAATGTTACAAATCAATAAGCGAACTGCCTACTGTTCCTGATTTGTCGATTATTGTCATACCTGCAGCCGCGGTTTATCAAAACATTGTCGAAAGCGCAAGTTTTGGCGTCAAAAACTTCTACATTTTCTCATCGGGCTTTAGTGAGTTGGGCGCCGACGGAAAAAAGGCGGAACAAGCCCTAACCGCGCTTGCTCAAGAGCAAAATCTCAATATCCTTGGCCCTAACACTGTTGGCTTTGTGAATAACGAACTAAGTCTCAACGCGAACTTCACACAATCGCATTGCGGCAATGGGAACGCAGTTTTAATTAGCCAATCGGGCGCACTATTAAGCGGAATTATGAACTTATGCGCTTCAACGCAAATCGGATTAAAATACTGCATTAGTATCGGCAACCAGTGCGATGTTTCCGTCGCTGACCTTATTGAGTATTTTGAGAAAAAAAGCGACGTTAGCACAATTTTGCTGCACTTAGAAGCAATCAAAAATCCGTCAAGGCTACGTGAAATTTGCACAAAAACTACAAAAAAGATTGTTTGTATTAAGTCGGGCACAAGTGCACGTGGCGCGCAAGCTGCAAGCTCACACACAGGCGCGCTCGCAAGTTCTGATGTTATTACCGATGCGTTTTTAAAGCAATGCGGTATTGTACGCGCGGGTTCAATTGATGAACTTATCGCGATTGCGTTCCTGCTAGCGACGACAGACATAAAGCAGCCCCCTACTTCTGTTGCAATTGTTACAAACGCAGGCGGCCCAGCGATTATGGCTATTGACGCATTGAGTAAGTACAACATCAACCTTTACGACTTTACGGAAAAAGAAAAAGACAAAATGCGCGCCTATTTACCAAAACAGGCGTCAGTTAAAAACCCTATTGATATGATTGCGTCTGCAAGTGTTGATGACTATAAACAAACGCTTGAGTTGTGCGCCTCAAACAAGAAAATTGATACAATTGTTTGCATCCACCTATTCATTATGGAGACAAAAAGCCAAGAAATCGCACAGTTCCTTGAGGAATTAAAAGCAAAACACCCTAACAAGTATATTCTCGGCGTATTTATTACGGACGAGCAATCGTTCGCGGAAATTAAGCAGACCGTCAAAACCTTCCCTGCCTACAACTCCCCCGAACTGTGCGCACTTGCACTGCATAAGGCGTTCATCTCCCCAAGTAAAGTAAAAAACAAATTAAACGGGGCAAAAAATGCCAACATCGACAAAATAATCAGCCAAGCAAAAAATGAAAACCGAATGCTCACGACGTACGAGTCGTTAAACCTACTCAAGGAATTAAAACTCCCACTTGTAGGTTATGGACTCGCAAAAAATGTCGATGAGGCGGTTTACCTAGCGCAAAAAATTGGCTTCCCTCTCGCAATAAAAATTACATCAAAGGTTATCACTCACAAAAGTGATGTCGGCGGCGTAAAAGTTGGGATTAACAATGTAGACGAACTGAAAGCAGCAATTAAAGAAATCTTAAGCAGCCTCAAAAAGAGAAAACTAGAAAACCAAATCGACGGTTTCATTTTGCAGGAAATGAAATCAAGCAAGCGTGAGTTCGTTTACGGAATTATCAAAGATGGCAACTACGGACTGTGCTCAATGTTTGGACGCGGGGGGATTTTCGTTGAAGCAATCAAAGATGTTGCGTTCAAGGTTTTGCCCGCAAGTCCTGAGGACGTAACCTCGCAAATTAATTCCCTGCAATCGTCAAAACTGCTTGGCGCAGTCAGAAATTTGCCGCCTGCCAATATTGAACAATTAACAGACATAATGACAAAAATCAATAATTTTGCAATGTGCTACAATATTGCCGAAATGGATTTAAATCCCCTTTTAATTGACGATAAAACCGGCGATATATCCCTAATTGACGCACGCATTAAATTTTAATTAAAAAGCGGCAGAAGTATATTAATAAACTTATACTACTTGCATAAAAAACACGGAATAAGTGGCTTCCTCAGTAAGGAAACATCCCATTCCGTGTTTTTACATTTCAATCTTAAAATCGCCGTTAAGTCTATCCCAAAATTGTATTAAATCAAAATTTTCGTCGGCTTTCTCCTCGTAGATGATTGAATTTTTTATCAACTCTTCCGCCAACTGCTCGTTCACAACATAGTACTTCTCAGTTTTGCCCTTGTCGCCCTTAATTTTAAACAAACTAATGTTTTGAAACAAACTAAATGGCAACAATGCAAATATTATGCCGCCGAGTAAAACTGTTACGCACAATGTCTTTTTTAATGTGTTACTCATCACTATTACTCTTCGTTGCGGGCGTCTTTACCATTATCGGTTTCGCGAACCTCGTCGTCCTCAACATCTTCGTCACACTCTTGCAACTCATTTCCATCGGTATCGTCTGAATTGGATTGTTGGTTGTCTTTCTTGTTTGGCTTCATTTTGAGGTATTCAAAAAGCGTTTCAACGTTTTCACGCTCAAAATTTTCTACGCTTTGCGCTAAATTTACAATTTCCTCTGAAGCGCCGTCGTGATTGGTTGCCGCTTTTACAAGGTCGATTATCCCCATCATTGTGCCCACAAGCATCATTTCCGCAATGTGCTGCGGACAAGATGATGACAGCAAATTCAATTTGACTGAAATCCAAACCTGCGTTTTTTGAATAAATGAGTTATCCTTTAAATTAAAATCTAAAGACTGAGCAAGCATAACCGCTTCCTTTTCAAACACGTAATACTGGCTCAACTCCTTACTAAGTTCAACCGTTATGTCGTTAAGTTTGATAGAACTCAAGATGTTTTCTATTGATTGTGTTGCAATCCTAATGTTTTTGTAAATTGCGATAAGTAATTTTTGACTATCATTGTTTAAGTTTTCATTTTCCATAATAATTTCCTCGAAACTATTATGTGCAACTTTTTAAAATTTATTAGATTTTAGCGTTTCCAATTTTTACACGGCACATTACCGCATACAAGCCCCCGTCAATTAAAACAAGTCGTCGACGGAAAACAATTTCTCTTCCTTTTTATAAATATCGTCTTTACAAATGGATTTTATGTTGATATCAAAAGAATTTTTGAGGCATTTTATTAAATTTGCGACCTTAAGGTTGCTTTTTTGCCCGCATTCAACGACGCATTCAAATTTGTTATCAGAAAAAGTTATGCTGTATATTTGCCCACGAATGTCTGTGTTTGCCTGCTTTTTTTCGTCAAAAATGGTGCAGTTTAGACGACTTAGGTCTGGCGTTTGCTTGGTTTCGTCGACCTCAATTGTGTACTTTGCATAGTCAATCAATGTGTAAAAATCAGGGCGTTTCTCAATTTGTTTTGCCCAAACAACTTGGAGCCCTGCAGGCGCGTTTGCATTAAATCGTTCCTTAAAATCAGCGCAATCGTCCGTGTAAATTGTAACATACTCACACTCGCTCGCAACCCCTAGCGAAGTTGGCGGGCTAAAATACAAAAGTTCGTGCGGGTTAAAACCTTGTGAGTACGCAACCTCAATCCCTGCGCGCTTGATTGTTTGATTTATGACGTCCCTACAATTCAAGTAAGAGCAAAACGCAAAACTATTGATTTTCTTGAATTTTACTAACAGCATTTTTGCAGCCTCCTATCATTGTTAATCCGCAACCCGTGCAGCCGTTCCTGCAATCGCACGTTGTTTTCCCCTCGCGCGACAGGCGGCGCTCACGCAACAGGTACTGCTTGCTGACCCCAATATTGATGACATCCCAAGGCAAATTTTGGGTTTCGTCGATTTCGTTTAAGTACCTAGAAACGTCAACTCCACTTAGAGCCTCGCGCCATTTTTCAATGTCAAAAAACTCCGTCCATCCGTCAAAAATGCAGCCCGCCTTGTACGCTCTTTCAATAACATACGATAGTTTTCTATCGCCGCGCGCGAGGATAGTTTCAATCAAACTGACATCATAGTCGTGATAGTTGTAAACTGCCCCAATTTTCTTGAGTTCGGTTCTTAGAAAGTTTATCGCCCTCTCTGCATATTCTTTGGTTTCAAACTTCTCATATTGGAATGCAGTAAATGGTTTCGGGATGAAAATGCTTGTGCTGACAGTTATTTTTGGCTTTTTACGCGTTTGGTTGATTTGTTGATAAAGTTGTTGGATTTTTAAAGTAATATCAACTATTCCTTGCCAATCTTCCGGAGTTTCGGTCGGCAAGCCTATCATAAAGTACAATTTTATCTTGTCGTATTTTGCCTTAAACGCGTCAGAGAGACTGCTTAAAATGTTTTCCTCGGTTATATTTTTGTTAATAACATCTCGCAGACGTTGCGTTCCTGCCTCAGGCGCGAACGTTAAACTTGATTTGCGGCTTTCAAATGAATATGCGCCTTGAAAACTGTCTAATCTCAGCGATGGAAGAGCAAACTTGACGTTTTTTAAACTCTCCTCGCTTTTTAGTTTTTCAATCAACTCCAGTAAATACGGATAATCGCCGCTAGACAAACTAAACAACGACAACTCGGAGTATCCAGTGTTTTGGATTAGTTTCTTTGAAATTTCAACGACGTTTTCGACGTTTCGCTCCCTAATCGGGCGATAAAAATAACCTGCCTGACAAAACCTGCAGCCGCGCGTACAGCCACGAAATAGTTCCACAGCGACGCGATTGTGCACGATTTCCATATTTGGAACAACGGGCTTACTCATATAAGAAACGCGGTTTAAATCGTCCACAATGCTGCGTTTTACCCTTTGTTCACAGTCGACGATTGTAAAACCGTTATCCTCGTGCGTTTCGTATTGCGAAGGAATATATATGCCGTTCCAACCTCTAATTTTCTCAAAAAACTCTTGCTTAGACATTCCTTTAGTGTAGGCTTCCTGAAACCTCTTGTTGATTTCCTCGCCATCGCCCACCACAATTACATCCAAAAAGTCCGCAAGTGGTTCCAAATTTATGGCGCAAGGTCCCCCCGCAACAATTATAGGATAATCATCTCCCCTTTCTTTTGCTCGCAATGGAATGTTTGCCAAATCAAGCATATACAAAAAGTTTGTGTAACTCATCTCATATTGGAATGTAAAATGCAAAAAGTCAAACATTTTTAACGGCGTTTGCGTTTCTAGCGAAAAAAGTTCCATCTCGCGACGCTTCAAAAGCGTAGCAAAATCCACTTTCGGTGCAAAACATCTTTCACAGACGCTTTGCGGTTGCTCGTTTATAATTTCATACAAGATTTTCATCCCCGTATGAGACATGCCTATTTCATATAGGTCAGGAAAGCAAAAGCAGTTTTTAATCAGCGTTTCGCCTGTTTTTATCGTAGAATTAAACTCCCCGCCTAAATATCTTGACGGATTTTCAATGTTTAATAAGTCTTCATAAGTTAATTTGTTCATAATAAGTCCTTTTGTTAAAATGAGAAGTGCAAAATGCAAGATTTTTTGCAAATTACATATAATACATAAATGCGAGGTAGAAAATGAAAATTGTTTTGACAGGTGGCGGAACAGCTGGGCACGTAATCCCAAATCTAGCACTAATTGACGACCTAAAGCAGCACTTTGACCAAATTGTTTACATTGGCAGCGGAAAGGAACTAGAAAAACAACTTGTCGTCCCTTATGGCATCGAATACTTTGGCATTGAAACTCCCAAGTTACAAAGAAAACTTACCCTTAAAAACCTAGAAATCCCATTTAAACTACACAAGAGCATAACTCGCTGCAAACAACTTCTGCGCGAAATTAACCCTGATGTTGTATTTTCAAAAGGCGGCTATGCTTCACTTCCGACAGTCATAGCTGCGCACAAACTAAGCATAAAAATTGTTGCACACGAATCAGACCTTAGTATGGGGCTCGCAAACAAAATATCCAAGCGTTACTGCAACAAAATTTGCACCACATTTGAGATAAGCAAAAATGGCAAGTTCGTTTACACAGGCGCGCCCGTCAGAAAGAATTTTAGACCGGCAAAGGTCAACTCTCCTTTCAAAAGCGACAAGCCTATTGTGCTTTTTGTTGGAGGAAGTCAAGGTGCCAAGGAACTCAACGATTTAGTACGCAACAACCTTGATAAACTCACCGAAAAGTACAACATAATACATCTGTGCGGAAACGGCAAAACCGCAGGAATAACCAACTCAAGTTGCAAAGAAATTGAGTTTTCAAACGAAATGCCCACCCTACTCAATCAAAGCGATGTAGTAGTTACGCGCGGCGGCTCAAACGCGCTCTTTGAAATCCTCGCCGTAAACAAACCAATGATAATATGCCCATTATCAAAGAAGGTATCGCGCGGAGACCAAATCGAAAATGCAAACTACTTTCACGAAAACAAACTGGGCTACCACCTAAAACATCTTGACATCGAAAACCTTATGCTTGCTCTTGAAACCCAACTCAAAAACGCAAATTCAATTAAAGAAACTCAAAAACGCTTCTTTTCTCGCGGAAATGAAAAAATTGTACAAACAATTTTGCAAGTTGTAAATTCCTATACTTAACTTGCACTCCACTTCTTATATTATGGCTCTAACGCATTTTCTTAACTTGCAAGTTCTTAGATTGCACAATTTAAACTTCTTAATCACACAAATTACAAGTCATATTCAAATCAAATATAAAACACCAAATTTAAAATTGCTTATTTTAAATTTGTAATCTTAACTACAATTTTCGGTGCTTACAATTTTACGTAAAAACTCAAAATGGTTAGCCAATAGCTGCATGTCTAAAATACTAAATATGGTGTATTATGCGATTGTAATACACCATATTTAGTATTATGCGTTTTATAGTTTTAGTCGTTAATGCTGTTTTTTAACTTTTCCATTAATTCTACTGCAAGTGGGAAATCCCCTTCGTAACTTTGAGCAAGATAACTCATTGATTTTTCAAGGTCGACCTCTACTCCCTCGCCCTTAGCGTATGCTAAACTAAGCAAATAGAGTGCGCGCAAATCTCCACCTCTTGCGGATTTTTCAAGTAAATTAATTACCTGCTTAGTAAATGTGCGATCCTCTTGTTGTGCACAAATTTGGATGGCAACTTCGTATTCTGCGAATGGCGAACCAAGTTTACAAGCCTTCCTAATAAGTTCCCAACCTTTTACAGTATCTTTCTCGACATACTCGCCGCCACCGTTGTAGTAGAATGAACCCATCATATAGACAGCATTAGCAAACCCTTCTGCGCTTAGTTTTTCAAAAATTTTGACAGCTTTTTCTTGGTTTTGCTCCGTGCCAACTGCAAACATATAGCAAAGTGCTATCCTAAATTGCGCAATTTGGTTGCCTGCGTTTGCACACCTTTGAAGCATCTTAAAAGCGCGTTCATTATCGCCGTTTTGGAACAAATATGCGCTCGTCTCAAGCATTGACTCAACCTGCCCATTTTCTGCGAGTTGCATCCAAATTTGAAAAGCGTTCTCTTCATTTTCTTCAATTTTAAAACCAGCATACATACAGCAAGCATACTTGTATTTATCAAAATCACTAGCAGCGCTAAAATTTAATGTAGACGGAGAGAAATTGTCGTACTCGTTTGTATCTCCCAAGAGATAAAACGACTTCAATTCGTTATAAAAAAGACTTTCCCCGCTTCTTCTAATCATATCTAAATCTTCGTTACTAATTTGCATAATACTCCCTTCACAAAGTAAAACTTTGTTTCATATATTTATTATAGCACAACTATTACAAAAATCAAAGTGTTTAGCACATCTATTTTTTAGTTTTTATTTCTTTCAGCAAAGTATAAGACTCATATTTTGTAAACAGCAAATCGAGATTTTTCTCCAAAATGACGCTCTGCAGATTATTTTTTTCGTCATAGACAATAAAGATTGTATACGTTTGCGGGTTAATGAATTTTATCAACTTAAACAATGGCATATTATGTGAGACGGCAACAAGGCTAATGTCGCAACCCTTTTTGAAGTTTTTCTGCAGGTCTTTTGCAAAAATCAACCTCTTATATACCGCGTTCTTGTTAAAATTGAATGCCCCAGTTATCATAAAAATTGACGCGATTGCCAGCGAATAAATTGGCGAAACAAACAAACTCAGCAAGAATACGCAAAAAAACGCAAGCGACAGTGTTATCGCTGTAACACTGACAATTTTTTCGGTTTTAATCGGGTCAAAACGTTTGCTCACAATTGCACGAAAAACTCGCCCGCCATCCAGCGGAAACACTGGTAGCAAGTTAAAAACAAAGGTTACCGCGTTCGCAAAAACAAATGTATCCGTGTAGTAATAAGTTACAGGAAAAATCCACCACAGCGCAACAAAAATAACTATCAAAATAACATTAACGAGAGGTCCCGCGATTGCAATTTTTATTTCATCATTTTTAATGAATTTGTCGTCACTCAAACTAAGTTCCGCCCCAAACGGCAGCAGCGAAATTTGCTGCAGGCGATAACCAAGACGCTGTGCAACAAAAGCGTGTCCTAACTCGTGCAGCAGTGCCGAAAGTAGATAACTTACAAAAACCACGCCAAGGTTGACGCAAAACGACACTACGCCAAAAACAAGAAACAGCGGATGAATTCTAAACTTTACTCCTTCCATAGAATTTCCCCTTCGGAAAAGTCTATGGAGTCAATTATTTCGTCGCCCTGCGTGAGAAAAAATTGTAGATCTCCAAGCAACAACGCAAGCGGTTGCCCCTTTTCAATCCTATCGCCGTCGTTTACGCCTACGCCAATTTGTCCAGAAAACACTGATGCTAATGTTGAGGTATGTTCAATTTTTACTTCAGTAATGCCGTCAGACAGTTTTTTTACGCTAATTTTGCCATCGAGCGGCGCATACAAAATGCCCGACGCGTCTACAATTGTTATGCAGCCGTCGTCGTTTACTATGCCGCTATAGTCGTAAAATGTTAGTTGGTAGTCTAGCGGTTGGGTCGAAACAAGACAGCTGTTTTTGTCGAACAAAACTGATATGAACTTTACTCTGCCTGTATCGTCAAACAGCTCCTCGGTTGGTTTTGTTGACTCTAAAGATGTTTTTACGCTATCAACGAGCGTATTCCAGAAATTCTTGTCTACTATTGTTATAACAGAAGCACAAAGCAAAACAAAAACACTAAGCATAATGTACTTAATTTTAATGGAACAAATAAAATTTTTTAAGCGTTTCATAGTACATTTTATGCTAGTGTTTTCTCAATTAGAATTTACAGTTTGTCCGCAACTAGTCCGATTGTTTTGAGTTTTCGCGCAATTGCACAAATATTAATGACGTATTCGCCAAAATCGTTCACCGTTATGCTTATATTGAAATCGTCCGCCCTTATTTCCGCGTATTCGGTAAGCGTCATAAAAATGTCGGATTTTATTATGTCGCATAGTTTTTCGGGCTTAAAATGCTTATCGGACACAATAGCATTTTTTAGCCGCGACAATGTTGCAATGTTTACATCTACTTCGTTCATTTATAGTCCCCTTTTAATTTTTCGTTTCAGAAAACCAATAATCCCTTTGTATTCTTTTTGGTAGTTTATTATATTTTTATTCCCATAAATAATATTGTCTGCAATTACGTCAAACGCTTTGCGCGATTTGGAACACTCGCCAACTGTCCCGCCTAGGTTAAGCGCGGTTATAATTGCGTCATCTTCAGGAACTACGCCAACAAGGGGTATATCAAAAATTTTTGCGATTTCTTCGACCGCCAACATACTCTTGTCTGCAACCAAATCTCCCCGCACGCGGTTTACAATCAAATTTAAGTTGCAAAGTTCATAAGTCGTCAAAATGTCGACAACTTTAGATGCGTCCTTAATTGCTGAGATGTGTGGGGTCGTTACAACAATAGCTTCCGACGCCGAAAAAACTGCTCTATGGAACCCTAAGTCAATGCCTGCGGGACAATCAATGAGGATAAAATCAAAAGAATACGACAACTCATCAACGATTGCCTTAATTTGCGTTTTAGTTATTCTGTCGCTATTTAAACTTTGAGTGGACGGCAAAATGTATAAGTACGGCTCATTTACATCTTGAATAAGCGCCTGCTTTAAGCGACACTTGCCCTCAATGCAGTCGACTATATCAAATGTAATTTTACCTTCAACTCCCATAACGACATCCAAATTGTTAAGCCCAATATCTACGTCCAAAATGCAAACTCGCTGTCTGTTGTGTGCCAAACTCGCGCCAATGTTGGCACAAACAGTTGTTTTCCCGACACCCCCTTTCCCGCTTGTTACAACGAATTTTCTTGCCATACTCACCTCAAGAAAATTATACCATCATTGCCGTCAACTATATAAAAGAATTTAAAACTGTTTTGGCGATTTTTATATTAATTTGTTGAATTTAAAATTTAAATAAATAGAATTTGCATACTTTATCAATACGCATTAAAACACAGTTGCTCCGCAATATAATGCCGCGCCATAATTTTCCTGCGAAAACAAAACATCTTTCAAGCCTCTAATTATGTGCAAAAATGCCAGCATTCAGTTATGCCTTTACCCCGCGCAGCATAAAGAAAAAATACCAAATATGGTGTATTCTACTAATATACTACACAATATTTGGTATTTTATGAATTAATATAACACTGCAACGCCCCTTCAATTGTTGCAGTCGCAGGCGAGTCAAGGAGGTAAATATTCGTCTGCAATTTATTCTTAAAAAACTTTTCAAAGCCGATTATTTCGCAACTCAAACCCGTGAAAAATATGCCTGTATTGATAACATCTTTTTGATACTCCTCATCAAGTGAATTGATAAACACGGAAATTGCCTCGATGATTTTATCGTAACACGCAACAAGTACGCCATTAAAATCCTTATTTGAAACAACGTAGTAATCATTGGTCAAATCTTCGCGATTTTGCGCCCAAATCTTGCTTGTTGTTTCGTCTGAGGTGTAGAGACTCCCAACTGTTTCCTTAATCCGCTCAATTTCGCGCCTTGAAACAGAAATGTCATACTTCGTTTTTAACGCGTCGTATATCCCTAAGTCAATTAGTTCCCCGCCCAAGCTTAAACTAATTGCGTTGACAACATTGTTGATTGTACACAAGCCAATTTCAGTTTTGCCTGCCCCAATATCGACAACCAAGTAAGAGTTACTTTCGTCCTCGTCAAGCAGCGCAGCGGTGGCGGACAGTTGCGGAACAATTGTTATCAAGTAAAAGCCTAACTTGTGAAACAACTCGTTAAACTGCTCTTTTTGCGTCTTTGAAGAACACGTTGGAACCGCAATAATGATTGAAACGTCCTTTCTCGTATTTTTACCGCCAACCAAGTCAGCAAGTATGCAGTCCAGCATAATTTTCGCCGAATCAAAGTCGGCAATCTGCCCATTTTTGATAGGCTGAACAAGTTTTTCGTCAGGCTGCAGTTCGTTTGCCATATCATATGCGTTCCTGCCGTAAGCGAGTACCTGACTTTTCCCTCGTTTAGTTTTAACTGCAAAAACACTTGGTTCACAATAAACCAAGCCGTTGTTGCTATCAAAAATTTTTGTATTAGATGAGCCAAGTTCTACCGAAATAGTCATCGTAACCTCACAAAATTTCTAAATATTTATTAAATGCCCTTTTGAAAATTTTTGACCCGTGTAGAGCATATTTGATTTCAAAATTTACATCCGCTTCGGCACACGTTTTCATAATAACTGAATCGCCTAAAACGTCGCACGACAAGTCAGAAATTGCTCCGCTCCCTGTAATATCCAAGCCGATTGCAATCTTTAAAATTGCGCTCAACTTCTTTAATGCCTCTAAGTCAGCCTCAGTAAGCAAGTCTTTATACTTAACCCATTCTGCCAAACTAAATGCATCTGGGTCAACATTTTCTGCGATAAACGCGCCAAGTATAAGTTCTTTGTGCGAAATACCAAAAACAACACTATTAGAAATGATATTAAAACAATTCTTGTGGATGTTCTGATAGTTAACAATTTCGCCGCACCTATAAAGCGACGCCGCAACCTTTAAAGACTTAAGATATGTGCGCGGCAACTTGTGTAAAACTTTCAATTGTTTAAAAATAATTACAGCCAAGTCGCAAACCTTTGCACCGTTACTTCTACTTGTTGTATACTGCCCTTGCAACGCATCAAGGCTGTACTGAGTAATATCTAACAACTGTTTTTCAACAATTGACGGGATTGCGTTAATGAACAATAGCCCTTCTTTCAATCCGTAAGTTGAGAAATAAATCTCAAACTCGTCTTGCAATTCAAAGACCGCCTTAAATATTGACATCGCACCCGCAAAAACGTCAGACCTTTCATCCGAAATGCCTTTAATCTTTTTTGTGCTATCAACATCAAGCGTTTCAATAAATTTGTAAAGTTCAGCGTACTTTTCGCCCGTCATAATAAAGTTGTGCTCAATATTTAACGGGTACTTAGTTCTCTTAGCGTTCAACTTGAACAAAGCGTCCGCCATATTCCCTACGCAAATGAACTTGTACCCTTCTACAAGTTCAGGCGTAATCCCGTAATCGTTCAACTGCGTTTTGAAAAAGTCAACCATTTGCTGGTGCACTTCAACTGCGTCAGCATTTGGAGTTGCAAACAACTCAGCGAGTGCCATTGCCCCAATTGGAATTGAAACTTGAAAAAGTATGTTTCTTCTAAAGTATTTGACGATGTTTGTGCACTCGTTACGCACGTCAACAATTATGCCGCGCGCGACATCAAGCGTGTTCGCAGCGCTCAAGTAAAGAGCGTTAGCTTCCTCTTCTTGAGACAAAACTGAAAACTTAAACCCGCTTGACGACTCAATTTCATCTATAAAACTTACTTGATTTTTAGCGCCATTCACAAAACTCATAGCGTAAGCAAAAACTTCGTCAATCTTTTGTGTTTCGCAAAGTTTTTTGAACATTTTCAAGACTTTGACAACCTCATTGATAGTTGTCGTCTTAATAATACCACCCTTAGGCAAGTCTTTAACTAAGTCGACATTTTCTTCAATTTCGTCATAAATATAGAAATATTTATCAACTTCAGCACAAGCAAAAATCAACTTTATATTCTTTTGGTCTACTAAAACCAAAGCGATTTTCTTCAATTTAACACCTCAACTACTCTATCTTTATTGCATTTACTGGACACGAATTTTGACAAGCACAGCATTGGATGCAAATATCCTTATTGATAACAGGTTCGCCCTTATCATTTAAAGTAATTGCACCAACTGGGCAAATCGCAGCGCACGTGCCACATTTAATACATTTTTTGTAATCAATCATAATAAATCCCTCACTAATTATAACATAGTTTTTCTAAGATAGCAATACGTTTTTTAAAAAGCATTTTTATATAGTTGTATCTCGTCGTCCAAAATTTCCACAACATCAATTCTTGCAAACATCCACATAAGGTGTTTATCCTTCAAAAATGCCTGCGCAAGTTCTCTAATCTTCTTCTGTTTTCTTCTATCAACTGCCTCATTCGGCATACCATACCTATCGCTTGAACGATACTTAACCTCGACAAACACAATATAATCTCCATCTTGAGCAATTATATCTAGCTCGCCAAATTCAGTCTTATATTTGGTTTTAAGAATTTTGTATCCATTCTTTTTTAGATATTTAACCGCAAGTTCCTCGCCATAATCCCCCACAATTTTATTCGTATGCTTACCTACGACTATGGGTTTTTCTTTTTTCTTAAACATATTTAATCTAGGGCGATTTTGCCCATACGTCCTTTCCTAAAGTCATCCAAAATTGCGCGCGCACCTCTGTTATAATCAACCTCTCCGCCACGCAACATAAACCCGCGATTACTGCAAATTTCGTTAAAAATTTCTATGCTTTCAACGTCTTTAGACGAACTTAGGTTGTACCTCTGCCTCAATTCGTCAAAGTGATTAACCTTTGCGTCATCAATAAACGCAAGTGCCAACTCTTCAACATCCAAAACGTCGTCTTTAATGCTCCCGATATATGCAAGGTTTCTCGCAGTTTTAGGAACATCAAACGCCGGCCACAACGTCCCTGGGGTGTCAAGCAACTCAAACCCGTTTGCAATTTTTACCCACTGGTTTATTCTTGTAACCCCCGGTTTATCGCCCGTTATCGCCTTTTTGTTCCCGCAAACATTATTAATTAACGTACTTTTCCCGCTGTTTGGAACCCCAATAACCATTAACCTCAGCGGTATATTAATATTCTTTGCCTTGAAACGCTCAATTTTTTCACTTAAAAGCACCCGCGCCGTTTCTATAATTGGCTTGGTTGCGTTAGTAACAGTGCTGTTCAACGCGACAACTGCAAGATTTTTTGATTTAAAATATGCCTCAAACTTCTTTAAATCCTCGTCTGCAATAAGGTCAACCTTATTTAAAACCATTATAACGGGCTTTGTACCAACGATTGCATCAAACTTAGGGTTCAAGCACGAAATTGGGGCACGAGCGTCAAGAACATACAAAATTGCGTCAACAAGTTTTGCATTATCTTTCATCTCCCTCAGCGCTTTATCCATATGCCCTGGGTACCATTGAATAACCATTAGTTATCACCCCTCTTTAATAAGTCAGGTCGCACTCGCCTCGTCTTTTCAAGTTGTTTTTCCCTATTCCACTGCTCAACAAGTTGATGGTTTCCAGAAAGCAACACCTCGGGGACTTTCAGCCCCCTAAAATCTGCGGGACGCGTATATTGTGGGTGCTCAAGCAAGTTATTTTCAAAACTATCGTTTAAAATTGACTCTTCGTTATGCAAAACATTCGGAAGAAGCCTAACGACCGTATCCGCTATGACCATTGCAGGCAACTCGCCATTGGTCAAAACATAGTCGCCAATGGAAATCTCCCTGTTTACCCTCTCGTCAATAACTCGCTGGTCAATCCCTTCATAATGCCCACAAACAAAAACTAAATGTTCCTTATCTTTCAACTCGTTGGCAATTTTCTGCGTAAACGGCTCGCCCGACGGCGTTACATAAACAACGTATGATTTATCCGTCCTGACGCTATCAATTGCATCAAACAAAGGTTGCGGAGCCATCAATAACCCCTGCCCACCACCAAAAACGTAATCATCAACTCTCTTGTGTTTATCTAGTGAAAAATCGCGAATATTCACCGTATTCAACACGACAATTTCGTTCTCAATCGCGCGCTTTATTATGCTGCAATTCATAGCGGAAAACATTTCGGGAAACAACGTCAAAAAGTCAATTTTCATCGACGCACACTTCCTTAAATTTCTGAGTATCAACGACCATTTTACCGTTTTTTAAGTCTATATCCAAAACCACCGACTCAAGGAACGGAAACAACATCTCCCCACTTTCGCCCTTAATCGTGATGATGTCCGACGATGAAAAGTTGTCAACCGCGACTATTTGCCCAAAACACCCTGAGTTGTCGTTAGAAAACACGCTCAACCCCACCAAGTCTTGTATATAATATTCGCCGTCGTCAAGTGGCGAAAGTTGCGTTTTTTCTACAAAAACTTGCTCATTTCGCAACGTTTCTGCAGCATTCGCATCGTCCACACCACCAAGTTTTGCAACTATAAAACCGTCGTGTACGCGACATTTTTCGATCGTAAATTTCGCGTAATCTTGCCCAAGATAGATGTATTCATAAGAAAGAAAATCCTCTAAATTTTGCATACTTACAGCAATTTTCACTTCACCCTTCAAAGCTTGCGGCTTTAAAATTTTGCCAACGCAAACAAAGTTATCCATTTCTTTCCCCTTCGTTGATTTTTAGGACATAGTTTTGTTTGTTGAACTTGTCAATACAAGTAACGATTGTGTCAATCGCTTTAATGATTTTCCCCTCTTTCCCAATAACTCGACCGACGTCTGCATTGTTGACTTTTACAAGAAAAATACCATTTTTACCCCTATCCAAGTACTCAACTTGCACATCCGATGGATATTTAACTAGTTCTTTTAAAATGCTTTCAACTATTTCTACCATTTAAAAACCCTTTAAATTATATTAATTATTACGCATTGTTGTCTTCCGATGTTTCTTCGCTAGCTACTTCTTCAACTTTTGCCTTAGGTGCAGGTGGCATTTGTTTAGCCTTAGGTGCTCTGTAAACTGGTCTTTCCAAAATTCCATCTCTGATAAGCAATTCTTTTGCTGTTTCTGTAGTTTGCGCACCAACTGATAGCCAGTACTTAACTCTCTCAGTGTTCAATTTAATCTCTGCTGGTTCAACCATTGGGTTGTATGTTCCCAAGTTTTCGATGCATTTTCCATCTCTTGCAACTCTTGAATCTGTTGCAACTAATCTGTAAAATGGAGCTTTCTTTGCTCCCATTCTTGTCAATCTAATTTTAACTGCCATAATATTTACTCCTTCCTTATGTTAAAACTCTTTCTTTGTGTTAAAATCCGAAGCGGCCTCGCTTTTTACCGCCGCTAAATTGTTTCATTAAATCTTTAGTCTGACTAAACTGCTTTAAAAGCGCATTTACTTGCTGAATTGATGTTCCGCTTCCACTCGCAATGCGTTTTTTGTGACTTGCTTTCAAAACTTCCGGATGCAAGCGCTCATATCTAGTCATAGATTGAATTATTGCTTTATTTTTCTTCAATTCATTTTCGTCAACCCTTGCGTCGCCCAACTTCATTTTCCCGGTCAGCTTTGAAGGGAGCATTGACAAAAGTTCGTTAACATCGCCCATTTTGTCAAGGTTTTCAAATTGTTTTAAGTAATCCTCAAGCGTAAAGGTGTTTTCGCGAATATTTTTTTGCAACTGAAGCATTTCCTTTTCTTCCATCGCACCTTGCGCTTTCTCAATTAAACTGAGGACGTCGCCCATACCCAAAATTCGAGACGCAAAGCGTTCTGGATAGAATGGTTCAAGGTCGCCCATCTTTTCGCCGACACCGCAGAATTTAATTGGCTTGCCAGTTACCGCTTTAATTGATAACGCAGCACCGCCGCGCGTGTCGCCGTCAAGTTTTGTTAGAATTACGCCCGTAATGTCCAAATCGTCATTAAATGCCTTAGCAACATTAACCGCATCCTGCCCCGTCATTGCGTCAACCGTGAGCAAAATCTCTGCCGGATGAGTGTTGTCCTTGATTTCCTTCAACTCACCCATCAACTCTTCATTGATGTGCAAACGTCCTGCCGTATCAATAATTACAGTATCAAGCAAGTTCGCCTTAGCGTACTCGATTGCCTCAAGCGCCGTTGTAAGTGTTTTTTGCGTACCCTTTTGATAAACTGGTACACCCGCATTTTTCGCGACAACTTGCAGCTGCGTAATAGCCGCTGGTCTAACAATATCGCACGCTACAAGCAAAGGTTTTTTGCCTGTAGATTTCAAATTGTACGCCAACTTACCACACATAGTCGTCTTACCTGCGCCCTGCAAACCGCACATAAGAATAACCGTCGGCAAATTGGAAGAAACAGCCAATTTTGCGTTGCTACTACCAAGCAGTTCAATAAGTTCCTCATTAACAATCTTAACAACCTGTTGCCCAGGGGTAAGACTCTCAAGGACTTGCTCACCAATCGCTTTCTCGCTGACTTTTGCTACAAAATCTTTAACGACTTGAAAGTTAACATCCGCCTCAAGCAGTGCAACGCGAATTTCGCGCATTGCCTGCTTAATCTCAAGTTCCGTCAACTTCCCGCGATTTGTGAGTTTACTGAAGATGTGGTTAAGCCTCTCGCTCAAATTTGAAAATAACGCCATCTTAATTCTCCCAAATTTTTATAAAACCTCTCAAACAAGCGTCGTCAACAAACTTTGACAAATACTTCTTTGACTCTGTGTATTTTTCGAACAAACCAAGCTTACTCTCATACTCATCTAATATAGACTTTATTCTCCGCAAAATATCGTAAATAGACTGCCTAGAAAGATTGTAGAAACTAGCAATCTCTGACAAACTATTATTCTCATAGAAAAACAAATGCGAAATGTTGCGCTGTTTTTCTGTAAGCAAATTCCCGTAAAAGTCCAGCAATCTACTATATTTTAAGGTGTTTTCAATATCCATATTCATCCCGCTTAGTTTGTAAAGGCAAAATACTTGACATAATTATACAATATAGTTTTACATTTGTCAAGTAATTTTCAAATATAAAAGTACATTTTTTAAATTCAACGAAACATTTTTGAATGTTTCAACGCATTTTACAGCACTTTTTCAAGTGAAAAGTTATAAGAAGTTGGCATTGTCCGCAAAAATCAAAACCAAATAAAAATACATAATTTTTGTTGATTTGCAAAATATAATGTATGTTTATTATTTTATTGAGAGTTACGATTATTTTTCTAGTAGTTTTGCTACTTATACGGCTTATGGGTAAGCGACAAATTGGTGAAATGCAGCCGTTTGAGCTGGTTATTATGTTGATTTTTGCGGATATTGCGACGATGCCAAT
Organism: uncultured Lachnospiraceae bacterium; assembly: GCA_964606505.1. Lineage (GTDB taxonomy): Bacteria > Bacillota > Clostridia > Christensenellales > UBA1242 > CAKVOD01. Next base: position 1,798 of record CAZSGM010000003.1, on the reverse strand, counting down.
GGCAGATATGTCGGTACCGCTGTTGAATGCAATAATCCCGCTTGCGACGCTGGTTTTGCTGCAGTTTTTCTTGAGTTTTTTGGCGCGTAAAAGCATATTCTTTAGGAAAGTTATAAACGGTAAGCCTGTCGTTGTAATCGACCCAAATGGAATTGTTTTTAAAAACCTAAAAGCGCTCAATATGACGCTAGACGACCTAACCGAGGCTTTGCGGGGGTGTAACGTAAGCAGTTTTGACGAGGTACAATACGCAATTATTGAAACCAACGGCAAGGCATCCGTCATTATGAAAGCAGACAACTCCCCTGTTACGTGTGAGAATATGAAGTTAAGCGTCGACGAAACGACGCTGCCGCTGTTACTAATAAGCGACGGCAAAATCAATAAAGAAAACCTTAATTTGGCAAAAATTGACTTGCCGTTCGTTGAAAACGTTTTGAAAAAAGCCAACATTGACAACGTGAAAAACGTTTTGGTTATGACAATCGACAACAATGGAAAGGTCTACTTACAAGGCAAAAAACAAGGTTGCAAAACGCTCAATGTCGCATTTAACGGAGGTGGGAACTGGTGAAAAAGTTAATAATTTGCATAATTTTGCTTGCTGGGCTCATTGGTTTTTGCAGTTGGGAGCAATGTTACATTGACACTACGCTAAATTCAATGATGGAACAAATTAGCCACGTACAAACAGCAATCGAAGATAACGAAAGCGAACTATATAGTGAAGTTACAATTGCAAGTTTTGAAAAAATGCAAGACTTTTGGGAGTCTCGCGAAGCAACAATGAGTATGTTTATTGACCATAAAAACCTATCGCAAATCGGTCAAGGACTCGCTAGGTTGAGAGCTGCACTTGAAGAAAACGACTACACCCTCTCAGTTACCGAAATCTATCTACTTCAAGAGGTAACCTTCGTTTGCCAGCGCATTTCAACTTTCAACCTGCGCAATATTATCTAACTCTTCCCTTAAAATTATTTCAACCTCACCCGTCTATCAACCTCACCGTATAACGACAGCCCCTATAACAGCAACACTTCACATCGCCCCCACCCTATAAAACACACCATATAGCGACCGCTCATAGCCGCACGCTTAACTATTAACCCCACTTTCAAATGCTTACCTAACCTGCTTTTAGCCCCGCCTAAAAGCAACTATCTACCGCCGCGACCTTGCACGTGGTAAATCAAAAAAAAAGAGCCTCACGGCTCTTTTTCTCATTATGGGGCTAGCAATAGGAATTGAACCTACAACCTGCTGATTACAAGGTTCGCAAAAAATGTTAAAATGTATCAAAATTATATTTTTTAATGATTGTTATTAAAAAGTGATTTTATTATTTCCACTATTGCCATTAAATGAATTAAGAATTTGAACTTGCTTACGTTGCGCTTCAGTTTCAATTTCTAAAAAATCATCTGCGCTTATATTAAATATTACGCAAAGTTTTCTAATCAATTCTATATCTGGTTCAGTTTTATTCAACTCTAGGTTGCTTACTATATAATAATTAACGTTAAGTAAATTTGCCAATTCTTTTTGACTTAACTCATTTTCAATTCTTAATAATCTTATTTTCTTTCCAATATTCATAAATAAATTTTACCATAAAATAATAAAAAAATAAATAAATTAATAAAATTTTTTAAAAGTAATATAAAACGCTTGACATTAATAATAAATATTAATATAATATCTAAGAATTAATATGTTTTATTAATTTTAACAAAATAACCAAAAGGAGGGTTAAAAAACAGCAATACACGTATTGACAACGTAATACCTGTTTTTG
>CAZSGM010000002.1:97934-202567 GCA_964606505.1 uncultured Lachnospiraceae bacterium | reverse complement strand
TTTTGCGGCTTTATATGCCCCCCCCCCCCCATTTAGTTAAGTACTTAACCATTTTATCTCCTTTCATTCAACCTTTTTCTTAAGATCTTACGTTTTTCTTAGTTTACCACATTGCAAAAAAAATATCAAACGTTTTTACGCGTTTGATATTTTTTTATTTAGTTTAGTTAATTAAAAATTGTTGTTTAGTAAAAGTTGCACAACAAATGCAGAGGCAACCATAAGAAATTGCAAGTTAGTACCCCATTCAAGTATTTATTGCGCAGCTTTCTCACAACTTCACGCGAAAGTGTTTTTAGGTTTTACCTATTCCGCAAAAGTTACAACAGCTACAATATTATATTACGACTGAGTTACTGCTCCACCCGCTACCACCGAAAGTCAAGTTGACAGTTGCGTTGCCTTGCGGGACGACATACGAAAGTTTGTTTCCGCTTAATGTTCCAAGCCCACTGGTACGTGTTACTGTCCAGATGTATGGCGTACAAATAAGTATTGTGTAACTTCCACCTTTGCTTTGCTCAAGTACAAGTTGAGACGCGCCAAGTAGCGCAACTTGATTTTGCAAAACATTATCTTTATAGATGTAAAGAATAACCGAATCGCCGTTTGGATTTACTCCCGAATACGCAAAGTTAAATGTTATTCTTGATGTGTCCAACTCCCATTTTGCATACAGCACAATTTCGGCATATGAATTTCCCGCCAACTGAGTAATTGACTCCCCCGAGCATGTCGAGTCATTAAGATACCAACCCAAGAACTTATAACCCGCTTTTACACCGTTAACAAGCGTTAATGTTGATGTTGTAGTTGGATTAGGATAATTAGACGGCAAACTTGATAAGTTGCTTCCACTATAGGCACCCCCGCCCATATCCTTGTACGTAATGGCATACCCAACCGCCCACGACGCCTTTACTAGCGAAGCAGTGCTTGCGCTTGCGTAATTACAGATAAACCCGCTTATGCTACTTACATTAGTTATTGCAGTATACCCCGATATATAATACCCTTTTCTAGTTAGTGCACTTGGGAGCGCGCAAGATGTGCCGCTTTTAGTCAGTACTAAGGATTGTTCAAGGTCGGGGTCGCCACCATTCAAATCTATTGTTATTTTACCATTTGCCAAAGTATTTGTTGTGCTTCCCTCTTGAAATCCTATGTTAGTAAGGGAACTAGCTCTATTTATGTTAGTTATCGTATTAGAACCAGCACCGTAGCCCACAACGCCACTATATGAATACGAAGAATTAGATGTATAATAAGTACTTAAATTTACATTATCAATGGTACAACCCTTTGCATATCCAATGCAGGCGCCTATAAAGTCTCCGTTAGAGCCAACCCCCTCAACTTTTACAAAACTAATTGTAGAGTCAATTGCGACATTGGTAATCATTCCCGCAAACGTTGTCCGTTCCATTGTGGAAACACAATTTATGTTTAAATCTGTAATTTTTGCATCTCTAATATAATTGAATGGTGCAGAACATGGTACGGAAGAACTAGAAGAACTATTTGAATAAAGATTAATCGTTTTCGCATTACCATTATAAGTCCCCCTAAATGGAGTCGCTTTCGTTCCAACTCTACCCACACCGCTATACAAAGTAAAATCTTGCGATTGCACAATGGTTATGCCGTGACAATCAAAGCCCAGAGCCGTCAATTCAGCCATGGTGGATATGTCGCAATCAAGCGAAGCGGAAAAACTGATTGAAGTATAGTTGCTAGTTTGGTAGGTAGGAGCATCAACCCCAGCATCTACTCCCACGTACCCTATTAACCCAAAACCTGCCTCACCTGAATTAATACTACTACATAACGCAGTTATTTCAACTGTAGATAAATCAGATTGATCATTACTTATGGTAGTATTGCCATAACACGCCCCCGCATATGCACCAGCATAACACTTTGAACTTATATGAGAACCAGAAATATTACAATTTTCAAATGTTGTTATACCGTAACAAGCCCCTACAATTCCACCAACATACATGACGCGTTCACTCATCGTCGAATTTGTAATTGCCCGTGTTATATCACTTAGATCGCTAACGGGGGTACCCATATCCCAATCCGACTCGCAGACATTAATATTTGAAAACGCGGTATCAATGGCTACATTTGCAAGTGCACCCCAATACGGAGTATCTGGTCGATTTTGGAAACTCAAAGAGGAAGCATCCGAGTAGAATGCCGTTTCACATCCAACTATTGTTGCTCCATTTAACCATCCAAAAACTGGGCCATCCAAATCCCCATTAGTTATATTAAAAATACACTTACCACGGAAAGGTCGGTTTTCAGTCCCCATATATTTATTATTAGAAACGCTGATCAAATCGTCGCACGTTATTGTACATATTACATCTTCCGCATAATACGTATTATAGTCTGCAACTGACGCAGTTTCAGCAGAAAGACCTGCTATGTATTCAAATTCATCCAATGTGCTTATTGTATATGCTCGGTTACTCCCACTTTGCGAAATAGTTGGAGCATTGGAAGTATTTGTTTGTGCCATTGGGACAATGCCAATTCCACTTTCTTTGCTTGCGTTTGTCAAGAGCATAAAAATTGCGCAATATGTAGCAATCACAAAAAGCCACACACATACAAGGATGGCGGCAAGAGTCTTTTTATTATATTTTAAAACCTTAACTTTTTGCACATTCCCCGTTGAGGGGTTAGCACAAGTTCTCAGATGGGAACAATTGACTTTTTCGCTATGTGAATTAATCACATTTTTGCCGCCAACTGTCTTTACGGGAGTTATACGTGAAAAATCAATCTCTTTTTCACTAATTTTAGTTGTATTATCAAAATCGCAAAAACAAACATTTTTATTGGTGTTTTTGTCAAAATCTGTAGGATAACTGCCGTTTTCTGCGGGTATGCTGCTGTTTTTAGCAGCTAAATACCCCCCCCCCCCCCCAACTTTTTGGAGTGAGAAACAGGGGTTGCGTTGGACGCATTTTTGCGTGGGCTTATGTCGCCAACGCAATTTGAAATGCCTAAATCTTGAGTTTTCAATTCAACATTCTTTTCGTCTTTCATTATTTTTTCTCCCATATTATTTAATTTACGATTTTAGTTTACCACATTACAAAAAAAATATCAAACGTTTTTACGCGTTTGATATTTTTTTTATTTAGTTTACATTTTTATTTGTTACATTTTAATTTGGTTTACACAATGTTTATTTTACTTGCAATGCTTTTTCTCAACACTTTTCGCAATGTTTCTTTGTAAAATACTAATTATACGATACTAATTGTGCCATACTATTTGCGCAAGAAATTATGCTGCATTGTGTTGTTATCTATTAAAACTCGTCGACGATTGTAAAAGTTTTATCCTCAATTTGTTTATTGAGTACTGAAACAAACTTGTCGAGCGGGATATTGTTGATTTGTTTGCCGCCGCGGATTTTGATTGAAACGCTGTCGTTCGCAATTTCTTCATTCCCGACAATCACGGTGTAAGGCGTTTTCATTTTTCTAAAGTTGTTAACCTTAGCGCCCATACCGCCATCGTGCAAATCGAGTTCAACCCTAATCTTGTTCTTCCTAAGTTCGTCTGCGACTTTCTTCGCGTAGTCAAACTGCTCTTCTGAGACAGGGACAATACCGACTTGCGTAGGACTAAGCCACAATGGGAACTCACCTTTCGTGTGTTCAATCAAGATACCGATAAACCTTTCAAATGAGCCGTAGATAACCCTATGCACAACAACAGGCGTTTGTCTTGAGCCGTCTTTATCTGTGTAGGTCAAATCAAAGTTCCTTGGGAGTTGGAAGTCGAGTTGGATTGTACCCGTCTGCCATTCTCTGCCGAGCGCGTCTTTCATAAGCAAGTCAATCTTGGGACCATAGAACGCGCCGTCGCCCTCGTTCAACTGGAATCCGTCTTTGCCGAAGCGTTTTTCAAGCACGTTTCCAAGCACGCGTTCCGCCTCATCCCAAAGCGCTGGGTCACCCATAAAGTCGTCTGGGCGGGTCGACAACACGCAGCGGTATGTCAAATTGAAAATCTTATAGAACTTGTCCGCGATTTCAAAAATGCTTTCGATTTCGCTTTCAATTTGGTCAGGACGAATGAAGTTGTGCGAGTCGTCCTGTCTAAACATCTGCACGCGAAGCAATCCGTGCAATGTTCCCGAGCCCTCTTTGCGGTGCAAAACATCACAATCTGAGTATCTCAGCGGGAAGTCGCGGTAACTATGGAGTTTGCGTTTGTAAACAACCATAGCGTTCGGGCAGTTCATAGGTTTTACTGCAAAAGGTGTTTCGCCCTCTTCCGTGTCGATTGAGAACATATCCTCTTTGTAGTGGTCCCAGTGTCCGCTCGTAACCCAAAGTTGGCGGCTATTAATCAAAGGAGAACTGATTTCCTCGTAACCGCGCGCTTCGTGTTCTTCACGCCAGAAGTCAATCATCGTGTTAAAGAGTTTCCAACCCTTAGGCAGCCAGTATGGCATCCCTGGGGCGGTCTCTGACAACATAAACAAGTCGAGTTGTGGACCGAGTTTCCTGTGGTCGCGCTCTTTTGCTTCCGCGATAAAGTTAAGGTGCGCCTTGAGTTCGTCTTTTGCCGCAAACGCAAACGCGTAAATTCTTTGGAGCATTTTGTTTTTCTCGCTACCGCGCCAGTACGCCGTTGACGACTTGTCAAGTTTGAAAGCAACGTTTCTCAAATACTTGAACTCGTCGACGTGCGGACCTCTGCAAAGGTCGATAAAGTCGCCGCAACGGTACGCGGTAATTGTTTCGTCCTCAGGTAGTTCCTTAATAAGTTCAACCTTATATGGCTGGTCAGCAAACTGTTTCAACGCCTCGTCGCGTGTAAGCACGATACGCTCAAAAGCGACGTCCTTTTTGATAAGTTCGCGCATTTTGTCCTCGATTTTCTGCAAATCCTCAGGCTCAAACGGCTTGTCGATGTCAAAATCGTAATAAAAACCGTTTTCGATTGCTGGACCGATACCAAATTTTACATCTTTATATAATTCTTGCACTGCATACGCCATAACGTGGGCGAGCGAGTGTCTAACTATCTCAATATCAAACATTTTATTCCTCACGCCATTATTATACCACCATTGGCGCAAAAAGGCAATTGTTTTCCCCAATTTTTTGACATTTAGGCGTGTTTTGCGGGTAAACTTGTTTTTTGGTAACGTCTTGCAGTGGCAATTATGCGCGAGATTATGGGAGCGTGCTTAACAAACACTTACTGCGCGCCGCCTTGCGACTTGAGCCGCACAGCAAGCAGCGAGCGAATAAATTGCGTGAACAAAACTTAAAATGCGCAACAAATTGTGTGCACGGCGTATTGCGATGGCTTGTGCCCTGCCGTGTTGCGATGGCGCGCAAAATTAATCGCTATACACAGCGCGAGTGCAACAATTGGAGGGTTGCAACGCGGCGCGCGAGGTCAACTTCAAGATTAGCGAACACACAGACAACAAGCAGCACGCGGCAGTGAGCGCAAAACATACGAAAGTGCCATTTTTTGCAGCCGTCTACAAAAAGCAAAGTTTGCAGGGTAACTGCGGGCGCGACGGGTTGCGGTGGGTTGCGAGTATGCTAAAATTGTTGACAAAAAAAATATGGTTTGCTAAAATACTCGTATGGCAAACGAAGAGAAAGTTAAAGAGGACTTGCGGTCGGTTAGGACGCGCAAGTTGTTGAGCAGCGCGCTGTTTGAGTTACTGCGCAATCACCCGCTTGACAAGATTAGCGTCAACGAAATTTGCGATTTGGCGATGGTACACAGGACGACGTTTTACAAACATTTTGAAAGTAAATTGCACTTGTTCAACTTCGCGATTAGCGAGTTGCGCGACAATTTAATCGGCGACTGCATCAATAAAGACTACGACAGCGTGGTTGCGTTTTATATGGATATTGCAAACAATGTTCTTGATTTTGTGGACGAAAAGCGCGACATACTTATCAACATTGTTGACAATATTCGCTCGAGCGACATTTTGCTAGATATTATGAAAACGCTGCAACAAAACATCAAGTACCTTATCAACGAAAACTCCACGGCGCGGGAGTGTAAATTACCCAAAGACGCGATTTCTGCGTACATTACGGGCGCGCTGGCGTCGCTTGGCGAGTGGTATTTGTTCCACAACAAAACGACCAAAGACGAGATTTTGGAGTTTTTGCGCGGCGTGCTTGACGAGAAAATTTATTTAAAATAAGGAAACATTTATTAAAAAAGGAAACAACGCAATGTTTGTTTCTTTTTTCTTTTTTAATCAAATACTAAACCGCAACTATCTCAATCATCGACTGCTGCTTTGCAAAGGATTTCTTGCGCACGTTTTGGCGGAATTGGCGCACTAAATGAGGAAACGTTTTTGTCTATTTGCAAAACTTTCGCTTTGGCGGTCAAGTACCCGTCGGGTACGACGACGACATCGCCGACTTGCAAGCCAAAAATCGACAAATACCACCTAATGCTGCCTGCGTTTGCGCCATCTAGGATTTCAACTTTTGCAAAGTCGAAAAACTTATCGCCGCGAATGTCGCCACCTGCTAGTGAATGTATCATTTATTCCTCCGTTTGGGTTGTTATATAACAGTTTGCGCTGCCAAATATGTTAGTCGGATTTTTTATTTGTTTTAGCGCTGTCCTTGCTCTCTTGGGCGAGGAAGGTTATTTCAATAATTTTTTGCGCGTGCAGTTTGTTTGCGATAGCTTGCGCGCAGTACGCGAGGCTTAGGTGTTCGAGCGGGACGCCTGCGAAGTCGTTACTGATTTGGTTGCAGCAACTTTGGAACGCGTTTTCAAGCTGTGAGCACAGTAGGTTGTAGGCGTTGAGTTCGTTGCTGAGGCTTATCATTTGCGTTTCAAGGGTTTTGATTTCGCTCATACTTAAGATTTGCTTAAGGAAACTGAGCGCAATCATATAACAAAGGTGTCTGCGCGAGTAACGCTTGCCCTGCGGCGCGGGAATTAATCCGAACTTGACGTAGTTGTTTATCATCGACGGCGTCAAAAATGTTTCGTCGTTCGACAACACTCTGAAATTCTTGTTTAGCAGCGCGATGACTTGATCCATATACAACTCAATATCTGGCAACTCTTCGTATCGCGGAATGCGGTACTCTCTCAGTTGCTGCTCAAACTCTTTTATGCTCTCCCCTATCTCCATATGTTTCTCCTTTTTGTTGTGGGCAAAATAAGTTTGCACGCACTATTTGCGTTGCGGTGGACGCGCAGTGTGATTTTTCGCAAAATGTCGACTTTTTTCGCTGTTTTTTACTGCATTATGCTTCCCCGATTAACCTTATATGTATAATAGCACAAAAAAAAATTATTTGCAAGAAGATAAATGCTAAATATATGTATAAAAATAGTTGACATTTTTTTAAGTATTGTGTAATATAGTAATAATTACTAGATGGCGTCGTCTTTAAAATTGTGAGACGCTAGGTAGCAGCGAGGTGGATATGGCAAAGAAAATCGCATTGTTCGGGGATTCGATACTGAGGGGAGTCATTTACGGAGACGACAAGCGTTACCATATTTCAAAAGAAATTGACTGGCGCTCGATTGAGGAGACGCTTGACATTGAACTTGAAAACTTTTCTAAAATGGGCAACTGCATTGAAAGCGGGCGCATTAACCTTGAGAAGTTTTTGGCTGACTGCAAGGACGTCAAGGGCGTTGTGCTGGAGTACGGCGGCAATGACAGCGATTACTTTTGGGAACAGGTTTCGCGCAACCCAAGCAAGGACAACCTGCCAAAGACTGTTTTGACTGAGTTCAGGCGCGACCTAACTTCGATGATTGTGTTATTAAAGAAAAAACACATTCGCCCTATCTTGATGACGTTGCCGCCGATAATTGCGGAGCGTTACTTCAACTTTATTATTTCGCTGGGCAACGACGCGACGAACATTAAGGAGTTTTTGGGCGACGTGCAAATTATTTACAGGCGACACGAGTTATACTCAAACGAAATTGTGAAGATTGCACACAAGCAGAATGTTGACTTGGTCGACGTAAGGAGCAGTTTTTTGCAGTCAAACAACCTTGAAAACCTTATTTGCGAGGACGGTATTCACCCTAATACTGAGGGGCAAAAACTCATCGTGCACACATTTAGCACATATTTTGACAACGACAAACTGCGCGCGCGGCGAGCAAAAGTTGCGAAAAAATCCGAAAAACAACAACTAAAGGAACAAATCAAGGCGCAAAAAAGCGCGCAATCCGCCGAAGCAAAAACCTACCAAGGTTGCACAGGCTAACGCAAAAGCTGCGGCAAAAGCTGCTGTGAAAAAAACTAAAATCGCCGAGAAAACTGCCGCAAAGGTTGCAAAAACCGAGAAAAAGATAAAAAACAAGCAAACTGCAAAGGTTGCAAAAACACAATCAAAGCCGCCTGCAAAAGTTACGCAAATCGGGAACGGTCTGAGTTGCCAACTAGAGACAGTTTGATAAATAACTAAAAACAAATAATCAAATAACCAAGCAAAATACCCAATCAAGAAAAAACAAAAACGGCGCGGCAACGCGGCAAATCCTTTAATAATAAGCACGACACAAGCAAATGAAAAACTAGAAAAGCAAAATAAGAGGAATTAATTAAGATGGATATACAAATTACTGCGGACAGTACGATTGACCTTTCGGACGAAATCAAGGGAAAATACGGGATAAAAACAATCGGTTTGACTGTAACGCTCGGAGACAAGGACTACATTGACGGCGAAAACATTAGCATTTACGATATGCTCGACTACACAAAAAAGACCAAAAACCTGCCCAAAACGGGCGCGATTAGCGTTGAGCGATACAAGGCGTTTTTTGCTGAACTATCAAACGCTGAAACGGCGATAATCCACTTCACGATATCAAGTGAAATGAGTTCTTGTTACGATTTTGCGACGAAAACTAGCAAGGAGTTTGAAAACGTTTATGTCGTCGACACGCGGTGTCTTTCGACAGGTATGGCGCAACTTGCGATAAAAGCGAGAAAACTTGCTGAAAGCGGCAAGTCTCCACGCGAAATTTTCGAGGTTGTGCAAACGCTCGCTAACGAAGAAAAAGTTGAATGCTCCTTTATTCTTGACAACCTCAAGATGTTGTACAAAGGCGGCAGGTGCAGCGCTGTGCAGATGTTTGGCGCGAACATTTTGCGACTCAAAGTTTGCATTGGCGTTCACGGCGGCAAGATGGTTGTCGACGGAAAGTACCGCGGAAGTTTAGAGACCTGCGTCAAGAATTACATCAAGGACACCCTCGAGAAGTCCCCCGATTACGACGACTACTGCTGTTTTATTTCGTACACGACCGCGAGTGAAAAGGTTTTGAATAGTGCGGTTGAGGCGGTCAAAAAATATGGGCACTTCCAAAACATTTACTTAACCGTTGCAGGCGCGACCGAGGCGAGCCACTGCGGCGAAAACACGCTCGGCATACTTTACCTGAAAAAATAACACCAATGCCGCCCCCAACGCGGAGCATGGAACACAAAACGCAGAGTCCCAAACTTAAAACGCAGAGTTTGAGACTCAATGAAACTCAAAACGCGGCACTTAAAACTTAAAATCGTTTCCAACTGCAAAAAAATAGATAAAAAACGCTACAACTACAACAAAAAAACGCTATGACTTTGCAACTAATTAAGTTGCGCCAGTCATAGCGTTTTTTGTCATTTGTGTATCAATTAGTCAATTGTTTTAGCGGTCTTAACCTTTGGATATTCCCCGCTTCCGAGTGTCCAAATGTTAACGTTATCCCAATTTCTATTGTCTTTGCTGTAAGTCGAAGCCAAGTAACAATCTTCAGTTGATGTTCTACCGTCAAGGTTGTCGTATCTATTCCCGTCGTAGTTTCCACTGTTGTTGTTTCCAAAGATTGTAGTTGAGCCGCCTTGAGTTTTAGCGCCCTTAGCAAGTGTTGAATCATAGATACAGTTCTTGATAAATCCGCCTTGTTTCAACGCGTTCGAGTTAGCGAGGCTGACGCGGATTGAACTTGTAGTTTCAGCCCAGTTTGTGCCTTCGCCTTCGTACTTGACTGCAACGAAACTGTTTTCAATTCTTGCGCAATTTCCGTTGCTCTTTCTATCTGTTCCACCTGCAACAACTACCGCAAAGCCCGCCTTGGTTGACTTTTCGCTGAGCCCTTTGGCTGTCGCAACAACTGAGCAGTTTTCCATTTTCCCGAGGCTCATTGTTGTGATAAATCCGCCAACTTGCTCGCCGCTGAGTGTTGTGTTTTCAACGTTACATTGTGAAATATATGTTTCATTGTTTGCGTTATAACCAACAAGCCCTGCTACATTGTACGCAGTGAATGTCCCTTGAACGGAACTCTTTTCAATGCGCCCGTTGAGGATGTTGAAGCCCGCGATACCTGCAACGTAAGCATTGCTGCTGTCTGTTTTAGCAGTGATTGAGCCTTTGTAAGCAACTTGCGCAATCGTGGCTGTGTTGTGTCCTACAATTCCGCCGACGCGGCAAACGTTTGACTTAGCCAAAATGTTTGACTTACTAATTGAGTTTGCGATAATACCACCATTTTCGCCCGCAATTCCGCCGACGTAGGTGTCGCTATCGTCAGTCTTTTGGACTGTTAACTCAACCGTGCATTTTGAGTCTGAAATCGTGAGTTTATTGAGTCCCGCAATTCCGCCGACTCTTGCAACGGCATTGCTATTAATGCTGATGTTCTTGTAAGCGGAGTCGGTGTTAATAACATTTGTTTCCGTGATGATGCCTTTGTTATAACCAACCACACCACCAACGTTTTTACCGCCAACAATCTCGAAGTTCTTGACAGTAACGCCACTGATTACCCCGCCGTTGTTGTAACCCGCAACAATTCCTACGTAATCAAATCCGTCCGCGCCAACAACCTTAACATTTTCAAATGTGATGTTTGTAATTCTCGCCTTGCTGCCGAGCACGCCGAACAATCCTTTGTAGTCGCTACCCGCAACAATCTTGATGTTCTTAACCGTCGCGCCGTTTCCGTTGAAAGTCCCGTTGAATGGGTTGTCTTCAGTCCCGATAACTTCCCAGTCGCCGAAGTTCCAGTCAATGCTGTCCTCTCTTGCAAGCGCGATTTCCTCGCCTTCTTTGCAGTCAGCCAACTTTTGCCAAAGCGACCTTTTATCAACTATAATTTCTGGTGTAGGGTCTTCAGGTGCTTCGTCGCCTGTGATTGCAATAATAGCGTCGTCAGCCTTACCGCCCATAACTAGCGCAGGATACCCGTTGTTAGTTTGCGCGTCAATTTTCCAAGTTACCGAGAAATCGTAGTTGTAGGATTTCTCATAGAAAGTAATTCCCTTGTAATTGGTGTGGCTGTAGATTGTGTCTTGACCTTCGTCTGTCATTTTCAAGAAACTTGTCGATTTGCCGCTAGCGACAAGTTTCCCGTCATTAACTCTAGCGTTGTAGTCGCTTTCGTTTGTATAGCCTGTCGAAACAATCGCTTTAACGCTTGGGTCGTTGCAAACATTTGCGTCAAAGTATTGTCCCCAAATGATGTTTTCAGAAATAACTTTACCTGAACCATCTACGTACGCACTGAAGTTACTTTGGTACACAACGCCCGCCTTTTTAGCGACGTTTGTGAACGTAACAACTGCGTAGTTGTCCTTCAACTTCGCGTTGGATTTTGAAGTCGCTACCATTGTTGCAACAATCCCCGCACCAGTTGTAGACACGCTTTCCGCGCTCGCAATGTTTCCGACAAAGAAACTGTTAAGCACGAAACCACCGTCAAGACGCGCGGTCAACCCGCCGATGTAAGCAGTTTTGCTTGATGAAAGGCTTGCGTTTGAAACCTCGCAGCGGTCAATACGCCCGAACATATTGTAGTTCAAAAGTTCAGTAGAAAGTGCGCCGTCCGCGTTCGCTTTCGTTGCGCCCGCGATACCGCCAATCAACGGCGTTGTAGACTCGCGAAGTGAACTTAAGTTTGCGTTTACAACCCTTACTTTCTCAATCAAACCGCAGTTTGTGCCCGCAACAGCGCCGACATTTTCAATGTTTCCGCTAATCGTAACTGTGTCAAGCACGAGGTCGTGAACGTAAGCACGATAAGTGAGTTCGCCAAACAAACCCGCATTGCCAAGCACAGCGTTTGCCGTGATTGTCAAGTTCTTGATTGTGTGCCCGTTTCCGTTAAGTTCCCCAGCAAAAGCGCCTGCCGAGCAAAGTGGAGCCCAGTTTTGTCCCTGCAAGTCGATGTCGCTAATCAAGATGTAGTGCCCTGTCGTGCCGATGTTCTTCAAGGCGTCCCCACTACTAATAATTGTTGGATTTTCCTCGCTGCCGTCGCCGATTTTAACGTAGCATTGTTGGATTTTCCAATCTTTGCGAGTTGTGTCCAACCAAATTTCCGTTGTACCGCCCGCAATAGCTGTAAACATCCCCGTCTCTTCGTCATAAGTGAGCAAGTCTTTGTCCTTAATTTCCCACTTAATTTCCGTGCTGTCGAGCGGGTTCTCATGAGTGTAATCAAGTTTGAACTTGTCGCCCACGTTGACATTAACTTCCTGCGTTTGCAAGAAAATGTATTCTTCGTCTTTCATAAAATAGTAAACTGTAACGCCGACTGCGACGCACATTAACAATGAAACTAAAAATACAACAAATTTCTGATAATTCATTCGCTATCTCCCAATTTTCATTTTTCTTTGCTTATATTATACTTTTTTACAACTTTTTTGTCAATACCATTTGGCAAGATTTTATTTAATTAACCGCAATAAAGCCGCAAATTTGGAAAAGTTTTCGCAAAATTTGGCGTTTTTAACGCAAAACAGCGTACCCCACGTCTTAAATTCCTCGCGCGCGCGTGCGACACTATTATTAACAACATATCACTAACGACATTATATCAGCGCAATTATTAATAACGCAAACGCGCAAATTCATTGTTGAGAGGAACGGTTGGAGAGGTTGCCAACGCACAACATTATAATACCGCGTCGGCACAATTTGGGAGCGGCACACGAACGCTAAACCATAGTTTTAAAATGCCGAAACGCAAGCTGAGTCGTAGTTTTTGGGGCGCCGAAACACGGCTTGAGTGCGTTTTCGCGAGCGCTGCGCACATATTATGTGCAAGTTGTTGCTTTTTAAGAAAAAATGTATTATAATAATAGATACTATTAAAAACTGAGGGTAACTTTATGAAAAACTTTGAGCCAGTACGTGGCACACAAGACTACATTCCGAAAGAAATGCAACAACGCAACTACATTTACGACATTATCAAGTCGACTTATACAAAAAACGGCTTTCTGCAAATTAAGACGCCAATTTTAGAGGACTTAAACCTTATGCTTGGCAGCGAGGGCGGCGACAATGTTAAGTTAATGTTTAAGGTGTTAAAGCGTGGGGAGAAACTTGATTTAAGCAAGCCAAACCTCACAGTTGGGGACGTCAGCGACATTGCGCTTAGATACGACTTGACCGTTCCGCTCGCAAGGTTTTACGCGAATAACAGAAACTTCCTACCAACACCGTTTAAGTCGTTCCAGATTGATGAGGCGTTTCGCGCGGATAGGCCACAACGCGGGCGCAAGCGTCAGTTCACGCAGTGCGACATCGACATTTTGGGCGACCCTTCCATTAACGCCGAAATTGAGTTGCTAATTTGTGCGGGAGAGGCACTGACCTGCCTTGGGTTCACGAACTTTATTTTCAAGATAAACAACCGCAAAATTCTCAACCAGCTTATCGTTAACAACGGGTTCTTCCCTAATCAGTGCGAGGAAATTTGTATTGCGCTAGACAAGTACGACAAAATCGGTTACGAGGGCGTTAAAAGCGAGCTTTTGCTTGAAAACTACCCTACGGAAAAGGTTATTTCGCTAATTGAAACAATCGTCGACATCAAAGAAAACGGGTTCGACGCCCTTTTAAAGTATGTTGAGGAAAGCGACGACGTTATCAATATGAAAAAACTCATTGAGTCGGTGAGCGAGTTTAGCAGCGGACTTTACAACGCTTGCTTCGACATTTCAATCATCCGCGGACAAGGTTACTACACCGACTGCGTGTTTGAGGTTTTTCTCGACGGGTTTGAGGGCGCGTGCGGCGGCGGCGGACGTTACGACAAAATGATTGGGAAAATTACCAAGACCGACTGCCCCGCTGTTGGGTTTTCGCTCGGGTTTGAGCGTCTGTTTACGATAATTAGCGAGAACGACTTTTGTATGAACACGACGCCAAAAGTTGCGGTAATTTACAGAAAAGAGGACGACTTTATTGACGTGAAACGCTACGCCGACTCGCTGAAAGACAAGTTTGACGTAACCATTATGCCGCGTGCCAATAACCTTGGGCGCCAACTCACGTTACTACGAGACAACTGCTTTGCGCAATTCGTTATCTTCGGCGAAAACGAACTCAAAATGCTAAATTAGTTCAGTGAAACTTCGCATGTAAAATGCGCTCAACAGCATACAGTATTTAAAGAATATTACAAAATATTAATGACTATTAAATATTGTTAAAATGCTTATTGTTGTTTAAATATTTTAAAATAAAAGCTTCACTATTATGCTTAGGTATTGTTAAATTATTTTAGATTATAAAACTATATTAATTAAATAATCAACCAATTAAATAATTAAGTTATTGAGTAATTAAATAATAAAGTAATTAAATAAAAGTTTCATTATTATATGAAATAAAGTTTTATTATATAAAATTTTGTTTAAACACAAAAAAATCCTAAAAACCGCGATTTTATTGCGATTTAGAAGATTTTACAACCACTAAAAAAAGACCAACAACGTTGCCCAAATGCGGCGCAATTTTGTTTGGTATTTTTTTATTTTGATAGGTAAACTATTTTTATTTAGTAAAGTTCCTCTCAAAAAAATTAGTTTAAGGTTTTGTTTGGTTAATTTGCCGCTGTTTTTCGCCAACCACATACACAGGTTATGCGGTTTAACAATAAATATTACAGTAAGTCATCAAGTCTATTTTTTAATAGTTTATAAAGTGTTTGCTCAAAATTAAAAGCAGTTTTTAAATCAACAACTTCTTGCAAATATTTTTTCCTAACATCTAAAGGAATTCTTGTTAAATTTGCCCTAATTAATAAATTTTTAGGCGTATGCTCAAAGCCGACAAACTCAATCATCTCCACATTGTATGACATCGCTTTTAGTAGATTACATCTCACTATGTCAGTAAAATCTGAAGAAATTCTTTCCTTAATTAGCCCATATCGCGTTATAATCGGCAAACTTTCCGAAGAAATTTGCTTGTTGACCTCGTGTTGACAGCACGGAACAGAAAAAATCATTTTTACATTCCAATTAATCGCGTTATATAATGCGTAATCCGTCGCGGTATCGCAAGCGTGCAACGTTATTATCATATCAATATCCATATTAGGCTTGTAACCATTTATGTCCCCTAGTTCAAAACGCAAAGAAGAATAGCCGTATTTCTTAGCCGTTTCGTTGCATTTTTTTATAACGTCCTCTTTTAAATCCAAGCCTACCATAGTTATATCAGTATTTTTTATATACTTAAAATAATAATAAACAACAAATGTTAGATATGACTTGCCACATCCAAAATCAACAATATTAATTCTGCTCAACTTATTATCTTTCATATAGTCATCTATCAACTCGATAAATCTATTGATTTGCTTATATTTATCATACATAGATTTAACAATTTTCCCCTCAGCTGTGTAAATTCCCATATCAATAAGTGGCTGTATAATTTCGTTTTCATTAAAAATATAGTTTTTAACTCTATTATTTGTTGAAGATAGTTTTAACTCAGTTTTTAGTTTGGTTTTCGATAAAAAGAGTTTTCCCGATTTTGAAATCTTTATCATATATTCAAATTCATTAGAAAAAATATTGATTTGTTTGAAGTCATTGCGATAAAAATCTATCCTTTCAACAATTGCAGAAACGTCAAAATTGTTGGTAAATGAATGTTTATCAGTGTACGCATTTTCCATATAGTGGTCGTTTTTATTTTCAATCACAACCTTTTTGTACTTTGCGCTTTTGTTTGTGGGATTGCTAATAATGACCTTATTAATTGTTTCATTACTAACTATATTTTCAATCGTTTCTCTGAAAATTTCATTATTATTTATTTCCATAATTTTTCTCCAATAAAAATGGTATAAGTTCATCAAATAATTTATATTGACAATCTAATTCATTAAGCGTCAAATTCCTTAAATATGATTTCATCAAACATCCACCCCCACAAATACATACGTATTTACAGCCCTTTTCAATACATTTCTTAAAGTTGGGATGTGCAATAAAATCGAGCAAACTTTGACTATAATTTAATTCTGCAACATTTCCAACTGATAAATTCTCAAGCCCTACCATCTCAACGCACTTAAATAAGTTTCCGTGAGGATCAACCAATACAGTATCCTTTGAAACAGTCATACATGCCCCATTACTAATATATTTTGGGATTGGCAAATCTAAACCTTTCATATATAAGTATAAATCCTTATACGCACATATTAGTGCATCTAAGTCATCAGATGTATTTCTGCTACAAAAAGAACAAGCAGATTTGCTTTGTGCAGTTGTCTGATGAATAGGCGCCAAATAAATTTCGTAATCATTTTTGAGTCGCATAATTTTTAAATACTTAATTAACTCTTTTACCTGTAAAATATTGCTTTTATCAAAACTAACCCTAAATAAAAAAATCCCCGCAAACTTATCTATTGATTTAATATTTTTGATTATGCGCTCAAAAGTCGCCCCACCACCACGCAATGGTCTCCTTTCATCGTGAACGCGCCCTACTCCATCTAGAGTTATTTGAATTTCTTCTAGCCCATTAACTACAAGAAAGTCAACAATATCTTGATCTAACAGATATCCATTTGTAATTATTGCCAATTTTAGTGTGATTCCATTATTTTGAGTATAACTTCTTATTTCTTTTACAAATAATTTAATAAGATTTTTATGTAATAAAGGTTCACCACCAAACAAAGTAATCTTACACTTTTTATATCTATTTTTGCTTAAAATAAACTTGTACCACTCGATTGTTTTTTTAGAATGTCTTGATTCATCACAAATTTTCTTTCCGTTTGACACTCTTCATAACAATAAACACATGCAAAATTACATAAGGTTGAAAAAGCAATATAACTAGAAAATATCTCTTGATGTAACCTATCAATATCAAGAGCGGCTTCAACAATCCGTTTTTCGTCAACATTATCCTCAATAACAAAATACGAATCAAGCAAAAATTGCAATTCATTCAATTTTATCACTTTTAAGTTCTGCTCATCTAAATCATTCATCTCACTATAAAACTCTTTAGAAACTTTTATAATCTTCTTTGATATAGTCGAAAACAAAATATAGTCATCACCAACCTGTTTAGCAACAATAAAATTTGAAACTTTCATCTTTAACCTGCCCAAGTATAATTAACAAAAAAACAAGTGGGGAATTACCCACTCATTACTTTGAATGACCTTTCCCGTCACAATCACAACAATAGCAAGTTGCAGCAGGTATACTTAATACAATCATGACTTACCCTCCTTTGTTATTTAGATATATTTTAGCATTATAATCAGAAAAAGTCAATTATTTTACTTAAATAATTTCCTCAACATTTAAGATAGTGATATGTTTTATTAATACAACTTATTTTTTTTTAAAGTGGATAAATAAAAACAAATTTTTTAACACAAAAAATTCAATAACTTTTTATGGAAAAGCGGTGGGGAGAATTTTGGCGAAAGTCTTGACAAATCGCTTTTTTTGCGTTATAATCAAATCATAATCCAACAACAAAGGAGTATGAGATTATGACTGACAAAAAGACTACGGCTTACGATGCTGAATTCCTTTTCAATGTTGCTAATGCAATTGTTGAACAAAACGATGAAAATACTAAGAGCGACGCAGTTACTAATGCGGAACAAAGAGTTATTTCTACTGAAGCAGACGAGCCTAAAAACGCACAAGAGGGTATTAAAGTTGACCCTGCAAAATTAGACGCTGAACAGAGAGAGTTTTTAGCTGCTTTGGAAAACCCAAAGAATATTAACCTACTTTCTGACGCCGAAATTAAACAACTTTACAAGGCTTTGAAAGAAAAGTATTATGCTGACAAGCAAGACAAAAAATATTTCAAAAAAGTAAACAAAAATGTTAAAGCAATGATTAAGAGCGACGCAAAAAGAACAAGTTTGCGCCACGTTAAAAAAGCTGGCAAGTATGTTGGTATACTCGGTATAGTTGGCGGAAACCTTAAAGCACTTACAGACGGATTTTTCCCTGTTTATGCAAAACTGGAAAATATAGGCAATTACACCATTTCCCAGCACTTTGCGGCACTTCAATATAACCTAAATATGATTCACGAATGTTCCCCTGTTGGAGAAGCACTCTTGATTGCGGGAGCACTAGGTATTGTGGCTTATGCGGGCTCAAAAGTTGCAATTAAAGTACAAGACATTAAAAAACTTAAAAGATTGTCCTGCAAAGTTTTGGCGGAAGATTTGGAAGTTAGTGATGTTATCCGCTTGAAAAAATCAGTTAACGAAATGGGTATCAATGACGTTATTGATTTTTATCCACTTAACGAACTTTGCGGCGAACACAAACAAAACGACGCAGTTGCGGCTAGCACACCTGCTAAAGAGGCCGAAAACAAAACAACAGCTAAAGCAGTTGAAAAAGACGAAATGGAAAAATAAAAATCAAAATTATATTAAAATAGTTAATTGATTGCAAATATCCTTGTTCAAAATTCAATTTAAGCAATTTTATTAACTAATACATTTTAATTGATTGTTACACTTACATATAAACAATAAAAAAAAGCCACACGGGTTATTCCCGTGTGGCTTTTTTGTAGCCTAAAGTGAATTTGAAACTTAATTGCCTTAAAATTATTGAATTGACAATGCTTATTAAATAGTGAGCGTTGACAAAACTTAAAAACAATTAACTTGGCGTGTTTATTCAATTAATTATTAATCTTAATCAAATAAGAGGTTTCTTTCCACTAAGGTTCGTGTCCAAAACAACGCTTGCGTAATTTACAAATGTTTCGTTTGTTATGCCCGAAGAAGAACAATTTTTAATTACGCCATAGGTTGAATCTTCGTCAGTTTCTCTATGTACGGAACCTGCAATTGCGCCCGCAAAACTCGAAACTTGCAAACTGCCATCGCCGTAGGTAATAGGAGCAGTCCCTTTGTAGGCAACGCTACAATCAATAATATCAGCATTCCCTAGACTTGCAACAATACCACCAAAATGGTAACTTGCAGCAGCGTGGCTAAATTCCAAATTCAAGTTTTTGATAGCGCTAGCTTTTCTATCCAATGGATTGAGTGAACTGGTAGTTCCACTAAATGTTGCCATAAATCCGCCATAAGACCAACCGTCGTTATCGCCGAGCAAGTACTTATCGTCAAATGAAGCAATACTTATCGTTATACCGCTAAAGTCTAACGTCGTATTAAACGTGCCATCAAGCGTAGTCCAACTACTAAATGACTGACTGTCATTGTATGCCGCAGGCTTATTAGAAGCCTCCATTGCATTCAATGCAGATTTGTACAACTTAAATGTTTTGCTTGTCATCAAGTACTGCGCATTGCTTGAAATTGAAGCCCACAATGCCCTATCTTGACGATAAACTTGAACAACTGCGCCCTCATTTTCTTCGTCAGGTACAACCATTGGGTCGTAATGGTCTTTAACAATCAATTCGCCCAAGAAGTAGTTGATAAACACTTCAAATTGATATTGTGATTCAACATAGAATGTAGGGTTTGTCGAATCAACATCGTCGGTGTTGAAATATTGATTGATAAAGTAACCACCCCGTTGTGCATCAAGTTCCTTAGAAGTTTTGAGATTTCTAAGTTTTGGATAGTTGTATTCTCCTGTCTTAAGTGATGGGTAACTGTATTGGTTCGTCGAAACATTAAGTTCAGTTGAACTCATACCCCAAACGTTGTCAAAGTCAAATCCGGCATAAACCTGTGTTTTCAACGCATTGTTTTGATACAACACAGTGTTTGACCCGTCAACAACGTAGCAGTTCACAACACTTGCAGACGCCTCGCCGAGTGCTCTAACATTAGATGTAACCAAAACGTTATATGCATTCTCAGCAATTCTACCGCCAAGTTGTCCTAACCTGCCGCCGCCCATAAGGCTACCGCTGTTAATTACGTCGCTAATCGCGTGGTATGTCTCGCTAATAACTCTAGCATCTGACAACCCAACGATACCACCGCCGTAACCACTTGAACAACTTACCGCGCCCTCGTTAGAGCACTGACTGATTGTCCCAATACCTTGGTTGTATCCAACAATACCACCTACGTTTTCGGTACCCTCAGCTGAACTTTGGTTGTTAATTGAGGTCGAATCAGCAGTTACATGCGTCAAAATTGTTTCGCAGGCAAACACACGTCCGCTTGAATTCAAACCAGTGATTATGCCCACATTTCTAGTCCCGATAACTTCGGCGCCAACTGAACAGCCTTCAATTGAGCCTAGGTTGTATCCAACAAGTGCGCCCACGTTTTCCGTTCCGGTAACTTTTGCGTGCGTTGTAGAAGCGTGAACGGTTATATCCTTAACTTCGCCTAGGTTTTTGCCGACAAGCAAGGCAACATTGTTTACACCTGCGCTTGTGCAGTCAACCAGAGTGAGGTTTTTAATTTGTCCACCACCGCCGAGCACTTGGAACAATCCCACATTGTCATTTGACTCATCGCTGATAACATTGTTGTAAATTGTCTTTCCGTTTCCGTCAAACACACCTTGGAATGAATAATCCGAACTGCTTATTGACAATCTTGCTCCACTCAAATCAATGTCGCGCATAAGTTTGAATGTTTTGCCGATAAATGAATTACCAAATTCAAGTTGTCTATTCAAAGTATCGAAATCGTCAACGCTGTAAATTCTGTATGGGTCGCTTTGTGTTCCCTTTCCAATAAAGCCTGTTGTTGGCATAGTGGTAAGCGATGGCGACGCGTTCTGAGAATTTCCTTCAGTGTCTTTGTTTGTAGGAGTATTTACCCCTGTGTATGCAAGATTAAATACTACATCTTGGAACATCTGATGTGATACGCTATCAATAAACTCCTGTGCTTTACCACTCTTGCTCTCGTTAAAGTATTCAAGCCACATTTCTTTGTGCTTATGGAAACAATTTGGAGAATGCGCTGCAATATCACTTCCAAGACGGCACGCACAGGCTGCATCACAACAACCACGCAAAGCACAATCGCAACCTACACTCACGTCGCAATTGCAATTAAATATTGAAGCAGAATAATAAAATTGTACATACTTATCAATAATTACATCTTTTATGTTTACCAAGTAGTCAGTATCTGCAAATGTGCCATCAATAGATTCAAACTTAATGCCAATAGTTTGCGCCTCGTACCCCATCATCATCCTGTAATCATCTACAAAAATTTCTGCAATATCCACATCTGCAATTACAAACTTATTTTTCATAAATTTGTAGAAACTATCAACATTGCCCGAAATTGAGTCGTCAACAGTATAGTTAAGGACACTCTTTGTTGTGGTAGAACTGCCCTCACTTACAGTCTTTTGAATAGTTTTCAAAGCCATTACGTAGCAATCGTCTGAAACCGTACCCGTGTTAACCGCGTACGTACAGTAAGTCGAGTAGCACGACGTAATTGACCCACGGTTGTCGTAAACAAGCCCACCTGCAACCTCGCTACCAACGCTCGCAATTTCCGTTTCGGTAACGCTTCCTTGCAACTTAGCGTTATAGTAGTTTACAATCTTAGCAATACTGTAACTGTCTTTAATAGTCGCAGACTTGCTATTTAATCCAACCAAGCCCCCGATGTGAACATCTCCGCCAATTGTAACACCTTCATAGGTACTGTAGATTAGCGTCGTATTTGCGTCGGTATAAACCTGTTCAACCGTACCGCTGTTAACACCGACAATGCCGCCGATGTAAACATTTTGCGCAGTTACGCTCGTTAGGTCGTTAGCAACGGCAAACTTGATTGTTCCCGCATCAGCCGCACCGCTGCCGCCGTTGTTGTAACTTGCCTTTTTGAGTACGCCCACATTGTGCCCGACGACGCCGCCGACGTAATAATTCGTTTCGACGCCTGACATTGTAACACTTGCAGCCAAACTCATTGAGAAGTCGTTAGCAGAAATCGTCATAACCATTGATGAGTTTACGTATTGTACGTCGCCGCCTTGAGCGTTGTAACCCACGATACCACCATAGTTAGTTGTCTGACCTGCCATATTACCAGTTGCCGCAACAGACCACAGTTGTCCGTAGTTTGCACCGACGACGCCGCCGACACAATACTTACCTACTATGACTCTGCCCGCGTTCCTAATATCCACAATGCTGTCTTTGATTGTTGCGAGTTTATCATCAACATTTAAGCTGATACCCGCGATACCTCCGACAAAACTTTCGCCGATTATGCTAGCATAGTTTCGCAAGCCAAGGGTCGAGTTATCAACCGACTCAAGGTAAACATTCTTAGCGTACAGGCTACCCGCTCTGTTGTAACCAACGATACCGCCGACAAAGGATTTTGCTTCAATCTTTGCGTAGTTTACATTTGGTCTTGAACTTGAGTCGCCGTTTGAAATATCCGCGCGAATGTCTGTTTTGTCAAGATACCCGACAATCCCGCCGAAGAAGTAACCGACGCCTGCGCTTGTAACCGAGTAAGTTGCGTCTGCAAGGGCGATTTCTTCAAAGTACTCTGTGCGTGTTTGCGCCAATTCAGTTTGTGGCAAGTCGCTAACTTCAATCAAATCATTGTAGTAAATTGATTTGTTTGCTGTGTTGTTGTCGCCGTTTTGAGCACTAAAGATTTTCGATGAAGAATATCCTGCGATACCGCCGACTGCGTAACCTACCGCTGAAACGTTGCCCGCGTTAGATGGCAAGTTCAAAGTGGTTTCACCGTTATAACCAACCACGCCGCCTACAAAGTTTCTTCCGTATACTTCGCCTGCGTTTTTGTGGTAAGTAGTCGTTACGACTGCCTCAACAGTTTTCTTCTCGTAGAAATAGATGTTAGGGTTATTGCTACCCGTCGTGTAACCAAACAAGCCGCCTACAAAGTCTCTACCTTGGATTGTGTAGTTGTTGTCAACATAACTAGCTGTTTTGCTCGCCAAAATGAGCGAACCTGCGATTGAACCGACAAAATCGAGTCCTTTCACTTTTGAACTTAAAACATCTTCAGCTGTCGCTGTTGTGTCAATGTACTCAAGGTTTCCCGCGGTTTTACCAAACGCTACGCCGACATAGTTTGCCTTTGGAACGTCGATATTAACAACGCCTGAAACTTTAATGTTGTCTGCGTCGCCGTTTAGAACGTTCCCCGCAACAACCCCGATGTTTTCCAGTTGTGAAGTTTCGGTCATTCCGTAGTTAACAATTTTAGCGTTGACAAACTCAAGGTTTGAAATCTTGCCGCTAGGCGAATTGTAAGTGCTGATAAATCCGAGGTTGTTAACGCCCTCAACGTAGAGGTTTTGGATTTTCGCTTTTTCGTTAACATTTTCACTTGTTGAAAGTATTGTGTTTGTTTCATTGATAAGGCTTGACCAAATCTTCCCGCTCAAATCGAACACTGACGTGTGGTCAAGTTCGGTAACTTTCAACTCAAAGACGTCGCCGTCGTTAATAAGTTTTGCGTATTTTGCAAGCTGGTAGGTGTCTTTGATGTTGTTGCGCCACTCTTTAACAGTTCCGCTACCCTCGCCAGTGGATGGGTCAGAACTGCCCTCGCCGCTTTCGCTGCTAGTTGCGCCCTCACCCGCCGCTCTACTTAAATCAACCGTTTTAGTCGCTTCGTTTGTCTCAAGATACACGCCGCGGACGTCGATTTCATCCCAGTACTCAACAAATGGTCTGAGTCTGTCCTCACTTGCGTCGTTGGTTGCGCTCATATTCATCCAAAGGTCGCTAGAAAGTTTATTCTTAAGGTCGTTTGCAATGTTCAAGTCTCTTCTGATGTACCCTGAATTGAATGACCTTGCGAGTCCCAAGTTGTTGTCAGTGATACATAGGTCGACAACAGAGACTGTTGCCGACGAATCGACAACTTTAACGACGTTACCCAAAACATCGCCGTTAGCGTCAGGGGTTGTTATGTTGTAACTGTTTGTTCCGCTGAAGCCAATGTTTGTGAGTTTTCCGCTGAGGTTGAGCGTCAAGACGCCTTTCAGCCCGTAAACCCTGTTGTAGTCGCCGTCGATTGTCCCGCTGTAGGTCGCTGCGGTCAAGTTGTTGACAGGCACAGTTTCGTTCAACGTCCCTTGCATAAACACGGCAGAACTATCAATGTAGATGTCGCCTTGAAGTTTGATGTTGTAGTCGCCTTTCATTAGGTTCATCATTGTTTCGGTGTTGACAGGGATATAATACTCTAACTCGCCCTCTCTTATGCTTGTTTTTGGCACATTCTCGGCAAGGAGTGGGTTATACTCATAGCCGTAGTTATATTTTAGGTCGTCCGCTGTAACTGCCCCAATGTTTTGGATAAGTTCATTTTGGATGATGTTCGTTGAGCGACCTTCCGTGCTTGTAACATTGTTACCTACGTTTGAAGCAAGTTTCACAGAGTTTGTGTACTCTTGTTTAACGACTTCAACCTTACCGTAGTAACTCTTAATCGTCGAGTCTTTAGCGTAACCTGCGATGTACCCAACGCTAATGTTATCGCTGTTAGTGTCGTTGTAGTTCATCTGCGAAATTGAGAAAATGTTTACCAAACTTGAGCCGTCGGTAATTTTTCCTGCAAGTCCGCCCGCGTTGAGCGTTTGCAAACTCTTTGCGCCGGCGCTACCCGCATTTTTGTAAACCTTGTAATCAAAGGATGCAATGCGCGCGTAGTTCCCGCAGTTAATGAGGCTACCGCCCTCCATATCCCCGACCAAGCCGCCCACGTTGAGCGTTTGGTTTTTGGAAACGAGCGTTTTAACTTCGCTAATGTTTTCGTATGCCTGAGCACCCTTTGCAAAGATTTCACCCGAAACGGTGCTAGCAAAGATAATTGCACCCTTTTCCATCTTTCCGACAAGTCCTGCAACGTTCATAACCGAGTTATTAATTGTTGAACTTGATTGGAAGTCAATGTAGACATCGGTTAGACTCAAGCCCGAAATGCAAGAGCCTTTTTTAAGCGTTCTAAACAAGCCGACATTTTCAATGCCTAGCGTGTCAACGACTTCTTCGTAATCCTCGTCAAATACCTTTGGAGACTCTTTGACAGTGAACCCGTTAACTGAGTAACCGTTTCCGTTCAAGAAACCGTAGAACTCGCTAATCATTGGGCTGTTGTTTGAGATTACGTTCCCGTTATCGTCGTAAACGTGCGTTGGAATATCTGTTACGTCGCCAGTAACAAGATAATAATTGTATTCCTCGCTACCTGTCGCAAAGTCGGTGATGTTTAGTAAGTCTGTTGATTGTGATAGCGTGATTGGGTTGAGTTTACTTCCCTTGGTGTCGCCGTAGACTGCGAAATCCGCAGTACGGTCGTTAATTCCAAGTGTGTATGAACCGACGCCCAAAACTGGGTAATAGAGCGTTGGGTCGGCTTTAAAGTTCTCTTCCCCGCTAAACCTGTTGATAAGTCCTGCGCTGGATGTTCCAAAATTCTCGTCGTAATCAACAACCAATGCGTAGTAGTGTTCGTACACACAATTGTTTGCGATAAACTGCGAGTTGGAGTTGTTGGTTATGTCAACCAAGTTGGAGTTGTCTTGCCCCATTATCTGCGCAAACCCCTTGATTGTGGCAGTGTTCGAGTTATCGAGCAATGTAACAAGGCTGTAACTGCTTGAAATAACGTTTTCGCCACTTGTGATTTGTGGAACGACAATTTGCCCCGCAAAACCACTAATTACGATTGAGTTTGTAACCGTTTCGCCCGTCGTTTTGCCGTCAACTGTTATGCTGCCCGACGCGTACGAGTTTGAAATCTTGGCGTTTTCGTTAACTTGACCAATGAAGCCGCCGACAACTGTATCAATTTTGTTTTCTGAATAAAGGTTGAGTGCCAAAACTTCGATAGAGCTGTTGCTGAACGACTGCTTCATCGTTATATCCTGCATTGCAGCGCCCTCGTGAGTCGTCAACATTTGCGACCCATTCGCGCCGACAAGCCCGCCGATATAAAGCGACATATTGTAGTACTCGCCGTTATATGTGTTGCTTTGGTCAAGCATTTTATAACTAACCAGCCCGCTGACCTCGTCAGAAGTCTTTTCAACGATACCAATTTTTTGGTTACTTGCGGTAGCTTTAATCAAACCCGCGTTGATTTGACCGACAACGCCGCCGACTTTAGCAATCTTTCCGCCTGCAACTGAGGTGTCGCGTTTCAAAATGCCGATGTCAAGGCTTGACAGACACTCTTCGACGCTGGAAGTTATAATGCGCTTTGCATTTTCAGTTTCGCTTTCGTCGTCCTCGACAAGCAAATTTTCAAGCACGCCGACAATTCCGCCTGTGTACTCACTACTGCTGACAATCATTGCGTCCTTGCTTGCTTTTGTTGTAACGACGTTCTTAATTGTTGCACCACGCGCGTCGGCAACAAGTGCGCCGATGTGGGCGGACGTATCCCCGAAGTCCTTACCAACTATCTGCTCGACAGTTATGACAAGGTTTTCAAAGGTTGCCCCACTCTTTGTTTTATAGTTGTAACCCGTTACGCCGAAAAGTCCGACGTGTTGGAGGTTACTTGCAACAATTTTGAGGTTTTGGATTTGATAGTAGGTGTTCTTTGTTTGGTGTGTCCCGTTTTTAACCTTGACATCCGAACGCAAACTACCGCTAAATGGTTCCTTTTCAGTCCCGAGCGGCAACCACGAATCAATGTCCGCAAGGTCGATGTCGTCGGTAATCAAGTAGTCGCCCGACAAGTTCCAAATAATTTGCAACAAGTCGCTCGCCGACTCGACAGGGATTGTTTCAGGAACGGCTTTAATATCAATTTGCGGATACTTGCCCTCGCCTGTTATGTCCCAAACAAATCTATAGTAACTACCGTAGAACTTCTCTAGGTTGTCGCTATTAAGTTCTGCAAACGCTATAGGTTCAGCGATGTGCATCCAGTCGTCCGTTTCGCCCTCGTTACCACGTGTAGAAAGCATTGTTTTGTCGTTTGCTCCTGCAACGTAGAAGTTGATGAGGTTTACGCGACTTTCTTTGTCTTTAGGGTGGGTTGTGTTAATGTAGGTTTTGGTTAGGTTGGTATCATAGTTACCAATCAAGCCGCCCCAGTTTTGGATTGTAGCAAGCGTTTCTTGGTCGCTTGTTGTCCAATTGTTCCCCGCCATAACATAACTCAAAACCATAGAGTTTTGGTCTTTTTGAGTGATTATGTCGTTGTCGTACACTGGGTCAAAATTCAATGTGCAGTCAATGTTCATTTCTCTATCAAAGTAGAGTGGCAACAACGCTTTATTGTAGAACGAAGCACCTGTTTCGTATGTCGAAACAATTGCACCGATAAGCCCACCGACTGACGTGCGTCCGAGTACGCTACCTGACGCAACAACTGCTTTGATGTCGCCTGAGATAGTTATGCCGACTGCGCCGCCTGCGATGTTGCTTTGCGCGTTTCTAACGTAAGCGTGGCTGATTGAATCTAGGATTGTTCCGCCGAAGTTGAATCCAACTAGACCGCCGCTTGCCTTAGTGGTAGAGTTTTTCTTGAACAATGTCAAATTGATGTCGTCGCTCGTCGCACCAAACGCAAGTTTGTCGATTTCGCTTTGCTTTGCGTGCTCAATTTTCGCCTGTGCAAGTTTCCCGCGAAGTTCGCCGACGATACCGCCCGCGAAGTCGTCGCCCGAAATGTAACTTGACGTTTCAATAATAAACTCGACATTTGAAACGTACGTATAAAGCCCAACCATTCCGAACACGCCGCCCGCTGTTGCGCCGATAACCTTGACGTTCCCACTGACACTCACGTCATAAACATTTGGCGCTAAGTAGCATTCCATTATTGTTTCGTCCGATTTTGTGTCGATAACGCCCGCGATTGCGCCCGCGTAACTTACGTATTCATAGAGGTTTTTAATGAACTTTGTATTTGTTTCTGGCAAGTCGTCCGCCCCGTAGAACATTGAGTCGTTTGCGTACAGCGCGTTTTTAGTGTTAATGCGCGTTTCGTCGTCGACGTCAATGTACTCGTTCCCCGAATCCCTGTAACCACTGTTAACCGAAATGTTGGTTGTGATGTGGAAGAGTTTTGAGTTCCCGTCGACAAGTCCAACGACACCGCCGACAATGTTTGCGCCCTTGACTGCAACTTTGTTACCTAAAACATTGATGTCAATCAAGTTTGCGTTTGTAAGTGAGCCTGCAACACTTCCGACGATGTTGCTTGAAGCTGACTTAACTTCAATGAACTCAAACTGTAAGTTTTTAACTGCTGAGATGTTGTTCGTGAGAGAATTTGAATCGCCAACAATGCTCTTGAACAATCCAAACCTGTCTGCCTTTTCGTCCACATTTGAAACGACAGAGATGTTTCTCATTGCGAGCCCGTTCCCCTCAATTATGCCTGAGAAATCAACCTTTGGCGTTTTGAGAACTTCCTCGTATTCTGAGAAGTCAACATCTTTAATCACGCGGCTATTCATACTTGACTTAGTAACGAAATTGCCGTTGTTTGTTACTTCGTATGTCGAAACAAAGTCTTTCGCTGAACCAATCAACGCTGGGTTGTGGATTGTGCCGTAAGCGCAACCATACTTTTCGTTTTCCGCGACATTAAAGTTGCTTTGAGTAACATAGGTATAGTTGTAGATGCTTTCGCCTGTCGTATCGTTTGTCTCGATTTTGTCGATACGGCGCACGCTTCTTGCAATTACGTTAGGCGCAACAAGTTCAGGGACGCCTACCTTAAACGAAAGTTTTTCAAAGCCCGCGATTGTTCCGACTGCACCGAAACTTGTTCTTGCGTTAAAGTATGCAGACTCGGTGGTTGTTGGTTGAACCCAAACGCCTGAGAACTCCGCACTTTGGTTACTGAACGCAAAGCCCGCAAGTGAAGTGGTTGTTCTTAGGTCATCCGCCGCCATAACTTGCGCTGGGTTTTTGTTCCCGTCGATGTCGTAGTCAACAAACCTATCGCCATTGCCATTTTCGTCGCTGTAACGATAGTAGTACGCATTTGTCAACGTCCCCTCGTTCAAAAAGCGGTCGGTCGAGTCGGTACCAACAAACGGCATATGCGCGATACTGTTTTGGATAATATCCGACAAACTCAAACAGTTGTAAATTACACTTCTAGCGCCGTTCTTGTAAACGAAGCCTGCGCTTCTAAATTGCGAAGTGATTTTGATGTTTGCGTAACTATCGTTGATTGTGCCATAGTTTTCGCATACAAATCCACCAACTTGCCCAACTGTTTCAAGCAAGCCATAGTTTCCGTTATTTGCTCTAAGGCTGTCCTCAACGTATCTACCGCGGACGTAACTTGTGTTGATTTCGCCGCTGTTTACTGCGACAAACCCGCCCGTCATTCCGCTTGTGCTTGAAATAACTGGCTCAAGTACGTACGAACTTGAAATTGTTGCTGAGTTTTGTGCAACCAAACCACCTACGTTGCCGCTCGCGGTCAAGTTTAAACACTCAACGCGTGAGTTGGTTATTGTTCCCGAGTTAGTCCCAACTAACCCTGCGATGTTCGCAGTTATTGTGGAGGTCTCAGACGAACTTTGAACTAAGATGATTTGCTCAAGTAATTCAGTCCCGTCAAGTTCTTGGTCGACGCACGCGTTAGTGATTATCCCCGCGTTTGCGCCCGCGATGACGCCAAAGTTGACTGTTGTGTAGTCTTGCAAGTCGTAGGTCATCTTTTGCGCCAGTCTAACGGTTACGTTCTTAAGTGTTGTTCTCGCGTCAACTGTGCCAAAAAGCCCTAAGTTAATCGCGGTCGCGCTCGCATCGTCTGTAACCGTTGAGAAAGAGCGAATTGAAATTGTGTAACCGTTCCCGTCAAGCGAATTAATCGCCGTATTGAGTGGAACGTAACTGTATCCTAAGTCAATGTCGTTAAGCAAAATGTAGTCAATTCCCTCTTCCATTGCAAGGAACTCATCCCTGTTGTAAATTGGAAGCGGGTGGTCCTCTGAGGTCGAAAGCGAGAAGTCAAGCCTAAACTGCGTGCTTGGGTTCCCGTCGATTGGGTCGAGGACTGACGTTTGCAATGCAAGTTTTCCATCATTGTAGTAGTAACTAAAATCTGCCATCAATGTGTCAACGTTTGCGATATTTCTACCGATAAGGCGGTAACCTTGCCCGTCGTTTGTGTTTACAAGCGTAAAGTTATTAGAAACATCCGCACTGTCAATTGTCGCGAACTGTCCAACGCCTGTACCCGACAAAACTTTATACTTCCAAGGGTTGTAGTAACGCCCTGCTATTTTTTGTTTACCATTGAGTTGGTCCTCAATTTTAACAACGTTTGCCTGTTTTACGTCGCTGCAGAGAGTTTTGAGTTTAATAACAATCTGCCAGCCGACAGTTGAAAGTGGCTGAGAAAGTGTTCCGTCTGAAACAAGCACTTCGCCCGTTTCGCCGTCGACAATGTCAAAGCCCACAATTAGGAAGTCGACAATGTGTAATTTGTTGACAATTCTTGTCTTTGTCGTTATGCCGCCCACTGTGCGCGTTACAACCAATTCAACATTGTAAACCTTGCCAACCTCAAGTTTGTCATTAGCAATGATAATGTACTTAAGTGTTTGTCTGCCATTTGCAATGACGCTGTCTCCAACCTTTGTAAGAGCCACGTCTGTTACTACGTCTCCGTTTTCGTCAGTAATCCTACTTGCAATCCCCGTCGTTGCGTTAACAGCCGCGTCGGTAACTGCGGTAAACTCCGCCCCAACACTGTAAGCCATATAGTACTCGTGCCCCAAACTCTTGTAATTTCTTCCGTTTGTCAAGTTAAATTCAAGGTAAGGCGCTTGAAGAGCAGTCAACTCAATGCTCTGCGTCAAATATGGCGTTGTTGCATTTTCGTAGTATGCTGAAATTGTAACGGTAAACACTTGCCCTGTTGCAACAATCGACCCCGTGAGTGTTCGCAAGAAAATCCTACCGTCGAACGCAAACTCGTCCTGCCCGCCAACGTTTTTCTTTGTTGACTGACGTTTTACGCTGATACCATTTTCAACAAGTTGCGTATTTTGCACCTTGGTATCATAGTTGTTGTTGTCTACATTGTAGTAAACTTGTTCAAAGGTGATGACGTCGCCTTGTGCAACGCTGCTGACTATCTCAAGCCTATCAAACACGCTGTATTCTGGCCAAACATTGACAACGAGCAAGCCGTATTGACCTGAAATAATCTTTTGAGAAACCTCTTCGCCTGCGCCCGTCAAATTAACGTCAAAGTCTGCGCCGTCGTTGTAATGGTTTACGATAATGCTTGACAATGCTTGTGGCTTAATCGTCAATTGGAAAGTTTTTGTAACTTGGCTGCCGTTTGCATACGTAACGCCAAATTCAATTGTGTAAACTTCGCTTGTCAAAATCGCAAGTTCGCCATCAACTGCCTTACTTGGGATAATTTCAAACACGAAAGTTTTTTCATTGTTAACATCGTCAAAGTTTGCGCTCAAAATCTGCATTTCAAACTTCGACCTTTGAGAAATCTGCTTATTAGCCTGCCCCGTGAGCGCGTCTACAATTGCACCCGTTGCGATGTTATAGTTAAACTGCTCATAGTCGCCGTTTTCAAGTTTTTCACTTGTTTTTTCGCCATTGTAAATTCTAACAAAGTCAACCTTATCAGATGTTAGGTCGGTAGTCAAAACAACGTTGTAGTTGAGCGTTGTATTAGGCATAATTTCTTCGCTTGAACTTTGCAAATCAATGTTGCTAAGCCCTCGATAAATAATCAAGTCGTAAGAGTAGTAAATATCGGACAAGACAACCTTTGTTTCAACAACACTTGTCCCATTGCTAAATTGCGCCGAAATGTACGGATAGATACGTGCACTACTTGTGCAAGCGCGCAACGCTCTCATAATTTTGCTGTTCTGATATGCAACAAACACGGATTTTTCAGAATTTGCCATCGCCATATCAAACTCAGCAACATCAATCTCGTCAAACCAGAATAAGTACCCACCGCTGCTGAGTGCTGCGAAATTGTTTTGAGCATTCCCGCTTATTTCAGTGTTGTGGTTAACAATATCAAAGTCAAACACTGACTCGATTGACATTTTCAACTCGTTATAAATTTGGTTATCTTCTTGTCTTGAAGAAATATTTTCAACTGTTAGGCTAGTAATTCCGTAATCAACATAAACTTCAATATCGTCGTAAACGCTTTGGTCTAGGTCGCACGCAAATCTTAGCACTGCACGCCCGCGCCCTTTTGTTATGATGTTAGCGCCCTCAACGTCGACAATGTTTTGTCCTTCAATAACGCTAACGACGATGTTTTTGTTTCTGTTAGTGTTTGGCGTTACAACCACATTGAATAGATTATTCAACTTGTATGTGTTGTGCGCCTCAGTTGCGGCTGAGCCTGAGTTGTAGAACAAAATCAACTGCTTATCGCTGTTTTTGTAGTACCTATTGCCGTCGTTAGTTTTCCCGCGGTTTGCCTTATTTAGCTCACCGTAGATTTTAACGTCCACACTCTCAGGGCTTTCAGTCAACAACACGTTCCCGCGCTCGGAAACGTCGCTGCCGATAACGATAATCTTCTTACCGAAGTTCATCCCCGCTTGAGTTGTAAAGTCGCTCGCTGTCTCGCTATAAATTGTTTGATTGGTCGAAACATAGTCGCCCGCGTACGAAAGCGTGTAGCAACTTGAAGCCGTACCGCCGTTTATGCCAATAAAAATGTGTTGCACACTAGTATTCAATTGGACATTAGCAAAACTCTTTGTTATTGTACCCATATTTTGCCCAGCGAACGCACCAAATCTTGAAACGCTCGTTGAGGTAATGTTAAAGTCTTTATTATTGTTGTTTACGTCTCTTTGTGCGCTGTATGAGTTAATGAAACTATACTTAACTTGTCCTGATACGTTTGAGCCGACAACGCCGCCGTAATTTTCGACCGCTGAGTTGTCGTAATTTTCAAAGTGAACCTTGTCGTCGCAAATTTCAACGATACCAAAAGTTATCGTTCCATTATTGTTTACACCTGCAACGCCGCCGACATTTTTGTTTGCTTTAATAAATCCAGTAAAGCGAACACTCAAAATGCTTGCGTAGTTATCTGCGCAAATACCGCCAACATTTGCAGGTGCGGAAATTACTGCTGAGGAGTATGCCCCGTTAATGATGTTGCGGTTAACCGCACAAATGCCTCCAATGTAGGTGTTTTGGCTTGTGCTAGTTAGGTATATGCTTGAATTTATTGTTTCGTCATTGTAGTCGACGTTGTAAGAAACTTCCGCAGTCGATGGAGTCAACAAGTCGCCACTAAAGTAGAACTGCCCCAGCACTTGTCCTCTGTTTTCGCCGCAAACGCCGCCAATCTTTGCGCCTGCCGTTGAAGCGTTGTCAACGACAACACCAAACTTGCTGTAAGTAACACTCGCGGAGTTTTTAATCACGCCATAGTTGACGCCTGC
This sequence comes from uncultured Lachnospiraceae bacterium, assembly GCA_964606505.1. GTDB lineage: Bacteria > Bacillota > Clostridia > Christensenellales > UBA1242 > CAKVOD01. The sequence continues at coordinate 168,894 of CAZSGM010000002.1, read as the reverse complement.
CACCCCGCCGACAATTGCGTAACCAACCAAAGTTGCGCTGCCGCTCTTTGTCGTTTTAATCGTCAAGCTTGCGTTAAATCTAACCTTTACATTGGTAATCTCGCCATAGTTGACACCTGCAACAACGCCGTAGTACGCATTTTCGCCCGCCGCAAGCGCAACCTCAAAATTGCTCGCGATTAAAGAAATTGTTAAATCTGAAACCTTTGCAGTGCTAACCGCCGCCTCGCCGTCCCCGAGCGCTGCAAACAACCCGTAGTTGCCGCCGTTTTCGCCCGAAACATTGAGTCTGAGGTTTGTAATGCTGTTTATGATAGTTCTGCCGTCGGTAGTAACATACTTGCCGCTCAAAGTCCCCGTGAATGGGTTATCCTTGGAGCCGATTGGCGCAAAGTCAGTAATGCCCAACAAATCGACAGACTGTGCAAGCACATATGACTTGTCGAGTGCCGTATTGATAGCGAGCAAGTCGGTGTAGTTCAAAATTTCATATGGCGCATCAACCGACCCGTCCGCAATCCTAACAAGGACTACTCTTTTCATTGTAATTTGCGCGTAGTTAATTGGGTCAGTCTTAATATTGTCCGCAGGGATTACCCAAACGACCGCATAGCCTCCCGCGCCACTCTTTGGCGTTATGAGTCCCGTACTTGAAACATCAATAAGCGTAGACTCATTCGCCCTTGTATAATAAGCCTCGTTTGTAAACCAGTTATCCACATCCGAAGTTTTTGTAATATCAAATGCGCAGTAAACAAAGTTAGTGTTATCCGCGTCAGCAGGAACTGCGCTTGCCCTAATTTGGTAACTATCTCTGCTGCCCGCCGTTGCGTTGGTACTCCTTAAGTACACGCCGCGCGCGTTGTCGTAATCGCTGAGTAAGATGTTTTCGACAGTTTTCGCGCGTTTAATGGTAACCAAGCACTCTGCCGAATACGTTTTTGAGTACTCAGTAATCGAGGCAATAACGGTTACCGTTCTTGAGTTTCCGTCGCTGCCGAGCAGTTTACCCGTAACAAGCACTCCGCCATCCTCTTGAACCTTGATGATGTCTTGATATTGGGTTTCCTTAACTTTCCACTGAACGTTACGCGCTTTCACTGTAGCATTTTGAGGAGTAATTGACGCGTAAAGCGTTTCTCTCGATTTTTCGACTTCGGCGATACCAAGTGAGTTGAAGTCCGTTACCGTAATATTTGTCTTATTGAGTGAAATTGAGCGGATTGAAACAATCGCTGCGAACGAAATTACTTTCTCCATTGCCTCTGACGCAATCAATCTTCCTGTCTCTGGGTCATATGTGTACCCTATAACTTTCACGACAACATTAAACTTTTCAATGCTAGACTCCGCCATCAGATAGCCGTCAACAATCTTCGCACGCGACGCGCTTATCCCGTCGACGCTCTCAATCCTGTATTCAACACTTTGAATTTTTGCTGTCGCAGGATAACTGTCAACGTTAATTTTAACGCGCCCACCGACCTCAATAATTGCCGATTGCACTGTTTGTCCGATAACGTCGTCGCCGTGATTAACGTTACTCATTTTGCGCTCAATAACGTTCCTATCATCTTTTGGTGAATTAATGCGCGCAAAGAAATTTTCATACGGAGCGACAACTTCAACTGATGTACTCGCAAAACTGCGCCCGCCAACCAAGAATGTCAAGGTTGAGAACCCAGTGTTGAGCGCCTTAATCCTGTGCGTTTCGCTCGCTTGGTCAAAGTAAACTTGCGCAACTTGAGGGTTACTCGAAACAACTTCAACCGTCGACTTCTTTGCGCCCTCTGGCTCGATTGTGTACTCAAGTTCCCTATCAACACCCGCAGCGGCCGCCTCGCTGTACCAAAGCATTACCGATTTATCAACGTTGACTTTAGCAACCGCGGTTAAGCAGTTAACTTTAATTGTAAACTTCTCGCAAAGAGCTTCGCCGACTGGGCAAATATTAAACGTAAACTCGTTGTTTGCCATTGACCCGTCGTGGCTCAGACGCATTTTGGTTCCGCTCTCAATTTCGCCGTTTTCGTTCCCGATTTTACCGCCGAGCGCGTCGACAATAAACAAGCGGTCTTTTACGCTTTGTTCAATTTCCAATGTAAATTTGCGGTTGCTAGCACTGTTTGGCGCCAGTGTTACAACTAACTCAGTGCCGTATTTAGCGTTACCTTCAGTTGAGTTAAATATCGTAATTTCACTCACCGAATCGTTTGCTTTGATTGACGTAACCGCGTCAACAATTTCAAACTCAATGCTGCGCGTTGCGACAACTAAATCTTCGTACCCAGAATAATAAATTTCAAAATCAACACGCACAACCCCCGAGTCAATTGGACTGAGTGTTACCGATGTATTTGTGCGAGATGATTCTTTTTCAGTCAAAAACTCAATGTTTGAGATGTTTGCACGAATGCGCAGTCTATCCTTAACCGTTTCGTTTGTGTGATTGAATGTAACGGTGTAATAACTTTTCGTCGGGTCGTTTTTTACCCACTGCATTCTGTCGGTTAGCGGCTCCTCCCCGTCTCCAAACGTTCCACTGAAACCAACATCTGCGTTATCAACTTTCGGCAAAACCCTAACGTCGATTTCCGCATAAACTTCGTCCGTTTCTCTAAACTTGGGCGTAACCCTAACCTTAACCGAATCCGTCGACTCATTTGCAGCTGTCAAAACGCCGTTCTCGTCAATGGAGAAACCCTCAAGCGCGTCTACAAGTGCAAATTCACAGTCTCTAACATTTGCGTCGCTCGGTGTGAACAAAAGTTTTGTCGTGTCAATCGTGAGCGTCGCCCCGCCTGCAACAACCGCAGGAGCGTAGGAAGCGTCAAACGCTACCGCTGAAACTTTGCGCACAATGTTGACCCTAACAGTCAACTTCTTACCGCCCTCTTTGGAGTTTATGTAAAGGTCAACATTACCGGGTTTGTAAGCGACAATTTCCGCGGTCGTAACATCGTCCACAAGTTCAGTATGTTTAACCCTTAGTTTGGATGTGTCGCTTGATGTAAACAACACCTCTTTCGAGATGTCCTCATCTACCCCCGAGATTTTTACTTTAACCTCCGCAGTATTCGGGTCGAATTCTCCCTCAGGTACATCAACCTCAACGTTTTCCGTCAAAAGTATTTCAACACTCTGCTCGGAAATCAATTCCATTTTCATATCTTTGTATGGGTCTCCGCACGCAGCGAACGTGCACGCAAGCCCAACAAAAATAGTCAACAATAGCGCATAAATTTTTCTCATAAGTTCTCCAAAATCTAATAACAAAAAATCGCTTTGTTATAGTTTTTTCATAAATTATTTTTATTATTCTTTGAGTACAGCAAAATAATATTTTTTAGCGTTATTTTTTCTAAAAAAACGCCCACTTATACTTCAAAAATATTATACCAATTTTCACGCTAATAAGTCAATTAAAATACTCGTCAAATTGCCTTTATTTTAATAATATTTTATTTATTTTTTTGCATTTGTAAATTAATAAAAAAATGCACTCAATTAATCATAAAAATAAGAGCAAAAATGCGATATTTTTGCCCTTTTTGATTATTATTTTGCATTTAAAAAATAAATAAAATTATTTTTAATTAACCCCCAAAAAATATTTCCAATTAACCATTTAAAATATAAAAAGAAATATCCCTTAAATTAATATTTAAAAAGGATATTTCTTTAATTATTTATTAAATTATTTTAAAAATATTTCTAAATTTAATTATTAAATTAATCTCTAAATTTATTTTATTATTAATTAATTTTTTATTAATTAAACAATAAAATTTAATTAATAAACTGCATTTATTTTATTAATATTCCATAAAATTAAATATTACACAATTAATCAATAAATGCCTCACCAATAAAATTAGCAAATCATTAAATTGCGCATTAAATTGACACTTAAATATTAATTATTAATTTCCTGCCTTTGTACGCATTGATTGCTTCCAAGCGTCAGGCGCAAGACGCCAGCATTCATCGGAGTGCGAAGCTAGTGCTGTAACGTTAGCATTTGCGAACTTAACAGTAACCTTGCAAGTAACTGTTTTATTAGCGTAACTATTAGCAATTTCAGTTGCTGCTGTTACGGCGTATTCTCTAAACAAAACTGCTGTGTTTGCTTTCCCATCTTTTTCAGTAAGAATGTTGTTATAGTAATAGTAAATTGAGTTAGCGTTACCTTGTCCGTTGATATTTTCATTTACAGTACCAATCGTCCAAAGTCCATCACGCAAAACTGGCACTGCCTGCATATCAATAACAAATCCAGTATCCTCTTCGTTTTTGTCATAAATTTCGACTTTAAAGCAAATGAACACTGAACCTTCGCCGTTGTTGTTAACTGAAAGTCCTCTTTGAATAGGGTCGCCGAATTGGTAGTCAACTACAGCCTCTTCAAAACTGCGAACATCCTCGCCAAACTGCATATCTTTGTTGAGTTCAACATTTATTTCGTAATCAGTCGTGTTTCCAACGAGCATAGGGATTAAAACCGCAGCTCCGACACCGACTGCCGCAACAACTGCGACCAATACAAGAGCAAACAACAGTTTCTTAACCGTTCTCTTCTTCTTAGGGTCGCTTCCGCCCTTGCTTTCACGCATTACGCTCTGCAACTCAGCTTGCTTAAGTTGCTCAGTCGTCATATTCTCGTTAACATTTGACTTTGGCGCTTTTGGTGCAGCATTTGCTGCGTTCGCAGCGTTTGGTGCCGCATTTGGTGCACTTGGAGCAGCTCCACCTGCCTTAGGTGGCGCCTTTGGCATTGCTGGCTTAGGTGCAGGCTTTGGCGCTGTTGCCTTTGGCGCCTCGTCGTCTAGCGCCGCAACTTTTCTTGCCGACGTCTTGGTAGTCGCCACTTTTGTCCCTGCGGCTTTCGTTGCGGTAGCCTTTGGCGTAGACGTCCTCTTTGTAACGCTCTTTTTTACGCTTGTTTCCTCAACCCCGCCTTCCGCCACAAGTTTTGGAGCAGCAGTTTTGGTAGTTTTGGAAGTAGCAGTCTTAGTAGCAACACTCTTTGGTGCAACAGGCTTTGCCGCGCTTTCCTTAGTAGCAACCGTTTTAGTTGTCTTGCTAGCTGTTGCCTTTGAAGCGGCAGGCTTAGAAGCAGACTTTGCTTCCGACTTAGCGGCAGTTTTAGTCGCAACTTTAGTTTCGGCAACCTTAGCAGCAGTTTTTGGCGTTGCAGCAGCTTTGGCGGCCGTTTTAGTAGCGATTTTTGCAGCAGTAGTTTTGCTAGCTGTGTTTTTTACTTCCGTTTTCTTCGCCGTTTCAGCTTTCTTCGTACTTACTTTTGCGGCACTGTCTTTGGTTGTACTTGTCTTAGTCGCAGACGACTTTGCGGTCGTCTTTTTTGTAACCGCTTTAGCAGTTGTTTTGGCTTTCATTGGTTCGTCTTCCACGATTTTTCCTCCTAAACATACTTTTCGATAAAACAAGAAACAAACCTAACAATCAGTCTAACCCCTCTAGGCTCTCTTTCTTATTTAACTAATGGCGTTTGCCACCATCAACTTATTTTATACTTTTTTTAAATTCAAATCAAGCATTTTGACGCGTTTTTTGTTTTTTTATCAAATTTTGTCGCATTTTTCGCAAAAAACCACCACTACAGCGCGTTTATCCACTCACTTGGCGCGCCTGCAAACCCCTCGCTTGCCATACTTTTTGTTGCCTGCATAACCTCGACCTTAACCTCGACATCAAGCGGAGTTTCAACAACGCTCGCATCCGCCCCAATGTCGACCTCAAAACTTTCTATCAGTTTGAGCGTTTGACCGACGCCAAAAACCCCCTTGTAATAAAAATATCCGTCCGAAAGCAAAAACTTGTCCGCATCGTAGTTCACGCTAAGCGCGGCGTTGTCGGTTACGCTAAACCGCAAATAGCAGTCAACCAAATTTGTCGTGTTCGTCCCCGCCTTGTTTCGCGCGTTGACGACCGAAACACTCTCGTTGATGGTCCCGCCCGCGAAGTTTGTCAAATTACTAAACAGCGGCAAGTCGCTTGCAAACTCAAAGTTCGCCTGTCCAACAGTTATGATACCCTCAACTTCCGCCCTGTCCTGAAAATACGACATACTCGGCAGCAGCGCATATAAAATTATAACGCCTAAAATCGCCACGCTCAAGCAAGCGATGAGGACGTTTCCTAATCTTTCGCTCATTTACACACCTTTACGTTAGTGTGTTACAAATCGAAAAAATTATACCATAAAACGCCAATCTCCCACAAAAACGCAATTTCCACTATTAATCAAATCGCTTCCTTTAATAGTAGTAACACATAAATCGCATTCAACTAAATTATCAATTGATTACTTATATTGCCAATTAATTTAATAAAATATCAGTTTTGCCCCATAAAAACAAAAAACAACGCCAAAATGACGTTGCTTTCGTATTTCGCATTTTCAAATTTAGTTATACATCAATATTTTCTTTATTTTCTTTGTTGGCTTACATAGCGGTTATTGCTATTTATCCTCTTGCTGAGTATTTGTTTTCTTAGCGTCGGGATTATTTTTGTCCGCCTGCTTGTCGCCTGCTTGTTGTGAGGCTTCCTGTTTTAAGTTAGACTGTTTACCGTTTGCCTGCTTATCGTCGTTTTGCGTAGGCTCAGGTTGTTTTCCGCTTAATTGTTTTGGAGACACTTGCGTAGCGTCTGGTTGTTTTGAGGTAGGCGCGCCACTTGCAGGCGTTCCTTTATTCGGCACAACAGGCACTCCTTTATTCGGTGCTACAGGAGTTCCTTTATTTTGTAATGCCGACGTTCCTTTATTTTGCGCTACTGGCATTTCTTTATCTTGCGCGGCAGGTGTTACCTTGGCTTGTTCAGCAGGTGCTGCCTTAGCTTGCGCTAGAGGTGTTTGTCCGCTTGAGGCAGAGTCGGCGTTTGGGTCGCCCGCCCGTTTTTCAAGTTCAAGTTTCTTTTCTTTGTTTCCCTTAATATACATTGAAATCAAGTACCATAGGCACATAATTGCAATTGCGCCAAAAATCACTATTAAGAGGTTGTTTTTGATGAACAAGAACAACACGCCAATCCATGGAATGCTGACATAAATTTTGCCGATAACTCGGTCAGCAGGAACGGTCTCATTTGAGCCCTCGCTGTTTGCGTCGCCGTGTGTGATGAACACAAGCGAACCTGCCTCGTCAGTTTTAATTTCAATAACCCTATGAGTCGTCGAAAGCGTGTCGGTGTTTGACTCGGCGTCATCTGACGGCCAAAACATAATGACGTCCCCAACTTTAATATCCTCGGCGTCAATTGATTTTACAAGTACCAAACTACCGGGTTGAATTGCGGGTTTCATACTCGGCGAAATAACTACCGCAGGCCTAAACCCAACCACAAACAACACCACGCACGTTACAAGTATGCCAATCAACAAAATTGAAAGCGCCCAATAAACGTAATCACGCACGCGCATTTTGGCTTTCTTGTTTTCGTCGTTTTTGCAGTTATCCCCCTCGTTTTTTGCGGGTATGCTGCCATTTTTTGCGGGTATGCTGCCATTTTTTGCAGTTTCGCCGTTATTTTTCACGCTTTCCACATTGTTAACTTTTTCATCTTTATTTACTATTTCGGCGCCGTTTTTTGCATTAGTTACCGAGCTAGAGTTTAGGGCTTTTTCTGCATTATTTTTTGCGCCGTTTTCGCCGTTTTGAGCTGCGGTTATGTTATCGCCGCCGTTTTGAGCTGCGGTTACTCCCGCAGTTTCGGCAGTTTCCATTGCTCGATTGCTCGCGTTGTTTTTTGTCGCGTTTTGCGCTTCAATATTCGCAGCGTTCTCCGTTTTGTTTGCCGCCGCATTTTCGCTTGGCGAACTGTTTATATTATTAATGTTTTTTTCATTTGAATTCATAATAGTTATCCTTGTTGATTATTTTAACATTATTTTATGCAATTTCAAAACATTTTAACCGAATTTTTAATTTTATTTTAATTTTCGCACGCCCCACTTAGTTTTTAGTAGGTTACTTTTTTCTTTTGCCGCGCAAATTGAATTTTGAATGCGTTTATTAGATACATCTTTTGTATGTATTTTGTTTTGCCGTAAAATCCTTTTAAAAAATTGCACGCAAGACTTGGTTGCGCATTGCAAATTTTCACACTAATCAATTATGCTCTCAAGACAATCAATTATAATTCCGCTTGACATTGCGGTGGAAGTCTGCTAAAATAATGATTGTCAAAAAAAGAGGTAATTATGAATAATGAAAAAGAGTACATCGTGAGGACGAGGTTTGCGCCTAGCCCTACCGGTTATATGCATATCGGAAACTTGCGCACCGCGATTTTTTGTTACGCGATTGCAAGGCAAAAGAAAGGAAAACTTATTATCAGAATTGAGGACACGGACAGGAAGCGTTACATTGCGGACGCAGAGGCGGTTATTTACAAGACACTCGAAACTTGCGGGATAGACTACGACGAGGGGCCGTTCAAGGAAGGCAACTGCGGTCCTTACAGGCAAAGTGAGAGAGTTAGCCAAAACATATACATTGAGTATGCGAAAAAACTTATTGAGTCGGGCGACGCGTACTATTGTTTTTGCGGACACGAAGAAGAGGAAGAGTGCGAGGATTGCGAGCAAACATTTGCTAAATACGACAGGCACTGCTTGAAGTTGAGTAAGGAAGAAATCGAGGCAAACCTTAAAGCGAACAAGCCATATGTTATTAGGCAAAAAATCCCTGAAGGCAAGACAAGTTTTGTTGACGCAGTGTACGGGACGATTGAGGTCGACAACAGTGAACTTGAGGATATGATTTTGATTAAATCGGATGGTTATCCTACTTACAATTTTGCAAACATTGTCGATGACCATTTGATGGGAATTACACACGTCGTGCGTGGCAGCGAGTACTTGTCGTCTACGCCAAAGTACACACTGCTTTACAAGGCTTTCGGGTGGAATGAACCTATTTACATCCACTGCCCTCTCATTACAAACGAGGAGCACAAAAAACTTTCCAAACGTTTGGGGCACTCTAGTGTTAACAACTTACTTGCTAGCGGCTTTTTACCTGAAACGATTGTTAACTACGTTTCAATGCTTGGCTGGTACCCTGAAAACGGCGTTGAGAAGTTTTCGCTGCAGGAGTTCGTTCAAAACTTCGACTATCGCAGAATGAACAAGTCGAGCGCAGTGTTTGACCTTGCAAAATTTAAGTGGCTCAACGGCGAATACTACAAGGCAATGGAGCCTGAAGCGTTTGCGAAATTTATTGAGCCGCAAGTTAATGCGCGCTTTGATAATTCAGTTGACCACGCCGAGATTATCGAACTTCTGCAAAAGCGCATTGAGTGCTTTGAGGACATCGACACAGTGCTTGACTTTGTTAAGGAACTGCCTACTTACGAGAACGACATTTTTGTAAACCAAAAACTCAAGGTTGACGCTCAAATGGCGCTCAAGGTTCTACAAGAGTTTTTGCCGATTGTTGAAAACTTGGACGATTTCTCTAAGGATAACGTTACGGCGACTATCAAGGAGTTTATTGAGAAAAACGGTTACAAGAACGGGCAAGTTTTGTGGCCACTGCGCGCAGCGCTGTCGGGGAAAATGTCTAGCGCAGGCGGTGCGTACGAATTGTTTACTGTCTTTGGCAAAACCGAGTCAATCAGACGCTTAAAAATCGCTATTGAAAATCTACAAAAATAAAAATTCACAAACTAACTAAATAAATGAATAAATAAAAAAAGCACAAGGCTTTTATAAGTGATTTCTTCTTTGCAACATTGTTGCAGTTAGCAAAATCACTTATTGCCTTGTGTTTTTTTGTTAAAAACATATGGAATTGTAAAATGTAAGATTAGATATAGAATTAAGGTGTGAACCAAAATTACAAAATGTAAAATCAGTATTCATTATAAATAATGCTAATTACGTCTCAAAATCAGGAATTGTCCTCTGCGATTCAGCCTTTTCAAATGTTTTTTCCCACAAGTGTCCCCAGTTATCCTTTTGAATAACTGCTGAATCATCATACTCGCTAGAATTCGATTTGACTTGCATTAATACCCATACTTTGTTCTTGTCTGTTCTATACATTCTTTGAGCCAAATGTCCCCAAATCCCATCTGCTATATACGCATGGTCGGCTCCACTGCGATAAAATTTATATGAAGTATCATCTTTAGACATTTCAAATACACTACCACTCATTGCAAGTGCATGAGCAAATTTATATTTTTCAAGAAGTTTGAGCGTGTAGTTCCCAATTAAAATATCCGTCCAGTCAATTTCCATATTCCTGTATGGATTAGTTGTCGTTCCGTCTACATTAGTTGAGAAATAAAAATAATAACTTAATGTAACGCAGTCTGTATATTTATTATTTGAACTTGGGTTTCTCCAGCTAGCATAATAGTTATATCCCGCATAAATATGGCTCAAATCCCAATCCTGCTGTTCACTTCTGACGCTTACATTGCTTGGCGGAGATAATCGTTGTCGCTTTGCAACCCCTTGCTGTCCTATATAGTTATTGTATGTTTTATTGTCATATGTAGCACTTCCATAATCAGAATCTAACAATACAACATAGTCAGTTATATCCATATTAGACTTAAATGGCAGTGCATTAAATTGATTTTTAAGCAATGTGCTGTCAATTCTAAGATACAAAGATAAATTCAACTTCTGATCACTTCCAGTGTTTGCTGCCCTTGCATAACTTACTCCACGACTAAGGCTGTTATAACTAAACACCAAATTCAAAGTTTGCGTAGATGCCGTATTCTCCGCACTTACAACATCATAATTGTGCTCAATACTGCTATTTTTCACCGCTTGTCCCATTAGCATGTAACGAACAAACGACAAACTTGCATCTTTACCATCCATAAGTGGAGTAATCGCCGCACCCGTCAACAACCCCTTGTAATCGTTGCTTGTATGAAGCAAAGTCATACTACTGTTTTGAGACCAACTTTTGTACCCGACTCTGTACACACACTTGGACGCTCCATTCTTAAGTTGAGCCAAATTATTCTTATCATAACTCTTTTGCGAGTTGCAGTAGAATGTTTTACTCTTTTTGTACGCAAATCCACCAATTTCTGGTTCATTTGTAGTTTTTATTGAGAAATAGTAATCCCCTGGGGCAAAACTTCGAGTCGTTTTATTCGACATTATACTTTTAAAGTCCTCGCTCAGTTGCGATTGAATTTCAGAAATTGTTCCCGAATACACTTTACCTGTCGACGTTCCTGTTCCGTAGGCGTTGTAGAGTTCCAAATCATACTCGAATTTGTTTGCATCAAGTTGCCCCGTTTCAAAAGTCATACTATCAGGGTTCTTAAGTTTGCCGACAGTGATTGTGAGAGTAACATTATTATTGTCATTAATTGTTACGCTCGCATTTTTTATCCCTGGAACAAATGGAATTGTAACCTTGTTACTCTCCCTATCCTTTGAATTAACTATGTAGTCGTCGTATACGGAATCGCACGACACATAGCAGGTCGCAATGTATGTCCCTGAATCATCAAGTGAAAGGTTAAAGGTTGAGCCATAGTCAATTGCTGTTCTATTTAGCCCTGCACTTCCCGACTTAGCCCCCCTATTTTCACGCTCAATGTCGTAGTGAACTTTACAATAACTAGGTATACCTGCGAGAATTGAGTCGCTGCGATATGTAACATACAGTTTCTCAACTTTCGATTCGTCGCTGTTTAGGCTCAATGTAGCTGTACTTGGCGCAAACAACTTGTATTTTACAATGAAGTTCCTTGTGTAACTACTTGTGTCGTAGTCAATCTTATCGGAAGAAACAGGCCTACCGTTTCTATCATAGACGCCCACAATGCGCATTGAGAAGCGATAACTCCCATAATCAGGGTTGCTACCTAACAATTCTCCAATGAAACCTTTTACACTTGACCTAGATTTTTGGAATGCAACGAGCGAAATGTTCGACCCAGTCTCAAATTCCACATCGGTATAATCTCCGTTATAGGTAATTCGCACCGCAACTTTCCAGTTTTGGCTTTGAACATACGAGGTTGCATTCAAAGTGTAGTGCGATTCAATCTTACTTGCTAGTTCGTATGTACTTCCGAAAGTATAATCGGAATAAACATCTCTTCTATTGCCAGTCGTTGCGTAAACACCGCCGTTGTATTCGGACTTAGTAACCGCAAAGTTCGGGAAGCCAAGATAAGCCTTGTAGTTGAAAGTTACCTCATTTGAGCAATCTGAATCCCAAATGAAACCGCTTTCTTCCACGTCAAACCACACTTTAACTTCTGTTGTACCGATTGAGTAACCCTGTTCGTCGAGTTCGCTCGCCACATAGTCGTAAGGAATGTAAAGTTTAGTGCCGACTTTGTATGGCGCAACCGTCGACCTAGACTGCACTATTGTGCCGCTACCAAAGGTAAGTTCTTTTGCGCTCGCACCACCTTGCGACAAGTTAATGACCACATCGTAAGGGCGGCTGCCAACTCTCGAATTGATTATGTTTTCAATTTGCACAAAGTTTGACACGATGAAACGCTTGTTTCCTGCATCGTAACTAAGTGTAGGCGTAACAACCTTATTAAACCTGTTGGCGTACTTCGTATCTGAGTTAACCTCAGCCGCGTCGTAAATAAGTTCGTCCCTATTCTGCGCGTTCGCAATCTTGCTGTCGTTGTATGCTGCGACATAAAGTTGGTACCCGCCATTTTTGCTAAGGACGCCACCTGCTAGGCTCAACAAGTCGACGTACGCGACATATTTTTGCGCGCCTGCGTCGTATGAAACGGTTACGCCGCTCATATTTTCGGTATACGCTGCACCTGTTTTCTTGATAATGTCAAAATTGCTGAGTTTGTTGTCGCGCGTGCTCTTGACATACAAGATGTACTTTTGCGCTTGGCTATCCATAATTGTCAGCCTGAGCACAACGCTTGCGCTGTACTTCGTGAGCGACCTTGTATCGCCGCCGATTGCGTAGTTTAGGTACACGAATGACTGCGAGGCGTCGCCGCTGTAGTAAACATACGCGAGCGCGTTGTTGCTTGCGTTATTGCGCGACTCAACGAATGCGCCACCGTCGCTTGTTCCGATTTGGATTTGCGTTGGAACGAGTGTTCCTTTCAAGATGTAACTAAATTCGCTAGGCTGCGAACTCTTAGTTGCCGCTGCAATCGGCAAGTCGCTTAGTAGTGCGTTTGGCTGCCCCGTTTGGTCTAACTCACCCAATGTTGTTATGGTCAAGTTATACTTATCAGGCAACCCTCCGTCTACCAAAACCAAGAACGTCATTTTGTTTGCAAACGTTGAACTTGCAGAGCAAGGCGCGTAATTAAACGTATTGTAAACATAACTTCCACCGCTGACGTCTCTTGAGCGGAGTTGGTTAGCGGTAACCACTCTTTGGCCCGCGATACTATTGCTGCCGTAAGCAATCTCGTAACACTTTACGTTGCGGTAGTTATTCGCTGAACCTGCAACGTAACTACTAGGGTCAACTTTCAAAATCAAACTCTTTTTGTACCCTGCATTGTAGGTTGTGCCAACAATGTCGAGTCTGTAGGCAAAGTATTTGTTGAACTGAACGTTTTCAAACGAGATTGCCATACCTTGCACATAACCGTTTTGGTCGTACAAGTTTGTGGTCGCAAAGTTTTTGATTTGGTCGAGCGTTATCTTGTAGTTGTACTCAAATGTCGCAGAGTCGCTCTTAGCAAAGTTTTGCGCTTCAATTTTGTTGAATGAAATTTCAATTTGGTTGTCGCTTGGATACAAGTTCCCCGTTATGTCAATGTAATAGTGCCCGTCGTTTGCGCCGACGACAGTTTCGCCGAGCAATACAGGTGCATTGTAGTCAGCGTTTGATAATTGACGCGCGTTTGAGCCCAAGTTAAACGATGGGTCAAGTTGCGTAATTTTGTAGGAAACGAAAATTTGGTATGTGTTTGTTTCAATCCCTGCGTCAATTAAATATTGAGGAATTGCAACCACGATATACGCTTTCCCGTCCTTTTCAAGCACGCTTAGGTCGCTAGGCGTATTGATTTTAACAATGTAGTTATACGTCTGCGAGACAGGCGCACTTTCTAGGTAATAGGTAAACTCTTCGCCTGAGCCGTCGCCTAGAGGTGCGGACTTTTTAAGGCTCTTGAGCCTAAACTCGTAGTTCGCAGGACGTTTCTTAATTTGCTCAAAAATTTCGACGTTTTCGGTTTCGCTAAATGTTATTGAGGTTGCGTTTTTAATGATTATTGAAGGGATAACGAGCGAGCTGCCGCTGTTGAACATCCCGACAATGTCGAGTTGGTATTCTGCGTTGTAGAACTTGCTCAACTCAGTTTGCCAGTTGATAACAATTTTGCTCATACGCATTGTTTCAAGCGCGGTACGAGCCTTGTCGACGCCGTTATCGTTTTTGTACACTGAAACCGACATTGCGAGCGCAGGCGCGTTGTAAGTTGTTGCGTGCGTGAGCGTGGCAACGTCGCTGTCGAGTGTGTAGTTGCTGGTGTTACCAAGCGCTTGCACGGTGTAGGTGTACAACGCTGGTTCGGCGAACTGCCACGTTATGTGTAGTTTGCCCTTATTATCACTATAAGCGTACGAAACCCTATTGTAAATTGAGTCGCCTGCTATAAACTGATAAATTCCGCTTTTGCCAACCTTGAAGTCCACGCTGTAACTTAAGTAAGTTGACTGCGTTGGGTTAGGCGCGTCTGCCTTGCACTCAGAGTTACTGGTAATTGTTAGGCGGTAGATTGCGCTTTGGTTGTAGTTAACAACCTTTCTGAGTTCGTCGTCATAGTCGACAACATTATCAACGTTAGTGATAATAATTTCTACACCCTTTCTCGCCGTGTCGCCGCCCGTCAAGTTTATTGGCAGGTCTTGTACTGCAAAGATTGGGGTTTTGATTTTTTTGTTGTATGGTTGTTTTTCAATAGTAACTGTGCCTGACTCATAATAAAATCTGCTTGGCGAAGCGTTGCACTTCAAACTGATTTTGTTATGTCCTGCAAATAGTTTTTCTTCAACATTATAATATAGGTAACCGTCATCGGCGATAATCTCGTCAGGTATAAAGTCTTGAGTATGTTTCCCGCCGAGCGTACTGTTAGGGTCGGTTACGACGCCTGTTTCGCCGACAACACCTTGAGAAATGATTGTTACGTTATATGCGTCTATAATGCTGTAGTAATCATTAATGTGTGGGTGTATTGGCTCGTCCCACTTAATGTAGTGCAAGCCGTCGTCGCGCGTTACAAGTTCAAGACCTGTAGGCGTCATATATCTTAAGTAATAGTCATATTTTAGGTAGTTAATTTGATATGCAGACTCAAGATAGTATCCCTGTTCGGCAGATTTTGCCTTAATGCTGATTGCTCCCGTCATATATATATTGAAGCCGTCCGCTTGCAACAATTCAATGAGCGAGAAACTGAGCGTTGTTATCTTTTTGCCGCTCTCTATGCGTTGCAAAATTTTGACGTTTGTTGAAACGCTTACCGTTGCCGTCCCCCCTGTCATATACCCAGTAGCGGAAACTGTTGTGTCGACAAGTGCGGCGCCGTAAGGAACAGATAGCGTGTACTCGCGTTGGTTGATAAGCAGCACAAAATCTAGTTTGTCCGCTTGTGCGACGTACTCTTCAGTAAACTTAACGTCGAAACTCAGCCACATTTCTTGCATTTCCAAGCCCTCGTTGTTAACGCGTTCCTTGCCCTCGGTGTCGATGACAAGCAGGCTCAAGTCGAGCGTTTCCGCGCGCAACTTGTGGCTGTACTGGATTGTTGTTTCAGGGCTGTCCCCCATTACAAAGTTTGTTGTAGTGCCATTGACTGTAAATGTTTTGTTGTAGCCGTTAATCTTTGCAACGATTTTGTAGACCCCCGGTTGATTGTTAATGACACTTGTAACGTCGATTTCAAACGTGTCGGAGTCAAGTTTTGTCGCAAGGTAGTCGTTTCTTGAAGAAATTAGCGTATCGCCTGTGAGCGCGTTGTAGAAACTCAACGTGTACGTCAAATCCAAGATTTCGTCCTCGGTCATACCGTTAACTTTAAACGAGTCAAAGCGGAACAACTGCTTGTTTTGTGCGTCGTTGTTGTGGATGCGCGCGTTGAAAATCGCCGTGAACACAGTTGTAAAGTTGTAACTTGCAACAGCGGAATTATCGCTTTGGATATAGTGGCTTTCGTCCTCATCCTTTGTGATAATGTAGATGTTGTTGTCGCCGCCCCACAAGTATTGAGTTATGTCAATTCCCATTGTTGAAGAACTGTGTCCAACTCTCAATATGCTGCCGCCATTGAGATAGATTTGGTAGTACAGGTTTTGTCTTGCGTTTGCGTAACCAAATTCGGTAACTTTATCAAAACTCAACCTTACCTTATCGCCGTCTTTGTAAATACTTACGTTTTGAACGGCGTCAAGTTTAACATATTTATGATAAGTTGTGCTTGCGCAAGTAGCAGACTTGTCGAACGCGCCGTTTGCGCTGGCGTAAACTTCAATCCTATACTCGCCTGCCTCTTCGACATACTCGCTTACGTCAAAATTGCGGTCCGTAACGTCGGTTTTCTCAAAAACTTTTACTTCGCCGTTAACTCCGATGTAGTAAACGACGATTGTGTATTGTTGTTGAGCGAGCGTAACGCTATTTCGGCTAGCAAGTGCGCTCAATGCTGTCAAGTTTGCAGGAGCGTTCCACGTCGCGATTGCCGCGGTTGCGGTTGCAACATCAAGTTGCGTTGGCGCTGAGAATTGCAAGGTGTAGTCAAAGGTATACTCACTTGCTTCGCTGTTTTGCAAACCATTTTCGCCTGCAACTGCCACAAGTTGGATTTTGTAGTTGTCTTTTGGCATTCTATTTTTGAATATTGCAGAAACATTGTATCTTTCCTGCCCTACCTCTAGGTCTGCGACCTTTTCGTCGTCGACCCAAAGTTGGTAACCCGTCGCAAAGTCCACTTGAGTAAATGTTAACCAAACATTATAAGTTGTCGCATCAGGAATTTGGATTAGGCTGTCTTGAGTGATATTAATATCCTCAACTTTTTGCAATGTAAATGTGAATGCGCCCATATTTGCTGAATAGAACGTGTCGAGATAGAAATCTGCGCGGTCTCCTGCGAGTTTCACCACAAATACGTTTGTGCTTCCAATGTTTAAGAATTTAGCACTTACATCAATGTACCCGCCTGACGGATAGGTAAATGTTTCGCCGTTTTCATCATAACGCGCGCCGTTAATGAACATTGAATAACTATCAACGTTATCGACTTCATCAAAGCTTACTCTAACAAACGGAGTATCGCCGACTTGCGAAACGTAGAGGCTTGGGTTTTCGTGAATGTGGTAGTTTACAAACTCGACCATCTCACTAACCCCGCTCGCCAAGTTTTGGCTGGTTTCGGCAACCTGAATTGACGCGAAGTAGACGCCGCCGTTAAGTTGTTTTAACTCGTCGGTTAAATTTGCAATCATATTGCCGTTTTCGATTGTTAGGTCGCTTGCTTGCAAAGTGATTGTTTTTGCGACAGTCCTTTCCGTATCGCCGTTGTAGATTGTAACAACAAATTGTTTTGCACCGCTAATTTCGCCAAATTTAGCAAAATACTTGAGCGTTGTTGGGTAAACTTCGATGTTGTAATCGTAATAAACTTCAAAGCCGATTGGGATTTCAAACTGACCTTTGTACTTATATGTGTCGTATTTTGTGTAGTCGCTTTCACCTGCGATATATGCGCCGTCGCCGTTTGTTTTAACCCAAACCGTGTAGACGCCATAGCCATTTTCTCTAAACAATGAAATCAAGTCGTAATAGGTTTTATTGGTGGTTGTTTCATATAAATTTGCGCCGTCTTTTTGAATTTTTACGCCGTAAACTTTTGCACCTACAACCTCATCCCATTGCGCGTAAATACGCGTAGCAGGCGAAGAATCTGTCGCGTTGTCGATAATAACGACCGCTTGCACGCCGCTAAGTTCAAGCGAGTTGACGTAATCATAGTACGCACTCCACTCAGAATCTTTGTGGTACTCATCGCCGATTGCTTTCGCGCGCGCCTTGTAAGACCCGTACTGCGTGCCGCTAAGGATTGTATAACCCTCTACGCCTAAGTTGTAAGTTTGAGTGAACCCGTTTATTGCTAGTTCAAGTTCGTAACCCGTCGCAAACTCAATGTTTTGCACTTGAATTCTTAGCGTGCCATCTGCTTGTTTTGTAAACCCAACAACTGGAGCAGTGAGCGCCACGGTGTGTTCAAACGCAAAGTTTGCGTACGGGGATTTTGCGTACGCAACTTCGCCGCTTTCGTTCAAAACTTCGTTTGCACACACTTTAATATCGTAGATGTCGAACTTGTCGCTGAAGCCTGAAACCAAGACAGGTATTGTTACAACAATTGAATCTGCGGTAAAATACGCGTCGGTGTTTTCTTCGTTGATAAGTTTGTCATAGATTGTTACTGACTGGCTTTGTCTAACAACTTTCAAGTCATAATTGTTTGCATTTAGTACTTTGTTGAATGTTATTTGTAGTTTGTTTTCTGCTGTCATTGTTACGTTTGTAATTGTCGGAGCAGAAAGTTGGTTACCAAACGTGGAAATGTTAATTGACGTAGGCTCTGAATTGGTGTAATATGCCAAATCGACGACTGCTTGAGTCAGTGCTGAGCCACTCAGATGGGCGTTGTAAGCGTTTAGTTCGTTAAACGCACCCAAAACTGTTGCGGTAACCTTGTAGTATTTTGCGTTTTCAAGCCCCTCAATCAAAAAGTCTGTGCTTACGTTATAGACTGTAACGCTTGGGATTTGCCCCTCTTCGATGTCTGCGTCGATGCTGTCAATTTCATAAAAATCGTATCTGACAAGCGCGTTTTCATAAATAGCATCTTCAGGTTTTGTAATTTTCATATAATTGTCAAGTTGCCCACCGTTGTTAACCTTATCGACGTTCATCATCAACAATGAATCAAGTTTAACAGTGTAATACGCAATTGTGTCGCTTGACCAATCGGAAGTACGCCAATACAGGTCGTCGCCAACCTCGCGCGCTTTAATGACATATATGCCAAGCCCTGCAATCCTCATTGAGGTTGTTAAGTCAATGCGCGTTGCTTGCACGTCGCTTACCGTTGTGTTGCCTGTAGGTGTGCCGCTTTCAAATGTTGCTTCATCCTCGTAGTAATCAATTGAAATTTCGTAACCTACACCAACACCCTGCCCATCTATCAACAAAATGTGCGTTTCACTATCATAAGTGAGTGTAGGTGCGGCGATTTTGTTTTCAAGGTAAAAATCAAACGTTGTGTACGCGCTTGCATAATAGTAACCTGTTGCGTTAACTCTTACTCCGAGCAAGAACCTACCCGTCGTTTGGTCGCCGATAATGTCCGTCAAATCGTAACGCGTTTGAGTAACATTTGGCTCAACAAGTGCGTTGTCGAGCGCGAATGAGTAAGTTTCGGCATAAGTAACTGCGTCCCAAACTAGGTAATAGACGCCGTCAATCTCCTCGCCCCTCAAATTTTCCGGCGCAGAGAAGTTGAGCCACAACTCAAACTGGAGGCTGTTACTTGGCTCACTTTCAAGGAAGTAGTCGTACGCTTCGGCAACAACCGCGATGTCGTACTTGTTTGCCCCGAACAACGCCGCAAGGTTTGCCTTAATATCAACTGTTATGTTTGCTTGTCCGCCGTCAGGTATACCTGTTTTGATTTTTGCCCACGTGGTTTGCGTCGGCAATTTGGCGATGATTGCGTAAGATTTTGCGTTTGCTATTGTCGCAAACTTCGCCTCCACCCTATTATTTACGTCGCTAACGGAGATTAGCACTGGCGAGTCAAGTTCCACATATTTTGTGTAGGTATATGTAACACGTTCGGACGGGTCGACCATATCTCTTGTCGAGAAACTTTGGACTTCAAACTTGTAGAACCCATCGCCGTATTGTCTGAGATAATTCCTAATATTGACTGCGCTCAAACTAAATGATTGGTCAACAATTTCAGCAAGCACTAGGTTGGTTGTGTATTGGTTTGTGAACGTCAGTTTTAAGTGTTCGTACTCCATTCTAACGTCGCTTGACCACGAAACTTCTTGCAAGTCCTCGTTGTACTTGAAGTTAGCAGGGTCGCTAAGTTTTGCCCTAATTGCAACACTCACTGCAGGCGTCGCCCAGTCGGAGTTGCTCAAAAACAGCTCGTCAACCTTACGCGTCATTGCGGTTATCTCGAAGTTCCCAACGCCGCCAAAGCCCGCGATATTGTTTGTCAAGTCAACAGAGTTAGTTGTCGCGATAATCTCGTTTGACAAGACAGTTTCGCCTTGAATTAGACTAATTTTTACGATGTAACCATTGTTTGCGGTTTCAACATCTGTGAATGTTAAAATATTAGTGTCCAGGTCAAACTGCAGGTTTGTTGGTGCAGGTTGTTTATCAAAGTAACTGTACACTGCCACATTTGAGTAATCGGAGTAGACTAGCGGAGTTTCCGTAACCTCAGGCTGCGTCAACACTGCGCGCACTCTTATCTCATACTTGCCGTGTCCATTTGTGATTAGGAAGTTTGTTATGTCGCACTGCGTTCTGATTGCCCCTTTAGTAAAGTTCTGAGAAAGCGTTTCAAATGTCGAAGTCGAAAGCTCAACAACCTGTTTTACGCCGTCAACCACAGTTAACTCGTGCGTTTTTCTAATATCGACCTTGTAATATTCTGCAAAACGCGTCGTTGTAAACTCAGCATAATAATGCGTTGTGCCCTCAACCATATTTTCGGTTACGCTCACGTCTTTGGGCGCTTTCAAAATTGGCGTGTAGGTGTACTCAAAGACTTCGCTTGGCTCGGAGTTTTCGTAATAGCCCGACCCGAGCGCGGTAACGGTAATTGTGTTGTCCCCTGCCGAAATAATGTCGTAGATGTCGCACGTTGTGAGCCTTGACGTTGTAATACTGGTTTCGCCGCTAATGACACTTGTGATGCTGATTTGGTAACTTGTTGCGTTTTCCGAACGTGTGAAATAAAGCAAAACGCTTTCTTCATCGCTGTTGTCGACTTGCACGACAGTTGGCGCGGCAAGTTTTATTTTGTTTTCGTGCATTGCGACGTTGCTATACTTACTATCTTTGTAACCTGCGACGCTGCTGCCGACAGGCGCGTTCCCAATCGCTTTAACCTTCGCAGAGTACTTTCTAGCCACGTCAAGCGGTTCGTACTCATATAATTGATTGTAAAGAGCCGAAACATTCAAACTGTACAATTTTGCTTCTTCAGACTCTAATACAAGTTCTATAAAATCGGTGTATTGCGTTAAAACGTTTTCGTAGTCAACGCCATCTAACCAAACGCTAGCGTCGCTAGCTTCTGCTTGTACCCCAAAAAGCAAAATTAAGTATGGCTCGTTATCTTCGCCGACAAGGTGCATTGCCTTTCCAAACCCTACGCTTGTTGGCACATCCAAACCAATTTGGTGTGCATAACTTGCCGTTTGTGATTGCGACGCAGTAAAGTAACTGTACGCATTAACGGTTATTGAAATTGAGTAGTTAATTGGTTCAACAAAAATTGCCGAGGTGTCAATTAGCGTTTCGTAAACGACATTGTTGTAGACTTCATCCCCGCCCTCTTTAGTTATGAGGACTGTGTAGCCGTTTTGAGCGGCGAAAGTGATGGTTCCGCCAATGTTTTGATTTGAGGCACTAAAAGTTAGATACTTTCCGTTCTCCAAAACCTCAATATTGCGGACAGGCGCAAACTGGTCGTACGCGTTGAGTTCCAAAATCGCACTGAATTCGCTTGAGGTGTAATAGCCGTAGCCGTTCGCTTGAATTCTCACTCTAAAATTGCCGCCGACTGCGTTCGCTAGGTCGCGTCTAAGATTAATTTCGTTAACGTAGGTAATTTTTTGGTGATAAACCACATTTTCCGCGTTAACAAGTTCTATTGTATAACTTTTGGCGTTTTCAACATTTGCCCAACTAAACCAAATGAGTTCGCCGTTCATTTGGTAACCCAATTGGTTAGGTGCTGCAAGTTGTTTGTAAACAGAGAATGTAACCGTTTCTGACTTTTCACTAGCCAAGAACCAGATTGTTTCCTCTTCTTCGTTTGTTTCGCTCACGTTGTTTGCGTAAACATAGGCTTCGTACTCGCCGATGTCTTGAATGTCGGAGGCTTCAAACACGAAAAAGTTTTGGTTAGAGATAATCTCCTTTGAGCCTTGGTTGCCGTGCGTTAACACGATTGTGTACGTTTCGGCGTTCTCAACCTCACTCCAGTGCAAACTGCCGTTTGTTGAGTCGTACGCGAGGTCTGTTGGAGTCGCGAGTTTTCCCTTGAGGCTGTGCCCTATTGAAAGGGATGCAGGCGACTGGTTTATGTATTCATTTTCCGAGATTGCTTTAACTGTAAAAGAGTATTCCTTTGTGAAATCGACGACAACGTCGCTAATGTCGTATTCATTTATTGAGACAACTTCCGTTGTTGCGGTAGAAAAGTCGCCGTTTACTATTGTCGTAATTTCGTACATATCCGCGCCGTCGACACTGACCCAAACAAGTTTTGAGTCGTATTTATCAATATCGACAACGGGGCGAGCGAGCGTTTTGGTAACAACAAACTCTTCGGCAAAAACAGGGTCGCTGTTTTTGTGGCTGTCGCCGCCGAGCGCCTGAACAGAAATTTCGTACTTTTTAGGCGTTTCGACTAAAGCGGAAATATCGACCGCTAAGTCGTCCGCGCTAACCTGTACTACGTTCCCGTCAACACTGTAGCGATACGCGACGGCGTTTTTTACCTTGTCGTATTTTAGATAAACGCTATCGCCGAGTTTTTCAACTCTGACATTTACAGGATTTTCAAGTTGCGTACGCGTTTGATACGAAGTCTGCAAGTAGATAAAAATCCCTAGACCCGCAATCAAAATCAACAACGCCACCACGCTTAGAGACTTCAACCATCTCTCGCGCACCTTTATCTTTTTTTCAATTTTTGCTCTTGATTCAATCTCGCTCATAATTAACCTCTTTAGTTTGGCAAAACGATAATTTATTTTGCGCAAATTTATTAATTGTAAACCAAAACTTATAAAAATAAATATTTTTATATTACTCCTTTAGTTTACCAAAATTCGACATATAAAGTCAATTAGATTGACCCCCTGCGCGACTTTTTCATTGGCAAAAAAACTACTAACTAAAAAGGCACCCCGTGGGGTTGCCTGCGTAAGTTTTCTTTATTTAGTTAAAGCGTGTCCACCTAAAGTTAGTTATCGTAAGTTTGGATGGAACTCTCCCGCGATTTGTATTTTTTCAAAAAATCTTTCAACTGCCCGATGTGCCCCGTTTTATCAATCCTGTTAATTAGGTCAACAAACTCACTTCGAGTTGCTTCGAGTAATTTTTGCGACTCGTCCAGTTTTTTCTTGAGGGCTTGGTTTTCGTTTTTTATGATTTCAAGTTTTCGAGTGCTGGCGCCGAGTCTTGCAATCGTTTGCTGCAAATTGGAGTTTGCAAGTTCGCACTCCATTTTTAGGTTTTGCGGCGCGGCTTCAAGTGCGTTGCGCTTCACCATTTTTACAAGTCCCATAAACAAATTGTTAATGTCGGAATCTGAAAGTGTTTGCGATTTTGGCATACGCAAAACTTTTCCTTCGCTCACATTATTTTCATTTGGAATTCCGCAAGAAATATTTGAAAAAATATTAATGTTTTTGTTTGTTTTTTTGTTATTATTTTCCTCATTTTTTGAGCATTTTTTACTAACTTCACAATTGGTTGTAAAATTGGCAAAATTTGCAGGTATACTGCTTGTTTTTGCAGGTATGCTATCATTTTTAGCACTTATAATGTGCTTTTTCGTATTTTGCAAACTGTTTTCATCGAGAAATTTTGCGAGATTTTTTGACGTTTTTTCTATGTCAATTTTTGCGTTATAATTTGCTGATTTTTCGCTTTTGTTAGAAGTTTTTTCGTCGCATTTTAGCCCCATTTCAATTAGTAGTTGTGGCTCGTTTTTTAACACGCTTCTATATTTATTTTGGAGGCGCAACATTAGTTTTGCGTCGCCGTTACTTAGGTTGTAGCACGCCTTTCTTACAGAGTTCGTTTTGTTTATTTCTTGCACAAGACGCTGCAAAATTTGTTTTAATTCATCCTCTTCAAAGTGGTTGCACTTGCCGATTTTAAAGAGGTTGTTTAACTTATATTGCTTGACAGAAGTGTAATACAAGTTGCGGATTGTTTCGCACTTTAGGTTGTGTTTATTTGCAAAGTTTGTGAACGCCTTTAGCCTCGGGATGTTTGCTTTATCTGTCTTTTGCACGTACTCAAAAAGTTCGGCTACGCGCTTTTGCATACGGTCGTTTTTGTCGTCTATCATAATTTCACCTCTTGGGTGATTATTGCCATTAAACAACTATATATACATTATAATAAGCGAAAAGTTACATGTTAGTCGAACAAATCAAAGTTGTCAATCTTATCCCCCGCCATAGTAATTTTGCAAAGCTTCCCACAAAAATTGTTACCATTTTTATAAATTAAAATGACCGCTTTTGAGTCGTTTATGTTGTTTTGGCGTATGTCGACAAAGTCGCCGAAGTATGCTTTTAGGTGTGCGTCGTCTATACCGCCATTAAGGGAGTCTGACAAATAGGAGCGCGCAAGTTTGACGTCGCCAAGTTTTAAACTTTCAAAGAACGCAAACGGCACCACCGCAGGAACAATTTTAACATTCTCGCGAATATTAACCAGATACTCATCTTTCTTTGTAAACTTTGATTTTTCCACCGAGTAAACGCTAACCTTACCGTGTTTGTTGATGTCAAAACACTTTGTAAGCGTTTTAATGTCGCTTTGCCCCACTTCAATTTTGTGGCACAGCAACTCAAGCGTTTCCTCGATTTTGCCCCCGTTCGCGACAACAAACAGCGCGTACTCGTAATCTTCAACGCTGCCGCTTACGACAATAACAAACGCGTCGCCGATAAACCTGCTCGTTATCTCGCAATTTTCAACGACGCTACCGAGTTTATAGTTAAAAACCCTGCTGCCCTTCTCATAAATCTCGAGCGTCTGTCTAACATTCTGCGCCCCGCCGTCCCGCTCAATGCGCACATCAAAATTTGAATACTGCGAACTGACAACCTTGCTAACCTCCACCATCCTCTCAAGCGGCTTAATTAAATAAGGGAAAAACACCACCTCGTAACACTCATACGGGAGTTTTATCACCACACAACATTTTGCGCTTACCAAAACTTCGCCCTCCTCAACACTCACCTTGCACGAGTACGGCAAACTCTCAAAGTTATTAAGTGGAAAAAAAGTCAGCACAAAACTACTACCGCCCGCAACCTTTAGTTGCTGCTCCTCACTCTCAATTAGCCCCAGCGTCTGCCCGTCTTTTTGTACTAAACACTCAAACTGCGCGCGAATTATTATAGTTTTCATATAAACCTCTTTAAAATATATGTTTTCTTTAATTCCATTATGACAGGCAGAAATTTTATTGCAACTTGCTAAGTTTTTCAAATTTTGCAAAAATTCTCCTTGATAAATAGACTACTTTAAAAAAATGCAAGAACTCATAGTCTAAAAAACAACGCGAGCACAACATTAGAAAAAACGCGTGCGCAACTTTGAAAGCACAATGAACGCTAGCTTTTGCAAACGTAATGAGTATGCGGCTTAAAAATGCAACGCGCGCGCAACTTGAAAACGCAATGAGAGTGAAACCTTATAAACTAATAAACAAGCGCGACTAAAAAATTGTCAACAAGCAAGCAAATGGTAAAAAAATACTAAAAAACACAAAATTTTGCACATTTACGAGGTTTTTTATATAAATATTTGCTATTAAACAACTTTTTTGTTATAATATAAGAGATGGAGTATTATGTTTGAAGATTTAGTTAATGACCCGCTGTTTATTATCAGTTTGATAGTAATTGGCATATTTACGGTCGGAATAATCATCGCAGCAACGGCGCACGGCATTTTTTACCGCACAAAAGAGCGGCTAATAAGGGTTGAGAACTCAACCAACGCGTACACCTACGAAGTTATTGCGTGGGGGATTAAAAAATTTAATCAACGTACGAAAATATATTTGGCAGGCGAAAAAACCGAGGACTGCTACGACTACGCAAACGACCGCATCATATTAAAAGAGGACATATTTTACGGCACAAGCGTTGCTTCGCTTGCGATTGCGGGACACGAGTTTGGACACTCAATGCAGAGATACAACAACAGCATTTTGTTTGCGATTTGCTGCTTTTTGCAAAAATTGAACAGGTTTTTCTCGGGATTGTTCCTTCCCCTCGTCATTTTGGGGACAATTATTTGGATAATTCCGTTTGAACTCAATGTTATTGGCGAAATTATGATTTACGTCGGACTGTTTGCGCTGCTAGTTACCATACTTATGAAAGTGTTTCTTATCCCACTTGAGTTTGGCGCGTCGCATAACGCAAAGGTTTTCCTTAAAAAGCACGTCGGCATTAAGGGCAAGGAGTTGCGCGAGGTCAAACGCCTTTTGCGCGCGGCAGGTTTTACTTACGTAGCGTCGCTATTTGAGGGACCTTACCTGTTTGTGCGCTTCTTGTTCGGGAAACGCTAACGCTTGCAATTTTACCAAACTTTTTAACTTTACACAAATTACTTAAACTGCAAAACTTCAGCCCCAAGAAAAATGCGTACATTCAACTAAAACACATATTTTGTTGCAAAAACATTCATTTTTATTGGGCGCACATTCATTTACCACAAATTGCTGCAACCAAAAGTTTATATTTTACTAAAAATAATGCAATTTACTTTAATTTTTTCAAAAACTATGCTATAATAATTTATCGAAAGCATAAAATAAAACAAGGAGTTAAATATGCCATTTATTATTTTATATTACCTTTTGGGCATTATGATTATCCCCGGCATTGTGCTGGGTATTTACGCTCAGATTAAGGTTTCTAAAACATTTAAGACTTACAGCCAAATTCCTAATGAAAAAGGCATAACCGCTTCTCAACTTGCGCGCGCGGTTCTCGACAGCGCGGGGTTGCAAGAGATTGAGTTGCGCAAGGAAAAAGGTTTTTTGACCGACCACTATCATCCAAAAAAGAAATACATTGCCCTGTCTGAAGATGTTTACGACTCGACTTCGGTTGCGGCACTTGGCGTTGCGATGCACGAGGTTGGGCACGCTATTCAAAAGAAAGAAAAATACTTTTTCTTGGGCTTTAGGCAAGTGTTGGTTCCTATAACAAACATCGCTAGCACGTTGCTGTGGCCTATGGTTATAGTCGGCATTTTGCTCGGGGCGTTTGCCTCGACAGGTGGCACGCTTGGGCTCATTTTCTTGGGCGTAGGCGTTGGTTTTTACGCGCTATCGTTGTTACTCAACTTGATTACGCTGCCCGTCGAATTTAACGCATCTAGCCGCGCGTTACGCCTACTTGAGGACGGCGACTTCCTAAATTCGGCAGAATTGAGCGGTGCGCGCGCTGTGCTAAAATCTGCGGCGCTCACTTACGTTGCAGCATTTGTAGTTTCACTTTTGGAATTACTTAGATTTGTTATGGTTATTTTCCTTAGTCGAGAATGATTATATTGTTACATTAAAAACAGTCATTTGTTATTAAACCCCAACATTTGTTTGGGGTTTTAAACTAAATATTATTAGACATTGTATACTTTATTTTAATTCAAAGCAATTTGCAAGCCCTACCCCAACTGCGGGGTGCAAGCAGCAAAGCAATTATTGGCTAGTATTTGCTTTTGCTTCTGATGAAAAATCAATAAAGCCCAAAGTAAATGGCGCAATCAAAAGAATTTAATCAATAAACCTATAAAAATAAATATAAAAATAACAATTTTGGAAAACATTAAACAGGAAGTTATTATGGAAAACGAGGAGTTAGTATGGCAATTCATAACTTTTTATTCGACCAAATCAACGCAATCTTTGACGAATGCGGCAAAATTAAAATCTACAAAGACGGAAAAACAAAGTTCATCGAAAAAGGCTCCCCCGAGTTTAACGAAATCGTTAGACAGTGGGAGATTGACTGCAACAACGGATACGAAATGCCCGCCTACTACGTTTCGCTCCACAACGAAACAGTCGAGGAAATGAAAAGTGGTTTGTTTGTTGAGTTTTTGTTTGACGGAACAATGCTCCACAACGAAATGCCGTTCGACTCACTCGTGCTTAAACTTGGCGAAAACCAATACGGCTACACGCTAATTAGGCACCACGACGGGCTTTATGAGGGGCGTTGCTACCACTTGCAGCGTTTCGAGACTAACAACGAACTATACAACATAGTCGCCAACGCAAGCAAAGATATGGACTAATCGCGCACCCTGCCCCTCAATATTATTTAGTTACCCCTCAATATTATTTAGTTATCTGAACGTCAACATTTATCATTTCGCAAAAAATTAAGGACGCAAAAAATTAAGGGCATCCAGTTTTGAAGTTAACCCCATAGGTAACACTTCAGTTTCGGATGTCCTTTTTATTAAAGTAGATAATATCATCTTATATCAATATTCCCGCAAATCAATGACGTCGCAGCCTGTTGGTTGCCCGATTTTTTCATTGAAAACCAAATCAAAATAACAGGACGCGCATTGTGTGCGTCTAATGTAATACGAGTTGTAGTCCTCTGACTGGTAATACAGGCCGTCGTGGAAATCGCAGTCATTGCAGGCGTTGTAATCATAGACGGTTTTGTACGGACAGTGGCAGAAAGTCATAAGCGTAGGCTTGCCAACGTAGTTGTGCCCTATTTCCAGTTCGCAACTCAAGTCGCTCTCGATTGATTTAACAAATGCCTCCGCGCCCCTATCAAACAGCACTTGCGCGGTGTACATATTAGTAACATTCATTTGGTAACCAACAATTGTTTTAAACCCCAATTTGCTAAAACAAAGCGCATAAAGGTTGTTCGCAACAATCCCTACGTTCTCCTGCCCCATCTCGGTAAGCAGGGTTTTTATCCTCTGAATATCGTGTGAGTTCGCAACATTTGGCAGGTTGAGGTAAATAAAACTGTGCCCGTTTTCGTTCCCCGCAAGTAAGCAATCCTTAATTTGTTCCAAATCGTATGTGCGCGGCGCGAAAATAACATTTGTTTCCGCGTCGACTTCGCCAATTTGGGTGGCGCTCTCAATAATTGCAAAGTTTTGAGTGTTCTTTTCCTCTAGTTTCAACGGTTTTACAGAGTCTTTTACTAGCTTGCGTGTTGGTTTTTCGTGTGTCTTAACAATCTCGCGGTAAAGCGCGTCGACGCACATACGCCTAAGTTCGTTGAGCCTCGACGCGGGGATAAACACGTTCCCTAAATCGCAAGTAAGGTTTTTAAGTTCAAACGGCGTATCGTTAAACCTGTCAATGTTTTGCAGCGTGCGCTCCTTGGTTAGTGCTTGGTTTTGCGCCGTGTCGCAAACAAACATTGACTCGCATTTTGCGCTTATTTGCCCACAAGAGAGGGTTAGTTTCGCCGTTTCTTCTGGGTATGCCTCAAAGTGTGCGTCGATTGGCAATTTGCGCGCAACGCTGACAAGTTGGCTTTCGTAGTTGAAATCTACCGTTTTATAAACCGTGTCTCCAATATTTGGGCTTCGTTTTGTGTAAACGCGGTAAAGTTTGTCGCTAACCTTCTCGACCCCGCCGACACCGATACTGAGTTCATCCCCGCCCTCGTCGATAAACTTCAAGCCGTCGCCGTTGTTGATTGCGCGTTTTGTTTCAATCATTACAGCAAAAATATCCTTAAAGCGCTCAACTTTGGCGACCTGCCCAATGCTCATCCCGCGATGGTTTTGGAACTCCTTGTTGATGATGTTTTGCTCACGAATTGAATCAAGGTAAACGCCCTCGTTAAACTCTCCGCGACTAAAAATGCGTTTCAAGTTGTTTTCTTCAAACTTGCAAACATCCTCGTTGTAATCCGAGTCAATCGCGTTCCTATACGACTGCACCGCTTGCGCAACATACGCAGGTCTGCGCATTCTACCCTCAATTTTGAACGAGTCAACACCAATATCTGCCAACTGTTTGAGCCTGTTAATCAAACACAAGTCGCGCGGCGACAACAAATACTTGTACTCTCCCCTCGCGCTTGAACGATACTTTAACCTACACGGCTGCAAACAAGCCCCGCGGTTGCCGCTCTTGTTAAACTTAAGCGCGCTAAAATAGCAGTTTCCCGAAAAAGAAACGCACAGTGCCCCTTGCACAAAGTACTCGACCTCAAGGTTTGTCCACGCCTTAATTAGGCTAATGTCGTTAAGCGTAACCTCTCGCGACAAGACAATCCGCTTAAACCCCATCTCCTCGGCAATTAACGCACCTTCAAGGTTGTGTATCCCCATCTGCGTGCTGGCATGCAACTCAATGTCGGGGATGTTCCTCTTCAAAACACGCGCAAGCCCCAAGTCCTGAATAATGAACGCGTCTACGTGTTTTTGGTACGCACTCTTAACCAATTCAAGTACTTCATTCAGCTCGCTATCCTTTATCAGCGTGTTGACAGTCAAATAAACTTTAGTCCCGTACAGGTGGCAAAAATCCACAACGTCGCCAAGGTTTTCAAGCGTAAAATTCTGCGCCTTGCTTCGTGCGTTAAATGCCTGCAGCCCAAAATAAACAGCGTCTGCCCCACTAAAAACCGCTACTTTCAACGACTCCAAATCGCCCGCAGGTGCCAAAACCTCGGGCTTTCTATCCGTAAAACAATTTCCATTGCCTAAATATTCATTTCCAAAATTATTCATACGCTTATTATATCAAAAACCCTTGCACTTTACAAGGGTTTTTACATTTAAAAATATTTATTTTTGTTTTTTAGCGATTTACTTTATTTCCCTGCAACAAAACCGCCAAAAAATTGACATTTTCCGCAATAACAACCAATCCCCTACATTCTCTCGGGAACGCCAATTGCGAGCACGTCGAGAAGTTCGGTATTAATCTTTGCGACCAGTTCGCAAACTTTCAAGTACGCTCTTTCCTTTTCAGCGTCGCCGTTAATAATCTTCGTGCTAGAATAGAAGTTATTGAACGAGTTTGAAAGCGCAAAAAGATAATCGCAGATTATATTGATTGCCTTCTGTTCAAACGCCTTTTCCATAATCATTGGCGCTTTTATTATGTTTAATAGCACGTCATTATACGACTTGTTGTCGATTTCAAGCAGTTTTAACTCGGACGCGTTCACTTGTGCCTTAGCCAAAACTGACTTTGCGCGAACGGTTGAATACAAAATGTATGGACCCGTTTTGCCCTCAAGCGCGCTAAATTTGTCGACGTCAAAGATAAAGTCGGTTTCGCGATTGTTGCTCAAGTCTGCAAATTTTATCGTAGCGGTCGTGATTATGTCGCAAATCGTTTCGTCGGCAATTTCGTTTGCCTGCAACTTCTTATTAATCTCTTCCTTTACGTTGTCGATAAGCGTCAAAACACTCATAACGCCGCCATCGCGCGTCTTAAATGGTTTCCCGTCCTTGCCGTTCATTGTTCCAAACCCAAAATGCTTCAGAACAACGTCGTCGGCAACAAACTTTGCCTTCCTAACCGCTCTAAACAACTGCATAAAGTGCAAACTTTGGCGGCTGTCGGCAACATACCAAATTTCGCTCGGCGCAA
The DNA here is from genome assembly GCA_964606505.1 of uncultured Lachnospiraceae bacterium. Taxonomy (GTDB): domain Bacteria; phylum Bacillota; class Clostridia; order Christensenellales; family UBA1242; genus CAKVOD01. The sequence goes on along the minus strand of CAZSGM010000002.1, from coordinate 137,253 downwards.
ACCTTTGCACCCTCGACAAAATCGTCGCCATATCGGTGGTTGAATACATCGCAGCGCCATCCGACTTCAGCACAATAAACGGCGGAACGTCGATTTTGTCGTCATCCTGCTTAACGTCAATAACCGTTGCGCCGTTGCTCTCATATGCGACGCCGTCCGCAACCAACTTAGCAACCATCGGTTTTATCATATCATTTACCGTGCTTTCGCCCTCGTACAAGTCGAACTTCACATTGATATAATCAAGCGCCTTTCTAACTGGACGCAGCGACTCAGCAACAAAAAGTTTCCAAAGCGAATAGTACCCGCGCCTGCCGTTTTGCAACTCAAACGTCGCCTGCCTGCACTTGTTCAAAAACTCTTCGTCGTCTTTCGCTTTTATGTTCGCAGTTGGGTAAATCTCCTCCAAATCGGCACTCGTAACCGGCGAAACGTCCGGATACTCCCCTTGATAATCGGGGTCAAAAAACACCAAATCGGGCTGTCTTTCCTGAATTTCCGCAATAATCATCCCCATTTGACGCCCCCAGTCGCCAAAGTGAACGTCCGAAATTACGTTGTAACCGTTCTTACGCGTCAAACGTTTTATCGCCTCGCCAATGTTGGAACTACGCAAATGTCCCACGTGCAAAGTTTTCGCAACGTTGGGTCCCCCGTAGTCGATAACAATCGTCTTGCCCTTAGGCGCGGAAAGTTGCTCCATTTCGCTAAATGTTTTGTTTGCCTGCTCAATGAGTGCCGCTTTTGTAACGCTAATGTTCACAAACCCGACGCCCGCAACACTCGCCGACTCGATAAAGTCAAACCCGTTAAGCCCGTCGCAAATTTTGCTCGCAAGTTCGCTCGGCGCAAACCCGTTGCGTTTTGCTAACGCCATAGCCCCATTGTACTGAAACTGCCCAAGTTCAGGGCGATTGCCCTCAACGATTTTAGCCTGCTCCTCAATGCTGAGCGACTTCAACACTTCCGTTATCGCGCCCTCAATTTTACTAACTAATTTAATCATTAAAATACCTATTTATCCAAAGTTATACAAGCTGCCCGTTGGCGTCAATTTTCTCGTAAGGCAAATACTTTTTCAACGCGTCAGGGATTAAAATGCTCCCGTCCGCCTGTTGATAGTTTTCCATTATCGCAACTAGCGTCCTGCCGATTGGCATACCCGAGCCGTTGAGCGTGTGTATAAACTCGTTTTTCTTTGTTTCTTTGTTTTTAAATCTTATGTTTGCCCTGCGCGCTTGGAAATCAAGGAAATTTGAACAGCTTGAAATCTCCCTGTAGCGGTTTTGCCCCGGCAACCACACCTCAATGTCGTTGCAGTAGCAAGCACTGAAACCCAAATCGCCCGTGCAAAGCGAAACAACTCTGTAATGTAAATTAAGTTTGTCCAAAATGCGTTTTGCGCAACCAACAAGGTCTTTAAACTCGTCCCACGACTGCTCAGGAGTCGCAAACCTAACCATCTCAACCTTGTCAAACTGGTGCTGACGGAAAATCCCCTTAACGTCCTTGCCCGCGCTTCCTGCCTCAACTCTAAAGCAGTTCGACAAACAACTATACCTAATTGGCAACTCTTCTTGCTTCAAAACCTCGCCGTTAAACAAGTTCGTTACTGGTACTTCGGCAGTTGGGATTAAAAACAATTCCTTTCCGTTTGAAACAGTCTTAAACATATCCTCTTCAAACTTTGGTAACTGCCCCGTCCCCTCCATAATGTTGCGTCCAACCAAAACAGGAACGCTCACAGGCGTGTAACCGTTCTCAATCGCGCAGTCGCAAAGGAAGTTGCGAACAGCCATCTCAAGGCGTGCACCCGCACCTTTCAAAACGGAAAATCTTGCGCCAGAAAGCTTTGCCGCGCGCTCCATATCAAGAATTCCCATTTTTTCGCCCAAAATGTGGTGTTCAACAGGCGTAAACGCGAATTGTGGTTTTTCGCCGCAAAGTTCAAGCACTTCGTTTTCGTCCTCATCTTTGCCGCGAGGCGTAAAGTCGGCAGGGATGTTTGGCATACGCATCATATAGTTTTTAAGTTCAGCCTCAAGCGCAGAAAGTTGCGTTTCAAGCGTCTTAACCTTTTCGCTAACTTCAGCCATCTCTGCTTTTGTTTGCTCAATTTCAGCCGCGTTTTTGTCCTTTTCGCGCATAAGCATACCAACTTTATCTGCACCCTTGTTGCGGATTGCCTGCATTTCTTGGCACTCATTCCTAACTTTAGCAATTTTTTCGTTTAAATCCAAAAAATACTGCTTGTCAAGGTCGAATTTCTTGAGTTTTAACTTCTCAGCGTATTCGTCTATATTCTCTAACAATTTTCTTAATTCTAACATAAATTACTCCTAAAATTCCTTGTCTAACTTCATTGAAAGCGCAATTTTGTTCCTTTCAACATCAACATCCTTAATTTTAACCTTAACTTGGTCGCCAACTTGCACTTCCTCGGATGGATGCTTAATGTATCTGTCGCAAATTTCGGAAATGTGCACAAGCCCGTCTTGGTGAACGCCGATGTCGACAAATACGCCGAAGTCAACAACGTTTCTAACGACGCCGTCAAAAATCATATTCTTCTGCAAGTCATTAATGTCCATAACGTCCGTTCTCAACACTGGTTGCGGCAACGAGTCGCGGATGTCGCGCCCAGGTTTCATAAGTTCCTCAATAATGTCCTCGAGCGTCGGAACACCAACTCCGCACTCCTCAGCAAGTTTCTCAATCCCGTAGTGTTCTGCTTTCTTTTTGAGCAGCTCCACGCCGTTATCCTTAACATCTTGGTCGGTGTAACCCAAAGTTTTCAACATCTTCTCAGCTGCGTCGTAACTTTCAGGGTGAACGGCGGTATTGTCGAGGATGTTTTCCGCCCCAACAATTCTCAAGAAGCCCGCGCACTGTGTGTACGCCTTTTCGCCGAACTTAGGAACATTCATGAGTTCCTTGCGAGTCTTGAACGCTCCGTGATCCTTGCGGTACTCAACAATCTTCTTTGCAGTCCCCATATTCAATCCCGAAATGCGCGCAAGCAACGGATATGACGCCGTATTAAGGTCGACGCCGACACTGTTTACGCAGTCCTCAACAACCCCGTCGAGCACCTGCCCGAGCCTTGTCTGAGGCATATCGTGTTGGTATTGCCCAACCCCGATTGACTTTGTGTCAATCTTGATAAGTTCAGCAAGCGGGTCTTGCAAACGGCGCGCGATACTTGTTGCGCTACGAACTGTTACGTCGTATTCAGGGAACTCCTCCGTCCCGAGTTTTGATGCGCTGTAAACCGACGCACCCGCCTCGTTTGTCATCGCGTAAGTAACAGGACGCTCAACTTCTTTAAGTAGGTTAGCAACAAAAATTTCGCTCTCCTTGCTCGCCGTTCCGTTCCCAATTGAAATAACGTCAATTTTGTACTTTTCAATCAGTTTTTTGATAACTTCCTTTGCCTCGTCGATGTGGTTTTGTGGCGGTGTCGGATAAACAACAGTGAAGTCAAGTAGGTTGCCGTTTTCGTCAACTACTGCAAGTTTGCAACCCGTTCTGTACGCAGGGTCAAACCCTAAAACAACTTTTCCCTTGAGCGGTGGTTGCATCAAAAGCGGCCTTAGGTTGAGTTCAAACATCTTAATTGCCTGCTCGTTTGCAATGTCGGTAAGAATGTTGCGAATTTCGCGCGCGATGGATGTTTCAATCAATCTTGAATATGAGTCAGCGATGACCTCGTCCATAATTTCGGCGTAGTCGCCGTTTTTCTTCTTGAACATATCCTTCAAAAATTCAATTGAACGCTCCTCGTCCATTTCGATGTCGACTTTCAGGCAATCCTCTTTTTCTCCGCGGTTAATTGCCAAAATTCTGTGGCTTGGGATTGTCTCAACCTTTTCGCTGAACGCTTTGTAAATTTCATATTTTTTTGCTTCAGGATTGTCTGTGAGTTTGGACGCAATTTTTGCATGTTGCCCAAAGAGTGTCCTCAACGCTTTTCTCATTTCGGCATTGTCGGAAATCATTTCTGCGATGATGTCCTTTGCGCCTTGGATAGCATCCTCTTTAGTTGGAACTTCCTCAGTTATAAACGTAGCCGCGTACTCGTCCAAGTCTTGTGTTGCACTCTGAGCAAAAATATAATCCGCAAGTGGCTGCAACCCTCTAGCGATAGCAACCGAAGCACGCGTTTTGCGCTTAGGTTTGAACGGACGATAAATGTCCTCAACTTCGGTCATTGTTTTCGCGTTATCAAGAGCCGCTTGGATTTCAGGCGTCATCTTCTCTTGCTCGGTAATCAGTCTCGCAACCTCTTCCTTGCGCGCGGTCAAATTTCTAAGGTAAGTGAGGCGGTCAGCAAATTCGCGCAAAACTTCATCGCTTGCCGAACCCGTCATTTCCTTACGATAGCGGGCGATAAACGGGATTGTGCACCCCTCGTCAATTAGCCCAATTATATTGTTTACGTGGAACTCACTCATTGCAAATTCCTGTCTTAAAGTTTCAACTATTGTCATAATGTTCTCCTGTCATTTGAATACCATATTATAGCACATTTTTTTAGATTACACAACTTATTGAAAAAGGCTTTTATATTTTTTAATTTTCATTTCGTTTTTTATTGCAACAAATGTGCAAAATGTGCACTAACCTTGCAAAAATATGCAGTTAAACTGCTTATTTTTGCAGTTATGCTGCATTTTTTAGCAAATTTCTGTAATTTATTCTATTTGCAGAAACCCCTCATAAAAAACATTTTATTTGCGCTTAAAATACATTATTTTAACACGCAAGGCGTCCACTTAAGCCGCAAAAATTAAAACTACTTTTTCTGTTCCTTAACTAATTGAACTCCACTGCTTGTGCCAATTCTTGTTGCGCCTGCCAAAATAAGTGTTTCGGCAAACTCTCTTGTTTTTATTCCGCCGCTCGCTTTGATTTGCGCGCCGTTACCTGTCGCCGACTTGATTGTTTTGACGTCATCGAGCGAGGCGCCGCGCGTTCCAAAACCTGTACTTGTTTTGACAAAGTCGGCGCCGGCGGTTACGCATATTGAAGTGATTGTTTTGATTTGCTCATGCTCAAGGTAACACGTCTCAATTATAACTTTTAGCACGCTCCCTTTGCAGGCGTTGCGGACAGCGACGATTTCGCCCGCGACATACTCAAGGTCTCCGTCCAAAAGCCTACCAACGTTTATAACCATATCTATTTCGTCCGCGCCGCTAGCGAGTGCGTTTTGCGTTTCAAAAACTTTTGTTTCCGTCGTGTTCTGCCCGAGTGGAAACCCAATAACTGTGCAAACCTTTACTTGCGAGTTTTGTAACCTCTGCTTTGCGTAAGCAACATTGCAAGGGTTGACGCAAACGGCGCAGAAGTTGTTTTCAACCGCCTGCGCGCAGAGCTCGTCAATTTCGGACAATCTAACGTTCGCCTTTAAAAGCGTGTGGTCAATGTAACTGTTTAATTCCATAGCAATTCTCCTTGTTTATCTCATCGGTTAATTATAGCATATTTTTCTTGTTTTTGATAGTGTTTTGCCGCCTCACTTTCGCAGCGTGTACACCTGCAACATCTGTGCCAACAAAAAAGCTAGCACATCCGCCGCACTAGCCCTCTATAATTTTTATTTGTCTCTTTTAAACTGTAGCACTAAAACAAACCCAGCCTAACGAACAAGCAAACTCTCTACAATCAAACTTGCCTGCATTAACTCTGCGTTGTATCTTGCCTTTAACTCTGAAAACTTTTTCTCACTCAACTCTTTGTTGCTGTTAAAAACTGTCTTTAAATCAATAATGTCATCCATTGTGTCGTCCACAAACTTGTCAAAAACCTCTTTACTTGACGCCTTTGAAACTTTTGGAATGACGCTGTTTGTCTTTTTCTCGCAAGCCTTCAATTGTTGCTCAACCTTTGAATATGAAATGAGCGTCTCTCTCAACTTTGTGTACGCGCCCTTCAATTCTTTTTTGTCCTTCTCAAGGCGTTTTGTGAACTCAAACGGGTTCGTTGCATTGACAGTTTTGTTTTCCTGCAACTCGCGGTCAAACTCAACAAGCATAGTCTCAAATTGTTTTGCTTCTTGCTCAACCCCACCCCTCAAGTCTGCCTCCATTTGTCTTGCCGCCTCAATTGTCTCCTTCAAATTGGCAACCATTGCATCCGTCTGCGAGCCAACAGTTTTAACCGTGTCATCAGTGCGAATTTCGTGCTTATTCTTCGCCTTTTCGTTTTGTTTTTCCAATCTCTGCTTCGCGTTATAGAATTCAATCACGCTCGTAGCACAGCCGTTACTCGAAACTTGACTTTTAGGACACGGAGCAACCAACCCTTCAAGCATTTCTTCGGTATAATGTTTTCTCATAATGCACCACCCTTTAAAGTTATTATACAATAAATTCGTGCATCTGTCAATACGATTTTTTAAATTTGCCAACTCCTTTGCTATTTTCAACCCGCGCCGCCACTTTCAAACATTCAGTGTTGCGCCGCTTCTAAATATCGGCGTTGATCGCACAAAAATACGTCGCGCTACCCACGGTCAAATGCTCAGCCGTACGCCACGCCTAAAGCAGTTTCTTTTGAATTGTTTCAAGCGTGTAAATGTCTTTTTCGGTGAGTTTTCCGAGCGCTGTTACCCAAAGTTTGTTGTTTTTGTTATTATATAACCTAATGTAACTGTTTATCTCGTCGATTGTTATTTTCTTGAGTTCCTTTTCGTGTCTGATTTTGTCAATTAAAATATCCTCGGTGTAGGCGTAAACCATATCGTCAAGTTTATACTCGACAGGAGAGCCCTCGGACTCGTCCTTTGAAATTCTTATGCGCTTGCGGATAATCTCAAACTCCGACTCGCTAATCCCGTTCTTGTATCTATTTTGGACGCCCTTTGAAATCTCGTCGATAACCTTTTTAATGTTCTCCTTTGCGGTGGAGAAATTGAACGACATCATTGTGCTGTAACCGTGTTCAGCAATAGAAGCATAGTACTTGTACACGAGTCCTTTCTTGCGCAGCGCGTTATAAATGTCGCTGCCGCTGGTTATCAGTTGCGTCCAGAAAAGCCAGCCCAACTTGCTTTTAATGTTGTGAATACCAAACGGTATCTCAATTGAAATCTTGACGTCCACTTTGTCCTGCTCATACTTCACGATTTGGAGTTTGCTCGGCTTTTTAGACGTGAAATCATATGTTGCTATTTTGTAACTTTCGTCAACTTTCAAATTCTTGGCAATGTACTTCTCATAGAGTTTTACAAATCTCGACATCGGCAAACTTGAGCAGACGAACATAATGAAGTTTTGGGCAACATAGTGTTTATCCCTAAACGTCTCAAGGTCTTTCCTTGTAATTTTGTCAATGTCGTCGCCCAGTATTGCGCACGTAGGCTTGTTAAAGTAGTTGCTGAAAAGCGTGAGGTGGTGCATCCCGACATCTCGGGCGTCCCGCTCTTTCGCGATTGCAATTTCGTTGCGAATAACCTCGCGCTCCTTGTTAATCTCCGCCGTATTAAACTTCGTGTTTACCGTAATATCACTCGCAAACTCAAAAACTTCGTCGAGGTAACGATTTGCACGCTTAAACGAAACCAGCGTTGTAAACAAACTCGTTCCTGCGTTCAGACGCTTAATTGTGTCCCTATCCGAATCAATTTGTTCACGCGTGCGCTTTTCTGTTCCTAAAAACAGCACGTGCTCCAAAAAATGTGCCGTTCCTGCAACCTCGTCGCACAACGCCCCCGACCTAAACCCCATTCTTACCGCAGTAAATTTCTTGCCTTTGATTGGCTTTAAAACAATAACTGCGCCGTTTGAAAATGTATGTATCTTATAATCTTTTAGTTTCTTCATTTCCCTCTCCTTTGTAACGCTGCTTTTCGCAATCAAGGTCAACTACCTCCCGCGGGCTTCCCTAACTGCAGTAACCATTTATTGTTATAATTATAACACACTCGGCTACTTTTTACAATGGATTTTGGCGATAATTACAAATTAACTGAACGCAACAATTTATAAATAAAGCAATCAATACCTAAAATGTTTTGCGCCACTTCTATTCGCTCCTGCCGCACAATTTGAGATTTTACTACTTTTATCCGCACGCTTTTTCGCGCTTTTATGCACACCCGACGCGCGGCTTGGCATTCCCCTGTTTTTGTACACCCACGCTTTTTTGTCGATATCAATTTATTTATATACACTTAATTTCCCCCCACGGCTTTGTTTGTTGTGACGGCGCCTACGCGTGCGCCATATGGAATATATAACCTATCAAGCAATTTTAAGCATAAATTCAATTTATTTATCTATTTTCAACAATATTCGCCTACGCACTCCCATTATAAAAAAGATAACCGCTTTACATTGGTTATCTATTATGTTCATTCTATTGTTGCTTTAATTAATTAAGTGCGACTAAATAGCACCTAGGTAGTCCCTAAACGACAGTTAAATAACTCTTAAATAACAACTAAGTAACGGCTAAATGATGATTGCGTTACTCCAGCTGCCGTCGCCTGTAAGAGTTGCAGTTAGGTTTTTTGAGGACGCATTACCTGTATTTATTAGGTAACTCGTTACTCCACTTGGCGACACGGCAACATTGTCAAACTCAAATTCGACACGGCTACCAAATGGCTTGGTTGCGAGTATTTTGATTGTTGTGTTTTTAGGGAGCGTTACGCTAACCGTTTGCTCGCCGCCGCTGTACACAAAGCCGTACTCCCCAAGTTCGGTTGTTCCGTTCATAATGGTTAGCACCAGCAAACTATTTGGCGCGCTGTTGGTTACTTGTAAATTTAATGTCATATCCGTTTGCGCTTCCACAACGTTTGCTTGCACCTTTAACTCGCCTGTCCCGCTTACATTTCCTACGCTAACAACGAGTTGCCCATTACTATAAGTATACGAGTAATCACATATCTCCGCACAAGTTCCGCTGCCGCTTGCGCCTGTAACATTTATTGTCTGCGTTGTACTGTCTTTCTGCAATTCAAATGAACTAATTTTGTGTGTTGATGTGTTTACCGCTCCAAATGTTATTGTTCTTTTACCTTTGCTTTCATCATTAGAACTTGGTATCACATAATTTGAATAGTTAAATGTGGGCTTGACAGTTTGTAGCGTTTGGTCGTACCCACCAATGGTAAAACTTGGACTAGTTACTCCCGTTGGCGCATTCGCACTGGCAGATATGCTTGCAAGTATTGCATTTGCAAGCGAGCCCAGATTGAGATGGAGCGCTACGCGTACGCCATCATTCCCGCCAACAGTACCTTCGTTATGGTTACCACTCCAGCTGAAACCGCACGCTTCATAGTATTCCTGCGAATTACCGGAACGCAGCCACGTCGAAGAACCGCATGCTCGGTCATAACCATTGACTTCCCATAGCCCGCTTCGTCCGTCTAATTCCTCGTCAGAACCTCCGCTCTCTCCATTATTTAGCCATGTGCTTTCATCTGAAGAAGATAAATATGCGGTTAAAGAACTCGTCGTGCCGTCTGTAACACTACCCCTATATATTACTTCATAGTTACTTGGCACCCAAAGTTTATCACTATATGTGTCTGTGGTGGTAGTAGTTGCTGTCCACTTAGTGTATAGCACAGTATCCGTATCATCATTGGTTGCTCCATCTAACCCATTATTTATCGCATCGTAAGACGCAGTACTAAACGCTTTGCTTGCACCTTTAGTAAATGTACTTACTCTATCTGTGAATGTTGCTGTCGTTTGACCCGTTTGATATTCACTGCTTTGCCATAACCCTGGGATGTTTTGAGGCGCAACAATATAATTGTCTAGTATTGTATATGTTGCTTTTAATTTCTCGTATGTTCCTTTGGCAACTTGCCTTATGATACTACCACCATAGTACCCGTATGAATCGCCAAATTCAGTGGTACAATATTTATTATTCATGTACAATGTAAGCACATCATTTTTTTGCCCAGTTGAATCCGTTAAAGCCATTGAACGGTAAACTACCTGCCATAATACAGTCGTAGCGCCATTAATGTCTAAATTGGCATCTTCGGTTGTCGTTATAGGATCTAAAGCTGCACCATCAAACAACTTTACTTGTATTTGCGCATTTCCTTTTGCGCTTTGATTTGCAGAACCATCGTTCAATTTGCCGAAGTTTTTAGCAGAAAGATAGTAAACATTTTGCCCCGCGCTAATAGTTGGATTACTAACAGATGTTTCTGTTTTATATAAGGCAGTATTTGTCGCCGAGTCTACCCATACTTGTGATTTGTTTACTTGCAAAAGTAGGTCGTAAAGCGTCGTTGCATTTATTCCACTTCCACTTGTAAATAACGCTGTCCCGTCATTCACTTTCACCCAAGGGGCATTTGTGAATTGCGTTCTAACGCTCGTTTGCCCTGCATTAACTGGGAACTTTTTTGAACTAAATATTGGAGTAAGCGTCAAAACAACCACAGTACACAACAACAAAAACCACAAACATAGTTGCGTAATTGATAACCTTTTTGCTTTAGCAAAATATGGCAGTCTTTTATTTACTCTTTTGTAACTTGCATTTATATTTGTTTTATTGCAATCTAATTTGTAATCATTATCATTAATTAGGTATCGGAAATTTTTAAGTGAGAAAGCACTATTTAGCTCATTTTTGCAGCTATACCCCCTATTTTGTGCGAGTATACTGTTATTTTTAGCAGCTAAATACCCCCCCCCCCCCAGCTTTTTCGTATTTTTAATCATTAGAATTTCCTCCTAAAAAAGTAAGTATAAACCATAAATAACACACGCAGATTTTAAAATTTCTAAAGTTATCAAGTGTTGAAATCTCAAGGCGCCTATTTGATAATAGTTATTTTAACAAAACTTAATGTTATTAAATTAGCCTAGATATTAAGATATTTTTTATACAACAATTCAATTAAGCATAATTTTTGTATAAATGATTTATAATTTTTACGTTACACCTTACTTTCTACTATATTTTATAGTATACCACAACTATAAAAATTTATCAAACTATTTTAACCCCCATTATAAAAATAGATAACCACTTTACATTGGTTATCTATTATATTCATTCTATTGTTGCTTTAATTAATTAAGTGCGGCTAAATAGTACCTAGATAGTCCCTAAACGAGAGCTAAATAACTCTTAAATAACAATTAAGTAACAGCTAAATTACGATTGAGTTGCTCCAACTGCCGTCGCCTGTAAGAGTTACAGTTAGGGTTAGAGTTGAAGACGTACCTGTAGGAATTTCCCAAGTTGATGTTCCTACTGCCGTAATTTCACTGCCGCCGAGTTCAAACCTTACGCGGCTAGTAAATGGCTTTGTTGCGAGAATGCGAATTGTTTCGTTTTGTGGTAGCGTTATGCTTGCGGTTTGCGCGCCGCCGCTATAAACAAAACTACATTCTCCCAATTTGTCGCTGCCGTTAAAAAAATGCAAGACTAACAGGCTGTTGGGCGCGCTGTTGGTTACGCTAAGATTGAGTGTTGTGTATCCATCTACATTCGCTTGTACATTGAGAGTGCGCGTTTGGACGTTGCTGACGGTTACTTTGAGTTGTCCGTTTTCATAAGTGTATGAATAGTCGCAGAGGTCTTTGGTTGTTTCTCTTGTGCCACTGCCGCTTATGCCGACAACATTGATAGTCTTTTCTATGTTTCCCGCCTTAAGCGTGAAAGACTTGACTTGGGTTTCCCCGCTGCCAGCGTTAAAAGTTATAACTTTTTTGTAATTGTCCGCCGTTGCGCTTGGAACAGTGTAGTTTGAATAGTTGTGGGTAGAAAGGACATTTTGACGCGTTTCGTTGGCTGTAACTATCGCTGTTATTGCGCTCGACGTTCCGTCTGCCAACAACTGATTTGCAGTTATCTTGGAAAGATACTCATCCGCCAACGCCCTTATGTCAAGGTGGAGCGCCGCCCGCACTCCCTTGCTGCTGCTTACATTGATACTACTATTAGGCATAATATTAGTAACACTCCCACTATTGGTTAAAGTAACCGCCATTTTGGAAGAGAACCTACTCCCCGACCTAGTCCACAATTCTCCCCCGCTTGCACGATCATAACCATTAAGTTCCCACAATCCACTGCGCCCATCTAACTCCCCATCTGTGCCACCTGTATTACCACCAGATAGTGTTGCGTCTGCGCTAGAACTACTTGCTGAATTAGGACCTGCATCTGTTACTGCACTCCTATAAATAACTTCATATGCGCTTGGAACCCAAAATTTATCTTTATATGGCGTATTTTCCGTTGTTATATCGTTTATTTCTGTCCATGTATTATGCAACACTTTGCGGGTGTACCACGTACCACTGTTAGTCGCAGTTGCCTCGTCATCTATAATATCAGTTAATCCATCAAGCCCATTGTTAACAACCCCTTTAATAGCACTAGTAGTATCAGCTAAATAACTTACACCTGCGTTAAAGTTATCTGAAGGAGAAGGAACAGTAACGCCAACCCCTAAATATGTTTGATACGCACTACTTTGCCATTTCCCTGGGAGCGCGTCAGGCGCAACCACAAACGAGTTTAAATTAGAATAAGCATTTGTAAGCGCTGAATATGTGCCTTGTACTACCTCCCTCAAATTACTGTCCGTATAATACGCATAATAGTTATCAGAGGAATCGGGCGTATTGTCAAAATACGCACTGCCGTATCCACTATTAATATAGAGCGTGAGTACATCCCTGCTAGAATCCATTGAGCGGTACACTGCTTGATAAAAAAGAGAACTCGCGCCATCTATATTAACTGCCCCATCTCCACTATTGTCAGTTGTTTCAATTGCGCCTAAAGTTGCGCCATCAAACAACTTCAATTGCAATTGCGCTGTTGTGATTGCATTGAGGCCGTCTGCAACCACATGTGGCTCATCCAGTTTACTGAAGTTCTTAGCCGATAAATAATAAGTGTTTTCAGTAACACTTGTGTTTTGGGTAGATGTTTCCATTTTATACAAATTGCTTGTAGAGTCTACCCAAACTTGAGATTTATTTACTTGCAACAGTAAATCGTAAAGTGTCTCTGCGCTAACACCACCCCCATTTGCGTCGCTAATAAACAACGCATTACCAGTATTGACTTTTACCCAAGGAGCATTTGTAAATTGCGTTCCTTCGCTTGATTGACCCGCGTCAACTTGCGATTTCCGCGCTCCAAATATTGGCGTTAGTGTTAAAACTACTACTGTACACAACAACAAAAACCACAGGCACAGTTGTGTCGTGGGTAGTGTTTTTGCTTTGACCGATAAGGCGGTCTTATAGATGTGCTTTGCGCGTGTTTTGCGCTTTCGCACATTTTGTAACATTTTAGCCGAACATTTGGAGTTTTGACAATGAACTTGCTCATTTTTGCAGGTATACCCCTCATTTTGTGCGGGTATACTGCTATTTTTAGAGACTAAATCCCCCCCCCCCCCCGATTTTTGTACTTTTTTATTCATTAGAATTTCCTCCATTAAGCCTATTTTCAGTCGTCCTTTTACTATCCGCCAAACCGCATATTTTACACAAATTTTGGTGAAAATTCACATAAAAAACGACCGAATTCTGTTTTACAAGTTTAGTATAACACAATAAAAAATTTTTATCAAACAATTTTAAGCATAAATTCATTTTTTTATTTATTTTCAACTATATTTGTCCGCGCACCACTACCATACATCTACGCACTAAAAAAACAAGGACACCTGCATATCCTTGTTTAAATACCTGCTATTTATTCAATTTACCTGCTAAATTGAACATACTAATATTTTTATTATAATTGACAATTTTATGCCATATAAACCATTCAAAAGTTTATTAGAGTTTTAAACATTTTATCAATTACAATATACAAATAATGGTTTATATTATTAAGTGCAGTAAAATTGATAACCTTTAAATTGCATAGTTATCAACTAAACATTATCAAAAACCAACAACCATTATTATCGAGTTATTAAACCCAATGAAGCAAACTTAAGCCCTGCGGCTTAATGCTTAATTGTTGCCAAACTTAGGAAGTTAAAACAAACTAAACGAGTTCGATTTTAACTTTCATAGCGCCGTCGCCGCGACGTTGACCAAGTTTAATAATTCTTGTGTATCCGCCACCTTGCCCAAGTTCTTCTTTTCTTGTTGCATATTTAGGAGCGTATACGTTGAAAATCTTTTCAATTAATGGGTGAGCAACATCTTCGGTACGAACCTTGAAATCTTCTTTCTTTTCTCCGTCCAAACGTTGTTCTTGTACATCGTTTACCATACCCATAATTTTGCGACGTGCATTAAGTTTTTTTGCGCCATCGTTTAATACTTTTCTTGTTGTCTTTTCGCCCTTTTCGTTAACGAAAGGCTTTTCAACTTCGATTGTATCGTTGTAAGTATTTACTGCAAGTTGCAACACTTTATCTGCAAGACGTGAAACTGCTTGTGCTCTGTCGAGTGTAGTTTCAAGGTATCCTTTCCATAAAAAGTCAGTCAACTGCCCACGCAAAATAGCCATACGCAAATCTGTTCTTTTACCTAATTTGTTTATTGCCATTTGTTCTCTCCTTTAATTATTCTTCGTCATCTCTTAATTTGAGCCCAAGGCCGTTAATTTTCTCAATTACTTCTTCGAGAGATTTTGCCCCGAGATTTTTGACTTTTAACATATCATCTTTTGATTTCTTTACCAAATCTTCCACAGTGTTGATGTTTGCTCTCTTCAAGCAGTTATGACTACGTACTGAAAGTTCTAGTTCGTCAATGCTCATACTTAAAATTTTGGTGTTCTTATCTTCTTCAGGGCTAACGAGAATTTCCGTATCTCCCATATCAGCGACAAGTTCAACAAACAACTGCGTGTGATCTTGTAAAATCTTACCTGCAAGACTTACAACCTCAACAGCGCGTCTTGTTCCGTTTGTAGTAACTTCCAAAATTAACTTGTCGTATCCCATATTGTGGCCTACGCGTGCGCCTTCCAAATAAAAGTTCGCGGCTTTTACTGGAGTGAAAATTGAGTCAACGGCGATGTAGCCGATACTTTCAATCTCGCTCTTATTTTGTACTGAAGGAACATATCCACGACCACGTGCAATAGTTATTTCCATTTCTAAATCAGCGTCATCATCTAGCGTGCATAGATAAAGATTTGGGTTTTTGCATTCAACATCAATAGGGTACTCGATATCGCCAGCGTGCAAAACGCCTGCACCCTTCTTAGCCAATCTTAAGGTTGTCTTAAATTCAGGGTCGCTGCTAGTTGTTGCCAATGCGATATTTTTCAAGTTCATAATAATGTCAGAAACATCCTCACGCACACCCTTTACGTTGGAAAACTCGTGTGCAACGCCTGCAATCCTGATTGCTACAGGAGCAACACCGGGTAAGGAAGCAAGCAAAATTCTTCTGAAACTATTTCCTAAAGTTGTTCCAAAACCTCTTTCCAAAGGTTCAACAATAACTTTTGCAAAACTGCCGTCAGCATTTTCTTCAACTGTGATTTTTGGTTTTTCGATTTGCATCATAAACTACAAATCCTCCTAATTTTAAAATAGAAAATTGTAAATCGCAATTTTCCATTGCAATTTTTATTATTTACTATAAAGTTCGACAACCAAGTGTTCTGCAAAGCGCATATCAATGTCGTCTCTTTGTGGAAGTGCGTTGACTTTACCAACTAAAGTCTTTGTGTCAAATTCGAGCCATTTTGGTGTTGTAACTTTAACTTTTGAAAGTTCTTTGAACAAACCATTGTCTCCGTGTCCTTCTTTAACTGCGACAACATCCCCAGCGCATACTACATATGATGGGATGTCAACAACTCTGCCGTTTACGGTGATGTGCCCGTGGTTAACAATTTGACGGCACTTTGCTCTACTTTCGCCAAGACCCATACGATAAACAACGTTATCAAGACGTCTTTCCAAAAGTTGCAAAAGGTTTTCACCAGTGTTTCCCTTCATACGTTCAGCCGTTTCATAAGTTAAGTGGAATTGTTTTTCAAGCAAACCATAGTATCTCTTGATTTTTTGCTTTTCTCTAAGTTGCATTCCGTATTCACTTTGCTTTTTGCGAACAGCTTGAGCTCCGTGTTGCCCAGGAACAGCTCTACGGCGTTCCATAGCGCACTTAGAACTCAAACATCTTTCGCCTTTCAAAAATAGTTTGCAGCCTTCTCTGCGGCACAAACGGCAATCAGCATCTGTATATTTTGCCATAATTTCCTCCTATAATCTTCTCTTCTTTGGCGGACGGCAACCATTAAAAGGTATTGATGATACATCTTTGATTGATGTAACTGCAATTTCCGCGTTCCCTAGCGCTCTGATTGCGGCTTCTCTTCCGCGTCCTGCGCCTTTAACGAATACATCGACTGACCTTAATCCTTGCTCTTTTGCCGCCTTTACTGCTGTTTCAGCAACTTGTGCAGCTGCATAAGGTGTATCCTTCTTTGAGCTTCTAAATCCAAGGCTACCAGAACTTGACCAAGAAATAACGTTTCCTTGTTCGTCAGTTACTGTTACCATACAGTTGTTAAAAGTTGATTTAATGTGAACTTGACCCTTGTCAAGGTTCTTTGTACTTCTTCTCTTCTTAGTAGGTTTATTTGTTGTTGCCATAAATTACTCCTATTTCTTACCGCGAGAAACTGTCTTTTTAGCGCCTTTTCTCGTACGAGCATTTGTCTTTGTTCTTTGTCCGCGAACTGGAAGACCACGTCTGTGACGAATACCACGGTAGCATCCAATTTCTTGTAGACGCTTAACGCTCATCAACACTTCTGATCTAAGTTCACCTTCGACTTTTAGGTTTTTGTCAATATAGTTTCTAAGTAGCGTTTGCTCTTCTTCTGTCAAGTCTTTAACTCGAGTGTCAGGGTTAACGCCGGTTTCTTTCAAAATTTTATTTGATGTTGTGCGACCAATTCCATAAATATAAGTCAAACCAATTTCAACTCTTTTCTCTTTTGGAAGGTCGACACCAGCAATTCTTGCCATATTTTCCTCCGATTTTAATTTCTAAATTTATATAAACGCAAACTAAACACAAAGGGTTGCCTTTGTATAGCCGCGATAGTTTGCGGTGTTTTTGGTTTTTTGCACATACATAAATATGCACGCTAAACACAATGTTTAATGCTTATGTATGTGCAAGTTTATTAACCTTGTACTTGTTTATGTTTTTTGTTAGGGCAAATAACCATAACTTTACCATCACGTTTAATAACTTTGCACTTATCGCACATTGGTTTTACTGATGACCTTACTTTCATTTTCTTTGCTCCTTTCCTTTAATTTCTTTTCTTCTTATCGCCACGATATGTGATTCTTCCCCTACTGATGTCATAAGGAGATAATTCAACTAATACTTTATCGCCCTCTAGAACTTCAATATGGTGCTGAGCTAGACGTCCAGCCACATACGCTTCGATAATGTGGTCGTTTGGTAATTTTACCTTGTAGACTGCGTTGCGTATAACCTCAACAACTATGCCTTCGACCTCAATTCCTTCACCTCTAGGCATTGTTACCTCCATTAAAACTCATTTTAAATTCATTTAATATCGTTATGATATCCGAATCGTAAATTTTTTGTTGCTGTTCAATCTTGTGTTTCAAATCACTTTCGCTCAAAACTTCCAAATGCTTAATGCGCTTACGTTTGGGGTTGTTTAACTTCCTTGAACGTCCGTTCACCAACTCAACAAAGTCGGTGCTCGTAACGCTTAGGACGCAATAAACTCTGCCCACGTCGCGCCCGCATTTGCTTTTAACAATTGCTCCAACTTCCATATGCCACCTAAAGCGTCAATATTTCAACGCCATCTTCAGTAATCAAGATAGTGTTTTCATAGTGAGACGCTGGCAAGCCATCCTTTGTAACTATTGTCCAATCGTCCTCGAGCATCAAAATTTCTTTCTTACCCATATTAATCATAGGCTCAATTGCAATGGTCATCCCAGCGTAAAGTTTTGCACCGCTGCCTGCCTTGCCGTAGTTTGGAACGGAAGGGGGTTCGTGCAAGTTCCTGCCGACGCCGTGCCCCTCTAGGAGGCGGACAACGCTGTAGCCGTTTGACTCAGCGTGCGCTTGAACCTTGCAAGAGATGTCTCCGACATAACTACCTGCTTTGATGTCCTTAATTCCTTCAAAGAAACTCTCCTCGGTTACCCTAACGAGCCTTTTCTTCTCCTCGCTAACTTGCCCTATACAAAATGTCCTTGCGGCGTCGCCGTGAAAACCTTTGATATAGGCGCCGACATCGACGGAAACAATGTCTCCCTCCTCAATTCGGCGTGAAGCTTTAGGAATTCCGTGAACAATCTCTTCGTTGATTGACACGCAAGCGTTTGCTGGATAGCCCTCGTAATTTTTAAACGAACACTTCGCGTTGCAAGAATGGATATAATCTCTGACAATGTCGTCAATCATTTTGGTTGTCATTCCTGCGCGAATTTTTTCTTCGACGACTTTAAGTGTGTCGCCTGTGATTTTGCACGCCAAACGCATATGTTCGACTTCGCTAGGCGTTTTAATATGAACTTCCATTTTTACCCTTCTCTATATTATAACACATTGGATAAATTTTTTCAATAGTTATCGCTCAATTTCTTCCGTTTTGTCGACGTTTATAGCCCTACAAATCTTCAAAAAATTTTCTTCGACACTATCGTTGGCGTCAATTCTTGTTAGAACTCCTTGGTTATCGAAGTAATCAACAATTGGGAGTGTTTTTTCGGTAAAGACTTTAAATCTATTTGCAAAAACATCCTCATTGTCGTCCGTTCTTATAACCAGTTTTGAGCCACACTTCCCGCAAATTTCGCCTGACTGCTCAACCGTTGTAACGTTCCCACAGTCGGGGCAAATCCTTCTTTTTAGGATACGTTGCAACAACTCTTCGTAGTCAACGTCCAAGTAGAAAACCTTGTCGATGTCATAAAAGTTGTCAAGTTCAATTGCTTCTTCAAGCGTTTTACCAAAGCCATCAAGCAAAACATTGTCTCGGTAACGCGGTTGAGATAGTTGGTCTTTCATAACCTCAAGCAGAATGTCGCTTGGAGCAAGAAATCCCTGACTAATCGCTTTATCAATAATTTTGCCACGCTCGGTGCCCCTTGCAATTTCTGCGCGAAACAAGTCGCCTGTTGAAAGATGTGTGAAACCGTATTTCTCGGTAAGTTTTTGGGACAACGTCCCCTTGCCGCTACCAGGAGCGCCAATCAATAAAATATTCATCAAATTACCTACAATTTGCTTTATCAGTTTTATCAATAACTAAATTTGTTTTGTTAATAATTACGTCAAGTTGTTTTAGCATATCTTCGTCCGATTTTATTACGTACGCAATTCCAAGTTTCTTATAATGTTCAATTACAGGAACTGTCAGACGTTTGTACTCAGCCATACGCGTATTCAACGCCGCTTCGGTGTCGTCGTCGCGCACTACAAGCTGAATTTTGCAATCACTGCAAATTTCGGCGCCGTCGTTTTTTGAATAAACTTTGCCGCAATCTGGACAAATCAAGCGATTTAAAATTCGATTTTTAATTTCCTCTAAACTAGCTTCAAGCACTATCACCATATCTATTTTAAGGAAGTCGTTAACATATTCCACCGACTTCAACCCTCGAGGGTATCCATCAAGCAAAATGTTATCATAAAGGTCTATTTTTTTTAAGTAATCGCGCAATAGATCAGCAGTTATGTCCTCGGCTAAAATCTTGCCCTCAGACATAACTTTGCTAATTAATTGTGCTTTCTCTGTGCCACTTTTTACGTATTCACGCAACAAGTCGCCCATTGAGATGTGTGTCATATTGCATTTTTGTTGCAAATATTCGGAGCAAGTCCCCTTCCCACTAGCAGGTGGTCCCAATAAAACAATATTCATTATTTCAAGAATCCTCTATAGTTTTTCATCGCCAGTTGACCCTCAAGTTGTTTATCAAACTCAAGTGCTACTGCAACGACAATCAACATACCTGTTGCGGTAAACGCGTTTACGAGTCCGCCAGTTGAAACGTATTTGAACAATACTGTTGGAACAATGAATACCAATGTTAAGTACATTGCACCGAAGAATGTTATTCTGTTTGAAATTTTCTTAATATACTCAGCTGTTGGGCGCCCTGCACGAATACCTGGGACAAACCCACCGTTTTGCTGAAGTTGACGAGCAATTTCGTCAGGCTTGAACACCATACTTCCGTAGAAATATGAGAAGAACAAAATCAACAACGCTGATACGATAAAGTAGAACAATGAGCCTGCACCCATCCATTGTGAGTACCAAGCGAATGCGCCTGAGTCAGGCCAGAAAATTTGCATAATGTATTGTGGGAACATAATGAAACTCATCGCGAAGATGATTGGCATTACACCGAAACTATTTACCTTAATAGGAATGTTAGTCGATTGCCCGCCATACATTTTTCTACCTTTTATTTGTTTAGCGTATTGTACAGGAATTTTACGAACGGACAAGTCCACGAATGTCATTAGCGCAAAAATCACCAACAACAAAGCGAGGAAGATGAGAATATCCCAGAGATATTCGATGTTTTGTCCCAATCCTGAAAAACTGTCTAATAACGCCATACCAGCACTTGAGATGATACCAATGAACACCAAAAGTGAAAGACCGTTACCTATTCCGAGGTCAGTAATTTTTTCACCGAGCCACATTGTAAACATAGCACCGGCAACCAAAACCAACACAACTACTACTCCGATTAGCCACATAGGCGCGCCACCGAGAGCGTTTGGATTTAAGATATTAGATGCACCAAGTCCGTATACGATACCTACTGCTTGCATAACAGCCAAAACAAGCGTTACAATTCTAGTGTAAAAAGCAATCTTTTTACGACCTGCGTCGCCCTGTTTTGAAAGCCTTTCAAGTGCAGGAATACCAAACGTCAAAAGTTGCATAATAATAGACGCACTAATGTAAGGGATTACACCAAGCGCTAAGAATGCTCCATTTGAAAGTGCACCACCAGTAATTGCACTCAACAATGAGAGGAAGTCGTTGCCGGCGCTCTCAAAATAGTCAAATGCTATGCCGGGTATTGGTAACCAACATCCGACTCTATAGATAAGCAAAATCAATAAAGTCAAAAGAATTTTTTTTCTGACATCTTTGGCTTTAAAGGCTTCTCTCAAGTTTTCAAACATTATAGCACCTCAATACTGCCGCCTGCTTTCTCAATTTTTTCTTGAGCAGATTTTGTGAATTTAGCGGCTTTGACAGTTAGTTTTTTAGTCAATTCTCCATTGCCGAGAACCTTAACGCCATAATCTTCAACTTTGCTGATTATGTTCTTTTCTAACAATAGTTTAGCATCAACAACTGAACCATCGTCCAATTTGTTCAAATCGCTAACATTAATGATGCTATATTGCTTTTTAAAATTAGCATTGTTAAATCCACGAATAGGAAGCTTACGAATTAAAGGAATTTGACCGCCTTCAAATCCTGGTCTTACACCACCGCCGCTACGTGAATTTTGTCCTTTTTGTCCTCTGCCGGAAGTTTTGCCAAGCCCACTTCCTATACCACGACCAACGCGTTTAGCCCTTTTCGCGGAATTAGGAGCAGGACTGAGTTCGTGTATATTCATTCTCTATGTCCTCCTTCCTTAAAGTTCTTCTACCTTAACTAAGTGCTTGATAGTGAAAATCATTCCGCGAATTGCGTCGCTATCTTCAACTGTCTTGCTAGCGTTGATTTTCTTTAAACCAAGCGCTTCAACAGTTTTACGTTGATTTGGCTTACTAGAACAAGCACTTTTGATTAAAGTAATCTTAATTTGCTTTTTTGATTTTTTAGGTTTTGAAGTTCTTTTTGGCTTAGCGTCAGCTACTGCAACTTCGATGTCTTCAACATTTTCTTTGCCTTCCATAATTAGTTCTCCTCTACCTTATTTTGATTTTTTCCGCGTAATCTGTTAACTTCGTCAAGAGTCTTCAAACTCATCAGAGCTTGGAGAGTTGCCTTAACGCAGTTTTCCTTGTTGGAACTTCCGTGCAACTTTGTAGTAATATCACGAATACCTGCAAGTTCAATAACTGCACGCGCAGCACCACCAGCAATGATACCGTTACCATCCTTTGCAGGAATAAGTATAATTTGGCTAGTTCCAAACTTTCCTTTAGTCGCGTGTGGGATTGTTGTTCCTTCCATAGCGATAGTAACCAAGTTCTTCTTAGCGTCCTTGATTGCTTTTTCAACTGCTTCAGATTGTTCGCGAGACTTACCGCGACCAACACCAACTTTCCCCTTTCTGTCGCCGACAACAACAAGTATTGAGAATGTAGGGATGTCTCCACCCTTTACAGACTTAGAAACTCTGCGTCTTGAAACAACACGACTTTCCATTTCGTCACGAGGCTTTCTGTCATCGTGGCGACGTCTGTCGTCCTTTCTTCCAAACTTTTTGTTTCTATCGAAATTCTTTCCGCCACGTCTTTCTCTGTTATCACCTTTAGGTGCTTCAACGGCATTTTCAACTACTTCTGGTTGTTCAGCAGTTACTTTAACTTCTTCATTATTTTCCATAACTTCCTCCATTATAGCACCAGCCCTGAACTTCTTGCACCATCAGCAAGTTCTTTTACGCGACCAGTATACAAGTATCCACCGCGGTCAAAAACAACAGTTTTGATACCCTTTTCAAGAGCGCGTTCTGCAACGACGTTTCCGATTACTTGTGCTTGTTCTTTCTTTGTTTTGCCTTTCAATTTGTCAGCGAGTGCCTTTTCAACAGTTGAAGCACTAGCAAGAGTTACTCCGCGCGTATCGTCAATAACTTGCGCATAGATGTGAGTAGTACTTCTGTAAACATTCAATCTAGGGCGTTCAGCAGTGCCAGAAACCTTGTTTCTAACTCTAAAATGACGAATTTTTCTTAATTCATTTTTGTTTTCTTTCTTAATCATTTTTAACTCCTAACCTTACTTCTTACCAGAAGTTTTGCTACCTTCTTTCTTAATAACAACTTCATCTGCATAACGAATTCCATACAAGTGATAAGGTTCAACCTTTCTGATGTCGCGAATTCTTGCTGCAAATTGTCCGACTTTTTCTTTATCAATTCCCTTAACTTCAACTTCGGTAATTGATGGGCAACTCGTTGTAACGCCGTCAGCGTCCAAAACTTCCTTAGGCTTTGAGTAACCAACATCCAAAATGAGTTTGTTACCTTGCTTTTGAGCTTTAAAACCAACACCGTTTACAATGAGTTTCTTTGTAAAACCGTGAGAAACACCCTCAACCATATTGCTAAGCAATGTTCTTGAAAGTCCGTGCAAAGCGCGAGCTTGCTTAGAATCATCGCAGCGAATAACCTTGATTGTATCTCCGTCTTTTTCAAATGAAATTTCTTTGTTAAATTTTCTTTCCAATTCTCCCAGCTGGCCTTTTACAAAGACAACATTGCCGTCCTTGAATTCAACCTGTGTGTTAGCTGGGATAGTGATTGGCTGTCTACCTATTCTTGACATATTATTCTCCTCCCATTACCACACATAGGCAATTATTTCGCCACCAAGTTTGGCTTCTCTTGCCTGTTTGTCTGTCATTAATCCTTTGCTAGTCGAAACTATTGCAATTCCAAGCCCATTGAGAACTTTAGGTAAATCTTCTACCCCTGCATATACACGCAAACCAGGTTTGGAGATTCTCTTAAGTCCACCAATAACGCTGTGTTTCTTATCGCTATACTTTAAGGCGATAACGATTTCTGGCTTACCATTGTTTTCTTCAACTTTATAACCGTTGATGAACCCTTCAGCCAACAAAATTTCAGTTATGCTCTTTTTGATTGTAGAACTAGGGATGCTAACAGTTTCATGTCTAACCATCAAAGCATTTCTAATTCTTGTGAGCATATCTGCTATTGGGTCATTAGTCGTCATTTCTCATTCTCCTCCTTACCAGCTTGCCTTCTTTACTCCTGGAATTTCGCCTTTATAAGCCAATTCACGGAAGCAAATTCTGCATATTCCATATTTTCTCAAAACTGCATGAGGACGCCCACAAATAGCGCAACGAGTATATTCTCTAGTAGAGAACTTTTGTTTTCTTTGTTGTTTAACTACCAACGCTTTTCTTGCCATTATTTCCTCCTACTTCTTGAAAGGCATACCAAGTGCTGTAAGCAATGCCTTTGCCTCTTCATTAGATTTTGCAGTTGTAACGAAACAAATATCAAGTCCCCTTACTTTTTCAATGTTTTCATAACTGATTTCAGGGAATATCAATTGTTCTTTGACACCTAGGTTGTAATTTCCTCTTCCATCGAACGATTTAGCGGAAACACCGTCAAAATCGCGAACGCGTGGAAGTACTATTGATACAAATCTGTCAAAAAATTCATACATATTTGTTCCACGCAAGGTAACCTTAGCGCCAACATTTTGTTTTTCTCTCAATTTAAAGTTTGAAATTGATTTTTTTGCTTTTGTAACAATAGGTTTTTGCCCAGAAATTAGCCCAAGTTCTTCAACGGTCTGGTTGAAAGACTTTGAGTTGTCTTTGACATCGCCAAGTCCCATATTTAAAACTATTTTTTCAAGTTTTGGAACTTCATTAATGTTCTTATAACCAAGTTCAGTCATAAGATTTTTTCTAACTTCGTTGAGATACTTCTCTTGAAGTCTTGGCATTTCAGTTTTTGCCATTATTTCCTCCTACGGGTTGATTCCTATTATTCTTGAGAACCTTCTTCTGCCTTTTTAGCAGGAGCGTTTTCAGTTTTCTCTGCTTTTGCTTTCGACTTTTCTTTCTTTGCAACTTTCTTTGCTTTTGCAACGTCTAGGCTAGCTTCGCACTTCTTACAAACGCGAACTTTCTTGCCGTCAACAACTGCGTGAGCAACTCTTGTTGCCTTGCCACAAGCTGGGCAAATAACCATAACATTTGATGCGTCAATTGGAGCTTCTTCTTTGAAGATTCCGCCCTTTTCTTGAGCACTCTTAGGCTTTTTAGCCTTAGTTACAATGTTTACTTTCTCAACAAGAACTCTGTTATCTTTAGGGTAGGAAACCAAAATCTTACCGCTTTTGCCTTTATCTTTACCAGCAATAACGAGTACGTTGTCGCCTTTCTTTACGCTTAATTTTGCCATAATCTCCTCCCTTATAGTACCTCTTGAGCAAGACTTGATATTTTCAAGTACCCAGCATCACGGATTTCTCTTGCTACAGGTCCAAAAATACGAGTCCCACGTGGTTGTTTATCTTTATCGATGATAACTGCTGCGTTGTCGCCAAACTTTATGTATGAACCATCTTCACGACGCATACCGCTAACTGTACGAACGATAACGCACTTAACAACTTCACCTTTCTTAACGACGCCACCAGGAGTCGCTGTTTTTACCGATGCTACAATAATGTCGCCAACATTTCCGCTCTTTCTGTGTGAACCGCCAAGAATGCGAATGCACATAACAGTTTTAGCTCCAGTGTTATCGGCAACCTTTAATATTGATTGTGGTTGTATCATAATTTCCTCCTGATAGTCTACTTCTTCTTCTCAATAATTCTAACAAGTCTGAAGAATTTGTCCTTGCTCAAATGTCTTGTTTCAGCGATTTCGACTCTATCGCCAATTTCACACTCGTTGTTTTCGTCGTGAACTTTGTATCTTTTAGAACTGTTCATAACCTTACCAACTTTTGAGTGCTTTCTACTTCTAACTTCAACAACAATGGTTTTATCCATTTTATCGCTTACCACGATACCCTCACGGATTTTGCGGCCATTTCTTTGCACGTTTTCCATCTTAGACCCTCCCATTAGTTATTGCTTGAATTTTGACTTTGTCTTTCTTTCAAGATAGTCAAAACTCTTGCAATATCCTTTTTGGTATTATTTATTTGCATTGGATTAGCAAGTTGCCCCGTTGCGTGAGAGAATCTTAAGTTAAAGAGTTCGCTTTTAAGCGCTTTATACTTGTTTTCAAGTTCATCGTTAGTCAATTCTTTCAAATCTTTTGCTTTCATTACGCTCTCCCACCTTCTTCATTATTTAATTCTTCTCTCTTAACAAATTTTGTTAATACTGGAAGTTTGTGGCTTGCTAGTCTCAATGCTTCCTTAGCGATTTCTTCAGAAACACCGCCAAGTTCCATAATAACACTACCAGGCTTTACCACCGCTACCCATTGTTCAGGTTGTCCTTTACCACCACCCATACGAACGCCGAGAGGCTTACTTGTAATAGGCTTATGAGGGAATATTTTTACCCACAAACGGCCTTGTCTTTTCATATAACGGTTCGCAGCAACACGAATCGCCTCAATTTGGTTGGTAGTAATCCAACCTGACTCGAGAGCAACAAGTCCATATTCACCATAAGAGATTTTGTTGTTTCTTGTTGCCTTCCCTGTCATTCTTCCACGAAATTGCTTTCTGTGTTTCACTCTTTTGGGCATTAACATTATTCGTTTCCTCCCATATTAGTTGATTTTTGTGTTTTCTTCTTGTTAAGAATGTTACCTTTATAGACCCAAACCTTAACGCCGACAACACCATATGTTGTGTGTGCGCTTGCGGTTCCGTAGTCAATGTCAGCACGCAAAGTTTGCAAAGGCAATGAACCCATGTGGAAACTTTCACTACGTGCAATTTCTGCGCCGTTCAAACGTCCGCCAACTGTGATTTTAACACCCTCAGCGCCTGCCTTCATAACTCTAGGCATAACGTCTTTAATTGCGCGCTTAAATGCAACACGCTTTTCAAGTTGATTTGCAATGCTCTCAGCAACCAATTGAGCGTCAAGATCAGGTCTCTTCACTTCTTTGATGTTCAAAACAAGGTTTTTAACATCTGTAACCTTAGCCAAGTCTTTCTTCATTGCTTCAATCCCAGCACCTTTTGTTCCAATCAATGCACCAGCACGAGATGTGTTGATGTTAATAATCAATCTAGAATCAGTTCTTTCAATATCAATGCTTGAAATGCTTGCAGCGCTGTATTTTGACTTCAAAACGTCTCTAATTTTCTTATCTTCAAGGAGATTTTTAGCAAAGTCTGCTTTGTCAGCATACCATACTGAACTCCAACCCTTGTTGATACCAACTCTGAGTCCATGTGGACTTACTTTTTGACCCATAGTTACTTTGCCCCTCCTTCTTGTGCTAATTTAACTGTAATATGACTTGTTCTTTTCAAAATTACATCCATACTTCCACGACCACGTGGGAGCATTCTTTTTAATGTTGGGCCAGCGTTTGCATATGCTTCGCTAACCACAAGCTCGTCCCTGCTCATTCCCATGTTGTTTTCCGCGTTTGCAGCTGCACTCTTTACAACTTTGTAAACTTCTTCGCTAGCGCCGTTAGGGAGATATTTGAGAATAGCGAGGGCTTCATCAACTTTCTTACCTCTAATTGTACTTAATACAAGGTTTACTTTGCTAGGACTAATGCGAACATACTTAGCTGTTGCGCAAGGTCTTGTGTCCTTGTTTTGAGCACGTTTGAGGGCTTTTTCTCTAATTCTTTTTGCCATCTATAGTTTCTCCTTACTTACCTTTTTTTGCTGTTTTGTCGCCAGCATGACCACGGAATGTTCTAGTAGGCGCAAATTCACCCAATTTGTGTCCAACCAATTCTGCAGAACAATATACAGGAATAAACTTCTTTCCATTGTGGACAGCAATTGTGTGTCCGATAAATTCTGGATAAATTGTTGATGCTCTAGACCATGTTTTGATAACTTTCTTTTGTCCACCAGCATTCATTTCTTGGACGCGTTTCATCAATCTTTCTTCAACGAAAGGTTTTTTCTTTAAACTTCTACTCATTTTATCTCCCCTTATTTAGCCCTTTTAACTATCAATCTGTTAGATTTTGTTTTCTTACGAGTTTTCAAGCCAAGAGCTGGTTTGCCCCATGGGGTCATAGGATTCTTTCTACCAATAGGTGCTTTACCTTCACCACCACCATGTGGGTGATCTACTGGGTTCATTGCAGAACCACGAACTGTAGGTCTAACACCTCTATGACGATTTGCCCCTGCTTTTCCGACTTTTGTGTTAGAATAGTCAACGTTACCAACTTGACCGATTGTTGCGCGGCAAGTAGCCAAAACCATTCTCATTTCGCCTGAAGGCATTTTCAATGTAGCATAATTACCTTCCTTTGCCATAAGACGTGCGCTAATCCCTGCTGAACGCGCAAATTGACCGCCTCTTCCTGGGTACAATTCAATGTTGTGAACGATTGAACCTACTGGAATTTTAGCAAGTGGAAGTGCGTTGCCTACCTTAATTTCGGCGTTTACGCCACTCATAACATCTGCGCCAACTGTAAGACCAACTGGAGCGAGGATGTATCTCTTTTCACCGTCTACATATTGAAGCAAAGCAATGTAAGCCGAGCGGTTAGGGTCATATTCAATAGCGATAACCTTAGCCTTTACATCGTCCTTATTTCTCTTGAAGTCGATAATTCTGTAGTGCTTTTTAGCACCGCCACCCTTGTGGCGAACTGTAATTTTTCCTTGATTGTTTCTACCAGCAACTCTCTTCTTTGTTGCAAGCAATGACTTTTCCGGCGTTGTTTTTGTAATCTCTTCAAAGGAAGAAGTAACAATGAAACGCATTGACGGAGTAGTCGGATTATGTCTTTTAACTGCCATTATTTTTTCCTCCTTAACTTAGACTCTCAAAGAACTCGATAGCCTTGCTTTCTTTTGTCAAAGTAACGCAAGCCTTCTTATATTCAGATGTGGTAACATCAATTGACTTGCCCTTACCAGCTCTGTGTGTTTTTGGTTTACTAGGCATAATAGCCGTTGTAACCTTCGCAACTTTTACTTTAAAAATTTCTTCAACCGCGTTCTTTACGTCAACCTTTGTTGCGCTCTTATCGACGATGAACCAATATTTCTTGTTTGGAATATCTGCATATGTCTTTTCTGACAAAAGCGGTTTCTTAATAATATCGTAAGCGTTCATTATGCCTTATAAGCCTCCTCGATAGATTTGATGGCTTCTTGCGTAATAATAAGTTTATTTGTAGCAACAATTTGATAAACGTTCAACAAATCACTGTCGCAAACATTAACTTTAGGGATGTTTCCGCTAGCGCGACTAACATTCACATCGCTTCCTTTTAAAACAACAAGCGCACTTTTGTTAATTTTGAGGTTATCCAAAACTTTCTTCATTTCTTTAGTTTTTGGAGCACTCAACTTCAATTCATTTACAACAATAATGTCGTTTTGAGCGAGTTTTGTACTAATAGCACTAATAAACGCGCCTCTCTTCATTTGTTTGTTGATTTTTTGAGAGAAATCACGTGGCTTAGGTGCGAATACAACACCACCACCTCTCCATTGTGGTCCCTTAGTTGAACCGTGGCGAGCGCGCCCAGTTCCTTTTTGTCTCCAAGGCTTCTTAGCGTGTCCACGAACTTCACTGCGAGTCAATGTGCTCTTTGTTCCTTGACGTTGGTTTGCAAGATATGCTTTAACAACTTGGTGGATTAGTGCTTCATTATACTCAGCACCAAAAACTTCATCACTAAGTGTAAGTGTCCCTGCTTTAG
Source organism: uncultured Lachnospiraceae bacterium (assembly GCA_964606505.1). Lineage (GTDB taxonomy): Bacteria > Bacillota > Clostridia > Christensenellales > UBA1242 > CAKVOD01. Next base: position 107,724 of record CAZSGM010000002.1, on the reverse strand, counting down.
CACCTGTCATATCTAATACATCTATTTTTGCCATAGTTAACTCCTTATGCCTTTACAGCGTCTTTAAGTGTTACCAATGCACCACGTGCACCTGGAACAGCGCCCTTAACCAAGATAAGGTTACGAGCAGCGTCGACTTTTACAACTCTCAAGTTTAAGATGGTCTTTCTAACATTACCATATTGCCCCGGCATATGACGCCCTGGACGAACTCTTGCTACTGCAGTACTAGCGCCGAGTGAACCAACAGCTCTGTGAACCTTGTTTCCACCGTGAGTGTTTCTTTGGTGATGAGCGTTCCATCTCTTAATCATACCGCTAAATCCGTGTCCTTTAGAAATTGCGCTTGCGTCAACAAGTTCGTCAGCGTTAAAAATATCGCATTTAATTTCTTGACCAACTTTGTATTCGCTTGCGTTTTCAACTCTAAACTCACGAAGATATTGCTTAGGTGTGATTTCTGCTTTTTTGAAGAGCCCCATCTCTGGTTTATTCACAAGTTTTTCTTTCTTTTCTTCAAAACCAACAACAATTGCATTGTAACCGTCAGTTTCAACAGTCTTAACTTGTGCAACATAACACGGGCCCGCTTGAATGACCGTAACAGGAATTACAGTCCCGTTGTCTGCGAAAACCTGTGTCATACCCAATTTTTTCCCTAAAATTGCTTTTTCCATAATTCTCTCCTTACTAAATTAGAGCTTTATCTTGATATCGACACCGGCAGGCAACTCAAGTTTTGTCAAACTGTCAACTACCTTTGATGATGGACTGTAGATATCAATCAAGCGTTTGTGTGTTCTGATTTCAAATTGCTCACGTGAATCTTTGTATTTAAACGGAGCTCTTATAATAGTGATAACTTCCTTTTGAGTAGGAAGCGGAATCGGGCCCGAAACCTGTGCGCCCGACTTTTGCGCTGCATCGACTATTTTATTAGCAGCCGCATCAATCAAGTCGTGGTCGTAAGATTTCAACTTGATTCTAATTTTTGTTGATGCCATAAATTGTTTCCTCCTATCCTAATCTATCTTCGGCAAGAAAATTTTTTATTTTTAATACACTTGCCCGTGTGTATCTCTCTGTGAATTAAAAAAAATAAAAAATATGTAATAGATTAGTCGCCTAAATTTTTCTAGACATTTGTCCATTGAAATTCTCCACGCAGACTAGCATCTACGTAGTAACTTCCAACTTCATCCCATTCACAGTGCTTAAATTATACCCTATTTAAAAAGAAAAGTCAACACTTTTAGCAAAGTTTTTTAGGAAATTTCAAACTATTTTTCGCGGGCTAGTTTTGCAACTAAAAATGCCCCGTTTTTCTAAAAAAGCCCAGTTTGCGCAACCGTCGCACGCCACCACGCAAAATACGCAATCCTGCGGCCTTAAGTCCCCTCTCACTGCAACAAAAGCCGCCCCACAACTCCGTCTAAAGTGCCCACATTCGCGTCCAATCTCTCTAGCTACATCTCTAGTGCCGCAAAAACATTATCTCCGCGCCGCACAAACTTACAACCCTCCGCACAACACAAACAACCTAACCGCCCGCCTTGCGCGCACTACACCCCCAACACATCAGTACCCTCGCAAGTGCTCCACCTCCTCCAATAAGGTCGTACCCTCAACAAGTCGGCACCACTTACCACAAAAAAAGACGCAACTAAGTCCTGCACCCAACATAGGCGCGCGACTTGATTGCGTCAACTCTCTATTCTTTATAAATAACAACTACTACGACCCCATTTGCATATAATGTTAACCATTGTAGCATCGCCTGCCCTCACAGCTGTAAAACTTCAAACCCCTGTAAGTCATCCCAGCGTACAAACTTAAAGTTTGTCAAAGAAGTGAACATATGGTCTTGCCTTGCCTTCAAGTTGTTTAGCCTTATCGTGTGCGGTGTAGTGGGCAATCAACCAAGAACCAACAATTGGTCCAAACACAGTACACGCAACAGTGAGTTTTGCACCCATCCAAAGCACACTTGCAAGCGCCCTCTTTTTAGACATAACCTTTTTTTTGTCTTCAGTGCAGTATCCTTGAACATCGCACGCGTTTGCAATGAAATCTCTTATCGGTGTTTTAGTCTTTTGCTTTTTCTTGTGTACCGCCAAGTTCATCATATTGTCCTTGTCGAAGTTATCTTCGTAAAGCTCGGGCTCAGCGTACCCCGCAGGCTCAGCGTCGTCCTCAAACTCGTCAGCAGAAGGAACCGACCCCGGTCCCATTTCGGTAGGCTTGTAATCTTTATCGTCGTCATGCGAAAGCGTTTCGGCAGTGTCCTTGTCCTCAAATTTAGAACCCACTTCTTCATCGTCCTTAACTTCCTCAGCCTTGCCAGCACCTTCAAGTTCGCTAACTTCCTCAGCCTTAGGTTCCTCTTCCTTAACCTCTTCAACCTTAGGTTCAACAGGCTTAGTTTCAGCTGGCTTAGGGTCGCCCATTGTCAACTCAATGCCCTTGTCTTCAGGTTTCTTTGCCTTTTCTTCAACTCTTTCCATTGCTTAGTCCTCCTTTTTATTTGCCAACTCGTTTAGTTTGTCCAGTAATTCTTTCAAATCTATACCGTGAACAATCGCCGCCTCTTCAATCGTCTCCATTGTACCCATAGGACAAGCAAAGCAGTGCATTCCAAAACCCATAAAAATTTCTGCCGCCTCAGGGATAATCTCCAAAACGTCCTCAATTCTCATATCTTTGTTAATTTCCATAGTCATCACCTTCCTAAGTCAATTCCCTTGCACTTTGCATGCTTTTGCGCCATACACTCTTTATTGTATTGCTCAAGTTGTTTAGCATAGTCCTCGTCAATAAATTCTCTTTCCCACGCACAGTCTATTGGACTTCTAATCCCGTCGTTGTACTCATAGTCAGCAGTAGGTGTGTAATCTTCCAACTCATTTAAGCGATTGATATTCGCTTCCAAAATTTCCCAATGCTTATTGATTGATTCGCATGTCTCTTTTACTTTCTCAAGGTCTCTATTATATTGAGCTTTAACCAAATAGAAGTATTTAAAGTTTTCGGCATAATTGCCATCATCTTCATAATCATCCCCCTCTAACTCAGGCGACCCCATCACTTTCCTAAAGTAAATCCCCTCGTGAAATTCATTTTTAAACTGATTACTCACGATTAGTTGTTCGTATCTAGGCTTAAATGCTCTACCAATATCCCAAAGCGAAATAAATCTCGCCAATTCATTCAAGTCCTCTATCTTAAAAGGTATGTACGTAAGTTTTTCTTCTCGGGTAAGCTGTTCTCCCGCAAACATTTTGAACCTAATATTGAGTTGTTTGTTCAACTTTTCCATTTCAAAATCAATCAGTTCGCAAAGAATAGCAAACTGTCTAAGTGTTACATACGAAACATCAAGTCTAACAAGTTTGCTTGTCAGTCGAGAATAAGTCTTAGGGTCATCGTCTAACTGTTGAAGTTCCCAAAACGTATCGAAAGGAATTGCGCATCTTTGTTTAAGATTGTCAAGTTGCCTGAGTGTACTAAACAACTCGTAGTTGCAAGCTATTCCCTTGTGCACTTCTGGGCACAAAATGTCAAAGACCTTACTTTTCTTAGAAAGCCCTTGTTCAACTTCTCCCTTCTTTGAAACGTAACGCTCATCGTTATCAAATGTAAAGTGAAATACCATTTATTCCCTCGCTTTGTTATATTATACCAGTTTAGAAAAAAATGTCAATAGCAAACCCAAAAATTCTCCGTTAAAAAACGCAAATAATCCGCTGCATTCCTAGCCTAAAGTCCCACAACTTAAGACAGGAAACCGTTTATAATAAAATCCTCCGCTTCCTTTTCACTTAGCCCGAGCGTCAACAACTTTTCTAGTTGCGCGCCCGCAATTTTCCCGATTGTCGCCTCGTGGATTAGTCTTGCGTCGCTAGACAGCGCAGAAATTTGCGGTATCGCAATTATTTTCGCGTCGTCGAGCAATATCGCGTCGCACTCTACGTGCCCAAAACACTCACACGTTCCCGTAACGTTAGAGTGGAACTCTTGGTTTGACTTATCCTTTGCAACGGCTCTGCTGGTTATTTTTGTCGAAGCAGACTCGCCGTCTAGTTTCACGTCAAAGACTGAGGATGCAAACTGAGTTGTCTGGGTCAAAATCTTTTCGTTTACAATAAAGGTTGCCTTTTCTTTTAGTTCGCCTTTAGTTGTTCGGATTGCGTAGTCGACACCCTCAAGTTGCAAAGTTTCCATCGTCATTGTTGCACCCTCGTCTAGGTGCACTTGAGTGAGCGGGCTTAGATTCTTCTTGCCGACGCTTTGCCCGTGTCCGTAGTGTTTCTCGACGTACTTAACTTTTGCGCCCTTACCAATGTAAAAGGTGTGAATGCCGTTATGCGAGGAGTCGTGCTCGGTGTGGTTGTGAATGCCGCAGCCGGCAACAATTGTAACGTCCGCGTTATCGCCAATGTGAAAGTCGTTGTAGACCTCGTCGTTTAAGCCCCCCTTGGTTATAATTACAGGGATGTACGCGCGCTCGGCTTTTGTGTTCGGCGCAACATAAATATCAATCCCCGTTCCATTTTCTTTGGGCACAATTTGGATGTTTTCCGAATTGACGCGCTCAACGCCCTTGCCGTCAAGTCGCAAGTTGTGCGCCCCCGCAGGAAACTCCCTAATGTCCGCAATTTTTTCAAGCATTTCTACCTTAATTTTCTCTAAATCTTCAACCATATTATTCCTTATTATATATAGGCGCAAAATTCGCCGCCTTTGCGCGATGTTTTTTCGCTACAACTGACAACTATTTTTTGCCCAAAAATTTTGTTTGATTTCATAACTTTTTTATATTAACTTTTTGCCTTTTTACACTTAATCTGAGTTTAAGCACTTCAGCATTTCGTCGCGCGACCCGCTCTTTTCAATCTCGCCGTTTTTCATTAAAATAATCTCATCCGCTAGACGCATAACCCTTTCTTGGTGGCTAATAACAATTATAGTGCGCTCGTGAGAGTTAAATTCAGAAAAAACGCTACTCAAGTTGTTGAAACTCCAAATATCTATACCCGCCTCGGGCTCGTCAAAAATGCCGACCTTAATATCGCGCAATAAGACGCTAGCAAGTTCAATTCTCTTTAGCTCGCCGCCCGAAAGCGTTGTGTTAAGTTCACGGTAAAGATACTCGCTTGGCTCCAACCCAACTTTGGTAAGAACGCGCTCAAAGTCGGGGAGTTTTTTGCCCGATGTCCTTAAAATATCAATAACCCTTATCCCTTTAAATGTAACAGGCTGTTGAAACGCAAAACCCAACCCCAAATGCGCACGCTCGTCTATGCTCTTGCTTGTTATGTCAACATCTTCAAGCATAATTTTGCCGCTAGATTTGTAAAGTCCCATTAAACACTTAGCAAACGACGACTTACCCGCGCCGTTATGCCCTGTTATGACGTAAAACTTGCCCTTTTCAAACTCAAAGTTTATGTTTTTTAAAATCGTTTGGTTATCAACTTCATATGATAAGTTTTCTACTTTTAACATTTCGCCTTCCATTGTAACAATAACACCTGTCGCTTGTGCGTCGGTATGTTATTTGTTATTTTTATTTTATTATTATAACAAATTTTAGGCACAAAATGCAATAAAAATAGGAAGAAATCATAAAATTTCTTCCCAGAGTGTCCAATTTTAACACTCACAATGAAAATTTTATTAATTTCTTCCCATTTTTTAGCCAATTTATTATTAGATAAAAAACCATTCTAGTACTAATACATTTGGATTATTAAGTACGAGGCAAATGTGAGCGCTTGGTACTAGCGCCCACATATATCCGCCACTATATGCTAACTACAATTTAGATTATAAGGTAGCAATATTAAATATTCTTAACCCGTATACGAACCCGACCATGAGTACTCTGTCGTAGCACTTGCATCCCACTTCGCATACAAAGTTATGTTTTCGTTTGACATAACCCCGTTAAATGCTTGCGTGCAAGCACTGTCGGTATACCAACCAGCAAATGTGTATGCTGTAACAGTATATTTGTAACCTTTCAGTCCTTCCCAGTCGCCTTTAGAATAAGTTGTGCTTCTCGTTGCGGTTATACCTGTTAAATCGACAGTTTCACCCGCTAGCCCAGACAAGTTGGCTTGAGAAACAGCTCCGCCACCATTTGCGTCAAAGGTTATGGTACTTACAGTTTCTGTCCTTACAAGTGTCCACTTAGCATACAGCGCAGTGTCTCCTCGAGGCATAGTTGTCGCAGTAAACTGCGTGCCGTCCTTAAAGTCTTCGGTTGTATACCAACCAGCAAATGAATAGTATGAACGCGTCCTGCCCTCAACAATTACTTTGTCAGCAAGCGTTGGAAGAGTAATTTCAGAATTGAATTCTTGAGTAATATTTGCTACTGCTTCTCCGCCGTTGCTTTCAAAACTGATTGTGTACTGAGCCGTGGTAGCAAGTTCCCATGTTCCGTTGCTTGCTTGCCATTCCTGCCCTTCGGGATATTGATATGACTCAACAAATGCGTAAACACCGCTTACATCCACTGGTTCGCCAATGTTAATAAGTTTCATATCATTGCTTTCAAGGTTCATATTGACCCCATTTGCTAGAGGCATAACCATTTGCATTGTAAGATCAGTAGTGTATTCCTTTTGAGCCGATTCAACATAAGAAGTTTTAATGCTTACAGAAATTGAATCTAGTTTTTCATCGTTTGAAATCTCTTTTAAGTTAAGTTTTAAATTATAACTTCCATTGTTGTTGTTATAATCAAGCAGTACATTACCCATATCAATAGGCGTTGTTCTGTTCTTAGCCTTTTCAAGCGACTCATAGATTGCACTCATAATCGTATCGGTAAATCCTGTCATATATTGAACATAGTACATAATATTGTTTAAAAACTCTGTGTAGTAAACCTTCGTTTTCTTTTCATAGATACGCCCCGAACCTGAGGTTCGCTTAACCGTTTCGGTTCTATGAATATAAACAAAGTTATCTAAGTAGTAAATATTAATATTTCTATCTTCAGATTTATAGAGTGAAAGCGAACTATCTCCTGACTTAGAAGGTACATCGTTATTTACTCCAGTTACCGATGGCATAGGTCCGATAACCGCTTTAATCACAGGTTTCCCGTCAACAACCTTAATTTGTATGTCAATTGGAATGTGCCAATCAATATTAATTCCGATTATCGTCATCTTTATATCAAGCGTAGCCGTAATGTGGTAATCGGTAAGTTCGGAGGTGTTGATAACACCTCTAAGCAAACTACTAATACTGCTTATATCAAAGTAGTTGCCTTCTACCTGCGCGACTGGTACAAATTCAACAAACTCAATGTTGAGGTTGAAGTATTCGGTCGATGTAACGCCCGTATAGATGTTGTTCAAATCGAAGTGGTTCAACCTATTGTTCTCCGTCCCGATATTGAGAGTCATTGTTTGAGCGTTTTCGTTTCCGCTAATCTTCTTTCCGTCAAGTCCGATAGTGAAATCGCCGTTGCTGTAGTTGATACTCTTGAAAATCTTTAAAACATCAAGTGGATTTCCGAAATCAATTGTAGGCATAATATTTTGAAGGTTACCAATATTCATATCCGTATTGACATCATTAAATATATCCATACTACTGATGTCGTACCCAAACAGCGCCAAAACAATTCCCGCAATTTCCTTAATGCTGTTTTGGTGGATTTTGAGTTTCAAACCACTGTAGTCAACATAAATGTACTCGCCGTCATAGTCAAGGGATACAGCAATATCCATTTCTCCCGTAAGTTGTGCAAAGCCGTGGAAGAGTTTTTGCGTGTTAGTTAAGTCAAGGCTCGCATTGATGTTTCCGTCGAAACGCATTGTTTCGCCGTTATAAACTTGAGTACTTGCGTTAACTGTGTATTTGTTTTCGTTTAAGGTGTTGATTATGTTTTGAACGGTGTTTAAAATTTCCTCAACTGTCGCAAAGTCGTTTGCTGCAACCGAACTGAGCACTGCCGCTGTCCCGATTGCGTTTACCGTTGCGCTAACCTTTAGGTCATTGTAAGTAACAACCGCATCCAAGATGTTTTCAATATTGAGTTGAGCGTTGACCGCACCAACATCTATTGTAAACAAATTGTTAGCCAAAGCAAACTTGCCCAAAATTCCCAAATCAATGCCACCAAGCAAGTCAGTAATTTTGTTTGCGTCAAAGTTTGCAAAATCAACATCTGTTTCGCCCATAAATGGAATTGTGAAACCTAAGTTGAAGTTTTTGTTAATGAAGTCAATAATCATATTGCCTTCGGTTGTGCTTTGTGCCGGAGCAATCAAATTTGCGTTGAAATTACTGTTCGCGAAGTCAACAATCTTCAACAAATCGCTTTCTACAAACTGGATTTTCAAGCCTGCAAAATTGATAAATATTGTGCTGCCGCGAACATAAACCTCGAGCGAAACGCCGTTGAGTTCAACATTTAAATCAACCTTGATTGTGCTGTTAAAGTCAACCACAGCGCCTACCAATACAGTTTGGTCATACCCAAACAATTTTACAATAATTTCCGCGTCAAGAGCAACTGCTTTTGAGTTGTATACTTGCAAAATTCTGCTACATACTGGCAGTAAATCGACAACATTGCTGTAATTTTCTGCAGCTATACTGCTGATTTCTGCAAATGAGTTACTTAGCGTAATTGTTGCGCTAATGGCGTCTTTTTCAAGATTAATTGCACTCAATTCGTTGTTTGCAAACTCAATGCTTGCGTTAACAAGCGAGGTTGCAATATCAATTTTATCTGCATTAGGTTGTGAAAGTTTGCTAATCAATGTATTGAGGTCAAACTGCATTGCGCCGCTAATGTCAACTGAAACGCCGAACTCTGTTTCAACCCAATTTAGAATTGTTTGGAAGTCTCCGAACGCGCATTTGAATTTTGCACCGTCGAAGTCAACAAATATCGTTTCGTTAATTACTGTTAGAACAATTTGTTTGCCAAACGCGCTCAAGTTTGCGCTAACTTTTAAGTCTGCAAGGTTGCCCGTCGAAAGCACAGTTCCAAAGTCAACACACGCGCTGCCCGCTACTTGAATATCGTTGTAAGCAAACGCTAAGTCGAACGCAACTTGCCCATTGCCGATAACGGAGTAAACCGAACTAGCTTTGTTGATTACGCCCTCAATTGGCAAGAAGTTTTCGGTGTTTTCGACCGTGAAACTCTTTGCGCCAACTTGCTGCGTCATTGAAAGCGTTATGCCGCTGTACTCAAAGTCAACGCTGGTTGTTCCGCTAATGTTAATGGCAATAACAAAATCTTTGTAGGAAATCTGCAAACTGTTGTCGCCAAGCAAGTCAAATTTGATGTCGCCAAGCGTTATGTCGTCCAAAATTGACGAACTTTCCGCTGCTGTCTGACGCGCCTGCTTAGCTTGCGTTGCCCGCATTGTAATACCAAATTCCGTACAAATCAAGTCAACAATCTCGCCGATGTTATTGAGGTTAAATCCATACTTGAGTTCGTTTATTTGAACGTACGCTTGCCCGCTGGTAACTGCCAAGATAACGCTTTGACCAAGCAAGGTTGTCGTCAATTGCACGCCGTCATTATTAAAAATGTAGTTGCAATTAATTTCGCCCAAAACACTTTGAACTTGTGGAACATTCGCGCTGATTTGCCCAAACATTCCGCTGAGATAACCATCAATAAATGGCTCAACAAATGGTAGCAATGCGATTATATCAAAGTAACCGCTTGTTGTTGTGTCAATGTCGCACCTTGTGTTTTGCAAGGTTACGCTTGCGGTAAGGTAATCGTTAACATTTACGCTTGCGC
>CAZSGM010000002.1:66025-97834 GCA_964606505.1 uncultured Lachnospiraceae bacterium | reverse complement strand
TGTTTGCTGTAACGCTAACGCTTGCGTTGTTGAGCAAGTCTTGGTAACTTCCTGCTACTGTCAAGGTGTTGTCGCTGTAAGCAAGTGTTACGCTATTAACAACTTCTCTAACCAACGCAATGATTTGCTCTGCTGTAGGTTCCGTTGTTGTTGGCATATACCCTGCAAGGTCGCTAAGTGTTGAGAACACTTTTATTCCTTGGTAAGTTACGTAGATTGTGTTATCTACCAATACAACTTTGAGTTCACTGCCAAAAATTGTAGTTTTTGCGTCTAATCTAATGCTTCCGCCGTTGTATGAGTAGTTGTAGTCAATGACAAAGTGCAAATCTTCTGGCGCGAGTCCGTCTACTGGGATAACTCCGTCCATTACTTGCAACTCAATTTGTCCGCTAATTGCGTTGCTGCGGTAAGTATTAATTGCCGCGTCCGCAACTGTTATTATGTCGTTAATGTCAACAAATGTGCAAGTTGGTTTTGCGAGCACAAACTCACTTGTGCTTAGCGTGAGTTCCACGCTTGCGCTATCAATGTTTACGCTATCAACTGCGAGTTCGTTAACGCTAAGGTCAACGATTGTAATTGTTTCGCCGTATCCAATTTGCAACCCGAGTTTACCAAACTGCATTGAAACGCTGTTTTCTGTAACAACCAATGTATTTACAAAACTTAGGTCGTTAACCTCAAGCATAGTAAGTACTGCCTTAACAATCTCTACAACGCTTTGCGCTTGTGCTGTTCCCTCAACCGTTGCGCCCGTTGTTCCTTCTGCAGTTGTTCCCGTTGTTTGAGTGAGTACAACGTCAAAGTTTGTTTCAATAAAGTTAATTAATTTATCTAGTTCGTTAATGTTTGCGCTTACTGCAACCGTTCCAACTTGTACGTATACAATGTTGTTTTCGTAATAGATGTTGGCTTCTATTCCATAAACACTAACTTTTGCACTTGCCTTAACCTGCCCGTCTACAAGTGTTACCTTGTAGTCAATGTTCGCCTCAATAAGTTGGTTGTTTACGTCAACCTTAACTACTGCCGTTCCGCTAAAGTAGTTAGACCCTATCGTGTTAAGCACTGGTTCAACAACCTGTAACAACTCAGCCACACTGAAGTAATCGTCAGCGTTTTCAACCGTAACAACCGTTTCGCTATCAAGAATATTCAAATCGAATATAGGTTGATCGTTCCCCACAACAGTCAATCCCTGCAACTTCTCGCCAACAATGGCAAGTTCCACACTCGCGCCGTCGTAAGTAACACTAAGTTGCACGCCATTGTACACAACATACAGTGCATTGACAAGTCCCAAAACAGCCTCTTTGTCAACCGTAACCGCCTGCATTGTAACGCCAAACTTATCCATTAAGTCTGAAACGTCAGCAAAGTCGCTAAACGCAATCTTAACCTTTGCCCCGAGCGCGGTAACAAAAATCTGCTCGCCCACAATCGTTACGCGCGCGCTATAATCGCCGTACGCAACATCAATTTGCGCTGAAATATTGTCGTCCTTATAATTCAAAACACCATTAGCACTCACGCCTTGATAGTTCAATGTGAACTCTACAAACACTCCGTTTTGCACTTGAGTAACAACATTTTCAACTGTTTTTAGCAATGTGTAAGCGTCAACATAGTCGGCATCGGTGATTGTTTTTTGTGTAAAATTACTGTAAGTAATATTTGCTTCTACTTCAATATCGTCATAATTTACGGCAAGTTTTGCAAATTTTTCGTCTGCAAGTGTAACATCCATCGCAAATCCCGCGTTGAGGACGCTCAAAATGTTGTTTTGCATAGAAACTTGTGTGTTTGAAACGATTTCAAGCCCTTTCGCAAGGATACCCAAAATTGCCTGCTTTTGCTCTTCTGTTATTTGTGCGTCTTGCACTTGTGGCAAATTTAAGCCAAAGTGGCTGCAAACATTTTCAAGTGTTTGCTTGTTCGCTTTTATTTTTACGCCCTGATATGTAAGATAAGCTGTGCCATTTGTAAATACGATTGAAATGTCGTTGTCCGCAATTTTGGTTGCCGCACTTAAGTAAACACCCCCGCCGTTAAACGCGTAATTTACGTTAGCAGTAAAGTTGTTTTCACCAACTTTCACTGTTACAACTGCGTTCAAGTCATCCGATTTAACCGTGTTAAGTCCTGCCTGTGCAAGTTCAGTTACTTGCGCAACAGCCAAGTATTCGCCTGCAGGTTTTTCAATAGGAGTAACATTGCTGTAACTAAACGCGCAGTTTACCTCATACCCATTGTATGCGATTTTTGCAGTCGCAATTTTTGCATCCACAACTGTAACTTTAAGAGCAAATTCTTGATACTCAAATGTGAGGCAGCCATTATCGTCAACAACGATTTGATTCAAAAAGTCAAGTGTAATCGCCGATAGGTCAATTGTTTTGATTTTTTCAACAAGCACTGCAAGCACTTCCTGCGCTTCAATGTTTGGCAAATCAAAATTGTCGCTAATAAATTGTTTTAGCGCTGCAACATCCTCGCCTGCGCACTTAACGCCCAAAGTCCCGACATTAAAATAGACCGCGCTGTCGTAATAAGCAGCAAATAAATCCACATTATTAATTGAGGACATCAATTTTAGGTTGGTTTTGTCGTATGTTAATACGCTTTGCTGCCCTAAAATACTCAAGTCAGCGTTAAATGGCGACGAAATCGTGTTGATCAATGCGCTCAAAACCTCAAACTGCTCGCTTGCGTCCGCGTATGTTTCGCCGTTATCAGGTTTAGATACGCCAACATGCTCTTGCTTTGCCTCTAAATCAACCTTTGGAATTAGAGTGTGCGTTGCGTCGATTGCAATCGTTGGAATATCAATACTTTGAATGTTGTATTCCTTATCGGTCATAATTGTTATATTGCCGACAGGTGTTTCCAATTTTAAAACATTGCTCGTTTCGCCCTGCTCCTCGGTTATGTTTTCCATAAGCCCCATAAGCGCGTTGACATCAAGCATAGAACTTAGGTCAACCTCAGGCAAGACGCCTGAAAGCGCTGAGCCAAGCACTCCTATAAGCCCGCCGATGTCGTCGGTCGTTGCTTGATATTTCGCGCCGAGCAAGTTCAAATAAATTTTATCTTCAACATACGCAAACTCAATCAAAAGCGACGCGCTGTCCCTTTCAATCTCAACGCTTCCGTCAATGTTGAATTTATTAAAACCGTCAATCAAGTCCATATTGACTTGCACTGTAACATTCGCTAAATGGGTTTCGCCCTCTTTTAGCTCAAACTCCCCGCCAACCGTTAACGCGGAAGCGGACATTATGTTCCCGACGACTTTATCGAGCGCGGATGGCTCCGCCTGCTGAATTGCGCGCGTTGGAACAGTCTGGTCAGTGAACAACAACACGCCCCCGACGCCTGACATCAGCATCACTACATAAGTTAATATGTAAACTAGAAATTTTCTCATTTTTTACCTCATAAAATTGCAAAACCCGCAAGCATATCATTTGGGGACGGTAACAGGGATAACATTTTCTTTCCCGTATTCAAAGGTTTCAAACAGCGTTCCCGTACAAGCCGCATTGATACCCATATAGTTGACCGAGTATTTTTCAACCGTATCTATGGTTAAGAACTTAAACGACGCATCAACTACGCAAGTAAGTTTAATTGAATCAAAGACTGGGTAGCTTGAAAGTTGCGAAATGTTTCGCATTTGCTTAACATAGTTCAAAACGCTAAATATTGGGTCAAGTTCAAGTGCAAACTCATAAGCGGTTTGCCCGTTTTCAAGTTTTATTTCCTTAACTCCGCCATCCTTGTAATCTACTGCAAGAGTTTTTTCCGAAACAATGTAAGGAGTGAACGCGTTTACAGGAACCCCATTATCCGTGCAAAACTCTTCAAGTGTTTTGTTTTTCTTAACACTCCAATCCGCGGTAAGTTTATCCGTAATTCCTGACGCTGTGTGGTAATCGACTGACGCTTGACCTTCTTGAAAATAGTCGCGCTCGCCGACACTCTTAAGACCCTTACTTATACTCTCTTTGTAGTACATTCCATTTTCGTACGCCTTGATACTCAATATGTCTTGGCTGGCAATTGTGTCAATCTTTCCCGTGCCATAAATATAAACGCTACCGTGCGTAAACAGGCGATACTCGGCGATTTCAAAAACCTCAAACGACTTAAAGTTTGTTGGAAGCTTGCCCTCCGCCGTTTGTGAAAGTGAAGCAACATTTGCGTCCCTTAGTTCCGCCTCACTATACTGCGAGTAGTCAACTTGGGGACCTCCGAGAAAAAAGCCTCCTACGAATATCCCCGTCATAATGCCTGCTATTGAAACAAAGATTAAAGCGATAATGCTCTTCTTTGTAAATTCAAAAGGTTTCTTTTCTTTTATTTTCGTCTTACCCATAATTGGTGTTTACCCTTATTAAAATTTATATTTTGTTCTATTTTATAACTTTTACTTTAAAATTCCACAGCATTTTTAGATTGTTTTAAACTAAAAAAGCATATATAATATTTATATTATATATACTGTTAGATAATTATATAATTTTCTACAAATAAAGTCAATAACTTTACTAAAATTTTGTATATTTTTTACATTTTTTATAAAAACAAGAACATTTGTTCTTTACTTCAACTGTCAATCCCTACTTTTGGCTTAAATTTTCAGTTTTGCTCTCAATTTTATCAGTCTTTCTGCGTTTCTTAGCGCCTTTGTGCACTATTTTATAAATTAGCCCCGATTTTATCTTGATAACGCCAAACGGACACAATTCTTGGCAGCAAAAACACCTAATACACTTGTCGTAGTCAATTTTAGCGACCTTTCTGCCATTCTTTTGGGTTACCATTGAAATCGCTTTGACGGGGCAATGCTCGAAACACTTGCCGCAGCCTCGACAATGCTTGTGGTTAATGTTCGGACGCTGCGTCATAATGTTGTGAACAAACTTTTGCATACACTGCGGCACGTAGTTTGCGTATGGCTTCAAAACATTTGGCGTTATGTTTTGGAAATCTTTAACCACAAACGCCTGCAAATCGTCGCCGACGACGTCAACGTCTAGGTTATCAAGAAAGCCGCGCTCAAGCCCGCGTTGGATGGTTGGCATAACAGCCATATCCGCGTTAATGAGTTTGACGCTGACAACATCTAGGGCACTTGCGCTGCTTGACGCCATAATTACGCCGATTTTCCTTGGCGTGCCGTTGCTAGGCCCCTCGCCTTCCATCCCCCAAACCGCGTCGCTAATGTTGAGGCAGAGTTTGTCGCCAAAATATGTGTGAATATCAAACAAAAAGTCGCAAAAGGTGTTAATATCCCTATACTTGCCGTGCATTTCGACCTTTGTTAACCCAGGGATTGCGCCAAACATATTTTTAACAGCGTTGGTGAACCCTGCAAAGGCGTGAGTTTTCAACTTGCACGCGTTAATGATTACGTCCGTGTCGCTGAGAGTTTGCAAAATATCAAACTTCTTCCCGACCACACCGTTTGGATTTTCTACTGACACAAAATCAAAGTTTTCGTTCAGTTGCAAGTCGTACTTTTGCGCAATTTCCTCAAGCCCGCTTGCCTTGTAAATACTGTTCATATACCCCGACGTAAATGGGCCTCCCGCGCTGTCGACAATGACAACCTCCGCTCCAACCCCCTTGCAAAGCCTTCCGATTGCAGCAACAACAAATGGGTGCGTCGTCGCGCATTTCTCAGGCGTCGCTTTCATTAACAGGTTTGCCTTAATCGCAACTTTCTGCCCCGCCTTTACATAACTTTCAATCCCGCCGATTTTATCAACCGCACTCTTTACCGCCTCAAAAACTTCCTCTTCCTCATACTCGTCGCAAGCAACAAGTGAAACAACTTTTTCCATATACTCCGCCTTTATTTTGCATTTTAATTTATCGCAATTATGTTTGTTAATTATTGTTTATTTAATTATGTTTACTAATTGATATTTATTAAATAAAATAATAACAACAAACTTATAATAACATTTATCTACAAAAAATGCAACTTAACTTAGGCAAATTTTAATAATCAATTAATTAAGTACACATAAATAAATGAATTTATTTATTTTAAAACTAAATTTTCATAAAATGGAATTTTACAAGCAATTTGTATTAAAAACTCACATACTTCACTTGCAACATAACTATTACTTAACTTATATATTCAAATACTTTAAAAATTGTTTTATTATATTTTAACCATTATATTACAATTGAGTTACTCCAACTGCCGTCGCCTGTGAGGGTTACCACGAGGTTTTGGACGTCTGATGAACCACTTGAAACTTGATAACTTGTTACACCTGTTGGGTTGAGGTCAGTCCCGTCCAAGACAAACCTAACGCGGCTGCCAAACGGTTTGGTTGCAAGTATTTTGATTGTTGCGTTTTTAGGAAGTGTTATGCTGACCGTTTGTTCGCCGCCACTGTACACGAAGCCGTACTCCCCAAGTTTAGTTGTTCCGTTCATAAGGGCTAGCACCAACAAACTGTTCGGCGCGCTGTTGGTTACTTTGAGATTGAGGATTGGGTCTGAAACATTAAGATTAGCTTGCACATTTAGCGTGCCTGTGCTACTCACGTCTGATATAGTGATAACTAATTGCCCATTTGTATAGGTATACGAGTAGTCGCATAAACCTGTTGACTCTTTTGTCCCGTTACCGCCTGTTCGCGAAATATTTATAGTTCGACTCGTGCTACCCTGTTGAAGTGTAAATGAATTTATCGTTGTGGAGCCCGCTCCAAATGTTATTTTTCTTTTGCCTTTGCTTGTATCAGTTGAATTTGGTATTACATAATTTGAATAGTTAAATGCAGGTTGAACAGTTTGCAATGTTTGGTCATATCCACTAATAATTGGACTTGAATTGCTCCCGCCTAAGGATACATTCATACTAGGAGATATTTTTGTAAGTGTTTGACTTGCAAGCGAGCCCAGATTGAGATGGAGCGCCGCCCTTGCCCCAACATTTGCTATACTTGCTTGACCGCCATAATACCCCCCACTAGTGTAAACACCGCGTGCACTATCACTATGGTTTGAATAGCCAGAACGCAACCACGCCATCCAACTGCATGCGCGGTCATATCCATTTAATTCCCACAATCCACTACGTCCGTCGCTATAAGCGCCACTTGTTGCATTATTGAGTCCCGCATTGGGGAAATAGTTAACTCCACCGTCAATACCTGAACTATTTACCCAACTCACATCGCCATCCACAGTGTTATCCTTGTACATTGCTTCGTAGTTGCTTGGCACCCAAAGTTTATCGCTGTATGTGTTTGTCGTAGCGGCTGTGGATGTCCAATCGCTGTGTAGTACTTTTTGCGTACCTTCAGTATTGTTAGTCAATCCATCCAACCCATTGTTTATCGAATCGCAATCGCTCCCTATCCCCGCTAGACTTGCACCTGAAGTATAAGAAGTTTGGCTTTTATCGGATCCTGTTTGATACGCACTACTTTGCCATAACCCCGGAATATTTTGAGGAGCAACAATATAATTATCTAATATTGAATACATTGATTTTAACGCATTATATGTTGAATTCACAACTTCTCTTAGGTTGCTACCTCCATAATACCCATAGTGTGGCGACGTATTATCAAAACATACATTATCACAATAAATATCATTCATATACAACGTAAGCACATCACCCGTTGACCCCATTGAACGATAAACTGCCTGCCATAATACAGTTGAGGCACTGTTTATGTTTGAATTATTTAAAGCTGCACCATTAAACAACTTTACTTGCAATTGCGCGTTGCCCGAAGCATTTGCGTTTGCAGTCCCGCCGTTGGCGCTCGCAGATCCGTCATTTAATTTCCCAAAGTTCTTTGCGGAAAGATAGTAGACATTTTGACCTGCACTAATAGCAGAATTATTAGTTGAAGTTTCCGTTTTGTATCCGTTCCAAACTTGAGATTTGTTCACTTGCAATAGTAGGTCGTAAAGCGTTTCTCCGTTAATACTACAATTCCCGCTTGTGTCTCTAACAAACAACGCGTTACCCCCGTTCACTTGCACCCAAGGGGCATTTGTAAACTGTGTTCCTTCGTTTGATTGACCCGCGTCAACTTGCGGTTTCCGCGCTCCAAATATTGGCGTTAGTGTTAAAACTACTACTGTACACAACAACAAAAACCACAGGCACAGTTGTGTCGTGGGTAGTGTTTTTGCTTTGACCGATAAGGCGGTCTTATAGATGTGCTTTGCGCGTGTTTTGCGCTTTCGCACATTTTGTAACATTTTAGCCGAACATTTGGAGTTTTGACAATGAACTTGCTCATTTCTGCAGGTATACCCCTCATTTTGTGCGGGTATACTGCCATTTTTAGAGGCTAAATACCCCCCCCCCCCCAAGCATAATCATTTTTCTATTCATTAGAATTTCCTCCTAAAACCTTTGGTTAAAAACAATAATTATAACTTATGCTCAACTTTATTTTACTTGTTTTTAATTAAAACTAAGCGTTATATAACATTATAGCGCGCAAAAAACTAAATTGAGATTATTTAACTGGATTATTATTTTTTAACTTTACGTTTTTAGTATACCACAATAAAAATAAATTATCAAATGTTTTTACATATTTAAATAAAAAACATTTGATAATTTTAATTTACATTGCTACAAGCAACTAATATTTTATTTTTTAAATGAGTCTTTTAGAGAAATTGTTGAGTTAAAAATATAGTTGTCTGCTGTACTATCTTTGTCAAGCGTAAAATAGCCCTTGCGCATAAATTGGAATTTGTCGTAAGGTTTTGCTGACTTCAAAAAGTTTTCCGCAATCGCCTTTGTTTCAACAAGTGAATTTGGCTCAAGTATATCATCAAGCGAAACACCTTGTGCAAGTGCTTTACTTGGCAACAAATACTCAGCCTTTGTTAAGTTCTTGAAGTTGCGAATTGTGCATTCAAAACCATTTTCTTTAGCAACAAAATGAATTGTTCCTTTAACCTTAATCCCGCTATTATCCTGCCCACTTTTTGTCCCTTCAATATACTCACATTTAAGGTAATCAATTTCTCCGTTGTCATTGTAAACAACTTCGTTGCACTTAATGATGTACGCGCCTTTAAGTCTTACCATTCCATTCAATGTAAGGCGGTTATACTTAGGGGGCGGGTCAAACGCAAAATCTTCTTTCTCGATGTAAATTTCGCGGCCAAAAAGTGCTGTATGCTTACCTGCGTCCTCAACCGTTGGATTGTTTTGAACCTCAACTTCCTCAGTCTTTCCCTCTTCCCAGTTTGTTATAACAACCTTAAGCGGGTCAAGCACAACCATCGCACGCGTCGCGACTTGATTGAGATCGTCGCGAATGTAATGCTCAAGCGCGCTAAACGGAATTGTCGCGTCGCTAGGAACAACTCCGCAACTGCGCACAAAATTTTTAATGCCCTCAGCGGTGTAACCACGCCTCTTCATCCCAACAATTGTCATAAACCGCGGGTCGTCCCAACCCATAACTTTGTTAGCATTAACAAGCGCCTTTAGATATCGTTTACCAAGCAAAACATTCTCTAGGTTAAGCGTCGAAAACTCGCGTTGCTTAGGCGCAAAAGGTTTGCCCCAGCCGTGCTCAATAAACCACTCATAAAGTTCGCGATGAACCCTAAATGTTACGTCGCACAAACTGTAGGTAACCCCCTCAAGCGCGTCCTCCATTGGGTGCGCAAAGTCATAAATTGGATAAATGCACCACTTGTCGCCCGTTTTGTAATGATGTTCCCTTGATATTTTGTACATAATCGGGTCGCGCATCAAAATGTTTGGGTGCGACATATCAATCTTAGCGCGCAAAGTCAAGCTGCCGTCAGGGTGTTTGCCCGCTTTCATCTCGCGGAACAACTTCAAACTTTCCTCTTTAGGACGGTCTCTAAATGGGCTGTTTTGTCCAACTTCCGTGAGCGTACCTTTCATTTTAAGTTGTTCTTCTTGAGAAAGTTCGTCAACATAGGCGTCGCCATTCATTATCATTTTTTCTGCGATTTCGTAAATTTTATCAAAATACGCCTCGCTTGCAAAAATCATCGCCTTTGGCGTGTAGCCCAGCCACTTCAAATCTTCCAAATAACTATCCGCAAATTCGCCCTGCTCGCGACTTGGGTTAGTGTCGTCCATTCTAAGATAGGTATAGCCACCAAACTTAATAGCCGTCTCAAAATCAATCATCCATGCCTTGCAGTGTCCAATGTGCCAGTAACCGCTTGGCTCTGGCGGACAACGCGTTACAACTTCTTTGCTCCTGCCTGCCTTTAAGTCGTCCAAAATTTCTTCTTCTATGAAATTTGATGGAACTATTTTATCTAAATCAATCATATTATTATCTCAACTTTTATTTGTAAATTCATTAAAACTTTCAATCATATAAATAATTGACAATTTTAAATTGTTTTCTTAATTTAAAAACAAATTCTAATGTTATTTTTTAAGTTTAGCCGCAACTTGATACCCGCGGATTGTGAACTCTCTCACTAAGTCGCACTCAGGCAAACTCTTAAACGTGCTGAGTGTTTCTTTCTCGATTGTTTCGCGCTCGTCGTCAATAATGCCTTGGATGTAGTCGTCCTCGCTTTGCAGTTGTGCAAAAATTCTGTCCGCAACATCGTAGCCCGCGTCTTTGCGCATTACTTGAATTGACCTCAAAAGTTCGCGCAAAATGCCCTCTTTTTCAAGTTCGGCGTTAAGCGAAACATCAATTGCAACCTTAATGCTTTCAACATCCGCTTTGATGTTTTCACTAAATACATTGGTAATTTCAAACATATCGCTCGTAAACTCAACATCGAAATCGCCAAGTTTAACTGCGTTCCCCTTGTCTAACTCCGCAAAAATGTTCGCAGTTTCCTCAGTAGTTAGTTTTGCAATAAACTCCTTAGCCTCGTTTACTCTGTTTTTAAGTTTTGCACCGGCAGTTTTGAAGTTCAAATGCAAAGCGCGCGTGCAAAGCGAGTCAAAGTTTTGTAAATACACAATTTCCTTAACGTTCAATTCGTTTTTGATAATGTGTTCAAAGTTTTTACAAACATCTTGAACGTCCGCATCAAGATACACTGTTTTGATAGGTTGTTTTACCTTAATTTGTGCCCTGTTACGCAAACTGAGTGCGATAGTAATTGTTTCTCTAACCTTTGCGCAGTCGTCCAAAATTGTGTTATCAACTGCCAAATCTGTTGGGTAATCGCTCAAAAGCACGCTTTCCTCTGCGCTGCCGTACTTCCTAACAAGGTTTTGCCATACATATTCGGTCATAAACGGAATAATCGGCGCCATAACCTGCGTAATTGTTTTGATAGCAATATACAAACTATTATACGCGTCAACCTTATCCTGCTCAAACCCGTCCTTCCAAAATCTGCGTCTGCAAATTCTGATGTAGAAGTTCGCAACATCGTCAACGCACTTTTCAAACTCTTTGATTAGGTTTACCGTGTCGTTGTTTTCGTAACACTGAACTGAGTAGTTTGCAAACGCATTCACTCTAGCGTTCAACCACTTATCCATCAAGTTGTCGCTGCTAAACACGCCCGAGCATTGCGGCTTGTCAAGTTGCGCGTATGTGTCAAAGAATACAAACGCGTTGTGATATTGCAAAGTTTTTCTTCTAGCTTCTTCGCAAAGCGACATTGAGAAGCGAACGTCGTTCGACGTAGGCGCACTTGCAAACAAGTACCTAACCGCGTCCGCCCCAAGTTTTTCGGCAACTTCCTCAAACTGAATCGAGTTTCCCGAAGATTTTGAGAACTTGCTCCCGTCCTCAGCCACAACCGCGCCATAACTCAACACTTTCTCATAAGGCGCGCGTCCTGTGAGCGTAACACTCATAAACAACAGCGAGTAGAACCACAAACGAATTTGCTCGCGCATTTCCATAACTGTTTCTGCAGGGAACTGCTTCTCCCACTCTTCGCGGTTAGTAAAATAGCCAAGCGTCGTAAACGGAACAATCCCCGCGTCAAGCCAAACGTCCCCAACCTGTGTAATCCTCTTAACCTTTTCGCCACAGCAAGGGCAGTTAATCTCAACCTCGTCAATGTAAGGTCTGTGCAACTCTTTAAGCCCGCTTAAATCTTGCCCGCTAAGCCTTTCAAGGTCTTTCTTGTTTTCAACAACGGTCAAATGCCCGCATTTTTTACAAGGATAGAACGGAAGCGGCAAGCCATAGTAGCGACTTCTAGAAATGTTCCAGTCGCCCATATTGTTAAGCCAATCTTGCATACGTTTTTTGGTATATTCAGGCTGCCAGTCGACATTTTCAATCGCAGCAAGCAGTTGCGGACGAATTTCGTCGGTTTTAATGTACCATTCGCGAACGAGACGGAAGAATACTTGCGTCTTACATCTCCAGCAAATTGGGTACTTGTGAGTGTGCATTTCAGTTTTGAAGAATTTGCCCTGCTTTTTGAGTTCGTCAAAAATCATTGGCGCAACATCGCTAGCGTTAATACCCGCAAAAATGCCGTAATCTTCCAAAAGTTCGCCGTTTTCATTGATTGGGCAAATTGACGGCAACCCATACTTCTTCCCGAGTTCAAAGTCCTCAGCACCGCACCCAGGGGCGATGTGTACAACACCCGAACCTTCGTCGGCAAGCACTTCATCCCACGCGATAACCTTGTGCTCAACGCCTTGTTGGCACTTAAGTTCAGGGAAAAATGTTTCGTAGTGAAGCCCCAAAAGTTTTTCGCCCTTAAACTTGTCGATAACCTTACGGTTCCCCGCAATGTGTGGCAGCGCGTTTTTAGCGAGAACGAGCGGACGAACGCCACCTTCGTACTCAACCTTAACATACTCAAGTTCAGGGTTAACAGCAAGCGCAACGTTACTTGTTAGCGTCCACGGCGTTGTTGTCCAAACCAAAATATCAAAGTCGTCCTCAACCACTTTTGCTTTTGCAAAAATTGTTTCGTGTTCAACCTCTTTATACGAACCCGTCATTTCGTGTTCAGAAAGCGAAGTTCCACAACGAGGACACCAAGGCATAGGTCTATCGGATTGCGTAATCCAGCCTCTGTCGTGGCAAACCTTCAAAAAGTGCCAAATCCCCTCAATATTTTCGTCCGTCTTTGTGTAGTAGGAGTTATCCCAGTCCATCCATTGCCCGAGCCTTTGGCTCTGCTCCGCGATTACTTTAGAAAACTTATCCACGCGCGCAACGCAAGCAGTCGTAAACTTATCCATTCCAAGTTTCTCAATGTCGCGCTTATTTTTAAAGCCAAGTTCCTTTTCGACCTCGACTTCAACCCAAAGCCCTTGTCCGTCAAAACCGTTCCTGTAGTGGCAAGAATAGCCGCGCATACCCTTATATTTTAAGTACGCATCTTTGAGCGTCCTACCCCAGCAGTGGTGCAGGCGCATACTGTTGTTTGCGGTTATTGGCCCATCCAAAAACCTATACGCCGTGCGCCCCGCGTTTTTCTGCTGCAACTTTTTAAAGCAGTTGTTGTCCTGCCAAAATTTGAGCATTTCAAGCTCGTGCTCAACAAATTGATTTTTCTCCATAAATACCTCTATTTATCCAGCAAAACTGCCTTAATTCTTCTAACATTTGCAGAACTGCTTTCTTCTTTTTTAATCTTAAACTTAACAAGTTCTCTCGTGTTGTCAACGTGCGGTCCGCTGCAAATTTCCTTGCTGTACTTACCGATTGTGTACACAGAAACCTTGTCTCCATACTTGTTGTCAAACAACCCAATTGCGCCGCTGTTTTTTGCCTCTTCAGGGCTCATTTCCTCGCGAATAACATCCACGCCCTCTTCAATAATCGAGTTGACATACTCTTCAATTTGTTGCAACTCCTCAGGCGTCAACTTGCGCGGAAAATTAAAGTCAAAACGCAACCTTTCCGGCGTAATGTTACTTCCCATTTGATGAACATCATTACCCAAGAACTTCTTGAGCGCCGCGTGCAACAAGTGCGTTGCGGTGTGCAACTTAATTGTTTCAGGGTCGTGGTCAGCAAGCCCCGACTTAAACACCGCTTGGTTCGCGCCGCGCGACTCCTCTTTGTGTTTGTCAAGCAACGCGTTGAACGCCGTCTCGTCGACCTTAACGTTGTGCTCTTCGGCAAGTTCGGTCGTAATCTCGATTGGGAAACCAAACGTATCGTATAACTTAAACGCAAGTTCCGTCTTTAAGTACCCGTCAACAATGTTGTTGCTGTCCTCAACATATTCGTTAAAAACCTTCAACCCTTGCGAAAGCATTTTCCCGAACTTGTCTTGTTCAGCCTTAAACTTTGCCAAAATTTCGTCTTTTGTAAAGTTCCACTCAGGCGCAAGTCCCGTGCTCTCCATATTGTCGATTGTTTTGCTAGCGATAATCTCAAACATCTCGTCGCTTGCCTCAATCGTCCTTAGGTGGCGCAACGCTCTGCGCATTAATTGACGCAAAATGTAACCTGCCTTAACATTTGACGGCTCAACCTTAGCGTTCAAGATAATGACGCTTGTTCTAATATGTTCGCAAATAATTCGCAAACTGCGCTCGTTAGGATTTTTCGAGTTGTTGCGCAAGTAATCCATAATACTAACAAAAATTTCAGTATCATAAATCGTGTCGAGTCCGTTGAGCGTCAAAAGCATTCTTTCAAGCCCCGACCCTGTATCAACCGACTTAAACTTCAACTTGCTGTACGTCTTATCAAGGTTTTGGTAGTACTCCATAAACACGCCCGCGTTCCAAATCTCAAGATAACGCTTTTTCGTGTCAAAATACCCCGTTTTTTCATAACTTTCGCCTTGCGCGTCGCCTGTGTCAAAGAAAACTTCTGTACAAGGCCCGCAAGGTCCCTCGCCGTCGCCCATTCTCCAAAAGTTGTCCTCAAAAGGAAGTTTTATTATGTGGCTTGGGTCAATTCCAACCTTTTCCCAAATGCCGATACTTTCCTCGTCTGCAGGAAGTCCCAACTTTTCGTCGCCGCAAAAGACAGTTGCGTAAAGTTTTTCTTTAGGTATCTTAAACCCTTCGGTCAAAAGTTTGAACGCAAAACCAATTGCGCCCTCTTTAAAATAATCGCCGATTGACCAACTCCCGAGCATATTGAAACTTGTCAAGTGGTGTCTGTCGCCTACCGACTCAATGTCGTTTGTGCGAATGCAAGTTTGCACGTTGCACATACGCTTGCTGACAGGTTGTTCCTCGCCCGTAAAACACTTTTTAATTGGCGCCATACCAGCGTTGATAAACAAAAGTGTTGGGTCGTTTTCGGGGACGATACTTGAGTTCTTAATTCGCGTGTGCCCGTTTTCTGTAAAAAAGTTAATAAACGTATCTAAAATTTGTTTTGCAGTATATTTCATTATTCCTCTAATCTCCTAAACCTCTCACTAATAACGCAAAGCGGCACGACGCACAAAACCCATTTTGTTGCTTAGTACGTCCTGTACAAACAATCCGTTTTTTATTCCCCAACCACACGCTACTTAAATAACTTGTTTTGCTTGGCTCACCCAATCCTACATAAAAATGCCAATAAACTAAAACATTAATAAACTAGGAAAACGCGCGCAAAACTAAAAAATTTTGCCCCAATTTAAGCGCCCATAACATTAAATATTTCCTTAGGCGTCAATGCGGCTAAACTCAACAACAAAGTATGCGCAAGCGGTTACAAAAAAAATAAAAAATCGCCCCCGTTATGCTTGAGAAGTTTTACATATACACTTATTAGTGTTACTCGCTAATATTTTACTACATTACGTCAATTTTGTCAAATACAATAGCGAGATTTAGCGATTTTATGCAAATAACTTGAAAAACTTCCCCCGCAAAAAACACTTGCTAAGTATAAAACGAAAAGGTCGCTCATATTTTATCTAATAAAGGAGAACCCTATGTCTAAAAAACTTCGACTCACACTAATTTGCGCAATTTTGCTAACCGTTGCAACGCTAATATGCGTTTTTGCGCTATCCTCGCTAAAAACAAACTCTATCGTCCTGCAAGGAGCAAAGGAGGCAACCAACTACACAATTAACGCGCTATACAACGACGACACAAAAAGCCTTTACGCCTCGCAAACAGTTGACTACAAAAACTCAAGCAGCGACACACTAACGAGCGTGAGTTTTCATCTGCACCCAAACGCCTTTCGCGAGGGTGCGCAGTATAAGCCCGTTGGCGCGTTAACCAAAGAGGACGCGTACCCCAACGGCGAAAGTTATGGAAGCATTCAGATAAAAAACGTCAAGGTTAACAACCGCGACTCCACCTTTGAAATCGGCGGCAAGGATAACGACATCTTAGTTGTTCCCGTTCAAAACCAACTCTTCCCAAACTCCCGCGCGACGATTTCGTTTGAGTTCGATATAACCCTACCAAACATCCGCCACCGCTTCGGCTACACGGAAAACTGCGTCAACCTCGGCAACTTCTACCCCGTTGCGTGCGTGTACGAGAACGGCGCGTTTGACACCTCGCCCTATAGTTACAACGGCGACCCGTTCTACACCGACATCGCAAACTACAACATAACCCTTACCTGCGACCAAAACTTCGTTGTTGCAAGTTCAGGCGAACAAAAATCGCGCTCCACATCTGACGGCAAAGCAACCTACAACTTCACCGCACTTGCAATCCGCGACTTTGCGCTGTCCCTTTCTAAGGACTTCAAAACCCTCTCAAGCAAAGTCGGCAAAACAACAATCAACTACTACTCCTACAAGGATGAAAACCCCGAAAAATCGCTCTCAACCTGCGTAAAAAGCGTTGAAACATTTAATAAACTCTTCGGAAACTATCCCTACTCGACACTCGCCGTCGTCGAAACAGGCTTTGTGCACGGCGGTATGGAGTTTTCAAATATTGTTTTTATTTCAGATAGTTTGACAAGTTACGACGAATATACAAATGTTATTGTCCACGAAATCGCGCATCAGTGGTGGTACGGCGTCGTTGGCGACAACCAAAATGTAAACGGCTGGATTGACGAGGGGCTTGCGGAATATTCTTGCATTTTGTTTTATGAAAACAACCCCGAATACAATAGCACGCGCGAAAAAATCATAACCGAGGACTTAAAATCTTACGTCCTTTTTGTGGAGGTTTATGGCGACCTTTTTGATAATTTTGACTCAACTATGACACGCGAACTTACCGAATACAAAACTGAACCCGAATATACATATATGGCTTACGTTAAATCCGTTTTAATGCTTGACAATATCCGTAACCTAGTCGGCGACGACAAGTTTTTAAAGGCACTCAAAGACTTTTACCGCGACAACGCCCTGCAATTTGCCACCCGCGAAACTTTTACGCTCGCCTTTGAAAACGCCAGCAATATGCCGCTAAAATCAATCATTGACTCGTGGCTCGACGGCAAAATCGTAATAACCGACTAAGCCCAACCCTCGCAAGCGGCAAACAAACACTTGCACGCAACAAACAAATGCTCGCATACCATTTTAAAGTGAGAGCAAAAAACTAAACAATTAAAACTTGCAATTGCTTAGAACTTACATACTTAGAACTTACAAATGCTTAAATACTAAAAATAAACCAATTTTAACTAAACAATTTTAGCCCAACATTTGCCATTACGTAAAAAACAAGCACGCGTGATTGCCGCGTGCTTGTTTTAATAATTTTATTGAAATTGCATTATTTTTTCTTGTTTTTCTTTGACTTTTTGTCATTTGCGTCGGTTGTATCTACTCCCATATTGTCGATGTCCTCAAGATATTTTTTCTTCCTTGACAAACCGACAAAGTACGGTGCGATAAAGCATATTGCCAGCACGCCGAACAAGATGTAGATTGAAAGATATTTGAATGGGTCCTCTTGCTCCGCTGCAATCTTAAGTGGCTCGGTCGTGTCAACAACGTAGTACTTTCCAAACTCGTACCCTTCGCACTTAAACACGATTTCGTCGCCCTCAACAACCTCTTTGAGTAAGAATGCCCCATTTTTATCCGTTACACCAACCCTAAGTCCATTGATGTAAATATCAACACTCTTAGAATCCGCGCCATCAGGGAACTCAACAACCCCTGTAAGTGTTACAATTTTCTTTGCAAACAAGCGATATGTTACGCTCCCGTCCTCAAACGCAACCGCGTTATCCTTAGTTACGATAAGTGAAATCCCGTCAGCACTTGAAAGTTTGTTGCCATTTTCGTCAGTGATGACATAATTACCGATACTAAAGGTTATTCCTGTCATATAAGTTGCAGGCACACGCAATTTCTCGCCGTAGGTCGCCGTCGAAACAATCGCGCCGTTAACACTGACAGTCAAACTGCCATCGGTAAACAATGACGCTGACAACAAGTTTCCCGTGTCGAAACTGTTAGGTCTGTAGAACTCCAAAAGGACGTCAACTTTAGCATAATTTGCCTGAAGCGAAATTGCAGGCTCGCCACCGTACGTAAACGGATTAATAGAGTAATCGACACTAACGCCGCTATGCTTAAAGGTTATTGTTTGATTTTTAGCAACTTTTTCAATCACGCATTGCCCGCCTGAAGTTGTGCGCCCAACCAATGTATCGTCCACGTAAACCTCAACATCTGCAATGTACTCATTGAGCGCATTTTTTATGGTTACAGTCGTACTTTGGTAAGAATATAGTGTAATTGTGCGGACATTGATAGTGTCTGTTTGCTCAATCTTGAATGTAACAGGCGCGTAGTTAGTACCTGCCTTTACCATAATCGTGTGCCCAATGATACCTGAGAACGCGTAATTGCCCTCAACTATTGATACAGGCAAACTCAGACTACCCCCCTCATCTCCCGTCATATCTAAAATTTCGACATCCTCAATCATCGCTCCGCCCGCGTCCACAACTTTCAGTTGAACGTTTTGGCTTGTGCTCATATTTTGCCCAACTAACTGCTGTTCAGTTTCCGTTGGGTTTGTGAATGTGTAAATATTTATGTTGTAACCCTCAAGTTCAAATTCCACTTGGTCATTTAACTGCAGTGTTACAACCGCAATACCCTCGTTGTTAGTGGTAGCAAGTATTGTCGTTTCGCCCTTTTTGCGAACCTTAACACCTTGCAGCGGCTTGTAATCGTTGTTGTCCATATACACAAGCTTAAATGTAAACTCAAAGTTTGATGTTTCTGAAACGGCTATATCAATTTGATTTTCGCCATTTACGGTTACTTTTTCTTGATAAAATTCGGTTTCGTTCTTTGCGAACAAAACTTCCGTACCATCTTTTAAGTCGTTAATGAAGAAGTGCCCGCTTGCGTCAGTACTAACGCCTGCATCCTGCGCAGCACTACGACCACCTGCAGATGACAACTCTCGAGTGTAAAGCCTTACGCCTGCCTTTGCTACGCCGTCAACCTTAAACGTCCCTGACACAGTAAATCTTTCACTCTCTTCAGGAAAACTAAACTGAACTATTGCATTCCCGTTGCTGTTTGTTCCTTTATTTTTAATGACAATCTTTGTGTTTGTATCGTCGTGATAAGTAATTACTTTATTGCTTTTGGAATTTTCAGCATTGCTTCCAAAAGTTCCGTTTGTAGTTATTGCAGCACCTTGTGTATTAGAAACTGTTTTATCTCTTAGAATGTAGACTTGATATTTTACTTCTCCAAGTCTGTCAGGGTAGAGGTTTCCTATCTCGTCTGTACATACTGAAGTTACTACTCTATATATAATTAGCCCAGTGCCGTCTATTCCATAATCGGTTTGTGTCTTACTACTTGCTTTTACCTTGTACTCAACAAAAAACATCTCTTTTGCTTTTTCAGTTGAACTGCAATTTGCCCCGTTTTGATTTTGGTGTGCACCCATTGTGATTTCTCGCTCAGCAAACTTGTACGCAATTACACCATCTTGCGAGTTGCATGGACTAAGTTCATAGTCGCCCGAACTTGTAACCGTGCGAATTTTTGCGTCGTTATTAAATCCATATGGAGCTTCAGTCGTAAAACCTAGTTTACCCTTGAAAAACGCATTCAGACTCTGAGGGTAAAAATAATTAGTTGACGCCATTATGAACCAACTACCTACTGGCACTTCCGAATTAGACGCGTCGCAGTACAAGTCAGGCAAACCAAGCGCGTGCGAAAACTCGTGCGCGTACGTCCCCGTAAATGGCGCTTCGTCTTCATGTGAGCCATTCACAATAACTTTTGGACTTGAAACAAGCGTCCCCGAACTCCAAGAGTGTGGCCATAAAATGTAATTTCTGTCATCTGATTTGTACGGATAATGAATCAATCTGCAGTGGAAATTTGTAATTTTATTGCCATTGTGTTTAATTTCCCCCGCCTTGTTAACTGCCTCAGCGAAAATATTTTGCTCCGTTTCATAATGCGCACTCGTTATCAATTCCTCTTGAATGTCATTATATCTAGTGCTTACATCTTGAATGGTGTAGCCCGCCTGGAAATTAATTTTCCCGTAGGACTGCTCTTTAAAATACTCTCTAACGCTAAAAATATCGTTATTCGGCGTATCGTCGTTTAGCGCGCGCATAATATTGTTAACATCGGCGTCAGCCCATTTTGTTGAGTTGCCCGAAAGGTTTACAAACGCGACAACCACATAATAGTTAGTGTCTGTGTTAACGTCGAAATCCGTAAGAGTCAACCCAGCTGGCAAAGTTTGCGGACTATTGGCGGCAACATTTGAAGGAGTCTGCACCCTATCAAAATTGAAGTTTTGTATATACTGGTCGGCAATCTTCTGCGTATCGCTCACAGCCGTTTCAGCATCGGATACATCCGCAGTACCTTGCTTAGAAGTAAGCGTTAGCGCGCCAAAACACAGCGAACAAAGGAGCAATAATGATAATACTGCAATTGACGAAATTTTTAACAACTTATTCAACGAACTTCTCACAATCTTTCTCCTATGTATCACAAATAATTATTGTTTAGTATTTGTAATAAATATATATATTATTTGTATTATAACTTAATTTTTTATATTAAGCAAGCGAATAAATGGCTTGCGCCTCATTTTTTTTAAAACTTAAAAATTTTAAATGCAAATTCTCCGTCTCCCACTCGCTCTAACACAACAAGATAACCTTTTAAATCCCCTTGATACAGGGTATTGTGCCACACAAGACGGGGCGACTATTTTGCCATTACCCTCGCTTTGAGCCTAACTGCGCACCGAATTGCGTCCTATTTAAATACCATAATGTTTGAAGTCTCCATTATCCAAATGTACACAAGGCGGGGCTCGAGTACTTATCTTCTAAACGCACACAAGGCGGGGAGTTTCCATTTTCTAAATACGCAAAAGCCCTATAGACGCAAAAAAGGTGAAACTCACTCTTGGAGCGTTCCACCTT
Organism: uncultured Lachnospiraceae bacterium; assembly: GCA_964606505.1. Classification (GTDB taxonomy): domain Bacteria; phylum Bacillota; class Clostridia; order Christensenellales; family UBA1242; genus CAKVOD01. Next base: position 76,553 of record CAZSGM010000002.1, on the reverse strand, counting down.
TCATTTATTAATCAGTACTTAGCCTAAGTTATTAGCGAAAACGAAAGTTTGTCGCGTTAGTAACTTAGTTTACCGATTGGCTTTGTCATTATTAGATTTTGTGTGTTGTTTCTGCCATTATGACAACCCTAAGAACCTGCCCGCTGTGGCTAGAAGATTCAGTACCTATCTTTGCTGCTAAACCAGTTGATGAGTTTGTCAATGCGGAATTACTAAAGATTGGAAGTGTTGCGCATTTCCCAGGTATTGAGCACTTGTAGTTGTATCCACCAAGTTCGTCGTCAAATTCCCAATGAGCAGTATCAATGTACTGTCCGAGGTCGACTGACGAGTTTGGAGAAGTTGCAGGAGTCCAAGCGCCAGTTGTTGAATTATATGTCCCCCATTGCAAAGCAACAGCTACTCTAATACCAACTGGGAAGTTGTTTGTTGCGTAAACAACATATTTACTTAATTCAGTTGCAAGGTCAGATGCGTTGCCATAAATAATGTTCATATTTTTTGTCATTGATTTATAGCCATTTGTAGTAGTGTTAGTTTGCTCTGTCCCAAGTTCTTCAGTTGTATAATAGTTTGTATTTGAAGGTGTTCCTTGTCCCCCATTTAATCTCAATATATCAAGTTGTGAACCAACTGCGTAAATTGCCTCCACCATAATTGTGAGTTTGAGCGCTTGATTCTTTGCTTTAATTTTGTTAACCATAGTTGTTAATTCAGTTGAGTCGTAACTAAAATCAAGTAGCGCTGAAGTGCATTGCCCTTTTGACAAGTTATAGTTGTATGTCAATGATTGGTCTTCACTGTTGAAACTAAAGCCTTTGCCGTAGAATTTACTTGGCGAGAAACCTAATTCATCAGTACTTGGAGTCCACACGTTATTAGATAAAGTTCCCCAAGAGAATGACAATGAAACTCTAACAAGCATATCACTATCGTCATCTGATTTTATAGCCAAATTCCCCCACTTGCTAGTAACATCGGAACTTGTTGCTGTTGTTGTGGCAGCCAAAACAAGGTCTTGGATTTCAATTTGGCTATCCGTAATACTAAAATCTGTATCCCCTGACTTTGCAGGCTGATAATTACCAGTTGAAGTTTTCAATCCATTAGCCTTAACTACACTAATAGTTGGATTATCAATCTTTTGCGCAGTCCAAACTTTGACCGTATAAGCCGCATTTGGCGCCGTCGCAAACAACTGAGCACTGCAGGACTTAGGAGTGATTACCGCACCAGAAACCCCTGTAACTTCCCCCTCAAGTTGTCCCCAAGCACTATTGAATGTGAAAGTGCCCGTTGTCGTAACTTTTACATATACAAACTTGTCTACATTATTGTAGGAATATATATAAGGATTTTGACCTGAAGTCAAATTATATGTGTCCGTTGTACCATTAACTAAAGTTCCCAAATTACTTAAATTATTATCAACTAACGCGTAAACATCGGTTGCTACAACATAGTCTTGCAGAGTAAAGTGAATTTTTGTATTCCCCGCTTTAATTCCGTTGTTCTTGTTTGCGTCGCCAAGTGTAAGGGTCAATGTTTCGCCAACGGCAAGTTTTCCAACAAGGTGGTAGTAACCCGCGTTTGCGTCCCAATTGATTGTTTTAGTAGTCGACCCAACTTGCCCTTTTTGAACAATCCATTCACTGGACGCAATTCTAAATTTTACATCAAGGTCTTGTTTACCTGTGTTCTCTATTTTGACAGTGTCCGTATCATTTGGTCCACTCAATTCCGTTAAATCTTGTGAAAACTTAATAAGCCCATACTGCAAAGCATTACTGCTTGCATTCCAACCTGTAGGATTGTTATCTCCCCCTATTGAAACTGCAGCGTTGGTATTATAAGTATATTTCACAGTTGGAATAGCCGCGTCTTTTTGAAGCGCCTCTACTATGACTCTAACAGTACCCGTTACTCCGCTTGCAAAATTCGTAATAAGGTTAGTTGTAGCCCCATTAGGCGCAACTGCGTCGCTATAGTACAAGTAGTTGTCCGCCGCATAAGTCCATTTTGTTTTGTCATATTCAAAGTTAACAGCTCCGTTAACACTACCTGTTAAAATTACTCTAGCGCGAATGTAAACATCTACTTCACTACTATTTGTTACCTTTAAATTTTGTACATTGTTTGCTGCTATCCCATTTGTTGATGTTACAGTATTACCATTATTAGTGAGTCCCGTCAGAACCTTACCAGTCGTCCCAGTACTAACGCCATCCTTATCTCCAGTGCCGTTTGTTCCCCTTGCACCAAGTGTAAATATCAAAGCCAATGATACAGTAAGCACAACCAACAAAGCGATTACCGAAGTAAGCAAATATAACTTTCTTGTGTTTTTACCAGCCGTTTTTTGCATAACGCACCTCATTTTTCATTAGTTTGTGTCAAATTGCCAAAAACATACAATAAAAACAATTTCAACCGATGTTTTGGCATTATATTTACCTCATTATAACTTTTTAGGGTAAAAAAGTAAAGCGTTTTAGGTTGAATTTGAGAAATTTATTTCAAAATCTGTCAATTTAACCAATCATTCGACAATCTCCCCGCAACCCTCGCGCCTACTTTAACGACTTTAAATAAGCAATTTCACTCGGCTCAAGTTCACGCACATTGCCGCGCGCAAGTCCTTTCAGCCCCAGTTCGCCGACGCAAACCCGCTCAAGTTTTTCAACAATCTTTCCGACCGCGCTAAACATTTTGCGCACTTGCCTGTTGCGTCCTTGCGAAATTTTGACCTCAACGCTCTGCTTGTTGCCGCTCGTTTTCAACACACGCACTTTTGCGGGCAAAGTTTTCTCGTCGTCGATAACAACTCCACTTTCTAGCGTTCTAATGTCGTCCGCCGAAAGATTGGGGCGGATTTTGGCGATGTAAGTTTTTTCGATGTGGTGTTTGGGGTGCGTGAGTATGTTCGCAAGTTCCCCGTCGGTGGTCAAGATGAGCAAGCCCTGCGTGTTGTAATCGAGGCGCCCGACAGGAAATACGCGCGGCGGTGTTTTGCCGTAATTGCGTGCATACCAATCATTAAAAACGTCAACCACGGTCGTCCTGCCCCTATCGTCGCTCGCGGTCGTAACGCAACCCTGCGCCTTGTTTAGCATAAAGTAAAGTTCGTTATTTTTGAGGCAAACAACCTGTCCGTCCACCTCAACCATATCTTCCACGCCAACTTCCACTCCAAGTTCGCAAACAACCTGCCCGTTTATTTTAACGCGTCCATTTTCTATTAACTCGTCTGCTTTTCTACGCGAAGCAACACCGCAAGTCGCGATATATTTATTTATTCTCATTTTGTTATTGTTTTCCTTTTATATATTAGGTATTGTTTTCCTTTATATATTAGGGCGCAAATTCGCGCCCCATTGTGTTTAAAATTTTTAGTTGTTCATTATATTAAAATATCAAATGGTTTTTCGCCTGCAAATGCGTTATAAACTTTGCGAGTGTTACCAGCCTCTGCCGCCGCCGCCACCAAGTCCGCCGCCGCCGAAGCCGCCGCCCTTAGTTCCGCCACCGATACCTCCGCCGATGTTGCCACCGATGTTGTCGAGTGCTTTGGCGATTGAGTCCGCATTATTCATTGGGGAGAGCAGCACGGAATTAACTTTGCTGACGCTGTTGTTTAGCAGTGTTGCGATGTACATACCTGTGATGAAGTCGTTTCCTGTAATTGCGTCGCTTACATACCACTCAGGCGGAGAGATTTTGATTTGTTCAAACTTTTTACAGTACTCGTCGGTTACATTCAAAACATATGCGTAAGGCAAGACGTCATAAAACAACGACGGCGTTTCCTTAACAAGCATTTCAAGCCTATCCTTTTCAGCTGCTCGGATGTAATTTTTCAGCCCGACGATTTTGCCTAGACGCTCAACGCTTATTTCCGTGCGACTCAGTACTTTTGCCGACATAATCATTAACAAAACACTTGCTAGGTGCGCCCACAAAATGAGGACGACCCTATCCACATAAAACTCGTACACAAAGAACAGCCCGAAACAGAACGCCAGCGGGACGAACAGCGCGATTAGTTTTAAAAATTTTGTTTTGCCCTGCGAATGGTAGTGTTTTTTGTCGTCCGCAAAATTGTAGAGCCCGCACGCGCACGCGATAGCCGCACACTCGCCGATTGCGACAAAGATTGCCCACACGTTTGCGGTAAAAACAAGCAACATAAATGTTGCAATCGCAGGTATAATTGCGCTAAGGGTTTGAAAAACCCCGCGCGCCGTCTTGGTTTTGGTTTCAAAATTAGTGTGTTTGAGGTCAACTTTAAGTTGCGCGCGTGCATTTGAAACAGCTTCGCCGAAGTTGTTGATTTTCTTGATTTCAACAAGGTCGCTACCCTCAAAAATCGCGTCAAATATAGTTTTTTCGTAACGTTTAGGGTTGTCAAGTTCCTTAAGTTTTTCAAGGCTGACTTGTTTATTTTTCTCGATTATCTTGATATAGCCTTTGCTCGCCCAATAGACAATCATTGAAAGCAAGTCGCGATTGTCGACCTTTCCGTCCAAAATCAAGCCACATTCGGCAGGTGTAAGTCCTTGCGGTGCCTTAAACTCGACAGTCGGAACCAACATTCTATTGATTTTTCTTTTATTAAAGTAGTAAAACGCCCACAAAATCACAAGTATCAATAAAACAAGCGCGCCAATACCAATCCACCAGTATTTTGCTTGGTTGTAACCAAAGAAACCTTTTTCAAACTCAGTATAAACCGTTACGCCCTCAAACGCGTCGAGGAAGTCAACTGAGCCGCTAATCGTTGAGTTGTCAAAAGCGATTGTTAAACCGTCGCCTGCCTGCGTCGTCCCCGCCGCACCGACGTAGACGTGCGTCATATCGTGCAAAACGCTCTCGCTGATGTCGTTTTCGTACTCAATGACAAAGTTCGCGCCGTGGATTTCGACGTCCCAGTCAAACGGGATTATATTATAATAAAAAGTATCATATTCCGTGAGACGGTTGTCGGGGATTTTCATATCGTAGGAGATGGCAAAAGTTGTACTTGAGCCAACGGGCTGATACGAATACTGGTCGCCAAGTTGAAAGAAGTAGTTAAAACCACTTTCGCCGCGATCGACGCAATTACCCGTAAGCACGCGGGCGTTAGAAATCTCCGTTTTGTATGTTTTTTTGACGACCTTATCACCCACTTGGTAATAAGCTGTTGTGCGCATCGGTATGTAACGCATTACGCCGTGCATTTGCACGTTAAAGTGGACGGTAAACTCCTCAGTTATTGTAACGACGTTTTCCTTGGAAACATAGGCGTGGACGTCGTAGTTTGAGAGCGTGTAGTCGTTACTTTTAGTGGCTGTTTCGCCGCAACCTGCAAATAGCAGCGGCAACACTAGGCACATTAGCAACATTAAAATAATGCGTTTTGCCGCCCCCTGCCCGTAGTTTGCACATTGCGGGTTGCGTGCGGGGGTTGAGGCTTTAAATTGTTTGTTATCTAGCATATTTACTCCATACAAAAATTGCCTAGAATAACAATAAGTTACTTAGGCAATTCAAATTAAAATTCAACTTTAACATTTTCTCTTTGTTCAGGTGCGCTCACTTCGTACAATGGGCGTTTTTCAAACTTGAACATTTTCGCAACAATGTTGGATGGAAAAACTTCGCGTTTGGTGTTGTAAATCTTAACAACGCCGTTGTAGTACTTCCTTGAACTTGCGATTTCGTCCTCAAGCAACTTGAGTTGGTTTTGCAAGTCCATAAAGTTTGTGTTTGCCTTAAGTTCAGGATAACTCTCCGTTACCGCAAACAAACTCTTCAACGCACCACTGATTGCGCCCTCCGCTTCAAGTTGTTTTGTAATGTCCCCTGACGCGTGCGCCATATTGCGCGCTGCAATTGTTTTTTCAAGCGCTTCAGCCTCATGTTTTGCGTAACCTTTGACTGTAGCGACCAAGTTTGGCACGAGGTCAAACCTTTTCTTTAGGTGGATGTCCATTGTCGAGAACGCTTCGTCGATGTTGTTTCTCATTGTAACAAATTTATTGTACAATGAAATAACCCAGCAGACTGCCACAATGACGAGCAGCGCAATCAAGACAAGAACGATGATTGCTATAAGTCCCATAATCACTCCTCAAAATTATTTTATGCGCTAATTATACCTTTTTTTTATAAAAATAGCAACTATTTTGACGCTATTGTTGCTTTTTGTGGTTATTTTTCGTAACAAGCGCACGCAAAACAAAATGCTACTTGACAAAATATAAAAAAATAAGTATACTAATCTAACATAAATTTAACAGCAATGCAATTATTGATATAATACAATTATTGATTTATCTGCAGTAACTACTATATGGTAAATTTAATTATTTAATCATTATTCAATTAAACATTATTAAACTAATTTTATTTATGCAACTAAATTTAATTTTTTTACTTAATTATTTTTTAACTTAACAAATTAAAAAAAAACAATTTTTAAATTGCAACTAAAATACAACAATTTTTAAATTTTGCGCGCCTAAAACTTGAAATTTACGAATTGACACTTAAATTTTAACAATTTATACTAAATATTTGCAAATGCAACATTAAAGTTTACAAATTCAAGCAAGGCGGCGCGTTTACTAAAAGTCGAAAAAGAAGGAAGAAAATGAAACACGATAACACAAACAAACCAAAGAAAAACAGTTTTTTCTCGCTTGGTTTTCTTAAAGATTTAAAATGGTACGAGTGGGGCATCGTTTCAATGATGATTGCTGCGCAACTTTGCGTCGCAATCTTTGACGAGACAAATGTTTGGATTGCCATTTTTAACTTCAGTATGACGCTGTCGGGTTTTTTGTACCTTGTGTGCGCCTCGAGACGTAGTTTTTGGATATTCATATTTGGGTTTTATCAACCGATTGCGTACGGGTTCATTTGCCTCAATGCGCAGGTTTACGGCGAGATGATTATTAACTTTGCGTACTTTGCCCCTATGCAGATAGTGGGACTTGCGCTTTGGCTCAAGAACTTAAAGCAAGCAAAAACCGCACACCCTGATGGCGCGCCTGAGGCGGTTGAAATAAAAACGCTGAAACCTAAGAGTTACATTTGGATTGTGCCGGCTGTGGTTGTTGGTTTCTTTTTGATGTGGCTTATGCTTTCGCAATTTAACGGGCAGCGGTTGCCGCTACTTAACGCGCTCGTTTCGGTCGGATACTTGCTGGGAACGCTGCTTTTGACGCTGCGTTATGTCGAGAACTGGTATGTTTATTTGGTAACCAATCTGCTCTCGTGCGCACTTTGGATAATCCTCGCGATACAAGGAAACGGCGACGCATTCTACATTTTCATACTTGACGTCGCATACCTATTGTACACAATCATCGGGCTTGTTAAATGGAAAAAATTTAACAAAAATAGTCTCCAAAGTATCGACTCAAAAAACCAATCAAACGCCAGCGAAACATCCTCAACGACCAAAGCGACCGACGCCTCAACCGCGACGGCAACCACCCTTTCAACTAACACAGTAACCACCGCACCTACCGAAAACAATGAACAACAAACAACAAACGAAACAGATAAATCAAAATAAATAATCAATCATTTAAAAAAATACAAAAAACAACGCTATACCCCTTATTTTATGCAGGATAACTACATATTTTGGCGGTTAAACGTTGTTTTTTACATATAAGTCATTTTTTAATGCAATGCAATTTATTGAATAAATTTTAATTAAAATACATTATATTCACGCAATATTTTATTGAAACATTTACGCTGTCTCACTTTACATCAGTAGGTTGCCGTCGTCAGTTTCGACTACACGCATTACGCGGATGAGTTCCCCAGTATTTGCGTCGACGTAAGCGTAGAACTGCATTCCGTTTCTAGTGGCTTGCAACTCATAAGCAAGTGTTTCGCCAACATATTCGTTAGGGATAATGCAGAGTGTCGTTTTCTGAACATCGAGTTCTGGCGCAACACTCTCAGCCGCATTACTCTCTTTAATTGCAGGGGTTGGGATTTTACGCTCAACGTGGTTGTAGGCATACGTCATACCCTCAAGCCCAACGACCAAGCCCTTATCCATTGCGACCTTAATTTTAACTAGGTCGGGATAAACAACAACTCCATTCGGGCAATACGCGAGGTTGACATACAGATACCCTTCGGCGTCCGCGTACCAGACGCTTTTCATATCCTTAAGCCCCAACTCTTGCGCAAAGTTTTCTGCAAGTTGCACGCATTCCTCTTGCGACTTGTGGAAGTGCTCAATATTGTGCGTGCGGTTGTAACTTAGTATGAAGCCGCCGTGTTTTGTAACCTGCACAAAGCCGACCGAATTATCCGCAAACGAAAGCGTAAAGTTGTAGGTTACGAACTTGCCGTCCGTCATCCCGTCGTAACTGATACTTTCGTATTTGAAAATGTCCTTTTTAACAATTTCTTGCGCTTCAACCTTAGTAACTTCCTTGTCGCTCAACCCTTTTATTTCCTTATTCAAAACCGAGTCCGAGAAAGGCCCGTCGTAGATAAGTTGAGGGTACTCAACACTTGGCTCTTCAAGGTTTGAAAACTGTTTTGAAAAGTTTGACTGCATCATCCCCGAGTTATATTTTGCGTTCTCGACGATGTTATAGTCGTTTGTCAAAAGCGTTGCGAAACGGTTAACCTCTTGCTTGACGTTTTGCGCACTGTCATAAAGTTCCTCAATGCTGTACTTTTGGTCGTCGGAGAGTTCCTGCCCTTTCGCAAGTTGAATGGCGAGGCTCGTGCAGTAACCGTTGGCGGAGTTAATAAAACTAATAGTTTTGCTGATTGCCTGCTCGTCGATTGGCAGGCTCGCCAAGTTGTCCTGCGCTTGGTTGCTCTCTTGAACGAGTTTATCAACCAAATCTGCTTGGTAAGCCCTCGAGTTGGACGAGTTGAGTTTTGAAAGGTTTACTTCCATATTATTGATATTGTCGACGAGTTCATAAAACGACTTCTCGTACACAAACTCAAGTTGGTTTTTGTATTTTGTCTCGTTGCCCGCGGTTACGAAATACGCGATTGCAAAAGCGACTGCCGTTAGCAGCAACACCGCGCTTGCTACCCACAAGACAATGTTAAGTTTACTTTGCTCCATTTTTTACCTCACAAACAAAATATGTGTTTCCCGATTGTTGTAACTTGCTTGCGCGACCAAATCCACGAACTTGTTGCCGTTGCAGGGTTAAAGTAGTAAATGCAACCGTAAGTTGGGTCCCAGCCGTTCAGCGCGTCTTGAGCGGCGCGCAAGGAAGTTTCGTTTGGCGTCAAATTGATTTGTCCGTCGTCAACCGCTGTAAACGCGCCCTTTTGGTAGATGACGCCCGCGATTGTGTTCGGAAAACTTGAACTTTTTACCCTATTTAGGATAACCGCACCAACCGCTACCTGCCCCGTGTAAGGCTCGCCGCGCGCCTCGGCGTGAATTGCTTTTGCAAGCAAATATTTGTCGCTGCTCGTTTGCGAACTTGCGCTAGTTAGACTCATCCCGAGCGCGCTAGCTGTTTTCTTGCCGACAATGCCGTCGACCGCTAAGCCATTTTTCTTTTGAAAGAGTTTTACCGCTGCCTTGGTTTTGCTGCCGTAAATCCCGTCGACTGTACCCTTGTAGTAACCCCAATTCTTGAGTTTCTGCTGCACGGTTTTTACTTGCGAGGTGGTTAAACACTCCGCCAGCTGCGACTCGACCGCAACGCTTGAGTGTGGGGTCGCCGTCGTTAAGTCGGCAAACGACACGAACGTAAACATACACATACAACACATTATTGTTGTCAATAGTACTTTCAAACTTCTTCTCATCTTGTTTCTCCAATTGATTTTTTCTAGTATGTCTCAATTTTTTCTTTTTATGCAAAGTTTAAAATATTTCCCTATGTAGCGGTGCTTGCGTCAAAACACTCATCTTTCGCAGCAGCCTAACGGCCCTCAACCGCCCAGCTGACATTTTGCAATATAAGTTACCCGCCATCCGCGCGACAAACCGCAACGAGGCAAACAAACGCACCCACGCGTTCCCGCAACAACACCCGAACACATCCAACAACGCCATAACGCGCACGCCGCAAAAGCAAATAAAAAGTTTTACTTTTTTCACACTTTCTTTTAAAAAGGTATTGAAAATTACGTAAAAATGTGGTATAATCCTCAAGCAAAAATGAAATGAAGGATAAGGAGATAACTATGAACAAAGATTTTAAAGAATGCTTTTTGAACATCGCTAAGGATTCACAGCCTGCTGACCACAACGAAATCGTCAGAGAATACGAAAGAGTTATGAAGGAATTTAGAGAAAACAACAAAAAATGCGAAATTGCTAATCGCCGCGAAATCATCGAAAGTTTGACCAACGACGAATTGAAACTCATTGTTGACCTTTATATGCAAGAAATTCTTAGCATTTACGAAAAAGACCACAGCGCAAAAGTTGACATTAAAGTTTACGATAACGAAAAATAGACTGTTGCAATTTAATTTTGTTTAACCTTTATTTAATTAAAGTTGAACAACTAAACAAAAAACAACG
>CAZSGM010000002.1:0-65925 GCA_964606505.1 uncultured Lachnospiraceae bacterium | reverse complement strand
GCAGTTTCTAACGGCAGTTTCTAACGGCAGTTTCTAACGGCAGTTTCTAACGGCAGTTTCTAACGGCAAAAAAGCCACAAGGTAAATACACCTTGTGGCTTTTTTAAATCATTTTATTAGCATTTTATTGCTTTTTTTAATAATCTTACTATTTTTTAACTTTTCTTGATTAATTGCTTTTATTAATTATTAAATGCTTTTAATATTTTTTAAACTATTAATAATTTTCAAACAATTTTATTTATGTTATCTTTAAATTATTTTCAATGTTAATTAGTTGTTTGCGTTTTTGTAAGCAGCAGACTTGCGCTTGCTGTGGTCGAGTTCCTTTTTACGAATTCTAACCGATTGCGGCGTAACTTCAAGCAACTCGTCGTCGTTCAAGAATTCGAGCGATTGCTCAAGACTCATAATGATAGGCGGCGTAAGTTTAATAGCCTCGTCGCTAGATGATGAACGCATATTGCTCATTGCCTTGCGCTTGCAGACGTTTACAACCAAGTCCTCGCCCTTAGGGTTTTGACCAACAACCATACCTGCGTACACCTTAACGTTTGGCGAAACAAACAAGTCGCCGCGTTCTTGCGCGTTAGCAAGTCCGTACGTAATGCACTCTCCCGTTTCAAACGCAACAAGCGCGCCAACGTTACGACGAGCAATCTCGCCGCGATATGGCTGATACGAGTCAAACACTGAGCTCATAACACCCTCACCGCGCGTGTCGGTCAAAAACTCAGACTTGTAACCAAACAACCCGCGCGCAGGAATTAAGAACTCCGCTCTCATACGGCTGCCTTGAGGGTGCATAGACAGCAGTTCCCCCTTTCTCGTCCCCATTTTTTCCATAACCGCACCAACCGAGTCCTCAGGCACGTCAACAACCAACCTGTCGATTGGCTCAAGTTTCTTGCCGTCCTCGTCAAACTTGTACAGAACCTTAGGCATAGAAACTTGGAATTCGTAACCCTCTCTACGCATATTTTCAATCAAAATTGAAAGGTGCATTTCTCCGCGCCCGCAAACCAAGAACGCCTCAGTTGTGTCGGTGTCAGAAACACGCAAAGAAAGGTCTTTAATTGTTTCCCTGTAAAGTCTTTCGCGAAGGTGGCGGCTCGTAACAAACTTACCTTCCTTACCAGCAAATGGGCTGTCGTTTACCATAAACGTCATCTCAACACTTGGCTCGCTAATCTTAACAAACTCAAGCGCGCTAGGGTTCTCAGGGTCGCAAAGTGTGTCCCCAATCATAACATCCTCGACGCCCGCAATGCAGACAATATCCCCGCAAGACGCCTCTTGCGCCTCAATTCTCTTAAGCCCGTCGTAAGTAAACATCTGTTGCACACGCGCTTTCCTAATCTTGTCTTGCGCAAAGAAGTTGTCGACCGAAACCATTTGCCCAACCTTAACCTTTCCGTTCTCAATCTTGCCGACAGCAAGTTTACCCAAAAAGTCGTTGTGTTCCGTACTCGAAACAAGCATTTGGAGCGGCGCGTTTTCGTCGCCCGTAGGTGGCAAAATGTGCTCAATGATAGTTTCAAACAATGGGCGCAAATCCGTCCCTTGTTGCGCTGGGTCTAGGCTCGCAATCCCAAGCCTTGCAGACGCGTAAACAATTGGACTGTTGAGCTGATCGTCGGTTGCGTTAAGGTCAATCAAAAGTTCCAAAACCTCGTCAACAACTTCAGCAACGCGTGCGTCAGGCCTGTCAATCTTATTAACAACAATAATAACGCGCAAGTTAAGCGCAAGCGCCTTTTCAAGCACAAAACGAGTTTGAGGCATTGTTCCCTCAAAAGCGTCAACAACAAGCAAAACGCCGTCCGTCATCTTCAAGACGCGCTCAACTTCCCCACCGAAATCCGCGTGCCCAGGGGTGTCGATAATGTTAATTTTATAATCTTCGTAATGCGCAGAAGCGTTTTTCGCTAAAATTGTGATACCGCGCTCACGTTCAAGAGCGTTGCTGTCCATAACTCTGTCGCCAACCTCTTGGTTTTGACGGAAAACCCCGCCTTGCTTAAGCATTTCGTTTACTAGCGAAGTCTTGCCGTGGTCAACGTGCGCAATAATCGCTACATTCCTAATCTTTTCCTTTGAAAATTGCATAATTCACTCCTAAATTCAAAAAAAATATGCGCATACATTGCGCTATATCTAATATAATTTTAATAATTATACCACACACTCAAAAAAAATACAAGAATTTGAACAAAAAAATTTAAACATTTTCATATTTTTTTTAAATGCCACATTATTTTTTGCGCCCCACCCCCACAAGGTTTGCCTCAAATTGTTAATAACAGTTTTCCTTATAATATTATAAGCATTCAAGCAGCATAACTATTTAGTGTTACTTAATATGGAATTTTAAAATAATCCAGCCACGCCTTGTATTTATCTTGGCAAGATAGGCAAGTATCAATTAAAAAAAACCTTTCATTTTCCCATTCTTTAAGCCCTCGATAGTAAAACATTTTATGCCCCTCGTCAATAATAAATGGGACAATACCATTTGCTAAACATTCCTTAAACATCAAAAGCCTACCAACACGCCCATTCCCATCTTGAAAAGGATGGATGCTTTCAAAATTTTTATGAAATTCCAAAATTTTTTCAAAGCTCTTGTGTTCGCATTTATTATAATCAGATAAAAGTTCTTGCATTGCTTGCTTAACATCTTCGGGCGCACAAGTTGCCTGCCCACCTACTTCGTTTGGCAGTTTTTTGTATTTACCAACACTAAACCATTCTTGCCTGCTATCGCTTGTTCCATTTTTTAGAATAAAATGCAACTCCTTTATCATATGTTCCGAAATCGGCTTTAAGGCATTATCAATTATATAGTCGACACATTTAAAGTGATTTACGGTTTCAACAACATCGTCAACATTAATTGCCGCCTGCTGAACGCCTATAGTATTAGTTTCAAATATATACCGCGTTTGGTCGTAAGTTAATGTGCTACCCTCAATGTGATTTGAATTGAAGGTAAGTTCAATCTGTGTTTTATGATAAATTCCGCCGCTAAGTTTCATCACCTTTTGCTCTTTCAATGTATTTAATAACACATTATCGCAAAATTGACTTTTACTTTCTCGCTTAGGCTTTACCGCACCTTCTGGAATATTCCAAGTTTTGCCGACTAAAAAAGCCCCATGCACCCTGCCATTTTTGCAGTAATTCCTAACCATTCTGCCCGAAATATTCCATTTTTTTGCTATTTCTTCAACCGATAAATAACTCATACGCAAACCCCTATTTTGTAATAGTATAATTCATTATCGGAAATTTGTCAATGACTTATACCTCGCAAAATTTCCGATAACGGAATTTTTTGTGCTTTAAAAGATATTAAAAGTTATTGGTGCAAAAGCAAATTTCCGCTGTCTTAATGTCTTTCCCAATATTATCTCGTCTCTGCTGAGAAATAAATTTGCATACTTAATGAAAAAAAGTGGTAAAGTTACCACTTTTTTTCATTAACAAATATAATGCTTCGCCCCCCCCAATAAAAAATATAAAAGCATTATATTTTTGCAATTCATTAAACAAACTTGCGATTGTGAAGTTATCTTAATTATAATAAAATTTAAACTATAAAATTTATTATATGCTTAAACTATTAGGATTTAACAAAAAGTCGTAAATGTTCATTATAAGGACGCCCTCATTATTATAATGTTGTTGCGTAAATCCTCCAGTAATGATAAGTTTTTTAAACGAGTCGTTAATTTTAATCAAAGAGCGCTGTTCTTGTTGCTCTTTTTCAAGTGTTGGCATAGCAAGTGCGGACTGAATATAATATCTGTTAAAGCCCTTATTTGCAACAAAATCAATTTCCAATCTTGTGCGTGTTACTTTACCGTTCTCGTCCTTAACGCGTTGCTCAACTACACCCACATCAACGTTAAAGCCTCTCAATTTAAGTTCGTTAAAAATAACATTTTCCATTGAATGAGTCTCTTCCAGTTGTCTAAAATTAATCTTTGCGTTTCTAAGCCCTAAGTCAGTAAAATAATACTTTTGCGGCGAATTGATATACTTTTTACCCTTTATATCGTACTGTCTTGCTTCGTCTATTATAAAGGAATCTTTTATATAGTTTATATATTTTTCTATTGTATTCCGCGTAATTGTTATATTTTTAAGGGACTTAAAAGTGTTACTTAATTTTGACGGATTGGTTAGTGAACCTATTGAAGAGGAAAGAATGTTCAATAGTTCATCCAATTCAATGTTGTTCTTTCTCAAATTATAACGTTTTTTAATGTCGCGAATGTACGTTTCTTCAAAAAGAGTTTTTAAGTACTCAATTTTTTGTTCGTCTGTTTGAAATAAAACCGTCTGCGGTAACCCCCCATAAGTCATATACACTTGCAAGCCTTCCGCCTTCTCGCCTTTAAATGTCGTCATAAATTCCGCAAAGGAAAGCGGAAGCATTTTGATTTCATCTCCACGCCCAGCAAATTCAGTAATTATGTCCTTAGACAAAAATTTAGCGTTACTTCCAGTTACATATATATCAAGGTTTGGCTTTCTTAAATAACCATTCAAAACAGTTTCAAAAGCCCCCAAATTTTGCACTTCGTCCAAAAGCAAATAGTACATTTTGTCGTCTTTGATTTGAGTTTTGATGTAATCAATAAATTTTTTAGGATCTACCTTACTATTGTTTTCCGTAATTGCTATTAAGTCCTCCCCGATCAAACTTAAATCGTCGGCAGAGTCAAATGCGAACTTAATGATATGGTCGGGTGCAACCCCACAGTCTAATAAATGTTGGTAAAAAATTGTATTCAACAAATAAGATTTTCCGCACCTACGCATCCCAGATACGACTTTTATAAACGTGTTGTGTTTTCTATTAATTAATGCGTTTAAGTAGTAATCTCTATTAATCATTTTTTGTTTCCTTTTTAAAAAATTTGATTTTTATTAATAAATTAACATTGACATATATGCTAAATTACTTTTGTTAAATACTAATTCAACTATAAGTAATAAGTAAATTTTAGCTAGCAAAATTATGCAATTTGCAAGAAATTTGCTACATCTTTTGTTAAAAGTATAGCCATAATTTAAAAAAAAGTCAAGACAAAAGTATCACTTAATGAAAAAAAGTGGTAAAGTTACCACTTTTTTTCATTAACGGAATATTTTTAAATTAATACATAGCAATAATGATTTAAATATTATGCTATTCATCTGCTATATTATTCGTACGTTATATTGTTTTTCTATCGCATTACTTAACTTTTCAATATTTTATTTTTTAAGTGTTATATTACGATTGCGTTGCTCCAGCTGCCGTCGCCTGTGAGGGTTACGGTTAGGGTTTTTGAGGACGCATTACCTGTATTTATTAGGTAACTCGTTACTCCACTTGGCGACACGGCAACATTGTCAAATTCAAATTCGACACGGCTACCAAATGGCTTGGTTGCAAGTATTTTTATTGTTGTGCTTTGTGGCAATGTTATGCTTGCGGTTTGCACACTTTCACTATATACAAAGCCGTATTCTCCAATTTTATTGTCCCCGTTTAAGAATGTCAGTACTAACAAACTATTTTTTGCGCTATTGGTTACTTGTAAATTTAATGTCATATCCGTTTGCGCTTCCACAACGATTGCTTGCACATTTAGCGCCCCCGCTTTACTCACATCTTTTACTTCAATTGTCAGTGTCCCGCCACTGTATGTATATGAGTAATCGCACACTCCCGTGCTTTCTCGCGTTCCACTTCCGCCTTCGGTTGTAACACTTATTGTTTTTGTTGTGTCTCCTTGCTGTAGTTCAAACGAACTTATTTTGTGCGTTGTTGTATTAACTCCGCTAAAAGTTATCGTTCTTTTACCTTTTGTTGTATCATCCTGTGGTATCACGTAATTTGAATAGTTAAAATCGGTTTTCTTTGTTTGTAGCGCCTCGTGTCCGCTTACAGCGGTGCTTACGCACGAGGCGCTGCCAGACGCATTCGCGCTGGCTGATATGCTCGCAAGTTGAGAACTTGCGAGAGATTCCAGATTGAGATGGAGCGCTACGCGCACACCACCGGTATCATTAACATAATTGCTGCCGTTACTACCATCTCAGTAGACAGCACGCGCGTAAAGGCTATAGTTTGAATCGCCAGAACGCAGCCACGCCCACGAACCGCTTGCGCGGTCGTACCCATTGAGTTCCCATAGCCCACTGCGTCCGTCGTTTTCGCCGTCAGAGCCGCCGCTCGTTCCATTAGTTAGCGTTGCATCTGCACTTGAGGAACTGCTTACATAACTCGTTGAACCGTCCGTGGTGTTGTCCTTATATATTACTTCATAGTTGCTCGGTACCCACAATTTGTCGTTATTATATGGGGTGGTAGTGGTTGTACTTAAATCCGTCCAACTGGTATGTCTAGTTCCCGAATCGTCCAAACCATTGTTTATTGCATCGTACGAAGCGCCGCTATATACCTTACTTGCGCCTGACGTATACGAACTTTGAGTTTTATCTGAACCCGTTTGATTAGCACTGCTTTGCCATTGCCCTGGGACATTTTGTGGTAATACAGTGTAGGTATCTAAGGTTTTATACTTGTTTTCAAGTGCTGCATACGTGCCTTTAGCAACTTCTCTCAGGTTGCTATCCTTATAATACCCATAATATGGCGATGTATTGTCAAAATATACATCATCACAATAAATATCGTTCATATACAGTGTAAGCACATCGCCCGTTGAACCCATTGAACGATAAACTGCTTGCCATAATACGCTGGTTGCTCCGTCTATGTTAAGATTTGTATTATTTGCCGTGCTAATTGTCCCCAAGGTTGAACTATCAAACAACTGCACTTGCAGTTGTGCATTAGTTCCGTTTAATTTGCCAAAGTTTTTGGCTGAAAGATATGCGTTAGAATTTTTCGTCTTATAACTTTCCCAAACTGAAGTTTGGTTAACTTTTGAAAGCAGGTCATAAAGCGTAGTTGCATTTATTCCGCTTCCACTTGTAAACAACGCCGTTCCGTTGTTTACTTGCACCCAAGGGGCGCTTGTGTACTGAACACCCGTGTCTGTTTGTCCTGCGTTGAGTGTTCCTTTCCTGTTCGCATCCAAAATTGGTGTCATTGCAAACACTAGCAAAACACTAACTAGCATTAGCCACATAATAAAGCGCATTGTTGGATGCTCCAAACGCCTTAAAATTCGAGTGCTTGCATTAAAGGTTTTAATCTTGTAATTTCTCATCTGGTAATCTCCTTTCTTACAAACTACCTTATTTTAACACAATTAAAATAAAATTCCAAATAATTAAAATAACAAAAATAAACATTTTAAATTTTGGGAGAGGCTACAAAAACAACAAATTGTAGTGTTATTGGTTGCCGCAAATAGTTGACTTTTAAAGCAAATTCAAATATAATAATTAGGTGGTAAATATTATTTAAAAGAGGTATACGTTTATGGGGAAAATGAGCGAGTTAATGCTCAAGACGCTGGCGGAAACAAACGACGAGATAAGAAAGTACGCGTTGCAAACGTGGGAAGATTTAGGGCTGACGTACAGTGAGATAATGATTTTGGCGATAATCAACGAATCGGAGCGCGTCAAAGAGCCAATTCACAAGAGCCAGATTGCAAAACGCCTAGGGCTGACCAAGTCCGCGGTTACGCAGTTTTGCAACAAGCTTAGGAAAAAAGGTTACATTGAGGACTTTGCGACGGACGGCAATATGAAAAACCATTACCTAAAACTTGACGACTCGGTTCGCGAGAGCGTCGACAGCCGCTGCTACAATATGAATGTAGCGATGCAAAACTTTCTTGATAATGTCGGCGAAGAAAACGTCGTACTCTTAATGGATATACTAAAGGAATTCAGTAACACTGCCCTGCGCCTTTCCTCGCACCGCGACGCCAACCCCTACAACATCACAGGGCTTGACAGTGCGGCGATAAAACCGTTTGACTGGGACGACTAAGCAAAGGTCGCAAGACTAAAATAGTGCGACAAAACTAGCAAAATTGAGCAAAAGCACCTAAGAAAACTACAAATTCAAAAAAAACTACAAAAATCTAAATAATGGAGACCCTTATGTTAAAATTAGACAACATTAAAAAGGAATACTCGGTTGCGGGCACGACCAACCCTGCGCTAAAAGGAATATCAATTGAATTCCGCAAGAGTGAGTTTGTTAGCATACTCGGACAATCGGGCTGCGGAAAGACGACGCTACTTAACATAATCGGCGGGCTTGACCACTACTCTTCGGGCGACCTTGTTATTTCGGGAGTTTCAACCAAAGACTTTAGGGATAGCGACTGGGATGCGTACCGCAACCACACGGTCGGGTTTGTGTTCCAAAGTTACAACCTAATTTCGCACCTCAATGTGCTTTCTAATGTGGAACTTGCGCTCACAATATCGGGCGTTCCTGCGAGCGCGCGCAAAAGCCGCGCGATAGCCGCACTTGAGCGAGTTGGGCTTAAAGACCACCTTAACAAAATGCCGAACCAACTTTCGGGCGGGCAAATGCAGAGGGTTGCAATTGCGCGAGCGATTGTAAACGACCCTGAGATTTTGCTTGCGGATGAACCTACTGGCGCGCTTGACACCGCGACATCGGTTCAAATAATGGACTTAATTCAAGAAATCGCGAAAGAGCGCCTTGTTATTATGGTTACGCACAATCCCGAACTCGCGGAAAAGTATTCTACACGTATTATTAAACTACTTGACGGCGCGATTGTCGAGGACACCAACCCTTATCAAAGCGCAACCGACACTACAACCGCCGCAACTAACAAAAACAGCCCCGCAATTGAAACCTGTGCGGCGGACGAAAACGCTACAGCAGGCAAGGACCGCGCAACCGCTGAAATGGACGCAACAGACGCAGGCAAGGACGGCGCGGCGGACAAAAACGCTACCTCAAAGAAAAAGACAAAGGCTTGTGCTTCCCACTCAGGCGCGACTGTAACAGACAAAAGCACACCTACCCTAAACGATGGCGCGAACACACAACAAAGCGACGCGAACACTACAACGGCGGACACAGCCACTCAAGACTCAAGCAAAACATCCAAAAGCGGAAAACAAAAGAAGAAAAAAGCGGAAACACCGTTTAAAAAGACGTCGATGTCGTTTTGGACAGCCCTTACATTAAGTTTCAAAAACTTACTATCCAAAAAGGCAAGGACGATACTTGTTGCGATTGCGAGCAGCGTCGGTATTATCGGGGTTTCGCTCGTACTTGCGCTATCAAATGGTTTTAATTTATACATAAACAAAATTCAAAAGGATATGCTTTCGACATATCCGCTCACGGTCAGCGAGCAAGGGTTTGACTACTCCGCCCTTTCGACATTTATGCAAGACTCGGGGCTAGACAAGTTCCCTGCCGCTGAGAAAGTTATTGTCGACGACATTACGAAGAAACTGACAAACCTTAGACCGACTACAAAGATAACTCAAGACTACATTGACAATGCGATTAACACGCTTGACGAGTCGCTTTACGCGGACGTTATTATGACTACGGGGCAACTGTTGCACGTCTACACATTTGACAACGCGACAAGCAAATATAAGTACATAGAAGTCAACGAAAGCAGCGATATGGCAAGTTCCGCGTACGCAATGCTTGGCAGCGACAGTTCTTGGCAGTTGTTGATTGACAACAAAGACTTCATTTTGTCGCAATACGACATAATTGGCGGGACTTACCCACAAACTGAAAACGAACTTGTTTTGTTTGTTGACAAGTACAACCAAGTTGGCGACAACATCCTAAAGCAACTCGGCGTGTACACTGCGGGCGCGACTGAGATTGACTTTGACGACATTTTGAACAAAACATTCTATCTTGCAAGTAATTCCACTTATTATACTTTCGATAGCGTGAACAACCGTTACAATGCGGGCGCAAATAATTTTAGTGAGAGCACGTTTGACAAGTCAAAATATAAAGAAGTAAAGATTGGCGCGATTATGAGACCGCGCGCGGACACGCAAAACCAAGTTTACGCGACGGGCATAGCGTACAGTCAAGAACTTGCTGATTTTATGCAACAAAGCAACCTTACAAGCGAGATTGTTGAGTTTACAAACGATAATCCGACGATTGACCCGCTGACAGGCGAACCTTATCAATTAGGGGCGACTTTCGCGACGACTGAGGCTGCGTTTGAGACCCGACTTAGAGAACTTGGCGGGGTTGCGCTACCTAACTACATTAGTATTTACCCACTAAATTTTGACAGCAAAAACCTGATTATGGCTCACCTTGACGCTTACAACGAGGGGAAACCTGAGGACGAGCAGATACATTACAACGACGTTATGGGGATGGTTATGTCCTCGCTGACGAGTATGGTAGACATAATTGGTTATGTGTTGATTGCATTTAGTGCGATTTCGCTTATTGTTTCATCAATTATGATTGCGGTTATTACGTATGTTTCGGTAATTGAGCGCACGAAGGAAATCGGCGTTTTGAGGAGTTTGGGCGCACGAAAGAAAGACATTGCGCGCGTGTTCAATGCGGAAACATTTATGATTGGGTTGCTTGCGGGCATTATCGGGGTCGGCGTAACGCTGCTTTTGACGATACCTATCAATCTAATTATTAGTGGGCTTTCCGATACGATTGGAAGCATTGCGATACTGTCCCCTGTTGCGGGCATATCAATGATTGCAATTTCGGTAGGTCTAACATTACTTGCGGGCTTCATTCCTTCGCGAATGGCTAGTAAGAAAGACCCAGTTACTTGCTTGCGTTCTGAATAATAGTAACAATAATAACTAGGCTAACAACCATATTAATACATAAAAAACACATACACGTTGCAACGCAACAAAATGTATGTGTTTTTTTTATTTTTATTATACAATTAATTTCGGGGATATAATTAATTTTTGGGAGGTAAATTGATTTTGAGATAAACAACTTGTTTTAATTAACAATTCCACAAAGTTTTATTCATTTTCCAATTTTTGTTTGTTTGCGTACGAAACTGCGCTTGTTGCGCAAATCGCGCCGTCTGCGCAAGCAGTTACAATTTGTCTAAGCACAGTGTTTGTGCAGTCGCCACCTGCAAAAATACCTTGCGCGGACGTTTGTTTTTCGGAATTTACGATAATGTAACCGCTTTCGTCGCGGTCGACAAGGTTGGAAACCAACTCAGTATCAGGGCTCCTGCCGATTGCGACAAACAAGCCCGCAACTTCGAGTTCGCTCGCCTGCGCGGTTTGGTTGTTGTTGAGTTTTAGGCACTCAACTTTGCCACTGCCGCAAATTTCGGCAACTTCGGTATTATAAAGTACTTCAACTTTCCCTTGCGCGATGTTTTTGTTGAGTGCGTCGACGAGAATTTGTTGCGCCTTCAACTTATCTTTGCGCACGAGCACATAGACTTTGCTGGCGAGTTTTGCAAGGTAGTTAGCGTCCTCAATGGCGGTGTTACCCCCACCGACAACGGCGACGGGTTTATTGCGGAAGAACGCCCCATCGCACACTGCGCAGTAACTCACGCCCTTGCCGCTGTACGTGTCCTCGGTTGCAAGCCCCAACTTTTTAGGCGACGCGCCGAGGCAAACAATCAGCGCTTTGGCGCGGTAAACGCGGTCTTTCGTTCTAACCGTTTTAACCATGCCGTCCTCAATGCTTTCAACGCGCGCGTAACGAACCTCAACCCCGAGCGCGTGCACTTGTTTTTGCATTGTCATAACAAGTTCTATCCCGCTAATATTCTGAAACCCTGGGTAGTTTGCGACTTCGTACGTAAGCGAGGTTTGCCCCCCGACCGCGTTTTTTTCCAAAATCAAAACCTTTGCACCTGCGCGCGCAGCGTATATTGCTGCGGTCATCCCTGCGACGCCCTCGCCGATTATGATTACATCGTATAAGTTTTCCATATCATTTCCTCCTTACGCAAGTTATTGCTAGTAATTTACGCTACATAAGTTATAATACCTTATTATAAAACATTTTATGCAAAATGCAAAGCGTTTAAAAGTTATGCTTTAAAAATATGATTGTCGACAAACTTCACAACCTCGACAATTGGTATAATTGCGAACGCAAACGCGAAGATTATTAGCCACTGCGTCATTGACAATGAAACGAGCCCGAACACCGTTGCAATTGGCGGAATGAGCGCGATGAAGAACGTCATTGCAAGCCCGCCGAACAGTGCGACGAAAAACAGTTTGTTCCCAAACGGATTACTGCTAAATATGCTTTGGTGGCTTCGCACGTTTAACATATGGATGAGTTGCATAATATTAATAGTCAAGAAAACCATTGTATTTGCGACTTCTGGGCTGTAATGTATGTGCGCAATCCAGAAAACAATCATTGCAATCAAGATTTGGCACGCCGACTGATAGATAATTGCCTTGCCGACCCCGTCGCTAAAGACGCTCGCCTCAAGTTTGCGCGGTTTTTTGGTCATCAAATCCTTTTCTATCGGCTCAAATCCGAGCGCGATTGCCGGCAGGATGTCGGTCGCGAGGTTGATGAACAAAATTTGCAGTGGCAAGAGGAATATTGAGTTCGGGAACAGGATTGTTGCGATTACGAGCGCGACAACTTCGGTTATGTTGGTTGAAAACAAAAATTGGATAGTTTTTTGAATGTTTGCAAAAACTTTTCTTCCCTCTTCGACTGCGATAACTATCGTTGCGAAATTGTCGTCCGCCAAAATCACGTCCGCGACTTCCTTAGTAACGTCCGTACCTGTTGCACCCATTCCAATCCCTATATGCGCGGTTTTGAGGCTTGGCGCGTCGTTTACGCCGTCCCCCGTCATTGCGACAACTTTGCCTAGTTTCTTCCAACCTTTGACAATGCGCACTTTGTTTTGCGGGCTTACGCGAGCGTAGACGCGGATTTTGCTGATTTTTTTCATAAACTCTTCATCTGTTAGCGAATCGAGTTGCGCGCCCGTCATAACCTGCTTTTCGTTTGTCGCGATACCGAGTTCTTTTGCGATTGCAAGCGCGGTATCCTTATGGTCGCCCGTTATCATTACAGGAATCATCCCTGCTTTTAGGCACGTTTTAACCGCTGTACGCGCTTGTGGACGCGCTGGGTCTTGCAAGCCGACGAGCCCTAAAAACGTGAGGTCGTTTTCAACTTCATTAAGGTTTACTTGTTTTTCTACTTTTTCGGCGAACGCGAGCACACGAAGTGCTTTTTCGCCCATTGTTTGAACTGCTTGATCAATTTGTTTTTTGTAGCGAGCACTCATTGGCTGCACTTTGCCATCAACCAAAATATGCGTGCACTTACAAAGCAAACTATCGACTGCGCCCTTTGTAAAAACAATCTGCGCGTCATTAATTTGGTGAATTGTGCTCATTAGTTTCCTGTTTGAGTCAAACGGCACCTCGCCCACGCGCGCTTGGTTAACCGCGCTAGAGTCGCGGTAGTACTCAACCCCGTGCGCGTAACTCACGAGCGCGGTTTCGGTTGGGTCGCCGCTAATCTGGTCGTTTGCAACAACAGAGTCGTTACAAAACAACATACAGTCAAGCAATTGTCTTTGGTCGTCTGTTAGTGGGGCTTTGATTGTTTGAAACTGTTCGCTCATAAAGACAGCCTTAACGGTCATTTTGTTTTGAGTGAGTGTTCCTGTTTTGTCTGTGCAGATAACTTCGCACGCGCCCAGTGTTTCGACCGAGTGCAGGTGTTTTACGATGGCATTCTTTTTGCTCATACGCGTTACGCCGATTGCCATAATGATTGTTACGACGGCTGGCAGGCTTTCGGGTATGGCGGCGACGGCGATTGCGACGGCTGTCATAAACGCGTCGATGAATGTTGTGCTAGTTAGCAGCAAATCAAGGAAGAAAATCAGCCCCGCGACCGCGAGCACGATTATTGTAATAACCTTCCCTAATTGCGCCAAGTTCTTTTGCAACAACGTTTGCTCCTGCTCGGTTTCGTTCAACATATCCGCAATTTTTCCGATTTCGGTATTGATGCCTGTTGCGACAACAATCCCTGAGCCACGCCCGTGCGTAACCACGCTGCCCGAAAACGCCAAGTTTGTGCGGTCGCCGAGCGAGAGTTTTTCGTCCAACCCCTCTTCCGCTTTCTTTTCGACCGCGCTTGACTCGCCAGTCAACGACGACTCGTTGATTTGCAAGCCGTAACACTTAATTATGTACAAGTCCGCGGGAATTATGTCCCCCGCCTCAAACACGACCTTGTCCCCAACGACAACTTCTTCGACGGGTACAACGACACGCTTGCCGTCGCGCAACACTTTTGTCGTTTTCTGCGACAACTTTTTCAAGTTTTCAAGCGCGTCCTCCGCTTTTTGTTCTTGCAAGTAACCGATTACGGCGTTAAAAATGACAATTCCGACAATTACGATTGCGTCGACGTAATCGTTTGTTTTTTCAACCAAACTTATAACAAACGACGCGATACTTGCGATAATCAAAACAATTATCATCGGGTCTTTAAATTGCGCCATAATTTTTGCAAACGCGGACTTCTTTTTTGCTTTTGGCAATGCGTTCCTGCCGTTTTGCGCAAGCCGATTGTTTGCCTCACTGGTTGTCAGCCCTCTTTCGGTTGTTTGGAACTCGGACAGTATTTGCGCTTTTGTGTAAGAATGAAAACCTTTTGACATACTCTCTCCTTCGCTAATTTGCGCGAGAATTGTTTGGCGCGCTCTTGCACGCTTTCGCTTATTCAATATATATTATAATACTTTTTATTTTATTAGACAACTTATTGACATAATAAAATTTAACTTATTTTACTAAAATAATATGATTGTTATTCCTTATTATTAAACAACTATTATCGTTATTCCTGCCAAAATTAATAGATAAATCGCAAACCACTTATACTGCACTTTTTCGACAACTTTTAGCATAAGTTTTATGCCAACTATTGCGCACGCAAACGCGGTTACGCACCCGACTAGCGTTTGAGTTAGCGTTACATCCGCAAAATCAAGTTTGAAATCGCACTTGACAAGTTCGTAAACAAGCGAAGCGATAATTATAGGTATACTAATTAAAAACGAAAAGTCAAGCGCTTCCTTTTTCTCCACGCCCATAACTATCCCCGCGCAAAGTGTTGTGCCACTGCGGGATATACCTGGTAAAATTGCGAGTCCTTGGAAAAGCCCAAGCAATAACGACTGTTTTGCCCCGATTTTTTGGCGCGGATAGTTGTCCTTTTCATATTTCCTTGAAATCCACTCGGTTGCGAACAAAAACACTGCTGACAAGATGAAGCCCCACGCGAGCAAGCCGCCGCTGAACGAGTTTTCAAAAAAGTCGGAAAACAGCACGACGATTGTGCAGGTAACCACCGTTGCGCAAACAAGGTACGCATTAATTGGCTGGAGTGGGTGTTTGACCATATCCCAAAGTTTTTTGCGGTAAAATATAACGACCGCAACGAGCGTCGCGACGTGCAACGCCACATTCAAAAACAGCGAACCGTCGTGAATTCCGAAAATGTTTTCAAACAACACCAAATGCCCGCTGCTGGACACTGGCAAAAACTCCGTAAACCCTTGCACGAGCCCCAATACAAAAACTACAAATATATCCAACGCGTTCCCCTTCGTTTTCTTTAGTTTATTCATTTTTTTTAGTGATTATGCACCAAAACGGCAGTACGCGGGCGATTTTGTGGTTTATATTTTGGATTTTACTATCCTTATTTTGAATTTTATTTAAATTTTACTTGCCATTTAAAAAAAATTAAGTTATAATAAAATCATAAACAAGGAGATATAATGAAATTAGGTGTTGTTGGGCTTCCCAATGTCGGGAAAAGCACACTATTTAATGCAATAACTAAGGCGGGTGCCGCCAGTGCAAACTATCCGTTTTGCACAATTGAGCCAAACGTTGGAACTGTTGCTGTTCCCGACGCTAGACTCGACCAATTAGAGAAATTTTACAATTCAAAGCGCAAGGTTTACGCAACGATTGAGTTTGTCGACATCGCGGGGCTTGTCAAGGGCGCGAGCCTCGGCGAGGGGTTGGGCAACAAGTTTTTGAGTCACATCCGCGAGGTTGACGCAATTGTGCACTGCGTTAGGTGTTTTGACGACGCGAATATTATTCACGTTGAAGGAAAAGTTGACCCCAAAGACGATATTGAGGTTATTAACCTTGAACTTATTTTAGCGGACATTGAGAGTGTTGATAAACGCCTCGAGCGCGTCGGTAAGGCTGTTAAGTCGGGCGACAAGGACGCGAAAGAGGAATTTGAGGTTCTAAACATCATTAAAGACACTTTGGCAAAGAGTTTACCAGCAAGACTTGCCCCTCTTAACGACGAGCAAAGGAAGATTGCGCAAGGCTTCTTCCTGTTGACAACAAAACCCGTTATTTACTGCGCCAATGTTAGCGAAGACGACCTAGAAGCGCCAAAAAATGAGTATGTCAAGGTCGTTGAAGAAATCGCTAAGAAAGAAAACGCTGAAGTCGTTACTATTTGCGCGAAGATTGAGGAGGAATTGTCAGAACTCCCGCCTGAGGATAAGGACGACTTAATGCACGAACTTGGGATTGACCAAAGCGGACTTGACAAGTTGATTACTGCTTGTTACAAACTGCTCGGGCTTATGTCCTTCCTCACTGCGGGAGAGGACGAGGTGCGCGCGTGGACGATACCTATCAGTTTCAAGGCGCCACAGGCTGCGGGAAAAATCCACACCGATTTTGAAAAAGGCTTCATTAAGGCTGAGGTTGTTAACTACAAAGACCTACTTGAGTTAGGCGGTTTTTCACAGGCAAAAGAGAAAGGGAAAGTCAGACTTGAGGGCAAGGATTACGTCGTTCAAGACGGCGACGTTATGCTCTTCAAATTCAATGTTTAGAGGTGAATTATGAATACTAATGAAAAGTTTTTGACCATTTTGAATGATGGATTTGATAGAATTACGAGCAAGGTTAGCGTTGACTACAAGCAGAGCGCGCTAATGAAAGACGCTAAGCATATCGAATTGATTGAGCGTTATGCGAAAGTTCTTTCACACCACTATGTTGGTAAGTTTGCTACGCTTTGCACGGCGGTTTCTAACGCGGATATGATTGATGCGGAGCAAAAGAAACAGGTTTTCAAGTCGCTACAACAAAGGGTTGACGAGATTGTCGACGACTTCCCCGCTAAGTATGACACAACCCTCAAGCAAGTCAAGAAGTACTTTGGGCAATCTTATTCTGCCGACTGCTTGAACAATGTTACCGCGGAATGTTTTGTGGACGACCTCAATGCTGAACGCAAAAACATCGTCGAGTGGGCAAGCAGCATTCAACTTGACGACGACAGCGCAAAGGTTGCGAGCGCGACTCCTAACGAGAAAGCCAGCGCGTAACCCTTAAGTATATCTTAGACAGCGCAACCCTCCCCTCACTTAGCCTTACTGATTCGCGGAGCTTTACATCGCGCTAAGTCTCATAAATATGAAACACCGATTTATTTGATTAAATATTAGGCAACTCACTATTTTGATATTACGCAAATTAAAATGTGCAACCAAAACAAATAAGATGTTTTAATTAAAATCAGCCTATTTTTAATATCAAAGCAATTCAAAGTAATGAATTGCTTTTTTTATGCCATTTTTTCGCAAGTTTATGGTTACAAGTGAAAATATTGGCGTTTTTATAATGAAATTACACACGTAAATTACTAAAGCAATCGCAAAATGTTTGTATTTTTTTACTAAATTTGTTAAAATGGAGTTGCAGATTAGTCGTTTTATCTCATAATGGGCAAAAATTGGAAATATTTATCAATAAATTACAATCAATTATCCATTAAAATTTACAAACAATTAATCAACAGACGATTACATTTATTTAATTAATGTACAAATCCTACAGGTTATGGGCAAAAATTATATTAAAAAATTTGTTTTTACTCATACTAAATTGAGGTAAGGAGAAAATTAAATGGAAACGAGAGTTACAAAGGATAATTACCTAATAAAGACGTTATTATTCGTTGTTATAGGCTTAGTTGCGCTTGCTTTAAGTTTGAGTTTTGCAGCCAAACCTAAGGCGGAGCAACCTCACGTTTACGCTTTGACTGCTGAAGAAACACTGACAGCGTTTGACGTTGGGTTTTATAGGTCAGGCAACTTGGCGCACTTGATAGAAATTAAGGCTGACGGCAGCATTTTGTTTGACAACACGTACGCACTTAGTGCGAATTTGTCGGACACGACTTACACAATAAGCGGAAAAATTGGCGAAACAAACGCAGCCATAAGTTTGACACGCTTAAACAAACACGCCCTAATTTTGGCAGAGTCAGTTAAGTACGAACTTGACGGCGAACAACGCGAGCTTTACGGCGGCGAACCTTTTGTTTGTTCATTTACCCCAACTGAGGACGCAAGCGGCGCAATTGAAGTTTGGAGAAACAACACTAGGATTGCTACATTTTCAGACTTCCAAAGCGCAATTGAGTATGCGGGCTCGGGAGACACTATTGAAGTTATGAGAAACTTTAAGATTACCGAGGGTGCTGCTGTTGCGAATAAAAATGTTACAATTAACGGGAACTTCCACACTCTTGACAAATCGGAGTTTGCGACAAGGTTTTTGGCGGTAGCGGAAACCTCGACACTCACAATAAACGACTTAACAATTGACGGTGGTGCAACAAAATGGGCCGTTGCATTTGATAAAATCCCTTACGGTTATTCTTTCGACATCCCTTTTGTTGAAAATTCAATGGACGGCGAACCGGAAACAAAAAGTAACGTCATTTCATCAAACGGAAAACTCATTACTAACAACCTTTCTATGAACAACATTTATGCGCCAAGCATAAGCGGAGGCTCAATTGTCATACTGAAAGGAGAAGCCGAAATTAATAATAGTAGTTTTGAGCACAACCTAAGTAGAGGCGCAGGAGTTATTCGTATTGGAAGCAACGTTTTGGAAGAAAACCCTACTGCGTACCCCGTTACTAAAGTTATAATCAGCGACTCAACATTTATAGGAAACTCCTCAAACGGTGGCGGCGGTGGGGCCATAATGTCTCAAAAAATCGGCGAACTAATAGTGGAAGACTGCATTTTTGAAGGCAATGTTACTCACTGGAACAGTTCTGGCGGCGCAATCCATTTCTCATCTAGTGGCGGTGGCGACACTCTGCCTTACCCACAAGCCAAAGTAGACAACACAATATTCCGCGGCAACTTCGCAGGAAATGACGGTTTTGCTATTATGAACGGCGCTGCCGAATTTACTATTACCAACACGCATTTCGTTGGAAATGTCGGCGTTCATATTGGGTCGTCGGTAGGGTCAATTGTTCACACGCTTACGGCTAAAGATAGATACCCTGTCGAAATTTTTGATGGCTGCGTATTTGAAAGGAATAGAGGGGGCGTTTCCTGTATCGGAGACTTTGCTTCACAAGCAGATATTCGTATTTTGAACACGCAATTTATTGAGAATGAAGGCAGTTCATCTCTACTACTGTACACAGGTATAGCAACTTTTGAAAATTGCCACTTTGAAAATGAAATCGTTAAAACTTCAGTTATCCGAATTCCATCTTATCACTCTGACCCTAACGAGTATTATGGAAGTGGATATACCTGCCCAACAATAAAAATTAAAGATGTAACAATGGAAGGCGCGAACAATTTTGATATTCTTGCAAATCACTATCAAAATGGAGAAAACTCCATTGATGCCGAAATTTATATTTCGGGTACAACAACTGCAAACATTAAGTTGAAGCAAAAATCAAAAGTTTACATAAATGGCAGCTTGACAGGCGATATTTCGCTCGACGAAAACTCCCCGCCTGAGGAATGCGTAATTGTTGGCGCGGGCAGTAATTTTAATGGAACCATAGGACAGTTTGTCGATATTCGTATGGAGTATAAAGATGCGTCTAGCGGAGCCCCCGATTCAAAAACGCTTACCTTCCCTTACAAAAAGAACACCACTTCGCACGAAGTTAGCGAATTACTGGGAGAGAACGCTAAAAAAGAGGGTTATATTTTAAAACTATATACAGATAGTTCATATACGACCGAGTGGGATTACGCCTGCAACGCAACAACCACTTTGTATGGTAACTGGGTGGAGCATGAGCACAACTTTACGAATGTCATTCCAATCGACTACTGCATTTACAGCGCGTGCACATGCGGCAAGTCCAATGGTTCACTTGGACTCGTACCAAACAACACGTTTGTGTACGACGGAACCCCAAAGACTATTGAGGTCGCAGACAATTTAGTAAAATCAGATGACCCAAATATCTCAGATACTAACTACACGATCACATATTACAAAAAAATGGCAAACGAACATTGGATTGCTGTTGCTGAAGCAGTCAATGCTGGAACATACAGGGTTTTGCTTATGTATAAAGGTTATACCGCGGAGCTTGAGTTCGAGATTGCCCGAGCACCAATTGATATGACGAGCGTAAAGTTTTCAAGCAAAACCGTAAAATACACGGGCAAGGAACAAGTGCTCGAGATTGAGGGGGCGTTGCCTGACGGCGTTAGTGTTGTGTACAGGAACAACACACAAACGGAGGTAGGCGTGTACGAGGTAACCGCGATATTTGTTGTCGACGAGGAAAACTACTACCCCGTTCAAGCAAGAACGGCCACATTCACGATTGAACCTGTTGGCAGCGAGGGCGGACTTTTCGCAGACATAAACTGGGTACAGTGCGGAATTAGTGCGGGTGTCGGCGCACTCGTGATGTTGCTCTTCTCGCTCACATTCTCCTCAGTTAGAGGCGGCGGACGCAGACGCGAAAGGGTTAACACGAAATACTACTACGAAGAAAACCCTAACGCCCCTAAAGACTCCAACGACGACGACTAAGGCAAATGATTGCTAAATAAAAAAAACAACAAATGTTGACGTTATGTTATGTTGAAGTTGAAGCAATGTTGCGTCGAAATAGTGAAATTTTGAAGTAAAAAAATCTTGAAATCGTGTTAAAAAAATCTAAGCAATTCAAGCATTTGAATTGTTTAGAAAATAAAGTTGATTGCTTAAATTCTAAAATCATCCACTTCTACAATAATCCAATTTCTATAGTAAGTCAATTTCAAAATAATCCTTTTAAGACTATAACATTTTTAACTAACACTTTTAAGATGCCCGACTCCATTACACCAATTAACTCCATTGCTTAACATAAAACAAGAAAAGAGGGACGCCCCTCTTTTCTTTTGGTTGTTGTATGGTTTTTAACAAAACTATTCTAGCCTTTGCTTTTCTACAAAGCCCAACAAATGCAAAAAAGTCGTTCAGCGAATTTCACACTAAACGACCGATTGATTGCGGAAAACCCACTATCCAATCCTAACGTTAACTATATCAGTGCTGGGTGGATTAAAGTTGAGTATTGTTTGTAAAAAGTATTACATTACTATAGTATAATTAAGGGAATTTACCAATGTTAAAACTTTGCAGCCAAGTTGTTTGTGTCCGCTTTTTGTTAAATGTTCGCCATCTTCCCCAGTTTCCAAGTCTTTACCAGATATAAAATAAAAATTATTCTTTTGAGCGATATTTTGATAAAGATAATCTAATTCAATAGATTTTGATTGAGCTCCAATATAGTATTTTTGAGTTATTTTGTTGTCCTCTTTTATTGTTGCAGGACTAATGATTAAAATTTGAGCATTAGTTTGAGATTGAACTAATTTTAATAAGTTTTCAAGATTCTGAGCGATTTCTTTTGCACTATCTTTATATTCGCTCTTGCAATCATTAGTACCTAACTGAAATATTATTATATCTAAATGCCGATACCCTTTTAAATCACCTATCATAGTCAAACTAGCATTTCTATTTTTTAGCCACTTATTTTCATGCGCAACACATCTACCACATAACCCATTAACAAAAACTTCATTGCCTTGCATTAACGGATACCACCAACAATCTTTTTCATCATATTTTTGCATTGCAATATCTTTTGAATAACCATTTATGTTTGAAATGTATCCCCAAGTGTTAGAATCGCCATAACAAAGGATTTTCATATCCATCTCCTTAAACTATGAGTATTATATCGCAATTTATCAAATTTTGCAAATCCCCCCCCCAAAAAAAAATAGAAGAAGTTTTTTAACTTCTTCTTTGGGGTTTATTGATTGTCCTGCAAGCAAACGCAATCTTCATTTGCCGTAAGATTATAATTTGCCGTAAGGTTATAATTTACTGCAAGGTTATAAAAGTCGCCCCAAATTCAGCAAACTTCTTTAAGCTGCTAGCACAAAAACAAAAATTTGCAACAAAAGAACAACCCGACCACAAGGCTCGGATTGTTCTCACTTTGGCGGAGAGAGAGGGATTCGAACCCTCGCTACGGTTTCCCGTACTAACGCCTTAGCAGGGCGTCCTCTTGAGCCTCTTGAGTATCTCTCCATCGTTTTGTTTATTAAATTGTAATTTTGAAATTAACATTTATTCCAAACTGGCTCTCCAGCCACACGCCGTTGCCACTGCATTGCGTTGTACATACGTAAACCAATCCAAACTTGCGCACGCTGTCGCCCCTCCAGTCGTTAACCATCCACACATTAGCGTTTTGTGCTGCAACTCAGTTTGCAAGCGCGCGAAACACATCAAGCGAGGCGCTTTTACCAATGCTTTATTATAATAACATTTTTTTTGAATATTGTCAACTAATTTTCAACTTTTTCCAAATTTTTTACCATATTTGCCCACCTTTTCAATCTTTGTAGCACGTGCGCTCGTTTTTCGCGCAGACATACGCGCAAACCACGTGCAAAAAAGTGCTGCGGTTACAGTCGCCCGCCGTTACGCTCTCGCTATTAAGTCCTTAACAACCTCCCCCGCGATAATAAGCCCAGCGACGGACGGCACAAACGCGCAACTTGCAATCATCTCACTCTTCACTTTAGGTGCACGTTTCTCGGTCGAAAAAACCGTTTTAACTCCCGATATCCCAAGTTCTGCAAGACGTTTGCGCACAACCTTAGCAAGTGGGCAGGTATGCGTCTCGCTAATGTCCTCAACCCTAAATTTTGTCGGTTCCAATTTGTTGCCCGCCCCCATCGCACAAATTATAGCCTTTCCAAATTCCTTCGCCCTCTGCACAAGCGCAATTTTTGCGTCCACATCATCAATCGCGTCGACAATGTAGTCCACATCTACAAACGGAAACTCAAAGTTTTCGTTATTAAAACTTCTGCAGTACTCAACAACTCGCGCACTTGGGTTTATGTCGAGAATGCGTTTCCTCGCCACCTCAGTTTTGCGCATCCCAACAGTACTGCCCAGCGCATATAGTTGCCTGTTAATATTCGTAACATCCACCACGTCTTTATCAACAATGTGCAGTTCCCCCACGCCCGAACGCGCCAGCGCCTCGACCACGTAACTCCCGACGCCTCCAAGCCCAAACACCGCCACTCGCGCGTCTTTGAGCTTTGCAACTGCCTCAACGCCAATAAGTAGTTCAAGCCTTTGAAATTGTTCCATAACTAACTCTCCTTAATGTCTAAATTGAATAATTTTATCGCATTTTGCCGCGTTGCGTCCGCGATTTCGTCCACCGAAACCCCACGCGCGGCAGCAATTGCACTTGCCACATACCCCACATTATTGGGTGTGTTGACCCCCTTGCGCATAAAAACCGACGGCAGCGCATTAGGGCTATCCGTTTCAATGAGTAGCCGCGAAAGTGGAACACTCGCCGCGGTCTTGCGCAAATCGACGTGCCTTTTGTATGTTATATTGCCAGCAAACGAAATATAGCCACCCAAATCCAACGCCTTAGCGCAGTCGCTTTGCGTGCCGTTGAATGCGTGCAACATAAAGTTTAGCCCGTTAAAATCCCGCAAAATTCCTAACTCTTCCGCATAACATCCCCTCGCATGCACAACGACTGGCAGCCCCAGCTCGCCCGCAAGTTCTAGCTGGCGAACAAAAACCCGCTTTTGCAGCGCAAAGTCGGTCAAATAGTTGTTATCGAGCCCAATTTCGCCAATCCCCACAATTTGCGCGCGCGATGAGCGTATGACGTGCTCAATCTCGCCGTTATAATCGCCGCAAAACTGCGGATGAATTCCAATTGTGGCAAACAATTTAGGATTGCCAGCCGCAAGTTGTAGTGTTTTTTCAATGTTTTGCGCATTGTAAGCCGAAACAACAACCGCGTCAAGCGCTCCTTGCGGCTCAAAACATTCCAGCCCAGCGTCCGTCAAGTGTGCATGTGAGTCAATAAACATTTTCTTCCCTCTGCTCAATTATACCACAAGTTCGCCGAAATTGCACAACTTTCTCTCACATTTTTGCAATTTTGCTTAAAATTAAGAAAACTTTTCATAAACAGTTGAAAAATTGTTGAAAATATATTATAATAGTATTGCGCTTGTTGAAAATTCCCAATTTTTTCAACGCAAATTGAAGTTGCGCCCAAAAATTTGCAGGGGTGGCGGAATGGCAGACGCGCTAGTTTCAGACGCTAGTGAAGAGA
Source organism: uncultured Lachnospiraceae bacterium (assembly GCA_964606505.1). Classification (GTDB taxonomy): domain Bacteria; phylum Bacillota; class Clostridia; order Christensenellales; family UBA1242; genus CAKVOD01. Next base: position 41,447 of record CAZSGM010000002.1, on the reverse strand, counting down.
TTCGTGAGGGTTCAAATCCCTTCTCCTGCACCATACAAGAATAAAACGAACCTTGAGTTTAACTCTAGGTTCGTTTTATTAATTTTATTCACTTTCGACTTCGCAGATAAAGTTTTCTAAACTACTGCGTTTTTAGGTTTTTTTCGGTTTATTTGCCGAATACGCAAAATCGTCTAGGTTGATGTCGTACTCATTTAATAGGGATTTGATTATTGTCAACTTACTTGGCGCGCTCAAGTTGGTATTATAATAAATCCCAGTATCGGCAAGTTGTTCCCCATATTTAAATTTCAAGTTATCGCAACTAATGTGCACTTGTTTGGAGTTCTGCACAAACGGCTCGTCATTTTTCGCTATTCTCTCCAAAATGCTTGAGTTCCTATTGTAAAGTTTTAACAAAACAGACTCCATCATCTCTTTAAAGTCGTCGACAAACACTTCCTCGCCCTCTAGCGTATATGAAACAGGTTTTAACCCAACCGCGTTCTGCACATTATCCAACGTAAATGTGCAAAGGTTTTCATCCCTAAATAATATTGTTTTCGACGGAACTTCCAATTCAAAAACCTCCGCGACTAAACCTCCAAGCCGTTTCGCTCTACTCAAAATTGCTGCCTCATTCCAAATATCCACACTCAAAACATCCTTATTAAGGATAACAACTTTTGTATTAGCCTTAAGCAGCAATTCTTTCTTTTCGCTAAACGATTTGTCCGACAACTCCCCATTGTACCCCGTCAAGGTAAGGTTCCCCAACGTGTGCAAATAAGTTGAATGTACCTCACTCCACTTTTCACCCAACATTTCCTTCCACGGTTTGTTAAGATACTCATTTTGTGGCATAATGTGCTCAATTGTCAAGTTTTTCACATCAACAATCTCTTTAGAGTTGAAATTTTCAAGTTTATACAAAACATATTTGCATATGGCATTTTTGTGATACAAATCACTCTTGAGTAGCCCATTTTTCAAATCTTCATCCTTAATTAGTGCGTCTTTGCTGCTCAACTGATAAAAATACGACAAAATTGCGTCATAATAATCATCTAAGTTTTGCGTTTTGCTAAACACCCTAGAATACAGATACTTGTAAAGCGCCCTAAGTGAGTTTGACCCAACATTGCACAACAATCGCCTAATGCTGTAATTTAAAAAGAATTTCAAAATTTTATGTAATGTTTCTTCGTCTATAACCCCGTTAAGATAATCGTCAAAAACATTAAACAAAAAAACATAAATAGTTGTTTGCTTAATTTGTCTAAACCCGTTCAAGCAATTATTAACCCCCTCCGAAAGCGTTTCTGCACCATTTAAAAACCAACTATATATGGTAGCGTAATGCAGCAACTCTTTCAACATAGTTTCATTTGAATAAGATTTACCCTTAAACAATGACTTGAATGAATCGTACGCGTCAGACTCTTTTACAAAACCATCCTGCTTGAAATTTAGGTAATCAATCAAGAAATTCGGCATTAACTCTTTTGTAATTTTTCCTTCAATTTTTACCCAATAATTTTCATATAGATAATCCTGTTTTTCGTCTGTCATCAAAACAAAGTTTCTTATCAAATCCGCAATACTTAACGGTTGCCCCGTCGAGTTTATAGATTCAAAAACCTCTTGCGGTTTGTCGCACGCTTCGAGTTCAATAATTGCGCAAATCAACTGCTCAATTCCATTGCAAATTTCCCTGACCGTAAACTCATTTTTCAACAGATTTTCAACCCTTGCCTTCAAAAACTCATAGTTACGGTAAATGTTGCTCGCCTTGTCCATTTCTTCAAAACTACTTTTCATAAGCAAATTAAGTTGAACATTGTCAGATTTTATCGGCTTCAATTTAAGTTTGGTTTCGTCGGTCAAATCAAGTTCGCCAAATTTATCCGTGTTAAACATCCAATTGCTTATCTGTTCTTTATCTAGTTCACTCTCCGCGCAATCATACAGCGCCTTCAAAAGCAAAAATATCGTCGTTAACCTCTGCTGCCCGTCAACTATAACATATCGAAAAATTTTATTGTTGCTTGGAACTCTCGCGTTGACAATCGAACCAACAAAATGCGGCTCGCCCGTTCTTACACAATCAATAATGTCATTTAGCAACTTCTCGCATTGCGTTTTAGTCCAGTCGTAGTTTCTCTGATAAACTGGAATAGAATACTGTCTCCTGTTTTGCTCTATTATGTCGTAAATTATGTGTCCTTTATTAACTATCATCTAAATTCTCCTCTGCTCACGTCGCTTATTTTATTATAACATAAATTCTTTTAATTTTAGTGCTTTAAAACTGCTTTTTGTTCTCACTTTCCAACATTTGCCCCCCCCTAAGCGCGGTTTGTGTACTCCTTTAGGATGAGCTGCGCCATCTGCTGCGGCGTTTCCGCGCAATCTCGCTCGAGCCAAATGCGGCACATCTCCTTTATTCCTGCGCCGAAAAAACTCGCGCGATAAAAGGTTCCTATTCCGTCGCTTTTTAGTTTGTGGTTGGCGTTTGCAATATTTGCAATAATGTTGTTTTTTGCGTTGCGCTCCGCAAGCGTTACGTACGGAATAGACAAAAACGCTTTGTAGAAATACTTGTTGCTTTCAATAAACTCAAACAACTCAACAAACGCCTCGTTCGTTTGCCTGTGCCCAAAATCAAAAATCGACGCAACACTTTTAGCGAACCTGTCCTCAATCTTGATAATCAAGTCGTTTATGTCGTCGTAATGCGCGTAAAACGTACTCCTGTTGATATTCGCCCGCTCACAAATCTGGCTAACCGTTATATCCTCGTACCGATTGTTCAAAAGCAGTGCTAAAAAAGCTGTCTCAATTTTTTCACTGCTAATTTTGTATCGTTTATTGTTTTTTTTGTTCATAAAACCGCCTTCCCCGCATTATCGCAACAAATGTATAGTTTTTGTAGCGTGCAAATTCCCGCAACGCTTTGGATAATTAAATAATTTTATTACAATAATAATATTAAGTCAAGCGATTGAGCTAACTTTCTATCGCGCGCAAACAAACCCTGCGTTTGGCGCAACAAAAACAAATCGAGGATGCGACCAAGCGCAGCCACCTTGCGAGCAAAAACAAATTGAGCCCGCAACCAAGCGCCACCGCGCAACGGACAAAAAATACGACACACTAAAAAAGCAACAACTAGGAGGCAGTTATGAATGCAATTGAAATACGAGGACTAACAAAAACTTTCCGCGGAATGCACGCGCTAAACGGGCTGAATATGACCGTTCCCGTCGGCGCAATTTATGGTTTCATCGGCGAAAACGGCAGCGGCAAATCGACGACCGAAAAACTTATCTGCGGTCAACTTGTTTCTAACGGCGGAACAATCAAACTTTTCGGCAAGGACTACACCGACGCAAGCGTTCGCGTCAAAGTCGGCGCGCTAATCGAAAACGCGGGCTGCTTCCCCAACTCAACCGTGTACACAAACCTTATGATGCAGGCAATCAACCTAGGACTTGAAAACAAGAACGCCGAAATAACCCGCGTTCTAAAAATCGTCAAAATGGAAAACAACACCAACCTCAAGTTCAAAAAATGTTCACTCGGTATGAAACAGCGTATCGGCATCGCAATGGCACTGCTCGGCGAACCCGCGCTCCTCATCCTAGACGAGCCAATCAACGGCCTCGACACGGACGGAATGCGTATTATGCGCGAAATTTTGGTTGATATAACCCAAAACTACAACTGCACCGTCCTCATTTCCTCCCACATCTTGGGCGAGCTCGAAAAAATCGCAACACATTACGGCATAATCCGCCAAGGCAAGATGATACAAGAGTTGTCGGCAAAACAAATGGAGAGCCGCGCGCGCGTGTTTGTTTCAATCAAAACACAAGATTTGGACGGCTCACTTGAGGTTGTTAAACAAAAATACAAAAACGCAACCATTATTGACAACACCTTGCGCGTTTACGACGAGGAAGATATTGAAAGCATCGTAAAACTGCTAATTGAAAACGAACACGTCGCCAGCGAAGTCAAGAAAAACAAAGTTGGGCTTGAAGAATACTACATTGAACTTATGAGCCAAAAGGAGAAATAAATGCAAAAAGTAAACAGTTTACAATTTGAAACCCCCACTTTCTACAAGCGTCTAAAGGGTATGCTCGGCGTGGACTTCTACCGTCTGTTCCACACGCCCCTGTTTTACATATTCCTAGCCATTGCCGCCATAATTCCCGCAATGATAATCGGAACATCAGGCGCCGAGGCCGCCCCTCAACTATTCACTAACACGTGGCAAGCGATTGCCGCAGAAACCCCGCTTTACATCGTCTCCGACATCGGCCAGTACGCAAATATGAATATGGTGTTCATTTTCGGCGGAATAATGGTTTCCATATTCATAGGCCACGACTACAAAAGCGGTTATGTAAAACAACTTTTCACGACGCACCCTAAAAAACAAGACTATATGATGAGTAAAACCCTCACCTGCGCCTTTGCAATGGCTTGTATGTGTATAACTTACTTATTCGGAACAGTTTTAGCAGGCGCATTCGTCGGGCTGTCCTTCAAGGTCAACGCAGGCTCACTAATCTGCGCAATCCTCGGCAAAATACTAATGAGCCTCGGCTGGGCAAGCCTTTATGTTTTTTTAAACATAATCTTCAGAAAGTACTTTGCAATCTCAATCGCCTCGTCATTCATTTTAGGGACAGGCGTGCTAATCATCGGCGCGGCAGCCGTTTTGGGCAATTCAAGTGTTTTAAACATATTTTTGTACGGCTCTTCCGTTTACGCTTGCCTGTCAAGCAACTTCCTAAGCGTGCTTGTCTGCCTAACAGTCTCCGCTTGCTGGTGCGTTTTCTACAACATTTTAGGCACATACATATTAAACAGAAGCGATGTATATTAGGAGAAACATTATGTATGCAATTGAAATTAACAACCTAACAAAGCAATTCGGCGAAAACCAAGCACTCACGGGGCTCAATATGCGCGTCCCCGTCGGTGCAATTTACGGCTTTATCGGCGAAAACGGCAGCGGCAAATCGACGACGGAAAAAATCATCTGCGGCCTTATGCACCCGACAAGCGGACAAGTTCAACTCTTTAACCGCGACTACACCGACCCCGACGTGCGCGCAAACATCGGCGTCCTCATCGAAAGCTCGGGCTGCTTCCCTAACCTATCCGTGTGGAACAACCTGCTCATCCAAGCAACCAACCTCAACATCCAAAACAAACACGACGCCGTCCGAAAAGTTTTGCAAACCGTCCGAATGGAAGGTGCCGCGTCCAACAAGTTCAAAAACTGCTCGCTCGGTATGAAACAGCGCGTCGGCATCGCAATGGCATTGCTCGGCAACCCCAAACTCCTCGTTTTAGACGAGCCAATCAACGGCCTTGACGCCGACGGTATGCGTATTATGCGCGAAGTCTTGCAATCGGTTACCCAAAACAACAACTGCACAGTTTTGGTTTCATCACACATACTTAGTGAACTTGAAAAAATCGCAACGCACTACGGCATAATCAGACACGGCAAAATGCTCGTCGAAATGACCGCGGACGAACTTGAGCGCAGCTGCCCGACGTTTGTCGCAATAAAAACAACCGATATGGCAAAAACCAAGGACGCGCTGCTTGCAAAATACAAAAACGTCAAGTACGATGAGCAAGGCGAACACCTGCGCGTTTACGACGCAAAAACGCCTGAGGAAGTCGTCCTGCACCTGTACAACAGCGGCATAATAGTCCGCGAGATTTGGACGGATAAAATCGGACTTGAGGAGTACTACAACAATCTTATGAACAAGGAGGGCGCACATTATGGCAATTGAATTTGAGAAAAACGCCCTGCAAAAACGCCTCAAAAGTATGCTCGCAGTCGACTTTCGGCGTATGTTCACTTCCCCACTGTTTTACATTATGCTCGCAATTTCGCTCGTCATCCCAATACTAATTTTGGTTATGACAACAATGATGGACGGCGCCGTTTCCGTCAACCCGCAAACTGGCGAAGAAACAATTTTTGAAGGCTTTGACAACGTTTGGCAAATACTCGGCGCAATCAGCGGCAGCGAGTCAGTCGCCATGACAATGGACATCACGAGTATGTGCAACATCAATATGATGTTCTTCATCTTCTCCGTTTTTGTTGCAATCTTTGTTTCGGACGACTTTAGAAGCGGTTACGCAAAAAACCTCTTCACCGTCCGCGCAAAAAAAGACGACTACATCATTTCAAAAACAATCTCAACCTTTGTCGCAGGCGTAAGTTTCATTTTCGCATTCTTCGTTGGCGCAATGCTCGGCGGCGCAATCGCAAATTTACCGTTTACACTCGAGGGCGTTTCGGCAGGAAACATTGTTTTGTGCCTACTGTCTAAAATGTTCCTCGTAAGCATTTTTGCCGCGCTCTATGTGCTTGCGAGCGTCGTCGCAAAGCAAAGACTGTGGATGTCAATACTCATTGCACTCGGCGTCGGGATGTTGTTTTACACAATGGTTCCTATTATTACCCCACTAAACTCGGGCGCAATGAACCTCATCCTGTGCGCGGCGGGCAGCGCAATCTTCGCGTACGGCATTGGCGTCGGAAGTTACTTTGTACTAAAAAAGACGGATATTGTTTAAAATATAATAAATCTATTAATGTATTAATTAATTAATTTAATAATTTTAAATATGCGCAACCCATAAAAAGTGATAAAATCGCAAAAAAGCGAACTAAAATGCGCAATAATATGTTACAATAAGTCGAGGTAACTATGAATTGGAACAAATTTTGGCGCGCCGCGCTTTACCCGCACATTGCGCTGATTATACTCATTTTGCCGATTTCGGTAACGCTGCTCGTTTGCTCATTGCTGTATTTTGGCGAAAAATCAATTATTAGCATTTTGTCGTACTGTTTGGCGTTTTATTTGCTAGTCGTAATCTGCTTGCGAGCACCTAAAATCGTTGCGTATTTTAAACTCCTGAAAAAGGAAAACAAATATCTCCGCCGCCTTTCGACCGACATTCATTTGCGAGTCAACTTGACGTTGTACGGCTCGTTTATTTGGGATGTTGCGTTTGCGACATTTCAGCTCGCGCTCGGGTTTTACCACAACTCGGCTTGGTTCTACTCAATGAGCGCGTACTATGTCCTCCTCGCCATAATGCGGTTTTACTTGCTTAGACATACGCGCAGTTACAAAGCGAACGAAGAACTTACAATGGAGACAAAAAAATACTGCGTGTGCGGGTGGTTGCTGCTCGTGCTAAATGTTGCGCTGGCAGTAATTATTTCGTACATTGTTTATCTAAACAAAACCTTTACACATAACGAAATCACTACCATAACGCTCGCAACATACACGTTTGCGACTTTCACGTACGCGATTATTAACATCTTCAAATACGCAAAATACAAAAGCCCCGTCTACTCTGCTACAAAACTAATAACGCTAGTCGCCGCGTGCGTGTCAATGCTCACGCTTGAAACAACTATGCTCACGACATTTAGCGACGACCAACCCCCTCTATTTAGGCAACTTATGCTCGCCTGCACAGGCTTCGTCGTGTTCGCGTTTTCAATTGCGGTCGCGATTGGTATGCTCGTTAAGGGTTACAAACAACTGGCACTACTCAAAGCGCGCGAAGACTGCGGCACCTGCACTCAAGAACTCCCTATGCCACTAAGTGAACCGCTAGATAAATGCAATTGCGAACCTACACCGCCGCAAAATTTGTGCGGCAAATCCCACGACAACGACAACAGTAGGAACGACAACAGTAGCATTTATTAGCAGTCATACAAAAAAAGGCGAACGTGAAGCCCCCTGCGGGTTGCTTCGACGCGTTCGCCTTTTTAATGTATGTATATACGTATATTTATCTATTTGTATTCATATAAGATAATGTAACAAATCCCGTTTTATTTTTGCTTTGAGTTACACAACAATGAACGAGTCAGGAGGTGTTCCACCTGAGGCGGTTATGGTTACTGTGCCACCACCAGCTGCAGGAACGGTAAACGTGAATTGTCCGTTTTGCATTGTCCCCGACAAGTCGCTTGTACCTGAAATTTCAAAGTTCCAAACATACGGTTTGCTGATTAGTATTTTGTAGGTTGCTTCTTTTGTGAGTTCGTATTCTATTGTTTCACTTGTTTGCGCCCCCTCAAAGTAGTACTGGCGGATTTCCGAGTAACCCCCGCTATCACTTGGACGCACTATATACAAGATTAACCCGCAATTTGGCGCATTTTCAAATGTTACTGTAAAGGATGTAGTCGTAGGCGCAGGCGGAGCAGGTGGTTCAGAAGGGTCAGGCACACCATTCGTCGTGAGCCACGCAACGTTTAACTCGGGATATGAGCCGTTCTCAATAGTCCAAACATTAGTATTCCAACCATCGAATGTACTAGCAGATTTTAGGTTCAAACTACTATCTGCAGTCCCTTGCGTATTGTTCGTCGCTGCAGAAAGCGCCGTGGAAAGTTTGTATTTACAATCATACAAGGTTATTGTTCCTTCACTACTACCATACATTGTGCTTGCAATACTCCCGCTAACACTTGACGACCCAATCGCAATGTTTGAGTTAAAATAACAGTCCATCATGGTTGTTTCGGAAGTAGAAGTTTTTTCACATACAATTCCACCAAATTTATTGATATTTGTTAAATTGCTGCCCGCTAACAAATCAACAAAACAATTAGACAAATCACCATTCGCATGGTGCACTATTCCACCTACATTTAAGGTCGCACCTGAAGATAAGGTAGCGTTTATCTTCCCGACAAATTTTGCATTACTTATGCCTCCACCATTAATGCCTCCCGCAACTCCACCTAAATTAACGCTAGCTGTGCTATTAGTGCAATTTATATTCCCCTCGAATGAAAGCCCACCTCCTGCAGTAAGACAGAATCCCACAACCCCGCCTATGGTATAACCTTTACTTGTATCAACGCTTAAAGCCTTCCCGCTACCAATAACACATGATATATTTTGGCATACGCCACTGTTTGGTCGAATCATTACATATCCCGCAACTCCAGCTATGCGAATAGCTTCTGTTGCGTGATATGGCACAATGTACTTAACGCCCGAAGCCCAATTGACAACTAAGTTTTTTATTCCGCCGCCAGCAGGATGCCCGACATATCCAAAGAGCCCTAAAGCGTACCCAGAAGTACTTTCATTCAGATTTCTATAAATTCCAACAATAATTGGGTCGCTTGAGTTTGTCGATTGTAGTGTTATTTTATGTCCACCCCCGTCAAAAAGGATTCTATTATAATTTTGCGCCCCAATAGGCGTCCAGACATCAGTGGTAATAGTTATATCTTGTGTAAGCTTGTAATAAACATTACTTGAGATAGGATAATACATACTTGTCTCTGGAGTTGTCACTAAAAACAACATATCCCCTGCAGACTGGATTAAGTAAGGATTCGATTCCGTTCCCGAACCAGTAAGACTATCACTTGCTCCCTCTGCAAGTTTAGAAAATTTAACAATACGCAATTCAGGGTAGTACCCATCTGAAACTGTCCAATATCTGTTATTCCCAAACTGATTGCCAGCAAATGTACTTGCCAAAGTATAATCTAGCGCCACCTCAGTCCCTTGATAGTTTTTTGTTTCAGTGAAAAATCTACTCTTGACGCTTGGGTCATATTTGCACGCATCATCTCCAGTACCTAAGGTTACTGACACGCTACTGTACACATCCCCATACATAGTCCCAGCAACAATCCCGCTTCGGCTTGTGGAGCCAATTGTAACATTTGTAGGCGAACTGGAATCAAAATAGCACCCTTCTATCGTCCCCGTTGAAGCACAATAACCGACAATGCCACCAAAATAGTCAACATTAGGTAGATTTGCACCCGTTAAATCCACAATGCAGCAATTGATGTTATCATATGTAATACCAACAACGCCCCCCACATATCGACCACTCTCACTCGTCGTCCCTGAGTCATATATGCCGCCCACAAATTTTGAATTTAGACCCAAACCAACCCCAATTATGCCGCCTATATACTCTGCATCGATTGCAGAAGTATTGAAATCTATTTTTCCGTCAAAAGATAGCATGTTACAAGTGGATGCTTTACCCGCTATGCCACCCAAATATAAATAACGACCTGCGCTAACATTAAATTTTAAACTTTTTCCGTCTCCAACACTGCAAGCTACATTTAGAACGTTCCCATTCATATATCCAACAACTCCGCCAACGTAACAATACGTCAACGACGCCCCAGTTGTAATATTAAATACCGCACCATCACACCAATTTACGACTAAGTTTTCAATTGTATCGGAATACCCAAATAATCCAAAATATGCTGCACTGCCATCACTGCTAGTAATTGTAATTGCACTGCCATTAGTAGACTTTAAATTAATTGCATATCCCTGTCCGTCAAAACCGTCGAGTGAATTATTACCGTCGCCAAAACCGTCGCCAATCGGCGTCCAAGTATTAGTAACAACTGTAATTGACTTAGTCAACTTGTAGTACGTACTATCCCAATAAGTAGTATGGTCAGTTGTTGTTGACAAGAACAACATATCGCCTGCGGATTGGATTAAGTAAGGATCCGATTCCGTTCCCGAACCAGTAAGGCTGGTGCTCGCAGTAGTCGCGGCGGCGGCAGTAACGACGGGTTGCGTTGTCAGTTGAAGTTCGTCGCCGTTCGGCGGGTCGCCTTGGGCAGGTGTTCCGCAAATCATTAGTCCAACACAGGACAGCAACGCCAAAAGCCACATTAGTATTCCTAATGTAGCGCGGCGGTTGTTTTGTTTAATTATACCTGTTTTCTTGTTAGTTGCTCCCTTGAGGCAACTCCTATTTAAGTAACTGTTTTTATATCTAGTAATATGAGTTTGTTTGCAAACGCTCGTGTTTGTTTTGCGGGTGGCGCGGTCGCTGCAGCCCGCAGAAACACTGTTTTTTTCGCCTGTTTCTACCTTTCGCGTTTGTCCACATTGTGGATTATTCTGAGACGCCCCCCCCCCCCAATTTAGTTAAGTACTTAACCATTTTTCGTACACTCCTTACTGATTTATTCGTAAAAATATTAACATAATAATTTTTTTATTCCAAATAGTTTTGCCACGAATTGCAAAATTTATTTAAAAAAGTGTGAAAATTTTTCATTTTTCACACTTTTTTGCGTTTTTTCACGCTTTTTTCACTGCTTTTTGTATTTTTTCCGTTATTTTTTCATTTTTAACATTTTTTGCCCTTTTCACACCTTTGACGCTTTTAATCTCTGAGCACCTTCTTTACTTCTTTTCCATACTTAACGTTTTCACTGCTTTATGGTTCACTCTGTTTTGTACTTTTCACTGATTTGTACTTTACATTATTTTGCGCTTAATGTATGATTTTTGCAAATTTACATTAATTTTTCGGCTTTTCCCTCATTTTTGATTTGCCACTTTATTATATTTTCATTTCAGCAAATGACTCGCCTATTTTTTTATTGGCGTATTATTTCAAGACAACCTTTAAGAAAGTTTTCTTTCCTCTCTTCAACAGCAATTCGCCATTGTTGAAATCTGCGCTTGAAAGTGTTTTGTCGACGTTGTCTACTTTCTGCCCGTTGAGGCTAACAGCGCCCTGCTCAATCATTCTTCTTGCTTCCGACTTGCTTGCAAAGAACGCAACTTCAACCATAACATCGACAAGTTTCATCCCATCGACAAACTTGTTTGCGTCAAACGCAACCTCAGGCGCGTCCTCGAAGTTGTCCTTTTTAAACATTTCAATTGATGTATTGAGCGCGTCATCCGCGTCCTCTTTACCGTGAACAAACTTTGTGATTTCGTACGCCATTCTTTGCTTAGCGTCTCTAATGTCGCCGTTCATAAGTTCCTTAATTTCAGTCATCGGAACACTCGTCAACAATTTTAAAAGTTTTTCAACGTCCTCGTCTTTGACATTGTAGAAGTATTGATAAAACTCAAACGGCGACAATTTTTCTTTGAGCACCCAAACCGCACCTTTCTCGGTTTTGCCCATTTTCTTGCCCTCGCTGTTAGTGAGGAGCGGAACGGTCATTGCTTGGAACGCTTCCTCGTCTTTCCCCGCAAGGTAATTCAACTTCCTGCCGTAGTCAACGCCTGCGAGGATGTTCGCCCACTGATCGCTACCGCCAATTTGCAGGCGGCAACCGTATTCCTCGTTTAGGTGAACAAAGTCGTAAGCCTGCATTAGTTGGTAACCCATTTCAAAGAAAGTCAACCCGCCGCCGTTCATTCTTGTTTTACAAGCATCGCTGGCGAGCATTTTACTAACATTGAAATGTACGCCGACATCGCGCATAAAGTCGATGTAGTTAATGTTCTTAAACCAGTCGTTGTTGTTTACAATAATTGCTGGATTGTCGCCGTCAAACTTAAGGAATTTCCCAATTATCTTTTTGACATTTTCAAGGTTACTTTCAATAAATTCCTGCGTAACCATTTTGCGCATATCGCACTTGCCCGTAGGGTCGCCTATCATAGCGGTTGCGCCGCCGATTAGGACAATAATTCTGTGCCCCGCGTCCTGCATTTTCCTAAGCACAATTAGCGGAAAACAGTGCCCGATGTGCAAACTATCTGCAGTCGGGTCAATTCCAAGATAAATTGTTTGTGGCTCTCCGTCCAAAATTTCTTTAATTTTTTCTTCATTTGTCATTTGGTAAATGTAACCACGTTCTTTTAAATCTTCAAACAAACTGTTCATTTTGTATTTTCTCCTTTAATGTTGTTTTGTATTATCTATCTTTTCTTTTTCTATTATTTATTGTTTATTTTTGTTAAACTATTATTTATTGATTTTCTCTATTATTTTTGCAAGCAGACGCTGAAAGTCGCCCTTAACCGCCTGCGAGTTCGCCAAAACTTCCTCGTGTGTAGGCGCAACATCTGTCAGCCCTGCTGCGACGTTTGAAACATTAGAGATTGCAAGCACTTTCATTCCTGCGTGCGACCCAGCAATCGCCTCAATCGCGGTACTCATCCCGCAAGTGTCGACGCCTAGACTCCTAAACATTCTAACCTCAGCGGGGCTTTCATATGTTGGACCCGAGGTTTGCGCAAACACGCCCTCGTGCAATGTTATGTTTTCTTGTTTCGCAACCTCTTGCGCAAGTTGTCTCAAATCTTTGTCGTACAAGTTGTTGAGCGACAAAAACCTGACACCTGTATAACTATAGTGTGAGCCAATGAGGGGGTTGTAGCCTGTAAAATTAATGTGGTCTTTAATAGAAACGAGGGAGTTTATTCCATAATTTGGGTTCATTGAACCGACAGCGTTTGTCAAAATTAGCGTTTTTATGCCGAGCGCTGCCATTACATACTCGGGAAAAACAACTTCGTGCATTGGGTAACCCTCATAATAGTGCACTCTGCCCTGCATAACGCAGACGTTTTGCCCGTTAACCTGCCCGAAAACAAACCTGCCCTTGTGCCCTTGGACTGTCGAGCGCGGAAAGTTTGGAACGTCCTCATACGGAACGATTATTTTGTTTTCAACACTTTCTGCAAAGTCGCCCAGCCCCGACCCCAAAACGAGTGCCACGAACGGCGTAAAATTAACTTTTGATTTTATATATTCAACTGCTTGATTTACTTTTTCTTGCATTTTTACCTCACATTTTGATTTTTTATTGTTTTTTCGTTTTATTTTAGTTTATAACATCGCGTTTTCAATCGTAACTATTTTTAATTGCGCGTTGTTTAATTGTTTATTATTTGTTTTTTATTACTAAATTGTGCATTCTTAATTTTTTATTATTGTGTTGTATATCATTAATTTGTGTATTGCTGTAATGTACATTATTTTAATACATATTATTAATTTGCGTACTATTAAAAATATGGTTAACCTTATTGATGCATTCGTTAAATTCCGCTGTCATACGTTTGACATTTTTCGTTGCGCGGTGCTTTGCCCTTGTTATGCCGCAATTAGGTTGCAAGCGCGCACGGGGTGGTTATTTTTGTCCGGTTAGCATTTGATAGACGCTGTCGCCAACGAAGCGGAAACCGTCAATTGTGCCGAGATTGTGGTTTGGTTTTACGCCATAGCCGTACATAAGCACGGGCGTAAACTCGCGGGAGTGGTCGGTTGAGGCGGTCGTGGGGTCGTTCCCGTGGTCGCCCGTGATAATCAACATATCCTTTTCGCCCATTTTCTCGATAATCTTAGGCAAAAACGCGTCCACGCGCTCCAGTGCTCCGACGTAACCTTTGGCGTCGTTCCTGTGCCCGTACAACATATCCGTGTCAATCAGGTTGACGAAAATCAAGCCGTCAAACTCCTCGTCCATAACTTCGAGCGTTTTCTCCAAACTCTCCGCGTTGCAAGTTGTTTTGTAGGTCTCTTGTATGCCGTTAAAATTAAAGATTTCCGCAATTTTGCCGACACCAACTGTTTTGTAGCCCGCCGCAATGATTTTATCTAGGGTGGTTGGTTCTTGCGGGTCGATTGAGAAGTCCTTGCGATCTTTTGTACGGTAAAACTCGCCGTTTTCGTCTGTATCAAATGGGCGCGCGATTATGCGTTGGATGTCAAAGTCTTTCGTCATTCTCGCGCGGACTTTTCGGCAAAGCTCGTAAAGTTGTTCGATAGAATACACGCCCTTATGTGTTGCGATTTGCAGGACGCTGTCTGCGGAACTATACAGGATTGGATAGCCCGTCTCGATGTGTTGCGCGCCCAAATCCTTAATTATCTGCGTGCCTGAAGTTGCGCGATTGCAGAGGGTTTCGCCGATTTCCTCCTGAACCGCCTTGACGACGTTTTCGTCGATTTCCCGCGGAAAGGCTTGAAAGCGGTGGCGCGTTTCAATGCCCATCATTTCCCAGTGCCCTGTCAGGGTGTCTTTGTTAATGGAACGCTCGCGCATTTTCCCGTAACTGCCCAAAACATCTGCACACTTATCAAGGTTAAGCCCGTCGATATTGTCGAGCCCAAGTTTGTGTAAGTTTGGCAAAGAAAAGTCAAACTGTTTCTTCAAATTGCCATATGTGCACGAGCCGCAGTCTCCATATTTTGCCGCGTCCTCCATTTCTCCGACGCCAAAGCCGTCTAAAACAAGTATTATTCCTTTCATCATAGCCTCCGATTATTGTTCAAATAAATTATGAACATTTATTCGCATTTAAATCCCAATTTTTTGCATTCAAAATTCAAATTAAAAAATGTTATCAGTCGCCACAAGCCCCGCCTCGCGCCATTTAAACATTCTAGCGATAATTTTAGCACAAAAACCGCTAAAAAACAACTAAATACCAACTAAAAAATGACTAAATACCAACTAAAAAAGGCGCGTACGAAAACAACTAAAAGAAAAACAGCAACCACTAAAACTGTTGCTGTCCGCTTATCATTTTGCTAGTACGCACCGTCCGTGCAAGCGCGGCACTTCCCGTTTTTCATTGAAAACTACTTATGTCTTTCAATGCTTATTTGTCTTTCAACGCCTCATTTCTCTTTTAAAACCTTTGCAATTACCCAAAACTGCATTCGTTTTGGCAAGACATTTAACATACGCAGCAGCGGGTTGCGATTAATTGCGTACGCAAACTTTGGTTTCTTGCGAGATAAAATTTTAGAAACCTTATCAGCTATTTTGGTTGGCTCAACACTTTTCGCTTCGACGCTGTCGACGATTTTCTTGAACTTGGCGGCGTTGCACTTGTAAATTTTTGTGTTTGCGCAAAACTCGTCGAGCTGAGAAGTTGAAACGCCGAGCATATCGGTTTTTACGGCGCCCGCGCGCAACACTGAGACGGAAATACCGAGGAGTTGGAGTTCCATACGCAGCGAGTACGCGTAACGGTCGAGCGCGGTTTTGGTTATTGCGTAAATCCCCGTGAAAGGGAGCGGCTGGAGCGGCGCAAGTTCGCTCGTTGTCATAACTACACGGCTCCCGCGTTTTAGGAGCGGCAAGAAAGTTTTGTTGATTAGATAGGCGCCGTTTAGGTTGATTTTGAAAATGCGCTCAAAAACGTCATTTTCGATTTCGACGAGCGAGTTTAACATATAAATGCCCGCAAAGTGGATAATTGCAAACAGCTCGTCGGTTTCGCGGCGGACGACTTCAAACGCTCGCAGGACGCTCGCTTCGTCGGTTACGTCGACCTCAAGCGGAATAACATTTTCTTCCGCCTCCTGCACTTTCCTATCCAAGGCAAAAACCGTAAAGCCCGCCAACTTCAACGACTGCACGGTTGCGCGCCCCATTCCGCCGTACGCGCCCGTTACCAAAACATACTTCATATAAACTCCTTTAAAAATCAAACTTTCCTTGCACTAATTTTTACGCTAGTCTTTACGCCGAGTTTTCACTAATCCTTGCACTCAGTTTTTCACTAAGTTTTTCGCTAAGACTTGGTTTTCTACTACAACTCAGCTGTTCACTCGGCTTTACTCCAAACTTGTATTAGGCTTTACACAAACTTGTACTAATTTTTGCACTAAAAGTTGTTATATGATAAATTTATCACAAGTTTCCCAATTTACCAAACAAAATTTATCGAAATTCTCAATTTAAAAAAATAAATTGCGCTTTGTTGATATTTCCCGCATAAATTATTACAAAAATAATAATTTCGCTTTGTCAACTAGGTTTTCCTCTTGATATTTTTCTTTTTATGTGGTAAGATATTAGCAAGTTACTCATAAAAATAAATGAGTTGTAAAAATACAAACAAAAAGGATTGAATGATATGAAAAAGAATTTTTTTGCGCTTATTTTCGCGATGTGCTTAATTTGCCCTTGCGCGCTTATATTTTCTGCGTGCGGCACACAAGACCATACACATCAATATAGCGAAACTCTGTCGCATAATACGACACACCACTGGGCTGAATGCCCTTGCGGAGACAAAGCAAACATCGCTCCGCACGATTACGATAATGACTGCGACGATACCTGCAACACTTGCGGATATGTGCGCGTTGCACCGCATAGTTTTAACGACGACTGCGACTCGGATTGCGACGTCGAGGGTTGCGACTACACAAGGACGGTTCCACACAACTACAGTTTAGTTTACTCTAATGACGACGAAAATCACTGGTACGAATGCTCAATATGCGGCGACAAAACAAGCGTTAGCGCACACACATACACCGATGTTTGCGACGCCGAATGTAACGATTGCGGCCGTGTTAGAGTTGCACCGCATAGTTACAGCAATAACTGCGACGCAGAGTGTAATATTTGTGGACATCTAAGAACCATTACTCACAACTATAGCACGGTTTATTCTAAAGACGCTACGCATCACTGGTTCGAGTGCTCCATTTGTAACGACAAAGGTAGTTATGTTGAGCACACCTACACAAACAATTGTGATACAGATTGCAACACTTGCGATTATGTTAGAGTTGCACCACACAGTTTTGACAACGACTGCGACACTTCTTGCAATGGTTGTAACCACACTAGGGTAACTACTCACAACTATAGTTCGACTTACTCTAATGACGCCACACACCACTGGTTTGCGTGCACTATTTGTGGCGACAAAAACAACTATGTTGAACATACTTACACGAATAATTGCGACACGAATTGCAACACTTGCGATTATGTTAGAACAATTACGCACAACTACAGTGCTGACTACTCCTACAGTTCGACGCACCACTGGCGCAAATGCACGGTTTGCGAAGATCAAACTGACTACGGAAATCACGATTTTGAGAATGGCATATGCACAACTTGCGAATATGTAGACAATCTAACATTTGCATTCGACGCAGAAACCCAAGCATACAGCGTTACGGGCGTTAATGGCTCAAATGTTAGCGTGGTAACCATTCCTTCGCGTTACAATGACAACACAAACGGGCTACATCCGGTTACAAACATTGCACAAGAGGCGTTCCTAAATCAAACCACCTTAACCAGCCTAACAATTTCGGACAGCATAACAGCCATTGGCGAACGCGCGTTTGTTGGTTGCTCCAATTTAACACTATCTGTTAACAGTGGCAACGAAATTTACCGTTGCCAAGGTAATTGCTTAATAGAAATCGCGTCAAGAACAGTAATCGCAGGCTTTAACAGTTCGGTAATTCCAAATGTTTACAATGTTCAATATATAGGCAAGGAGGCATTCTTGAACTGCACAGGGCTAACTAGCATAGTGGTTCCAAGCCAAATATTAAGTATAGGCGCTTGTGCGTTCAAGGGCTGCACAAGTTTAACAAGCATAACCCTGCCTTTCGTCGGCGCAAATCACGTGGGTTCAGACATCACTCGCTTTGGTTGCATCTTCAATGGGCAAAATAGTAACACCAACATTCCAGAAAGTTTGAAAACTGTGGTAATAACGACGACGGACACCATTGGTGAAAATGCGTTCAATAACTGCACTACCCTAACGAGCATAACTTTACCTGACAATTTAACCACCATTAATTCATTCGCATTCCAACAATGTACCGCAAGCGTGGCAATTCCTGATAACGTAACAACTATTAAAGGCGGCGTATTCAGAAAATGTACTGGCTTTACTGGCGACCTACCTGCTAATTTAACAGAACTTGGATCTGGCGCATTTGAATACTGCACAACAATCACAAGTATAACAATTCCTGTCGGCGTAACAACAATTTTGGGCAGTACATTTGCCCACTGTACAGCACTAACAACTATAACCATCACCGCTAATGTGTCAAGCATTTATTATAACGCATTTCAGGGTTGTAAGGCATTAAACAACATTACTGTTTACAATGCTAATGCCACATATAAATGTACAAACAACTGCATTATCAACAAAACAACCAATACCTTGCTATTCGGAAATAAATATTCAACTATCCCTACAGATGGCTCGGTTACAAGTATCGGGGAGAACGCTTTTGCTTCAATTAGCGATTTGACTACTATCTCTATTCCAAATACTGTAACAAGTATCGGCAAACGCGCATTCTATAACTGCACTGGATTAACTAATATAGCAGTTCCTAACAGCGTAACAAGTATAGCCTTTGAGGCATTTAAAAATTGTTCCGCGCTAACAAGCATTTCCTTGCCGTTTACTGGCGCAACAACTAACGGCTCAGAAAACACCCACTTTTCATATATATTTGGCGCAAGTGCTGGTAATGACAGCCATAAACATGTTCCAGAAAGTTTACAAAATGTAACTATAACAAACATTACCACCTTACCTGAGGAAGCGTTTATCTATTGCCATAAAATTTTTAATGTAACATTTACCAGTGGACTCACAACTATCGGGGAACGCGCGTTTGATAGTTGTGGAAGTCTGGTTAGCATAACACTTCCTAAGTCATTAAAGAATATTGAAATGTCTGCTTTCCGCCACCAAGATAATCTAACTGCCGTTTATTATTATGGCACAGAATCCGATTGGAATAAAATTTCAATCGTAAACACAAGCGATTCCCCGCAAAACCATAATAATTCATTACTTAATGCAACTAGGTACTATTACAGTGAAAGTGCACCTACAACCAGCGGCAACTTCTGGCACCTTGTTAACAACACCCCAACTATTTGGGAATCCTAATAACATTCACGTCATTAAAAATTGTTGCAATATTAAAAAGCAGTAAACCTATTCAAAAAACGCATTTTCAAAAATAGCGTTGCACAAAAACGTCGTTTCCCCAAAAAATAACGTTACTCAAAAATGGCATTACTCAAAAATGGCGTCCGCCCCGCCCCAAAAAAATAACATTGCCCAAAATAAAATACAAAAAATTTTTAATAAACTAAATAGTTAACAAACTAAAAAAAGCGTTTCCCCTAAGAAAATTCAATAAATTTTCAAAGTGCAAACGACTTAAATACAACATTAAAAAGTTAAAAACTGTTACTTGATTTATACAAAAAAATCCGAGAGCCCCCTCTCGGATTTTTTTATCTAACTACATATAACTTATAATACTCTCAAAATTGCTCAAATTAAGAAAACGCCCATTCTTTTAACGGTAACCATTTTGCCAATACTGATATTTAGACAACGCCTGCAATTCTTCTGACTTAGCATAACACATTGCAGATATATTTCCAATATACCCATCTTTATTGATTGATATATGAAATGCACATTCATCATTTTCTTGAATACCCTTATTGCTATTCCACTTAAACCCTTCATCTTTTGCTTGTTTTAAGAATTGCTGGCGATTATTTTCATTCAATTCAATCACAACTTCTTCTTTGTCTTTTAATAAATCTTTTAATATCATAAATACCTCCAATTCCCAAAAGAATAGCAAGTAAAACCCCATCGAAAGGATGGGGTTGGTTTCCATTTATTATACCCATCACACAAGCATTACCACCTTGACTCACGTTAGGTTGGTGTATGGTCAACGGGCTTGTCCCTCGCATACTCTTTATGGATAACAACATTATACTATGTTTTTTAAATAAAGCAAGCAGTTATTTATAATTTTTAACTCAATTAAAAATTTCATCAGCTGTCTATTTTTTCTGTCCTTTCAATTTCTTCTCTTGTTAGTTGTGAACTACCAATTATCATATCAGTTGTAGTATAATATTTATCTATCAATGCCTTGTTTTTTTCATCAACAACTGGAATTACATCTTGACAAAAATAGTATTCATCACACGACAAAACATCTCCAATTATTTTATTGAATTCGCCTAGTGCTTTTATTGAAGTTACATATTTGTCATCGTTATCAAACTTAATTCTGCATACATTATTATTGATATCTTGAGCACAAACAACAAACCCGCTTGGTACAATTGCCGTTTTGTAATACCTTTTATATTTTTCTTCATTGATGGAATAAACCCACTTTTTTACAACATAAGTTTCAAATTCATTTTTCATAATAAAATATTTATTTTCAAAGTCTGTATTAATATTGCATTTCCCCATCTTTTTACTCTATAAATTTAACTTTGGTTTCGATAAAGTCAATTTCTTCTTGAGATAATTTTTATTTCTTATAAAAAAAACAACCCAGCCACAAGGGTTCGGATTGTTCTCGTTTGGCGGGACAGTGTTAATTCTCACCCTCGCCAAATTAAGGTAAAATAAGGCTTAAAACAGTGTGCGAACGCGGTTCTGATTAGTAGAGTAATAAAATCATATTGAACTGAAAAATTATAATAATCTATTCTATTTGTTTTTTAATAAGCACTTAAAATTAAAGATTTTATTATTTTGTTTTAAATATATTTGCTTTTTGAAAGTGTTTTTGTTATACTTTAAAAGTAAAGAAAGTAAAGAAAATGGAGGAATAAAATGTATAAATTAAAGGAAGCGGTTCTTTCTTCTAAATGTCAAATAACTATTCCCAAAGCAATTAGAGATATTTTAAATATCAACAGTGGTGAGAGTGTCGCATTTTACGTTGAAGGTAATAATGTTGTTTTAACTAGCGTAAAAAACTTAAATATAAGTTTAAAAGATAAAAGAAATAAAACAACAGAAAAAAAGGAGAAAAATCATGAAAGTTAATGAAATGAATTCTAGAAGACTATTTGAAATATTATTGAAAAATAATGGATATAAATATAGTACCAAAGTATATAAAAACCCAAATGAAAATTGCTATTTAGAAGATGAGAAATCAGAAAATTTTAAAATTGACAAGCTGTTAGTAAACGCATCTAAAAGAGGAAATGGAAAAGGATATCCCGATTTTATAATTTCCATCAATAAAGAAAAACAATTAATTATCATTTGTGAAACAAAAGCGAGTACAAAGTATCATGAATCAAAAGATCATCAAACATATGATAAATATGCAGTTGATGGTGTTTTACTTTATTCAAGTTTTTTATCTAAAGAGTATGATGTGGTTAGTATTGCGTTAAGTGGAGAAACTATATCAGATTTTAAAATATCAACATTTCTTCAGTTAAAAGAAGAAAAAACTGCAAGATTATTATCTAATGAGTTAATGTATACTTTTGATGGAATTATTGACTTATATAAAAATGACACAATAAAACAAAGGCAGTCTTATCATGAAATACTTGATTATGCGAGAACACTAAATGAAGAATTGCACAGTATTGATATTCCTCATGATTCTCGTGCGTTGTTAATTAGTGGAATATTAATTGCGCTTCAAGATCAAACATTTGTTAGATATTATAATTCATATGAAAAACCAATTGATTTGGCTCAAAATTTATATGAAACTATAAATAGAGTTTTATCAAATGATAATATTTCTGGAACGAAAAAAGCAAATATGCTTTCAACTTATGGATTTATAACTAGTAATGAAAAACTTGCATTATTGGAAAATGTTGATGGGCAAAAAAATACAATTTTAAAAGATTTAATAACGGAAATAAAAGAAAAAGTTAAAGATGGCTTTTTAGAAAATTACAAATACTATGATGTTTTAGGGAAATTTTATACTGAATTTTTAAGGTATGCGAATGGAGATGCTTCTTTGGGTATCGTTTTAACACCGATGCATATTACTGAATTATTTGTCGATTTGGCGAACGTTAATGAAAATAGTATTGTTTATGACAATTGTTGTGGAACTTGTGGATTCTTGATCTCTGCAATGAAGAGGATGTTGTCTCTTACTGATGAATATGATTTAAAGAAAAAAGAAATGATTTACAATAATCAACTTATTGGGACTGAGGCTGATTCTAAGATGTTTGCATTAGCTTGCTCTAATATGATGATAAGAGGAGATGGAAAATCAAATATACTTTATGGTGACTGTTTTGAAAAAACAGAAGAGATAAAGAAATTAAAACCGACTATTGGTTTTTTAAATCCTCCTTATTCTAAAGATAAGAAAAAAGATTCGGATACTGGCAAGATTATAAAAGTAAAAGGTCGTAATGAGTTAGAATTTATATATAATAATTTAGAATGTTTAGAAAGAGGTTCTACTTGTATAGCTATTGTTCCTATAAGATGTTGTTTCGAAAAAAATGATTGGAGAAAAAAGTTGTTACAAAAACACACTTTAAAAGCAGTAATGTCAATGAATCCTGAATTGTTTATAAATTCTGATGTTGGTACAGTTACTTGTATTATGGTATTTACAGCAAAAATTCCACATAAGGAAACAAACATGAAAACATGGTTAGCGGATTGGAAAAATGATGGATTTAGAAAAAACAAAATAGAAGGCCGAGCAGATTTAGACAATAATTGGTCTAATATAAAAGAACAGTGGTTAAATAATTATAGAGAAAGAATTGATGATAATAAAACATCTGTTCTTCGTTCCCTAACTGGGGATGATGATTGGAGTGTGGAAGCATATCTTCCGACGGATTACTCAGATGTAAAGACCCCTTTATTTGAAAAAACAATAAAAGATTATGTTTCATATCTATTTAATACAAATCAAATAGATAATATAAGTAATAAACCAATTTTGGTAAATTATAAAAATAATACAATGTGGGATTTTATTGATTTGCATTCACTTTTTTATGTTGGTTCAGAATACAAGGATAATGATTTGATATTAGATAAAAAAAGCAAGACAAAATCAGACTTAATTCATTTGCCAGAGGGTAATTTTCCATATATTACAACCTCTTCTGAAAATAATGGAGCAAATGGTTTTTATGATGAATATTCGGCATTTGGAAATTGTTTAACAATTGATTCTGCAGCATGTGGAAAATGTTTTTATCAAAATTTAAATTTTTCATATTCGGATCATGTTGAAAAATTATATCCAAAGTTTAAAAACTTTAATGTTTATATAGGTTTATTTATTGCTACTATAATTAATAAAGAACATTTTAGATACTCTTATGGAAGAAAATATAATCAGGACAGAATTAAAAATACAAAATTATTACTACCTGTAATAAGAGAAGGTAATGAAATAATACCGAACTTTTTATTTATGGAAAATTATATAAAATCATTAAAATATTCTTCGATAATTATATAATTTATTTATAAAAAACAGTACTTGTTGCATTTCTTTTTGAGATAAAAGAAAGAATAACTAACAAGACTGTCAAATGTTGTGTATAGAGTGCAATATAATGTTTTGCAAATAAAGTTTGTAAAAATAAAAATCAAAAAGGTTGGTACATTTTGTATCCAACCTTTTTTGTATATTACTATTTATTTATATCTCTTAGACTTGGTATTATAATTGCTGAAATGCCTTTTAAACAAAAATAAAAGAACCGCGTGTGCGAACGCAGTTCTGTTTGGCGGAGCATATCATTTGAAATAAAAACCTTTTCGTTTTCTGCAATATTATCTATTGCTTCTTCAAAAGTGAATTTACGAAGATTAAACAAGTTATAATAAATTGCTATTTTATCGTCAAAGATATAAACACTATTAACAAATTTATTTATTATTTTTCGTTGATATTCTATATCGTTTATATTTCCGTCTAAATATTCAGCAAGTAAGTTTTTGACATCTTCTTTTGTGTGTGTGATTACTTGCACAAGTTTTAGTTTTTTTAATTCTTCTTGAATGTCTTGTTTTTCGATTGATAAACTTTTTGATTTTTCATTCATTCGCTTTTGCATTTCTTCATTATCAGCATTAAAAAACATATCAAAGCATTTGTCTAAATCTTTTTCAATCTTTTCAAGTTGCTTTTCATATTCTTTTATTTTAATACTTGTTGAGTTTTTATTCCATTTTTCAAGCATTCCGTTTGCTATGTTTTCTATTTGTTCTTTTGTTAAAACAAAATTTAAAGTTTGTTCTACGACATATTTTTCTAAATATTCTTTGTTTTCGTTTTTCTTGTTGCAAGTATGTTTTTTGTATCTCTGTGAACAAGTATAATAATGATGTTGTTTATTTGTATGACTTGTTCCACTTATTCCAACAATAGACGAACCACAATACCCGCAAAATGCTTTTCCTGTTAAAAGATATTCAACTTTTGCTTTTTGTGTTGCTGGTTGGTGCTTATGTTCTGCAAGTTTTAATTGAACTTTGTCAAATAGTTCTTTGCTAATAATAGCAGGATAATAATTTTCGTTTTGTAAATTTCCATTATCGAACATTCCCGTATATTTAATATTAGATAAATTGTTTTGAAAACTATTATAAGTTATTGATTTGCCCTTATTGGTTTTATATCCTTTTTCGTTTAATTCTCTTATAATTTGCTTTTTGCTTTTTCCGTTTGCATATTCTTCAAATAAATATCTTATTGCTGGTGCTGTTGTTTCGTCAATGAGTATTTTTTTATCTTCTACTTTATACCCATAAAGAATTTGTCCACCTATAAAATTGCCTTTTAATATGCTTTCTTTTATACCCCTTTTAACTTTTTGGCTTAAATCTTTTGAATACATTTCAGCAAACATTTCAAGTAGTCCTTCCATTAAAGCACCTTCAGGTGTATCGCTTATTATTTCAGTTGCAGAAATAACTTTTACTCCATATTGTGCAAGTTTATGCTTGTAAACAACACTATCATATTTATTCCGGCTAAATCTATCAAGTTTATAAACAAGTATTTGTTCAAATTCTTTTTTACTTGCATTTTCAATCATTCTTTGAAATTCTGGTCGATTATCATTTGTTCCTGTTGTTGCTCTGTCTATATATTCGCCTATAATATTTATTTTGTTTCGTTCTGCATATTCTTTGCAAACTCTTAATTGTCCCTCAATACTTTGTTCAGTTTGAGAGTGCGAAGAAAAGCGAGCATAAATAACTGCATTCATTCGTCTTGCTCCATTTCTAAATGTTTATCAATTAAAGATATTATTTCTTCGGTTGCTTCATTTGATAAATAATATTTAATTACTTGTCCGTTTTCTCTTTGTATTTGTATTAAATTTTTGTTGTCATCTGGATTATCTACCCAATTTAATAAATATAAAGGTGTTGTATCTAAAATGTTAGCAAAGTCTATTATTTTAGATTGTGGAACATCCACAAGTCCTTTTTCAATTTTGTTAATGGTGGAGCGAGAAGTATATCCCATTTTTTTTGCTAATTCTTCTTGAGAGTAACCTTTTTTTAATCTTAAATATTTAATTCTTTTCCCCATTTCTTGCAAAATTTCAGCATCTTTCATAAATAAATACTCCTTTTTTTTAGTTCAATTATTGATAATATATCATATTGTTGAAAGAAAATCAACTTTTTTATAAAAACTTATTATTTTTTGTTAACTTACATTCTACAAAATGATATTATATGTGTGTTGAATATAATTCAACAATCTAATAAAAGGGGGTGCAAGTTATGACTAATACTTTGAAATTGCGTGCTTTACTGATTGAAAATAATTTAACTAACGAAGATATTGCAAAAAAGTTAGGAATATCTAAACAAAGTTTTAGTATGAAGATTAATAATAAACGAGAATTTAAAACAAGCGAAATTTATAAGTTATCGCGTTTTCTTAATCTTTCTAATTCTTCGGATATAATGTCTATTTTTTTTGCAAATCGTGTTGAATTAAATTCAACTTGCTGTTAAATTATGAGTATTCAGATAGGCACAATTGCATACAAAAAAAATAATGTGTATGTAAAAAGTTTTCCGTTATATACAAAACATACGGAAGAATTAGAACAAGCAAAGAAAAATTTATTTTGTAATGCTTGTAATATGTTTATTTTAGATTTATTGAATTACTGCACAAATACAAGCGTGTTATGTGCTGAAAAATTGCTTGTAAAAGAAAATTAAATAAAAGGTAGGTAAATTATGAATTATTTAGGAAAAGGGCTTTTGATAGGCTATAAAACATATAAAAAGGACAATGCAGATAAACATATTTATTATGTTTTGAATGGCAACAAAGACGAGAAAAACGGCTTGTATAATGATTTGGAGTTTATAACAATCGTGCAAGACGAACAAACAATCGCAGAGTTAAAACCACAAATAGTTACTTTTGAAATTTCAAGTCAAACATTTGCAGGACAAACAAAAAATAGATTTTTAAATATTCAATCTGAAAAGGTAGGTGAATAAGTATGAGTGCAAGAGATTATATAGATGAAATAATGTTGAATAATGATAATTTGAATAGTTTATTTGAAATTCTTGAAAATAGTATGATTGAATTAGATAGAAATACAAGTAATAGCAGGGATAGAAACAAAATTTTAAAATCGTTAGGTCAATTCAATGTTATATTAAAAACTATGATTTTAGAAAATAAAGAGATATATAAAAAATGCAATGCTATGTGGGATATTGTTATCCAATTAGAAAAATAAAAACTATCTTTTTTTAGATTGCAGAGACAAAAGAAAATTCGGACAATCTGAAAAATAGTGAAATGGTTTTTTGTGCTACAATAAAAACAAAGAAAGGATAACAAAATGTTTTTAACTATCTTCTTTTGAGTTGCTTTCGACACTTGCGAAATAGCACAAAAAATTTATCAAAGTCAAGGGGTTTTGCTGGTTTATGCCTAACGGGAGATAAAAAAGCAAAATTTACTTGCCCCTTTACTTTGGTAAAAGTGAAACGGGATATTAACGGAGTAAGTTTTTATGACAACAAAACCAACATATATGAAAACTCTATGTATTCTTTCAAGCAGTCAAGCGAAATTATGCGATATGCTGGAAAGTTTACAAACAACTTGCAAAATTTTATATACTGCACAATTCAAAGACATTGAAAAGGTTAAAAAACTTTTGAATGTTTGCGAATGTCAATTATATATAATTGATTTAATTCAAAACAATTTGCAAGAATTAACCGAATTTTAAAAGCAAAAATTCCAAAATGAAATATCCGTTTGCATTGCCGATTTGGTGCGGGTGCGGGATTGCGTTTGCGAGAGCTCGCAAACCGCACCGCACAAACGGTTTGCATCGGATTTGATTTGATTTTTCGTCCTACTTGACATTAAGGACACATAATCGTAGTAACGATTAAAAGGAGTATATATTTTGAGTTACAAACAATCATTTGTAACAAGAAAGTTATACGAAGATGGAACGGAAAAGATTACAATAAAAAATGGCTATTCGCCGAACATAGAAAAGATACAGAGAGCGAAAAGATTAAAAAAATTATTAAAAGAAATTGAATTAAAAAACATAACTCCAAAAGGTCAATTAGATTTTGAGAGTATGCAAGAATATGAAAAAAAGAAAATTGAATTTGATAGAAAATATGCTCCAAAATTAGAAAATGCTGTTCGGTCTATGAATAGGTCAAAAAATAATTTAATGGATATTCTAAAAAGTAATGATTTTAACTTTTTTGTTACTTTAACATTTGATAAAAATAAAATTGATAGATTAGACGATAACAAAACACGAAAATCTTTTACTCAATGGGTTGCAAATATTCAAAGAGATTTGCCAAATTTATATTATGTTGCAGTTCCTGAATATCATAAAAAAGGTGGTTTGCATTTTCATTTGTTATTTGGTGGAACAACTGCCGAAGATTTAGGACTTGTTGATAGTGGTAAAATTGTAAAAAGTGGTAGGTGTAAAGGTCAAACAATTTATAATGTTACTAAATGGTCAAAAGGTTTTTCTACTGCTACTAAAATTTTAGATGTTAATGCAGTAAAATATTATTTATCAAAGTATCTTACAAAAGGTAAAGTTGACCCCCGATTTTTTGGTAAAAAACGATTTTATGTTAGTAGAAATATTAAAAGACCACAAGTTGAAAAAATTGCTTTTCCTTGCACTGATACATTTAATATATTTGATAGCATTATAAAAGAAGATTACAATATAGATTATGAAGATAGCAAAAAAGAGTATTGTGTTTTAAGTCGTCAAATAAAGGAGTAAATATTTATGAATACTATTGTACCTAAAAAATTGCTTGCTTTACAAAACATTTTTAATTCTTATGAGATTTACAAAGGTAATTATAAAAGTATGCTGGAAATTGAAATAAACAAGTTAAAAGGTAAATTAACCGAAGAAGATTATAACAAACTTGTTAGTGGTTTTCAAACATACAAAAATTATATTTTTAATGCACTTGCAAATACTCGTAGAGTGTTTATTAAATTAAGTGAAGATGAGCAAAAACAAAATGATTTTTCAGATTTAGACAAGTTGTTTGAAGATTTTGAAAATATCGAATAAATAAAAAAAGTAGTTAGCATTTAATTTGCTAACTATTTTCTTTTTACAATAATACCGAACATATCGTCAAAATAAACATATATGCAATGGTTCTTATTTGTAAAGTTTTGGCGGAGAGCGAGGGATTCGAACCCCCGGTCGCTTTCACGATCAATAGTTTTCAAGACTATCTCCTTAAACCACTCGGACAGCTCTCCATACTTGTTTAGTTTAACATAAACAATTGTTTTTGTCAACTGTTTTTACAAACTAATTTGTACTATTTTCCCCATTTGCGCCAAGTTCCCTAAAAACGCCCGCTCTCGTAACCCTCCAACCACTTCTCCGTTTGCTCCACCCATTACCCATTAATTGTCTCGCAACATGCGGCGCGCTTTGCTAACCACCTCGTACCACTCGCCGAGCCCCTGCACCCGTTGGCTGATTTGTACCCCTCTACCCGCTTCACAACTGGAAGTATCTCCGCACCGATTGCTTCGCAACTCACGGCGCGCCGCCGCGCCATTTTTTGTTTTTCTTCGCACCCCACCTAAATGATGATTTTATTTAAAGAAGTTATTGACGACCTCAGCAAGTTTCGACTTGTAGTGCAAGTTATCGCTCCCATCATCCGCGCCGCCAACAAAACACATCGGCGGATAAACGACACACCACCAGTTGTTGCCCTCGCCTGTCCCCAGGTTCAAGATTAACGCGTCATAAAACCCGCTCTCAAGCACCAAATCCTCGTACTGGCGCGTCGGAAACTCCTCGACGCACACATGCGCCGCCGCCTTATAACCAAACCCTTCGCGCTCCAACACCCTATCCGCAACGCTCTCAATGAGCGCAAGGCTATCCCTTACAACATCCATCGCCTGCGCTTTCGTGGTTGCCTGTGCCAAAAGCGGCGTCAACGCCTCCACAACCTCCGCCTTAACCTCGTACTTTACAAGTTGGTCGCACTCGCTGTTGCTGTTCGCCCTAATATGTATCCTCAAAAAATCCGAACTCGCGAACCCCGAACTCTGCGGCTGAAACCCACACACCGCTACAATAATTGTTAGGACTGCAACAGCCCCCGCTACAAAACAATGTACAATATTCATATTTCCACCTACAACCACAATCATTGACAGATGTAACACCGTTTATACATTCATTTTGAATTTTATCCCGCCCTACGCCCCACCTAACTATTTTACAACAAAAAGAACCAAATAATGTAAAATGGTTGAAATTTTGTTCTATATATGTTATCATATAATAAAATTTGTCAAACATATTTTCTAGTATGCAACAGCCGCCATATTCCGCATAAAACAACCATACCCATACACAACACCACAAAAGGAGCCCCCCCTATGAGAACAATACTACACAGCGACCTAAACAATTTCTACGCCTCAGTTGAGTGCCAGCGCAACCCCAACTGGAAAGACCTCCCACTTTGCGTTTGCGGCGACCCACGCGACAGACACAGCGTAGTTTTAGCAAAAAACTACATAGCGAAAAATATGGGTGTCAAAACAGGAATGGTTTTGTGGCAAGCGCGCCAGATTTGCCCCAACATTGTGTGCGTTATCGCAAACTTTGACGAGTACGTTGAATTTTCTCGCAGGGTTCGCGCAATTTACGAGGATTACACCGACCGCATTGAGCCGTTTGGGATTGACGAAGCGTGGCTCGATGTTACGGAAAGCCAGCGTCTATTCGGAAGTGGCGAAACGATTGCAAACGAGATACGCGCTCGTATCAAGAGCGAAATTGGCATAACCGCGTCAGTTGGCGTCAGTTACAACAAAATTTTCGCAAAACTTGGCTCAGATATGAAAAAACCTGACGCGACAACAATAATTACCGCCGAAAACTACCAACAAACGATATGGCACTTACCCGTTTCGGCACTGCTTTACGTTGGACGCGCAACAAACTCAAAAATGCACAACCTAGGAATTGAAACAATCGGCGACCTAGCCAAATCAAACCCCGACTTTTTACAGTCCAAACTCGGCGTTTGGGGCAAAACACTTTGGGAATTTGCCAACGGACTTGACACCTCTCCCGTCAAAAAAGTTGGGCAGGAAAGTGTAATTAAGTCGGTCGGCAACAGTATGACCACCCCACGCGATGTTACAAACCTTGACGAGGCGCAGCTCGTTGTAACCATCTTAGCCGAATCCATCGCAAGCCGAATGCGCAAATATAACGTCGGCAAGGCAAAAGTCGTCGCTGTCTGGATGCGCGACAACGCGCTCGGAAGTTTTGTGCGTCAACAAAAGTTTCCCATCGCAACGATGAATTCGTACGATATAATATGCCGTAGTATGGAAATATTGAAAAAATACTACGATTTTTCGCTCCCCCTGCGCAGCATTGGAATATCTGTGAGCGATTTTGAGGACAACTTCCAACAAGTTACCCTGTGGGATAATGACGACAGCGCAAAAAATCAACAGGACATAACAATCGAAAAAATACGCAAGAAATACGGTTTTTCTTCCATTTCTCGCGCAAATATTTTTTTTGAATCCAAACTTATTGGGTTGGATATTGCAAGTTCTCACACCATCCACCCTATGAGTTACTTTAAGTAACTTTTAATATCCCAACTTCCTATATTATTTCAACATTTTCTTTCTTAAATCAGAGTTTGCAAGATTAACTTTCATCGCGTTTCCGCTCATAACAATTCTTGACGCCAGCCTATCTCCATAACGCTCCATAAACTCTTCTGTACGGAGATTTGTGGAAATAATTGTCAACTTGTTTTTCATTATTCTAACATCAATAATATTTTGCATATATTCAAGCGAAATATTTTGATAAATTGGCTCAGTCCCCAAGTCGTCAATAACCAAAACATCACAATCAATAAATATTTGTTGCATAAGATTTTTGGTATCAAACGTCCCCAAGTGCCACTCCAAAAGATTTTGACTCAACTCAAACGCAGGCATAAAGCAAACCGCAACATTCCTAGCCAGTAATTCGTTTGCAACGCATTCAAGAAAAAATGATTTCCCCGCGCCAACCTCGCCCATAATCATTATGATAGGGACACTAAAAATGCCGTTGTCGTCAACAATTTTTCGCCCCAACTTAAGCATTTTTTCGCCCATTTCTGGCGTATCGTACAAATCAGGCTTAAAATCTACAAACTTGTGCGTCATATTGGCACCCATATTACTGTTTTTAAACAACGCGCGCGTCAGTTTGGTCTGAAAACACGAGCAGCGGGAATTATTAACAAAACCCGTGTCGTTGCAAATTTTGCAACTATAGTTAGGGCGAATATCTTGCAGAGTCATCCCCATTTGTTTGAGGATGCCAGCGCGTTTTTCTTTCGCAAGTTTAATATCCTCGTTAACTTTATCAGACTCCTTGCCCTCAAACTCAAGTTTCGCCTTTTCGATAATCAGCGCGCGAATTTGCTTGTCAATCGCCTCAAAATCTTTGTTCTGCAACGCCTTAAAATAGCGAACGTCCGCGCGATGTTCCGCGTCTTGGCGCCCAACTAAAATTTCGTTCAAAATACCGTTTTCTAATTCTATTTTATTCATTTATACTCTCCACTTTAAATAAAGTTGTCAATATTGCTAAACACGCCATCAAGTTCCTCTTTGGTGTATTCGCGGTGTCTAATTGCGATTGTTGACTTACTCTTCGCTTGTTGAGGTGCGCTTAAAGCAACTTTCGTCGCTTGTTGTTTTGCTTTTTCAAGAGTGTCAACTTTGCTTTCCTTCCATTCGGACAAAATCTTGTTTAAATATTGCATTGGCTGCGTTTTGGTTTTTGCAAGCCCCGCTCCATACATAATAATCTCGTGTGAAAGCCCCCAGCTGTAAGTCCACGTGCGATAAAAATCTCTATCCCACGAAGTAACATTTCTAACCAACCCGCACTCTCCCAAAACCTCTTTAATGCTGGCGTCCGTTTTAATCGAACTCTCAATTTGCTGATTGAGGCTGTCGAGTGTTACAATCCCGTGCGCGTAAAACTTGTTGATTGCGTTGTCAACACCTTCAAGCGTCCTAATTGAATTTTTGAAACAGTTGTTTGCAATCGCTACCAGCGTTTGTTCATCGTAACCCTTTGCAAGCCACGGCTGCACGTAGTTTGCGATAACCGGCTCGAGGTTGTCATAATACACGCCGATTGCCTTAACAATCGTTTTTGCAAGCGTCATAATATTTTCGCGCTCGCTCTCAAAACTGTCAATTTCGCGCAAGTCATATAGTTTTAGTTCAAAATAATTAAGTAGTTTTGCGTCAAGCCTATATATCGTCGGGTTGACCTTTATATTCTTAGCGACATACACAACCACGCTATGTTCAAATCCCAGTTCCTCAGTCCACTTTTTGTAGTACTGTCTATCTTCAAAGGTTGCCTTTCGCTTACTCTTTAGCGCCTTGATAACCTCACTAACCTTATCAAGCGACTGCTCAAACTCTTCTATTTTTTGCCTAACTTCCTCTTCAGTGTGAGCGCCCTCTTGTGCCCAGTTTTTAGCAACAGTTGTTATGTACTTATACCCAACGCTGCCCCCCTTTTGCGCAACACAAAACTTTGCAATCAATAAAAATGCTGCAATTTCGATGTGAAACTCTTCCATCGTTTCGTAGTACGCGCTAAACTCGTTTGGCAAAATCATTGCACCGTTTTTGATGTCTTGTATCATCAAATTAAAATCTTCGTACTTAGTCTTACTCCACTTGTGGTGCTGCGAAATTGCGTTTTTAAGCGGATAGAGCATAACTTGGCACGGGTCGCCGTACAACTTGAGCAACCCCTCATTTTCCCAATACTTGAGCGCGTTCATAACGTCAATTTCCGCCATATCCAAAATTCTGCAAATTTTCTCAAGGTCATTATCAGGGCTATCCCCGTTGCTTGACAAATACAAACAATAAACGTATACCTTAACAAAATCGCTTTGCGCGTAAGGCAAATAGTCGTTTATAAAAATGTTGTCGATTTCAGTTTTTGAGTTTTCAATAAAATCACTTGATTGCTTAATAAATGCCATAACTGCTCCTTACCTTAAAATTTTACGTGCAAACAAAAGTGGCGTACTCGCAATTTTTTCTTGCCGCAAAATTAAATTTATCCAACTGCTCAATTAATTATTATTCATATTGCACAAATGTCAACTCGACACCTCGCCAATTGCGCGCTTTAGTTGGTTTGCAAATTATTATAACATATAAATTAAAAATTAACAACATTTTTTCACAACCTGTACTCTTTCCCCCAACGCACAACATAAACCAACAATTCATTGCCAAAGAATAAAGCGCAACCTTATTTAATATAATCTAGTATGATAAAACTTGATTTTAGAAGAACAACCAACGAGTTGATTTTTAACCTCAAAGACCACTTTTGCCGCTTTAAAAAAATGTACATTATCTTTCTACTTTTAATGTTGGTGGGGCTAGCGACGGGGATGTTGACCGCGTTTAAGTACACGGGAGAGATAACTATTAAGCACTTGAACGACAATGTTTTGGTCGGATTTTTAGAAGATAAAGTGGGCGCGTTTGGGTTGCTGTTTAAACGTGTTTTTGCATTTTGCGTTTTGTTTTTTATCATTATTGTGATAAATATCAAAAAATTTACTTGTTTTTTAAACTTTTTCTTGATTTTATACGAAAGTTACTTACTTGGGCTTAACTGCGCAATATTCATTTTACTTTTCAACATCAGCGGCATTATAAATGTTTTCCTTGTTTATCTGCCGTGCCACTTGATTGCGTTAATTGCACTTATGGGATTAAGTACGATATTCTGCAGTTCTTGTTTCAAACTCAGTAGATACAAAGAAAACATTTTTAGTCAATTCTTTTGGCAACAAAATTCGCGCTCCATAATATTCTTTTTGAGTATATCGCTCATCTCGTTTCTATTGGAAATGATACTCTTACCGTCTTTTTGTTCTGCATTTTTTATCGTTTAAACAAAATTAAGACAAATTCAAGCACTTTGAATTTGTCTTAATTTTTGAAAAAATATTTTTTGTTTTATTTATAAATCAATTAAATGTTAGAATTATAATTAAATACCCCAAAATACACTATAATTACTATTTTTTGCAGCTTAACATATGATTTTAGGTAGTTATATTGCAATTTTTAACATTTCCCTCAATTGCAGCAGCAAGAAAATTAGCAATGTCAGTATTCATTTTTTCGTCCTCGCCCTCAACTAAAATACGCACCTTATTTTCAGTTCCGCTCGCCCGCACGACGACGCGCCCACGTTCGGCAATTACCCCTTGCGCGCGATCAATCGCGTCTAACACTTTTTTGTTTGTCATAACTCTTTCTTTCTCGTGCGCTTCAACAACAACATCCTGTTCAACCGCAGGGTAGATTGTTAAATCGCTCAAAATCTCAGGCAAGGTTTTCCCCAACGTTTTTAAAAGTTTCAACAAATACAGCCCGCTAAAAATCCCGTCCCCCGTCTTTGCAAACGAACTAACAATTATATGCCCCGCTTTTTCGCCCCCGAGCGGAAGTTTGCTTTCCTGCAAACTCTTACTAACATTCTTATCTCCAACCTGCACTCGCTCAAGTCCCACCCCCAACTTTAGCAGCGAGTGTTCCACGCCATAGTTTGTAAGAATGGTCGCAACAATCTTATCCCCATACAACATCCCGAGTTCTTTCATTGCTTTTGCGAGCGCAAACAACATTTTGTCGCCGTCCAAAACCTCCCCACTCCCAAGCACGCAAACGACCCTGTCGCCGTCCCCGTCATATGCAAACCCCAAATCAAAGCCGCCAAGTTTCACGGCGCTTTGTAAAAACTCAGGATGAAGCGCCCCGCAATCAACATTAATATCTCCGCCACTGCAAGTGTTGTTAAACGCAACAACATTAACTCCAAGTTTCCTAAAAACTTCTTCCGCAACCTTGTAGCACGCCCCATTTGTGCAATCAATCGCAACCGAAAATGGTGCCAAACTAATCCCAATGGCGTTTACAACCTTATCTATGTACACACTAGCCAAGGTTTCATCTTTGCAAAACGCGCCCATCTTCCTATAGTCTTGCAAACCAAAATCTGTTTCATTTTTTAATATGTACTCAACCTTTTTTATCTGCTCATCACAAAGTTTGTTGCCACTACTATCAAAAACCTTAATTCCGTTGTACTTGGGCGGGTTGTGCGACGCTGTAATCATCACCCCAAAATCAAAATTTTGCACTTCAGTAATCACACTAACCGCAGGCGTCGGCAAAATTCCAGCGTCCACAACATCCGCTCCGTGCCCCAGCGCCCCAGCAACGAGGCTTTGCTTGATGGTATCCGTACTCAAGCGCGTGTCGCCGCAAACAAGTATTCTTGCCTTGCCAACTCGCTTCCCCTCTCCGTTAGCCAAAACCGCCAGCGCCTTACCAATCTTGTACGAAAGTTGTGGAGTCAAAAACTCGCCCACAACACCCCGAACCCCATCCGTTCCAAACAAACTATTTCGCTTTTCCATATAGTAAACTATGTTTTCCTATTAATAAATGACACAATTGCGTGTTTAATTTTTACTGAGCGCACATATAATATTTTTTTGCTTTCATAACACGCGCTAAAATTTAATAATATAATGTTATGTAAATGTAATGTTACATATAATAATAAATAATCGTAAATTGCAACTTTTAAAATGCTTTGTAATTTACGCCTAAACTCATAAACTACCCCTCAAAAAATAACCCCGCGATTATTTTTTTTAAATATTTACTTGTATTTTAACGCAAAATATTGTAGAATAAGTGTAAGATACATAAAGGAGAACATTATGACGGTTACTTCAATAGTTTTAATAGCACTCAATGCCATTTTTGCATTGTGCATACTATTTGGATTTCTATGGGGACTCAAACGCGGCGTTAAACGTTCCGCGCTTCGTATCGGGATTATTGCAGGCTGCTTAATACTAGCATTCTTTGTTGCAATGCCCGTTACAAGTTCGCTTTTGAATATGGATATTTCATCCATCGTTACGTACACCGACTCAAACGGCGAAGTACAAAAGACGTTTAATGATATAATATCTAGCGCAATAACAGATATTTCGCCTGACGTTAAAGAGGCTTACGACAATAGTGAAAGTTTGAGAGCGCTCGTAGACGCGTTACCTCAAATGATTTTACAATGCTTAATTTTCGTGCTTTTATTTTGGATATTCAAATGCCTCACTTGGCCGATATTTGCTATTATCGCAAAGTGTGCTTGGGGCAGGAAGAAAAAGGAACAAACTGCTCAAGAAACTGCAGCACAACCTAAAACTGTTGAAAGCGGCAGAGTTGTAGAAAACGGCAACACACGCCCCGTCCCGCCTAAGAAAGAAAAGAAACACAGGCTAGGCGGCGCAATGGTTGGACTTGCGCAAGGTTTTGTTATCGCGCTATTCACGCTCGTGCCAATTGCAGGTGTTTCCTCAATAGTTAAAGACGTTGAGGCGCAAGCGAGCACTGTTGAAGCCGCTAGCGAAACTTCATCTGACAGTGAAGACATGAAACCTTTAGTCGAGATGCTGCGCGAAAGCCTTGGCGACGACATAGTCGATTCACTAACCGCGTATGAGGACAGCGTGCTTGGCGTTATGTGCGGATGGACAGGTGTAGACGACTTAATGTTTGACATCGGTACTTCTGCAAAAGTTGGGGACAAATCTACTAACCTTAGAAAGGAAATCAACGCGATTAGCAACGCCTATGCTAAAGTTATCAAAATCAAGAGTTTTGACCTGTCAAAAATGGATTTTGACTCAATGCAACAATTGTTTGAGTACTTAATCTCATCTCCTAGCATTTCAAGCATTGCCGACGAACTGATGCCTTACTATATTAATAAGGTTATCAATGATTCAAGTTCACTTGACCCTACAATCAAAGAATTGCTAACAATGTATGTCGACGCTTACGGCACGCCAAAAATTGCCGAACTTAAAGAGGACATCGGTCATATTTGTACGGCACTAAAAATCATTCAAAGCAACGACGTTTTTGCCTACGTTGAAAACGCAAACCCATTTGACTTAAATGCCTTCCTCGATATTATTCAGTCGACAGAAGAAAAGAACCCTCTGAGAGATATCTTTGCAGAGGTTACAAAATCTACTACAACACAAAAAATACTACAAACATTCATTAACTACGGACTCAAACAACTTGGCGATACCGTTTCAAAGGAAACTGGAAAAACTATCACAGTTAAGACTGTAACATTTGAAAACGTTAACTGGGATAAAGTGAGCGCGGATGTTCCTGAAATTTTGAACACCGCAATTGACATCTACCGCGAGTTTGACGCAGACACATCGAGCGAGACAAGAAAAGTGCTCAACGTTGACTTTGTATCAGTCGGAAAAATACTTGACCTGTTCACAAAATCCTCCCTACTTGAGGACGCGTTTGACAGCGCAATGGATATTCTTGAGCAATACGACGAGTACAGTAAGTACATTAGTTTTGCAGGACTTAAGAACAACGTGAACTTCACGCAAGAATTTACCTATGTTCAAAACGCAATTGACGAAATGGAAAGCGCGGGCGCACTTGACTACTTCAACGATGGAACAACGATAGAAATTGCCGACTTCATCAAGAGTTTGAACAATAAATCTAAAGATTCAACACTAACTCACTGGGATGTTATATTCAACAACATCACCGCGTCAAGCGTCCTACAATCAAGTTTGCCAAAGACTTTAAACACAGTTTACCCAGACGTGCTCAAAGATTTGTCAGACAACATTGCTGTAATTGATACAACTTCAATTAACTGGAACACTGAAAACGCAACATTCAAACAACTTGCAAAATTTGTTTCGGAAAACATTGACACATTCACAAACGACGTTACAGCAAAGAGCGTCTTAAACAACGTTGACGTCGCACAAATCGGCGTTAACCTCGACGCGATGAAAGCTAGCGCGCTCCTCTTGCCTGTTGCTAAGGCAGGAATTGACTACGCAAAAACAAACGAAGGATTTAAGGAATACCTTAACTCTAACGCGCTTTCAATCAACTTGAACTTTACAAACGAATTTGCTAGCCTTGCAGCCGCAATCGCAGTTGCAAAAGAAAGCGGAATTATGGATAAAGTTTTGGACGCTACCGAACAAATGACTAAAGACATTTTGACAATCCTAAACAATGACCAAACTATCGCAACTGACTTAATCGACAACTTGTTTGACAGCACGATTATGCAACAAAGCGTAGAACTGCTTGTAAACAGGCTGCAAAAATTGATTGGCGAGGCGCTAAGTATCACAATTGAAGCCACAACAGTTGATATCGACGACTTTACCAATAACCTATCAACGAAAAAGACCGAATTTAGCAACATTTTGAACAGTATTGCAAAAATCGGAAGCCCAGTGCTCGACAGCACATTCACGCTTGACGTTTTCGCTGATAATATCGACAACTTCACAAACGCATTTGTTGCGCTCCAAGCTTCGGTTGAGTTCCATAACACTTACCGCGCGATACTCGACTACTTGGCAGCAAACGAACAAATTAAAGACGTTATTGACTTCACAGTTATTGGCGACGACTTTGACTACACTACGGAATTTGGTAAACTTAAAGACATTATCCAAATCCTAAAAGACAACAATATCTGGACACCCCTAGTTGACGGAACAGGCACAGTCGAAGACCTAGTCGACACGTTAGGTGCTGAAGCAAAAGAAGCAATCACTCAAAAGATACTCGAAAGCAAACTGTTTGTTGGTTACGCAACACAAGCGCTCAACAATATGATTGACGAGTTTAATGATTGCTTAGGCACAAGCGTTGCCCACATCCCTGATGACACCGACTTGTCAACACAAAGTGAAAACATTGCTAAAGTAACCAGATACCTTTCAAACATCGACACAACCGCACAAATCAACCTTAAGACAATCGACAAAACTAACCTCGGAAACCTATTAAACGAACTCAAGAAGAACAAGTTTGAATTGAGTGGCGCATTGACAGGAATTTACGACGCATTCGTTGATTATATGGTAGATGACACAAAATCAGATTACGGCTACATTATCCAAGACGCGTGCGACTCGTTTAACTCGACAGCCACCTCGATTGCTGCAAAAGGCAACGCAAATGTTGACTGGACGCAAATTACTGGCGCGTTTGACGAACTGCTTACCGTTTACGATAATCTAGGCGACATCAATAACTTGACTGCGGAAACAACAATTACTGTGTTCAACGCAATTGGAACAAGCGAAAACACCCTTGTTGCTAGACTGGTAAAAACTTACTTGAAGCACGACGTTACCGACGCTAGCAAGATTAGCGCAATCGACGAATTCGACTTCAGCGACACGGAATTCAATTCGTCCGCAATCGCGACATTGTATAACTTGAAAGATGTTTCGGACGCAATCAGCGCATCTGACACTGACTCTGCCCTTACAAGTATTGATACTATACTTGAAACACTTGATGGTTACGACACAACAAAACTTAACAAACTGGTCGCATTCATTGATGCAGTTACCGACAAAGACATTAGTTCGTACATTACTGGCGTAAACTTTGCTACCGAAAGAGCTTGCATAACTAAGATGAAAACTTTGCTCAACCACACGGGCAAGTACACACTTGATTTGCTCAATACCGCAATCGACGGAATTGTAGATTCAACATTAATCTTAAGCAAACTTCACGAAAATAACATTGTTATCTGCGATGTTGACTCGCCTGAAATTATGGATGACCTAATTGAAGATTCAAACGGATTGGTAACTAGCGATCAAATTATCACAATTATTCGCGAAGCTATTTCTACAAAAACTTCAGACACAACAAAACAAACACAAATCGCAAGTATCTTGGGAATTACAATGGCGTAAGTACTTAACAAATTATTTTGGTAAACTTAGGTTTGCAGCTTAACTTAAAAGATGGCCGCAAACTTAGTTGCGCCATAAATTGCCTTGCACTTTGATTGAGTTGATACTTTGATTGAGTCAAAAAAGTCCCACACTATGGAATTCGTAGTGCGGGACTTTTTATTTGTGTTTTTTACTTTATTCTTATGGTATTACTTATGCAACATTGTTTTTTGTATCTATTATTTAATTAGCACATAATAAATGTTTAAGTGTTTAAATATTCGTGCGATTACAAATGTTCATACGATTACAAATATTGCGGATTGATAAAGACTGCGAAAAAAATTATGTTGCGTGAAAATAGATGTTGCGTGAAAATAGATGTTGCGTGAAAATAGATGTTGCGTGAAAAATAAATAAAAAAGATAAAAAAAACTAGGCAATTTAAGCATTTGAATTGCCTAGTTTTTTATAATGATACATTTTTTAAATGACACGTTTTTAATGCTACTTCCGTTGCAAGTAGCGCTGCAGATGTTTACTAGATTACTATCATTTGGTTGGTTGAACTGCTGCCGCTTATCGTTATTGCTATTGTGT
>CAZSGM010000001.1:303161-321128 GCA_964606505.1 uncultured Lachnospiraceae bacterium | reverse complement strand
CCCCCCCCCCCCACTTTTTTCACGTTTTGCAACTCAATTTTATTCATAATAAAGCCGCTCCTTTTTCTCCCTTATTTTTAGTATTTTGCGCTGATTTATGTACAAACACACCATTTTGCGCTCTTTATTTTTTGCAATTTTTAAATGCAATCATTTTTACTCAATCATTCTTAAGTGCAAAATTGCTATACCGCACATTCACTCTAAACAATTGCAAAAACAACCCAACACAATCAATCGCAACCTTACATTTTAAATTTCTGCACACAGCAACAGTTGTGTTATGCGCAAACAATCGCGCGAACCTTGCTAAAATAAGGTAAACTCTTTTTTTTATTTTACAGTTCAATTATACACAATTAAAATAAATTTTTCAACTACTTTACACCCCTTTTACAAACTTTTTTGCATTTATTGAATTTACTGCGCAAAATCGACCCTTGACCCATACCGCAAAAAATGCTCTACAAAAATATACGCACACACAATATTACAACCTGCACAATATTACAACCTACATAATATATTAGTGCTAAATATAATGGCACCTAAAATATAAATGTTTAAATAAATATCAGCGGAACATAAAAAAAACTAAGCAACTCAAAAATTCAATTGCCTAGTTTTTAAAAATTAAATAATATTAACCGCAACGCCTTAATCATTCAAACCAAATATTTAGCATTGCATTGTTTTAACTAAAACATTTAATCCCCCAAAATAAAATGATAGTAATTTACACACTAGAAATCACTATCATTTTACACATTGCAAATTAAGCAACATTTATTTAATCAAACATTTTAACGCGCTAACTAATTGAATGCAATAATCCGCCAACAAACAAAACGCCCGCAAAATTATCTTTCCATTTCGTCGTCTTTTGCTTTACCTTCGCGCGCTTCGTTGTAGTGTCCAATTGAAGTGTAGGGACGAACGTAAATCCCGTTCATAACGCCCAAGGTTGGTTCATACTTCTTTTCTTCCTTGCTTTCAACTTGTTCAGCCTTGCAGCACTTTTTGCCGCAACGGCCGCAGCCTTTGCATTCCTTTTCTTCTTTTTCAACTCCGTTAATAATAGCGTCATCTGTGTACACGATTGTTTCCATAATTCACCTTTCCTTTTCAAGGGGTATTATAGCACACGCAAGCTCGTTTGTCAATATTATTCTTAAATTTACTGCCACTTTCAACAAAACTTTTTGCGCACCCTGCACACAATTTACAAAACTTAATGTTTTATTCCCTCAATTAATCAAACGCTCAAGCGCGTTGGTCAAGCAGCCAATTGACGGCGCTCGACCTGCCACGCTTATTTTTCTGCAAGCGATTTAAAGTAGTTAACAACCTCTTCCGTTGTTAAGAAAGTTTTTTCGCCTGTTTTGGTGTTTTCGACCTCAACCTTGCCGTCCTCTGTTTTGTTTCCGAGCACAATGAGGTAAGGCGTACCCAAGAAGTTGGCGTCTTTAATTTTTGCGCCGAACATAACATCTTGCCTGTCATCGATTAGGCAATTAATGTTGTTATCCATTAATTTTTCATAAATATCAAACGCCTGCGCTTGTTTTTCATCTGTGTTACTGTAAATAATTTGCGCCTTGTAAGGAGCAATATTGAATGGCAAGCTAAAACCCTTAACCTCGCCTTTCTCGTTAAGGATGGCGTTTTTCTCGTAAACGACCGCAACCAAGCGGCTCACGCCAATGCCGTAGCAACCCATACAGTAAGGCTGCGCCTGCCCGTTCTCGTCGACAAACTTCGCGTTCATCGAATCGGAGTACCTAGTCCCCAACTGGAACACGTGTCCGAGTTCAAGCGACCTGCACTTTTCAAGTTTGTCAATGTCCTCAATCCCGTAATACTCTTTCAAGTACTCCTTAGCGTCCTCACGCTCAAGCAACTCCGAGTTGAACGCCTTTTTGTTCTCCCTGTCAACGTAAATCGTATCCTCGCCAAGGTCGGAAACAAGCATAAACTCCTCCGACTTCTTGCCGCCCATTGCGCCCGTATCTGCGCCAACAGGCATAGCGTCTAACTTAAGTTCGGCGAAAATATCAAAGTACGCCTGCTTAATTTTGTTGTATTCCTCGTCAAGTTCCTCAAAATTGCGCCCGAAACTGTACGCGTCCATCATCTCGAAAGCGCGCCCGCGGATAAGGTAACCCTTTGTTCTAATCTCGTTCCTAAACTTTGTCCCGATTTGGTAAAACGTAACAGGAAGTTGCTTGTACGACGCAAGTCTTGAGCGCGCAAAAACAACGATAGCCTCCTCAGCGGTTGGCGCGAGGCAGAAGTTTTGCGTATCAGCCTTAGTTAAGAACATAACGTCCTCGTCGACATATTTTTGCAATCTCCCCGACTCTTCCCAAATGCTAGTAGGTTGCAAAACAGGCAGCAAAACCTCCACGCAGTCGATTTTATTGAGGTGTTTTTCAACAACCCCCTTTATATTTTGCATAAGCAAGTGCAGCACGTTGTCGTAACCATATACGCCGCTGCAATACTGGAACAATTGCCCAGTTTTGAGCAAAATTTCTTGCGCAAACAACTCATCGTTGTTGTTCGCGATTTTGTTCCTTGTTATTCCCATTTTTGTTAATTTCATTTTTCATTCTCCTTTAGTAGCCGTTTGCTACAAACAAAAAGTGCCCAAAGCGGACACTTTAAATTATATTGCAAGTGTCTTTACAAGTCGCCATCAATAAAGCTTAATCTCTTTCAATTCCTGCTCGTATCATTTCGTCAACTTGCGCAACACCTTTTTCCATTTCTTTAATTACATTTTTGTACTTCTTGACGTTCTCAATCGCGTTTGCACGCCTATCGTAGAATGTCTTAAATCTAAAACTTGCACTCGCAAACTCTTGCCCCAATCCAACTCTCTTGAATAGGTCAGCGTATGCGTCGCTCATCAACACGTTGTACATTTCTTTGACATCGTCCTTAAGCGGCGCAACGAATTCGCTTTTTTCCCATAACTCGTAGTTCTCTTTTAGGTAACTTATGTTATCAATACAAATCGCTCTATATTCAGCCCATTTCGAATTGGTCATCTGTCCACGCCTAGTGTACA
Source organism: uncultured Lachnospiraceae bacterium (assembly GCA_964606505.1). Classification (GTDB taxonomy): domain Bacteria; phylum Bacillota; class Clostridia; order Christensenellales; family UBA1242; genus CAKVOD01. The sequence goes on along the minus strand of CAZSGM010000001.1, from coordinate 318,055 downwards.
TTATGCCGTCTTTTACTGGACCTAACCCCTCTTCCGAAGCGTATGCGATAGTCGTTTCAAGTTTTTTGTCAAACTCGTCGTAGTCGTACAACTGCGACAAACGTCCGTTAAACTCTTGCAACATTGCAAGGCACTTCTTCCTGTCGATTTCCCTTTGCTCATCGGGGGTTGGGTTGCGTCTAACAACGCGCCCCGCCGCTTCTGCTGTAGTTTTTGGGGTCGCCACTTGCGTAGTTTTCGTAGAAGTTCTTTCTTTCACGCCTTGCGTTTGTACAGGTTGTTTAGATTGTACTTTTTTCGGTTCTGCTTGTTGTTTTGCAGGTTGTTTTGCCTGTGTCGGCTGCGGTTTTGCGGCAGGCTGCGCGCTTGCAACGCTCGTTTGAGCAGCTTTTGCTTCTTGTGCCTTTTTCTCTTTCTCCGCATCCTTTTTCTCACTCTTTTCTCTTGCGTATGCGTATGATGCAAAATCTTTCTTCATCAACTCTCTTTGTTCTTGATTAATCGTTTGCACTATTTCATCAACTTCCCTCTCCGTCATCCCTGGGAGAATTGAATACTTATCTAGGTCGTTATAGACTGTTTGAATACCTATCTTTCTAGCCATTATAAATTCCTCTCTTATTATGATTGATTATACCACAAGTAAACGAACTTGTCAAGGGCGGGCTGACATTTTCTCCTCTAACAGTATCCATAACTTCATTTTCCGCTTACCGCGCTCCACTCGCGCTTACAAAACACCTAATATAATTACAAAGTCAAGTCTTTTGGATGTCTAGGAATAGGTCTAGGTGTAGGTTTTGGCGCGGGACTAGGTTCAGGGCTAGGCGGGGCAAGCGTCCCTTCAGCCGCCTCCGCCGCGTTTGGCGGTTGCTTCAAATTTTTCGGCATTATCAAATCGCCGCCAAGTTTTCGGGCATCTTCTTCGCGCCCTCTTCCCCTGCGTGGCGAGTCTTTAGGGATAGTTTTTGCCCTGTCTCCTTTGCCCAATTCGGCAAGAATTGCCGCCTTGTTGTTGTCAATTTCGCGTGTCTGCTCAAGCCCGATTGCTCTAGTTGCCTCGCGCATTGCCCTGACAAACGGAATTTCTAGTTTCGGCAACTTCCCGTGCATAATGTCGATACACTCGTCCAAGAGTTGATTCAAACACAAACTCGGCGACGGGGCACGCCCCAAAAACGACCCACGCTTCTTCATCGCGTCGTTAAACAGACTTTTCACTGAGTTTGAGTACTCGTTAGACTGTTTGTTCAAAACCGCCATACGCGTCTCAAAAATCTGTTTCTCAGTCCTCTCAATCGCGCGCAGCGACTCGCGCCAAAGTGCAATCCGCTGTTTCTTGCGTCGCGTGCTATACCTAAACTCGTCAACGTCCTCAGGGTACACATAGTCGTCGTCAACAATGTTAAACTCTTTCTTCATATTGTAATAAAACTGCTCGTTCGCATTGTCGATGAACGTCGCAATTTCGCTCGCCTGCGCATTTGTTACAAGCCTGTTTACCTTGTGCACTGGCTCAACAAACGTCAGCACCGCGCAGAGTTTCGCCTCAAGTTTTGAAACAGTTACAAAGAACTTCCCGCGCCCGTACTCGCCAATAGGTTTCAACGTTTGCGCGAAAATGTAGTTTTCGTAATTGTTTGTAATGGTTTTCTTCGCCTTTATGAGTTCATCGCGAATTTCGTCGGGCAACACATAGACGCCGTCGGGGGCGTATTCGCCAAGCATTGCGTTTTGCAAAATATCAATTCGCTGGTTGCGTCTCAACTCCGCGATTTCGTCCGCGTCGGTTATCTTGCCCTCTTCGCAGTCCTCACGCTTGTAGGCAGGAGTTTGCGCCGTTTCGCCCTTGGTTGCTTTTTCGGGTTTGGCTACCTTTGCAGGCTTTGCCGTTTTTTCAGGCGAAACCGCAACTTCAGCAGGTTGCATATCGCGCTCAAGTTCCTTTTCTTTAGGCTTTGCAGCCGTCTTGCGTGCGGGCGTTTTTTCGCGCTCATTTTCTTGCACGGCGGACTGTGTTGCGCTCGCAAAAACTTTTTCGTTGGTTTCCTTTGCGTTATTCATTTGCTTATTCTCCGTTTTTAGTATAACAAATTATTTGCTTTTTGGCAACTAAATAAACAACAAAACGCAAATGCTTTCCCCTCCGCCTCTGCCGCCTCTTGTGTTTTCCTGCGTCCTCAACGTTCCCGAGCGCGCGGTGAGAGTTCCCCACCTATTAAGTTTTGAGACACTCAACAAGTTTTGCGACGCGCGGCAAGTTTTGCCACTTGAACAGAGTACGAGCGCGGCGCGGTGTTCCAATTCGGTGGCGGCGTTGCCATTATGTGGCGACGTTCCAATTCAGTAGTGGAGTTACTGTTGAATTGTGAAATTCCGGTTTGGGACGCCGCGGCGCCCAGTGTTTTTTGGTACACAAACGCGCTAAGTTAGGAAAAATTTGAAAAAACTCACTAGCATTGTTGCAAAAATTGCGCAAATGTTGTATACTATCGTAAGTGTTAGCAAAAAACTGCAGATTTGCGGTCGTTTGCCAATTTTTACGGTACTAAAGTCGTTTGACTAAATTATAAAGATACGAAACAAAAAAGGAAACAAAATGAAATACTTATTTATTGATATAGAGTGTTGCGACGGCGTGCACATCTGCAGCCTTGGCGGCGTTTTGACCGACAGCAACTTTAATATGCTCGACAAGTTTGACATACTCATTAACCCGCAGTTGCGCTTCAAACTCAACGGGCGCAAGGACGACGGGATAAAACTGTTTTATCCTGAGAAAATGTTTTATGAGCAGCCCGATTTTACCGCATTTTACACCAACATTAAGCAACTGCTGACGCTCGACGACATCACGGTCGTTGGTTTTAGCATTCTAAATGATTTCAACTTCATCAACCTCGCCTGCTATAGGTACGGGCTTCCGCAACTCAAACTCTCAGGCTATGACATCCAGCAAATTTACAAAAAGATAACAACCGCTCCTCACGTGCGCGCGCTCGAAAAAATTGCGGCAGACCTCGACATCCCGCACGGCGGGCTGACAATGCACCGCAGCTGCGACGACGCGCAACTTTCAATGTACATCCTGCGCAACATTTGTTACAAAACAAACACAACCATTGAGAAAATCTTCGAGGAAAACCCCGACTGCAAGGTTACCTCAAAATTTTACGTCCGCCCTGCTGGCAAAACGCACGGAACTTTTGTTTCCTAACCGCCCCGCCCGCTATTATCTAAAAAAGTAGTTTTTTTTAAATTACATTAGTTATTTTGGCAATTTAGTTTTTATAACTTATTTTTAGCAACCTACTTTTAATAATTTAGTTTTTATATTTGGGTTTTATATTTGGGTTTTATCTAAGCAATTCAATCGCTTGAATTGCTTAGATTTTTTATTTTTGCCTAACTTGTATTATATAGTCTCGCTAGTTTTTGTTTCAAACCCAAACTCGCTTTTACTTTATAACTCTACCAACTTTTGTTATTAACCTCAAAAGCAAAAAGCGACCAAACCTAAGCGCCATTTTCGCCAAAAACGTCCCTTTTCTGAAAAAATGTGAGAAAACTACTTGATTTTTGCCGGAATTTTGTGTGAAATCTATTTATGAATAAATTTTGAATGCTAATATTGGACGCATTTTACATAAAAATATTAAATTGTTACACAGTTACAAAATAAAAAAACACGGAATTTATTACGTAATCCCATGTTTTTTTATTGTAATTTTATAGTCGCATTTTGCAATTTATAACGCCATACAGTGGTTTTATAACACCATACCTTGGTTGTATAATCGCATTTTATGATTATAATCACATTCTGTGGTTATATAGTCCAATTTTATGGTTTAAATCGCATTTTGTGGTTTTACTCCACTTTTGCAATTTAAATCCCACCCATTTTGTGATTTAATTGCATTTTGTAATAATAAAATGTAATTATTTAATTTGCAGTTGTTTATTATTGAATTTCAATTTCAAGTTCAACGGTAAAGCTACCCCTACCTACAACATACACTGTGAACTCAATTGTTTTTGTAGTGATTGTTGCGTTTGAAATATCGACATCGTCAATCCATCCAATTGGATAAAGTGCCGCGCAATAATCTGAGCCTACCACATCAATTGCTGATGCGCCATATGACACTTCAATAACTTCGCCTCTTGCATTTTTGCATACTTTCTTAGCAAAGTAAATATCGTCCGCCTCAAATTCTGCCGACTTAAACAACAACATAGTTGTTCCGTTTTTAACGGTAACTTCATATTGTGGAATAGAAATTCCAACTGACGCAGGTTTTTGCGTTACCACCAAGCCGTCGCTGTCAGCTGAAACAGTTACACCCATTGTCGCGCTATTTGTCAACAAACCCAACAAAATTGCGGAAACTTTCATTTTTCCATCCTCAACAATAAACGCCTTGTCAACGATGTAGTTTGCGTTTCCTATTGAGTACTTGACAGTGCTATCATTTTTGTATTCTTCCCCGTCAATGTACAGTGTTTGAGTAACCCCGTTTCTTGCTGCTGCAACTTCAATGTAGAAATCGGTAATCGCGTTAGTCCCCAACAGCGCATTGAGTGCACTGAGCGTGTACTCAGTTTTAGTGCCGAGCGCTGCATTGTTGTAAGCTTTCGCTATAATGTTGCTCATCGCAGCTGAAACTGCCGCTGACGTAACAGTAGGGTCTAGTATGTAATAGTTCCCGTTTTCGGAAGTAATTGCGTGTCCAAACATTGCATTTGCCGTAATCTGGTATATCCCCGCAGCTGCCTCAGAAACACTAACTAATTCCCCTATAGAGTTAACTACCTTATAACCCATTGGAGAGTTCCCAACTGTATTTATCGCACTTGTAACTACATAGCCAACCTTTGGCGTTACAACACTACCTACAAATTGGTAACCATCATTAAATTTAACAGAAACAGGTCTTTCATTAATTTTGTAATTTACACTGCCCTTTATTTCGCCCTCAAAGTTGTTACCATCAATGCAATAATAAAGCGTATATTGTTGCCCAACAGTGAATCCAGTTAAAAACGTTTTAGGCTTGTAAACGGTTCCACCATCAGTGTTGTACGTGATGTCAACAGAGTTGCCGCCTGCACCCGTGTAAGTAATTGTTGGGAACTGCGTACTTGTCCCGTCGTAAATTACGTTTTCGTTGTCGGTTATTTGAACTAAACTTGAATCAAGTGTTGCCTTGTTAATTGTGAAAGTTCGCATATAAAAGCGGTCAGGTGCAACGCGCCCAGTAGTCTTTTCTCCATAATCGTTGAAACGCCCCTTTGTATCGTGGACATAAACATAGACATCGTATCCTACCACTTGGCTTTTACTAATTTTGCAATCCTTTAAACCAAGTTGCGTTGGGTCTTGAACCCAATCGCTTTCAGTATAATTACTCTCTTCTTGTTTGAGGCAGTACCAATATTCGAAATCGTCAGCAGATACGCCGCTAATATTTTTGGTGTACTGCATTGTGAACATTTGCGCTTGCCCGTTATAGGTAACAGTCTGATTTGCAATAGTAAAATCATTCTTGCTCATAGAGCCCTTGTTAATTGTTACAGCCGCGCTACCCTCATAAGCATTGTAACCCGTCGCGCTAATTTGGTAATAAACCGTATACGCAGTTTCGCTTGGCGCTAAAACAGGAAAATCTGCCTTTGTAACCCAAGTTTTGTTCTCTCCCTCATCGCGAGAGTACTTAACTGTTAAGTCGGAAACCCCGTCATAATACACATTAAACACTTGACCTGTACCATCCCAAGCGAATGTTCTTTCCCCAACTCTAACATTGCTCGCAACAAACTCGCCATTTTCAATTGTTACTGTTGCGCACCCGTAATAAGGCGCGTAATTTTCCGCTTCAACGGAGTAGTAAACTGTATACGTGCCCGCGTCAACCAAAACAAGTTCTTCCTTGGTTACGTAGTTCTTTGTGTCCCCCTTATCAAGCGAGTACTTAACCGTTATGTCAGGAACGTCGCTGTAAGTTATGTCAAACACCTGCGTTTCGCCGTTGTAAGTAAATGATGTTGTCCCAAAATTAAAGTTTGCTTCACTGAACACTTGTTTCCCGATTGTAACATCCTTTTGTCCGTAATAAGTGTTGTAGTTTGGCGCAGAAACACTGTAGTAAACAGTGTGAGTACCAATAGCGGATAAGTTCAATTCGCTCTTGTTGACATAAGTTTTTGTTTCGCCTTCGTCAAGCGAGTACTTAACCGTTATGTCGCTAACGTCCTCGTAGGTTACGTTAAAAGACTTATTTGTCCCGTCATAAATAAATTGCGTTCTCGTAAAATAAAGTTTTGTCGGGTCAAAGTCAGCCTTTGCAATTGTCATTGTGTGGTCGCCGACGTATTCGCCGTAACCCTCAGCGGTTATCTTAAAATAAACCTTGTATTCACCAGCGTCAACTATTGCAAGCTGGTCTTTGTCAGTAAATGTTTCGTTATCTAACGAATAAAGCGCGGAGATTTTAACCCCGTCATATGTAATATCGAAAATGTGCGCATTGCCGTCGTAAGTGAATTGGTTTTGCCCCAAAACAACTTTTTCAGCGTCAAAGTCTTTTTCATTATCGCCGCAGCCGACGAAAGCAAAACCTACACAAACGAGCATTAATCCGCAAATTAACGCTTTTAATTTGTTCATATTTTCCTCCTAGTTTTCTACTTAAAAATTATAATTATAGTATGTAAAATACAAAAAGTAATATACCAAATTTGCCACTTTAAATCAAGCATTTCAACTATATATTGTGAATTATTTGTTTTTATTTTTTCAAATTTCTCATTTTAAACTTGCGAAAAAACGAACTTTGATATTTTTTTACATTGTCGCCAGTATGCTCGCAAAATGCGGAGCGACTACAGTTGCAACAAAAAAACAGTGTTAAAAAACACTGTTTTTCGGGTTGCAATCCCAACAATCCGACCTCCAAGTAGAGGAAAAGTACTCAATTAATGCGTAAAAACGTCATACAAAAAGGAGAAAAATTAATGTAAACCACGATTGAAACCGCATAAGCTATTAGGGTTGTAAAAAAATGAATTAAAATACGTTAAAACAATTCATTGCGCTTTCAATCTATCAAAATTCACTAATTTTGTGGCAAATAAATATTCATTAGTGGGGGAAAATAAGCCACAAACAATTTGTTTTACCTATATGTTCAGGGGGGTATGAATTTTGATTTTACAATTTACGCATATCGTCAAGCCTAAATCAATGGATTTGCCGATTTGCTGACATTGTCGCCCATTCGTTAATACTCAGATTAACTGACGCTATTATAACACAAAACTTTGAACTTTATTTGAATTTTCGAAATTATTTGAAAACTTTTTAAATTTTTCCATATTTTTTATTTTTTATACATTTTTAACATTTGCGAGTCTGATTTACGTCAAGTCGCTTGCTTTTACTATATAGCTACTTGTTTGGGCAGTTATTGCGCCGCGTTTGTAGGTTGCGCTAATTGTGTCGTTTGGACGGACTTGCAGGGTTACGTTCCCGATTTCAAAGTCGCGGTTGAGTTTGGTTTCGACGCCGTTTAGCGTGAGAGAAATCAAGATATCATCATCTTGAATTCCGAGTTGTGCAAAAATCGAATTTCCCGTAACACTTTCAATTGTTATTGTTTCCACGATTTGCCCGTAACCCTTACTTTCGTCGTACACATACTTCGAGTTCGACGTATCGACTGTTATGCCAAGTATAACCTTTTTAACCTCGGCAGGCGTTGTGCCGTCGTAGTAGAACAAAAGGTTCTCTACAACATTTTTGATTATTTCGAGTGGGATTGCGTAGTTGACATTTTGGTCGTCGTTATCGCCCGCGTTGGTAATGCCGATAAGTTCGCCGTCTGAGTTGAAGAGTCCGCCGCCCGAGCTGCCCTCGTAGATTGCGGTATCAATTCTTATGCTGCGGTAACTACGGATGTTGCCGTCAATGTCGAGGTTGATGTACTCGTTGTCAACACTTATAATGCCCTCAGTCGCGCTGATACCCTCGTTTTCAGGGTTGCCGATTGCTATCGCGGTTTGCCCGACGTGGTAACTATCTGCAAGTGTTACCGCTTTTACGTTTTCGTTAATTGCGATAACGTCGCTCGTGTGCGCCCTCACAATCGCGATGTCGTACTCGACTGCGCCGCCGACATACTCAAAGTCTATTGCGTAGTCCCCGTAACTATAGACGTCGTAACCGTCCTCAAGCACGCCTGACGCGTAAGGCTTCTCTTCGCTGCCGTACAGGTAACCGCGGATGGCACTTGCGATTTTGCCGCCGTTGGCAGCACCCGCAGAAGCGTTGTAGACCACGTGATAGTTAGTAAGCACGTAAGTGTAGTCGTTGTCGATTTTGTAGATGACGCCTGAGCCGCAAGAAACGCCGAGTCTCTTGTTTGCGTTTTCGTAGATACCCCAACCGATGGTTTCGGTTATTTTAAACTCAGAGTACAACTTTAGGCAAGACTGCAGGCAGTTGTTGATTGTCGTTGTGTTGTCGACCGTTCCGCTTTTTAGGTAGAGTTTTAAAAACTCGTCGTATGTTATGTCGCCGTATACGCGAATGTACTCATTGTAGATGTCTTGGATAGATGGGCTGGTTGCATCCGCGCCGTCCTTTCCGTTTTCAATATAAAACTGGTACGTGCTGCCGTCGGTGTAGGTAATCGTGTAGATGTCGGTTAAGCCCGATGTGCCAGTTTTTTCGATTTTAGCAATCCCCTTGTCGCCGCCTAAGGAACAGCCGCCGAACGCCAAGCAGACCATCATTAGTAAGGCGACCAGTAACACGCCAAAATTTTTTAGTTTACTCTTTTTGTATTCCATTGCTTTACCTCATTTTTTGTCTAATATTATTATAACACAATTTTTGCAGGATTACCCTATTTTTATTGAACTTTCAATAAAAAAATTTTACGTGCGAAATCTTGATTAAAAAAACACTTGAGCATTTGTGCTTATTGTACATATTAAGGTTTAACTTTAACTGAACTATCCATAGTAGCAAGGTTCAAATTCAATTCAACATTGACAATTTTACGAGAAATTGTTGTCAAAAACGCGTTTTTTTGTTAAAATATTGTAAACAAAGAACAAAAGTTGGGTGAAAAAAATGTTAAACATATTAATTGCAGAAGATAACGAGGACTTAAACTCCTTGATTGTTGCTGAGCTGCAGCGACAAAAATTCAATGTTTTTTCGGCGCGCAACGGGAGCGAGGCGATTAACATTTTTGAGAACAATCACATTGATTTGCTGGTTACTGACATTATGATGCCTGAAGTGGACGGTTTTTCACTGATTGAGTACGTGCGAAAAATAGACAAGAGTATGCCTATCATTATTATGACCGCGAAGTCGTCGCAGGCGGACAAGTACAGGGGTTTCAACTTGGGGACGGACGACTATATGACTAAACCGATTGACATCGACGAGTTGATTTTGCGCATTCACGCGTTGCTTAGGCGAGCAAAAATTCAGACGGAACAAAAACTCGTGGTTGGAAACGCGGTTTTGGATTACGAAACATACACAGTTACAATCGACGACAAGACGATGACGCTGCCGCAAAAAGAGTTTCAGATTTTGTTTAAGTTGTTGTCCTACCCTGACAAGATTTTCACGCGGGCACAACTTATGGACGAGTTTTGGGGGATGTACTCGGACTCAGACGAAATGACTGTTTACACGCACATACACAGGTTGCGCGATAAGTTTTACGACTGCCCTTACTTTGAGATTGTAACATTGCGAAACTTGGGTTACAAGGCGGTAATCAAATGAAGAAAGACGGACAAAAAAAGCAAAAGCCGACGCAGATAAGCAAGGTTGTTTTCAAAAACGCGATTATGGTGCTTTGGATTTTGGTGCTTTCGTTTGCGTGCGTTGCGACGATTTCCATACTCGCGTTTGCTAGCGGGGCGTGGTTCAAAAACGCTCCTAGCCCGTTCGGCGGGTACTTGCTTGCAATTTTTTCACTGTTTTGCCTCATTTTGTTTGTTATTTACTACAAAAATGCAAAACTTTCACGCACGATTAAGGAACTTGAGGATGCGACGGAAAAAGTTGCTAAGGGCGATTTTAAAATTCAGGTGGAACTCACGGGAAACGAGGACATCGACTCATACATTCAAAACTTCAACAAAATGGTACACGCCTTGGGCGGCATTGAAACGCTAAAGGAAAACTTTATCTCCGACGTTTCACACGAAATCAAAACCCCGATTGCGGTCATTCAGTCGTACTCAAAGGCGTTGAGGCACACAGACCTTGACGAGAAAACTCGCGCGCGATATGAGAAAGTTTTAGACGACAACATCAAGAAGTTGAGCAATCTGACGACTAATGTTTTGAATTTGTCGCGCCTTGAAAATCAGGACATTTCGCTTAGCAAGAGCGAGTTTTCGCTCGACGAGCAGTTGCGACAGTGCATATTGTCGTTTGAGCCGCAGTGGACGAAAAAATACATTGACCTGCAGCTCGACTTGCCTAACACAACATATTACGGTTACGCAGACTTAATTAATCAGATTTGGCAAAACCTCATCAGTAACGCGATTAAATTCACGGGAGAAAAAGGCAAAATCGCTGTTTCAATTGAAAAGCAAAACGACTACATTGTCGTGAGTGTTTCCGACAACGGCATTGGCATTCCCGAAGAGGCGATTGACAAGATTTTTGAAAAGTTTTATCAGTGCGACACCTCGCATTCTAAGGAAGGAAACGGGCTGGGACTTGCGCTTGTAAAACGCATTGTGCACATTTGCGGCGGCGAAATTACCGCTTCATCTAAACCCGATTGCGGCGCAACTTTTGTAGTTAAACTCCCACTATCTGAGTAAACTTTTTCCGTCGCGCAATCTAAAAATGCTCCACAACTCGCCCCCGCATCAACTCGAAACCCCGTCTCTCAATCAACTCGTGCTAAATACAAAAAACAGCACAAAAACTGTCGCGAAAATGCCGCAACAAAAAGCGCGCAACTATATGTCGCCCACAACGCAAGCTTCCACTTGAAAACAAATAACTTTTATCAAAAAAGTGGTCGCAAAAATTGTATTTAAGTAAACATTTTATGCGACAACTTAAATATAAAATACACCAATTAATCAACAAAAAAAAATGCTAGAAATTGGCTTAAACTGCCCTTTCTAGCATTTTTTTATTAAAATTTAACATTATTTATATTTATTTTAATGATTATTAATACTTTTTTTATAATTGTTAATTCTTATTTAATAATTTTACAATTTGACATATTTAAAAATAAACATTAAATATAATCTAAATGAATATCAATTTTTTTTTTAATAAACATTAAAATTTGCTTAAATTAACATTAAAATGATACAATATTTAGCACCTAAAAAATTCAAAGTTTTTAACATTCAAAATCAACTTCGTTCAAATCGTATTTAACAAGTTGCTCCTCAATTTCGGAAGCGATTGAGCGAACAATGCGTTTCGATTTGGCAAAGCGGTGTTTCGTAACCTCGTCATCGTTTTCAAGCTGAACGTTTGCGTCCAGTACAGAAAGTTCGTACAGCTCTTCACTGACTTGGTTTACAAACCCAAGGCGGTAGTTCATCCAGTCGTAGAAGTTGTTTTTGTCGCCAAAGAAAACTTCTTGGTTCTCAATAATTGAGTGCATATACATTGCGTAAAGTTCGACCCACTCTTGCAAAATTTGCGGATTTTTGTGTTCGTTTTTGTCGACGTCGATGAAACTATATAGTTTATCCTTAATTGCAAAAATCGAACTTGCAATTTCGTTCTCGAAGTTAAGCAGTTTTTTACTGATTGTTTGGCTTTCCAAAATTTCTTGCGCGGTAACATTTTTGAAGTCGTTAAACAGTTGCGCCTGTTCGTCGACACCCTTGTGTCCTGCCATTTCGCCTTTAAGTATTTCAAAATCCTTTTCTTTTTGCTTTGAAATACTTGTTGCGCGCTTGCTGAGGGCAACGATTTCGTCGAACCTGTCGACAAAATCAAGTTGTTTTATTCCAAAATTGTGCCTAATGTAACCTAGGTTATTCGTGTTTGAGTTGTTGATGTGCGAGTCGCTGCCGCCCGTTATGAACAAACCCTTTTTCTTGATGATGTTGTTATAAAATTTAAATCTGAACTGGTCGTCAAAACTTGAGCCGTGCAAGAGTTCTATCCCGACAATCCCGCGCATAAACTCGCCCGTGTACTCATTGTAGTGGCTGGTAACTTTCTCCAAAAACTCGCTCAGCAACTCAAAGTCCGCAACCGACAGCTCGCGCTTGGGACGGTAAAACGTCGGGTGCGCCAAAACCGCAACTCCGCCCGTCTTTTCAATCAATGCCATCATTTCGTAGATGTCCTGCTTTGCTATCTCGTCGAGTTGGTCGCCCGTTAACTCAAAGGCGCGAGAAACCCTAAATCTAAAATCCTCAAACGTTTGCGCGTCGCGCGAAACAACCTTTTTGTAGAAGTTTTCAAACTGGTTTTTCTTGCCTAGTGGTGCGTAACGCCCTGTTGTTAGCGCGCGAGTGAGGACGTGGTCAGGGAGTTCCGCGTAAGTAAGTTTGCCCGACTCAAGCAGTTTTTTCGTGTCGGAAAGCACGGCGTAGAGGGCGTTTTTGTCAACCTCAATCCCGTAAAACCTGCGAATGTACTTGTAAATGGCGAGCGTGCGCTTTCCGTTGTCGCTTGAATAAAAGCGCCCCATATCAATAAAATCCGAGTGGTACGGGTCAATGCCGTAGCCGAGCACGTGGACGCCACCCGCAAGCGACGAGCGCAAGTGCCCGTTTTCGTCGCGGTACGAAAGTGCGCTTGTTGTGTCGCAGGAAATTTCAATGCCCGTAATAAACCTCAAATCCTCGTAGAGTTCAGGGTTTTCCTTAATTTCATTGAGCGCAACAATGCTGCCCATCGTTGTATTGTGGTCTGTAATTGCTAGCGTTTCAACACCCTTAATAGTCGCAAAGTTCAAAATATCCACAGGCGTGGTTTTTATCCCCTCTTTACTGTAAGTAGTATGAATATGCAAATCAATTAAGCCCTTTTTCATATGCTCACCTCGGCGCGTTTAGTTATTTACATTAGTGTATTATACCACGTAACCGCGATTTTGTCAATTTTTGTTACATTATTTGCATTTTTTTAGTAAAAATTGGAGTTTTTAGGAAACTTTGCGCACGCAACGCTTATTGTTGCTTTTGCAAATTATTTTTTTGCACATTATTAAGGATTGTTTTTTTTCGCGAATGCTCAAGGATTGCTTTGATAAAACCGTCGCAAAGGCGAGTGAAATGTTGAGAACAAACAACTTGCGCAAGTTAGCAAGTTACTTTTCTTCAAATATTCAACGTAGTTTTTCGCAAATGCTCAAGCCTTTGTTTTTTGTGAATACTCAATGCCGTTGTTTCACGCCTATCTACTTTAAAAAACGCGCAGTTTAGAGCCCGCAGTTGTTAGTTCAGTATTGACAAAACGGCGAAACGGTAGTATAATATCTTGAGAGAGGGATATTATGCAAAAATGTTTAAAATATAAAAACCATCACAAAAAACTGAGCAGCGGACACTTTAGAGTTGTCAACGGGCTACTTGTTAATGACGAGGCGTACAGAGAGGCGCAGGAGTACAAGGTGCAAGAACGCCACTTGGTTGAGAACAACAAAATAGGGTTCATAGAGCCTAGTTCACTGCCCAAAATCGGGGTTTACGGCATTCCACTTGCCAAACTCCTTAGCACGGAACTTTCACAAAACAGGTGCCACCAATCGGCGATTGCACTCTCACTTGCATTTCCTAAAAGCAAGATTGTTTTCGCAAATTTGACCAAATACGGCGCGTATCTTTTTATTGAGGACGTTAACAAAGAGGACGACAACGCCGTTACGCTCGCCGCTGTTCAAAGCTCCGCACTTAACGAGCAGACGCCAACGTTCAACCACTCGTACCTGATTGTTGACGGAAAGAGTCTTTGCGAGAGCAAACTTAAGGCTTTCAACCGCAAACACACGAAGCAGTTGAAGTTCAACCCAGACGCAAGTTATGTCATTGACGCGCAAAACGGTTTTATTATTGAAAAATCACTTTACGACATTTGGATGCACCCGCAAATTTTGAGCGAGTACGATAACCTTGAAAAATCAAGCGTTTGGTGCACGTTGCAAGAGCAGGCGAAACTCAGAGAAAACTACTCGACAAAGGACTTGACCCGCGTTATGAGCCCCAAAATTAGCAAAGAAAGGAACCTTGACGACTACATAACCGCTTCACTACAAAGCGATTTGTACCTTTTTGCGGTTCGCCCAAACCCACAACAAAAACTCTTTCAAGACTACAGTTTTATGCAAACATTCGGGCTTTTCAGATAAAATTTTATTAAATAAATACATTTAAACGTATATATTTATTAAAATACGATAACATTAGTTTGTTTTAGTATCTAAGCAATTCAAGCATTTGAATTGCTTAGTTTTTTTTAAGTTCGCTTCAATATTTTTTAATTGCACACATACTACACTAAACACTTACTATATCAACTCCTTACCATATTAATATTTACCACATCAAACACTTGCTGTTTTTTACACTTGCCATATTATGTACTTGTTACGTTAAACACTTGCAATTTCAAACATTTGCCGCTTAATACATTTGCTATTTTGAACACTTGACACGTTGGACATTTGTTAAATTTTGCATTTTTTGTGCAGCATATTAATTTCTTTACATATTTATTGTGCAACATATTATCTAGGTTACATATTCTATTTGTCGCATGCTCGTTCCCCTACTCTTATTATTTCCGCATCAGTCAGCGTAGCAGTCGGCGTAGCAGTCGGCGTAGCAGTCGGCGTAGCAGTCGGCGTAGCAGTCGGCGTAGC
>CAZSGM010000001.1:235223-303061 GCA_964606505.1 uncultured Lachnospiraceae bacterium | reverse complement strand
GCGTAGCAGTCGGCGTAGCAGTCGGCGTAGCAGTCGGCGTAGCAGTCGGCGTAGCAGTCGGCGTACAAAAAAAAACACGGAGCGTGAAACCCGCTATGGGGTTACACTTACTCCGTGTTTTTATTTAAACATCATTATCAACCAAAATCTATTTCATCGACTAAATGTCTTTAGCGGTAATAACGTCTTGCAATCCCTTAACAATTGCAGCTTGGTTTGCTTTAGTTGAAATTTCAATAACTGCATATGAGGATTGCGAAGAGTTTTCACTCACGCGTCTTTGAATGTAGTACTTAACTTGACTAATTCCGTCAACGTTGTTAACTGTCATCCAAATCTTTTTGAACTTAACAATCCCATTCTCGTACAAAGATGATGAGTTTTTAAGTTCTTCGCAAATGTAGTCCTTTGAGTCCTTTTGCAAAACTTGCTCAGTTGCAAAAACGTACTCGACGACATACTCGTTGCCCGTTACAATCTTGTTGAGTGTAACAGAGTTTGTTCCAATGTATTTGTAAGTAACGTTGTTACCCAATTGCTTTTGGAAAAGTGCGTTTAGCGATGTTGTAGAAAAACTTGAGTTAATAGTTTCAATCAATGTATCGTAAAGTTTTTGCTCGTTGGATTTATTTTCCCCAGTCGTGCCGTCGCTATAAACTTGGCACACCGAAGTCGTCGAGCCTTTATACACGCGCAAGTAACACGAGTTGCCCTCCGCCAACGCTACAGCATAAGACTTAGGAATAATCGCCATACATACAACTGACAGCGCTAAGACACCTAAGATAATCATAACAACCATTGAAGCAATCGCTGTTTTGGTCATTGGGGCTTTCATTTTTAAGTTTACCCCGCCTTCAACTTTCTGTTCGTTCATAATCACCTAATCTTCCTTTTTATTATTCCCGTTTTTGTCGTTTTTAACATCAATTTCTGGGTTATTTGCGTTTTCGTTCACATTTTTTGCAGTATCAACGCTTTCGCTGCCCGCGTTTTCGCCGCTAACGCCCGCGCTGCTCTGCCCGTTTTCCGCGCCGATAGGCTCAGTAACAACGCCTGCTTCGTACAACGCACGTTGCGCCCTTTCTCTAAGTTCCTGCAACGCGAGTTCGGCTTGCTTTTCGCGTTCCTTTCTCGCCTCTTCGTCCTTAATTCTTTGCGCCTCAGCCTTTTCATTCATAATCGCGATAACCTCGTCAAAGGTTTTGCCGCTCATAATCATTTCAACTTCGTCAGTGTAAATTGTTTCTTTTTCAAGCAAAACTTTCGCCATAACGTGAAGTTTATCCATATTGTCTTTCAAAACTTGCATCGCTCTTTGGTAGTTTTCATTGATAAGACGTCTAACTTCGTCGTCGATTTCGCCCGCAATTTTCTCGCTGTAAGACGAGTGCGATTGGTAATCTCTCCCAAGGAAGAGTTCTTGGTCGCTTCCAAGGTACATCATCCCAAACTTAGGACTCATACCGTAATCAGTAACCATTGCGCGCGCGATGTTAGTCATCTGCTTAATGTCGTTGCTTGCGCCAACGCTCTTTTCGCCGAAAATCAACTCCTCAGCGCAGCGACCACCTGCCGCGTAAGAAATTTCGTCGCAAAGTTGCTCGTAAGACATAGAGTTACTATCTTTAATATCTCTAGCTTGTGTGTAACCAAGCGCCATACCGCGTTGGATGATAGAAATTTCGTGAATTTTCTTGTATTTTTGCAACACGTACGAAACAATTGCGTGTCCCGATTCGTGGTAAGCTGTTCTCTTGTTGTCGTCAGCCTCAACAACCTTACTGCGCTTTTGAGGCCCCAACTGAACCTTAGCGATGGCGTCGTTGATGTCCGCGTTCGTAATATAACTGCGGTCGTCGCGCGCCGTCAAAATCGCAGCCTCGTTCATAACATTTGCAAGGTCAGCCCCCGTAAATCCGACGGTAACCTTTGCAATCGCCTTGAAGTCAACATCGTCAGCAAGCGGCTTATTCTTAGCGTGAACTTGTAAAATCTTTTCGCGCCCCGAAACATCCGGCTTGTTGACAACAATCTGTCTGTCAAATCTCCCCGCACGCAAAAGTGCTGGGTCAAGTACGTCAGGTCTGTTGGTTGCGGCAATAACAATTACGCCCTCGCTACCGCTGAAACCGTCCATTTGCACGAGCAACTGATTAAGTGTTTGCTCTCTCTCGTCGTTTCCGCCGCCAAGCCCCGCGCCACGCTGACGCCCAACTGCGTCGATTTCGTCGATGAACACAAGGCAAGGAGCGTTGCGTTTCGCTTGCTCGAACAAGTCGCGCACTCTTGACGCGCCGACGCCGACAAACATCTCTACAAAGTCTGAACCGCTAATGCTGTAGAACGGAACGTTACTTTCGCCCGCAATCGCCTTAGCAAGCATTGTCTTACCAGTCCCAGGGGGACCCACGAGCAACACGCCCTTAGGAATGCGCGCGCCGAGTCTAGTGAACTTTCTTGGGTTCTTCAAGAACTCAACGAGCTCTTGCATTTCCGCTTTTTCTTCTTCACTACCCGCAACATCGCTGAAACGAACTTTTACGTTTTCGCCCATAACCGCCTTAGTCTTGCCAAAGCCCAAGTTTTTACCACTTGCGCCCATCATACTCTTCCACAGGATAAACCCGAGCACGAGTATCAACAAGAACGACATATATGGAAGCGCCGACGAAATCCACGATTGTTGCGCCAAGTTGTAGGTAATGTCGATTTTTTCTTCTGGAACATCAGTTTGTCCAAAATCTGTAAGTTGCCCATTGTTGTAGTCAGTTACAAATTGAATTAAAAGTTCCGAATTAATAAAGGTAACCTTGTAGTCCGCTTTACCAGGAAAGCTCTTTTCATCAATCTCTGAATCTTTCAACAAAATTCGCAAGGTGTTGCCTGTCGAGTCGATTTTAACAACCTTTCCTGCAACAACGTCTTCTTGAAATTCCGTATACGACTTAGTGTCAATCTTGTTACCAAGTCCAACGAAATAGATAACCATTATAACTAACAAGACAGTAAGTGTAACATACAGCCACGTCCTACTTTTGTTTTGAGTAGGCTTTTTATTTGGGGTGTTAGGTCTTTGTTGGTTATTGTTTTCTTGATTGTTCATTATTCCTCCAAATATAGTATATTATAATTATATTTATTAAAGTTATGCAAAAATTCTAAACTTTAAATATTCTTGCGCAAATTTAGCGCGAGACAGAAATGTCAAATAGTATTTTAACATATAATTTAAAATTTGACAAACACTTTAGGGGCATAATTTGCGATTTACAAAATAATTTTGCAATAAAAAACGCTCTAGTAAGCCGCAAGTTCCACGACGCCCAAAGCGCGATAATTTTATTGTAATATTTTTGCCGTTTATCATACTTTACAAACTTGCCCGCAACTTATCGAGTGCGTGATTGTTAAGTATTATTTGAGTGTTGTTTGTTTTCTTTGTTGTTTGTCTTTTAATTGTTATTCAACTACTCTCCGGCAACTTATCAAGTTTTTTTGTTTGATACTCATTATTTAATAAAGTCCTTGACGCTAAGTTGCATTTCAAGTTTTCGGCTCATTTGCGAAATGTTTTGAGAAAACTGTGCGACCGCGGTTTTGTCCGCGCCGCCGCTGTAACCGTTTGCCCACGCAAAGTTAGGTGTCAACTCAAGCGGGATTTTAACCGTCATCTTGCTGTTTGCAATCGAGCGTTTGCCGTAACGCTCAACAAAACGCGTCCTCAAACTCTCGATGTTCTCGTTGTTCTGCTTGCAAGCGTCCACATACTCGCGCCCAAACTTTTTCGCCATACCCTTTAAATAGATTGCTCTAATTTCGTCGCGCGCGTCCGAGTTTAGAACATCAACCGAGTAATCGTAAAAATTCACTACGTGTGTTTTCCCGTCCGCCCCCTTTAAAAGTGCCCTAACCGCACCGCCAAGCGGGCAGTTAATTTTAAAATCAATGTCGCTGTGAACATACTCCTCGACGCTGTCAAACCTCGTCCTCTTAAACTTGTATAAGTGCGACTCCGCCCAAACTACGCTAAACTGGCTCCCCTCGAAAAACTCCTGCAATTCCTTTTTCCCAACACTGTTAATATACATATCCATTTCCTCACTTCCTTTGCTATATTGTAACACTTTTTGTGCATTTCGTCAATAGTGAACTTAAATTGCGAGAAAACCCATTAACTAATCATTAAAAAATATATAAAAAACCATTAAAATTTGAAAAAATAAAAAATGGAAGTTATCCACATTTTATCCACTTACCCACATTTTTTTTGCAGGATAACTGTCATTTTTTGCGGTTTAACGTCCATTTTTTGCAAAATGCAGCATTTTTACACATTTTGATTGATTTTAATTTTTCAAATAAATTTACCTTAAAAATCAATTTAAAATTGCACACATCTGCATTTAATAAAGATTGAAATTGCAGCAATATTTTATTGTTGCTTTAAATTTTGTATGCACAAAGTCATTGCGTACTTAGTTATATCGCTGCGGCTAACGACGCCGACGAGTACGCCGTTTTCAAGCACGGGGGCTTTTTTGATGTGGCGTTCCCCGAGTTCACGGCAGACGTCACCAAGGTCGGCGTTGATGTCAATCGCATATGGCTTATCGTTCGCAATCTCGCAAACTTTAAGCGCGGACAACTCGCCGATTTTGCTCATAAAGTCGTTTGCCCTTCCGTCAACAACTTCGTACGAATACGAAATTTTTACGTTTGAATAATTTTTTGAGAGGTATCTCACGATATCGCCGTCGCTCAGGTACCCCGCGAGTTTTCCCGCGTCGTCAACAACAATTATGCTGCTGATTTTGTTTTCAACAATTTTTTGCATAGCCTCAGTAACAGGCGCGTTTGCGTTCACTGTGTAAACGTCGGTTTTCATAACCGAAGCAATTGAAACTTCATTTTTCGTCGCAACATTCGCAACTTCCCCCTTCTTCGCGCGCGAAACAATCACAGACAACACAAGCCCAATAAGCGAAATACCGCCCGCGACAAGTCCCGCGATGAGCAACGCGTTGCCGCTACTTTCAGTCGTCGCCGCCGTGCCCGCGATGTAATTGTATAGCCCGTCCGCAAGGAACGCCGAGCCGAGCGCGCCCGCGATTTGGAAGCCCGTGCTAAAAATCGTAACACCGTGCGGGTTTTCGTCTGGTTTCAAAAAGGACAGCCCGTAACTTTGTACTGGCCCAATAATACACGCCGAGCCGACAACAACAGGTATGTACAATAGCGCAATGAAATACCACTCAAGCGACTGCGCAAAAATTGCCACAAGCACAATAAACACCGTCATCAAGGCAAACCCCGTTGGTAGCAAGCCCTTAACGCCGTGCTTGTCGAAAATTCTGCCCGCAATCGGCGCCATAACGCACGAAAGCAAAACCGCTGGGAAGAGCGCAAGCGATGAAATCAACGTCGTTTCGCCCTTAACCCCCAAGAATAGCGGCAACATCATATTGAGCGCAAACACCAAAATCAAGCCAATCATATTAATGATGACCGACAAAGTGAACGCCCCGTTTTTGAGCGGCGCAAAGTTAATAAGCGGCTCGTCAATGTGTTTTTGCCTAAGCACAAACAGCCACATACACACGCACCCAACAATAAGCGCGATAAGCGCAAGCCACCAACTCGTGAACACATACGAGAGCGCAAAAAGTATGCCGATAAGCGCGAACCCAACTAAAACAACAGACAGAACGTCAAGTTTTGGCTTGGTAAGTTTGGCGATGTTTCCAAGATAAACAAGCCCCAAAACAAGGCATAGCACACAAAGCCCGCCGAATACCCAAAACAGCACGTGCCAGTTTCCGCTCGACGCGTCAAGCAACACGCCCGACAAAAGGATACTAATCGACGGTCCCAGCGTCGTCATTATCGCCATAGTGCCCATATACGACCCGAGCTTTTCACGCGGCGCGACGTGCAGCGCAACATTCATCGCAAGCGGCACGAGCATTCCCGACCCAAGCGACTGAATCATACGCCCCGCAAACGCAATCCAGAAATTGTTGCCACTCAAGCCCCCTACGAGACTTCCGACAATCAAAAACGATATTGTTATCGCGAATAACGTTTTTGTTGGTATCTTTCTATATAAAAACGACGACACAGGAACCATAACCGCAGCGCCCAACATATACCCCGTTACGAGCCACGCCACGAGGTTGGTTTGCGTGTCCTGCGCGATTTGTCCCAATGCCACATTCATAAATGTTTCATTGAATGTTGCTAAAAGTACCGCAAAAGCAACAACTCCAAAACACAATAAATTTTTAGTTTTTGACATTTTTTCACCTTTCAAAATTTTTCAGCGCAACACTGTAGCGTCGTAAAAACTTTTAGGCGTAAATCGGTTGAATTAAAAGCAATTCCTTTGCAATTTGTAATTTTAATGCAAAAAACTCAGTTTTAATGCAAAATTGCATTAAAATTAGCAAAAAATATGAAATTTTCAATAAAAAACGAATGAGCGTAAGCCCATCTGATCAACCGGACTTACGCTCATTCGCTACACGCTGATATAATTATTGTAGCACGATTTTTAAAAAATGTCAACATTTTTTTACCCACTGCCACACATATTTTTTGCCCCTCAAATAACAACCTGCCGTTTACACTCGCAAAAATGTTACGGCTCAAATAACAAATCTAGCCGCCAGCGCGAAAAGTATGCCTTATATAATAGTCAAGCCGTTTGCACCCGCAAGGGGTTGTAGTTTAAACAACAATCATCCGTTTATGCTCGAACAAAATAATTCAAATAACAATCCAGTTGTTGACGTTTGCAGGCGCGGTTATGTGGATACTGATTGTTGTGTCGGCAGTCGGAGTAAAGGTTTTCTTGTTTGTCGACTCGCTGCCGATTGTTGTTACCATATAGAGTTTGTAGTTTATCATTATAGTAAAGGATTTGTTTTTGTCGACTTCAAAGGTTACCGTGCTGCCGTTGCGAACCACGAACTGATTGACGACGTTACCTGACTCGTCGAGGCGGTAAATTATGAACTGGTCGGCAGGGTTTGCCGTGGCGGTTGTTGAGGATGAACCGCTTGAGCCTGGGGTTGAACCGCTGGTCGAGGACGAGGTGGAGCCGCTAAGATTAGTGGTTACGTTGAGCGTGATGTTAACCATAGGCTCAACATAGAACTGCTTTAACATTGGATAGTCAGTTCCTGTCCCCGATAAATACCAAATGCCCGTATCGGTTTCGTCGAGAGAATTTGCGAAACTCCAAGGCGCGCTACTACTCCACAAGAAATTGCTTGTTCCCAATGT
Source organism: uncultured Lachnospiraceae bacterium (assembly GCA_964606505.1). Classification (GTDB taxonomy): domain Bacteria; phylum Bacillota; class Clostridia; order Christensenellales; family UBA1242; genus CAKVOD01. The sequence goes on along the minus strand of CAZSGM010000001.1, from coordinate 295,774 downwards.
ATAAGTAGTTTTGTTTTTTAATTCATCAAGGTTTGTGTTTGTCGATGTTAATGCGTACAAACCTTTAGTTGTGTCTATGCTTTCTGTAGACATTCCAATTATAATGCAATTGCTACTTCCGCTCGCAAATATCCCCTTAATGCCACTTACCGTAGTCGGATAATTGTTTATAACCATTATGCAGTTACTTCCATTAAGCCAATATGATTCTGCGACAGTCCCAGTCAAACTAAGTGTTGTCATACTTAAACTCACATAACAATTACTTGCTTTACCGCCACTTACAATTATACCACGCCTACATTCGTCCCCTCCATATATAGAAATTTTTGAAGTAGCCTTCAATTCAATGTAACATTTAGAAACGCTTGCTTCGCCAGCAATCGCACCAACATAAAGGTATCCACTATGATTAGTAACATTTATATCTAATACCCCAGAAAAACTACATCCAACCACGCTCTGCGCCTTCCCAACAATCCCCGCTAAGCCACCCCATGACACTTTATACCCAGTATTCAACACCACGTCTCCTACAAGTGCGCAATTACTGACTACTCCATCCTCTGCAAATCCAATTGCTGCACCAATATATACCCCTGGACAACTCCCTGAATTGCTTGAAATATCGAAGGTAAATTTACTAATAACCATATTAAGGTTTTGGATTACACCATACATAGCTTCCCCCGTGCCGCCACCTTTTACATATCCAAACAAAAATCCACAATAGAAAGCGCTTGTGTTGTAGCTAGTATAAGTGTACGCCATATCCCCCTCACAGGTTATGGTGTGCCCACCCCCGTCAAAAATACCAGAAAAATAACGATGATAACCATCCACCTTTGCCAAGTCGCAGGCGATTGGCGTCCAAGTTGTGCTCGTGGAAGTTGTATTATCTAAGTCCGCCGCAGCGATTGTTATATCTGCTGTCAATTTAAAGTATTTGCCTTGAAAATGCTCATATACCGGGTTGCCACTGGTATCGTTCCCCGTAGACGTATTACAGGCGGTGGAAAGCGCGAGCAGGTCGGCGTATGTTCCTATTTGGTATGGGTTGGCTTGCGTGCCGCTACCGCTCCAAGTTTCTCCCGCCGCTGAAATTGTTTCAACTGCAGGCGTAACTTTTAAACTTCCGTTCCCGTTGCTACCGTTTGCGCAACCAACCCCGATTGTAACCGCGAGGCACGCAACAAACAAGAAAAGCCACAAACAAATTTTTGTCGTAGCGGAACACCTTGTCGTGCAACTTTTGTAGTTTATACCATTTTCATAATATGCAGTGCTTTTATAACACGCTTTACTTTGGCAACTTAAACCACGTTTAGAACTTACACTATTTTTGCAACTCATACTGCCATTTTGAGTTACATTATTTTTGTAACTTACATTATTATAATTATTTTTAAAAGGAGTAAAATTTTTATTATTTAAATAATTATCATTTGCTTTTTTATTTGTATTTTCTAAATAATTTTTATTTGAATTATTTATTTTTGTAAAATCATTTTTTAAACAAAATTCATTATTATTTTTGCTATTATTTATAGATTTTTTGCTATTTTCACAATTTTGCGAATATTGCAAAAAATAGGGGTTATCCTGCATATTTTTGCAGGTATCCTTATCATTTTCGATAGCATAGCCGCCATTTTTAGCAGCTAAATACCCCCCCCCCCCCCAACTTTTTCACATTTTCAAATTCGCTTTTGTTCATAATAAAAGCCGCTCCTTTTTATCGAAAAATTAAGTAAAAAATTAATCATTTTTATGTGTTTTTCATCAAACTATTAAAGTATTTAATTGATGTATTTCATTGCATTTTTTAGCGCGAAGTACATTGCATTTTTTGCAAATTGTGTTGATTATTTAATGTAAAGCGCATTATTTCCACCGCACAAATTTAATAATTTTTAATGTTCGACACACAACTTACCAATGTAAAATGCTTTAAATTTTCAACTCTTATTACACCTTATTCTTAGCAAAAACCACATTGACAAATCTTGATAAATTTTCACTTTACAATTTTAGTATATCACATTAACAAAAAAATATCAAACAATTTCACACTGTTTGATATTTTTTATAATAACTTTATTTTAGCCTTGGCATAACCTTGCTGCAGTCAAAGCACAGTCTTGGCATTAATACAATTATTGTCTTTTGCATTCTCTTAGCGTACCCTCAACATAGCTTCAGCAAAACTCACAGTTCACTTAACGCTAATATAGTTTTAGCGTAACATCAGTTGGCTACTTACTCTGCATATAACTAAGCTGCCAAACTAATCGTTTTTGCCGCAGCAGTTTTTGTATTTCTTACCGCTTCCGCAAGGGCACGGGTCATTGCGCCCGCAAACCTTGTCGGACTTCGCCTGCTTAACTGGCTCAGGTGAGTTTGTACGTTGCTCATCTTGTTGTTGTGCCTTAACATTTGCGTAAGGGTCAACCTTTTCTCTGACCTCAACAACAGGTTTTTGCATTTTATACAATGCCATAGCAACATTTCTATCAATTTTCTCGACCATATCGTTAAAGAGCATTGCCGCTTCCTTTTTATAAGGGATGATAGGGTCTTGGTTACCAAAGGATTGCGTCCTAATTTCGCGTTTAAGAATGGTTATCCTGTCGATATGCTCCATCCAGAAGTGGTTAACGACTCTCAACATAATGACGCGCTCAATAAACTCAAACGGCATAAGCCCGAGGTCGTCGAACTCCTTGCGCTTAGTCTCAAAGCGTTCCATAACTTCCTTTTTAACCATTTCAAGCAAATCAGGGACTTCAAAATCCTCAATCTTGTCTTCGGTAACAAAGTTTTCACCCTTCTCGAAGAAGTTTTCTTCAAGCTCGGCGTTGATTTCTTCCAAATCCCACTCCGACCAAACTTTGTTAGAGTCAACAATCCCGTCAACAACAATTTCAACTTGTTCCTCAAGCATTTTGCAAACTTGGCTGTGCATATTAATTCCCGCCAAAACCTTATCGCGTTCAGCGTAAATCAAGTTGCGCTGCAAGTTCAAGACGTCGTCGAACTCAATCAAGTAGCGTCTCCTTGAGTAGTTGTCTCCCTCAACGCGCTTTTGCGCCGTCTCAATCGCCTTTGAAAGCAGTTTCATTTGAATTGGCTCGTCCTCTTTGAGTTTAAAGAAGTTAGCAATTGATTTAATCTTAGACCCCCCGAAAATTCTTGAAAGGTCGTCCTCAAGTGAAATGTAGAACACGCTTCGCCCTGGGTCGCCCTGACGTCCTGCACGTCCACGCAACTGGTTGTCGATACGACGGCTCTCGTGGCGCTCCGTACCAATAATTAACAACCCGCCGACTTCCTTAACTTTCTCTTTCTCCGCGTCGGTCTGTACTTTGTACTCAGCGTAGTACTTCTCATACTCGTTGTGTGCCTTTTGGATTTCCTCAATATCAGGGATAAAGTAAGAAGTTGCAAGTTCAATTTGCGCGTCGTTGTACCCAAGTTCTTTGAGTTTTTGTTTTGCCATATACTCTGGGTTCCCGCCGAGCAAAATATCAGTACCACGCCCCGCCATATTTGTCGCGATAGTAACCGCACCAAACTTACCTGCCTGTGCAACAATCATAGACTCAAGTTCGTGGTTCTTCGCGTTCAAAACGGTGTGCTTAATTTTCGCCTTTTTAAGTTCCTCGCTAAGTTCCTCAGACTTTTGGACAGAAACGGTACCAACCAAAACAGGCTGCCCGATTTCGTGTGCTTCCTTAATCCTCTCGACAACGGCGTTAAACTTCCCTCTAACTGTCGGATAAACAATATCCGTCTCGTCAATTCTCAATACAGGCTTGTTTGTCGGAATTGTAACAACGTCGAGTCCGTAAATCTTCCTAAACTCGGTTTCTTCCGTCTTAGCCGTACCCGTCATACCCGACAACTTCTTGTACATTCTGAAGTAGTTTTGAAGTGTGATAGTCGCGAGCGTCGCGCTCTCGTCCTTGATTTCAACGCCCTCTTTCGCCTCGATAGCTTGGTGCAAACCCTCGCTCAAGCGACGCCCCGGCATCAAACGCCCCGTTGCGCCGTCGACCAAGATAACCTCGCCATCTTTAACAATGTAGTGCGTGTCGCGTTTCTTTCGCGTGTTAGCAATCAACGCGTTGTTGATAAACTGGTTAAGTTCCATATTATCAACATCGTAAAGGCTCTCGAGTTTATAAAACTTCTCCGCCTTTTCAATCCCCTCTTCAGTCAAGCGGGCAACGTCCCTTTCCTCGTCGATTTCGTAGTCGTCCTCTTTAAGCGACTTAACGAACTTATCCGCCGTTTTGTAGTCGTCGCTTGATTTGAGCCCACGCCCCGAAATAATGAGCGGGTCGCGCGCAACGTCGATTAGGATACTATCAACCTCGTCGACAAGCACATACACGTGCCCACGTTGAACCTTTTGGCTAAGGTCGCTAACCATATTATCGCGCAAGTAGTCAAATCCAAACTCGCTGCTCGTCCCGTAGGTAATGTCGCAAGCGTAGTTCTTCTTCTTGTCCTCTGGTCCCACGCCCGACATCGTAACACCGACAGTAAGCCCCAAAAACTTGTGTACCTTACCCATCCATTGCGCGTCGCGTTGTGCCAAATACTCGTTCGCGGTAACAACATGCACGCCCTGCCCAGTAAGCGCGTTCAAGTACGCAGGGAAAGTGGAAACCAAGGTTTTACCCTCACCTGTTTTCATTTCCGCAATACGGCCTTGGTGCAAAACCACGCCACCGATAAGTTGGCTGTGATACGCCCTCATATTCAAAACACGTTTGCCCGCCTCGCGAACCGTCGCGAACGCGTCCGGCAAAATGTCGTCAAGTGTTTCGCCTTTTTCGAGTCTCTCCTTCAAAACTCGCGTAGTATCCGCAAGGTCAGCGTCAGTCAATGCGGCGTACTTTTCCTCAAGCGCCTCAATCTGCTGAACAACTTTCTCGATTTTCTCGAGCGACCTCGTGTTGTCCGATTTAAAAATTTTACTAAAAATGCTCATTTCAACCTCATTGATTTAGAATTTGCGTATATTATACCAAATTATTTGCAATTTAACAACTAATTTAAACGCCATATTTGTAAGTTGCCCCAATAAACTCGGCAAAACCGCCCCCATGCTAGCGACTCACTCGCCTGCACGAGACTGCCCCGTGTGCTGCAAAACATCTTATTTGCGAAACGCCATATTTGAAGCCAATCCAACCAAACAACCCCTCACAAAGGCGCAAAACTAAACTAAACTAAACTAAACTAAACTAAAAAGCGAAACCGTCTCTCGCGGTTTCGCCTCAATGATGTTCGCTATTAACAAATTATGACGCTAGTCTCCATAAAGCGCCAAAGTTGTACACTAATTTTTCTTGGGACAATAAAAATTAAAACTCAATTTAATTAAAATGCGCTTTAGAAGTTACCAAGACAGCGGATTGTCGCTGCGCCGCACCTGTAAATGTTGAATTTTTTAGCACTTTTTACTAAATTAATTAAATTTTACAAAGCACGCGCGCCGCCGACTTTACACTCTAGCGCACGCCCCGCTAGACGAGCGTGTGTTTCCTTATATATACCTTATTTTCAACCGCGGATGGGCTGGCGATTGCTGTAAGTCGCATTTTAGTGTGCGCTACGGTCAGCACAAAAACTTTCTTAGCGCGGAGGGTTTTGGCGCACTCGTGGGCGGTTGCGCCCGTCGTCATAACGTCGTCAATGAGCAAAACGTTTTTATCCTTAAATGCGTTCTTCGTCGTCAACTTAAACGCGCCCTCCAAGTTGCGCCGCCTCTCGCTGGCATTTTTGCGCGTTTGCGACTCGGTGTCGTGCAGACGTATCAGCGTTTCGGCGTCAAGCGGCAAGTCCATAATTTTACAAAACTCCCTAGCAATCAGTTCCGCGTGATTGTAACCGCGCTCTTTAACCCTTTTGTCCGTCATCGGAACAGGAACAACTACATCGACGTCAAAGTCGCTCTTTGCATACTCGTCGGCGATTATGCGCGCAAAGTACCTGCAGTAAAACTTCTCCCCGTCGTACTTAAAGCGGCGGATTATCCTTTTAACAAGCCCTCTGTACGCGAGCGGAGCGCGCGCTTTCTCGAAACTCCGCTCTCTGCCCTTACACATCGTGCAGTACTGCGACCCACCGAACACGTAACCACCGCACTTGACACAACCCCTGCCGTCGTTCAGTGGAAAGTTTGGCTTGCAATCGGCGCAAATGTTGTAGATATTCTTTACCTTCAAATCCTTGCCGCAACCAAAACACTTTATATCCTCGGGATAGACCCAATCAAGCAGTTTTTCTGCGCCCATTTTGCAAAACTTGACAAACTTACTCAATTTCGTCCTCCAAATCCGCAATGCTAGTTTCCTTGAACAGCATCTCGCCCTGTGTTAAGAACCACCTGAGCGCGGAGTAACGCTTTGCGGTGTAGTTGTTTTCGACCATACGCCTTAGGTAAAATCGGTTTCCGACAAGCACGACGTATTTTTTCGCGCGCGTAACTGCGGTATAGAGCAGGTTTCGGGTCAATATTTTGCCCGTGCCCGCAATTATCGGGATGACGACGACGTCAAACTCGCTGCCTTGGCTCTTGTGTATTGTCATTGCGTAGGCGAGCGTGAGGTTGACGAGTTCGTTTTTCGCGTAGTCGCAAACGCGCCCGTCCTCAAATGTTACGGTAACCTCGCCTTTGTGAAAATCCACCGATGTAACCGTCCCGATGTCGCCGTTGTAGACGCCTGTCCCGCGGTCAAGGTATCCGTTGGGGTCTTGCTTAACCCACTCGAGTTCGTAGTTGTTGACAATCTGCATAACCTTATCATTAAGCCTAAAGGTCATCCTTTCAGTAAACAACTCACTTTTGTGGCGCGCGGGCGGATTAATTGACTGCTGCAACACTTTATTTAGGTTTTCGACGCCGCAGAGGCCAACTTTCATTGGCGCGAGCACTTGAATTTTTGAGGGCGCAACGCCTGTAAACTTAGGCAGACGCTCGGTAACTAGCCCGTTGATACACTCAAGCATTTCGCTCGGCTCTTTCTTTTCTTGAAAGAAGAAATCCTTGCTTTTGTTGTCGATGTGCGGCATTTTGCCCTCATTTATCGCGTGGGCGTTGAGGACAATCAGGCTTTCCTTTGCCTGCCTGTATATCTCAGTTAGACACGCGAACGGCACGCAACCCGACTGCAGGATGTCGCCGAGGACATTCCCCGCGCCGACGCTAGGCAGCTGGTCTTTGTCGCCGACAAGGATGACTTGGCAGGAGCGTTTGACCGCTTTCAGCAGCGCGTTTAGTAGCGAAACATCTACCATTGAGACCTCGTCAACTATTATGCAGTTGTGTGTCAATTTGTTGTATTCGTTATACTTAAAACAGTCGCCTGCGCGCGTAAAGTCAATTTCTAGCGCACGGTGGATGGTTTTTGCCTCGACACCGCAACTCTCGCTCATTCGTTTTGCGGCGCGCCCCGTCGGAGCGAGGAGCAGCGCGTTCTTTTTCATATTGTTCATTAGGCTGAGTATGCACTTGATAATTGTTGTTTTTCCCGTCCCCGGTCCCCCAGTTATGACGCAAAGCCCGTTGTTGAGTGCCATTTGCACCGCTTGTTTTTGCTGAGCGTGCAACTGAATGTCGTTTGTGCGCTCAAAACTCTCAATTTCGGCGGAAAAGTCGATGTTTGTCGCCGACTGATTGAGGAGCGAAAGGATTTTCTTGGCAGAGTTTTTCTCAATGTTAAAGTACTTTGTTAACATCAAAACGTCGCAGTCGTAGATGTTTTCTTGTTTAATCGCGCCGTCAATTTGCATTTGGAACAACACTTTCTCGAGTTTTTCCTCAAAGTCCTCAAAGTCGATTTTCAGAATTTTTGAGACGCTTTCGTAAACCTCGCTCGCGGGCATATACGTGTGCCCGTCCTTGTCCGCGCCCTCTTTGAGTACGTGCAGCAGCCCCGCGCGCAACCTAAAGTCGCTATCAAAAGGAATACCTAATTTTTTCGCGATTTTGTCTGCGGTCAAAAAACCTATGCCATCCACGTCCTCGACGAGCGAGTAGGGGTTGGTTTTAAGTTTTTCCATCGTTTTATCGTGGTAAGTTTCGTAAATGCGGATTGCCATTCGCGGCGTAATTTCGTATTCCTGCAAGAACATAATCGTGTCTTGCATACGCTTGACATTAATATAACTATCCGCGATTAGCAGTGCCTTTTGCTCGCTTATCCCGCGAATTTCGGTTAGTCTGCTGGGGTTAAACTCGATTATGTCGAGCGTGTCCTTGCCAAATTTCGCAACTATCGCTTTCGCCGTTACCTTGCCGACGCCCTTGATTAGCCCGCTTTGCAGGTACTTTTCTATGCCGCTCTCTGTCTTTGGTTGCAACACCTTTGCGTGCGTGAACTTAAACTGTTCGCCGTAGTTTTTGTTTGTTGTGTACACACCGTCAAGTTCAAGGGTTTCGCCGATGTTGACGTTCGGCAACGTACCTACGCAGGTTATCTCGCTACCGTTTGCGTCCAAAACTAGGACGGTGTAGCCGTTGTCCTCGTTTTGAAAAATGACGCCTTTAATTGTTCCGCTTATTATCATAGTAGTATTTTAACACATATTTTCTAACTTTGCAAGCGTCCGCGTCCGCAAATATATAGAATACGCCGCTGTGGTTAGTTAAACTCTGCAATCGCCCGCAAGGGCACGATATTTGAGCACTGCATAAACACTATTTGGGTAGATACAGCCGCTATTTTAGCAGTACATAATCATTATTTTGGTAATACATATTCACTATAGATACAATCAGTAATTATATAATACATATTCATTACTAGAACAGTGTATATTCATTATTTTTATAGGTATAATCATTTTGGGGTTTGATACGCTATTTGGGTAAGTACACTATTGAGGTAGGGCAATCAGTATTTTAATAAGCATAATCAGTATTTAGATGCGTTAACATTATATTCTTGATTTTTATATTTTTTTTACTAATTCAGCCGCTGTCAAAACATTTATATAATATCATAATAAAAAAGGAAGAAAGCAATTTTTCTTCCTAATTTTGTGCGTCAACCTAAATCACGATTGAGTTGTTGATGACGGCAGGCGCGGCTATGTAAATATTGATTTCAGTATCAACTGACGGCGTGAACTGGTACTTATCAACCTGCGTGCCGTCGACCGTCCAATAAAGATACGACCTGTAGGTTGTTAGCAGCGTTATTTTCTCGCCGCGCTTTGCCGAAAAAACTATTTCGCTATTGTGGCTGACGACAAACTGGTTGACGACCGCGCCCGCGCTATTTAGTTTGTAGAGAATGTACTTATCCGTTCCGACAACACCGCCTGCACCCGCGCTTGTCGTAACATTTATTGTAACTGTGCACGGGCTCATAAACTGCAACGTTGGGTAGGTTTCGTTCTCAGTTTCAATGAACCACGCGCTCTCGAAATCCCACGGCGCGGCGGAGTTCCAAGTATAATTGTTTGTGCCCGTCCCCGCGTAGGTGGTCGTTTTCTTTAGCGCAGCAACATCTGAACTTGAGGCGTATAACCCGTAACTGTCGCCCGCAGTTGCCGCAATACTGCTTGTGAATTTTAGCCCCGTAACCCCTATAAATACGCAGTTGTAGGTAGTGAGGGTTGCCCTACTAGCCTTAGAATAACAAACCAGTGCAGTATCACTTGGCTGACTAGCCGTTGTAGATGCTTGTATAAAACAGTTTGTTATGCTAGGATTTACAGTTGAACCGTTTAATGTTGCAGTTGTTGCTAATCCAGCAATATACCCAAAAGATTGATAAGATCCGAAAGTCGCTATAGAAACATCGGCTTTACAGTTCTTTACCGTTGTTACAGCCCCCGCAATTATTCCTGCAGCTGCATCATCACCCTCTGCTACAATGCAATCAATATTTGCATTAGTGTAGCAATTTTCAATATAATTACAGGTTCCCGCTATAACTCCTGCGTAAGTAGACATGCCAGCTACTACGCCAATATGAATCTTTATTTTCTTGGTATTATCAACGCTTTTTAAAACTTTACAATTTTTAATTGTAGTTGCCATACCAGCTATAGCACCCGCCGCATACAAATTGACATTATCTAAATCGCAATTAAAACTTCCGCCATCGAATGTACAATTTTCAACTACATTCGCCATGCCTGCAATGCCGCCACGCAGGGTGTCCACGTAACTTATGCCCGACCTACTAAAAGTGTTCACGTCTGCATTCACGCTGCAATTAGTAAGCTTTCCCTCTGAATATCCAACTATCCCCCCCTCCCTCAGAGCGTTTCCCGTAATATTTAAACTAGCATTTAATGCGCAATTATCTATTATTCCATTCCCAATGACACCACCTACTATTCCACCAAAAGAAACCACTCTATCAATTTTACAAGTTACTTTAATTTCGGAATTACTTTCGCTTGAAATGCTGCAATTTTGAATAATGGGATTTTCACTATCTGTTGACTGGCAACCTCCAACAATTCCGCCATACATAGTTTCGCAATTACCATATTTGTACGACTCTGTTTGATTAAACATATAATTTTCGCCAAGATTAAACTTCACATTAACATTTAACACTCGTCCATTTTGAACGAAGCCAAACAATCCACCCCAGTACGCATAACCAGAATTGGTTAAAGTAAACTCTTTAGCGTAAGTGTTGTTTATTGTAATTGTGTGTTCCGCGCCGTCAAAAATCCCCGAAAAAACATTTGTAGGCGTACCCGCCGAACTTTCGTCAAATCCGATTGGCGCCCAGTTTGTAGATGTTATTGAAATATCTTGAGTTAGTTTAAAGTATGTTCCCGAATACGCTGTGCCTGAGTTGCACGCAGTAGCCAGCGCGGTCAACTCCGCCTCGTTGCTTATCAAATAGGGAGAACCCGATGTTCCGCTGCCGCTCCAACTTGAACCTGCCGCAGTGGCAGTCTCAATTTCGGGCGCAACTTTTAAACTGCCGTTCCCACTACTTCCGCCAACGCAACCAAAACCAATTGTAACCGCGAGGCATGCTACAAGCAAGAAAAGCCACAAACAAACTTTTGTCGTAGCGGAATATGCCTTTATATTATTTTTGTAACTTATATTATTTTTATGACTTACATTGTTATAACTATTTTTAAAATGAGTAAAACTTTTACTTTTAACATTTTTAAATAAATTAGTGCAATGTAATTCTACATTATTTTGAGTCGATGTTTTTGAAAAATTATTATTATTTTGTGCATATTCGCAATTTTGCGATTGTTGCAAAAATTGGGAGTTATCCTGTACATTTTTGTAGGTACCCTTATCATTTTCGGTGGTATAGCTGCTATTTTTAGCAACTAAATACCCCCCCCCCCCCAGCTTTTTCATATTTTTCATTAGCATTTCTTCCCTGAAAAAAATAATTATTTTACACTTTCTTTTAATTAAAATAAGTGCGTTTTATCTCACTAAGTATGTGCAATTAACCACGTTTTTAACATTTTCAATTAAAATTTTTTCCGCTGCACCCCTTGCGCGGTTTGCTTTATTAAAGATTGTTTTCTTTTTATCTGGTTTTGTAATATAGAAATTTACGCATTAAAAATGTTAGTTTTTGTGATTTGGAATATTGTCGTAACTTTGTTTTATTTCATTTATTGAGTGTTCAAGTTTTTGTTTATCCGACTTAATTAACTGCAAGTCAACGATTTCTTGAATGCCGTTTCTTGAGACGACGCAAGGGCGCGAGTAATAAACCCCGCTCTCCTCATCGTACGCGGAAACTGTAAGCACCTCGTGCGAGTCGTGCAAAATCGCGTTTGTGATTTTAACAAGACTCATTCCAATTCCATAACACGTGTAGCCCTTTTTGTCAATGATTTCGTAGGCGCTCTTCCTAACCTTCTCTTCAATCTCCTGCATTTCCTCAGCTTCAAGATAAAACTCCGCCTTGTTCATTGCGACGAGTGCGTTATCCCACGCGACAAACTCGCTGTCGCCGTGCTCGCCAATAACGTAAGCGTGCACGTGGCGCGGGTTAACATTAATCTTCCTGCCGACATAAAACTTAAGGCGCGCAGTATCCAAAACCGTCCCACTGCCGATAACCTTAGAATGTTCGACGCCCGACAACTTTTGCGCAATCGTCGTCATCACATCGAGCGGGTTAGTCGCAACAAGGTAAATACCGTCAAAAGCGGTTGCCTTAATCTTCCCGATAATGTCGTCAAACACGCCATAGTTCTTGTCAATTAGTTTTTGGCGCGACTCGCCTTTTTCTTGGTTGCGTCCCGCGCAAATAACGACCAAGTCGGCGTCGTCGCAGTCCGCATAACTTCCCGCAAAAACGTGCGTCGCAGTCTCACAATACGGCACCGCGTCGTTAAGGTCTTGCGCCTGTCCCTCGGCGTACAACTCGTTCACGTCAATCAGCGCGAGTTCGTCAACATTCGCACCGCTCGCAAGCAGCGCATAGGCGTAAGCCATTCCGACATTGCCGCAGCCAATCAAAACGATTTTACTCATTGCACCTCCCAATTAACGCTCAGCAAAATTACTTCAATGGTTCATTGCTTCGACATACAAGTAAACCCACACATCTTAGCATTGGCATAATTATACAATTTTATGAAATTTTAGTCAAACATTTTGTCGCTACATATTAAATTTACCCCAAACTTTTTACATTTTTTCAAATTTTTACCCTTTCTTAAATCAATTTATCTTTGCCCCAACATCTTGCGACAAAAAAAGTGGCGCCTGCCCAATTGCGTCAAGACTGCCACCATTTTAATATTGTATTCTTTAATACACCCCCGCTTGCGCAAACAATTGCACATCCCAGCCATTAAATATAGATTGCGCAACAAATGCGGTTGAAATAAAAAATACCTAAGTAATTCAATGAAATTACTTAGGTACTAAATATAGGCAAATTGCAACAATATGTTTTAGTTAGCAATTTTATCATTCGCCACTGCCCGTCCTGCGCACGCCACGCTAACGCATTGTGCCTGTTTTGTACACGACGCACAATTGCGTATGCCCGCACTCGCGTACATTTCTAACTTTCGCAATGGTGGTTATGCCGCCATATTTTTATGCCCGACGTCGTAAACTGACGCCCTATTGTTTGCTTTAATTTTCATTTTGGTTGGGTTGCTGGTGTCCTCGAACTCGCCGCCAACGTACACTGCGTCGTATGTTTTGTTGTATTTTTCGGCAGCTGTGGACTTATTTTTTGTTGACGAATAGTTAACAATGTGAACGTCCGCATTTTTTGCTTCCCAGCTGAGCCACATACCCGTGCATTGTCCGCCCGTAATATCTGTGTGGATAACTTGAGGGACAACAACGTCAACACTTCCGCGCGTGCTTTCAAGCACGTTAGCGCCCGTAACATCGCTGAACGTCGCGTTAATGTTCCCCGAACCGCCCGACTTTAGCGTAACGTTCCCGCGCACGTTGTTGACTGTTATTGAGCCGTCGCCCTTTTCAACGCCTGTACTAATAGAAAGTGCCTTTTCTTTTAGGTTAGCAACCGCGTCGCTAATATCGCTACTTGAAACACCTTCAATAGTTGCGTCCTCTTTCATAAAGTCGACAGTAACCGAACCATAGGTTGTTGTAATTTTTCCGCCAAAGAGCGCGTTCCCGAGTTTGATTGCCCCGCGAGTAGAAGTAATATCCGCGCTTTTCGCAAAGCAGTTTTTGATTGTAACATTGCCCGATTTTGTATCAATGTTCAAGTCCGTGCGCCCATATGTTTTGTTTACAAGCCCGACTTGGTCAATAACGATTTTACCCGAGTCGTTTTGGATTGTAACGCAGCCTTCAATTGTGCCGATTTGCAAGTCGCAGGCGTTGTTTGAGTCTGTGATTGCGTGGCTAAGCGAAGTAAAGTCGCCCTTAATTGTTTCGACCCTAAACAAACCGTAGTCGCTCGTCAAGCGAACAGTTTCGGCGTCGACAACCCCAAACTGGACGTCTGCGTTAACTGCGTCGACGATAACCTCAGGCCTGTCGTCCGCGCTGCGTTTGTTGATGTCCGCAAACTTAAACTTTCCTTTCTTAACCTTTAGCGTAACATCGCACGCGAGGTCGTCCTCGTACACAAAGTCGCTTGAGTCGGCGTCAATGCGCAAACTCTTTTTGATATTGACATACTTTAAATTAACAGTGTTTGAATTGTCTACAATTGATAGGTTATCAACATTGAGCGTTGGGTTTCCGCTCGTATCGAGTTCTGAAACAAAGCCCTGCCTGAAGTCTACGTGCCCGCGCCCGCTTTCAATGCGCAAGTCTTTCAAGTTCCCGCCCGCGATTGTGTCGGAAATCCAAACGGTGATGTGCGCGTTGCGGTTCATATACAAGCCGTCTGGCTCGCTGACTGCAAAAGTTACGACATTTTTATTTGTTGTTTCGCCAGAAAGCGCCTTTTGACTAGCGCTAACTGAGAACTTTGGTCCCTCGCTTTCTTTGTTGATGAACCCAGTCAACGACCTCGTGAACTCAACTCTGAAATTCGTATCGGCAAGTGTTCCTTTAAATATAGCGACCTCAATGTTGTACTCGTCCGCGATGATTTCGACCGCGTCAAGGTTGTCGGTAATACTCTTATCGATATTGATAATATTATTATCAACAGTCGTCTCCGTCGTATCAAGTTTTGAAACAACATCGTAGGTTGCGCCCGCGTCGTTCCCGTGATAAAACTTATAACCAAAAATTGAAACGGAAGGGAAAAAGTACATTATCCCGACCAAAATAACTCCCACACCTATAACCAATCCAATGAAAATAAGTGTGTAAACAAAAATTCCTTTTAATACTGACATTTACTCCCTCTTTTTGTTTGGCAAGCCGCAAATTACGCGCGCGCCAAAACCGAACCAAAGCACAAAATAATGGTTCTTCCTTTTATTTATAGATAGTATATATCATTTACAATTAAAAATCAAGTTCTTTTTCAATATTTGCCCTTTTATTTTTGGGTAACCGATTAAATTAAATACTTACAACTATAATTCTTGAAAACTGCGTTTGAACAAAACCACGTCAACTAACTATACTAAGTGAAAGTTCGCAAACTGCATTTCGGCAATAAGCTACATTTGCAAGCCCATTTTAGCAAAAACACTCACTGCCACTATTTCTTTTATCATTCAGTTGTTTTTTTTGCAGAAAATGCGGTGTAATTGCCATTTAGCAAAAATTACAAACAAACTATTCTTTGGCAATAAATTATGTCCAGTGAAAGTTGTACTTACAAGTTATCTTTTAATAAGAAATTAGGCAAATAAATAAATTCTATCCCGTCCTTATTGCCACTTGCCAGCGAGTCCATTGTTACAATATACTTTTTGTAGTTGTCCCTAACATCCATAAGCGGCTGCAACTCTCTACTTAGCGTATCGGCGTTTGCAATACTATAAGAGACTTGGACGTAAACCTTTTGGTTTGGGAACTCGGCGATAAAATCAATTTCCTTATCTCCAAACTTCCCGACGTAAACTTTGTAGCCGCGACTTTTTAGGTCGTTGTAGACAATATTTTCCAACACCTGCCCAATGTAATCAAAGGAATACCCGCGCCTTACATACATTAGCGAATGGTCGGCGACATAGTACTTGTCGATGCTTGTAAGCAGTTCCTTGCCTTTAATATCGTATCTTGGCACTTTTTCTACAACAAACGCCTTTTCAAGCGCTTTTACATAGTTGCTAATTGTTTGCGCATTGGTTTTTGTTCCGTTACTATTCAAATAATCGACAACTTTTCTTATTGAAATTAGGTTGCCAACATTGTCAAATAAGTAGTCAACAAGTTTGCCAAGTAGCACCTCGTCCTTTATCCCGTTGCGCATAACAACGTCTTTTAGAACTGTTGAATGGAAGATATCTGTTACAATACTTGAAATCTGATAATTATCCATATTTGACGAAAGCACAATCGGGTAGCCGCCATTTTTAATATACTCTTCAATGCAGTTCCTTACATCTATGCTACTGTTGCTCATTTTGCGCAAACTGTTGTAATATTCAGAAAATGACACCGTTCGCAATTGAAATTCAACATACCTGCCCGAAAGCAACGTTGCAAGTTCGCCCGACAAAATCTTCGAGTTGGAACCCGTAATTACTATACTCGTGTTCCTAAGTCGCAAGGAATTAACAACCTGCTCCCAACTGTCAATCATTTGGACCTCGTCAATTAGCACATAATACTTGTCGTCATCCTTGATTTTGTCAATCAAAAATTGGTGACAAACATCCCCGTCGCGCAAAAATTTATTCGACATATCTTCCATTGCCAACTTAATAATGTGGTCGTCCGCCACGCCGTCGCCTTTCAAGGTTTCAATTATCAAATCCAACAAATAAGACTTGCCGCACCTTCTCGCGCCTGTAATTACCTTAATTTGCTCATTTGACAACATATTTTTTATCTGTTTTACATACAACTCTCTTTCAATAACCATATCATTTCCCTCCTCTCCCCTTTATTATAGCAAAAAACATTCAAAAAGTAAACACTTTCAGTTGACAAAAGTAGTATTTTTGCTGTTTTTGTCAAGTGGCAGTTGACAAAAGTTGCATTTTACCCCATTTTGTCAAGTATAGACACAAAAAAGTGCGATTTTAGGGAAGTTTTTCTAGTCTACCCGTAAACTTTTGCCAATTCGGGGAAGTTTTTCGGCTTGAGGCGTAAAAACTTTTTTTATATGCAAGTGCAGTTTGGCTTGAAATAGCCATTTTTTTTGTGGTAGTTGTCTTGCGCGGAAGCTGTTTTGCGGGTAGAAGTTGCTTTGCAAGCGGCGACTATTTTGTGAGTAATGAATGCTTTGTGGACGGCTGGCGCTTGCGTAGATAGTTACATTGCGTAGGCACCACGCAAAAGCGCGCGGCGAGTTACACAATATTTTGAGGTCGCATTATGAATACTGCGGAAATAAAAATATCTAAGCAATTCAAACTTACAATTGCTTAGATACTAAAATTAAACTACTTTTTTCACAAATTCTTTTTTGACTATAATGTTTTATTTATTTATCCCTCAAGACTTATCATTGCGCTGGATTACATAGATACTAAAAATTTGACGCTAGTAATCTCTTGGTACTAGCAATAGCAAACTATCAATAGAGTGCATTATTAATAAACCGTATCATTAATAATGCGTATCAATATATAGTCTAATTTTTATATAATTGATTATCTATTTTAAAATTGATATGATCAAAATTCCCATTTTATTTTGGCATTTTTATTTTAGCGTTAGTTTTGGTTATTCATTTTTTCGACAAAGGTATCAACAGGCGGTTCGATTTCAACTTTGTCGGGGTCAATTTTTTCAAACAGGATGTCGACGTTTTCAAGTTTGTCGACTGCGCCACATTTGACGACATCAAAGCCGTTGTCCTCAATTTTAAGTAGGTTAAAAATCTTTTGGCAGGCTTTCGGCGTGATTGGGCGCAGTAGGTTTGCAATATTACAAATCATATAAATGCAATCGCTTGTAACTTGGTTAAATTTAGCAACATCTTCCTTTGCAAGCACCCATGGCGCGCTTTCGTCGTAATACTTATTTGCAAACTGAATATAGTTATAAATCGTGTTAACCGCTTCTCTAAGTTCACACTTTTCAAACAGTTCCTCAACAACCTTATATGTGCGCTGCGTTTCGTCGGCAACAAGTTTTGAAACCTCCTCTTTAGGAAGCACGCCATCAAACTTTTTGACGAGGAACGCGAGGTTTCTGTTGACAAAGTTCCCAAACCCACCGACAAGGTGTTTGTTGTGGATGTTAATGAAATCGTCGAGCGAGAAGTTTGAATCTTTTCTCTCAGGGTTGTTGAGCGTAAAGTAGTACCTAATTGTGTCGGAGTCGAACTGCTTGATGAGTGAGTTGACGGTCATATAATTGCCCTTGCTCTTGCTCATTTTTGCGTTGTTCATATTCATAAACTCGCACGAAACGATATATTTTGGCAATGTGTAATTCCCTTTCAACGCCTCAAGCAGCGCAGGCCAAATGACGGTGTGGAAAACGACATTATCCTTGCCGTGCGTGTAATACGTCAGCGCGTCGTCGTTCTGCGCAAAGTCCGCAAAGTTGTAACCCAAACTCTCGCAAGCGCGCTCTCCCGCGGTCAGGTACCCAAACACCGCCTCAATCCACACATACAATCTTTTGTCCTCAAAACCTTCAAACGGAACAGGAATCCCCCAGTTTAGTTGGCGCGTAATCGCCCTGTCGCGCAACCCTTCGTTGATGTACTTATTTGTTTCGTTGATAGCAGTTTGGCGCCAGTTTCCGCCGAACTTTGCGACAAAGTCCTGCAGTTGTTTCTCAAACTTAGAGAGCGCAAAGTACATATGGCGGTTATTTTTCAAAGTTGTCGCGCCGCCGCAAGTTTTGCAGTGTTTGTCCTTGAGCATATCGGGCGTTAGCGCGCTGTAACAGCTGTCGCACTGGTCGCCCGTTGCCTCGCCGCCGCAAAGTGGGCAAGTCCCAACAACGTCGCGGTCAGCCAAAAACTTTTGGCAGTGCTCGCAGTAATCCTCGGGCTCGTCCTTTTCGTAGAGAAACCCGTTCTCGGCGATTTTCTTGATGTACTCTTGCACTTTTTTATAGTGAAACTCGTCGTACGTTTTCGTGTACAAGTCGTAAGTGAAGTCAAGCGCCTCAAAAACGCCCTTAGCCTCGCTGTAATAATGTTCCGCTATCTCCTGCGGCGTAACCCCGAGTTTCTGTGCGCGCAATGTTATCGGCGTACCGTGGCAGTCCGAGCCCGAAACATAGACAACCTTATCCCCACACATTCTGTGGTATCTCGCGATTATGTCCCCCGGTAACAACGCCACTAAGTGCCCAAAGTGCAGTGAATTGTTTGCGTATGGCCAAGCGCCACCAATAAAAACCTTTCTATCTTTTTTCATAGTCATCCTCTTGCAATCGCCCCCGCCTTGCGTAATTTTATTGTTTTGCATTTTTATTAATTATTTCGTACTTGATTGTTTTTGCATACTTGATTGTTTTTGCGTGTTAAATTGCTTTTTATATTAAACTGCTGTTTGTCATTTTTCAATTGCAGTTTCCCAAATTCTGCGTTTTGCGAACCCGCATTATCAAATCTAAATTATTTACTAGCGTCAAAGAAATCTTGCAAACTACTTTGCACGTCGCAATCGCTGCGAGCAACTTTTGCCGGCTTTACAGGCGGAATACAATGTAAGCAGTCGCCGCGCTGTTTTATAAACTCCCGCTTTTGTTTGTCAACGGAACCGCCGTTTGCGTTTTGCGCTCCGTTCTCACCGCCTACTGGCGCAACCGCGTCGTTGTTTTTTCCTTTAATAAAGCAGTTGAGCCCTGCCATTTCTTCGCGAGGGGTTGGCTCTTCATTAATCGCGTTTAAATACGCAGTTTTGATTTGCTCAAGCGATGGAGCAGCATATTCATTGTTTGCAATTTTATTGCGGGTTTCTTTATCCATATAAACATAACCGACACAATCATCGTTAATAATACTTGAAATCATTGCCTGTCTTATGTTTAAAGTAAAGATTGCCGCTTTATCGCTAAGAAATTGCGCATAATCAAAAAAGTCTATATCAAATCTCTCTAATTCGCGCTTAATACCCTTACATTTAAGCCCACCAAGCACGCTGCCTGCCAATTGTACCGACTTCAGAGAGTCAAGTTTACTCGTATCTAAAACCAACATCATCTCACACTCGCCGCGCATACTGCTACTAACGACGACGCAGTTTTTGTACTTTCTCGCCCTAATCTGCCCCGACTGTACGCTCAAGTGATTAGTATAGTCATCGACAAGTCCGTACACTATTTCCCTGTTGCGCGAGTCGTCGTCCATAACTCTCACATTAAACACTACTTGTTTAAATCTTTCATCCATAATTTCACCGCTCCTAAATCATTGGAATTTTAACACAATTTGCCCAGTTTGTCAATAAGAAAACATAAACGCGCCGTTTTTAGCAGCGCGTTTTGTCGCAAACTCAAATATAATTGTTTGCTTATCTATTTAAATCATTATTTTCCCATTATACACATAACTTTATATACAACTTTTGCACCACGTAATTTTGCATTTGCTGCAATTTTTGAATTACCTATAATTAAGATTGTAAATTACGAATGCGGGATTGATTTTATCTGCGCTTTCTCCAAAATTTCCATATTCGGTTTTATCGTAGCAAGCAAACTCAACCTTAATTGTTGTTTCGCCCTTAAAGTCGATACCTTGATTTGATAACTGGAACAGAACGCGCGTCCCAACCCTTTGCGCAGGCGTTTCCGACAAATTTAGCGTCAAGTGAGGGGTATCGCCATAGTAAATTGTCAATTTTACAAGAACTCGCAAATTCGGGTCGTCCGTGTAAATCCCGAACTCAATTTTTTCTAGCGGGATAGTTTTACCCATATCCTTGCCGGTAAACTCGATGAACTGGTAGTTCCTAGCATATTTCTCGTTTGGAATATCCTTTGCAAGTTCGCTAGTTTCAATTTTCTTATAACTGCCCGTGCCTGTAACCTCGCCCGTCTCATAGACAAACGCCCTGCACGTATCGCCGAAAATATCCTTAATATTTGTGCGGTTTGCGGACGCGTAAATTATCATAACGACCACCAGCACGACAAACACTGCGCAGAGTGCCAAAAACCTAACCGCGCCCTTGCGGTGAATAAAACTATCCCACCCGCGCGCAATTTTCACGCCGACACCCTTCATATACTGCTTAAAGGTAACCTTTTCCGCCGCGGCGGGAGCGCTCCCGTCGTATGTTTTGCTCTCAACTTCTACAATGTTTCGCTTTTTTACAACAGCAGGCGCAGCAGCAACTGCATCATCCTCGCCCTTGCGGTCTTTCCCGTGCTTGTTGCCGTCAACACTCACTTCGCCACGGGTTCGCTTTAAAACAACCACTCCATTTGAATTTGTTTGCGCGCCACTTTCTGGCTTGTCCGACTCAATGTCATCCTCGCTCGACTCTTGCTGTTGCGCCCCAACATTGTTAGCGTTATCCGCCTCTCCTGTCTCAATGTCCGAAACTACGTCCGCCTTGCCACCTTCAAACTCGTCAATTTCGTCCGTTTCCTCAATTTCGCTGCGGTCGCGAACATATCCGTTTTTAATAATTGGTTTTACCTCTTTCCATTCACGCTGAATGTTTGCCGCCTCATTGAGCTCTTGCGATTGAACAGCGGCAAGTGTTTTGTCAGCTTGCGCGGCTGAAGTTTTGTCTTGTTTTTCCGTTTTGGGGGTCGCGCCTTTAGTTTTGCTACGCGATTGAGATTTTGCCACTCTTTGAAGTTCTGCCGGCGAACTTGCAGAAGATTGGGTTACATCTTCAACTTTTGTCAACACATCGGGTGTTTCAGACTCGGCAGGCGTTTTGCTTGCAGCGGTCTTGCCTTTTGTCGGCGTTCCCTTGTTTTTCGCACGGCTTTTGGTTGCCGCCCCGCCTTTGTTTGGGGCGCTGCCCTTAGTTGACGCGCCGTCTGTGTTTTGGACGGGCGCGTCTGATTGGGTAGTTGCGCCGACTGCTGCGGTGGTTTGCTCCACGCTGTTGTTTTCGTCCTGCAAAACTTGGGAGTCGGAAGTTTGCGCTTGGGCATTTTCCTCTCTCATAAAGTCAAACATACTCTTAACCTTGGTTTTGCTTTTTATTTGTGGTTTAACATTTTTCATTTGTCGTCCCCTTTGTTTTTGCGCTCGCGCTAGTTTAAATGAACTTTTTGTGATTTAGAACTGCTTTTTATTGTTTGGTTTTTATCCTTTTAATTTTTGCATTTGAGTTTGATAGTTTAAATTTTACCAATTTTCACTCATTATTTTTAATTATTGCACTAAAATTGTCATTTTATATTTAATTTTCTAGTTTTTTTGATAAATTAATCCGCTTATCTATTAATAGGTTTTACACTTTCAATGCAGATATTGCCATTTTCTAAATTATCAAAAGATACTTGAAATGATTTCTTTTATGCCGCGCCACAAACGCTCCGCGTCCTTGCCGTCGTCCTCAATCCCCCCCTCAATGATGTAGTCAACGCGCCCGACGATATTGTCGGCGGTTTCGCAGTAGGGGTTTTCGTTATAACTATAATTTCGGCAGTCGTCGCTATTGTTGCGGTTGTCGCCCATAAAGAAGATACAGCCCTCGGGGATTGTAACGCTCGTTACACCATGGCGCGCGCCCTCAGTTCCGCCAATCCCGCAAAACTTTTTGTACTTAACGTACGGCTCATCAAGCAGCACGTCGTTCCTATAAACCTTTGTTTCGGCTGGGTCGGTGTTATCAATTGTGATAGTGTCGCCGGCGATGCCGATAAGTCGTTTGATTAAAAACTTCGACTCGCCGCTCGCCGATTTGTGTTTAATAACAATTATATCCCCATACACACCGCGCTGATAAGTGTTGATGTACACATAATCGTAAGTTTCGCTCGTGTTAGGCGAACTCGCGTTAATGGTCGGCTGCATTGATGGCCCCTCAACGCCCGTGTAAAGGTAGACGCGCTCAGCAAACATACAAAGCAAAATGCACCCCGATATTAAAACAAACAGCGCCGACAAAATAATCGCTAAGCGTCGCGTCGCCCGATTGTTTTTTGCAACAAGCGAGTTCTGCTCGCGAATGTACTGACACTCTTCAGCTAATTGATAATCATTGACCTGTTTTTCTTTCATTTTGACCCCTCCTTTAAACACCCTCTCCGACTTTTATCCTTGTAGTAACCTCGCGCGCGCACGCGTCATTTATTAAGTATTATATAACAATTTTACACAAATTGCAACCAAAATACACAGCCAAAACTTTCTCAGCCAACAATTGCAACAGCAACAGCGGTGTGGCGCGTGTGCGAAATTGAAAGCTCGATGTTTTTGTCCTCAAATACGCAATACGGACAACCGTTTTCTTTGTGCAAAATCTCGATGTTTTTCAAGACGTCCAACCCAAGATTTTCAAGACGCATTGCCTTAAAAACCGCCTCTTTCGCCGCAAAAATTCCCGCCATAACCTCGGTTTTTCGCGCGCAAGATGTCGCTTTGTTGATGTACGCTAGTTCGTTTTTCGTGAAAATTCGACTGTAATCCTTGTCGCTAAAATCCTCGATTTCCACAATGTCAATCCCAATCATTCCTCGTCCTCGTAGTTAAGTTTTGCAAACGCGCGTCTAATTGTTTCGTAATCAAAGCCCTTGCCAATCAAAAATCTGTACACCTTTGCCATATTTTCGCGCGTGCGCTCATTGTTCCCGAGTTTTTTTACGGCAAAATTGTAGCAAATTTCGTCCTGCGCCTCGACGTTTTCAAGCGCGTCGTCGATTATGTCCTTGCTGACGCCTTTCTCCATTAGTTTTTGCCTCATTTTGTAGACGCCCATTTTCTTTTGCCCGTATTCAACAAACTGTTTCGCCAAATTTTCGTCGGACAAAAAATTGTATTCCTTTAATTTTCCAATCACGTAATTTGCAACTTCGCTTGAATATTTTCGATCGCGCAAGTAACGCTTAACTTCACTTTCGGAGCGATATGAGCAGGTCATCCACGCCATAACGCGGTTGAGCGCAAACGCGCACGCGCTCTCAAACTCCGCCTTTGCAAGTTTTGCGTCGTCAACTTCTCCGACCGTTACGCCAAACTTTACAATCGCGTCGGGCGTCAAACTTATGTTCTCGCCGTCAAATGTTATCGCAACAAACTCTTGTTTGTTTTTCTTCATTTTGATTTCAATTATTTCCATTTTTCGCCCCTTATTTCTCCCCTTTTCTTATTTTTTTCGTTTTTTCCAACGCAAATGTGCAAATTCAGCAAAAATAATGAAATGTTTTTCTTTTTTAATGAAAATTTCTTTGCGCTCGCGTTGTCCCACGCTATCTCCTAGTTTTGCGCGAAATTTGCGTACGTGCACCTTGTTTTGTTTTGTTTTGGGCGCGGGGTAGTTTTTTATTCCTGAATTGCATATTACGCACAAAAATTAATGTTTCTTTACATCTATTTACTTCCAAATCCCCCGCGCCGCGCACTACAAGCTGCCGCAAACAAGCAAGACCTCGCCGTCTCATAAGCCACTGCGGACAAACACAGCCGCGCCGCGCGTTACAAGTAATTTACGCTAGAAACGCCACTCAGCGCGCCTTTTAGCCCCGTGGCATCCTCGCACCTTGCGGCAATCCTGCAGGTTTCGGCAAACTCTCTTTCGTACGCAACCCCGCGCGCGTCGAGAAGTTTTAGTACCCTATCAACGTCGGAAAGCGCGCAAGAAAAAGTTACCGCGCTAAGTTGTTTTGTAAGGTCGTCCTTTAACAAAACCGCCGTGCCGCTATACGCGCGCGTCAACCCGCCTGCGCCAAGTTTTATGCCGCCAAAATAGCGCACAACAAAAATAATCGCGTTGGCAATGTTTTCTTTAATCATAAAATTCAAAATAGGCTTTCCCGCCGTTCCGCTCGGCTCGCCGTCGTCGCTAGATTTTTGAAAAACCTGCCCATCGTCCAGCCGATACGCGTACGCGATATGCCGCGCGTCGTAAAACTCTTTGCGCATTGCCGCGATTTTGTTTTTCGCGTCATCCTCGCAAAATATCGGAAACCCAACCGCAATAAATCGCGACTTCTTTATCACGCTCTCCGCCTCAACTCTCTTACTAAAAGTATAATTCATACCGCAATTATAACAAAAAAAAAGGCAAATTACAATTAAAACTGCAATTTTTTGCGCCTTTTATCTATTATTTAATTGTGTGTGTATTATTTTTTGTAATCCTCAATAATAATCGGGATTTTAAAACGATTACAAACAATCGCCAAAATGTCCGTCCACCACATCATTACGCCGACGAACCCGAACGCGCCCGCGACCATCCCGCTAAGGTACTTGTGCAACTCCCACGTTTCGGGTATCGCTGCAAGTGTTAGCGCCACAACAAACATTATAAGTATTGTAAACCCGCGCCCCATTCGCCCGACGTAGTAACAATGCGCGCCTGCAAACCCGCCAAAAATCGACAACAGCAGCAGTTTCATTTTACTAACGTCGTCGGGGCGGTAACTAGAGTAGTAAATGTTGTCCTTTTGCCTTTTCTTCAGCGCCTCTTTTGCGGGCGCGTTTTTGGCGTTAACGATAACATCTGTACGCAATTTACAATACGGACAAGCCTTGTCGCCCTGATAAATTTTGTTCCCACATATAGGACACTTCATAAAATCACCTATCAATAATCAATTTTCTTGTTTTTCGTCATCCCAACGCACATTGCCGCAACCGCTAAGCCCGCAAACAGCGCAAGGCTAAAGTAGTTGACGTCAAACGGTTTATCCGCGCCCATATCAAAGAACACGCTAAACGGCGATAAAATTTCAACAAATTCTGCGCCCGCCTCAAGCCCGACCGCAATCGACGCGATAAAGTACAACACGAGCGGAAGCCCAATCGCAAGCCCCAACCCAAACTTTTTCGGATTGCAAAGCGTTATGCCAAAAACAATGCTAGCCACGCTAATTTGCACAATCAAGTTAAACAGCAAGAACGCGAGCAGCGGCACAATTTGTATCCCGATAAAGTCAACAATACACATCCCCACTAACTCAACCAAAAATTCAGCAACATTCATTCCAACAAGCACCGTCAACACCGCGCAGTACTTAGTCCCCGTTATCTGCCCACGCGACAAGCCGTTCGTGTACAACAACTCGTACGTCCCGTACTTAAAATCGCGCGCCAGTGAAATACTTGCAAAACAGCACGCAAACAACGCACCCCCGAGCGCGTGCGTTACCCCGCACTCATACAAGAAGTAGTCGGTTATGGTCGCGTAATCAAGCGACAACCCCATATCAATCATTTGTTGCTTCTCTTCCGCCGTGAGCGAGTCAATAATCGACTCAATAAGCGGGAAAACAACGACGTTAACAAATACCAGCACGCCCAAAACGCACAGCCACCACAGCGACGATTTCTTTTGCAAGCGAAGTTCTGTGCAGTACAAACTTTTGCGCGCCTTATTTACCTTAATTTTCTCCATTTTTTTCACCTTAATATATGTTTTCTTTGTTTTATTAAAGTTTTTTTTGATTTTTTCAACAAAATTTATTCAACTTAAACTAACCACTTTCCGTTCGCCTAATACCAGCGCATAAACTCGTCGTTCAAGTCTACATCCGTGATTGTAACATTTGTAACATCAAGACTTGCGATGTAATCATTGAGTGCTTTCATCTCTCCGTGGTAGTTAAACTCGTAGCGGTTGCCATTAATTTTCAAATCCTCAATGCCGTCAAGTTCAAGGCTCATATGCCCCATTTGCGTTTCAAGCACAACGTGTTTTAGTAGGCGGTGCTTAAACTCGCCGATTTCCTTGATTGCGACAAGCACGCCGTTTTTGATTATGCCGACCCTGTCGCAACAACGCTGGATTTCGTTGAGGTTGTGCGACGACATCAAAATCGCCGTTCCTTTTTTGCGCTCAACTTCGATAATCTCGAACAGTTTTTGCTGAATTAGCGGGTCAAGCCCGATTGTTGCCTCGTCCAAAATCAAAACCTTTGGAGAGTTGGCAAGCGCACACACGATGGCGAGTTTTTTCTTGTTCCCGAGCGAAAGTTCGTTCGTTTTGCGGTTTTGGTTCAACTCAAAATATGTGCAAAGCGAGTCGATACGCTCGTAGCCGCGCCCCTTTTGGTCGAGCACAAACTCGATGTACTTTCGGACTGTCATCCCACCATAAACATTGATTTCGCTAGGCACATAAGAAACCCTATCACGCGCCAAGTGCCCCTCAACAAAGCAGTCCTTGCCCTCAATGTTGACAAGCCCACCATCAGCCCTAAGCAACCCCATCAGCGCGCGTATTGTCGTTGTTTTGCCCGCGCCGTTGGGTCCAATAAACCCAAAAACTTCGCCGTAATTGATATTGAAACTCACTCGCTCAACGCCCAAGCCCGAGTTTCCGTATTTCTTTTTTAAATCTGCGACTTCAACTGCAAACATATTCGCCCCTCGTTTAATTTAGTATTGTTTTGGTGTTTTAGCGCAAAAATTCGCTAGAAACAAGCATTTTACCCAATTTTTCAACTAAAATCAAAGAATTTCCACCAATTTACTTTTATCCGTCGTTTAAAGTGTCCGTTTTTTAATAATGAAAACCTTTTAAAATTAAAATGCCCAATTTAGCAAAAGCCTGCCCGTTCCTCGCCCCACCTCTCGCGCCAATTCGCCATATACATCGTGATTATACCATAGTTTTACCCAAATAACAAGCGAACTTGTCCCCCGCAATGAAAAACATTGCCTTCTCTTCCCCCTTTGCGCAAAAAAAACACCCACTCCGCCGCAAGTGTTGCAATAAAAAAACATTTGCACACTTGAAGTAAAACCTCGTTCTGCAAATGTTTTCTAACGATTATCCAAAGGACACCCCGCTATAATAATTAAATTGTTTCAACTAATTAAGGCTACCACCTCTTGACCTCGCGGCCGTCTTTGTCCTTTAAAGAACCGCAAAGTGCCATAATGAAGTCAACAAATGCCCAGATGACGCTGATAACTGCGCCAAAAACGGTTAAGGTCAAAACTAACTGCGTAACACCCGAGCCAGTTTTGCCCAAATAAAAGTTGTGAATACCAAAATAACCCAAGAACCAAGCCAAAACCGCCGCACAAGCCCTTGATTTCGGCGAAACATTGTTAGATTCGGTCGAAATAAACCTTTGTAGGTCATCGCTTGTCGCTTTGCCCTTGTTGCTTTGTTCGTTAGTGTTTGTGTTCGTGCCCGTGTTTGCCGCCCCACCCGCAATAACTCCTGTCGCTAAATCTATAGGGTCAACCCCATAGTATGTCGCAAACTTGTTAATTGTCGGCAAGTCAGGCGTCGACATCTCAAATTCGAGTTTTTGGTATTCCTCAAAATCAATGCCAACATATGTCGCAACTTGCTGCTGTGTTAAATTTCTCGATTTTCTCAAAGAAATTAAGTTCTTTGCAAAATTTGACATCCCTATCCTCCTTTGTGTTGCCACACTTCAATTATACATTTACAACATATTTTTGTCAAGAATTTTGAAAAACAATTACTCCCCAAAACAAAAAGAGCAACAAATGTTGCTCAAATTAATAATATCCGAATAGTACGAATTAATTGCAACCATTAAATGCATCCGTTTAGTTCCGCTTGTCGAAACCGCTAAATCCTTTTAGTTATACCCTTTAATCGTATTAGTTGTTTCTATATTAATTATTTATTAAAGGTTGTTCTTTATTTCATTAATTCGCCTTTACGGTTCGTGCTTGACGGCTGTGGGGCGCGTTTGGGACTTGTGCGCCCACTGCGTTTCCCCTTGCGACTGAATGTGCGGAGTACTCATTTCAGGGTTGCCCTTTTTCGGTTTTGCGAACTCTGTAAGGAGCGTTTTGAGGTTTATTGCCTTAAAAATCACGCAGAGGAGAACAAAACTTGCCGCGCCGCAGACGCTGCCGAGTGCGAGCGCAAAAAACTTAGGGCAGAACGCGTCGAAAATGTTGAAAGTAAAACTTGTGAAAAACAAACTCGGAACAGCGAGCGCGCCCATCACGATAATTTGGCGCAAAACCCCCACTTTTGCGTTAATGCGCTTGCGAATAAGCCTAATGTTTAGCGCGCTAGAGATTATCATACAAGCGCCCGTTCCAACGATAAGCGAAGCAATGCCGATGACACGCGTGAGCGCCAAAATCGCGACAATCAGCACAACCGCACCGATGAAGTAGTTGACAAAGGATTTTCCCTCGAGATTTAGGGCGTTCAGCACGGTTGAGGAAATGTTTGAGAGCGCAAGCGGTATCATAAGCCACGCGGAATAGGCAAGCAGCAACCCCGCGCGCTCGTTGTTGTAGACAAACAGCCCGATGTCTCGCCACATCCCCATATATAAAGGAATAATCAGCATCGAAATAAAAATCGAGAACGTGAACGCCATATTGATTTGAGAAAGCGCGGTTTCTTTGTTTTTTTGCTCGATTTGCGACGAAAGTTCGGGCAGCAACACCATCGCGACCGACCCGACAAGCATTGACGGCACAAACAGTAGCGGCATTGTCATCCCGACCGCGATTCCGAACTCAGCAAGCGCATTCTCGCTACCCATCCCCGCCAAAACAAGTTGCATTGGAATAACAATTGCGATAATCGGCTGCAACGCACTTGTTGCGACACGGACGCCCGTAACAGGGGTTGCGCTCTTAAGTAGTCGCCTGTACTGCGAATGCGGGTTGCCGAGTCGGTTGCCCTTTGCAAAATAATAGATAACAACCACCAGTGCCGAGCACACGCACGCGATTGAGAGCGAAACGCCCGCGATAACCCCGCTAGAGAGCGCGTCGCCGACAAAGTACGCGAGCAGGAAAAAGAACACTATGCGCATAACTTGCTCTATAAACTCAGACAGCCCTACAATGAAATAGTTTTTCTTGCCCCAAAGTGTTCCGCGAAACGACGAGTACACGGCGGAAAAAATCACAGACGGCAGCAACGTTAAAATTATGAGGATGGTGCGCGAGTCGGCAAAAATATTTTCAAGCGGAGTGTCGAACGCAAAAATCAGCAGGCACAGCAACGCCGAGAGCGCGAGCGAAACAATGAGCGTTGCGGTCGTCGCGCGGTCTATTGAGCGTTGGTCGCGCTTAGTTTCGTAAATCGCAGTCATTTTAGAAAGCGCCAGCGGCAGCCCGCTTGAAACGAGCATTAAAAGCACGCCAACGACACTCATCGCCACTTGATAAATCCCTAACATCTCCGCGCCGAGTTCCCACGAAAGGTAAATCCTAAACACAAACCCCAGTGCACGCGTGAGCAAGGAAAAAACGGTTATGAGCGCAACCGCCTTTAGTAGTTCGCTAAATTTTATCATAATTTATTTTATGACCGATTCCCCCACTTTATGAAACCACCTGCGCATTGAAATGTGAAAAAATAACCCGCCTTGAAAGAAACACAAACCGAACAGGCGCACACAAACACGATAAAAAACAAAAAACAAGTGCGCGCACACCCAACGCACGCAAATGTACATCAATAAAAACGCAAGAATAAACAGCGCAAGCACACCCAACGCGCACCAACACGTTAAACTAAATGCGACAGAAAAAATAAAAAAATACGAAAAAATACGTGTTTTTTCAATAAAAATAGCGTTTTTTAGCAAAAAAAAATGAAAAGTTGAATAAAATACATCGAGGAGAAAGTTATGGAAAACCTTTTAATTCGCGTTGGTTACAAGGACACGCTTGAGAAAATTGCGAGGCGTTACAACATCACACCTGCGATAATTTCGGCGGCAAATTTAAACAAAACCGAGGTTGAAGAGGGCGATATGATTGTTATACCGTACCGCGCGCGTGCGCTGCATTGCGTCCGCCCGCTTGAAACGCTGCGCGAGATTGCAAGCAAGTACCATACCACGCCCGACAAAATCAAAGCCGACAACAACCTCACCGCCCCACTTTTCGTAGGTCAGCAACTCGTGATTATTTAAGCCCCGCTCAATCGCAAACTTACTGCCCCGCCCCTCAAACATCACGAACGCGCCTGCCCACACAATCGCAAACGCGCCCGCACTGCTCTCAAGTATCATAAGGCGCAAACAAATGCTTTCAAGCAATGTAATTTAATCTAATTTAATGCAATTTAATTATTTTAATGTAATTTTACCACTATTTAATTATTTTTTACAATTAATTGCTTTTCGACAAATTGTTTTATTGTAATTAAATAAAATAAAACCGCTTTAAAATGATAAAGTGGTTTTATTTTTTATTTGTAATTTTAAATGCTTAATTTACAATATGCAAATTACTATCCATATATTAAAATTTTACCACATTTAACAAATATTCATAATCTGCTTTTTACATTAAATTGCTATAAAAATATTTTTTGCGCACTTAAATTATTAGTTAACAACATTTTATTATCTACAAATATTTTGTTGAATTTTTGGCAATATGTTGAGCGTGTTAAATTACTATCCAATTGTTGACGTTTGCGGGAGCGGTTATGGATATGTTAATTGTTTTATTTTCGGACGGAGTAAATGTTTTTTGCAGGGCATTTTCGCCGTCGATTGTCGTTACCATATAAAGTTTGTAGTTTATCATTATTGTAAAGGCGTCGCAGGCTGTGCTTTCAAATTGTATGGTGCTGCCACTCTCGACAACGTACTGGTTGACGACGTTTCCTAGTCCGTCTAGTTTGTAGAGAATGAATTTGTTGACTGCGCCCGCGGTTCCGCCCGCGCTCGCCGAGCCCATTGAACCCGTTGTGCCGCTACCCGTGGTTGAGCCGCCTAGGTTGGTTGTAACGTTAATTGTTACGCTGATTATCGACGGCACGTAAAATTGTTTTAGTAACGGGAAGCCGTCGTTTTCTTGACCTGCGATGAACCATACCCCCGTTTCACTTCCATAGGTAGGTGCGAAACTCCAAGCCGTTCCGCCTGTCGTTCCGCCCGCGGTGTTCCACGCAAAGTTGGCTGTTCCGCTCGTGTAGGTGCTCGTTTGCTTGAGTTCGTTTACAAGGACGCTGTTGCTGTTCCAAGCCACGGAGTAGAGCCCGTTAGTTGCGTCGTAAATCATCCCGTCTGCTGTCGTGCCTGCGTTTGAATTTGAAATTTGATAAGTTGTGCCGACACCCCCAACTTTTGTGATTGCTACGCAATTGTAGGCGGTTACATATATTGAGCCAATGAGATATGACCCACTTGACGCTGTCAATGTCTCAATATCTGCAATCATTATGCAATTTTTTATGGTACCAGAGGGAGAATTGAAACTGAAAGCAGTTCCCGAAGATACCGTTCCAATCGTTGCATTAACAAGACAATTAGAAATAGTCCCAGAACTCCCACAAACTAGCCCAATCCACACAGAATTATTGGCATCTGCACAACTAAATGTTTGCATATTGGCTTCTACATGGCAATTATTAATTGTATTGCGTGAAAATCCCGCAATCAACCCACATCTTGTAGCGCCCATCCCCGCAACAACTATTGTAGAATTTTCCTCTACTTTAGCGTAACAATTCGCAATACTACCTTCCGTGTAACCCATAATTACGCCCGCACCTTGAGCTGCAGTGGCATCCGAGCGAGTTATATTCACTTTCCCTACAACTTTACAATTCTGTACCATTGAATTCGACTCCCAAGACTCCCCGCATATTGCTCCACAAGATTGCATAATGCCGCTTGCTTGAAAATCTCCAAAAAATTTACAATTATCAACATTGGTAGTGCTGGCAACAATTCCACCAATACTCCAGCCAAAACCTGAGGTAAAATTTGTATTAAACTCACAATTCAAAACCGTTGAACATTCCCCGACAATTCCACCAATATACCCATACGACCTCGATGTGGATGAAACCGTCAATGAACTGCCTGAAATATTACAGTTGTCAACTATACCAGCATTTGAGTATCCAACAACGCCACCGAAATACAAAGTTCCACTTGAATATGCAAATGTTACTTTGAATTCGTCAGTGGCGGTTGTTCCGTTATCGTCAAGTACAATGTTTACGTTTTTAACAATACCATTAGTTGCCGCCGCCGTGGTAGTCCCATTCCCTTTTACATATCCAAATAACAAACCATAATACGCCGTATCTGAAACGCTTTTACTCACACTGCCCTGAAATGTGATTGTGTGGTCATCGCCGTCAAAAATGCCTGAAAAATATCGACTCGACGAACTGCTGGCAATTGGAGTCCAACTGCTTAAGTCAGTTCCGCCAATTGTTATGTCGGCGGTAAGTTTAAAATATTTGTCCGTATAACTATAACCGTTGTTGCAGCCAGTTGCCAGCGACTTCAAATTTGCAAGCGAATTTATCAAGTACGGGTTAGAAGCCGAACCCTCGCCGCCGCCAAAGTCTGCCGCCACACTAAAAGTATTTGACGCAGAACTCCCACTCAAACTTGCAAAACAAAACCCAAGTGCGAACGCAAAACACGCAACAATTGCAAAAAGGCAAACACAAAGTTTTGCCGTGAACGCGTTTTGAACTTTCGCTTCCGCCTGCTCATCCCTATTAACCTTAATATCATTCGACTTAATATCATTTGCGCAACCCGCTTCGCAATTCCTACGCCCAAACTCTTCGCTATTTTCGTATCCGCATTTTGCGACTTTTTTCTCGCCGTGATTTTGTTCACAACCCACACTCGCAACACACGCGCAGTTCTTCTCATTTTCATTATGTGATACTTGCGAAACGTTTACTTTATTATTTTCATTTTTATTTTTATTATCAATTGACATAATATTACCTACCTTTTTTGCACACGTAGTTTTTGTAGTACATTCATTATAGGTAATATGTGCATTCTCAAAATTTTCTTTCGTATTATTTAATTTTTTATTTGTATTATCTAAATCATTATTGCTTAAAATCTTATTAGTAAAACCATTTTTAAACTCTAAATTTTCAATATCTACATTTTGAGCATTTTTTATTGTATTTTCGCCTTTGTTTTTATTTGTTGAATTTTTGCAGTTGTTTTGCACATTTTCTAAATTTTGTGAATTTTTGCAGTTTTTGTCAAAATCTGCAGGATAGCTGCTATTTTTTGCGAGTATCCTGCTGTTTTTAGCAGTTATACCCCCCCCCCCCACTTTTTTCGTGTTTTCTAATTCGTCTTTTTTCATAACAAAAAACTCCTTACCAAATTTCATTTTTATCGGTTTTAGTATATCACAACAACAAAAAAATATCAAACAATTTAACACTGTTTGATATTTTAATTTTAACTTTATATTATTGCGTTTACGCTCCGTCGGTTTCCGGAACAAGCGAACCAACTTCAACATTAAATGTTTCGCTGTCAACATAATTAATTTCGTTAATTGAGCAGACGGCTTTAATGTCGATTTCCGCACTCTTTAAAAAGTCGTTCACGTTTGAATAAATTGTTGCGTCATTAATTACGGCTTTCAATGAAACCTTATTAGTTGACTTAAACTGTCTTACGAGCGCGACCACGTCAACAATCTTTTCGCCCTTGCTAATCAAGTCGGTGTCAACGTCGCTACCCAAGTCGAGGTACCCCGAAACGTGGATTGACTTCTTGCCCTCTTTTTCCGCAAAGTAATCCATATAGATTTCCTCGGTTATATGCGGAAGCACAGGCGAAAACATTTTGAGCATACCAAGCAACGCGTGGTAGCACGCATATTTTGCAGAGTCGCACTTCTCTTGCCCGTAAACATCTGGGTTATAAAGACGACGCTTAACAATTTCTACGTAGTTGTCGCAGAAGTTCCAGAAAAACTTTTCAAGTTCGTTCATCGCAAGCGGAATTTCATAATTATCAACAAACTTAACAAACTTATTGCTCAAGTCCTTATATTTTTCAAGCAACCACTTGTCGATGGTCTCAAGTTCAACCTTTTTAGGTTCGTACCCCTCAAGGAAAGACAGCACGAACTTGCTGACGTTCCAAATCTTATTGACGAGCTTCTTGCCGTTATCAAACTCAACCGTTGAAAAAGCGGTATCTTTGCCAAGTGAAAGGCTGTTTGCCCAATATCTTGTAACATCGGCGGAGTTATTTTTGATAATCTCCTGCGGTGTTTCTTTGCTGTTTACTTTAGATTTAGAAAGTTTTGAGCCGTCCGGATTGGTTACGTAGCCCGAAATCATCAAGTCCGTCCACGGCAATTTGTTGAAGTGGTACAAACTCTTAACAATCGTATAGAAATCCCACACGCGAATGTTGTCGTGCGCGTTTGGTCTTAGGCTCATAGGAACCATCGTGTCATCAAGCCCCTTGCCCGTCTCCATATCGGTGGAGATTTGCGGCGTCAAACTACTTGTTGCCCACGTGTCCATAACATCCGTTTCCGCCTCAAACTCGCAGCAACCGCACTCGCAAGGCGTTTTTGGTTGTTGTTTTTGTGGGTCAACTGGAAGTTCTGAAACATCTGCAAGCACAGTTTTGCCACAGTTTTTGCAGTACCAAACAGGGAACGGAACGCCAAAGTATCTCTGGCGCGAAATACACCAGTTCCAAGCCAAGTTTTCAACCCAGTTCAAGTACCTAGCGCGCATAAACTGCGGGTGCCAGTTCGTCTGCAAGCCCGCGTCGTACAACTCTTGTTTGTGCCCCAAAACGTCAATGAACCATTGTTTTTTGACCGCAATTTCAACAGGAGTTCCGCAACGCTCGTGCGTCGAAACGGCGTGCACGATTTTATCTTGCTTAATAAGCAAGTCGTTTTCCTTTAATTTTTCAATGACTTGCTCGCGTGCGTCGGTTATTTTCAACCCCGCAAACTCGCCCGCAAGTTCGGTCATTTTGCCGTCATCGGTAAAGCATTTTTTGATTTCAAGGTTGTGCTTTCTCTGCCATTCCTTGTCGACAGTGTCGCCGAATGTACAGCACATAACGACCCCCGAACCCTTTTCAAGGTCAACCATTTCATCGGTAAGCACTGGCACGGTGTACCCAAAGTAAGGAACAACCAATTTTTTGCCGACTAAATGCAGGTTTTTCTGGTCGTCGGGATTTATGAACACGCAAACAACACCACAAAGCATTTCCGGCCTTGTTGTTGCGACAACAACAAACTCGTCCTCACCCTCAATGTAAAACTTAAGATAATTGAAAGTGCTTTCAATCTCCTTGTCCTCAAGTTCGGACTGTGCGCAAGCCGTTTGGCACTCAGTACACCAAAGCGTAGGCGCTTCTTGGCGGTAAACGTAACCTTTATTATATAAGTCAATAAACGACGCCTGCGAGATTTGTTGCGTGCGCGGCGCGATTGTCGAGTAATGCTGCTTTAGGTTGCAACTAAAACCCGCCTTTTTGTAAAGGTCAAAAAATTCTTCCTCAAGTTTGGTCGTTTCCTTTAAACATAGGTCAACAAAAGTCTCTCTTGGCAACATATACGCCTTTTTCTTGATAACCTTTTCAACGTACCTTTCAGTTGGCAAACCATTGTTGTCAAAGCCGAACGGAAAATAAACGTTTTCGCCCTTCATCCTATGGTGGCGCGCAATTGTCTCGATGTGCGTATACGACGAGATGTGCCCCATATGGATTTTGCCGTTACAAGTTGGAGGCGGCGTGTCAATTGCAAAAATTTTTCTCGTACTGCCCTTTTCAAACTTGTAAATGTCGTTTTCAAACCAATAATTTTGCCATTTTTGCTCTTTTTCGGTAAAATTATATTTTTTATCTAACATTTTATTCCTCTCTGTGTTTCATTTTGTTTAATAATTATTGTCTGTTACAATTACCACATATTATATACTTTTATTTCAAAAAAATCAAGTATTTGCGCCATTTTTGCGCTTGCAAATACTTTTGAAAGTTACCTTTAAAAGCAATTTCAAATTGAGTCGCTATTTTTTAAACGTGGTTATATACAACTGGTAGACGTCGTTCTTTTTAAGTCCGCACAGTTTCGCGACCTCTTTAACCGCCTCTTTCTCGTCCTGCCCGCTCTCTATGCGGTTACGCAACTCCGTTTCGGGGTCGCACGGCGCGGGTTTTGCACCATCGCAGATAATCGCGAACTCCCCGCGCGGGTCGTCGATTGCAAACTCTCCGAGCGTGCCGCGATAGACGGTTTCGTACATTTTGCTAATTTCGCGAACAACGGCACACTTGCGCGCGCCGAGTTGCGAGAATAGGTAGTTTAGGTCATCGTTTATGTTGTGGACGCTGCTGTAAAAAACGATTGTCGTTTGCAGGTCGCGGATTTTTTCAATTTGCTCGCTGCGAAACTTTGGTTTGTCCTTTAAAAAGCCGACAAAGTAAAAGTTTTCGGTGGATAACCCGCTCAAAATCAGGGCGTTTATGCACGCGCACGCGCCCGAAACGACGGTAAACTTGATCTTTTCCGCAATGAGCATTTGAGTGAGTTTTACCCCTGGGTCACTTATGCACGGCATACCCGCGTCGGAAATGTACGCAATGCGCTTGCCGTCCAAAAGTTTTTGCCTGCACAAGTCAATTTTGCCGTTGTCGCTAAATTTGTGGAAACTCTGCAGCGGTTTTGCAATCTCATAGTAATTTAGCAGCGGCAACGAGTGGCGCGTGTCCTCGCACCAAATTTCGTCGACACTCTTCAAAACGTCCACCGCGCGGTAAGTCATTTCGGAAAAATTACCAATCGGCGTCCCCACAAAATAAAACTGATATTCCCTTGAATCTGCCATTTTAACCTCTATTTAATAAAAATAAACCTCTATTTAATAAAAAATGTATCCTTTTTATAAAAAATTATCAACTTTTTAAACGCAAATTAATTATTAAAACTAATAATCCTAACTAACCCAGTCCTGCCTCAAGCCTCGCTAGATATGCACCCAAAGAAACGCAGCACCCCGCAATAACTAACGCCGCCGCGCTAAACCTCTAAGTCCATACTGACAGCAACCACAGCAGTGCGCTACCACGCCGAGAATTGAAATAAATATATAGCGCAAAAGTTTGCCGCCAAACTATATCCATAGGTTCGCAACCAGCCAAGACCACAGCAGTGCGCTACCGCACAAAGTCAACACCGTCCTTAGCCCCAACAACAGCCTTAACGAACGCCAACCTAAACCTGCCGTTTTTAGAAATGAACTTAACCTTCTTAACCTTCATATTGTTCCTGTCCAAGATATTTCCGATTTCAAACAGCCTCTCACTCTTACAAATAAAGTAAAACGCGCCGCCGAACCTAAGTGCCTGCCCCGCAACACGCGCAATCTCCTCAAAGTTGGTCGCAATCTCCGCCCGCGCAATCGCGTCCGACTTGGAAAGTTTTTTGAATCCCGAGTTATCCCGCTCGTAAGGCGGGTTACACAAAACAACATCAAAACTAGCCTTTTGCACGTGCGCGAACGTGTTTTTTAAATCGTCATTAATCGCAACAAAATTGCCCTCAAGTTCATTAATGTAAATATTCTTTTCGCAAAGCGCGCAAAGCGGCTCCTGCAACTCCACGCAAACCCACTTGCCCGTCATAACACCCCCTTTGCTTTGGCAGTCGGCAAACTTGTGCAGCGAAACAATCCCGCAGCCCGCGCAAAGTTCAAGCACATTGTCCTTGCCCCTAACGTCCGCAAAGTTCGCAAGCCGCACACTGTCGCTTGTGAAATTATAGTAATTTTTCGACTGCAACACCTTGTAGTCGCCAATCAGCAGGTCGTCAAGTCGCTCGCCGTCCGCAAAAACCCCGTCAAGCCGTTCCTTATTCATTGTCGCCCTCACCACTCTTACTATCGTTTGTTGCACCCGCGCCGCATTTGTCGTCCCCGCCGCAACAACTGCTGTCCGCGTGCTCAAAACTCGGGTTGCACGCT
The DNA here is from genome assembly GCA_964606505.1 of uncultured Lachnospiraceae bacterium. GTDB lineage: Bacteria > Bacillota > Clostridia > Christensenellales > UBA1242 > CAKVOD01. Next base: position 257,428 of record CAZSGM010000001.1, on the reverse strand, counting down.
AGTAGTTCGTCAAGCGTGAAATCGTTAAAGCAAATGTTGTCCTCACCGCACTCGACGGTAACCACTCGCTCAAGTAGTTTGTTGAAATGCACAATGCCGACGCTCCCGTCAGGTAGTTTTACGCGCGAGCCAACTTTTGGCATAACGCGCAAGGCGTCAATGTAGGTGTCGTTTTCAAACGCAAGGCAGCACATAAGCTTCCCGCAGTAGCCATTAATTTTCAACGGATTGAGCGCCAAGCCCTGCGTTTTCGCCATACGGATGGACGCCTGTCCGCACTTACCCAAAAAGCGCTTGCAGCAACACAACTGCCCGCAAGGCCCAATGCCGCCTGCCATCGCAACCTCTTCGCGGTCGCCAATCTGCCTCATTTCAATGCGCAAATGATACTCGCGCGCCAAATCGCGGACAAGTTCGCGGAAATCTACGCGTTTGTCTGACGTAAAGTAGAAAATCATTTTGCTCGCGTCCAAATTAAGGTAAACATTAATGATTTTTATGTCAAGGTTGTGCTTTAATAGCAACGACTGACAGTAGCGTTTTGCCCTGCGCGTTTTGTTCTGGCTCGTCTTTGATTTCGCGACGTCCTCTTCAGTTGCTAGCCTCAAAAACTCCTGCTCCGCGCTCGCCAAAAACTTCCCGCCGAGGCGCTCAACTGTCGCTATATGCGTGCCGTTCGCGTCTGCAAAAACGACAAGGTCGGTTTCCCTAACCTCTAGTTCGTCAGGAACAACCAGCGTCGCCGAAAGTTGTATGTATGGGCTCTTAATTGTTATTGTTTTCATTTTTGCCTCCAAAATTTCAAAGTAAACCAAACGCAGCTGGCGCAGTTCGCCGCCCGCGTCCACTTGCGCGCGAGGTTGTGGGTTTGAGCGCCACGTTTGCGTTTGCACGTTACTTAAGCCTTTCGCGTTACTTAAGATTTGCGCAGCGGCAGGTTTCAATCAAAAGGTTGTCGATAATCAACGTGCTGCTACACGCGCGTTCCACCATTTCGGCAAAGAGCGCGAGTTTGTCGATAATCTGCAAAATTGCGTCGCCGCTCAGTTCGTTTTTGAGTTCCCCAAAATGCAGCGTTTCGTACTTGTTGTTGTCGCCAAAAATTTGAATTTTCAGCACCTCGTTCAATACGTCCGCGTACACATGCAGAAATAGTTTCAAGTCCGACTTGTTTTGCATAAGTTTATCCGCAAAATACAACAAGTCCTTGGATGTTTTGCAGCCTTTGATTATGTCAAAACTCAAATCGACAAAATTCGACACGACCTCGTTTTGCAACGCAAAGTCCGTGCGCCCCATTTCGCCTCTGCCATAGAAGTTCGCGACGTCAATGCGCTTGGCGTCAACATTGTACTGCGTCATAAAAATGTTGATTGCGCTCTCGCTCAGTGGCTCAAGTTCAAGCCTGCGGCAACGCGACTTGATTGTTTGCAAAATGCCGTCCTCTTTTTCGCTAGTGATGAGAAAGTAGACGTTCGCAGGCGTCTCCTCAAGTGTTTTTAACAACTTGTTTTGCGCTTGCGGCGTCGCAGATGAAAAGTTTTCGAGCACAAAAACCTTAACATCCGCCTGCATTGGAAAGTAGTTAATCCTGTCAAGCACAATCTCGACGTCCTCAACCTTAAGCGTTCCCACGCGCGGCAAAAAATACACATCGGGGTGAATGCGCTTGGTTATGTTCCTAATAACAATCTCGTCCTTGTCCTCGCAAACAACCAAACTTGCAAACGCAATCGCAAACAACTCACACGACATTTTGTCCGGCGCAATCAGCAAATTGCAGTGCGGCAACCTCTCCTTTTGGTAGTCGTCAACTATCGTCTGGTACGTCTTAGTCGTCTTTATTAAATCAAGTTTATCCATAAATTTCCTTTCTGTTCCCCTAATTGAAACACAATTTTGCAACCAATTTTAAAGCAACGCCGTCCTTTGATTGCAAACTACACTGTATTATACCAAAAAACCTCAAAAATTGCAATCATATAGCCCCGTCTTTCCTGCAAACACCCACCGCCGCAAAAATAACAAGTAACACCCCGTAAATAAAAAACTATCAACAATGAAAAACACCCCACTTAACAATTAACATTATTCTAGCAAGTTTTTGATAACAACTTTGTGCGTTCAATTTCCCCATTGCAACAAAAAAGAGGTTTCATTATTTCAATGAAGCCCCTTTACAGTGGTTAACTGTATTATTCCAATGTATTACTTAAACACATTATTTCAACATACAGTTTTAATATAATGTTTCAACACATTGTCTTAATATATCATTTCAATATACTGTTTTGATACATTGCGTTTACACACAATTTAACCATTCAACTAAAACTGCGAGTTGTAAAGTTCAGCGTACTTGCCGCCAAGTTTCATAAGTTCGTCGTGCGAACCCGACTCAAGCACTTTACCGTTGTCGATAACAATAATCTTATCCGAGTTTTTGATTGTCGACAACCTGTGCGCGATGACAATACTTGTTTTGTCTTTGGAAAGTTCGTCCATAGCGCGCGCGATTATGAGTTCGGTACGCGTATCGACGCTGCTGGTCGCCTCGTCGAGTATGAGCATAGGCGCGTTGTGAACCATTGCACGCGCGATTGTCAGCAGTTGTTTTTGCCCCGCCGACAGCGAAACCGTGTCATCAAGGTGCGTGTTGTAACCCTGCGGCAACGTACGAATAAAGTGGTCTAGCCCAATGCGCTTGCACGCGTCCTCAACGTCCTGCTCGGTCGCGCCTTTCGTGTTAAAGATAACATTATCGTAAATGCTGCCCTCAAACTGCCACGTATCCTGCAAAACCATTCCAAACAAGTTATGCACGTTTTCGCGCGACAACTCCTTGATTGAAACGCCGTCAATCTTAATATCGCCGCTGTCGATGTCGTAAAACTTCATCAGCAGGTTGACAAGCGTTGTTTTGCCTGCCCCTGTTGGCGCAACGAGCGCAACTTTCTGCCCCGCCTTAACGCTCTCGCTAAAGCCGTTGAGCACCATTTTTTCGCCGTTGTAACTAAAGCAAACATTTTCAAAATCGATGTTCCCCTTGACTTCCTTAAGCTCGCGCGTAACGACCTCCTCAGGCATTTCCTTTTCTTCTAGGAACTCAAACACCCTGCCGCTTGCCGCCGCTGTCGACTGCAAACTTGAAAACGACTGCGAGATTGTCGCAAGCGGTTGCGTGAATATCCTAATATAGATAACAAAACTTACGATTGCGCCGATTTCAATTTTTCCGTCGAGGAACAGAAGCCCGCCGACGATACAAACTGCGACGTAGCCGATGTTTCCGACAAACTCCATCAGCGGCATCATAATACCCGACACAAACTGCGACTTGTACTGCGACTTCGCAAGTTTGTTGTTGACGCCGTCAAACCCGCCCTTAACTTTCTTTTGCGCGTTGAAAGTCGAAACGATGTTTTGCCCCGAATATGTTTCTTCAACAATACCGTTAAGCTGTCCGAGTTCGCGTTGTTGGCTAATAAAGTGTTTTTGTGAAAACTTCATTATAACGCTCACAAGCACACTTCCGAGCGGAACAACGACAATTGCGACAATTGCGAGTTGCCAGCAAGTAACAAACATCATTATAATCGAGCCAATTAGGAGCGTTACGCCCGAAAGCAACTGCACTGACGCTTGGTTAAAGGTCATCCCGATTGTGTCGACGTCGTTAGTAACACGGCTTAGCGTGTCCCCAAATGGGCGCGAGTCGTAATACTTGAGTGGCAACCTGTTGATTTTTGCGTAGATAAGTGAGCGCATTTTTTTGCTTGAGCGCTGCACAGTTATCGTAACCAAGACACCTTGAAAATACGAAAGTAACGCGCCGCACAAAAACAAGCACACGAGCATAACGCCGATTTGCGTGATTTTGTCGATGTCAACTGCCGTGCCCGTAGTAACTGCGCGCTGGATAATGTTGGTTATTTCCCCGATTTGGTTTGGCGCGATAATGTTAAACGCCGTACCAACCACCGCGCAAAGGATTGCGAGTATCAAAAAAGCATAGTAAGGTTTTAAAAATTTAATGAATTTACCGATTGATTTGCCAAAAGGCATTGAATTTGCACTTTTAGTGGCTGCTGCGCCTGTTTTATTCGTCCTCGTCTGCATCATAAATCTCCTCCTTACTTAATTGTGAACTTGCAATTTGCCTGTAAACTTCACATGTTTTAAGCAACTGCTTGTGTGTGCCCATACCGACCGTTTCGCCGCTGTCAAGCACTATAATTGTATCGGCGTCCTTGAGCGTTCCGATACGTTGCGCAACAATTACTTTTGTTGTTTCTTTCATTTCTTTATTGAGCGTTGCGCGCAAAGTTTTGTCCGTTTTGTAGTCAAGCGCTGAGAATGAGTCGTCGAAAATGCAAATCTCAGGGTGTTTTGCAATGGCGCGTGCGATTGATAGGCGCTGCTTTTGTCCGCCCGATAGGTTGCTGCCGTTTTGCGCGATGTGCGCATCAAGCCCGCCCATTTTCTCGACAAAGTCGTACGCTTGCGCGATTTTGAGCGCGCTAATAATTTCTTCATCCGAAAGTCCGCTGCCCGCGATGTCAACGTTTGAGCGAACCGTTCCGCTGAAAAGCATACCTCTTTGTGGAACGTAACCCATTTTTGCGTGCAACTCTTCTAGCGTGTAGTCTTTAACATTGTTTCCGTCTACCAAAACCTCGCCTTCGGTTACGTCATAAAACCTTGGTATCAAGTTGATTGCGGTACTCTTCCCGCTCCCCGTCGAGCCGATAAACGCAATTGTTTGCCCGCGCTCACAACTAAAGTTCATATTCTTTAGCACGTACTCTTCTGCGTCGGGGTATCGGAAACTTACATTTTTAAATTGAATTGTACCTTTTAATTGTTCATTTTGAGCAGCAACAGCAGTTTGTGCGGCACTTTGGCTTTCGGAAACAGTTGCGCTTGTGCTTTGCGCGACACTGTTTTGTGTTGCAACGCCGCCCTTTTCGCCGTTTTGTGCTGCGGCTGTGTTAATGTCGCCACTTGGGGTCGCTGCGGCAGCTCCCGCTGTTTCGGCGACTCTGGATTGTTCGCCCCCTGCGACGGTTGCGCTTTCATTAGTAGTTTTTGCGCTCGAAACTACGTTTTGAACATCGGTGTTATCGTTTTCGCCGCTTGCGCTAGCGTAAACGCCCTTGCCGTCCGTAATTGTTTCTTCTGCATCAAGAACTTCGTAGACACGCTTGAGGCAAACGGTCGCGCGCGGTATCATTACGAAAATTACACTGACGAGCAAGAACGCCATAATAATTTGCATTGCGTACATTGTGAACGCGGTAAGCGTTGCAACATCAAGTGTTGCGTCGTTAACTAGGTACGCGCCGAGCCAAACGATTGCGAGGTTCAACCCGTTCATTACAAGCGTCATAATTGGACTGAGCGCACTCGTCAGCTTGCCGACAACCGAGTTATTTCTCATCAAACTATCGTTTGCAACCTCAAACTTGTCTTTTTGGTAGTTTTCCGCGTTGTACGCACGCACGACACGCAACCCGTTAAGGTTTTCGCGGTTGATACCGTTCACTTGGTCGGTTAGTTTTTGGATTTTCTTAAACCTTGGAACGGCAAAAATCATTACGCATGCGATTAGTGCGACAAGCGCAAACACCGAAACACCTGTTGCGATTGAGAGTTCCCCCGATTTACCGACAACCTTCACAAGTGCAAAAATTGCGACAACTGGCGCGTAGATAGCAACTTTCAATGTCATTGTTATCGCCATACCAATTTGCGTGATGTCGTTTGTCGAGCGCGTGATAAGGCTCGCGGTCGTGAACTTGTTCATTGTCCCTTGCGAAAAGGACTGAACTTTGTCAAACACGCGTGCGCGCATTCTCTTTGTGTAGTCGGCAGAAATCTTAGACGCGATTAGGTTGCCGACGATTAAGCACGAAATACTGCCGAACGCGATTAGCAACATCATTAGCCCCTTAGCCCAAACTTCACTCATCGCAGAGTGCGCGAGGACTAGGTTTACAATGTCGCCCATATAGTCAGGCAGCGTCAAGTCCAAAAAGGCTTGCCCGATGTTTATTAGCACGAGTATGCCTAAAAAGACCCATTCTTTTTTAGTGAAATATTTTGCAAATCTAAACATTGTTATACCTCTTAAATACTTAAAGCGGGCACATTTTGCGCCTCGCCACTTTGAATTCATAATCACAAAAAGCAACAATATTTCGCCCAAAATCCCGCGAATAGCATTGTCTTTAGTAAAATAAGGGCTTACTGCCCTATCTATGAAATTATGTAACATTGTACACTTTTTGTGCAACCCTATAAGTTATTATATACCTTTAGCAAATTTATGTCAACGCTTTTTCGCTAAGTATTTTACTATTATACGACTTTTTTGTCGCAAACGTGCACACTCTCGCCTTTTTTCCACATTTTTATCAACTTTTACGCAATTACCCACTACTTATCTCTCGCGACCGCGCCACCCCTCACATCCTCACAAAATGCCGCGCACCACGCCCGCGCCACCTCACTATCTTACCGCGCACTTTCCGCGCCGCATTTTTCGACCTTTTCCGCTGCCACACTGCCTTAGCCCCCTTGCAAACTTAGGCGCGAAACCCTTCCGCCGCTTAACAAACTAAAACAATCCACATGCATCCAGCGGTTGTGCCCATTTTCCAAAACCCGCGCCGCTTTTCTTTTAAAATTATATCACGCAAATTGCGGTTTTGCACAGTTTATCCACAACTTGCAAGATAATTTTTAGCAAACGCAAAGCAGTTGTACACAATCCAATTTTGTAAATAAAAAAGGAAGAAAACAATTTCTTCCTGCTTTTAGTGGTGTTAGACGACGCATTCAAATCTGTTATCCACGAAAATTATACTGATGTACCCCGCAAATATCTATGCAAGCATAACTATAAGGATGTTTAACTTTACTTTTGCGTCCTTGCACTTATTTTTTGCCCGCCGCGGCGCGATTGCGCATAAATTTTAGGTTATCATTTTTTGCGGCATTAGACGACGACGGTATTGCTCCAGCGTCCGTTGCCTGACAAATCGGATTATATTATCACTGTTGAGTTTATGCGCGGAGTTACGAGCGTATAGGTTAATGTTTTGTTTGAAAAACTTGTTATTTTTAGTTTACGACCGTTAACTTCAACGCCGCTTGTTGGGGTTGCGCTAAACTGACCATAGTAGCCGAACACAAAGGCGACTGTGTAGGTGTCCCCTGTTGCTAGTTCGGGCGCGAGTACTTTAAGTTGGTAAGTGGCACTTGTTGGGACGACTTGACAGGTTAGCGTGTCGTTTTTGTAGATGTACATCATATAGTTTGGTGCAGCCTCACTGTAGTTTGAGCACGTCAAAGTGATTGTTATGACGACTGGCTCCCATTTAGCGTAGAGTGTGATTGTTTCGTATTCGGTGGCGGCGGAGAGGGTTGTTACTAGATTGCTTGCGGCGCAGGTGGGGTCGTTTAAGTAGTAACCCGCGAACGTGTAGTTTGTTTTGGTGGGCGTATCAAGTGTGGTTGCTGTTCCGTTAGTATGGTTAGTAGGATAACCACTTGCGTGCGTCCCGCTAAACGCTCCACCGCCCGCGTCCTTGTAACTAATACGAATAGAAAGATCTCCTACTACAACAATTGTAACATTAAGGTAATATTTGTAATATCCTTCGTAATACGCATCCTCAGGATCCCCAAAATCAGACTTTTGATACCCTGTCATTCTAATGTTGTTTTCATCGTAAATGTGCTCTTCGCCCCCAAAAGTAGCTTTTAATTGAATTTCTTTGCCAATTATTCTTTGCAATTGAGCAATGGGTAAATCCACATACGAATCAACAGAAAAACCACCTTCACCTACTACACGATAGATATAATTACCACTAGCATTTATCCAATTACCATCATACTCAAAGGAAGATAAATCATAATCCCCGCTAAGAATTCTTATATAGTAATAATCGGAATAACTAGGCGCCGCGTCGACGCGGGAGGTGGCGGCAGGAGCAAAAAGGTTTAAGTTCAAAATAGAAAAAAGGCAAACAAAAATTATTGCCGCAATTGAAACAAATATATTTTTATATCTAGCATTTAAAGGAATATTATTTTTATTATATTTGCGCGATTTTAGGCGCGCAGATGACTGTGGATAACTTTTACCGACTTTTTCATTTTTTGCAGGATAGCTGTCATTTTCAGCGGTTATCCTGCTGTTTTTTGCGGCTTTATATGCCCCCCCCCCCCAATTTAGTTAAGTACTTAACCATTTTTCGTATCTCCTATCAATCAATTTTTAAACAAATTTTCCTTTGTTTATCTTTCTTTAGTTTACCATATTAATAAAAAAATATCAAACATTTTTTACTTGTTTAGTATTTTTTAATGATTAAATTTATCTATATTACGCAATTTATTTTTTGTGTTAGGCAATCCAATTTTTTGTGCTGTGCAATTTGTTTTATTTGTCCCCTTTCAAATTATTTATTGAACGTTTTTTATTTGATAAACTTTATTGGATTGAAACCCCATTATTTAAGCAAACATTATTGCGTTTTAATTATTGCGATTTAAAGTTTTTATTCAAATATGTATACGTTTTTGAGTTTTGCGTGTTATAATATAGAAAACATTACGATACGAAAATTTTGCGCGTGCGCAGGGAGGGTTTTATGGGCAGGAGACAGACGAAGGCTATAACGGTTAATTTGCACGGACTTACAGAGGCTGAGGCTCGCGCGAGGCTCAACGAGGTATTAGAGGCAGCGCCGTCGGACACTAAGATTATTAAGGTTGTGCACGGTTATCACGGCGGGCAGGTTTTGCTTAATATGGTTAGGTTTGATTATTTACATTATCGCATTGACTATGTTCAGCCGCTATACGGCAATGATGGCGAAACGTGGTTCTACCTCACTTAAGTGCGATAGCGCACTGCTGTGAGTGTGGCGGAGATTGAACCTATAAAAATTAGAGCGACAGCGAAATTTTATAGGACTTCCCCGCTTTTATTCTTGAGCCAATAACGCAACACTAACCCCCTCAAGGTATCACACACACCTTGTTACGCAAACTACCAATTGCAGGTTTTGAAATTTGGCGTTTATTCTAAGGAGAAACTATGATTTTACTATCAAACATCAACAAAGATTTTGGCACAAAAACAATCTTATCCGACGCGAGTCTTGCGATTTACGACGGCGAAAAGGTTGGCGTTATTGGTAAAAATGGCCAAGGCAAAACGACGCTCCTCAACATTATCTCGGGTGACGACGTTGATTTTGGTGGCAGTGTCAAGGTTTACGGCAAGATTGCCTACCTAAAGCAGGCGTCTTTCACGGATTTTGACGCGCTCGCGAGTATTTTGACGCAAACGCTATCGGACGCAGACAAGAGCCAACGCCTGCTGCGCCAGTTGAGTGTTATGAACTTCAACAGCAATTTTGATGACCTATCCACCCTTTCCTGCGGCGAAAAGACGAAACTTTCGTTTGCGCTGGCGTTCGTTGAAAACCCGCAAATCCTGCTGCTTGACGAACCGACGAACCACCTTGACTTGACGGGACGAAAAGTTATTGCGGAGATTGTAAACAATTTCAGCGGGACGGTACTAACGGTTTCGCACGATGTCGACTTCCTAAACGAAACCTGCAAGAAGATTGTCAAGGTCGAAAACGGAAAACTTTTTGAATTTTACGGAAACTACGACTCTTACGTTCAAGAATACGAAAAACAACAACTTTCAATCAAGCGCGAGTACGAAAAACACACTCGAACCGTCAAGAAAACACAAGAAAACATTGAAAAAATCAAACGTTTTGCGGAGAAATCCGAGCGCAATGTTGGCAAGCAAGGCGGAAGTTCTAGCGACGCTAGACTCATAACAACAAAGACAAATGCGATGCGCCACTCAAAAAAGTTGAATAGTACGGTCGCAAGTCGCGTTAGCAAACTTGAAAAACAACTCAGCGATGCGCCCGAAAAGCCAATTGATGAGCGAGCAATCAAGTATAGTTTTGATGTCAACCCGCTACAGGCAAAAGTTGTTGCGAAGTTTACCGATGTAACATTTGCGTACCCACAAAAGCCGATATTTGAGAACCTTAATTTTGAAATTCACAACGGGCAGCGCGTGGGGATAATTGGCGACAACGGTTGCGGCAAGAGTACGCTCATAAAACTGTTGCTTAAAAAACTTACGCCGCAGTCGGGCAACATTTTCACGCCGCAAAGCCTGCGCCCCGCTTGGATGGAACAGGACGTTTACGACCTCGACGGCGAAACGACCATAAACGAACTGGCGCGAGGCGGAGACAACGCGTACCGCTCAATTTACCTGACAAACATTATCAATATGAACATTGACAAATCGCGTTTTGACACAAAAATCAAAAACCTTTCGCTCGGCGAGCGTATGCGTATCAAACTCAACAACGTTATTTTGAGCGATGCAAACTTCATCATTCTTGACGAGCCGACAAACCACCTCGACATCGAAAACAAGGAGTTTTTGCAGAAAGTTTTGGCGGGATTCAAGGGGGCGCTCTTGATTGTTAGCCACGACCTCAATTTTGTGCGCGCCACCTGCGACGTAATTTACTTAAATAAAAACAAAACATTGACAGTTACGCAATAAATTGACACTACGCCTTGATACCTATTGACGCAAAATATTGACACTCATTAATATAAAACATTAACACTAAACATTGCACAAAATATTGATACAAAGCATTATATAGAAAATTATATAGAGCATTATATAATGAATTACACAAACCATTATACAACGCATTAACAACCACGCAACAAATGAGCGAAATAAATCAACAGTTGCGCGGCAAATGCGCAAAATAAATTAATCTGCAAACCGCAAATAAGTGAAATATATCAATAATTGCGCCCAAATGAGCATAAAATACCGATAAATGCTCAGTATACTGACAGTTTGCGCTGCAAATATGCGCAATAATGCCCCACACTACGGAAGGCAACAAAAAAAGCGGGACGCTTGAAATCAATCAAGTATTCCGCTTTTAATTTAGTCCCTGCAAACGGCAATTATTCGCCAGTGTAAGGGATTAAAGCCATATATCTTGCGCGCTTGATAGCAGTAGCAAGTTCTCTTTGGTGTTTTGCACATGTGCCAGTTTGACGGCGAGGCAAAATCTTACCTTTTTCTGTAATGAATCTCTTAATTCTAGCAACATCTTTGTAGTCGATAGCAATTTTCTCTGTGCAGAAAGCGCAAACCTTGCGTCTTGGCGCGCGGCGAACTTTCTTGTATTCCTTTTCTTGCGCAACTACAGGTTGTTCTTTAACTTCATTAACAACTGTTTCGTTTTCCATTTACTCTCTCCTTATAAAATTAGAATGGTAAATCGTCATCTTGAACTGGTTGTAACTCAGCTACTTGGTCGTCTTTAGCCCCTGCCTCAACGCCGCTCTGAGCCTTGTTTGTCAAAAATTCCACTTCATCAGCAACGATTTCAAACACGTTAACTTTTACTCCGTCCTTATTCTCATATGAACGTGTTTGCAACGAACCGCAAACAGCAACTTTATTGCCCTTCTTAAGGTACTTAGCGCAGTTATCTGCGAGTCCACGCCAAGCAATAATGTTGATAAAATCCGTTTCCCTGTTGCCATCGGCAGCGACAAAACGGCGCGAAACTGCGATTGCAAATCTGCAAACAGAAACACCTGACGAAATTGTATTCATTTCAGGGTCCCTAGTCAAGTTCCCAATTAAAAAAACTTTATTCATTTAATAACTCCTTATTTCTTGATAAATAGGCTTCTAACAAAGAAGTCCATAATCTTCATTTGGCTACCCATCTCGCTTGGAAGGCTAGGCTCTGACTCAAAATTCATCAAAACATAAAAACCTTCGGTCTTGTAGTTGATAGGATAAGCGAACTTCTTCAATCCGATTTTATCAAGAGTTTCAACGGTTCCACCTGCTTTAGTAACCATATTTTGCACCTTATCAATAAACGCGTTACGTTGTTCATCAGTAGCGCTAGCGTCGATAATGTACATCAACTCATACTTGTTCATTTCTTACCTCCTTATGGTCTACGGCCTAGCAAAACTAGGCAAGGAAAACAGTAAGATACACTCTTTTCTGTTTCTGTTGCAAATTATAACACACTTCCCAAAATTTTGCAAGTCTTTTTTAAAACTTTCCCAAAACTCCCCCACCGAGTGTAAAAATAAATGAATAAAACCACCCCTCGCCGCAATTAACCCCTAAGCCCGCAACCGACAAACACCTGCAACTGTACGCCACCAGCTAACACCTGCAGCCGCGCGCTACCGCACCGAGTATAAAACTAAATAAATCCGACTTATCTTTGCCGTCTCGTAAAATCCATAAGTCCACACTGACAGTAACCACAGCAGTGGCCTACGCCACCACGAGGATGCCGCGTTGTGGTGGGTAAGTAGTGTGGCGAACCGCCCGCGACTCAATGAGTTTGTCTCCGTCGTAAACATCAAGATAAGTTTGCACCTCGACCCCGTCCTGCGCGCGTTTTAACCGATAGTAACCATCCTCGTCAATTAAGTGTGCAAACTCGCCATTGTCCGCCTTAACCTCATCGCCGCCGTGTCCAATAACCCGAATTTTCTCGCAGCGCCTAACCTTGCGCAACCCCTCGCGCAGCACCTTGCCGTAAACCTCAACATAAACGCGCCCGCCCTCAAAATACGTGCGTATAAAAATCGGCGTCGCGCCCGTGTTTTTGAACCGCAAATCACTCGACCCGTACGCAACCATCGCGTCAAAGCCAAGCGTTACGTAACTGACAGGCATAGAATGTCGATTTGCCTCAAGAATTTCAATGTTGTCCGCCAGCAAAAGCGCGTTGTAAAGCGTCGTGCTCGCCTGACAAACCCCGCCCCCAACACCGTCCACAAACAGCCCGTTTGAAATGACGTGCGCCGTCTTGTACCCGCGTGCTTCAGTCCGCCGCCCAGTCGTCGCGTTAAACGAAACCTCAACATTGGGTTGCACAACCATTCCGTTAAACTGCCTGAGTGCCAGCTGCACATTGTTTTGCCGTTCAGCCGTTGAACTCTCAATGCTTGTTGAAAACTGCGACAGAAGCCGCGTGCAAGCCAAGTTGTCCTCGCGCGTAACATCCGCCGCCACGACATCCGCCCGCATACAAACCGCCACTTGTTTGGACTTGAGGAACTTCTCGTAAATCTCGGAAAATAAGGTTTCCTTGTTAATCATAAGTCCGCTTTGCTCGCGACTAACCCAAAACTTTTGCGAAAAATTGGGCGTAAACCTTATTTTTGAGTTGCGCGGCAAAACATTCACGCGCGCCAAAATCTCGTCCACTTGTCGATTTATAGTTGGGAACAAGAACTCAAACGCGCGCGATTTCGGAACGCCCATATTTATCAATGTTGACAGTGCAAACAGTGCCTCCTCGTGGTTACCGTCCCGACCCCATTTGCGGCTTTGCGCTAGCAACTCAAAATTGCTTGAACTTGCGCAAGCGGGAAGTTTTAGGCTAAATGTTTCGCCTTTGTAGTTGAGTATAATTTCGTAGGGGCTTGCAGGTGTACAACTTTGCGAATGTGCGCAAATATCCAAAGGCAAGTCTTTGGCTTGCAGCGAAAATATTGCGCCCACAAAAACACTTATGCACAAAACGAATATAATTGTTTTTCTCATTATTAATCCTTATGTAAAACCTTTACATTAGTATGTGCAAAATCACAAATATTATAGGGGGGGGCGTAAGCCCCCAGTTGTGGTCTTGGCTGAGTACGGGTCTAGAAATTCATCAAGGCGGCAAAGTTTGGGTTTATTTATCTATATTTGCTCTTATGCAAATCCCCCTGTCATTTCTTTACATAAACATTAGATATGCAATTTAATGAAATTGCATATCTATATAAAATTATCAATCACACAAATAAATTATCAACTATACAAAAAAGGCAAGCAACGCAATCGTTGTTTGCCTTTAGTTGAAGAAAATCGCAGTTGCAATTTCCTTGACCGTGTTAATATCCTTGACAATCTTAGTTTGAACGCTTTCAATTATGCTCTCGCTCTGTTTGTCCAAAACGAGGTTAATCAAAACGCCCGCGTTGTAGTTCATTCCGCTCAAAACGCGCGCAAGTTCAAGCGTTGTCGGCAAATCGTAGTCGACCATTTCGTCGCACTCTATGCCAAAATCCTCAATAACCTCTTGAAAAACATCATCAAGCATAACCTTTAAAAGGTTTTGAGCCTCAATTGTGCATTTTTGCGACTGCACAACGTCCCCGTCATTCATCGCGATTTCGCCCGCAAGCAAAATTTTAGCAATGTGCCCACTGTTTTCAATCAGTTCACCTAAACATTTAAAACTTTCCATTGTTACCTCACTTATGGGAAGTTTAACATATTTTCCCGCGCTTGTCAACTAAAGCGGCACAAACTGCCCGCGCAACCGCCCGACAATTTTACAACTCGCTCACAGCCACCCACGCAGCCGTGCGCAAAGCATTGCAACCTTGCATAAGTACATAATCAAGCCATCCGTCAAACTAAATTTCTAAATACGGAAGAAGTTTCCCGCACTGCTGCACGCTACCACACCGAGCACAAAAACAACTAAGCTGCCTCAACTTTGCCGCCCCGCGAACCGCCTAAGTATGTACAGACTGCCCTCACAACTGGGGGCTTTACCACCGAGTATAAGACTAAATAAACTCAACTTAACTTTACCGCCCTACAAAACCCTTAAGTTCGTACTGACAGCAACCACAACCAACGGTTTACACCGTTTAGAGGCGGATTTCAGAGGAATGAACAGTTGCAAACACCTCAAGCCCGCGCAAATAATCGCCCTCAACCGCCTCAACATAGCGTCCAAACTCGCGCGTGTGATACTGATGAAAACGGTCGTACACGTTCCAAATATCAAAACGTTCCATCTTAGCCAAACTGAGCGCCGCCGAAATCTCCGTCTCAACAACCCCCGCTATAGCCCCCTCAAGTGCCGCCGTGTCCTGCTCAACATAATCCGCATAACGCTCCGACTCGTACAACTCCTGCACCGCACTTGAAATCTTGTAGTCAACCGCAATATCCGCGCGCACAATCGGCTCGCCCAGCCCGCCAACCTCGTACTTAAGCTTTACCCGCGTCGAAACCACCTCAACCACAACCTTCGCATTCTCGTAAACATCATCGCTTATCCCGTCAAGTTCCAATAACACGCCATTGGAACTCCCAAGCAGCCAGCCAAACCCGCGAAACTCATCCCCGCTAAGTTTGCACAACGCAACCCCGTCCTTGAGCACAACAACCGCACCCTCATTCTTAATAGTAGTCGCGCCCTCGCTCCCCCCGCTCGCATTTTCAGACCCGCCTTGCGTTTCTCCACCGCTTCCACTGCTAGCACCACTGCCGCTACTGCCGCCATCGCCGCCGCTAGCACCACTGCTTCCACCTGACTCAGAACTGCCGCCTGAGTGAGAACTGCCGCCCGACGCGCCGCCGCTTTTGCCCGACTGACTTTGCGAACTGCTTGCGCCGCTATCCCCCGAACCACTGCCTGCGCCCGAGTTGCCGCCACCGCTAGTTTGCGAAGTTTCGCCCGAACCACCACTTGAACCGCCGCCCGAAGTCGAGTTTCCGCCCGAACTGCCCGCGCCTGACTTTTCAAGCGTTACGAAAGGCATAAAACACGTGCGCGACGGCGAATAGTAACCCGTTGCAATCGTGTGCAGGTTGGACGGACGCCCCAAAATGTTTTCGTCATTATATTTTATAATATTAACAAGCGAATTGAGGCTCGCGTTGTCAGTTTGCGACGACATTTGCAACAAATCCTTCGCGCTGTCGCTCGTCGCTAGCACAATCGAGTAGTTACCCAAATATCGGTCGCGATAAAAATAGTCGAGCACGCGCATAATATTCTCTTGAAGCACAGCCTCTGACAGAACAATCATATTCGCGTGCGCAACCCCGAGTTTCTTCCCAATTTTGAGCCGCGTACTGTCAAGTGCCAAGTCGATTGTTTTGCCTTTTGACGAAACAACCTCTATCTTTTCGGAAAAACTTTGCTTGTACTGCGGGATTAAAACCTGCATAGAAACCTCGTAATCCGCCTCAACTTTGTCGACCGCAAACCCCAAAATCAACGCCCGCTCCGTGCTTTGGTGTTGCATTCCAAGGCTTGTTGGCAGCAAAATCACGAGCACGAGCGCCACCGTCCAAATAAAAACTTTCCTAATTATCTCTCTGTCCATAACTTCCCTCGCCTGCGCCACTTTCGCCGCCCGTCTGAGTGTTTTTCGACTTTTCTTTGTTTTGTTGTGCGCAACTCGTCTGTTCAGGTTGTTGTGGATTGTTGTCCTCTACTCGCACACTCTCATCCGCAGTGCGTTTTGGTGTTACGCTTGCTTCGCTTGGGGCACTAGCGGCCTTTGCCGCCGAGGTTTGCCCCGCAAGGCAAAGAGCGCCGCGCGATGCACGCGCAGACTTTGCTCTACTAATAAAATGCGCCGCTATAATTAAAAATGAAATAATCAGCAATAAACCGCTAAGGTAACTCAGCGGGCTCTGCACGACGCTCAAGAGGTTAACGATTTGGAACTTCAACACAAACAGCACGACACCCAAAATTGCGACTAAAATCAAACTTGAAACGTACTTTTGTTTTATGTTAAAAATCTTGCCCAAACTCTCCTCAGCGCAGTAAGCAAAAATAACAGTTTGGATGACCGACGCAAAACTCCACACCACGACGACGAGCCAGTCAACCTTGCCAAGCGTTGTTATGCGCGAGGTCTGCTGCGAAATGTCGCTAATTGCGTAATGCCTCATACCTGCGGTGTGCGGAAACGCGCAATGGAAAACCACAATAAAGAATACGATTGCTAAAATTGTAACCGCAACAATCGTCGCCATCCTGCGGCAAAACCCTTTCTTGAACTTGATTTTCCCAAAGAAAAACAAATACACGAAATAGTCGCCGAACCACAGCGAGTTTTTGAGCAACGCGCTTTCCGCCGCACCCCCGCCGTTCTCAAAAATCGGCAACATATACGCAAAGTCGACGCTCGGCAGCGAAACCGCCAACATCAGCACTATGCCAATAAACACGAACACCCACAACACTTCCGCGCTCCTGCCGATTGCCTTTAGCCCGATACTCGTCATATAAAAAATCAGCATTGCAATCGGGAAAAAGTACATCAGCGGCGAAAGTTCGTCGTAAAGCGTCCCGAGGAAAAAGGTGTATGTTTCAATAATATTTATACAAAGTTTGCACGTAAAAAACACGAAAAACACAAGAAAAATCGCTTTCGCGACGCCCACGCCCAGTGTTTCTTGCAACAACTCGTACAGCGTTTTATCCTCGTTGAGTTTGGAAATCTGCACTAAGCAAAGAAACAGCAGAAACTCCGCGACAATAAAGAAAAACATCAGATAAATCGCGTCCTGTCCCGCCTGCGCAGTAAGGTTGCTCGGCAGAATGAAAAACTTTGTTGCGCACGCGACAATAGCAACAATTATAATTGCCTGCCTGCCGCTAAGTTCCTTTGTCATAACTTGCCCATCCTTTTGTTGTTTTTGTTAGGAATGCTCTTAGGGCGCGTTTTCATATCGGAAAGGTTAATGCGATTGAAGGCGTCCTTTTTATCTTCGGGTATGTTTGGCGCAATTGGCGCGAGGTACGGCGTGCTGTAGGAGTCGAAGTTGCATAGATAACCGACTAAGAACACGCTAAATACAACCATCCCATACAAGCCGAGCGTTCCACCTACAAGAGTAAAGACAAACCTCAGCACGGACAGTTGCGCCTGCTGGTCAGGCACGGTGTAAATCAACACGCCAGTGAGTGCAACAATCATAACTGCGGGCGGACTTACCAGCCCCGCATTGACGGCAGTTTCACCCAAGATGAGCGCGCCGACTATGCTAAGCGCAAGCCCCAAATATCGCGGCATTCGCAGGCTCGCTTCGGTCAGCCCCTCAAACAATATGATAATAAACAGCACTTCCATTAGCGGCGTGAACGGTATCCCCTGCGACGAATTCGCGATTGTAACCAAAAACTTCAGCGGAACCACCTTGTAATGGTACACCTGCAGCGCGACGTAAAACCCCGGCAAGAAAATCGACACCAGCACACCGAACGCGCGCAGGTAACGCAAAAACGCAACACGTGGCGAGCGCGTGAAGTAATAGTCGTTGCTGCTCTGTATGTCCTCAAGTAGCAAAAACGGAACGGTCAAAACTATAGGTGTCCCGTCGACAACTATCGCAACGCGCCCCTCAAGTATTTTTGCGACGACAACGTCTGGTTTTTCGCTCGACCCCACCTGTTTAAACAGCGAATACTCGCGCGCCTCAAGTGCCTTTTGCACGTAATAGGAGTCAATAATTCCGTCGATGTCAATTTTTTTGATGTTGTTTTCCACTTTTTGCACGACTTCACTGCTTGCGATACTCGACACGTACACAATCGCTACTTGCGTTTGGCTGTACTTGCCGACAGGCATTTGTTTGACGACTAGGTCTTGCGATTTTACGCGCTTGCGCAGCAGCATTATGTTTGTGTTTATGCTTTCGTTGAAACCCTCGCGCGGGCCTTTTAGCACGGCGCTTGTTGGCGGCTCTTCTATCGCGCGCGACTGGAAGTTTTTGACGTCGACTAACAAAACGCGCGTTGAGTTTTCAAAGTATACCGCGAAAAAACCGTTTAGTAACTTCTGCGCCAATTCAGTTTCGTCCTCAACCGCTTCCGCCTGCCCCACGATGACCGCGTTTTCAATTGCGTAATCGACAACGGCATCCGCGTCCGCACCCGCGGAAGTTTCGCGGGCGGGGGACTGGATGTTTTGAGCCACACTATTTTTAATGGGCGGTTCTTTTGAGTTTGAGTCGTCAACAAAAGGCACACTCGCAAAGTTGCCCATTTGATTTTGCGTGCCTGCGCTAGTTACACCCGCGGCGAGATTTGGAATGCCCGCGTCGGTTTCGTCGGAAGTAAAATTTGGAGTGCCTGCGCATGTTGCGCCTGCAGAATTTGAGGCGGGGGTTGGAGTGGTTGCGCCCGCTTCATTTGTCGGGGTGTTTTGCGCGTTCGACTGCGACAGGTTTTGCGGAAGGTGGGCGTGCATAAGTTGCAAAATTACCTCCTTATCCGCACGTTTTGTGTCTACTATGGTGTCAAAAAAGAACGCTATACTGTTGATTTTGCCAAAACTAACAAATTTGCGCACTTTCAAATCGGTTGAGTTATGAAACATTGATTTTATGTATTTTTCTGCTTCGTCGATTGGGTATTTCTTCATTTTCTCCTCGCGTTTTTATGTTTGTCAAGGCGAAAGTTAGTCGCCTATGTTGAGTTACATTAGTTTGTGAAAAAAAATAAAAACAATACATTTTTACTAAATTTAAGTTGCAACAATAAATGTTTTTGCAACCGCAAAAAAATATTAAAACACAAAACACGTGCGCGGGACGTTGAAACAAAAATAAATAAATACTTAGATAAAATAATTTTTTTTCAAAAAGATATAGACAAAAAATTTTTTTTATGCTAAAATAGATTAATCAACTTATGCAGTGCATTATTTTTTGAGGAGTTATATTTATGACAAATTTAAATAATATAAAAAAGAGTGCGGTTTTGGACGAGGTTAAATACTTCGCTATGCTTGGTTACTCAATTGATGACGTCGCTTTCAATGACGAGACAATCACTATGGTTCGCTCTCCTAAGACGACGAAACACCCTCTTTCACTCGTCAAGTTTAAGAACGGACTTCACGTTGTTCTGCTTGACCTAAACACCCCGCTCAATAAAATTTCTGCGACAAGTAACACTATCCCAGCGGAAAACCTTGTCAACTGCCAAACCTACGAGGACTACATTAAAGCTAACGCTTCCAAAGAGGTTTTAGAACAATACAACAATATGAAAATTCAACTTATGAAAATCGACGAGCGTGAGTTTGACGAAAAGAGTCAACTTTTGTACTCACACTTTAGGAGCGTTGGCGCTACCTTCCGCAAGAGTTTGCAACAACACCTCGAGTCTGTTCGCAACGTGCTTGTTAACGCCGAACTTTGCGACGAGGACTACCTCAACAGCGAGATTAGCGGACTAAACGAAAAGAAAGAAAAAAGCAAAACATTTGACGACAAAGAAAAAAGCAAATAAAAGCAACCGACAAATAATCGTCGCAACAACTAATAGTAACTGCAACAACTAATATCCGCGCGGCGCAACTAAAACACTTTATATAGGTCAACTTAATTTTGCGATTTGTCAAATGTTGAAATCGACCAACTAAAATACTAAATTTAAGGTTAACTTAATTTTAAAAACTAGGCAATTAAACTTTATTGCCTAGTTTTTTTATTCCCACTCCAACATTTATTATTCTATCATTATTATTTAAACTTCTTTTTTAGCATTAATCACACAAACATTTGTTGCGCAAATCCTGTTATATGAACTAAAAATACCAATCTAAAAACCGCGCTTTTTGCAAAAGTCCCTTGAAAAAGTTGCGCAATCAGCGAAAAACTCCCTTGAAAAAGTTGTCGACTTCCGCAAAAACTCCCTTGAAAAAGTTGCAGATTTTCTAAAAAGTCCCTTGAAAAAGTTGTTTTTCTTTGCAAACTTACTTGAAAAAGTTTTTATTTTAGTGTATAATAATTGTAAATTACACAAGGAGGTGCAACTATGCTAAAAAGAAAAATTGAACAGGAGTTGCTTAATTGGAAGAATACGCCAAACCACAGCCCGCTTATTATTAAGGGATGCCGGCAGTGCGGCAAGACATATTCCGTGCGCGCGTTTGCAAAGGAGCATTACAAGCACGAGGTGTATTTGAACTTTTTTAAGAACCCCGATTATATCGCAATTTTCAAGGGTTCGCTTGAAGTTGATAACCTAATTATTATGATGTCGGCACTTCTCGGCTCCGATACCGTGTTTGAACCAAATAACACGGTCATAATACTTGACGAGATACAGGATTGCCCTGAGGCGCGGACTGCGCTTAAGTTTTTTAAAGAAGACAGACGATTTGATGTTATAGCAACAGGCTCATTGCTTGGCGTCAAAGGATACGGAGCGCAGCCGAAATCTATCCCCGTTGGTTCCGAAACATTAATTGAAATGCACCCGCTTGATTTTGAGGAGTTTTTGTGGGCAAACGGGATAAGCTCGCAAGTCATCGACAAATTAAGGGAATGTTTAAACGAAGAAACATCCGTACCCGAGGCACTACACAATAAAATGCGTCAACTTTTACTGCAGTACACCGTTGTCGGCGGTATGCCTGAAGTGGTTAAAACCTTTATTCAAACCAAGCAAATGAACAGCGTGTTAGCCGCGCAACGAGACATTGTCCATTCGTACGAGGACGATATGGTCAAGTACGCCGACGACATTGACAAACCGCTAATCAAGGAGTGCTTCCAATCCATTCCTAAACAACTGAGCAAGGAAAATAAAAAGTTCCAATACTCCACAGTTAAAAAAGGCGGCACAGCTTCCAAATTTTTGGGAAGTTTGCAATGGATTGAGGACGCGGGGATTATCTCCCGCTGCTACAACCTTGAGTTGCCCGAATTGCCGCTTGATGGCAATGCAATTAATGATGTATTCAAGGTTTATATGAAGGACACGGGCTTGTTTGTGAGTATGCTTGAGGACGGCACACAGTACGATATATTGCAAGGCAATCTATATGGATACAAGGGCGCCATCTTTGAAAATCTTATGGCAGATATTCTTGCAAAAATGGGACGCAAACTTTATTATTACCATAAGGACTCGGGGCTTGAGGTCGATTTTGTAACAAGATACAAAGGCGGCGCAACCTTAATTGAAGTTAAAGCAAGCACCGGCAACACAAAAAGCACAAAAACAATACTTGCACACCCCGAAAAATATCACGTTAGCGGCGCAATTAAACTTGGCGACTATAACATCGGCAGAAACGACAAATTGCTTACAATTCCGTTATATATGGGATTTTTGCTCACGGAATATTAAAAAAAGCTGGCGACTCAAAATGTCGTCGGCTTTTTTTGTTTTTTAGCGCAACCATTTTTGTTTTTCTCCTTGAAACTCCCTTTAAAAAGTTGTTTTTCTTTGTATACTTACTTGAATTTGCTCCGTTCATTTCGCTCCACTCAGTTTGTTGCGGGCAGTTTGTTGCGGGCAGTTTAC
>CAZSGM010000001.1:0-235123 GCA_964606505.1 uncultured Lachnospiraceae bacterium | reverse complement strand
GCAGGCAGTTTACGCAGGCAGTTTACGCAGGCAGTTTACGCAGGCAGTTTACGCAGGCAGTTTACGCAAAAAAAGTTGAGACAAAATCTCAACTTTTTTATTCCGCCGATTTCTCAATTTAGAAACCGCCTCAACATTTTATGTTAACATTATTCAATGACTTATTTAACTTCAACAGGGATTGAAACATAGAATGTGTATGTTTCGCCGCAAACTGTTTGAGTGTATGCGAACTTAATTCTATCTCCAGTTCTATACTCTGCCAAAGGTTTCAATCCAATAGCGTATTGGCTTGACATAACTTTTGTTTCTATGCTACTATCAGTAATCTTAGTAAGGTTAACTATTGCGTTTGAGTAGTCAATATCGTAATCATTTCTTTCTGAATTAAATTCTATAACAACCTTACTTCCCGTTGCTGCGCTCATAGAACTATATTGATTAACTGTATCGTCGTAAACAAACACTACGGTATTAATTTCACTGCCGCGGAATTTAATTGTAACATTTTGGCAACCAATTGTGTCTTTGTTATATCCTACAATGTCAATTACTTTGCTGCTTCCTGTGCAGTTTGATGTGTTAATATTGATAGTTTCAGTGGAATCGCCGTTTAACTCTTCATATTTAAGCTTCCAACCAAGATTATAGAGGTCTTGTCCTTTTTCAATGTAGGCAATGTTTCCCATAGTAGAAGAAACATTATCAAGCCTCATTTTGAAGGCTGCATTCCAAGGCAATTGTGTTTCATCTTCAACAACTGTGTAAGTAACTTGTCTTTGTGATGTTTGTCCGTTGTTAGAATACTTAATTGTAGCAGTTTTTACGCCTGCTGTAGTCAAATCAAATCCTACAACATCGGTAATTTCAATTGAAACCAACTCAACGCCGCCATCAACCTGTACTTCCGCAACCGCTGACCCATTTGATACATATTTAATAAAGCCAGTTTTGCCAGTTGTGTCGTTACCTGCAACACTTAAGTCGTACTCATCTTTTTCAAAATAGTAATCCGTCTTATATGTTGGGAATTTTTGGTTCTCCATAGCCGCTTCAGCTTCTCTCAATTTGTAAACGTCCCTATTTGTATATGCGTGAGCAACTGCACCTTCAGCCAATTTAGTAGCCCCATCTTTGTACAAAATGTATACTGGTGGCATAGTAGACCCCCCACCGATACTCATAAGCATATAGTCGCCCTTAAAAATTATCCCATTTTTAACCAAATCTGCAGCATATAGCAGTTGGTCAGCATCTGAATACCCCCCTGTTGTTTCTTTAGGCAACTTTTTATTCCAGCGATAAATCGACGAAATGTCCTCGATATCGCTAGTTAATTTAATACTTGTGATTTCTTTGTTTGCATTAACATCCAA
Organism: uncultured Lachnospiraceae bacterium; assembly: GCA_964606505.1. GTDB lineage: Bacteria > Bacillota > Clostridia > Christensenellales > UBA1242 > CAKVOD01. Next base: position 233,747 of record CAZSGM010000001.1, on the reverse strand, counting down.
AACTCCTTCAAGTGAAGTCTTATAAGTTGTTATACCATTTATTGTACTAATTGTAGTCTCAAAATCCCCACTCTTCTGAAGTGTAAAATTGAGCACCATTTTGTTAGTTGTGCCGCTCCAATCATCGACATCATAAGCAACACCGCTGTAGTTGCCCGCAACTGCAGCAACATTCGCATTAACTGCTGGTTTGCTAGGCTCGTCGTTATCCGAGTTGCTTCCACACGCAGTAAACAAGCAGATTGCAGGAACAATCAAGCACAAGCTAACCATAAAGCTAATAAACTTATTCATAATTTTCTCCTTTTTCTCCTGTAATTTCTTTAAACTCCATCAGCATCCTGACTTGGTTTTAGTATAACCAATTGCGCAATTTTTGTCAAGCAATTTTTCAAAAAAAAAAAAATTGTACAAATTTCAAAAAATGACTCAAATTTTGTCAATTTTTGCCTCTAACCACCCCTTAAAACCTCCTCAACCCCACAAAAAAAACGCCCGAGCCAAAAAACTCACTACGCTAGCAAACTCGCCGCTCCAGTTTTTCGCTCCACCAACCCCACGCCCTACCCTACAAAAATACGCCGATAAAAAACAATTTCACGCCACCTAAAAACAATATTGCACACGCCTACAAAAACTCGCCCACACTTTAGACAATAGAGCAAGCGCACAGCCCACCAACGCGCACCACTGAGTTCTGCGCTCACTCCGCCTGCAGCACCCCAAAACACCTGCGGCGACAAAAAACGAAATAATTAAATTGGCGCACAAAAACCACAAACACTCCAAATAAGAAAAAACTTTGCAATAAATATACAATAGGAAAATAATAAATAAATGATAACAACTAATGGATACATAATAGGCAAACAATAAAAAACTGCAAAACACAAAAAGGCGTCTTATCCGCTTTTAGATAAAACACCTTTTTTATTTAAAAAACTTCATTGGATTAAAATTTGTATCTCATTTTTATATCTCATTAAAAAATATTTTATTAAATAATAAATTAATGATTATATTAAAGAAAAACCTTCAACAAAAAATTAAAACTGCAAACCTTTATATAATATACACAATATACATAATTTACACGACATATATAATATATACAATTTAATATGCACTTTTTATATGCAATATAATGTATACAATCTAATTTATGCAATTTTATATAAAATTTAATGCGCTTCAAGCGAAATTTGAATATACGAACACTGTTTTTTAATCAAATATGCTGCATTTTGCAATCAAGACTACTACATTTTGCTTATTCTACATTAAATTGTTATTGAATAACATTTACCCTAAACTCAACGGTTATTGACTGCCCCGCTTCCAAGTCGTCGAGCGCAAAGCCCGTAACTGGGTCATACGTCGTTTGCGGTGTGCCGTCGATTGTTACGCTGTTTGAAACGAACTGCGTTTCTATAGGGATTTCGTCTTTGAAGAAGAGGTTAACATTTTTGAGGCTGCCCTCGTTCTTAATGACGTGCGTATAAGTGATGGTTTCGCCCGCGATTACCGCTTGTTTGTCGGCGGATTTTTCGATTACGACTTTTTGGCTTTCGACTTCAATGGTTGTTTCGTTCGTGTCCTCAATGAGCCCCGTTTGTCCACCCGCGTCGTAACTTACTTCGGAAGTAACTGTTACATCCGCGCCCGCCGGTTCGTCTGCCATAAGCAGGGTGTACTGGATTGTACAAACTTTGGTTGGGGCGAGGTCGCTGCCGAGCGTAATGCCGACTGTTGGGTCGTCGTCGGCGCGCGTTACCCCGTCGACCGTAACGGTGCCCGCCTTGAAACTTGCGCCCGCGGAAATTGTGTCGGTAACAGTGCAGTTTGAAATTGGGTAGTCGCTGTTATTTGTAAGTGTGATTGTTTGCAAAATCTCGTCGTTTGGCAAGCCGAAAGTTTTGGCTGATTCCCTTTCTTTTAGGAAAGAGGTCGTCATATTTTCGGTTGAGACGATGTTACTTTTTGACTCGTTTTCCTGTTGCGACGAGTCGGGGAGTTGATACCGCGATGTCAACGTTGATTGGTTAGTAATTTTTGCCATTATTGCTCCTTAGTACTTCAATTGAATATTACCTTATTAGCAATATATGACCGCCGCACTCGCAGTGTTAAAATAAAGCCAACAGCACCCCCGCGCCACTCATAGCATTCCCGCGCCGCACATAATACTCGTGCACGGCTTGCAATATTCGCGCAGAGCTTGCAACATTAAAGCAATAATAGTTCAGTCCGCCCGCAACGTCAAAATTGCGACAACACAAAGCCGCCCGCAGTATCAATAACAACAACCCGTCATTAGCGTTAACAAAGACAACGCAAAGCCACCCACTTCAGATTTTTGACAATTTGCCATTTTTTCTCAACGCCCAAAACCGCATAAATCCTAGCATTTCAAACCTTTTTACGCAACTTACTAAGAATTTTTGGCAAATTACCAAAAATTCTTAGTAAAATACATGTCCATTGCATTTGCACACCATTTATTTATATTTCCCGCAACTACAGCAAGTTCTCATATACTTACTCACACCAGAGCGCGGTATCAACGCCCCCTAAAAAAAATAAAGAAGCCACACATCAAAATGAGACTCCTTATTTATAACACTGCAATCGCCATACCAAATTAAAAAATAAAATATGCATTCTTATGCTTTATACTAACATATATAATATTGATATTTCCTTAAAAAATGCCTACTTTTAACTGTTTTTATTGCGACTTCAGAAGAATCTATGCCTATCCATTTTCTCCCTAGTTCTTCCGCTGCTAACAATGTTGAACCACTACCACAAAAACAATCCAATACAATAGAATCTTGATTTGATGATTGTTTAATGATAAATTTCAACATATCAATATTTTTCTCAGTCGGATACATTGGAGATTGTGGATCTTTAAATAACCATACATCTTGCATTTTTTTACCTTTGTGACTATCTGCATATTTTTTTATTCTAGGATTTCCAGTGGACGACCATTCAATCTGCCCTAAAGAATCTAATCTATCAAATTCCGCCGGATTGGTTCTCCAATGTCTTCCACTAGGCGGCGCTATCCCTCTCCAAGGCTGCCCCGTAACGCCATTAGATTCCCCAGGGGCGTGCAACGGAATCGTAGTATATCTCCTGCCGTCTAAATCGACCTTTGAAAATCTTTTTTCAATTTCTTCTTGACCTATCGGAACTCTAACCTCATTCCAGATGTTTTTTGTGCTATTTTTAGCATAAAAATAGATAACATCTTTTTCGTTCCCATAGGCATTGCGTGAGAAATTTTTAGGGTTTGACTTTATTCTAGTTATATCATTCTTAAAATTTTTTTCACCAAATACTTCATCCATTATAATTTTAATATATGGGCCAACTTTCGTATCAATATGCAAATAGATGCTACCTTGCTCAGACAATAATTCTCTCAGCAAAATCAACCTTTCGCGCATAAACGCCAAAAACTCATCCCTTGATAAATTATCTGAATATGCAATCGCGCTGTTTTTAATGCGGCTAATAGTGTTCCGCCTTTCGTCAGACATCATAAAAACTTGATTTGTATTAAATGGAGGGTCAATATATACTAAATCAATCTTACCTCTATGAGTTTTCAATAATGAGGATAACGCATTAAAATTATCCCCAAAAATCAAACATGAATCCATCAAATCATTTGTGAATGCCCCAATCTTATTGGACTTTAGCAAAATATCTTCATAAGACGCTTTATCTTTATATAATAATTCCATTTTAACCCCCTAAATAGAGTATAAAAATTCTCTCAATAATAGACTTGAAAGTATAATTTCGTTTTCATTATTTAATAAATGTTTATGCATTTTATTTTTCCCTTTTATGTACAACACTCCATCGCAAATAGCAATTTTAATTACTTCCACATTTAGCTTATTGGGGTTCAAATTTGACGTAATCATTGAAATAGCATCAGCAAATTGATTGGATTGATGCCCGCCATTATCCGTCAAAAATTTCGCCTCGCCTATAACATATTTATTATTAAAACGAGCAATAAAATCAAGCCCCTTATCATGGTCGTACCCCAAATATTCTTCCGCAAATTTTTTCATCATCCCATCAGACGTATTTAATATTGCGTTTTCACTTGAATTTAGAAAACTTTCAACATCGTTAAAAATTGGAGCCCCCAAAACTCCGCTTGTAATCCACCTCTTAAAAAGAGACCCTATTTGCCTGTTTGTTTCTTTGGGTTGCGTGCATTTCTCATATATATCATTTAACCCCATTTCGTATAACACGCCTGCAAGCCTATTTACGGTATTGGGATTTCTAGAAATTGCAGACTTATCTCTTTTTAAATATGCTACATAAGAATCTTTAATTGGAAAAAGTTCAAGTTTCAACAATTCCCTAATTAATGTTTCATTATTTCTACTATCAAATGAAGTCTTAATTTTATTCCATTTTTCCACACTTATCTCTCTTCGCAAGTTGGGGGACATTGGATATACCTTAAATAAAGAATCGAGATAATTTTTTTGGCTTGCAAATTCAACACTAAGCTTTGTCCAATAATTCATAATTGCTCCTTATATTTTTCATTGTAATATTATAACATAAAAAAAGCAAAAGCGTATAGATTTTAAAAATTTTCTCAAAAAACTTATTTCAATATATTAAACTATTTTTATTTTTCAAAATTTCAAAACTTTACCAAATCTAACATTTAAAATAAAATACCCCACTACGACAACAAGCCAACTATGATAGTTGACTTGAAATTTTCCGCTTTTGCGGTGTCCGTTCAATTACGTTTCGCTTTTGTTTGCTCTACTCCTCGTTTAGTTTGGTTTCAAGTTCGGTTTGCATTTGCGTGTGCATTTTGACGGCTTGGTTGACGTCTTTTGCCTGTGCGATTGTTATTGGATAAAAACCTTTATCGTGCATCATTTTGAAAACCTTAAAGTTTTCCTCGGACGAAACGGTTGACAGGTCGTTAAAAAGGTTACGCAGCGTCGGATTGCTGCACTCGAGCCCGAACTGGCTGTACATACTGAGCATAAACTTTTGCGCAATTAACACGTCCTGCAAAATCTCTTGTTCGGTAAATTCCATATTATTTGCCCTCCTGCGCGTTAGATTTTAGGTAGTTCAACAATTTCGCGTGGTTGTCGTAATGCGCCTGCGCAAACCCTGCAAACAAATTGGCGCAACTCTTTTCGCTGCACATCCCGCTGTACTGTTTGAGTTTTACCGCAATCCAGTTTTCAAACGTCATAAGTTCGTTAACAGCCATTAGGTCTTTAGTTGTTATGTCTTTTTTCATAATTACCTCCGACCTAATTTTTGCCAAATTATTTCTCTCTATTCAATCGCTTTGCGAAAAACTTTTTTCTGTTAAGTTATCAATAAAAACACTTTTTTAATAAAAAACACCACTTTTTTGCGTATTTTTGCGTATTATGCGCATTTTTTACGTAAAATTTGGTGTCTTTTCAATTTTAAAATTATGGTTTCCCTTTTTATATTTGAGCGTCCCAACATCCTTTATGCAGCTGCAACACTGGTTGCGCGTCCTACTAATTATATTATTAATTGTTTTGATTACATTATTAATTATCTGTTAGCTATTTGTTGGTTAGTATTTATTAGTTGGCTGCATTGGTTGCTGTGTTGATTGCGTTGATTGACACAATCCCCCCCCCATTAACATTTGTTTCGCTTATGTGAACCATAAGAAAAGGATTTGCACCTTATATATAAAAAGGATTTTCCTTTTTCTCTTCGTCGTCTATGCGCTCGACTATGAATTTATCAAAGTTGACACTCTCTATAAACTCGTTCGCCAAAAACGCGGCGTGATTAAACTTTTTCATCTCGCTAATGTGTTTTTGCAAAACAACGGGCGTCGAAACATCCATCGCTTGGCAAATACTCGCGACCTGCTGAAAAAAGTTGTCGTCGTCAAAGTCGTCGTCCAACTCAAACACTCTATCCAAAACGATTTTATCCTTTGTCATCGCTCTTGCCCAAACTTTAGTCATTTTCTGCTTCCTCTATCCTCAATAATTGGTTGTATTTTGCAACGCGCTCACTCCTGCAAGGCGCGCCCGTTTTGATTTGCCCAAGGTCAAGTCCGACCGCCAAGTCGGAAATCGTCGTATCCTCGGTTTCGCCGCTCCTGTGCGAAATAACAGTTGAGTAACCCGCACTTTTGGCAAGGTTAATTGTCTCAATTGTCTCGGTTAGCGTCCCAATTTGGTTAGGTTTTATCAAAATTGAGTTCGCAATCCCTTGCTGGATGCCTGCCTGCAGCCTTTTTGCGTTCGTTACAAACAAATCGTCGCCCACAAGTTGAACCTTGCCGCCGAGCGCACTCGTGAGCGTTTTCCAGCCCTCAAAGTCGTCCTCATCCGCCCCGTCCTCGATTGAAACAAGCGGGTAAACCTCGGCAAGTTTCTCGTAATAACGCACAAGTTCGTCGACGCCAAAAATTTTGCCCGTTTTCCAAAAATAGTAACAATTTGTTTTCCCTATTTTCTTCGCCTCGTTAAACATCTCGCTACTCGCAACATCGAGCGCTATGCTAACATCCTTGCCCGCCTGCAGGTTGCTTCTCTCAATTGCCTCGCACAAAAGTTGCAACGCCTCCTCGTCGCAAGAAAGGTTGGGCGCAAACCCTCCCTCGTCCCCGACACCGCAACTGAGGTTCTTCTCCCTCAAAATCTGCTTGAGGTTGCGGTAAATGTCTGTTCCAAAACGCATTGACTCGGCAAAACTCGTCGCGCCGTGCGTTACAATCATAAACTCTTGTATGTTGAGCGAGTTGTCCGCGTGTTTGCCGCCGTTTAGGATGTTCATCATCGGCACGGGGAGTTTTGTGCCGTTTCCAACAAGTTTGTAGAGCGGAATGCGCCTACTTTGCGCAACCGCTTTCGCCGCCGCGAGCGAAACCCCGAGCGTCGCGTTTGCGCCAAGTTTCGACTTATTCGCCGTTCCGTCCAAATCAAGCAAAACCTTATCAAGCCCCGCCTGATTTTCCGCGTCAAACCCGATGAGCGCGTCCCTTACCACGGTATTTACGTTGTTGACCGCAGAAAACACCGACTTGCCCCCGTACAACGCCTTGTCGCCGTCGCGCAGTTCAACCGCCTCATATGCGCCCGTACTCGCCCCCGACGGAACACTTGCACGCCCCAAACTGCCGTCTAAAAGCGTTACATCAACCTCAACAGTTGGGTTCCCGCGGCTGTCAAAAATTTGCCTCGCCTTTATGTTCGTTATTTCCATATTTACCTCCACTGCGTCCTAAATTTAATAATGAATATCCAAAAAGTAAATCGACGAGATTTTCGCCGATTTATCATTTTTTCGTTAGTTTTTGTCCATTTTACGCTATTTTTTGCTTGTTTTACGATTGTTTTTAATTGTTTTTGCAATTGTTGCTTATTCTTCGTCAACTTTTGGCTGTTCCGCGCCCGTTTTCACAACTTCCACGTCAACGGCCTTTGGTTGCGCAGGTTCAACTTGTTTTTTTGCGTCAACCTTTTTAATGCCGACGACAGCGTTGCAAACAATGCTAATAATACCGCAAACCACCGCGCCAATTACAGTAATCAGCCACGTTGGATGCCACTCGTCCGTGCATATGCCCACGATAACAAACACCGCAACCGAAACAAGCATAATCAGCCCGCAAATTGCGTCGCAAACTATTTCCGCTTTAGTCCTTTCTTCCATAATGCCTCCGTTGTTTGTATTATAACGCATTTTTTTCAATATTCAAAGCGTTTTAAACGCAAATCCGCGCCTGCAATTACAAAAACTCGCGCACCCAAAAATTAAAATAACCATTGACTTTGCGCCCCAACTCGTATATAATATAAGGAAAAGAGGTGGGGTTATGAAATCAGCACAATTGAATACAGAAATTAGGATTACAAAAAGGGATAATGTTTTTCAGCGCATAATAGTTTTAAAAACTAATCGTCAAAAGAGATTGCAGTATAAGGAAGTTTTTGTTGAGGGCGTTCGCAACATTAACATTGCGCTACAATACGGCTGGAAAGTTAAGCATTGGATTTACCAAACGAATGGCACGTTGTCCGATTGGGCAAAAAAGACAATGGTGCAACATCCCGCATATGAAAACTACAGTTTTTCAAAGGAACTTATAGCGGAAATAAGTGGGAAAACAGACACGTCGGAACTTATGGCGGTTTTTGAAATGAAAGAAATGAAAATCAAACCATCGGACAACCCTTTTATTGTGTTATGCAACAGACCATCTAAAAAAGGCAATTTAGGTTCCATTATTAGGAGTGCTGACTCATTTGGCGCAGATGGAATTATTGTTACGGGGCATTCAGTCGACATCTACGACCCCGAGGTTATGGTTGCTTCTATGGGTTCATATTTTGCCGTTGATATTCAAAAAATGGAAACAAACGAAGAAATTGTTGAATTTATTGAAAATTTAAAGAAAAAATTTCCCGATTTGCAGGTTATTGCCACAACTGAGGACGGTGAATATTACAATCACGAAATAGATTACACAAAACCAACAATCTTGCTAATGGGCAATGAAGCAGACGGGCTGAGTATGTTTTATTGGGATATTTGCAACAAAACTGTTAAAATCCCAATGCAAGGCGAGGCTTCTTCCCTAAATTTGGCGTGCGCAACGTCAATCTTCCTATATGAGGCTTATGTGCAACGTCAATGCGGCGCCCCTAAAAGGTAAATCTTTAAAATATTAAACTTCCATTTTTATTAAATTCCATAATCACACACACAAAGTTAAAAGCGAGGTATATATGAGTGATTTTTTAGAAAGCGATTATCAATTTATTGTGGAGCACTGCCCCAATAATCTTGTTCCTACATTTTTCATTCGAGAGTCATACAACTTCCCCGAAATGCACAAGGTTGTAAAAGCGATATATCGAAAGGCGGAACTCGAACTCGACCGCAACATCCCCATTCGTATGTTCAGAGAAATATTACCGAACCAGCCAAGACGCGGCGGCGGACACCTTATCGCATACTACGCAACGCCGCAAGACCGCGCGGTTATGTACAAATACAAGTACAAGTTAATGACTTTTTATGCAAAACAGACGGCGTTAACCCCTACCTTTTGTTACTCGTTCAACGACAAAAACGAACCCGTTGACACGCTTTCCGTCCCAATTGGAAAGGTTACTTCAAAGCGGGATGTCAATAAAATAGTTGACGACCTGCAACAGTTTATGTACAAAGGCGCGGTTTTGCGCACAAGAGAAGACGGCGACGGGAGTCTCAACATTGTTCTTCTGCTCTTTCCGTCGCACATCGCGACCATTGCCTCGCTGGCTAGTTCACACGGTGTAATTCAAACAGTTCTTTTGGATATTTTCGGCGAAAGAGAACTTTCCCTTTGCGATATAAACGGAAACGTTTACCCTAAAGACCAACAACGCGAGCACATCGCCCTAAACGCACCCGAAACGCCGCACAGATTTAGGCTCTTTCACATTACTGAGTACAATAACGACTGCAAAAGGCGCGAAAAAGAAAAACGTTACGCCGAACGTGCGCGCAAAAACGGAAAAATTTCCGCATCAATTAAAGAAAGCAACGCGCGCAACAAAGCAGCTGCCGCTTCACTTGCCGCAGCCGCCCCCACAAGCGACACCACAACGGCAACACCAACCACGACCACTGTCTCAAACACCCCCGCAACAACAAATAAGCGCACCGCAACAACCACAAGCAAGAGCACAAGCAACGCTGCAGCAGGAGGCGCAAGCCCTACGGGCAAAACCCCCGTTGCGGCAACAGGCGACAATTCAAGCGACCTTGAATTGTAACAGTTCCCCCTCCGTTGCAACAGCCTCACGCTCGCGAAAAGCACGCCACTATTGCATAGTTTTTTTAAATATGGTATAATAATAGAAAACATCAAAGTTAAAGCAAAAAAAATTGCAAAAAGCAAAAAAACGACAGAAAAATATCAATAAAATGCTAAAAAACCGTTAAAAAACACCAAAATGACAGTCAAAAAACAAAATCAGTAAAAATAAAAGGTTAACAAAGGAAAACGATTATGAAAAATATTGACGATATTGATTATAGATTTATTGAAGAAAACTGCCCCAAAAACTTGGTTCCTGCGCTACTTATTAAGACCCCGAACCAAAAATTTACCGCTGACTTGTTTGTAAAAATAAAACGCACTTTGGCGTTCGCTGAATGTACGCTGGGACGCAGGATTATAAGAAACATTGCTAAGGGGCGATTGATTGACAAGCGCTACGAGAAAAACGAGTACGTCATTGTTTATTATATGACGCCTGAGGAAAAGGCGGTTTTCAACAGCGAAAAACATCGTTTAATGTACTTTGGTTACAGCAACCCACAGCCGCCTACGATTGTTTGCTGTTCGTTTGACGACAAAAACGAGCCAATCGACACACTGACAATCCCGCTTGGCGAGGTTAAGTCAGATAAGGACGTCCCTAAAATCCTCGACAATATGCGCAAATACTTGGCGAAAAACGTTTTGCTGCACTGCACGCCGCTTGACGACAACTCTTTCAGCATATCCTTTTCAGCGCAGTATGACACGCACTCGACTATTTTAAGCATCAAAAAATCGCGCGGACTTATGCAAGCTGCGTTGCTAAACACTTTTGAAAACTCCGAACTCACGCTTTGCGATATTAACGGAAACAGCTATCCTCAAAAGTCGCAACAGTTTATTGTGGAAGACCAAAACAACGCGAACGTAAAAAGTTGGCCTAGAAAACTCTTTCTACTGCCTGAGTACTTAGCTTTTTGTAACGGCACATCGACAAAACTCCAGCGAAAAGCACTCCGCGACAGCAAAGCCGCGGCTAACGCCTCGCAATCTGACAAGTCTGCAAAAGAGTAATTTAAACGCAATAATGAAAATGAAAAAAGGAAAACACTTATGAAAAAAATTGACGAAATTGATTATCAATTTATCCGCGACAACTGTCCCGACGGAATGGTTCCTGCACTGATTATTAAGACGGCAAGCACGCGCCAAAACGCGGAGTTGCACGAGAAAGTGAAACACCTGTACAAGGTTGTTGCGCGCTCATTGCAAAACGACCTAATCAGGCACCTTGCGCGCAAAAAAATAGTTGAACCCGACTACAACAAGGACGAACTTGTGTACGTTTACTATATGTCGCCCGCCGAGCGCGAGGCATTCAACGCCGAGAAACACCGTCTCGTGTACTTCAACTACAGTTACCCGCAGCCTGAGTCGACGGTTTGCTGTTCGTTTAACGACAAAAACCACCCAATCAACGCGTTTACTATCCCGATTGCTAAAATCAAGACGGATAAGGACGTTTCGGCGGTGGCAAACGACCTGAGACAGTACCTTGCGAAAGAGGTTAACTTGTACGCCAACCACATGGGCGACAACTGTTATGAAATTAGTTTTTCCGCGCGAAACAGCTCCAGTTGTTCCATCCCGCACCTCAAAAAGTCGCACCTGTTGTTGCAAATCGCGCTGCTCGAGACGTTTGACAACTCCGAACTCACGCTTTGCGATATGGTCGGGAACGACTACGCGCAGGACAAGCAACGCGAAATTGTTGAGACGCTATTCAATGCGTGCACGACGCCTAAAAAACTGTTTTCGCTGCAAAAATATTTGACAAACCTCAAACCCCAATTGTCGCAATTAATCCAAAGCAGCCGCAGCGAACCCCCTACCCAAGTTGAACCCCCTGCCAAAACTCAAACCAACGCTCAAACAGAAACCGCGGAAACAACTATCTAAGTTGCGCCCGCAAAAAACGCAATTGCGCGCCCACTTCTCTTGCACGCCCGCAATTGTAAAGTAACACTTGCGCACATTTTAAAGACGCAACCTACCTGCGCAGTGCTCAAAATCACATTGCACGCGCCCCACTCTAAGGTTATGCCGCACGCGCACTATGGCTGCGGCTTGCAAAAAAGTTGCAATCTACAACCGCGGCGGTTACGCCCACATGAAGTTGCGACTTACAAAGAAATTTACAAGCGCGGCGGTTACGACGCAAAAAAGCATATAAAAACACAAAAAAAGAAAAAATAAATAAAAAAGGAAGAAAAACATATGAAACATATTGACGCAATTGACACTCGTTTTATTGAAGAAAACTGCCCTAAGGATTTGGTTCCTGCATTTATTGTAAAATCAAGCAAAAAACCATTCGACGTTCACAAGAAAATAATGATAGTTTACGCTAAAGCAGAGCAAGCACTGGGTTACAAATTCCCTAAACATTCAACAACTCAAAAAATAGTTAACCTTAAACACAAAAAGGACGAGTATGTTTCTGTTTACTACACGACTGCTGCGGAACGCGCCGCATTGTATGACGAAAAACACCGCCTGATGTACTTCAAGTTTACCAATAACGATTTTTTAGATACTGTTTGCTACTCATTTAACAATAAAAATGAGCCAATTGACACAATGTCTATCCCTGTTGGAAAAATTAAATCAAGTAAAGACGTAACCAAAATTACGGACAATATGCGAAAATATTTGGTTCAAGACTGCTTTTTGCGTGTTACTCCAACGAGCGAAAACACTTACGAACTTGCCTTTTTGGCTGCGCGCTCGAAAGACTGCTCTATTGGCGAAATTAAAAAGGCTTGCCTCGAAGTGCAAACCGCGCTATTCAAAGAGTTTTCAAGTAATGAACTCACACTTTGCGACGCAAATGGAAACGACTACCTAAAAACCAAACAGCGCAAAATTGTTGCCGACCTCTACAAAAACTGCTTGACCAACCACAGAAAACACCTATTCCGTTTGCCTGAGTTTTTGACTGCACACGAAATTAGCGAATTAGAAACAGACACTAAGAAAGACGCAATCGGCAAAGAAAGCCCCACAAAACAATAATCCCTTAAATATTAATAACTTTTAATCCTTACTTTTGCACCTTAAATGTTTTTATAAAACTTTAAAAATCTTTAACCCCATTAACCCATTAAAATCCTTTCCCCAAAAAAATGCCATTACTAAAGATAAACCTTAAAAAACTAAAAAGGAAGAACTAATTATGAAATATCTTGACGAATTTGATTATCGTTTCATTGATGAAAATTGCCCTGACGAGTTGGTTCCTGTGTTTATTACTAAAACGCAAAGGAAGTACTTTGATATGCACAGAGTAGTGAAGAACATTTACTCGCTTGCTGAGCGCACGATGGGGCAAAAAATCGACAAACATACGACCATTGGAAGATTAGTTGACAAAGAGTCGGAGAAAGACGAGTATCTTTTTGTTTACTACTCGACGATTGCCGAACGCGCGGCGGTTAACGACGAAAAACAGCGTTTGATGTATCTTAATTGCAGCAACCCGCAACCTAAAGGTACTGTTTGTTGTTCATTTAATGACAAAAACCAGCCAATCGACGCGTTTTCTATGCCAATTGGAAAAATCAAGTCGGACAAAGATGTTAATAAGATTATCGACGGTATAAAGGAATACGTCGCTGAGAGCATTCGCCTACGCGCCATCCCCGACGGCAAAAATACCTACCTTGTATCTGTTTGTTGCGGTAACGAAACGGGACGCGGTAACCGCATTGCTCAATTTAGAGAAGCGCGCATTTTAATTCAAGTTGCCCTGCTTAAAAATTTTACAGACGACGAAATTTTGCTTTGCGACGCTAACGGCAATGACTACTCGCAAGACAAACAACGCGAAATTATTAGCGAACTTGCCAAAGCTAAACCTAGGTACGTGGGAAAAACACTCGTTTTGCTGACTGACTATCTTTCGGAATTTCAAAGCATAAACGACCCAAATAACAAACTTACAAACATTAAAAACGCGCTCGAAAACATACAAAAAAATGCGAAAAATGCGCTCGCTAAGGAACAAAACAGCGAACTTGCTAAAGAGCAAACCAACACGCCTGCTAAAGAGTAAATTTTGGAAACCCTCTTGACAAATTTTCATAATATGTTATAATAATTTTAAAGAGGTATTACTATGAATAATCAAGAATCATTGTTTGAAGAAGCAAACAAAAACACAAAACAAATTTTGGAAAAAATCATTGTTTACAAAAACAATATGGTTGACGAACTCAACTTCATTGCGAAGCAAGCAATTATGAGTGCGAAAGTTGAACTTGCTATGGCGCAAGCTGAGGGCATTCCTTACGACAGATGTTCCGCTTTGGCGCAAGAGTTGTTGCGCAACCCTAACCTTACACTTGACAAGCAATTTAAAGTCGTTGAACTTGTTGAACAATCCGCTGTGTGCGAGGATAACAAAATCAATAACGTCGCTAACTACAATGTGGTTAATTCGCAAAACGCAGCTGTCGCTGACGAAAAAGACGAGGACGAGGGCTTGAGCCTTTATTTCTCTGAACGCGAAACTCGCAAAGAGCCTACTAAAAAACGCTCACACGCAAAACGCACTTGGCTTGCTTTGCAGAGCATTAAAACTGACGAATGCGAAATCAAAATCGAAGTTGCGCGCTTGACTCAAAATGACCAAAAAACTAAAGAAAAAATTTTAGTTTGCAAATCAAGTAAAAAGGAAGAAAATAAGCCTGCAAAAACTATTGACTGCGAAATGTCAAGATAATTTAATTAAATAGTAAATTGATTAATTATCTATTTAGCTATTTAGTATTAAATTAATTATAAAATTAAATTTAATTGATTAGTTATCAAATAAACCCATTTAATAAATTTGGTTATTAAATGGGTTTATTTAATTAAATTTTAATAGATATTTAGATTTTATTAATTTATTTAATTAAATAATTAAAAATATTGAAAATACATTAATTTTATTTAATTTTAATGTTCAAAATAATAATTTTATTAAATAAACATATTTAAAATTAATTAATTCTACTAAATTAATTTTTATAATTAAATAGAATTTTATATTAAAGGATTTTTAATTAATACTTAATAATTTATTTAATAAAACCCGCTAAAAACCTAGGTTTTATCTAATTATTTATGATTTTCAAATGAAATTAAAAAGTTTATTAAGAATTACACTTAATAAACTTTTTTTATTAATTAATAATCATTTTTTATTCTGCTGTTTAATTATTTATACTTTGACTATATTATCTAATAAAATTATATTACGTACTGCGTTTTAACGTAATAAAGGTTGCGGGAAAAATTGTTATCACTTAAATTACTATAAATTTTTTTCACTAAATAATTATCCACGTATTGACGTTTGCGGGGGCGGTTATGTTTATGGCAATTGTTTTATCGGCGGATGGAGTGAATGTTTTTTGCAAAACACTTTCGCCGTCTATTGTCGTTACCATATAAAGTTTGTGGATTAATTTTAGTGTAAAGGCTTCGCCTGTTGTACTCTCAAACTGTATGCTGCTGCCGTTCTCAACCACGTACTGGTTGACGATGTTGCCTGCAGAGTCTAGTTTGTAGAGAATGAATTTGTTGACTAAGCCCGCGGTTCCGCCCTCGCTCGCTGAGCCGATTGAACCTGCCGCGCCGCTACCTGCGGTTGAACTGCCGAGATTGGTTGCAACATTAATTGTTATATTGACAATCGGCGGAATGTAAAATTGTTTTAGCACGGGGAAGCCGTCGTTGAAGTTATCCGCAATGTACCATGTGCCTGTTTCGCTTGGGTACTCGGTTGCGAAACTCCACGCCGTTCCGCCCGACGTTCCGCCTGCTGTGTTCCATTGAAAATTGCTTGTTCCGTTTGTGTAGGTGCTCGTTTGCTTGAGTTGGTTTATAAGTGCACTGTTACTATCGCTCCAAGCCACGGAGTAGAGCCCGTTAGTTGTGTCGTATCTCATACTATCTGCCGTTGTGCCTGCGTTTGAACTTGAAAATGGGTAGGTTGTGCCTGTGCCCCCAACTTTTGTAATTGCTACGCAGTTGTAGGCGGTTGCGCTTGAACCAATAAAATACGAATTACCTGATACTGACAATGACTCAATATTTGCAATCACTATGCAATTATTTCCTGTTTCATATTGACCTACAAAATATAAGTTATCTGCTATTGTCAGTGTATCAATTATTACATTTACAAGACAATTGCTAATTCCTCCGTTGTTTCTTCCGCATATTAGCCCCGCATACATTGACTCAGCACTAACAAAAAATGAAGTCATACTCCCTTCCAGATAGCAATTAGAGATTTCACTTGCAACACCTGCAATCAACCCACATCGTGCATTCTCCATTCCTTGAATCCTTATTAAAGAACCCTCTTCCATTTTGAAATGGCAATTTGTAATACTCCCATATGTATGCCCCACAATTACCCCCATACCTAAAACATCTGGTGACCCAGAATGGGATATGCTTACTTTTCCAGCGCCATCGCAATTTTGCACTATTGTACTAATCACACGCCCCTGACCACATATTACCCCACAATATCTTGACGACTTCACATTCATTTCGAAATCACCATAAAATTTACAATTAGACACGCTAGTATAAGCAAAAGCAACAATCCCACCCATAGTCGTACCAGTTGGACTACAATTTGCATTAAACTCACAATTTGAAACAACATACCCACTGCCTACAATTCCGCCACCATAACTGATTGAACCAGAAGAACTAAAATCCAACGCACTACCTGAGAGATTGCAATTGTCAACTATACCTTCATTTGAATATCCTACAACACCACCAAAATACAAAGTAGCTTTGGTAGTCGTAAGTGCTATTTCAAATTCGTCAGTGGTAGATAAATTATTGTCGTCGAGCACAATATTTACGTTTTTAACAATGCCGTTGGTTGCTGCCACAGTACTAGTCCAATTGCCTTTTACGTGTCCAAACAGCAGCCCCCAATATACATATTGAGTACTACTCGAGGTTTGCCCAACGCTTTTGCTCACGCTGCCTTGATATGTAATTGTGTGGTTATCGCCGTCAAAGATACCGGCAAAATAACAGGCATCCGAGTTTGCGCCCGTCGTGTCGCAACCAATTGGCGTCCAATTGCTTAAGTCAGTTCCGCCAATTGTTATGTTAGCGGTAAGTTTGAAATAGTTGTTTTCGTAAGTAGTCCCGCTGTTGCAACTGCTCGCCAGCGCGTTTAAGTTTGCAAACGAACTTATCAAATACGGGTTCGACTCAGTCCCCTCGCCGCCGCCAAAACTCTCCGCCAAAACAGAAACATTTGACACGGAACTCCCGCTCAAACTCGCCAAGCAAAACCCGAGCGCAAACGCAACACACGCAACAAGCGCAAAAAGGCAAACGCAAAGTTTTGCCGTGAACCCGTTTTGAACTTTCACTTCCACCTGTTCATCCCTATTAAACTTAATATCGTTTACGCAAATCCTCTCGCTCGTTTTGTAGCCGCATTTTACAACTTTCTTTTCGCCGCGTACAGGCGTGCGACTCACAATCGCGACACGCACGCAACCTTTTGTTTTTTCGTTTGGATTATTTTTTCTAATTTGCATAATATTACCTACCTTTTCTGCACATGTGGTGTTTTGAGTACATTCATTATAGGTAATATGTGCATTTTTAAAATTTTCTTTCGTATTGTTTTTTTTGTTTGCAATTTCTAAAGTATTTTCACTTAAAATATCTTTAGTAAAATCGTTTTTTAAATCTAATTTTTCAGTATTTATATTTTGAGTGTTTTTTATTAAATTTCCGCATTTATTTTGTGCGTTTTGTGCATTATTAAAATTTTGCGCATTTGAGCAAATCTTGCCAAAATCTGCAGGATAGCTGTTATTTTCTGCGGGTATACTGCTGTTTTTAGCAGTTATACCCCCCCCCCCCCACTTTTTTCACGTTTTTCATTTCGTCGTTATTTATCATAAAAAAACTCCTTACTTTAAAAATTTTTTCAACAATTTTTCACGCTTATTATACACAATTGCCAAAAAAAATACAACTATTTTTGACATCATACATTTTTTTATCCAAATAAATTTTGCCCATAAAAAACACAATCACAAACATTATCCCCATGCAACCAACCCCCCGCAACGAAAATTGTTAACACAAAACCATCAGCGGACACTTTCCGCCCTACGCCACCGCAACACATTAATTGCAGACGTCTCAATGGCTACGGCAGCAAAAGCGGCCAACCTTTAGTTGTAGCAAATTGTTAGTTTCGGCAGCTTGTTAGTTTCAGCAATTTACTTTGTTATGGTAATTTGCTTTGCTATCAAAAAAAATTTTGCCGCTTAACTAGCCTCTTAACTTGAATAGTTTAATTTTTGCCCGCGCCGCAGCATTTGTTGCACAATCACAAAAAAGGCACAATTTCTCAAATCCTCATTGTTTTAGTTGTAAAAAAGATTTCAATATGCTAAAATAACTACGACAACAACAGATAGTTTAATTATATATAATTAAAAGCGCGCAAATTTTGGCGGCGCGGCGAAAAGATTTTTTCCTTGCCAATCGTCCAAAAATGAGTATAACAATTTGTTTTTTACTAACACTAAAAGGACGCTAATATATAATTAAATTGCCTACGGAGGAAGAAATGACAAAACACACAAGTTTAAAGTACATCGTGCTAGGGCTTTGCGCACTTGCAACGATTTTATTTTTCGCAACGGTCTCTGTGCGCCCACAACAGCGGGTCGGCACAACGCAGGCAGCGGCGGACGTTGCGGTAAACGTTTCGCTCGTTGAAACGCTCGTCGACTACAGCGCGGGCGAATACAAGGTACAGGTTGGCGAAACTCCGACTCTTGTGCAGACGGTCAACGACGGCGACACAGTTGTTTTGAAAAACACCGACGCCCACACCGCGGCACTCGCGGGCACGAGTTTCAGCGGCGGTATTGCAACACAGGCAGTGCGTTTTGCGATGGGGACGACCGACTCGAACATTGAACTATCTACGCTCAAGGTTTCGGCGACACTCAATGGCAAGCCAATCAACGTGCAACAGGTCGGCACAGACAACGCGTTTGAGCAATATATGTTCGGACTTCCTAACGAGTTTTACACGGAAAACGCAAGCGGAGCTTCCAGCGCAATCGCCGAGTCAAGCGGTCAATATGTGTTCACTTACTCATACCGCAAGACCGACATGGCAACAGGCGTAGGCAGTTCTGTTAACGGCTCGTTCCACTTCAACCTCCTCACTGAGCCATATCTCAACACCACCACGACAGGCGGCGCAGTTGTTGAAACAGTGAACGCGTGGGACTACAACAACACGTTCACGCTTGTTGAGGGCGCAGACCCTACCATTGCGACAACAAAAATTGCGACACGCGATGACGAAAACTTGTATTTCAACTTCAACAACCACATTTACGGCGACGCAGCGACAACGCTCAAAATGCCGCTCGTCAAATACGACGCGCGCAAATACAACCTTTCCTACACGCGCAAAATCTACAACACACTCGAAACGGTTACTTCCGCTATGACGCTAACAACAGACGCGACGACGGGAAAAACTAGCGCGGTTATAACATTTACTTCCAACATCAACGGCAACACCGAGGACTTTACATACAACATTGCAAACATCGACGCCGACCCAATTGTTGTGCTTGAACTGCAGGACATCGGCGAATACGAGTTCTCAATGTCTCCGCTCACACAGGTTGACGCGCTAACCTACTTGGAGGTTACGAACACCAACCCAACGCTCCTCAACGCAAAACCAACGGTTAGGACGCTGACGTTGTTTGGTTACCAACTTAAGTACGCGGACGACGAGACGGACTCTGCGGAACTTAGGAGCGCGGAACACGCCCTTTATGCGGACGTTACGACGCTCAACAAGGGGCTTATGAGTTCGACAATTACGGGAAACGTGGCGAGCCTCAACTTGTTTACGGACGCTGACTCTAAGATTGTTATTCCATCCACGAACCAAGCACCACTTTGGTTTGACTACCTCGGCACATTGTCCGACGCGGTGGGCAGCAAGTACATTTATTATGAAAAGGTTTCCACACTTGACCTAGCGAACCTTGCTTCGGTTGCGCCTACAAAGACAGGCACTTACAAAAAAGGCGAGTACTTTATGAACGCGGGGCTTTATTTGGTGGAACTCAACTACACGCTGTCGACGATTAGTTACAACAACCAAGTGTTCAAGCAATACTTTGCGTTTATCATTAACAACACCGCTCCAACCGCGAGCATTATCAACTGCGGCGACAACACTACCCTTTACAACGACGGATTCACAAATCAAGACGTCGCTATCAACTGGGACGACAGCAACCCGTTCAACGCCGTTATTACCGCAACTTACGACAGGTACGACTTTAGCGGAAACCTTAAAGACCAAAACGTGCACATTTTCAAATACGGCACAACCGCTCAGACGACGCTCAAAACTAGCGGCAGGTACATCGTCAAGTTGTATTACGGCAGACTGGGCACAAGTTACACTTCGTGGGAATTTACAATCGACAAAACCCCTATTAGCGGGCTAAAGGTTAACTTCCCTGAAAGCCTTAACATGCAAGCGATTGACGCAACGACCGTTAGCGCAGTCAACAACGACTTCAAACTAACGTGGGACGCAAAGGCGAGCGGCGCGCAAATTTCGCTCGAGCACCAAAAAATGTTGCTCGTTAAAGACGACAGTTATATTGTGAACGAACTTTCAAACCTTGTTTACATTGGGCTTGACAACAACGGCAACAAGTTGTACGCGCTCAAAAACGGTTACAAAACAAGTACAATCTCTTCAAGCGTCAAGTACGAGAACATAACCGAGTTTGCGGTTTCGCAATACGCGCTCCACTTGTTTAAACTCACTGACGAGGCGGGCAACGAACTTTACTACTCAATTATTCTTGACAACACCAGCCCGACATTCATTTTTGAGCCAAAGATTGAAAACGAATACAACATTATCAAAGACACGACAACAGTTATTTGGGGGGCAAGCAAGGCGATTGAGTTCAACGTCGACTATGACACGACGAGCGCGCTAATGAAAGAATTTATCGATAACAATGCGCTAAACTCTATGTGCGACATTGAAAAGGGCATTTTGAATGTTCCGCACACGCAAATGACGGTTAGACACGCAAACCGCGACTCTGCGCTCAACCTCTCTTCCCTGCCTGTCAGCAGCCAAGCGTTGCAGGTAAAGATTGAGGGCGGCACAATTTCGGGTTACACGAGCAAGATTGACGTAACGGGCGGCGCGCTTACAATTACAAACAACGCAACACCGCTAGTTAGCCCTATTTCAACCGACACACACGACGAGTACTTTTTCAAGGTTGAGATAGTCGACAAGAGCACGACTGCGTCTAAACTCACACACTCGGGTTTCAGTATGACTAAACTTGAAGTAAACCTTGACGCGAGCCAAGTACTTGCGTTTACAGACACACCTTACAAGACGGACGTTCGCTTGTACAATGAGTCTGCAAGCAACCGCGACAAGTTGTTCATCAACTTCTTTGAGGAGCGCGACGAGTTCGAGGTTGAGAGTTTGGAACTTAAGTTTTATCCTGTCGCTATGGATAAGTCGCTTGAGTCCTACCCTTACTATAACGTTTCTAGGCTAACAACAAACCTGCTTGAAAATGCAGTTTTTGACGCGACGACGGGGAAAATGAAAACCGAATACTTTAACGTTATGTATGACTCGAGCCTCAATAAAGAGGTTACGCAGGCGGGCAAGTATGTGGTTACGCGCGTATACAAATACAAATCCGCGCTATTTGAAAGCGAGGACGACCCTAAGCGCACAAAGACGTACACCTTCTATGTGGATAGATACGACCTTGTCGACGACATCTACGTTGACTACCCTATTGTCGAGGACGGAAAAAACGTGTACACGCGCTTAATCGGCGAGTACATTAAACTCACTATGGGTACTCAAAGCAAGCAATATGTTGAATTTAACAACTTGCTACTTTCAACCGACAGAAACAATTCCATTTTATCGACCGACATCTTCCCCATTAATGCGGTTGTTCCTGAAAACAAATACTCGGTGTTCGGAAGCGACGTTAGTTACACGACAATCAACTCGTTCCGCACCAACCTGTCGATTAGTTTTAAAAAGGCGACAGACGACGACAACAGTTTCACTGAGGTTGTGAGGGTTTCCGCTTACGACCAGACGAGCGTTTTGGAGCAGTTACTGACGGTTAACCCGCAACTTCTTCAAAAAGCGGGCGTTTACAAGTTTGTAATTACCGACTACAGCGGTTACAGCGAGATGATTGACAACGTTTACAAGGAAAACATTGAGCCAAACAAGTTTGTGTTCCGCATAAATGTTACAAAGGAAGCGCCTACTGGTAAGTACTACGGGACGCCTAACAGCGACGGGACTGAAAAGGAAATCATTAGGACGACCTCAAGTTCAAGTTCGGGCGAAGTTGCGTCAACGAGCGACGACGAACTCAAGTTTGTGTTCGAGGACTCTGTGGACGTTTACAAAGCAAAGGTTGACCACACAAATGTCGTTGTGGAAAGAAAAACTAAGGGTATGACAAAGTTTGAGACTGCAGTTACTGTTGAATTTAACGACGCGGAGTACGACGAAAATGGGAAAGTTATCTACCCTTCAAGTTCATCAATCACGAGCCTTGAGGATGTCAAGGGCGTGCGCGAAGAACGAAAGGACACTAACGGAAACACTTTGACCGACACTAACGGAAACACTGTTTACAAATACACAATTATTCTGCCGACAAAAACTCGCGCAGAGACATACTACGAGGGCGAATATCGCGTTACTATCCACTATTATGGCGACGAAAACTACTACAAGGAGATTGCGAACAACATAACCTACTCGTACTACTCAAGCCAAATCGAAGTTGTTTTGGATAGGACGGCGCCAAACTTCAACATCTTGAGACTTGTTTACGCTGACAAGTACTTGCCTGAAACGAGCGCAGATTTGAACGTTATTTCAAAGCAAGACATTGTGGAATACGTTAAGAACAAGCTTGAGGCAAACCCTACAAAGAAAGAGGCGGTTAGACAGTTCTTACGAAACTACGCTTTCGCACTCCCTAGCGACTTTGTGTTCTATATGGCGACGAACGACGGTTACCCTATGGAACTTTACGACGACTACACTTACCCTGAGCACGACACCTCGAAAATGTACGTTAGAAAGTACAACAAGTACTCCACGACATCCGAGGACTCAGACCAATCTTACATTAAATCCGACAGAGAATACGCTGCCCCACCTGCAGGTGTTCCAAAATTTGACGTTGCAAACCCAATCTACATTGCAGACGGGCAAAAGAAGCACACGGAGACAAACTTACCGTTCTATGAAACTGTTAGAAACATAGGCGGTGGCGCGGACTACGGCAAAGAGGGTTACTACGAGATTATCGAGATTGACCAAGCGGGAAACCAACGCATTTACACCGTTTTCCTAAAGACGAGCAAGACTGAGGTTGAGTTTAGCGACGGGACGGTTAACGCGACGGGAAGTCAGGAAAACACCAGTTTGAGCCTTGGTTATGAGTACGCTATTTCGGAAATCCGCGGGCTTGACTGCTTTACGAAAATTGGGTTATACGACAACACTGCGGCAAGCACGCTCGTTAAGTCGTTTGACATAACGCCGACGACAAGCGTTGAGGACGTTATCGCGACAATTAACGCAACAATTACAAACGAGGCGGGACACACACGCACGGGGGCAAAGTACGACCTTAGGATGCTAAACCGTTTCGGGGACGACTTCACGATTTCGGTACAACGCCCTGGTGAGGTACTTTCGCACACAATTGAGGAAGCGACGTTGACATTCAAAATCACGCTCCCTACCTCGACAAGCAGCACGTGGGTAACCAAGTTTATCGTTAAGCAGTACAACGAAAAAACAGGCGAACTTGTTGAACTCAAGAACGACCTTATCGGCGCAATCAGCACAACCGAGTTTAGCGGCGTTTCGTACACGTTCAACTCGGGCGAGTACTACTTCTACATTATCGACAACTTCGGGCGCGGCGAAACGCAGCCAATTCACTACATCTTCAACATTATCGACGCAAAGACGCTAAATTTTGCGGGAATAAACATTGACAACACGACGGCAGATGACGTAACATTTGTTTACCAAACAAAACTCTACAATGCAGAAGTGTTTGTCAACGGAGTCGCGGTTGACGACCTTGAAAACGCGGAAAACATTGAGGTTAGTTACAACCAAGTATTCTACACAAGACAAATCACATTCAAGGCGGTTGCGGGACAAAAGAACGATTACAAAATCATCCTTGCCTACAACACGACGGGCGTTGAAATCGAAACGGACGACATTATCTACGACTTCTCGATTGACGCGATTTTACCTAACTTTGAACTCACGGACTCAAACGGCAGCAATATGAACTACTTGCTTACAAACATTGGTTCAAGTACAAGCAAGGAAATCACGATTAGCTGGGTTGAGCCTACCAACTTCCCTGTTGCGGTTAAACTAGAAAGAACTTACGGCGGCTCAACACAGGTTGTTGACCTTACAAAGGGTTATGTAGTTTACCTTGAGGGCGATTACAAACTCACGATGACCAACTCACTTGGCAACTCTGTTAGTTACACGTTTGCAGTTTCGCAAAACTCCGCGATTTTGTACGACGTTTATGCGAATGGAGTGAAAATTGAGGCAGGCATTCGTTCTGCGCAATTCAGAAAAACAGGAGTTTTCAACGGCGAAGCGTTTGACATCAACGAATACATCAAGGTGTTTGTAAATGTCAACAAGTTGTCCGTTGTCGCTAACGAGAAAAAGGACTTGCAGGCAAAACTCATAGACTCGTACTCAGTCAATGCGTTCTACAGGCTTGACATCTACCAAATCTATGGTACGAGCACGCTTTACTACAGTGAGTACATTGCCCTTCTTCAACTTGACTCTTCAATTCTAAAGATAGACAACTTCTTGCTCGGCGAAAATGCGGAGGTTTTGTCCGCCGCTAGTGGGACAGAAAGCATATTCTTCAGCGAAAAGGTTTACGCTAGTTGGCAAAAATCGTATACTATTGACGTTTTAGGCTTTGATAACCTCACGTTTACCGACTTTATCAAGGTTGGGGTTTACTACAACAGCCTTTACGTCGGGGAGTTTGACACCAACACGCTCACGTTTACCGACTCAGGCGAGTACAGATTGTTGTTCTACGACATCGCGGGACACAGTTACACGTTCAAGCGCGGGCAGTTTGAGGCTAGTTACTACACAATTGACCTGCTTAACAGCGTTTCGTTTAGGGTAAATGAAGGCGAACCTATTAACCACTCGATTTACAATGACACGGTTACGCTTGTGCCTACAAACACGTCGCGCTACGACAAGGGTTCATTCTCGCTTGTTATTGACCACAACGGAACAGTTTATCAGGCTCGCGACTTCTACACTAAGGCGGGTTACGTGTTCTCCGCTTACGGCGACTACACGATTACTATGTCGGCAAAAATCAACGGCACCGAGGTTAAGAGCGTTTACAACTTCAAAATTCTCTCCGCTAAAGAGGCGATGAGGACATTCTCGTTCAGTCAGCTCGACGGATTCGAGATTGTTTCAGTCGTCAAGGAGGGGGTTGACATTACAAGCGTTCTTAAGGAAGAACAAAACACGCAGAAACTTATGGCACTAGAGTTTAACAGCTCGGACGGCGAAATCGGCGTGTATGAGGTTACGGTTAAGGTTACGACGAGCGAACTGAAGCCTACACAAAACTTTACGTTCAAGTTCTGGATTAACGAGGCGGAGTTGAACTTGCAGCCAAGCATTGAGTTCGGCGGCAGTACGACGAGGACGATAACCATCAAACTCAACAAGTACGCCATCCACCAAGAACTTGGTAACGTTGTTATCAAAATCACTGGTATGGACGACGTTGTTATCGACGAAACGACCGCTGCAGAAAACGTTGTCAGCGAGATTGAACTTTCCGAAAACAGAACCTACTCTATTCAGGCATACTCGGAAAGCGGAACGTTGCTCGAATCGTATGTTGTTACGAAAAACGAGCCGCTCAACACAATCGCGATAATCGTTATCGTCATTTCAGTGCTTGTTGTGGTCGGCGCAGTCGTTCTGTTCATCGTGTTCCGCACACGTATGAAAGTACGCTAATTAAATGCACATTCGTAAAAAGTGTGTTAATAATAAACATTTTATTAATCGCAAACGTATGGAACTGCAAATGCACGCATTTTAATAAACGCACACAATTTGATAATCGGCACTTTGTGAATAGATACTTTGTTAAATCCAAGTACTTTAACAAATGCAAGTGCTTTAATATGTGCGTTAAAACAACAAATTGACACATTACAAAAAAACGCAAAACCAATTAGGTTTTGCGTTTTTTTATTTTATTGCAACATTATTCTTAAATATCTCAACATTGTTTTTATTTTATTGAAACTTAATTTGTAATATTAAAACCTTATTTTATGACACAAAGCACTATTTTATAACATCGCATCTTAATTTTATACTCTCCCAATATTATAATAATGCGCCCTCATTTTTACCTATTATTTACCTCAATATAAATAACCTTATTTTTGTTATTTGTCATCTTTGTTCAATATTATTGTTGTTTGTCATTTCGTCATTTTACATTTAACTACTTACAGATTAGATAAGTCAATTTTGTATTTCATATCTTTCATTTTATCTTTTTGGATAAACATTATCATATAAATCGGCAGGTATAAGCGTTTGTCGGCAGTTTCGACGTTTTGGTTTGAAAAAATGTATGCTTTAGGAATATTATACTCGCTTAATAGTAAGTTATCCAGCGCGACGTGTCTTTTGTAGTTTTTACCCGACTTAATTTCCAGCGGGATAACGACGCCCTTGTTTTCAATTAAGAAGTCGATTTCGCCAAATTTGTTGTTCTTGTAGTAATACAAGTCAAAACCCTTTGACGCCAGTTCCTGCGCAACAGCGTTTTCGTACACACCACCAAAGTTGATGTCCTTATCCTTATTTAGAAGTTTGAGTTGGAGGTTGTTGTCCATATACATACTTGCGAGCAGCCCAACGTCGCAGTGAAAAAGTTTGAAGAGGTTTCGCGACTTTGAGAGCATTAGCGGAACTTTGGGTTCGTCGGCACAGTATGTTGGCAGCGCAACGCCTGCGTCCTTGAGCCAGAGGAAGCTGTTTTCGTATTTTGCGAATTTTAGGTTTTCGTTGAGATTTTTCATTATGAAACGCTTGTTTTGGTTGTTAAGTTCGCTCGGAATTAGGTCAAAAATATCCTTGATGTATAGTTTGTTTTCTTGGTCGTACTTGCTGATGTCTTGCCTGTAAAACCTGTTAATGTTTTCTTGTTCCACAACCACATCCTTAAGGTTGTTTGTCTCCAAATATTTTTGCACGACTGCGGGCATCCCGCCAACAATCAAGTACAGGTGAAACATATCAATCAACTTTTGGTGCACTACATCGTCGACGCGCTCAAGGTTTTCAAAACACCCCCTCACGCGCTCAATAACACTCGCACTCAACCCGTTCGCAAGCAAAAACTCCTCAAAATCAAGAGGAAACATTTGAAACTCATCCATATAACCAACGGGAATTGATTTGATGTCCTTAAGTTCAGTCCCAAGCAGCGAGCCACTCAAAACATACCTAAAGCCGCCTTCTTCCACTAAAAACTTAACCGCCGTTATAATATTTGACGCTACTTGCACTTCATCCAAAAAAATGACAGTTTTGCCGCTAACCATTGGTTTGTCTGCAAGCGCCGACAGCCTAAACAATAGCTCTTCGCTCGTTTTGGAAGTTTCAATTGTTTGGCGCGCGAGTTCGTTTTCAAGCAAATTGAACTCAACAAAATTTTCCTCGCCGTACTCTTGCCTCAAAAACTCGCGTATAATATAAGTTTTTCCAACCTGCCGCGCGCCAGTTACGAGCAATGCCTTGTTGCTCCCCTTCCACTCAATAAGGCGTTCCATCGCTTTTCTAAACATACCCACCTCCATAAATTACACTATTATAGCACACTAAATCCGTTTTTACAACCCATTTTTGCCATTTTTGTCCGTTTATAGAACCTATTTTGACTGTTTTTGTCAGTTTATAGAACCTAAAATACGCAAATTTGTCCGTTTATAGAACTTTTTACGTTGTTTTAGTTGATAAAACTTCAAAAAATTAATGATTAAAAACTTTTATTTTTCGTAAGTTATCTTAGGAATTTAGGTTGATACCACAAAAAGCCAGTAAAATCAAGCTTTTGCATATTTTTAGACCCTATTTTTGAAATTTTTGCATATTTTTTAGCCTTTGCGCATTAAAAATGGTTGTCATTATATTTTGTAGTACATTTGATTTTTGCTTGTTGGTTTGTCCGGAATTGTCATGCCGACTAGTCCCGCCTCCAAAGCTGGATTGAGATAGTTTTTTCTAAATGCTATTCTGGATTTTAACCCCAGTTTTTCCATTATCATTTGCGATGATTGTGGATATGCTTCCATGACTTGCATAAGTTTATTTATCTGAATATTTATGTGGTTATAATGCTCTCTTGAATCATTTACAATATCCCTTATCGCCTTGTTAATCACATCTAGCATAAAAAGGATAAACGCATTTGATTTGCCGTCGCTCGTCGATTGCGCTATTGCTCTGTAGTATTCTTCTTGGTTATCTTTAATAACGCTTTCTATTGGTACATACTTAAAAACTGGTTTCCACCTAGCAAGTAGTGCCGTTTGCCAGAGCCTACCCATTCTACCATTCCCGTCCCTAAAAGGATGAATAAACTCCAATTCGTAATGAAACACGCTAGATTTAATGAGCATTTGAACATCCGCATTTTTAACCCAATCAAACAACTGCCCTATTGACTCTTCCACAATTTGGACTGGCGGTGCAGCATAAACAACATTCCCATTTTCATCGAACACGCCAACATTCCCCGAACGCAAACAGCCCACGTTTTCAACCAACTCCCTCATCATAATCCCGTGTATTCTTAAAAAATCGCTTAAGTCATATGGATTTACTGAGTCTAGTTCTTTGTATGCCTCAAACGCATTTTTTACAGCAACAATATCCTCCCTTGCCCCCAAAACCCTTTTCCCGTCAAGTATATCCGTTACTTGCTCTAATGATAAGGTATTATTTTCAATTGCTAGTGAAGAATGAACACTTTTTATTCTTGAAACCTTCCTAAGCCTTGGCAACTTTTCCAATTCATTTACATTTGATAGTTTCCCAAGATTTTCCATAATCTCAGCTGATATTTCAAACATTTCATTTGTTATTTCAAAAGGTGGAACATAACTATCCATTTTACATCTCCTATTTTAAAACTAGAGATATTATACCATACTAATTATTTAAAAGCAACATCTTACATGTTATTCGTACTACTTTTCTATATATTTCACATATTGCGAACAACCTATTTGCTAGTGTTTTTAATCTTAGCCTTTGCGCATTAAAATCTGTTTCCGTTTTTTATGAAATCAACTAAATTTGCGTGAATAATACCGCAACGCTTTTGCAGCGATGTATCTGTGATAAGCAAAAACGGCAGTTAAGGGGGTATATTTTGAAAAAATGCAAAATATACCCCCTTAACTGCCGTTTTTGAGTGCTTTTATGGTTTTTTTAGTTGTTGCTTTTGGTGTGCTTACGCCTGCGGCGGCGCACTTACTTGGAGTTTCTTTTATTATACGTTCATTTTCGCTTTTTGCGTTTTTTAGTACATTATGTCTTTTTGTTTTTTAACGCGCTATTTCTTTTTATTGTTTCGCACACTTCATTTTCATTATTTGCGTTGCTGTGGTTTTCCGCTCGCTGTGCCCGTTGTCCCAGCTGCGGCTTGCTCACGCATTGCGTCCTTTGCGTCCCAAAACTCAATCATCTCCTTAGCAAACTGCGCTTCCCTGCCAGTCCACCCATACAAGATGTTTGTCCTGTACCCATATTCGGGAACAAGCACATTTGTGTACCCCGCGGTTTGCACCATAAAGACATTTACCTTTGGATTAACCTCGGCTCTGTAACGCTGCACAAGTTTGCACACGTCAATGTACGCCACGCTGGGGTTCTGCCCACAAACAAAGTCGGAGTACTCGTTCCCGTCTATCCCGTACAACTCGCCGTGCCCCGCCTGCTGGTCGCTGTAAATAAATATGTTATCCCAAAAATCTTTGTGGGCAATCGCGTTCCTAAAAAACAACCAAACTCCGTTTTCGGTTTCCCCGCCAACATTGTCGTAACGCCCTTCAGCTATTTCTCTTGTCTGAATTAGCGCGCCGTTTCTTTTTGAAATGGCGAAAGTCTTTAAGGAGTTTCCAAACTTGCCGACGTAACCCTCATCTGAGTTCTGCGCGGTCAAAACCGAACTCAAGTTGCCGATTTCCGCAACTGAAACAACTCCGTACTCACTGGTAAATGCGCCCCACGCACTGCCCGAGTTGTCCGACAAACACATTGTTTTGCCCTTTAATTTAGGCATATTGCTCTGCGCAATGTCAATGCACTCCTCTAGCGCGTCGAGTATCACGGATTTATGATTTATAAATTTATCCTCCTCAACCGCGCGCATTGCCGCCCAGTATCTAAAAGGAAACTGTTTGCCATTCGTTACCCCCGCCTTGATATGTTCCATAAACTCCTTGCAAATCTTCACGTCGTTTATTTCCCTAAATATCCCGCGCAAGTTCCTCAGTGCCGCCATATGCGGAAGTTTTATTGTATCCAAAATCTCCGACCAAGTTTTTCCCGCCGCTTTCAGTGTTTCCCACGTCAAATCTTTTTCAAAAACCCCAACCTTGCCAGTTTTCATAAACTTATCGACAAGTTCGCTCTTAGGGTGGCAAATGCAAATCAAATCTCTCATACCCACGCCCGCGCGCTTGTACTTGTTGAACTCGTACGGCGTCAGCCCCTCAACCTTCTTAGCCCAGCCGCGCTTCAAAATGTTCGGCAAGTTCTTGTGCGACCCGTTTTTGAACAAAAAGTACGTCAACTGCACGTTCGGCTCGTCAGCTCTCGACATTACAACTTGGTTAATTTCGTCGAACAACTTAGGGTTTCGCTTTACAAACTCGTCCTTTTTCGGGTGCATTGCCGCGCGAACCATAATAACCTGCGGATTTAGCCTCATCAGGTATTCCATTCTCAACGTTTTCGCCCACTTCAAGGTCGCGCCAAAATCATAATCAAGCGCAGCGTCAATCACGGTTTCCATAATCTCTGAGGTTTTACAACCCTCATACTTGTCAGGAATCACATTGTACGGCTTAAACACCAAATCTACGTTGTATTCCCCGTCATGCACCCCTCTCTCGGCAAACTCCCCATTGCGATAGTACTGCGGTTCTCCAAAAATTGAACTCGCGGTTACAATTTTAAGCGTTTCAATCGGGTTCAACTCATATGAGTTGCCACCCATAAAGTTCTTAACCCTCTTCTTTGCTTTGGCGTCCCTCAAAGCCTTGAGCGACTCTCTCATTTTAAAAAACATAGTGCTCTCCTTTTATATATTTTTTGTTTTGTTTAAATTTTTATTATAAAAACAACTTCTCCTCTCCAAATTAAGTATACATTCTAAGTTGCGACTCATTTGCTAGGTTTGTTAGCTTAAGCGAAACTGCACCAGTTGGCGACACGACCACTTTGGAAACTTACTCAACTCCCGCACATATCCCCAAAACATACCCCTTGCAATGCAACCCTTTCAGAAAAAATACATCGCACAACTATTCTTGCAGCGAATAACCCTTTGCTGTGAACAATTATTTTACAATAAACAACCATTCTACAATAATAATTATTTCGCAAAAATAAGCGGTTAAAAGGAATTTGCCCTTATAATAAATAAAGACTGCAAAAATGCAGTCTTATATAATAAAATTTGCAGTAGTCCACTCCGCCAAGCGGAAAAATTAAAATATTTTATAAAAATGTTATACCAGTTACTCTCCTTTTAGTGTAGCACCCGACTGCAAAATAAACATCCAAAGACTGCCGAGAAAATTGATGCTTGTATAAGCCTTTAGCGTCAAAATTCTGAAGTAACAAACATCCACGCTGCGGCATTTAGCAGGAATAGCGAGGTTGAACTCGCAAACTCCCATATTTTCAACACGCGCAACACCCGTCGCCACGCATTTGCGCAATTAGTAGTCCCTCAAACACGCGCGTCAAAACTCGCGCTCAATCTCAAACGCCCCCGCCGCCGCAACTAACATTGCCACTTATATGGGCGGCATTCGCACTACTGACTGCAACTTAGTATAACACCCTACATATTTTTTGTCAAAAACATTACATCCCCAACCCTAAACGCGGCTATTTCGCCAAATTTTGATGTTTTTCTTTCGTTTTACCCACTTCATACCCTCATTTTATCAACTTTATCCCCATAATATAAAACGTAAAAGTATATAAAATAAGGTTAACCTAAAAATATTCGATTGCGCAACCCTTGCAATCGCATTGCAAATTAAGTTGCATTGCGACTCAATTAAATAACCACTGCGCTAATTTACGCAATGCGAGACAAACCAAAGTTGCAATTCTCCCCAAAAAAAATTGCAACTATTTTAATAATATGCAAATAATAAAAATATAACATTTTTGCTTTCATATATTTGTATAATAGAAATTTTTATGCTATAATACATCAAATGATACGCACAAATCGTATTAAATTTAAAGGAGAACAACTATGACAAAAACAAACAAAAAATCTATTATTGCGATTGCTTTTTCGTTTTGCTTAATGATTTCAGCAGTGTTTTTGCTAGCTGCGTGCGGACACAGCCACGAGTATAGCGAAACTTGGTCTGTTGATGAAACTAGCCACTGGCACGTTTGCACAGGCAAAGACTGCGACGAAATTAAAGACAAGGCAGCGCACACTTTTGTTGCTGACGGCGAAAACCAAAAATGCAGCGTCTGCAACAGAGTTAAATCCACTTTGACTATTGAGCCAGAAGATTTTACTTACGGCGACACATCTATTGAGACATTCCAAATGACTTGGATAACAGGCTACTCTGGTGGTTGCGACAACGACCCTGCCACATATAGTTACGAATACTTTACTGTTGGCGAAAACAATAGTTTGACATCTATCGGTAGCACTTTCCCTACAAACGCGGGGACTTATCAAGTAAAAGTTAGTTACGTAGACGAATATGCTGAGGATGAAGTAGATTATTTGCCAACATCAGCGACTGGAACTTTTACAATCGAAAAGAGACAACTTGCTACATTTGAAGTTTACGCAGATCTGGAAGACATTGTTGGGGACACAAACCCTACTTTGAATGTACAACTTAACAAACATAATGTTACATACCAAGGAACTCTCGCAAACAATAACATTAACAAAATTGCCAACGGCGATAATGTCAATGCAAAAGTTACCTTTAAAGGCAAGGAAAAATCTTCTTTGATTAATGCCTACTATGGTTTCACAACCGCTGCAGCTGCTGCAAGCCAAACTGAAGCAGTCGTTATTGAATTGTTAGACCCAAACTATTCATTTACAACGCTTGCAGGTATTAACCTTGCGAAAAAACTAACAAACGGCACGGCTGAAGCTGTTGTTTCGCCGAGTGGCTCCGGAAAGTATTATTCATTTACTTATGAATTAGACGCGGGTAAAAAGGCGACATTCACATTATCCAGAACCGCCGATAACGATGATTCAAAATACGCAACTATTGATATCTTGGGTGGTAGCGTTAATATAAATTTACTTGCCACTGAAAATACAAAAACATTTACGCTCGACAACTCAAAGGGCACAAAGAAAATTACTGAGACAATTTTCATCAAGGCTGTACCTAGTGTCGCAAATGGAGCAATT
Organism: uncultured Lachnospiraceae bacterium; assembly: GCA_964606505.1. Lineage (GTDB taxonomy): Bacteria > Bacillota > Clostridia > Christensenellales > UBA1242 > CAKVOD01. Next base: position 199,949 of record CAZSGM010000001.1, on the reverse strand, counting down.
GACAACACAATTAAACTTGATTTTACAGTTTTAGAAGCGTAAATAGGTAAATAGTATAATTAAATAAAATAATTAAACAATTGTTGATTAATAATTAAATAATTATACAATTTAATAATTAAATAAAGAGAACTGCCCGAGTGGCAGTTTTTTTATTTAATTCCAATCTCAAATACTAGTTCCGTATTGGGTTGGATGTGAATGTTTTGTTAACCTTCGGCATTTGCTTGCCATATCTATTTGCTTCAATTGCTTGTTTTATTTACTTTCCTGTCTTGTTATATTGGTTTGTCTTACTCACTTGCGTCGTTCACTTATCACCTTTGATTGCCTCATTTATTTTTATATTTGGACGAAAACATTTTTAACTCATTTGTTTTGTATCAAAATCAAAATGTGGTAAACTATAATAAAGTAAAATAAAAAGGAGAAAACCAATGAAAATACTAAAAACTCTATTCATCACGTTAATCAGCATAATTGTGCTTTTGGCGCTCGTAGTTTTTGGCGCCTACTTCTTCGTGCGCGCGCAATACGGGATTGACCTTTTCAGGACTGCGGGACAACTCAGTGCCCTCAACGAGCCTGTCAACGAGGCGACGCTTTGCCCAAATCTACTTGTTGACGGCGACCTACAGGAATTGCAAACCGCACTCAACACACAGTTCGGCGACGGCTTCATCACTTACGCCGAAAACACAGGCTACAAGGGTTACACGGTCAACTTATCCGCACTCGCTAACCCTGCCGTCCTTGCGGGGCTAACAAACGTCCAACTTTCCGAAAAACAGACGGGCGCGCTTGGGCAGATACTGTTTTTTGAAGAAACCAGCGGCAAAATCGACGTTGGCGACAAGCAACTTGAAACAACAATCACGCAAATCGACTTTTCTAACATCGACGCGAGCGGAAACGCCGACTTCAACATTATCGTAAAAATCGACCTTACGCCACTCAAGGACGAAATGAAAGGTTTTCCTTATAGCTGGTTCAAAGGCTGCGTTCCTGACAGTTTGTATGTTTCGTCAACAGTGAGGATTGAGAAAACCGCCGCAAAGATGGGCTACACGGTTGCGCACAAGGAACTCAAGGTTAACAACCTTTCCGCTTCCGACACCGCCGACCTCTTCCACACGCTCGACACGGTTCTGAAAATCGGAACAGCGGAGAGTTTGAACACAACAATCGGTACAGAGGTTACAAATGTACTTATCGGGAACTCAAGCAACGCGGGCTTTGCATACTCACTTAGCATTGTTTTCGACACGTTCAACTTTAAGACAATTGAAACCGCCGACTACTTCGTTATTGAGTAACAACAACCGCTTTACCGTTGAATAACAACTACTTTACCATTGAGCAGCAACTACTTTATTATTGAGCAATAAATGCTATCTAACGCTCTCGCTTTGCCATTAACTAAAAACATACAAACGCCACATCGCTTTGTTATTAAGTACCCACCCTACCCTAAGTAACGCCAAGTTGTAAACATACATTATTATAGAGCAACTTTCAAAAGGCACAAAAACTACAAATTTATTTAAGAAACACGCAACAGCTTCAAGACTACTTCGCAAAAAATAACTATTTTTATCAGACACAAGAATAATTCAATAATTGACAAGACGACAAAATTATGCTAAAATAGCAGTGCAATGTGCGCGATGTAAGTTATATGATAGCAGACTAATTTACGAGGCAAAGTTTAGTTGTGCAACAATTAACTTGATTACACTATAAATGTTTTAATTGCGAAACAAGTAATTTAATTATGAGCCCCCAACTCGGTTTTTAGACCCAAAACCTAGTTGCACCGTAAATAATTTAGTTTTGCAATAATCAATCAAGTTGAAAAACACGCAATTTGGTAGTACTATAATCAACTTAGTTGCCAAATACGCAATTTGGTTACATAACAACAAAATTAATTTCACAACAATCGTCGCGAACACATTAATAATAAGGAGATAATTATGACAAAATCAAGCAAAAAATCAATTATTTTGACTGTTTTGGCGTTTTGCCTAATGATTCCAGCAATATTTTTACTTTCTGCGTGCGGAAACCTTACCTCCAGCACTCCTTGGAAAACCGATGCAACTAGCCACTGGCACGTGGACGACAGCGGCGAAATCCAAGATTTGGCAGACCACACTTTTGTAAGAAGAAGCAACGCTGAAAACCACTGGTGGGAATGCAACGTTTGCAAGTACAAAAAGGACGTTGTTGCGCACGACTTTGTTGACGCGTGCGACAGCATTTGCGAAACTTGTAGTTACTTGCGCAAAGCCCCTCACGCGTACGGCGATTGGGTAGTTACCACAAACAGCCACTGGTACGAATGTGCGCTGTGCCACACCAAAAAATCTTTGGGCGACCACATTTTTGAAGAGGTTGACGACGACCACATTTGCACGGGTTGCAACCACATTAGGAGTAATTTCCAAATTGAAATTACAGACACCGTATACTACGGCGACCCAACATTTGACCACTTTATGGCCAAGTGGTTTAAACGCTGCGAGGGCGGCACGGATAACGACGCAAGTTTGTATGTTTATGAATACTTTAAGTTGAGCGACGACGGGCAAACCGCTACTCCGCTCACAGCCAGCGAACTTAATACCAAGAACTTTCCTATAAACGCAGGCAGATACCGCTTAAAAATGACTTACAACGGCGGGCTTGACGCGACGACAGGGAAACTTTATTTGCCATCGTCGACAACCACAACCTTTGAAATCCACAAGCGCGAACTTGCAAACTTTGACCTTTACGTAGATTTGGCTTCTTGCACATTTAGCGGCGAAACAAACGCAACTACACTAGTTACAATGACCGCGCAAAACACAGCATTCCCTACAAACTGCCCTAACCCAAGACCTGAGCTTAATAAAATCAAGGCAGGCGACGCAATTAGCGCGACTATAACACTCAACGGTAGGTCAGCGGACAGCATTAAAAATGAAAGCTTTAAACTTTCCACGTCCTCAACGGCAGACTACCAAATAACACTTAACAGCAACAACTACTGCATTGCGAACACGGCGACACAAATAACTGTTTACTTTACCTCAACGCTTGCAAATGACACCGAGGCAACTTATGTTTCCGCAACAGGAAACACGGGTTGTTACGCGTTCACATTCACACTTGAGGCAGGCGCAACGGGCACGTTTACATTTGCTAAAAGCGACGACAACGCAAGATACGAGGTTCGCGGGTTGCAAAGCATAGAAAGCGCTTTTGACGCCGCTGATTGGGGGACAAGTGGCAGCACTGACATTACGAGCGAGCCACAAAGTTTTACCAACAGCAGCTTGAGCACTATCACAAGGACAATCTATATTAAGGTTATTGCGGCAACTACAACTGAGGGCGGCACCACAACAACCAGCCCAATTAACAACACAATAAAGGTTACATTTGCCCCTCAAACAACCGATTAAATAACCAAACAAAAAGTGTTAAGGTCTCAAAACTTTAACACTTTAAATATTTAATTGCTTAATTATTTAGCACTTGAATTATTTAACACACACAAAATCGACTAAAAATATAATTGAGCAACAATTAATGTATTTAAGTAATTACTAATGTATTTAGTAATAATTTATGTATTTATCCACTTATTAAAATAGCCTATAAATTGCTATAACCAACAAATTGCTAACATAAGGAGAAAATTATGGCGAAAATAAGCAAAAAAACAACAATTATCGCGTTTTTAGCGTTTTTCTTGACAATTCCCGCGACGTTTTTGTTATCTGCGTGCGGAAGTTCGCACAACTTTAGTGAAACTTGGACTTGCGACCAAAACGAGCACTGGCGCGTTTGTACCGACGAGGGTTGCGACGAGGTTACAGACAAGGCGGCACACGTGTTTGTTACAAAATTTGGCGAAAACAACCACTGGCAGGCGTGCAAAGATTGTGGTTACAGAACAACACTAGTTGAACACACGTATGTGCCACGAAACGACGACGACTCCCACTGGATAGGCTGCAGAGATTGCGGTTACACTGAAGATGTACAGCCACACTGTTATGACAACATTTGCGACGATGAATGCAATGCTTGCAGGTGCAGGCGTGAGGCTCCTCACGATTTTGATTCCGCTTGGACATCCGATAACTACACGCACTACCACGCGTGCAAGGTGGAGGGTTGCGACGCAAGACAAGGCGCTAACGCTCACAACGTATTTTGCGACCACGACGAAACCAACCACTACCTATCCTGCAGCGTTTGCGAAGAAAAACTTTTTGTTATGCCGCACGTTTTTGACAGTGTTTGCGACGACGATTGCAACGAACCAAGTTGTAGTTACACGCGTGTACCTCCTCACAATTTCGCCGAAATTTGGACGATAACCGGCAGCCACCATTGGCACGATTGCTTGTTGTGTAATGTGGATGATTCATATGGTCCACATACGTATGTGCCACATGAAATGGGGCAAATCTGTACAGGTTGCAATATAATATCTCGTTCCATAACTCTTAATGTTCCTAAAACAATAACCCATGGCGGCGACATCTCAAGTTTTCAAAATAGTTGGATAAGTAATTTTGCGAGCGGCGACATCTCAAGCCTCACTTTTGAATACTTTAAACTCGACGACGACAATGTTGAAACGCTCCTCACTGACAGCGAACTCAACGAGCATAAATTCCCTAAAAACATCGGCAAATACCGCGTAAAAATAACTTACGCAGGCGGAATTGACCCAGCGTCCAACAATCGCATTATGCCGTGTTCCGTAACAACGGATTTCTCAATAATAACATCTTCTTAATCTAATAACAACCTCTCATTTTTATAACAACCTCTCAACCCAATAATGTTTTCTCAATAGCAACAACTCCACCGCTCCCGAATTTTTTCAACCCCCTACACTTTTCCAATCATCACTTTTTTCGCCGCTACACTTTACCCAACCAACGTATTTTGCGTCGCTGCGTTTTATTTAATCATTGCATTCCCCTGCCGCTGCGTTTTATTTAGTTATTATACCATCCCGCCACTACCCCTCATATAAAAATGGGCGCAATGATAACCACCGCACCCATTAATATTTTTTAATAACCTTTAATCCCTAAGCAATTTAGCGACCACAATTGCTTAGGGATTTTTATTTTTAATATTGTCTACTTAATTAATTATTTAATACAGATTTTATAAAAATTATTCTCCTGTATTTTAATTGTGTCTAACCCATCTCCACAAGTCTTTGCTCACTTATTTTTTTTATAAAACAAATAACATTGTATTTATCCTACAAATTTGCTATCACATTTTTGAAAAAATTTAAAACAAATATAAATAAAACGCACATAAAATTTCCCAAATTACCGAGCGGTAACACAAATGCAAGAAATGACGCTAATTGCGCAACTAAAACTATTTATTTTTACATCACAGAGTTTTACGCTAAGCCAATCAATTCGTCAATTGAGCCGTTGAGGCTTTTTGCAATGTAGTAAACAATGTCAAGGCGAGGAGTTGCCCCGCGTTTCCAATGTCTGATTACGCTTTCATCAAACCCGCCTGCCCGCATTAGTTTGTAGTTTGTCGTATTGTTTGCCTTAAGTAACGCCTCGTAGTTTGCAATAAATTTAGATACATCAAAAACAACTTGTGTATGTGCTTGTTGCATTTTACAATCTGTCAACCCAAATAAAAAATCAAGCGAGCAACCAAAGTAGTCCGCAATTTTTATCGTTACCGTAATCGTCGGTATCGCGCCGCGCAGATACCGACTAAACTGCACCGCCGTAACCCCGCTTTCCCTCTCCAACTGTCTCAATGACTTGCCCGACTCCACAACTAAATCATTCAAATTTTCTTGAAAAACTTCCACTCCCACACCTTCCTATTATAAAATTAATAAAAAATGTTTATTTTTTTAATCATTTTATAGGAAAATGTGTTACAATACTTCTATGTAACATTTATTCCTAGTTTTACTGAAAAGTGTTATATAGAATTATTGAATTATATCGAAGTACATTATGAATAGAAAAACAGCATTTATCGGACATAGAACAATTATAGATAAAAATATAAGAGATTTACTATTTAAAGAAATTAAAACTCAAATTACAAAAGGTTGCAAAGTGTTTACTATGGGAACACATGGAGAGTTTGATAAACTTGCACTAAGCATTTGTAGGGAACTTAGACAAACATATAATGATATTATTATAGAAGTAGTAATAACAAGCCTACATTCAATAAATAAACAACTAATATATAACGACAATTTTGGCAAAGAGTATTATGAGCCATATAGTGATGTACAGACAGTTATGTATGAAATTGAAAATGAATATTTTAAACGTCAAATTGTTGTTAGTAACAAAAAAATGATAGACACTTGCGATACCTTAATTTGCTACGTAGATAGTGAACGCACTCAAAGCGGCGCAAAAATTACAATGAATTACGCAAAAAGAAAAGGGGTAAAAATTATCAATCTATACTCTAAATCAAATTAATAATTACTAGCACCTAATAAAGGAGTTTTTAGCCCATTTTTGACGTTAAGTGCCAAAAAGTGTGATTTTTAGCAAAATTTATATGCCAAAAAATGTAATTTTCACTTGAAATTTACACTTTTTTGTGTTATCATTATGTAACTAATGGAACATAATGAGATTATTGGAGTAAAATATGAAGAGAAAAATTTACAATGATTTATTAAATTGGAAGAACTCGGGCGACCGTAAACCTTTAATTTTGCAAGGTGCTAGGCAGGTCGGCAAAACGTACATAGTTACCCTATTTGGCGCGGAGAATTACGCAAACATTGTGTACTGCAACTTTGAAAAGGAGCAAGACTTGAAGTCGCTATTTTCCGACTTAACCCCGCAAAACATTTTGCGAAAACTCGCCCATTACAAACGCAAGGAGATTATCCCCGAGCAAACATTAATTATTTTTGACGAAATTCAAGCCTGCCCTGAAGCGTTGACATCGCTAAAATATTTTTGTGAGGACGCAAACGAGTACCACGTTGTCGCTATGGGGTCGCTGCTTGGCGTTTCTGTCAACAGACAACATTTTTCCTTTCCTGTCGGCAAGGTACAATTTTTGAATATGTACCCGATGGACTTCGAGGAGTTTTTGGTGGCAAGCGGCGAAACATTTCTTATCGACGAAATCAAGAGCTGTTACAACTCAAACACCCCGCTTGACAATGCGTTTCATGAGCAGGCGCTTGAGTTGTACAAACAATTTCTCTACATCGGCGGAATGCCTGAGGTCGTGGAGGAATACTTGAAAAACCACAACTACGACTTGGTAAAAATCAAGCAGCAAACAATCCTTGACTCGTACTTCAACGATATGGGCAAATACAACAAGGCGACCGAAATCCCCAAAACTAAGTTAGTCTACAAAAACATTTCCACGCAGCTTGCAAAGGAAAACAAAAAGTTTAAGTACTCTAGCATTAAAAGTGGCGGGCGCGCAAGTGAGTTTGCGGAGGCTATTGAGTGGTTGAGTTTGGCGGGGATTGCGAACCAACTATTTAAGTTGGAGCAAATAAAACTGCCGCTGAACGCGTACAAGTCCCTCAGCGACTTCAAATTTTATATGAACGACATCGGGTTATGCTCAGCAAGTCAAAATGTTTTGCCTGACGATATTTTGTTTGACAACGCGGACTTTAACGACTTCAAGGGCGGGGTTACGGAAAACTACGTCAACAACCAACTGCTCACAAACGGGCTTAACTGTTTCTACTGGAAAAGCGGCAACAGTGCAGAGGTTGACTTTATCACGCGGCTCGGTCAGGATGTTATCCCGATTGAGGTAAAATCAAGCGACAACACGCGCTCGCGCAGCTTAAACGAGTACGTTGCGAAATTTAACCCAAAATACGCAATCCGCGTTTCGGCTAAAAACTTCGGCTTTGACAAAAACATTAAATCTGTTCCGCTGTACGCAGTCTTTTGCATTAAGCAGTAAACTCCCCCTTTGACAACAATGTAAAAGTATGTTAGAATGTATATAGAGGCAAAAAAATTTAAGGAGGCGACTATGGCAAGCAAAAAATCGGTTTCAACGATTATTTTAGCGGTTTGTTTGATAATTCCCGCGATATTTCTATTATCTGCGTGCGGGCACTCGCACACGTTCAGCGAGGCTTGGGAGTTTGACGAAACCCACCACTACCACGTTTGCACGGGCACGGACTGCGACGAAATTGACAGCAAAGCGGCGCACGTGATGGTTGAAAAGTTTAACACAACTCATCACTGGCACGAGTGCGAAACCTGCGGTTACACGGCAGGCGAAACTTCCCACTCACTCACGACAAAAACCGACGCAAGCAACCACTGGCAGGCGTGCGACGATTGTTCTTACTCGACAACACCCCTTGCGCACGACTACGACAACGCCTGCGACCCAGTTTGCAACACCTGCAGCCACGCCCGCACTGCCCCGCACGACTTTGAAACCGCGTGGACGTTTGACGAGAACGAACACTTCCACGCGTGCAAAACAAGCGGCTGCGACGCGGTGCGGGACACTACTACCCACGTTTTGAACCAAACTTACGACGCGACGCACCACTACAACGCCTGTGCGTGCGGTTACACAACGACAAAAAACACCCACAGCCTGCAATACAACTACAACTCCACGCAACACTGGCAAGAGTGCGGCGGATGTGGTTACGAAACGAGCAAGGTGGCGCATAATTTAACGACCATTCACAACGACAATGAGCACTGGGACGTGTGCGCGTGCGGTTACTCATCGGCGACAACTGAGCACGATTACGCGAACAACGACGACCTCATTTGCGACGACTGCGAGTACGAGAGGACGAACACGACACTGAGTTTTAAGGCGGACGCGTTTGCCGCTAAGACCTACAACGGGCAGCCGCTCGGGTTTAACAAGGCAGACTTAATCGAAACAAATGTTTCGCTCGATTACGTCGTCATTGAGTACCAAATCAACGGCGAGTGGTCGACGACCGCCCCTGCCGATGTTGGCGAGTACAACATTAAGGCGACGATTGCCGAAACCTCTTCTCACACTAGCGCGGGGTTATCTACCGAGAGCGCAGACGAACAGAAGTTATTTATCGTTCCAAAGGCTTTAACTTTCAACAAACTCGCGGGCAAGAATTACCATTTTGAAAAAATGTACACAGGAACTGCGTTTACCGATGTTTTTGAGATAAACTCCTCAAACGGTTACTGCGGCGAGGGTACGCTGCGGGTTAAAGTCAAGGCGGTCGATGTTGGCGGCACTGAGGGAAATGACTGCGTAAGCGTCGGCACGTACACCTATGAAAAAGGCTCTATCCACTTACTTATTTGCGACGAAAGCGGCGAACCGCTTAACAACTACGTGCTGCAAGACGGTTACACGCTACAAATTAACAAAATAACAGTCAATTTGTCGAACTTTGAAAGGGTTTTGGAAGTCGCCGACTTTAGGAAATCAAGCAGCTCCTCACAATACACTGCGACGGTTTACCTCAAACACTCCGACGACCCTAACATCCTCGAGGGCGACAACATTTGTCTTGAGATTATGACCGAAAACAACTCGAAACTCATCGCCGGCAAAACTTTCACGCTTGTCGAACTTACGCAAAACGAACCTGATGACGACAACGTCCTTCGCGCCTACCTTGCAAGGATAAACGCTAACTCCAACTACACGACCGAGTCAGTCGATTACTGCGGCAAAATTTACCTCAGCAAACCACTAACAGCAAGCGGAAACACCCACACCTCGACCGACAAACTTGAAAAGAACGGGCTAATTTACTACACAAGCACCATTTCAATCGCTTTTACAGGCACAATGGCGCAATTTGCGAGCAATTACACGATAACGCTTTCTAACGCCGAACAATACGAGATTGTTTCCATTTCCCTAGAAAACGGAACCGTAACACTCAACAGCGACGGAACCTACACATTCTCAGCACGTCAAGGTGGTGCTTATATTGAATCTATAACCCGAAACTTATCGATTTGCCTTAAATGCAAAGCAACCTCAACCCCAACCTCAAACACTCTTACAATCTCCCCTGCATAATGACCCCTATTATACAAATAATACCTACTATACATTATGATACCTACTAAAAAAGCCAACTTGCGTTGGCTTTTTACTTTTAATAAACTAAAAATAATACAAAAAATAGGTAAAAAAAACGCTGAAACACCTAAATTTTTGTTAATATTGCATTATAAAAGCAAAAAGTTGGGTGCAAAAGCCGCAAACAGGAAATGAAAGGCAACACGTTGAGAAATTGAGGACAATAAATTGAGGAATAAAAAACTGCAAACACGTGAGCGGAAAGCGCAAATTGGGGAGTAAAAGGCACGATTATTGCGAAAAAAATCAAAAAAAGCGAAACTTTTTTCTAAATTGCGAGTTTTCCGTGGTATAATTTATAGTAGTATAATTAAATTTTGCTTATGAATAGGAGAAACTTATGAACATTAGAAAAGGAATAACTTACAGACCGCTTGACTGTTACTGCGACGACGACACAAAAATGCTGCTCGGCAAACTCGGCGCGTGGGGTTATGGGTGTTTGCAACTCATTCTCAACAAACTTTCGCTTGAAAATGGTTATTATTTACAATGGGACGACCGCACCCAGTGCCTTTTTGCGCTTGATATGTATGAACGCGACAACGGCAAAATCGACCAATGCCTAGATTTTTGCTTTAACAACAACATTTTTGACAAGGATATGTATGAAAAGCACGGCATTTTAACAAGTCGCGGCATTCAAGAAAACTACAAGCAGGTAACGCAAAAGCGCATAAGGCAGTGGCACAAACCCGAATACGTGTACCCCGAACTACTAGGAGAGGAATACCTTGATGTGCAAAGTGCCGAAACACAACCGCGCGACACGCAACAAAATTACACCTGTGCCCCATCTTCGCGCGCTCAAACATCGGAAACTGCCCCTGCCCCCGCCTCCGTTCCCGCAACACAACCTGCCGCGCAACAAACGCCTCAACCTACCGCGCAGCTTCTTACTCAATCAACTGCCCCTGCCACACAAGCACCCCAACAAGGCAGCGACTGCACGACCGCACAAGGCAATCACTTAGCACAGGCTTCCGCATGCGACCAAAATTCGACACATTCCGCGCAACCCAATTGCACGCCAAAAATACCCTCCAACTTTCAAACGGACGTCATTTTGGCTCAAACGGACGTCAATTTGAGCCAAACGGACGACATTTTGGGGCAAAATGACGTCAATTTGAAACAAAGTGAAAGAGAAAGAGAAGAAGAAAGTATAGAGAAAAGAAAAGAAGAAAGAAAAAAGGAAAGTAAAGGAGAGAGAAAAGGAAATGTTTCGCAAACGGCGCCCGTGCGGTTGCCTAGCGAAACGGCGAGCGGAACGCTCGCTCAGTTTCTCTCACAAAAACTTAATAAAAAACTCAGGAACAAAAACTTAATAATAGACACAAACGACGTAAGTGCAGACTCGCTATATAAGGCAATTAGGGAGAGCGCCTTTTTACGCAATTCGCAAAACCTAGATATTGACTGGCTAATTGCCAACTATGACGATGTTGTTTCAGGCAAATACCGCGACTTTAACCGCGCAAACGCCAACCCTGCGGCAATCCACCACCGAAATTACGACGCAAGCGAGGTTAAGTTCAGCAATATAGACGATTTCCTGTGATTTTGCGCAAGTTTTGGACAAAATATAGCAATTTTTCAATAAATTTCCACACTCTGCCGCCACAATCGGTGTAAACGCTTGCTTTTTACGCATTTATGCAGTATTATATTATATTGAAAAGCAAAACGATTTGGCGTCCGCTAGTGGCGCGCAATCAGAGGAAACGTTATGACTTACGACACAGTTGACAAATTTAACACAATTGACGAATTTACGCAGCACAACTTAATGACAAAGGAAAACACTTGTTGCTTCACAGGACACCGCGCGCAAAAACTCGCGTGGGGTTCCAACGAAGCTGACCCAAGGTGCGTGAAAATGAAGGAAAACTTAAAAAAAGAAATTGTTGAGGCAATCAGGAATGGTTACGTCAACTTTTTGTGCGGGCTGGCACTCGGTTTTGACATTATCTGCGCGGAAATGGTTTTGAGCCTCAAAAAAGAGTTTCCTCACATTAAACTGATTGGCGCAATTCCTTGCAGGACGCAGGCAAGCCACTGGAACCACGCAAACAGGCAAAGGTACGAAAATGTTGTCGCCAAGCTCGACGCGGCACGCTGCATTTATGATGGTTACATCGGCTCGCAGTGTATGACGGAACGCAACTTTTATATGGTTGACAACTCCTCGCTCGTAATCGCGCTCTACAACGGCTCAAGCGGCGGCACAAAAACAACAATTAACTACGCCCTCTCGCACGGCGCAACCATCGTCGCCCTCGACCCCGACCAAGAATAACACCCCCGTTTTGTACAGCACAAAATAGAATAACACGGCAACACTACCAAAAAATAAGATAATACTGCTAACATAACATAGCAAGGTATCACAGCAACTCAATAACATAGTAACCTAATAGAACAGCAATACTGCGCCTCTGCAACACATCCACTAAGTAACACCGCACACAATAACATAACGTAATGCTTTTTCGCCCAACAGAAAATAGTGTTTTTTTATTTTTAACTTTTATAGGAATTCCTATAAAATGGTTTAAATTTTTATTAAATTATGATATAATAGAGTAATTATAAAATAGAGGTATCAATTTATGGAATTATCCTGCTTATTACAAAAAACAATAAATGAGAACAATTTAAATCAGTCATTGTTTGCAAACAAGATTAACGCGACACAAGCACAAGTTAGCGACTGGCTAGCGGGGAAAAGCAAGCCAAATTATGAAAATCTAAGGTCAATTGCAATGACATTTAAAGTTGACGCTAACGAGTTGTTAAATATCAATAAAGTAGCTGACGAATACACCCACGTCGAATTATTTGCAGGTGCAGGCGGGCTTGCTTTAGGACTTGAACAAGCAGGATTTAAAACATTGTTAGCGAATGATTTCGACAAAGACGCCTGCGCGACCCTCAAATTAAACCGCCCCGACTGGAATGTTTTATGCGAATCCATTGAAACACTTGCAGAAAAAGATTTGTTGTCAACTCTCAATCTAAAACAAGGCGAACTTGACTTATTGTCAGGTGGATACCCTTGCCAATCGTTTAGTTACGCAGGCAAACGCCTTGGTCTAAACGACACACGCGGCACAATGTTTTATTATTACGCTAAAGTATTAAAGCAGCTGCTCCCTAAAATGTTTTTGGCAGAAAATGTAAAGGGTTTGGTCAGCCACGATAGCGGCAAAACCTTGCAAACAATGATAGATGTCTTTAGAGAAATAGGTTACAAAGTTCAGTACAAAATTTTAAACGCGTGGGATTACGGCGTTGCTGAAAAGCGCGAACGCGTCGTTATTATCGGAATAAGAAACGACATTGCAGTTGACTTTGAGTACCCCGCTCCACACGATTACAAGCCTGTTTTAAGAGACGTACTTGTGGATGTCCCAACATCTTGGGGCGCAAAATATCCACAAAGCAAGAAAGAGGTTTTTGACTTAGTTCCAGCAGGCGGCTGCTGGCGAGACTTACCTGAGGATGTTGCTAGAGCGTATATGAAGGGCTCTTATGGTTTGGGCGGCGGTAAAACTGGTATGGCGAGACGTCTGTCTTGGGATGAGCCTTGCTTAACAATCCTATGCTCCCCTTGTATGAAACAAACTGACCGTTGTCATCCAGATGAAACGCGCCCGTTTACAGTGCGAGAAAGTGCTAGAATTCAATCATTCCCAGACGAATGGCAGTTTTCAGGAAGTATGCAAAACCAATACAAACAAATTGGAAACGCAGTTCCCGTAAATTTTGCGAAAGAGATTGGCATTGCTATAAAAAACACATTAAAGAGGATAAAATAATGGCATATTTAACTTACATTAATGACGATGATTTAGAAAACCACATCAAGCAAACTTTGGACATATACAGAGATACTTTGAAAAAAATTGACCTAGCAAAATTCAACGATAATATCGTCGACCCAATAAAACTTACTTTCGATTCAATCGTTTACGATAAAAAACTAAAAACAATTCTAAACGAAGAAATTGCTAGACAGCGAGATAAAACCAACACCAATGCAATCGGTTACTTTCATCAAAACATTTTTAGATACATAAAAAATTGTTCCGTTCCCACACACGGCTTTGACATTATTTTTGATAATGGAAGCAACAAGTACTATGTTGAATTAAAAAATAAGCACAACACAATGAACAAAGGCGGCGCGGACAGCGTCTATATGAATTTACAAAATCAAGCACTTAAAGACCCCAACTGCATATGTGCACTAGTTGAGGTTATCGCTAAAAACAGTCAAAATATCAAATGGGAAAGAACAATAAATGGCAATAAAATGGGCAACGATCGAATTAGAAAAATATCCATTGATAAATTTTATGAAATTGTTACTGGAGAAAAAAACGCTTTTGCCAATTTGTGCAAAGTTTTGCCGCAGGTGATTACAAAAATGGTTGACCAAACCATTGCAAACAAAAGAGAAAAAGACACAGTTTTGAAGGAATTAAAACAAAAAGATAAAAACTTATTAAAATCGCTGTACCTGCTCGCATTTAAAACTTATGAGGGCTTTGATAACTTTTAAGTACAACCTGCTCTGCGACAGTTACAATAGGTTTTGCACATTTTAAATTTTTATTAAATACAAAGATTGTTCGTAGATACTCTGCGCAATCTTTTTTCTATTTTGCAAAATGGCAGGACGCTAAAGAGGTGGCTGGGGATTAACACCAGTTGCGGCAGCTAATAATGTTGTAATTTACCAACTGGTGGGCAACTCATAGCATTGGCGGCGACGTAAAAAGCGAAAGCGAGAAAAAGACACGGCGGCGGGAAATGGCAACCATTGTAGATTACAAACAGTTGGAGAGGGCAAACGGCTGAGGGCAACAAACAATTCGGCGAGGCATATTATTGCAATTTACCAACCATTGCGGCGGCACATAGTGTTGCAATTTGCAAATGGTTGCGGCAGTTCACACTGTTACATTTGCCAACCAGTTGCGGAGGTTCATAATCCTGCGACTTGCCGACGATTGTGGCGGGTTATAGCGTTGAAAACGGGTAAGGCGGCGCATAATGTTGGGGGATGGGGCATAAAATATAGGGTATGGACAAGATTTGGCTGGTTATTATGGTTTTGTCGCTGTGCTTTTTGATGTTTAGCGACCCTGAAAAGGTTTTGACGACAATGATTAGCGCAGGCGGTTCGGCGGTCAACCTGTCGATAAAACTGCTCGCCGTGTACGCGGTGTGGCTCGGGCTGATAGAAATCGTTAGGCAAACTCGCCTTTCCGAAAAAATCTCCGCGCTCCTTTCCCCGCTCATCGACGTTTTATTTGGAAAAATCAACAACGGCGCCAAGCAGTACATCGCGCTCAATATGTCGTTCAATATGCTCGGTGTCGGGAACGCCGCCACGCCGACAGGTATCAAGGCGTTTCAGGAACTCTCCGACGGCAGCGACAAGGCAACCGCAGCAATGGTTATGCTCTTGGTTATCAACGCCACCAGCATCCAACTTTTGCCGACCACAATTATCGGTATGCGCGTAACCGCGGGCTCGGCAACCGCCTCAGACATCATCATCCCCAGCCTAATCGCAACGGTCGCCTCAACCATCATCGGCATCCTGCTCGTCAAACTCCACTACTCACTCAAAAACAAACGCTCCCGCACTTGCCGCCGCCCCACAACCGCAACTCGCGCCCCGCACTAACAAAAGCGGAAACCCAACTCCTCCGCTAATGTCCAACTCAATACGCCACAATACACGCCCACACACCCAACACGTCGCAAGTAAAAGCCCTCAAAACATCTGCGAGAAACGACAAAACACACTCACAAATGCTGCGGTAAGCGGACTTACCCCGCTCCCGCCTACAGCCGCAACCTAGAAGCGAACTCGCAAAAAAATAAAGTTAAGCGGTAACCTTATCTCCTCCGAGTGTGAGCACGCCAAACAATAAATAACAATAAATCAACAAATAAAACGGCGCGCGGAGTTCCTGCACTCAGAGCGGCGCGGAACACAACAGGCGTCCCACCTAAAACCGCACAAATTGAGGACAACCCTAACAACCAGAAAATTTTGAAAGCGGAGGGCTAAAATGGTTATGTCGGCACTAATTATTCCGCTACTGATAGTGTTTTTGCTCGCTTACGGCGTGCGTAAACGCGTCAATTGTTATGACTGTTTCGTAACAGGCGCACGCAGCAGCGTCGAGCTGATTGTCTCGATTTTTCCGTATCTAGTCGCGATATTCGTCGCCGTCGAACTAATGAAAGCAAGCGGCCTAACCGCGCTAATGTCGATAGTTCTAAGTCCCGTGTTTTCCCTCCTGCAAATCCCGCCCGAACTCTCCGAACTCATTTTAATCCGCCCGTTCAGCGGCAGCGGCAGTTTGGCAATCCTCGAAAACATCTACACGCAATACGGCGCGGACTCATATGTTTCGCGGTGCGCAAGCGCAATAATCGGCTGCAGCGACAGTGTTTTTTACATCGCAACCATCTACCTCTCGCAAACCAAAGTCAAAAAACTCGGCGCAGCTATCCCTATCGCCCTTTTCGCCACCCTCGTCGGCGTCGTCCTCTCCTGCCTATTGTGTAAATTCCTCTAACCCACTCTCCCGTTCTCCCACTCGCACCAACCCTCACAGCCGCCTCAAACTCCCACGCCCCAACTTGTCGGCGCTTTTCGGGGACAAATACACAAAAAAGCGGTTATATTTGATAAAAAACTCAAAAAGTACTTGACAAAAACATCCATTTGCTGTAAAATATACCTGTACATGGAAGATTTGGTTTACCCCCCAATAAAACCCCCTCTTCCATGTACACCTTTTTATGCGTTCTTAGCTCAGCTGGATAGAGCGTTGGTCTACGGAACCAAAGGTCAGGAGTTCGAATCTCTTAGGACGCACCAAAAAAACTCAGTTTCATCCAAAATCTTGGATGAAACTGAGTTTTTTTTGGTTACATACGCTTTTGCTGTTTTTATGTTTACTCTATGCAATGTCGATTTTGGTTGATACTAATTTTAATCTAGCGCATTTGAGCCGAATTAAAATTAGGTTTAACTAATTTCTCCTACAAGTTGCAAAATCAAAGTAGTCTTTATTATTTATCCAGCTATTTACAATAACAAAACAATATTAAAATGTTAATTTTGATACTGATTTAAACGTTGATTGGGATGTTAATTGAAAACAAAAAGCCCTACTGGACTTCTCCAGTAGGGCTTTTGTTCAATATATTTAATTAAGTTAAATATTATTAAATTAGTCTAATATTATCAAATTAAGTTAGCATTGCAATAAGTGCATTTTCTTAATTGTAAATAACCTTGTACTTTTGATTGGTTCAAAAATTAAGCATTTGTTGAAACATAGTTAGGGTCATATGCTTGGTTAACAAGTACTACTTG
This sequence comes from uncultured Lachnospiraceae bacterium, assembly GCA_964606505.1. Classification (GTDB taxonomy): domain Bacteria; phylum Bacillota; class Clostridia; order Christensenellales; family UBA1242; genus CAKVOD01. The sequence goes on along the minus strand of CAZSGM010000001.1, from coordinate 182,401 downwards.
ACCTATGTTGCCAAGAGTTGTCCCTGTTGGCAAATCCATTTGAATGTATTGATACTTCTTGTAATCTTGATAACCAGGTGTACTTGCAAGTGCCGCAAGTATATTTGCTACATTAATCATATTGTCTTCCCCGTTTGACTCATATTCAGCAAAGACACCTTCTGTGTTCCCTTTGTCGTAATTTTTAATATTTTGCTTATTTACAAAAATCAATAAGTAGAAGTTAATGTAATCTTCCCCCTCAATGTCCTTCTTTAAACAAGAATTCAAAACATCTGCAAGCGCAACTTGAGTATTTGCTTTAACACTAGCGTCAGATATTCCCGCTGTTACTTGGTCAATTCCTGCCGCGATAATTGCATCTATTAAATTTGGAATACTCATACCACCTAATTGGCTTGATAATCCTTCCATATATGGTGTAGATGAACCATTATTGTAGTTAGTACTATTGATTGTACCTGTGAGTGTCAACTTTGGCGTTTGGTCGTAGTTTGCACCTGCTGTACCTTTCGGTGTAGTATCTATATTCTTCATATCGTCAGGCGTCATTTCAATACCAAATGCACCAAGTTGCCCAAGTGTTACATTGTTTAAAGTCAAAATGTTTTGGCTAAGTTCAAGCCCGTTGCTAAAGCAGTTTGAAACATTAATATCTGTCATAGTTCCAACAGCGTGGTCAGCTCTGATACCAACGTCAAACCCAGAAACAGTTACGTTGCTAATAAGCAAGTCTTTTGCATAACCCTTGGTAGCCAAGCTGTCTGTATTTTCATAATCAGGTGCATTAATTCTCAATCCACGTCTATAGGTGTTTGCATATTTCCCGTTTTCCAAAACAACTGGATTGTTCGCATAAGCGTCAAGATCACCAGTATAAACCCCATTAACGCCGCCGCAACCAGTAATTATTAAGTCGCGCACTTCTACAGTAAATGGTGTAGAATAATTAGTTGGACTAAACTTCAAAAAGTCGCTACCACCTTTATCTGAAGTAGCCAAAGGCAACTGCTCTGTACTAATTGTGTAGCCGTTACCAAAAATTTGTCTGTCGCCAGTAAATTCAAGTGATTGCCACTGTCCGTCGCTGTATTGTCCAAAGTTCTCTGTTGCTGTTAAACTAATATTGCCAAGAATGTTCGCAACTTTATTAGCTGTTTGTTGTGCATAAGCATTGAGTTCAGCAACTGTGTCAATGTTAACACCATCGTTTACGTTCACGATAATTGTTTTTGTTGCTTCAGTAGTTGAAACGCCGTTAAGCGCTGAATCCGAAGTAATAGTAACTTTTACTTTCCCGGTTTGCTTAAATGTAATAGTGTTTCCTGTCGCAGTAGCAATTTCACTGCTTGGAGTTGTAAGTGCGTTCCCGTCGCTATCGAGCATTTGGAATGAATATGTGTAATTATTTGCGCAAGTAGCAAAGTTTGCGTTTGTCCCTTTCAAACTCAATGTCAAAGTTTCACTCTTACCAAACGACATTGTGTTTGTAGTCTTGATGTTTTGACTAACATTTTGCAATTCAATGCTTGTAGGTGGAACAATAACGTTTACATTAAACGAAGTACTTACCCCTGAATCCACAGAAGCCACAGTAATTGTAGTTGTTCCGTGCCCTACAGGCGTAATAACCCCGTTTGCGTTGACTGTTGCAACATTTTCATCTGCACTTGTATAAGTAAACATATCTAGTGTTGTGTCAACAAGGCTATCGTTAAAATAAGCGGTAACTTCAGCCGTTTTGTTTGCGTCAGAAGCTGTGTCGATAGTAACATCGGACGCTTGGATTTCATCAACTGGGTCAGTAGCAATTACAGTGATTGTTGCCGTACCCTTTACATCGCTGTGTCCAACAATAGAAGCAGTAATCTCAAATATTGTGCCTACAGGCGCGTCCTCGCTCAACTTAAAGTTGTCGCCGTCAATTGTAGCCCAATCGCGGTTTGCGTCAGTTGGTGCCGCCCCGTCAATCTTTGTTATGTTAAGGTCGTAATTTCTAACAGTCGAATAAGTAGGGTCAAGTGCAACGCTAAGGTTAACTGTTGCTTGAGTACCCACTTTTACCTTATCAACAGCCGTATTTAGTCGAATGCTGCTAGGAACAAGGTCAACAACAGTAATCTTCAAAACGTTACTCTTAGTTTCGCCTGCCTCAGCCCAAACCTTAATTTCACTACCAACAACTGCGTCGGTTTTTGCGGTCAACTTCCCATCGTCAGTGATTGTTGCGTCTCCCTCAACTTTCAAAATAAACTTGTCCTCGTCGTTAAAGCCGTTCGCTTCAACCGAGATATCCAATGTGTTACCACGTGTGATTTCTGAAATGTTTTCTTCTTGATAAACTTTCAAACTCTTGCTGTCGCAACCTGCAAACACGCAGCAGAAGCCCAATGTCGCAGTCAACAACAACGCACACATAACACTCTTAAGTGTGAAATTCATAATTCTCTCCTTTGTAATTTCATTAATAAACTAATTCTACCATAAATTGCAATTCAAAGCAACCGTTTACGCCCCCTACATACTATTATGTGCAATTTTTTGCAAATAATCAAATCCAAACTCCCGCACGCGCCTTGGCATACGGTTTTCCATAAAATAAAATTACCTCCACAGGCTTGTGGAGGTAACGAGTATTCAGTTATTAGGGGGTGTATTTAATTGCAATTGAATCTCGTGGCTCTGTTTCGCCTACTATATATACCGAGATAGTTGCAATTTTGTTGGCTTCAGTGAATTTTATTTTTCCTTCATTAATTTTTGAAACGTCAACATATGCAAGGCTTCCGCTGTTGATTGTGTACTTAATATCGGCTTGCGTAACACCGTCAGCGGCAGCGTCGTCGCCAATCTTTGTTATCGACGTCAAGTCAAAGTATCCATTTGCGTCAAGTTGGGCGTCCGTAACCTTGTAAATGTCGCCGTAAACCGACTTATCGTAGTCAAACCCTACGCCACAGAACTCAGACTCAGAAACAACGGTTATCTTGACGTACTTAACAATTTCAAGGTCGTCCTCATTAATCTTTTGAGACTTAACCTCAATCGTTGTGCTACCCTCAGCAATCGCGGTTACCTTACCATTTGCGTTAACTTGCGCAACCGTCCTGTCTCCGCTCATCCAAAGCAGCGTGCGATAAATTGGAAGCGTCGTCTGCGGCACAATCTTAGCCGAGAGCGCAACGCTCTTGCCCACGGTCAACTTAATCGTTTGCGTGCTTATAATCATTTCGCCCGATTGAGTGAACTCAAGTGGTTTTCCGTACGCGTAAATGTCGAAGTCCTCAAGTTTGTCGTGCGCAACCTGCACCTTGATTTGAAACCCGATTTGCGGCTTCTCGACCGAGGTTATATAGAAAGTTGTTATCCCGTACTCAATGCCCGTAACGACGCTTGTTTCCTCGTCGTATTCGCAAAATTCGGGGTTACTGTTAACAACTTTTACCTCCTTATTGCTAGCAAGTTCGGGGTAAACCTTAATCTTCAGGTCGAGCGTGTCGTTAAGCCCGATTTTTATAATGTCGTCCTCTTCGTGTTCGTTTCCGACCTCGTCCAAAACTGTTATTCTTTCGACAGCAATGTGCGTGTACTTAGACAGCACCTGCCCAGTAAACGAGATGAAATAAATCAGCAGGAACGGCAAGACAAGTAATATTGCAACAATTACTTTCTTCATTTCTAAATCTCCATTTTATCGTAGTAGTAATCAAGTCTCACGTCAAGTAAATGCAGTCTCGACACAAGGTAAACAACCGCTATCCCGAGCGCAACAAATATCCCCACCGTGCCTAAGAGTGTTACAACAAGACACATCGCAAACCCGAACACAAGCGCAAAAATCATACTCTTTGTCGTGCTCTTTCCGATTGTCGAAATCTCTGAGTTGTCGTACCAGTCAAGCACAGGGCTCTGCAAGTCCATATCGAAACTATGGCAGATGTGCCCGAGGCTAAGCAAAATAACCGTCAAGCTGCTAACCAGCACAACCCACACAGGTAAATCGGTGAAGATAAGGCAAACCACTGTCGTTACAAGTATTGCGCCGACTGTGAAGATTGCGTTAAAAACAAGTTTAGCGAGCGCCTGCGTGCGGAACGGTATAGGCGAAGTTTTGGCAAGGTAAAATACGCTTCCCTCTTTCGACAACGCGATTGAGGAAATGATGTTACTCATCAGCGCAACAATTGTTAAAATCAGCATATGAGAGCCGAAAATCATATTTTGCCCCGCTTGGTTAACCGCGATTGACAAAATCAGTTTGTCGTACGTAAACACGATTAGCGGCATAAATAGCGGGAACAGGAAAAACTGGAATATGTAACTTGGGCTTCTGAACACCGACCTAATTTCGTTGACAAGCAACTCAACAAACGGAGAACGTTTTTTGAACGGCTTGTGCTTTTCTTTCGCAACAGAAGTCTGCTCACTGCTGATTGTTGCGATTTTGTAATAAAATGGCTTGATAATCAACAAGCACGCCGACATTAGCGCGAGCGCAACGGCACAGTACAAGAACGGATAGTAAATGCAGCTGATGTCGAGCATACTCTGCCCGATTTGGTAGTACCCAAACAGGCTTGCGCCGAATGTTTCGACGAAGTTATTGATTTGAAAGCCTGTCTCGATTTGTTTTTCTGCGATATTGACCGCGCCCGAAACCTGCCCGACGAGCAACATATAAAGTACAAAAATAGTTGCCACGAGCGCAAGCACGACACAAATCGACAAAATAACGTGTTTTTTCAGGAACTTGACGACAAAAATCGTCGGTATACTAATTAAGCACGCCAGCGCAATTGGCAGCAGCGGCAGTATCGGGATGACTAGCACAATCATTGCAAAATACAATACTGGCAGTCCGCCCAATATGCCGAGCGTCAAAAACACGGGCAGCACGAACTTAATCGAGAAAATAAGTTCTGATACATACAAAAGGATTGTCTTTGAAATAAACAGCTGGTTAAACGTAACTGGCAGAACCATAAGCAGCTCGTTATCTTTTGACAGATACATCGTCCGAATTATGTTCCCCAGCGCGAAGAAAAAGGTAACTGCTTGTGTAAACAATATCACGACGGCAATCAGTTGCGCGTTAATGTTTATTGCAAGTAAGAAAACAATTTTGTTCAAGATTAGATACAGCGCGAGCGTTATGAGCGCAACAAGTACCGCGTACTTGCCCACTTGCTTTAGCGCAGATTTCCAGTCTTTTTGCTTAAAAAGCGTGTACTTGTTATCTAACTGCAGCTTAAATAACTTTGAAATTTGCGATTTTTCCACTTTATTCTCCTATTATTTCCATAAACATTTTTTCAAGCGACTGATTGTTTGCTTTCAATTCGTGAATGTCGAGGATTGTTTGCAGTTTTCCCTTCTTTATAATGCAGACACGGTCGCAAAGGTTTTCGACAACGTCGAGAATGTGCGAACTAAAGAACACCGTGTTTCCCGCATCGGCGTGTTTGCGCATTGCGGTCTTAAGTTGGTACGCGCTCTGCGGGTCAAGCCCTGTTAGCGGCTCGTCAAGTATCCAAAGTTTTGGGTTGTGAACAAGCGCCGCAATTACGGAAATCTTTTGTTTCATACCGTGCGAGTAGCTTTTGATGGGGTTATCAAACGCGTGCTCAAGTTTAAACATTTTCACGTAATGGCTGCTGATTTTCTCCATTTGGTCGACAGGAACGTTGTATAAGTTCGCGATGTGGTTAACGTACTCGCGCCCCGTAAGCCTCTCAAAAACGGCGTGGTTATCAGGAACGTAGCCGATGTTTTGCTTGGCTTTGAGCGGGTCTTTGAGTAAGTCTACGCCGCAAACACTTATTTCGCCCTCTTCAAACGGCAATATGCCAACAATACACTTTATCGTCGTGCTCTTGCCCGCGCCGTTGGGTCCAAGAAAGCCAAAAACTTCGCCTTCCCTAAGTTCCAGCGACATACCGTCAACCGACTTAACCGTGCTCTTGCCGTATCTTTTAGATAAATTCGTTATTTTTAACATAGTTCTTCCTCTTGTTTATTCAAGTTTTCTCGCTTTGTGTTGTTCGCCCTCACTTTTGAGGGAGTTCCTTTTAATTTTGGGGTCTTTGGGTCTTTTTGTTTTTTTAAGTTTTAGGGTCTTTTTTCATTTTGGGGTTTTTATTTTTGTTTTTTATTTTTTGGGCTTATTTTTTTCAACTAATTTCATTTGGGTTGGGTAATTTAATCATTTTAGATTTAGGGTTTGGGGGTTTTAAGTTTTTGGGCTTTAATTATTTTAGGGTATTCATTTTAAATTTTTTTTGGGCTTTTTATAGGGTTTTAGATTTTGGAGATAATTTTGTTTTTAGGGTCTTTTATTAGAATTACAAAGTTTACCCTTTTTAAGATTATTGGGGATAATCTTTTCAACTAATTTCATTTGGGTTGGGTTAAATTTTTTCATTTTTTTGATGTGTTTTTTGCACTTTTTTTATTTGCGCCTGCTTTTCTTTTAACGGAGGAATTCCGCTTAGTTTTTGCAGACGACTTTGTTTTCTCAGGCTGCGCAACTTGTTTAAGTTGCGCTTGTTCTGTTTCCGCAGTCTGCTCAGTCAGGGGAGGCTGTTCAGACTGGGGCTCTTGCCCGAGACACGCCGCTTGCTTAGGTTGCTGCTCAGGGATTGCAGCGGTTTGGGCAGAAGATTTGGATGTTGTAGATTTTGGAGATTTATCTACAGGTTTCTGCCCTTTGTCCGTATCAAGCGGCGCGGCGGTTTGCGCGGCTACCGTTTCGGTGGCTGCCGCGGTTTGCGCCTCATCATTTTGTGGTGCGAGCCCGTCCGCGCGGTGATAGGGTTTTGCGCGTGGCTCGCTTTGTGGGTTTTGTACCGAAAATTGCGCGGCGTCAACAACCGCTTGCGAGCGCTCAAGTGTTTTGGTATCAATTAGAGACGGCGCGAGTTCCCCTGCTACGGCAGCCGCGGCGAGCGCGGGGGTGTTCCCGAGCGGGAGAGAAAGTTTTGGAGTAGGCGTTTCTGGGTCGTACTCCTTTTTAGGTATGCGTCTATTTTGGTAGCGGCCGCGTTTGTTATACAGGTCGATACGGATTTGACGCGCTTTGAAGTGGTCGTCGCCCATCTTGCACAGTTGCCTAAAAATGAAGAAGAACGCCAAACAATATATTGAATACAGCACGTAGATAACTGCCATATAGATTGGATAGAATGTGTAGCCGTTAATTGTAACTGCCCATTTCATCGTGAAACTCAACACTGGCAGCGCACTCAACACGGTCGTGTCGAATATGTAGAAGTAGTTAACTTTATTGTAGAATGGATGGTAAGGGATGTAAAGGAAACAGTTTGCGATTATGCCCGCGACAACGCAGAACGCAAAGTATATACTGAAACCAATGAAGAAGTGCTTGATTGCGTTCATCTTTGGCCTTTCCATAACGCGCAGCGCAACCATAAGCAGCGGCACGACAAACACCCACGTGTGCTCAATGTAGAAGTGGATGTTCCAGAACGACAACATCCCCTCCGAGATGTCCGGCACGCAGAACGCTATCATCGCCCCCGCGACGTTTGCCACGAGCACGAAGTTAAAGAAACTCTGCTTTTTGATAAGCAACGCTATCAGCACGAGGTACGAGCCGAGGTTACACAACTGGAACGGCAACCTACTCATCTTGAAGTCCATCAGGTAAATCGAGTTGTAGTGCAGGAACAAAAACAGCGCCAAGAACGTACATATCATTACGCGCGTTTCGCGGTCTTTGAAGCGGAACCCAAAGTATATCCCGATGAGCAGCCCGAAAATTACCGCAATCCACAAGAAGTTTTGCATTGAAAGCGGAAGCATAAACATATCCGTGAACCCGAACAGCGACTGCGGAAGCACAACAGGAACGGTTACCAGCAGCCCAAGCGGGAGCAACACGAAGAAGTTAATCCACTCAGTTTTGTTTTTCACGTCAAACTTTTCGCCGAGGCAGAAACGCATAATCAGCGGCACGAGCAACAACAAGATTAACTCAAGCGAAAACTCAATGTGCCTAAACACGTCGCCCGTCATAATCGCGCGCCCAGACGGCGTTGTAAAGTACTCCAAGAACGTGTCGTAACAACACAGGCTTATAAGCGCCACGGGAAAACAGAAGTACATCGCGAAGTTTTTAAGCGTCTTTGTTTTGAAAAACGCACTGCACGGATACACAACAAACGCAAACAACATCCCCCACCTAAGCAGCGACTGGAATACGTCCGTCGTCTCAAAGTACATCATATCATACGTACCGCCGTTAATGACCCAAATAAAACTGTCGTTAAGGTATTGCCTCAAAATCGCAAGGCAGAACAGCGCCACTGTCAAAATCTTCAGTATTAATCTAAACCTATCTTCGCCAATCTTGTTTTTGTAAATAACAAGCGGTATAATCGCGGCAAGCACTACAAATGCCACAATAAAAATGTTATAAATCATCCTTAACCTTCATTTTTCTTTAGTTTTTTATTTTTAGCAGCCGCTTTTCACGCGCTGCACAAAGTTGAACAATAAACTGTAAAATTGCAATCACAACTTAACGCGTTCTCCCGCACAATTCGCACCCCATGTGGAGGCGCAACTTTCGCGTAGGCACGTACGTGTTTAAATTACGCGTTACGCGCACGGGCGCAGGCACAATTCGCGTGTGGACGCCGTAATGTAATTATGTAACCGCATTCGCACGGACGCGCAGAAGTTAGAGTTTTGCAACCGCCACGCATTCGCGCATAACCGCAAAACTGCCTCTCCGTTACTCAGTCCGTATTCGCACAGGCACGCGCAAACGCACACAATAATTATGTACACTGGCGCAAAGTTTGAGTAGGCACGATTGGGGCACGCAGCCACAAAGCTACTCATTCAACCGCGTATTTGTTGGCAAATTTGCAAAAATTGTCAGTTATCCCGCAGAAAACTGCGGTTATCCTGCGTAAAAAACAAAGTTATCCCGCAAAATCCCCCATTTAGCCGTCAAATCGCCCCTAACAGCAATAGATAGCAAAAACCACCACTAAACTGTACTAAAGTAGAGTTTACCATACTTTTAGAAAAAATACAAGTACAAAGCGCCATAAAATCCACTTTATTAATTATTCTTTGCATTTCCGCCCTTTTTATACGCCTGACGCCCTTTCGTACGCATTGCCCCGCACCCCCTTCGACCTGCAAAAAGCGGCAGCGACAACAAAAATTATTTGCGCGCTCCAACAAACACAATCCCCGAGTATTCGCCGCAAACGCGCGCCTGTCTGCACAATCCCCGCGTGCAAACATTTTCGCGCAAGCGCGGCGTGCAAGCACCCTTCACAAGCGCGACTAAATAAATTTTAAAAAGAGAAGAAAACATTTTCTCCTCTTTTTGTAGTGTGTTTTTATTTATATTTTGCAACTTAAATAACAATCCAATTGTTGACGTTTGCGGGAGCGGTTATGGATATGTTAATTGTTTTATTTTCGGACGGAGTAAATGTTTTTTGCAGGGCATTTTCGCCGTCGATTGTCGTTACCATATAAAGTTTGTAGTTTATCATTATTGTAAAGGCGTCGCAGGCTGTGCTTTCAAATTGTATGGTGCTGCCACTCTCGACAACGTACTGGTTGACGACGTTTCCTAGTCCGTCTAGTTTGTAGAGAATGAATTTGTTGACTGCGCCCGCGGTTCCGCCCGCGCTCGCCGAGCCCATTGAACCCGTTGTGCCGCTACCCGTGGTTGAGCCGCCTAGGTTGGTTGTAACGTTAATTGTTACGCTGATTATCGACGGCACGTAAAATTGTTTTAGTAACGGGAAGCCGTCGTTTTCTTGACCTGCGATGAACCATACCCCCGTTTCACTTCCATAGGTAGGTGCGAAACTCCAAGCCGTTCCGCCTGTCGTTCCGCCCGCGGTGTTCCACGCAAAGTTGGCTGTTCCGCTCGTGTAGGTGCTCGTTTGCTTGAGTTCGTTTACAAGGACGCTGTTGCTGTTCCAAGCCACGGAGTAGAGCCCGTTAGTTGCGTCGTAAATCATCCCGTCTGCTGTCGTGCCTGCGTTTGAACTTGAAATTTGATAAGTTGTGCCGACGCCCCCAACTTTTGTAATTACTACGCAATTGTAGGCGGTTGCGTATGAGGGAGCAAGGAGATATGGTCCACTTGACGCTGTTAATGTTCCAATATCTGCAATAATTACACAGTTATTTGTCGTTCCGTGGTTGGCAATAAAATAAAAGCCGTTCCCTACTGACGCCGTGTCAATTGTTGCATTGACAAGACAATTTGACACCTTTGCTGCGCCATTAGCCCCGCAAAGTAGCCCAGCATACGTGTCATCAGCAACAATTACAAATGACGCCATATCAGCCTCAACATAACAGTTGTCGATTTTTTTACTCGCCAGCCCCGCAATCAATCCACATCTCGCATAATTAAATCCAGTAGCACTTATTGAGGAATTTTCCTTTATTTTAACATAACAATTTAAGATATCTTCTTCCACGAATCCCCCAATTACTCCTATACCCAAGCAATCAGACCCGCTATCTGTTTTTGATATGTTTACCTTACTAATAACTTCACAATTCTGAATTGTCGACATGTAAGTAGAGGCATTTCCGCATATTGCGCCACAACAATATACACCACCTTCCGCTTTGAAATCCGCATAAAATTTACAGCTGTTAACGTATGAAGCGGAAGCAACAATGCCGCCAACGTAGTTATCATTACCAGAAGAAAATGTAACTGACATTGCGCTGCCTGAGAGATTGCAGTTATCCACTACCCCCGCATTGGAACGACCCACAATCCCCCCAATAAGCAGGGCCCCACCAGTAAACGTCATCTGAAATTCATCGGGGGTAGTTGTTTCATTACCAACAAGCACAATATTTATATTTTTTACAATGCCGTTGGTTGCTGCCACTGTGCTTGTAGCATTGCCCTTTACATACCCAAACAGCAGCCCCCAATATATAGTTTTGCCCCCTATGCTTCTATTTACAGCGCCCTGATAAGTGATTGTGTGGTCATCGCCGTCAAAGATACCTGAAAAGTAGCGGTTATCCGTATTGTTGCCTGTTGTATCACAACCAATTGGAGTCCAACTGCTTAAGTCAGTTCCACTAATTGTTATATCGGCGGTAAGTTTAAAATAATTGTCCACATAAGTCGTGTTGCCGTTGCAGCTAGTTGCCAGCGACTTCAAATTTGCAAACGAACTTATCAAGTACGGGTCAGCCTCAGTCCCCGTCCCACCGCCAAATGCTGCCGCTGCGCTAATAACATTTGACTCGGAACTCTCACTCAAACTCGCAAAGCAAAACCCAAGCGCACACGCAACGCACGCAACGATTGCAAAAAGGCACAAGCAAAGTTTCGCCGTGAACGCGTTTCGAACTTTTGCTTCCGCCCGTTCATCCCTATTAAACTTAGTATCATTCGGCTTAATAGCGTTCGCGCAACCCGCTTCGCAATTCCTACGCCAAAACTCTTCACAATTATCGCATACGTGTTTTGAAACTTTTTTCTCGCCGTGATTTTGTTCGCAACCCACACTCGTAACACACGCGCAGTTTATCGCGCTTTCATTATGGGATACTTGAGGAACGCTTACTTTATTATTTCCATTTTTAGTTTTATATTTATTTTTATTTTCAATTGACATAATATTACCCACCTTTTCTGCACACATGGTTTTTGTAGTACATTCATTATAGGTAATATGTGCATTTTTTATTTTTTCTTTCGTATTATCTAAATATTGTGAATTTTTGCAGTTTTTGTCAAAATCTGCAGGATAACTGCTATTTTTTGCGGGTATACTGCTGTTTTTAGCAGTTATACCCCCCCCCCCCACTTTTTTCACGTTTTCTAATTCGCTTTTAATCATAATAAAAAACTCCTTAACAAATTTCTTTAAAAAATTGCATTTTTATCATTTTTTAGTATATCACACCCGCAAAAAAATATCAAACATTTTAACCCCCTTTAAAATAATTTTATATCCTTCTAATATTTTTGCAACGTCCTACGGATTTTTACTTTTTTATTTTTTAATATATTGCCATATTCTGCGGTTTTTCACAGATTATCAAGCGAACTTTTACTTTGCTTTTCTTTTTTTATTTTTTGTACCAATCCAAACACATTTGCGACATTTTAAATGTTTTAATTATTCAAATAAATACTTGCATAAAGATAAGCAAACAAGAAGTAACCGCTTTCCTTTCTTTTTGAAATGTGTATTTGTTATTAATGTATTTATTTATTTTATATTAAGGTATTACTTTTTTTATGGGTCTTGCTTTATTTTAAGGCATTATTTTATTGTTTGCCTTATTTTAATATATTACTTTATTGTTTTCATTTTTATTAGGTATTCTTTATTCTTTTTAAGTTATCCGCTCATTTTTTTGAGTTAACTTTTACTTTCCCCGTTGTTGCCCCGAGTCGCAGTCGGTTTTTATATAAACCACCCACCAATTAACACGCGCTGTCAATTGCTAATTTTCGCCCGCATTCCTTTCACAAGCCCCGAGCGTTCCCCCGCTCAATGCCAAAGTTTTCCGAAAAACAACGCATTTCGCGGCGAAAAAGCGAGTTATTTAGCGAAAGTTCGCAACTAAACTAAAATTGTGTTGACAAAAAAAGTTTTATTTGCTATTATACTACTAAAACAAAAAGGTCGATAGGTACAATGTCAAAAATAGAGGAAAAAAGCGAAGAAAAGGTTTTGACGCCGCAAGAGCAAGTTCAGGAAACGCAAGGTTTAGCGGAACAAGCGCAAGCCGCTGAGGTTCAAACGCAAACTGCGCAAGCGACGGGTTCCGAGCCACAAGAGGAAGGCTCCCAAACAGCCGCCGCGCAACCACAAAATGTACAAGTTGAAACCGCGCAAGAGTCTGCAACGCAAGCCGCTCACGCAGAGCCTGCCGAAACCACCCCTAAAATTAAAGCGAAACCACAACACCCGCTTTTAAAGGAAAAACTTAAGGTTAAGCGCGCGGGTTGCGTTCACATTTTCTACAGTAAAACAACACAGATTTCGGACGAGATGTTGACGTCCTACCAAACTTCTGAGGAACTGGCGCAGACCGAGGAGTTTGCGAAAGAGGCGCTTGTTGAGGCGGAGGAGTCGACGAAGAAACGCAAGCACAAGAAAACAAAGATTATGAGCGCGTGCTTCCTCATTTTGAACCTCGCAATTATCGCGATTATCATAATTACGCAAAGCCTATCAGACGACAGTATGGCGTCAATCGGCGATATGTTCGCGGTTGCAAACTTTTGGTATTTGCTGGGCGCAATCGCGGCGTTTGCGCTGTTAATGGCAGCCGATTCCTTTAGGTACTGGGCATTGATTTTCCGCTCGACAAAAATTTCGCGACCGTTTTTGAGTTACAAAGTTATGGCGACGGGGCGTTATTACGACAGCATTACCCCACTTTCGACAGGCGGGCAACCGTTCCAAATTTATTATATGACCAAGCGCGGAATTAAGGGCAGCACGGCGTCGTCCGTTCCGTTTGCGCTTTACATTTTTAACCAGCTTGTAACTGCCCTCGTTTCCGTGAGCGTGCTAATTTTCAGCAAGAAAATCGCGGGCGGGCTTGACCCAACGGTTTACACTGCGGCGGTAATCGGGGTTATACTCAATACAGCGATTATGGTGTTCATTTTCTTCCTGTCGTTCAGTAAGAAAATTGCGCCAACGCTCACAATTTGGGGTCTTAAACTGCTGCACAAAATGCACATCGTCAAAAACTACACGGCACTGTTTAGGAAAGTTATGCGGTTCGTTAATGAATATCAAAAGACCTTCCGCTACTTTATGTCAAACATTTTCGTAATGCTTGAGATGTTGCTGTCAACGTTCTTGGTTACGTGCCTACGCTTCCTAATCCCCGCGTGCGTCGTTTGTATGTTCAACGGCGGACAACTCGACTGGGACACATACGCGGCGGTATTCATTTGGTGCGTGCTGATTGAGTCAGTGCTCTCGTACATACCTTGGCCAGGGGCGGCAGGTGTTGCGGAGATTACATACGTTACAATGTTCTATTACTTCGACCTGAGCGCGGGTACAGTCGTCTGGGCAATGCTGATTTACCGCGTGTTCCAGTACTATATGTACCTAATCCAAGGCTTGGGAGTTATGGCTTACGACGTCCTGCACGGAAACAAGAAAATTGAGAAAACCAAGGCGCGCATAGCCCGAATTGAGGCGGAACGCCTGCAAGCCGCAAACCCTAAACAAAGTTAAACTGTTTTCTATCTTCCAAACCCCATTTAACAACTAAAAACATTTTAACTGCTTAATATATTTTAACTGCTTAATATATTTACCACTTAAATGTATTTTGCATACTAAACACATTTTTCTATCTAATGCCCATTTCTTAAATTAAACCCCACCCCAAACCTAATTCCAACCTTAACCTCAACCTTGACCTTTTTATCTAAGCAATTCAACCACTTGAATTGCTTATTTTTTTTACCCCCTCTCCCCATTCCCCAACATTTATTGAGCAACATTTATTGAGCAACAAAAAAGCCGCTAGCAATTTTGCTAGTGGCTTTTTCGTTATTGTATACTAACACTTGTACGTGTGCCAACAATTGTATATGCAATCCGTTGTTTTGACACTTGTATGCGTGCAACACATTGTGCGTTAGGCGGTTTCCCAGTCGAGTTTTGGATAGCCACCCTCGCGGTATTCAAACTTTGCGTATTCTTCGTTAAGTTTGTTGATAATGTCGTCTGCTTGAGTTCCGTCCGCTTTTAACTGCGCTTCGGAAACCTTAGTCATCTCGCTTGCTTTCATACTTTGCGTACAATTGACAGGTATGCCTTGATAGTCGACATAGTAGCAGTTGTACACATACGATTGCTCACTGTTGTTGTTCCAGCCGACAATCGCACCGATAGTGGTATCAAAGTTTTCGCCCCTATCGTTGGTTGTGTAAACGCTGCCGGCGTTGTAACAACTATGAACCGTTCCGCCCGAAATCAGCCCGAGGATACCGCCCGCCTTGGAGCCGTCCTCGCCCGAGTCGGAACCACTTGCCAGCGCGTTAACCAGCCCGACGTTGTAACAATTGCTCACAATCGGCATAACGACGCCCGTATCGGACACTTCCTCAAACTTCTGCACGCCAACAATACCGCCCGCGCGCGCAACTGCCTGCCCGTACTGCCCGCGGTTTGTCGTCGCGTACAATGACGCCGCATTCTTACAACCGTCAATCTTGGCGGTGTTACCCGAGTTATAACCCGCAATCCCGCCGACATACGCGCCGCGGATTTGCTTATCAAGCGGTTTAACCCCGTCGTACATCGCAAGCGTTTGGCTGTCGATTACAATACCCATATTGTAACCCACAATTCCGCCCGCATACACGTACGTTTCATTGTTTGTTGCGTTTATTAAAATCTGTGAAGCACAACCGTTAATCGTGCCGTAGTTTTCGCCCGCAATCCCGCCGACGTACGTTTCCTCGTTTCTTCCCGTGAAGTTCGAGGTTATACCGCCCGACGTGTTGGAGACTTTAACGTTTCTAATCGTGCCGTAGTTTGTCGCAGTTACAATACCGATTTTGTTGTACGAACCGCTGACGATGAAGTTGCTAAGCGTAAGGTTTCTAACGATACCTTTTTCACTAATCGCGGAAACCAGCCCGAAGTTGCCGACGTTACCGAACGCTGCCGTGCCGCCTGCGTTATCAAAGTAGATTGTGTTGTTGCCCCCGTCGATTGTCCCCTCAAACTTGAAGCCGTCGCCAAGGTTTGCGAAACTCAACTCGTCGTAAGTGCCGAGCGGCTTGTATGTCGAGTCGATGGTTATGCTCTCCTCAAGTTTAAAGTGCTTGTCGTAAAGGTAGTTAATATATTTAAGTTGCTCGTAAGCTGTGTAAGTTTTTGCCGTAAGCGAACCCTCGTCAACAGTGAATGTCTTAATTATATATGGGTCGCTACGTGAACCACTGCCTGCGCTAAACAGGTTGAACAGGTACTCACCATCAAGTTCCGACCTATCGCTTTGGATACAGTTCGCACCAACGGCATACACAAGCAGTTTGTACTTGCCGAGTTTGTTCAGCGTGTGGAAGTTGATGTCGCCTGCAAACTCAATGTTAATTTGCGACATATCAAACTCCTGCCCGTCCTCTGCGTAATAGTAACAGAACATATAGTTGACGTCGAGGTCAGCGCTCGTTTCGATGTCGTCCCAACGGAACACGCCGTTTGAAACACTCAGTCCCTGTGGCGCGGCGAGTTTTGCGGCGTCAATAACCGCTGCGTCCGAGTTAATACACTTAAACTCGCTCGTTCCAACAATAACATTATCGCCGCCTGCGTAAACCGACAACTGATACTCGCCGACCCAAAGCGTGTCGTCGTCAAACTTGTAGTAAGTTTTGTCGACCGCAACCGCTTCGCCCAACATCGTTTGGTACGCATAGTTTACGTAATACGATGTAGTGTTTTCCACCGCTTCCCACTCAAGGTAACCACTTCGCGCGAGCTGTGCCGCGTCGGTAGTCGTGAAGTCGGAGTTGATGTGCAAGTTGTTTGGCTTACTCAACTTATACGCGCTAAACTCGTCCGATGTGTCCGAGTTAAGGTAATAAGCCGTTTCGTCGCCAACTAATGTGCCAAGTTGCGTAATTGAAACATAGTAGCAGCCCTCGTCAATGCCTGCAAGTGAGTACGATGTTTCCTGCGTCTCAAAGTTTTGAACCGCCACGTCCTCGCTGTTCTTGACAATAATGTTGTAACCGCGCGCGCCCGTGTCCGTCCACGTCAGTATTCCGTTTTTCGTCTGCAACGCAATCTTCTCGAGTTTCTTTGCGGAAATCGGGTCAGACGAGTCGCTCGTCAGCGTGTCGGTGTTGTCGCCGACGCTTCTAATCATAACCGTGTAAGTTATCGCGCTATAACCCTCTGCGAGTGCATAGGCGTTGACGCTTCCAACTGACACATACGCGCCATTGATAATAAGTTCGTAACCCTGCAGCGCGGTTGCGTTACTCGTCCACGCGAGGGCGCCGTTTTTGACGTTAAGCCCGCTTGGCGCGTTCAACTTGCTGAGCCGTTTGTCGTATTTATAGATGTCCGAGTCGACATATTTTGTGTCGTCGCCTTTGACGCTAATTTCAATCTTATAGTAGCCAAGGTCGCCGGAAGGCAGGTAGGTGTTCTGCTCCTTAGGTTGCAGCTGCATATCGTAAGATAGTTTATACTCGTCGTCTAGCGGGTCGTACTTGTAGACGGAAATCACGTATAGTGAAGCGTTGTCGACCGCGTTCCAGACGAGTTGCCCGTTTTTGACCTCGAGGTCAGGCGTTGTGGATGTTGACGCAACAGGTGTTCTCAGTTTTTCGAGCGTAAACTCTGTACTTGTTTCGCTTGAGAAAGTTGAGGAACCGTTACCCTTTGCGGTAATTATCGCCGTGTATTCGCCCGCTGTGAAACGGTTGTCAAGTAAGAAAGTTGTTTCGTCCTTATCGTTTGTGAACATTGTAGGCGTCGCCGCGCTCGCGCTCTTAATGCCGAGTTCGTATTCAACTGCCGAATAAATTTGCGTGTAAGTGAGCACGCCGTTAACGACTGAGAACACAGGAACGCCCAATTTTTCGATACTTGTTGACGAAGTGTAGGAACTGTTTACAAACGCCTGCGATGTCGAGTCGTCGATTGAGCGCATAAAGATTGAGTAACTGCCTGCGCTTTTGCCGCTTAGGTATTCGCTGACGTCAAACGTACCTTGCGTTTGCCCTTCTAGTGGCGCAACGTCTATTGTGTCTTGACTTCTAGGCGTTGAGAAAACTACTTGGTACTTGACCGCGTTTTCAACGTAGCCAAAATAAAGAATATTGTCTTCAATTCTAATATTGCGAGGCTCTTCGAGGATTTTTACTTGGTAAGTTTGAGTCCCTGCCTGCGCGCCAAAGTCGCCGCTGACGATGTTTGTGTTGTTACCGTTTGCTCTTAAGCGCACGTAATAGGACTTGCCACCCTCTAGGCCGTAGAATGTATATGTTGTTGCTGCGATGGATTGCGCACTCTTAACAACTTCGTTTTGTTCGTTGCGCACCTCGACATCGTACGTGTTTGCGCCGACAATTGAACTCCACCTTACGGCGGCGCCAACTATGCTCATATTAAACACGTTGGAAAGTTTTGTAACGGAGATTGTGTTATCGACAATCTTTGCATCCAAAACATTCGCTTGGTCGCCGCGCGCATATACGCAGACCGTGTGCGCGCCCGCGCTGCCCGCGATGAAGTAGAAGTTTGCCGCCCCGCACTCACTCCCGCGCGAAACGCCGTCGACAACCACTTCATAGTAAGTAACGCCGTCTACCGCTTCCCACGTGATTTGCCCGCCGACAACCTTCAACTCGGTAATCGCCGCCAACTTCTTCACAGACACTGCCGCCGAACTGCGACTCGTTATGTCGTAAGTGTAGGTTGTTGAACCCGAAACAAGACTCGTAACCCCCATAGCCTTAATGCTGACGCTGTAGTCGCCCGCACTCTCAAACATTGAGTCGCTTTGCAGGTTGAGCATTGTTGCGTTCGCACCGTCTATTGCCTTGGTTTGAACAGTCGTGAGTTCGCCCACTGTGTAGGCAATTTCGATTTCGTAGCCTGTCGCGCCCGTTTGCGCGTTCCAGCTCAAAATCCCGTTTTCAACTTTAAGCCCGATGTCGCTAGAAACCTTGTGAAGCGAGATAGGGTCGCTATAGTTGGATGTAATCGTCGTTTGCCCGTCGCCGATTGCTTGCAGGCAAACATTTTGCTGCTCGTCGTCGCTTAAGTACTTATCAAAATCAAGGTACTCGTCAGAAATTGCCGCGTACTCGGTTCTGCCCACGAGTAAGTTGTAGCCACTGTAACTTGCGCCGCTAGGCATTTCGTAATAAAGCACGCCGCCATCCACTTTAAAGCCGCTTGGACTAGGTAGCTTTGTAAATGTTATTGCACTAGATTGCTCGCCGCTAACGGAGAGGTTATCTGAACTGATTGCTTGAACTTTAATACTGTAGTTTCCTGAAGCGTAAATCGAATTTGAGAAATCAATTGAGTTTCCGCTCACGCGAAGAGGCGTTTCTGCGCCATTGATAAACACGTCGTAGATGAGCACATCTGCAAGCCCTTGCCACGTAACCACGCCGCCGCTAAGCATTGTTTGGTCGGGGTCGACTGTGCCGATTTTCTTGCACTCAAATGTTTGGCTGTATTCTGAATCAATGATTTCCTTATTGTTTCCCATCGCTTTTGTGCGAATTGAGTATTTTTTCGCAACAAAAGTTTGGGTCGCGGTATCAAATAGGTCGATATAATTGTGCGCTTGCACTGGAAGTGGGAGGCTGTCGTCAAGCAAAATCGAGTAACCCGTGCTTTGCTCAACCGTACCCCAAACAATGTCGTCGCCCCTAATGGCAAAACTTTCCGGCATTGGGAGTTTTGTAACCTCGAGTTCGTCCGACGCGTCCGAGTTCACGAACCTATTGACGTCGCCCACGTTGCCGCCCGTTGCGGTAACGGTCAGTTTGTACTTGCCCGCGTCGATATATTTCTTAGCAAACTCAAACTGTGGGTCAACAATTTCTTCCTCCAAAACAACTTCGCCGTTGTGCTCGACACTTAGCGCGTAACCCGTCGCATTGTCGACCGTGTCCCACGTAAGAAGCCCGTTGGTAATCTTAAAGTTTGCAGGCTTCGAAAGTTTGTCGACGGCAAACTGTGTAGAGAACGCCGAGTCAAGCGTTGTGTGCTTGTCGCCCTTTGCCATAATGAAAATGTCGTATGCCCCCGCCTGATACCCCTCGCCGAGGTTGTACTCAACAAATGACGAGGCGGCAGGAATGGACTGCAGTGATGTTTCATTGTTTTCGTTATTAACTATCTTTATGTCGTAACTCTGTGCGCCGACGACGCTTTCAAAGGTTAGAACCCTGTCCTCGACCTGTGCGCTTGTTGGCGCGGAGAGTTTTGTAACTGTTATCGTGTTAGAAAAACTTGAGTTGTAGGTGTTTTGGCTGGTGTTGCCGAGCGAGCGCACTTTAAAGGCGTAGAAACCCGCCTCAAGGTCGCTCTCAATGATATACCTTTGCGAGGTAAACCTGTTTTTGTGCGTCTGCCCATTCATCAGTATCTCAAAAATAGTCGCGTCCGAGTTTGGCACGATAACAATTTCGCCCTGTTCGATTGAGATTGTTGGCGTAGATAGTTGCGTGAACACAAAATCGTCGGATGGCTCTGAATCAAGGTAAGCCTTTGAGTTGCCGAGCGCGCGGACGCTGATTTTGTTTTCAACGCCCACTTCAAAGTCGGTAAAGTACTCGGTTACTAGCGTTTTGTCGTAGACTGTGTCGTTGAGCGTAACCTCGTAGCCGTAGTTGTTGTCGACCCTGTCCCAGACAACCTTTTCGCCGTCGAACTGCACGCCGCTGACCTTGCTAAGTTCAACAGGCGTGTTGGTTACGACGACAGGAACGACCGCACTCGCGCCGCCCTTGGTTGCCGTTACCGAAACAGTGGTTGAACCAACGCCGATTGCTTGGACGATACCCTCGCGGCTAACTGTCGCAACGCTCGTATCCGCGCTAACAAACGCGAGGCTGACGTCGGTCGCATTAGACGGCGTTAACGTGAGCGTCAACTGCTCTGACGTGCCAACAACAAGTTGTATTTTGGACTGCGTTATAACGATTTTATCAATCGTTTTTCCGTCGCCCTCGCCGCACGCACAAAACGCGAAAAACGAGAACATCACAACCGCAAGCGCGATTAGGACTTTTGCGACAGCCGTACTTTTCTTCTGTGTTTCAAGACTAAGCATACTTACTCCTTTGCAACTATTATTTGCGTCGAGCAAAAAATTATTATTTTTAGCCAAAACTTTGGACGCAAACAATGCAACGATAAACTTAATAAAAGTATAACAAATTTTTATTTAAAATCAAAACAAATTCAATACAAAACTACCTAAGTTATGTTATAATAATAGCACAGGAGAAAAGTATGCCAAACATCAAAATTTTTGAAGACAAGAAAATTCGAACAGAGTGGAACGCGCAAGAGGAAGATTGGTATTTTTCCGTCGTTGACGTTTGCGCTGTTTTTAGCGACAGCAAGACACCTCGCAACTATTGGAGCGACTTAAAAAGAAAACTAAAACAAGAAGGAAGTGAGTTGCACGAAAATCTCGTGCAACTGAAATTACCTTCTCCAGATGGTAAATTATATAAAACCGATTTGTTAAATACGAAATGGTTGTTGCGCCTCATTCAATCTATCCCTTCCCCAAAAGCAGAACCGTTTAAAGTTTGGCTTGCGCAAGTCGGGAGCGAGCGCCTAGACGAAATTGCTGACCCGCAAAAAGTGATAGACAGGGCAATTGCCACCTACCGCGCAAAGGGTTATCCTGAGGATTGGATTACGCAAAGGATGATGACAATCAAGACACGCAAAGAACTCACGGCAGAATGGCAAGATCGAGGCATAACGCAAGAAAAGGATTACGCAATCCTAACAAACGAGATGACGAGGGCGTGGTCGGGGCTGTCCGTTCAAGAATACAAACAACTCAAAGGGCTCAAAAAGGAAAACCTGCGCGACAATATGACCGACATTGAATTGGTTCTCAATATGCTGCAGAGGTTTCAACGACCGCCATTAGTAAACAACTGCAGCCACAGTCGCTCGACGAAAACAAAAAAGTTGCAAGGGATGGCGGACAAATCGCGAAAAACGCAAGAACGGGCATTGAAAACAAACTCGGGCATTCGGTCGTTACGCCAATAAACGCCAACAACCCGCAACTACTGAACACCAAAACATCCACCCCATTAACCACCAACAACGAAAACGACGAAAATAATTAAGTAATTAAGTAATTAACGAACTAACAAACTAACGAAAGCAAAATAACTAAAAACAAAAAACATTGTTTTCCCATTCGACATCAGCGTAAAACTTTACAAAATACGCCGACGAGAATGTTTTTTTGCAAAAACTCTTTACATTTTTTTGCGAAAATAGTATAATATTAGCGAAATTTATAAAGGAGTTAATTATGGCTGAAACAAAGAAAACAACATCTAGCGCAAAGGCAACTACGACTAAGTCAACTGCTGCTAAGAGCAAAACTTCGGCGAGCGCAGCCCCTAAAAAGACGGCGAGCGCAACCAAGTCAACCGCGCCTGCTGCCGCTAAATCAAGCGCTGCTAAAACAACTGCAAAGCCTGCTACAAAAACAAGCACAGCAAGCAGTTCGGCACCGGCTAAGTCAAGCGCACCTAGCGCACCCGCTAAAACTAGCACGCAAAGTAAGTCAAGTGCAAAAAAGAGTTCCCCAAGAAAAAGGGTTATGTGGGGTTTGAATAAAATTTCATTTTACCTTTTGGGTGCCGTTGCAATTTTGTACCTCATCGGGCTAGTTTTGGCGGCAATCGACGCTACAAAACTTGCGACCGCCGTTACAATTTTGCAAGCGCTGGCGACCGCAATGATGATTTGCGTTGTTGGCGTGCTCGGCTGGAAGTATGTCCGCCCTAAGCAAATGGTTTGGAAAGTTTTGTACGTGATGATTATGCTGATAATTGTCGTCGGAATAATTGTTCCTATGTGCATTAAATAAACATATTTTAATATCTAAGTAGTTTAGCAAATCGAATACGACGCAATAAAACAATGTTTGCGCCGACAAAACGACTATGCGGCAAGTTTTGTGCCTAGCAACAAAACATTCCACTTGAAATTAGTTGTTTTTAGTATCTAAGTAGTTCGATTGTAAATTACTTAGATTTTTTTTATTTGCAACACCCCCCGAAACTCCCTTTCTACGTTTTTTCGCGCCCACCCAACGCCCTATACTTAATTGCCGCTTATACTTTAACATATAATCTTTTGCGACATTTTCTCAATTTAACTATATCCAACTTAATTATTCTCGCCGCAATGCGTCTAACCTAATCAAACTCAACACCACTGCGCTCGCCGCAATGCAACTAACCTAGTTGCACCTAGCATTATTACGCCCAACGCGATTTTGCCCCATTCCCCTATTGTCAACTAAAAAACATTGCAAAAATAGGTTGACATTTTGTTAAAAATGGACTAAAATAAGATTGTATCGCATTTTCGTCCAAAAATAATGCAGTAAAAACCTAGTTTTCGGGAGAAAATAGGCAAAAAACAAAAAGTGAATGAACCATATAAAAATAAGAAAAAAACTTAATTGGATGAATTAACATAAAAATTAAAAGGAGAAAAAGTTATGGATTACATCAAAAGAGATATGGAGGACGTCATTAAGAACCTAACAAAAGAGTACGCGTGCATTTTGATTACGGGACCAAAGCAAGTTGGGAAAAGTACAATGCTTGAGCATATCGACGGAGAACGAAAACGGGTTACGCTTGACGATTTGCAAGAGCGAAACCTCGCAAGAAGCGACCCCGAGATGTTCCTGCAGTTACACAAGCCACCAGTTTTGATTGACGAGGTTCAGTATGCGCCCGAATTGTTTTCGTATAAAAATTGCGATAGACAACGGCGCGGACGCGGGAAGTTACTGGCTGACTGGGTCGCAAAGTTACAAGTTAATGACGCTTGCGCAAGAGAGTTTGGCAGGACGCATTGCAATCTTGAATTTGACTTCACTGTCGCAACACGAGTTGTTTGCAAAAAACGACTTGCAGCCATTTGAGGTTTGCTTAGAAACCCTGCAGTTGCGTTCAGAACACAACACACCCGCGGGAGTTGACGAGATTTTTGCGCGAATTTGGAACGGTGGATTGCCCGCACTTTCAAGTGGAAAATACACAAACAGAGATATTTATTACTCTAGTTACCTGCAAACATATTTGTCGCGAGATGTTAAAGATGAGATAGCAGTTAAAGACGACACAAAATTTATTGACTTTATTCGAGCTGTGGCGTGCAGGGTTGGACAGGAGTTAAATGTCCATTCAATCGCTGTAGATATTGAAGTCAGCGATGACACGGTCAAAAGATGGTTGGGAATGCTTGAAAAATCAGAAATTATTTTTTATTTACACCCATATTCCAATAATATTTTAAAGAAGGTTGTTAAAACTCCCAAACTCTACTTTTTTGATACAGGGCTGGTTTGCTATTTAACAAGATATTCAAGCGCGGAAATTTTGCAAAACGGCTCTATAAACGGCGCGCTACTTGAAAACTATATCGTCGCTGAAATTCGCAAGTCGTATCTAAATACAGGCAAAGAACCATTTATGTATTACTACCGAGATAAACTACAACGCGAAATTGATATTATACTTGAATCAAACAATGTTTTACAACCAATTGAAATCAAAAAAACGTCCAACCCAAATACTGCTATGGTTAAAAACTTCGACATTCTAAAAAACGCGCAAGTTGAGGTCGGGCACGGCGCAATCATTTGTATGAAAGAAACATTAACAGCCCTTAATAAGGATACTTTGATTGTTCCAGTTTGGTATATTTAGCTCAATTTAAAAAACGCAAACAAAAACTACAAGTTGTTTGCGTTTTTAAGGTCGTGTACAAGTCGAAAGCGTGAGGTTGCAGGGTCAAATGATGGATTTCTGCGCAACGCGGAAGGGTTTGAAGCGGTCAGTCTATTACATCGCGCACGGTACGCCGCCAGCAACATTTTGCTGCGGACACAATTCGCAATTAGTGATATTTTGCGTTCCAAACAATTGCCAGTTGGCGATAATTTTACGTTTCGAGCGGTTGGCGCGCGAAGTTTTGTGCCTAGCAAAAAAACATTTCACTTGAAATTAGTTTGTTTTTAGTATCTAAATAGTTCGATTGTAAATTACTTAGATTTTTTTTATTTGCATCACCCCCCGAAACTCCCTTTCTACATTTTGAGCAGGTTTGAAAATAGTGTGGAAAAGTGGGAAGTTATCCACAGTTTTTGCGAAAATGTGGATAACTTTGTGGATAACTCGCGTTTTCGACCTTTTTTGCGCAATTATTTGTGCATATATACCAACAATTTTAGTTAAGTACTTAACCAAATTCTCAAATTTAGTCAAACATTTTTTCTAACTAAATCTTTCATATTGGGCAGTCAACTCAAATATAATAAATTGTAGTTGTTTGTCTTTTTTTGTTGCCGCGTGGCAGACATTTAGAGCTCGCAATAAATCAACTCGCGGCAATTGGCGCAATTTAGGGCGGTTAGCGGACGGGCGTTTTTATCAAATGCACGCGAACGTGCGCGTTGCAGACGTGGCACTTAGGCGCGCAAAAGTCGCAACAAGCAAACTTGCGGCGATGTGCACACACAGGTTTAATGAGTTTTATGCGCGCGGTTGCAAAACGGGCTGTGGCGGTTTTGATAGAGACACGCACACGGCGGGCACAGTGATTTTAATAGGCGCAGGCGCGAGCGTATGACAGTGTTGCGGGTGCAGGCACGAGCGCGAGAACAAGCGCGGCACGAGCGCGGCACGAGCGCAAGCGTGCGGCGGCATTAATGGGGATAATATGAAAGTTGAGTTTTGAGGGAGAGGGATGAAAAAGTTTGTATTGTTTGCAAGTGTTGTTGCGGTGGCGTTTTTTGCTTTGGGAGTTCCCCTTCTAGGCGTGAAGGTCGCAGCGTCTAGCGGCGTTCCGATTGGCGCGATAACCGTAGTTTTGGACGCGGGGCACGGCGGGAGCGATGCCAAGTAAAGACTGTCAATTATTTTAATTTTTTCAAAAAAAATTGCCATATATCTCAAAATCGGATATATGGCTTTTGTGTGTTCACAATAAAATAGAATACTTATTTATGTTCCAGATATAAATTAGCCAATATTGCCAAACCCTTCTCCTTATTATTTTTTTTAATCTCACCTTTGCTTATCAGTTTGTTTAAGGCTTTATCAATAATCATCGCATCATCTTTGTTTATATCGCTTCGTCCTAGAATTATGGAAAGTGGAATATAATCAATATCTTCATTGTTAAGTGCAAGTTCTTTCAATTTGTCTATATTTTCTTTTGCTAATCTAATCATGGCAAGAAAAGTTGTTGATGGATTTTTAATATTTAAACACTTTGATATTGTCGTTGTGGATTCTAAATAGTTGTCATAATCCTTCTTGTTTGACAAGATGTGGTTAGAGCTTAATAAATAGGGTATGCTTTCAAGAACTTGTTTTATCTCTTCAATTTCTTCGGGAAGAAATAATAAATTTAGTGCTTGATATGATAAAGTTGGTACTTTAAAATCTTTTTCAATCTCTTTACAATAATTGATGAATTCATCTGTTAAACCCGAATATTCCTTATATTCTAAACTTTCTAATTCTCCGTATAATCTTCTTAACAATTCTTCATCATCTTGACCAGAAATAGAATTATGACTTAATTGAATAGCCAATGCTTGTTCTTTTGATAACTTGTCCTTGCATAGCATAACTTCAATTTCATTAAGTCCGGCATCGATAGATGCCATAACCCTATGATTACCAGACAAAACCTCAATTTCGTGATTTTCATTATAAAAACAAAATGGAACAGATGTTAGTTGTCCATCTTTTTTAATATTTGAAACAAGTTTTTCGTATTCTTCAGGTTTCATATATCTGGCATTTACTTTTAATAATTTAATATCTCGTGGGTTTATTTTTATAATCTCTGTTTCCACAATTCAAATCCCTCCTTTAAATCCCATTCCCCCATTGTCGAAAAGTATGTTAAATTATAACTTCCGTCTTGCCTTTGATTTCTGCTTTGTAATGTAAACAATCCTCTGTATTTGATAGAAGACATATTTTTCGTAAACACATTAGTATAAATTGATTTTATTTCCTTATTTAATAATCGTTCTGCTAATAATTTCACTTCTTTGCTTAATAAACAATATAATACTAATCGGCTCAATTTTCTTATCTTCGAATTCGTCACAAAATCCGACAATAAATATACGCATGGTTGTTCAATTTCACTAGGCGGTGAATTCCTATAGTCATTTGTTAATCCAAAAGCTCCAAATAATTTATTGTCAGTAAATAAACCGCAACAAATTTTTGGAGTTCCCCAAAAATGAATTTGTTTACTCATGTATTTTTGTCGTAACGCATTAAATTGTACCAACGTTAATTGCTTGATTTCTACATCTTTAATATTTTCATCTTCAATAGTACTAAATAATTTTTGGACTATATTAGTCTTTGTCTTACATGATATTATCTTTGGTTTTATTTTAATATTGGAGTAAGCATTTAAGTTTTGTGATTTTAAAATTTGATTATGTTTTATGGTTAATAAATCTTTTTTAGATAAAATGACAAATTTAATATTAAAATCAAGCAATTGCCGAATTAATTTATCATCAATAAAATTAAGTCTACGATTATCAATAACTAGCAAATCCTTATAAGAAATATCTTTTATAAATTCCTCTATGCTGCATTCTCTAAAGGCTTGTAAATGTAATGATATTTCACTTATTTGTTTGGAAATTGAGTCAATTAGTTTGTCTTTATTTTTAATCACATTCTTGAAGAGTCTTTTATTATGCTCAGTTATGTGCTGTGGTCTGTATGATTTATATAGTATTGACAAGGCAAGTTTTTGAACGTTACTTAAAATGTAATTTGAATCCAATTTAAAATCATCATAAATTTCTTTACCTAATTCTAAATCATTATTATCGCTAAAATATTTCCCAAACAAAACATTACAAAAATCAACATCGCCACCAATAATCGGGGACGATGTAAATTTATATATTAATTTTTCTAATTCTAATTTTTCTGATGCGTAAACAAAAACTTTTTCAAAATCATTGGTTTTTACAACATCAAAAATGCAATTGTTCATTATCGTTTTTGTTCTCATTTTCTAATTCTTCTACCTTTATTCCTAAATTATCTTCCAACCATTTTGCAACAATTCGTCTATGACAAAAAGTTTTCTCTTCTTTTATGTCTGACCATCTTTCATAACAAAGAAGTACTGCATTATCTCCTAATTCATCATACACTTTTTGTGGGCTGAGTTTATTTAAAACTTTTTCATAATATAAATCCGTATAAAGTTCCTCGTCTTCAATTTTAATAATTTCAGCAGGTGGAGCAAGCCTTTTATATTCGTCTCCATTCCAAAACTTATTAAATCTAGCAATAGACACAAATCTATAGCCCTTATCTTGGGGATAACTTTTAACTTTCCCAAAATAACCTGTAAACATATAAACACCTCCATTTTTATTATAACATAACCTTTTATTTACCAAAAGCCGTTGACTTTATTATTTCCCCCTTCTCATCTCTGGAGTCAATCTTAAATCTTTTAATACTTTCTCTAATTGTTTATTGCAATCTATCAAAGTTTTGTAATGTTCATTTTCTTTAACTATAACTTTGGGAGTTTTCCCGTCACTACAAATTCCAGTCACAATTCGCATATATCTATCTGGATTTTTATTATATTCTCTCCATGCCCTATCTCGCATAATTTTCAATTGACAATATTGCCAAATTAGTTCAACATCACTGCGAGATAATCTGTATTTAATGCTCTCTTTTAAATCTTTTATTATTTCCCCATATGTCTCTTTTTCTTCTTCTGTTAAATAATTTGGGATTTGCAATATTTCGTCATTTATTCTTTTTATTTCAAGCGCAACTTTACTATTGTTTTCTAGGATTTCTTTTCTCAATTTTTCCATATTTCACCTCCACCTAAATGTAAAAAGACTGAAAGAGATAAAATTCTTTTCAATCCTTTTTCTTACATTTTAACATGTAATTTTTAAAAGTCAATACTTATGTATCATTATTTGCAAAGTTTTTTAAAATTTCTTTATATTAATCTTAAAAGTTAAAAATAATTTCAATATTTGGTGGCAAATAAACTTTGTTTTTTGGGGAATTAAACCTTCAGCAATTATTTTGTTAGGAGATTTTATACTTTTATATTTAGTTAAGTACTTAACCAAATTCTCAAATTTAGTCAAACATTTTTTCTAACTAAATCTTTCATATTGGGCAGTCAACTCAAATATAATAAATTGTAGTTGTTTGTCTTTTTTTGTTGCCGCGTGGCAGACATTTAGAGCTCGCAATAAATCAACTCGCGGCAATTGGCGCAATTTAGGGCGGTTAGCGGACGGGCGTTTTTATCAAATGCACGCGAACGTGCGCGTTGCAGACGTGGCACTTAGGCGCGCAAAAGTCGCAACAAGCAAACTTGCGGCGATGTGCACACACAGGTTTAATGAGTTTTATGCGCGCGGTTGCAAAACGGGCTGTGGCGGTTTTGATAGAGACACGCACACGGCGGGCACAGTGATTTTAATAGGCGCAGGCGCGAGCGTATGACAGTGTTGCGGGTGCAGGCACGAGCGCGAGAACAAGCGCGGCACGAGCGCGGCACGAGCGCAAGCGTGCGGCGGCATTAATGGGGATAATATGAAAGTTGAGTTTTGAGGGAGAGGGATGAAAAAGTTTGTGTTGTTTGCAAGTGTTGTTGCGGTGGTGTTTTTTGCCTTGGGAGTTCCCTTTCTTGGCGTGAAGGTCGCAGCGTCTAGCGCCGTTCCGATTGGCGCGATAACCGTAGTTTTGGACGCGGGGCACGGCGGGATTGACGTCGGGGCGGTTGGCGCGAGCGGAACAATTGAAAGCGACCTCAACCTTGAGTACTGCGTTATGCTCAAGAGCGTTATGGAGGATTACGGAATAACCGTCGTTATGACGCGCTCGGACAAAGGCGGGCTGTACAGCGAGTACAAAAACGGTTTCAAGCGCGAAGATATGCAACGGCGCAGGCAAATCATTGTTGACGCCGCCCCCGACGCGGTCATCAGCATACATATGAACAAGTACGCCGCAAGTTCCTCGCACGGCGCGCAAGTGTTTTACGACGACGAAAAAGGCACAGGCAAAGCACTCGCCGAAACACTGCAAGCCGTTTTCAAGAAACAACTCCCCTACGCGCGAAGCGAAGCACAAGCAGGCGACCTGTTTATGCTCAAGTGTGTCGATAAACCCTCAATCTTAGTCGAGTGCGGTTTTCTCTCTAACCCCGACGAAGAACATCTGCTTTTATCCCACGATTACCAAAAGAAAATCTGCCTCTGCATCACGTCCGCCGTGCTCGCAACAATCCCCGCCCGCTAAACATAAGCCACCCCCGCTTTCACCCCACAATTTGTTTACCCACCCCACTCAATCAAATTTGCACGTCCACTTAGCAAAATTTGTACATCTACTTGTCAAATTTCATACATCCACCTATTGAATTTGGCGCACCTACCTAATACCCTGCATACACTTATCTACTGAATGTAGCGCGTCGGCTCGCCAAATTTGCCAAGTTCACGCACTGAATTCCACGCGCCCAGTCAGTTATTATATATTAATCAGTTATTATATATTTGTTAGTTATTATATATTAAAAGGTCTACCTTATTTATCTTCGTCAAGAACTACTTGTTGCTGGCACAATGCTGTTACTACTATGTATGTAGTAAATTGTAGTACTTTCTGGCGTGGCTTTAAATCCAGATTGACTAGCATTCGCTGTATTGCGAACATATTATTACAACTCCCCGATACCTCTGTACATTTGCTCATATCCAAATATACCGTTTCATATCCACTTAGACCACTTTTAGCTTCACTGTTGATTACCCTTAACGAAGTGCAGCCATTGAACATATAAAAATAGCAACCACCTGTCAATGTTGTTGCGGGCAATGTTGGTGCGCTCACCAATTTACTACAATTATAAAATAAATACTGATAACAAAATTTTGCCATCATTGGATGCTCCCCATCAGCAACTGTGGGGTAATCAAGTAGGCTTTCAATATTCCCCGAACACGAAATGTTTGCATTCCCAGTCAATTTCCAACCACAATTATTAGAAGTCGAACCCTGGCTCGTCCCTGAAAGGTATGTGTTATTTTCACCAGCCAAATATAAGTAGTATTTACTCCCGTTCTTGCCGGCATTCAAAGTAGTCGTGCCGTCCCACTCTGTGAATGCAGTTCTATTTGCGGAATATGAAAGTGTTCCGTCCCAATTCTTTGCATTGTTATTAGTGGAAAGAGAAAAGGCTTGCGAAGAAGAAAACCTAACCATTGGTCCCAACTCCTCAAACTCAAACTCGATTGTTCCTGTTGCAGTTTTTGAGTCATGCAACAAACTTGCAGTGCAACACACCCCAAATGTAAATGACAAAAGCAATACAAAACAAATTAGTATTGCTATTAAATTCTTTTTATTTCTTCGTTTTATATTGTTGCCAAAATTTGGATTATCAAGTTTGTATGCATTGCTAGTGGCATTTCCATTCAAGCATTGTTTTTCACTCAATCCACTTTGCGGATAATCATTATTGACATTTTGGCTTTTTGTACCTAAATCATTTTGAGATGATGCGCTATTATTTTGTTGCTGGCGCGCACTCAATAAAGTTGCTTTTTCACAAGTTTTTTGGGGCTTTAAATCGCTGTCATTTTGGTCAACTTCTGAGCCCCCCCCCCCCCCGATATTAGAACATTTGTTCTCTTTTTCATTTGACTAGCCTCCAACTTTTCGATTTTTATTATTATACCCTTTTATAGCTAAATAAGTCAATTATTTTTAACCTATTTTCAAATGTTTAACTACTCTTATTTTAAAGGAAACGATAACTTTACATTAAAATATCAAAATTTTACTTTGGGATCATTAAATGTAGCGGAGTCGTTATAGTCTAATTAAATTGCCCCATCCTCACTAGAACAACAAAAATAAATAATCTTCAGTTTTTATATTGTATATATTTTCCCCTTTTTCATAGCATAATCATAGGAATGAATAATTTAAAATTACATTTTAAAATAGGAACATTGAACTAATCAGCCCACCCACAAAGGTTATGCCGAAACACATATACGCAAAACACCCGCACGGATACGGTGCCTTTTTACAACACGGCTTCGCGAACGCGCACTTGCCCCAGTCGAGACAACCAAAGTCAAGCCCGTTACCCGCCTTTAGTTCATTGCACGGGTCGCAACGGTTTGCCTCTGCCTCCGCCTTTGCTTCCTCTTCCGAGTTCTTTTGCAACTTAAACTTGAACTTGTTAAGGTATGCCTTTTTTATATCGTACTTGCCGCCTTGGTCAACGTCCTTACCATCTGCGCCCTTTGCGCCACTTCCCAATTTGCCCGCAGCAGAAGCCGCCCCTGCCTTTCCACCTGCAGCAGCTCCAACTTTACCTTTTCCACCTTTAGCAGCGTTTTTACTCTTTTGAACTTCATTTTTTGCGTTTGCGCCTTTGCCCTTACCAAGTTTCCCAGCCGCAGCAGCGTTATTTTTGCCATTCTTGTCATCTTTGCCTGCCGCGCCCTTTTTATCGGCGCCACCTGCTTTGGCTTTATCTCCCTTCTTATCGCTATTTTTACTTTTTTCAGCCTCAGCCTTTCCGCTTCCTGCAGCGTGATTTTTTAAGGCATTCCCCACACTTGACGCAGCACTACTTGCCCCATCTGCAACTTCCTGCCCAAAGTCAGATGTACTGCCCCCAGTATCTTCATCATAGTCTTCGTCGTAGTATGTCAACATTTCTTCTCTATAACTAAGTTTCATCATCCTCTCCTTTCGTGCGGGCAACCCCCATTCCGTTTCCGTTGTTTTGGCTATTCCTCATTTTTGCCTTAATTTCTTTTTACGCTTCCAACTTAGGTGCTTTCGTAACCCCGCCTACCGCAAAGGTCGTGCTTGCGCTGATAGTTAAATCAAACGTATTCGTCAGGTCAACAAACACGTTCGCAAAGGTTTTCGCGAAACTCCTCACGCCAAAAACATTGTTCAAAAAACTGTTGCACTTCTCATTTGTTGCGTCGTCGAGCGCGTTAACCCTCATAGCGACGTTGACCGCCTCAAACTCCCCCGCGTTTACAACCAAACTGTAGTTGAACGTCAGGTAAAGTTTGTCGGGCAACCCCTCGCCGTATGTTTTCATGGACGCTTTCATTGTGTCGGTCGCAAGTTTCATAACAAGCGTATGCGTCTCGTCCGCATTCACGACAAACGACAAAATCTGAATGTCCTTGAGTTGCGCGTTGCTTTCGGTGTCGTAGTTGTAAATGGACGAAAGCAGCAGTTGCGAAAAACAGCTATACTCGCCAAAAGTGAACGCAACCGCCCCGGTGAGACTCGCGTTGTTCTCCTTCTCCAGCGCGGCAAGGTTGAAGTCGCCGCTGCTCAAAAACAGTTGCTCCCCGTCCGCAAACACAACGCTCCCGCGCAAACTCTCCCTAACCGCCACCTTGTCCGCATCGGTATAGGTGTTTTGGTAAAAAACCGTCTCGTCGTACGGCTCATTGAGTTTTGCCGTAAACGCGTCGTACTCTTCCTGCGACGCAAACCCCATTTCTTCCAAAACTGAGCGCTGAAACTCGCCCTGCAGCAACTTAAACCCCGCAATCCCACCTGCAACCAGCACAATAACCAGCAGCACCAGTGAGCCCGCGCACGTCAAAAATTTGCCTTTCATCACCTATCACCAATACTTGACAATCAGGAAAACCAAAAGCCCGATAAACGCCACCGACGTAATAATTTTAAATAAACATCCACCTTTAAACATCGCAACAACTCCGTTACTGCTATTGTACTTTATTTTGATATTTTTGTCAAGTGTTGCGCAAATACTCGTGCCCGCTTAAAAAAAAACTTTTGCACATCCCGCCCGCGTTCTCTCTCATTTTTTGCCCTAAAACACCTACTCCGCGCCGCCCAAACATAACGCGCCGCTCTATTCCCCGCAAACTGCACCTACAGCCCGCACCACACATACCTCATTAACTACACTACAAAGCGCGCTCCACCTCTACAAAACGCCGCTGCACCCGCGCGCAAAAAACGACGCAATACCACCCAAAATTGCGCGCACCTAAGGCAACGCATTAATAACGTCGCATTCGCACGCTCCCGCTCGCCCGCGTTCTCAAAAAAAAGGAAACCTTAAAAAACACCACTAAACAAAGCCCCCACCACAAAAAACACCCCAAGCGGATAAAACTCTGCCTGAAGTGTCAAAAGGTTTTCTTGTTAGAAAAACTTTAGATATAATGGTTATAGAAACTTTAGATTTAACTATCCGCGGCGCGCAATTTCCTTGTCTGCGCTGTTTTCGCGAACTTTGTGTCTTACAACAATGTTGTCTACATTATCAAGGTAACCCGCGCTGCGTCTAATCGCGTCGCTTGCCCCCTCGTAAAATTTGTAGCCGATTTTGTCGTTCCAAACCTCTTCGTTTTCCATCTGGATTAAATGGCTACGAACATCATCAAGTTTTTCGCCCGCTTTCTCTCTCGCCTGTTCAATCAATGAGTCATTGTCGACTTCCTTGCTAGGCTCGCCAATTCTGCTTCTTGTAGGGTTTTCATTAACCTTAACCGTAACCTTTGGCAATGTTACGTCAAGATAATCTTCCGAAAACGTGCGCAAATTGTGGTTGTAAAACCTAAACGCCTCGTTCATGTCATCGCTCATCTCGTACACGCGTTGAGACGCATTGTAAAGTTCATCTTTTTCGCGCTTGTCAAGTTCCTTCCCTGCCTCAACCGCTTTAATATACTGCGTGTAAGCACTCAAAAATTCCTCGTACTTAAGGGATGTTTCCTTAACATTTTTCACGATAATATCACTATCAAAGTTGACATTCAACATAGCCATTCCCTCATCATTCCCATTATGTTAAAATTTGCGAAATAACCTAACCATTATATGATAACAACTCTCACTCTCCATCTGTTGTAAAGTTTCACACATTGTAAAACCTATATAATATATTATTTTGCAAGTATCTAAAAATAATTATACCACACTAAGACAAAATTTACAAGTCTTTCCCCAAAATTTCCTGCCTTCCTCGCCACAACATCCGCACGCTCACAAATTTGCCCCCCCCAAAAAAACAAAAAGCAAACCCCACTAAATAATTGTGGGGTTTGCTTTTAACATCGCTTCAAGGTCGTAGTCGTAATTAGTCAGTTCTATAATTTTATCATCTAACACCCATCTATCAAGAAAAAAGAGGTTGGGGTTTACACAAAACAAGGTAAGCATTTCGTCGCTTTTAATTCCGCATCGTTGAAGAGTATAAAAATTTTCATAAACTTCATCCCAATCTACAACGCTCCCATCTAGAAAGAACTCATACGATGTTTGTTCCTCTTTAGATATACTTTCATCACTGAATATGATTGAACTAAAAAAATCTTCACAATTCATATATTACTCCTTCTCTATGCAAGTGCCTAATACCTCACGGTCTTTGCGCGTAAGTTCGATTTTTTCTTCTTTTGCCACCTTTTGCGCCAATTCGTCAACTATTGCCATTGTAAATTTAGGTTCAGTCCAGTCATCATCAATCCCAATCCATCCAAACTTCATTTCAAAGCGCTGTTGGCTACGCAACAAGTCAGACAAGGTAGGCTCTTTTTTTAATACATCCTTTATATACGCATACCTAGAGTACAACTTGCTTTGGTTGAACATATACCAACCCTTGGACTTTAAAATCTCTTCGCGCGTTGCAACCTGCCTCAAAATAATGTACCTAACTTTAAGCATATTGGCAGGCGAACTCAAAATCATCGGGTCATTAAGCAGTTCCTTTCGCGCAATACCAAGTGAAGCAAGTTGGTCCGCCTTGTACTTCAGCGCGGTCGCCGATATTGTGAGCGCCTGCGGGTGTCTGCTAATAATTGAGGCAAACTCCCCCTTAGTTACGCCGAGCACATCGCTAAACAAATGTTGCTTGTTCATTATGGTTTCGTCGGGCAGAGCAACAATCTGCGGTATCATTGTAAACATCTTCGCGACATGCTTATCGTCCAACCCATACTGCGCCTTGAAAAAGTTGAACCTATACAAAACCGTTTCGTTGGAAAGCCCCAAAATTGTCGGAAAATCCCTAACAAGCTTAACGACGGCTTTGCGGCTAAACCCAAGTTCATCGCAATAAAAGTCGCGCTTTGCAGTAATGGTTTCGCTGGATAACCCCAAAATCTGTGGCGAACGTTTAAGTATACAAGCAAGTTCGTACTCTTCGACCTCAAAGGTTTTTATTAAGTAGTCAATTTTTCCGTCAATATATTTATCTGAATAATGAAGAATTGACGGATACTCAGCCCACATAGCCCCAACGTGCGCTCTTTCGCAGTGCAATCTCTTCTTGTATTTCTCTATTTTCGCGTTAATTGTTTCGTTTGAAATGCTTAAAATTTGCGGAAATTTAATAAACGCTTTCCGAACACTTTCGGCGTTCCCAAACATAGATACATAGTAATCTATCTTGTTAATAACATAATCTTCCGACAGCCCCAGCATTTGCGGAAATGCCTTTATCACCTTCCTAAGGTCGGCATAAGTCATAAAAAATGTTTTTACGTAAAAATTCCCCTTTGCGTAAACTTTATCATCGTCAGTTAGATGTGAAATGTGCGCAAGTACCTCGCGCTTAGCCTCAATATCTTCTTGCTTCCACCCATATCTGCTCATTAAAATTTCTTCTATTGTCATAACATTCCCTTCCTTTGTGCCACTAACAAACTTCTTTGACCCCTAATAATTTCTCAAGCCCCAACAATTTCCTTAGCCCGCAACAACTTTCTTTGTGCTTATCGAATTGTTTAGTGCTTAATAAAATTATTTAGACCCCAACAATTTCCTTAGTGCTTATTAATAAACTTTTCCTCTATCCTCTAAATTGTCGCCCTATCAGTTTTGCGCCACCTTGCAAATGTCGCCGCATTTTCGCCGACGCATTTTCGCCTCGCCGTGCTACTGCTCCCGCGATTGCGGACGCCACGATTATTGCCGTAGTGGTTGCCGACGCCGCCTAAAGCTCAACACTCCGCACGCAGCCACACAATTGCTAACGCTACAAATATTGTTTTTCTATTTTTGCCCTATTTTGTTATTGTATCACAAAACACGCAATTTGTCTACAATTTGCGCAATAATAATGTAAAACATATACAAATAAAAGGATTATATATAAAAAAAGGAAGAAAACAGTTTTTCTTCCTAATTTTGTGCGCCAACCTAAATCACGATTGAATTGTTGATGACGGCAGGCGCGGCTATGTGTATGGCGATTGTAGTGTCGCCTGACGGCGTGAACTGGTACTTATCAACCTGCGTGCCGTCTACCGTCCAATAAAGGTACGACCTGTAAGTTGTTAGCAGCGTTATTTTCTCGCCGCGTTTTGCCAAAAAGGTTACTACGCTGTTGTGGCTAACGACAAACTGGTTGACGACCGTGCCCGCGCTATTTAGTTTGTAGAGGATATACTTATCCGTTCCGACAACACCGCCCGCACCCGCGCTTGTTGTAACATTTATTGTAACTGTGCACGGCGCGCTCATAAATTGCAGTGTTGGATAGGTTTCGTTCTCAGTTTCAATACACCACGCACTCTCGAAGTCCCACGGCGCGGCGGAGTTCCAAGTGTAACCATTTGCGCCCGCTCCCGCGTAGGTGGATGTTTTCTTTAGCGCAGCAACATCTGAACTTGAGGCGTATAACCCGTAACTGTCGCCCGCAGTTGCCGCAATACTGCTTGTGAATTTTAGCCCCGTAACCCCTATAAATACGCAGTTGTAGGTAGTGAGGGTTCCACTACTCACATTTGAGCAAACCTGCGCGTTATTTGTCGGCTGACTAGCCGTTGTAGATACTTGTATGAAGCAGTTTGTTATACTCGGATTTACGGTTGAACCGTTTAATGTCGATGTGGTTACAGCCCCCACAATGTGCCCAAAGTAACAAATGTCATTAGAACTATAACTACCTATAGAGACGTCAGCTTTGCAGTTCTTCACAGTTGTTGCTTGCCCTGCAATTACTCCTGCATATGCGCGGCTATCTCCCCACGTTTTGACGTAATCAATAATTGCGTTAGTATAACAATTCTCAATATATTTACAAGCCCCCGCTATAACTCCCGCAGGAAAACCATTTTTTGTCCCTGACCCAGTCTCAATCTTTATTTTCTTTGTGCTATCCGCCCCCTTTAGAACCTTGCAATTTTTAATAGTAGTCGCTTCACCTGCTATAACTCCAACTCCATATATTTCTCCAGCATCACAAGTAAAACTTCCACCATTAAATGCGCAATTTTCGATTGTTTCTGCCACCCCTGCAATACCCCCACGTTTTTGGTCAGTCACATAAGCCCCTGAGGTTACGGTTCCCCCACAAATTATATCTGAATTGACACTGCAATTGGTAACCTTACCTTCTGAGTATGCAACTATCCCCCCCTCCTTAAAAGAGTGTCCCATAGAAGATAAACTAGCGTTTAATGAGCAATTATCTATTATTCCATTCCCAATGACTCTGCCTACTATCCCACCAAAAGAACAGTATCTGTTAAAACCAAAATTTACTTTGATTTCGGAATTATTTTCACTTAAAACACTACAATTTTGAATAATGGGATTTTCACTATCTGCTGACTGGCACCCCCCAACAATCCCCCCATACATATAATAATACATCTTAGTTGTTGTTGCTGATGAATGATCAAACATTGAATTTGCGCCAAGATTAAACTTCACATTAAGATTTAACACTCGTCCATTTTGAACAAATCCAAATACTGCACCACAATACGCATAGCCGCCCGCAACCGTCAAATCAAAAGCCTTACTGAAAGTGTTGCTTATTGTAATTGTGTGTTCCGCGCCGTCAAAAATCCCCGAAAAAACATTTGTAGGCGTACCCGCCGAACTTTCGTCAAATCCGATTGGCGCCCAGTTTGTAGATGTTATTGAAATATCTTGAGTTAGTTTAAAGTATGTTCCCGAATACGCTGTGCCTGAGTTGCACGCAGTAGCCAGCGCGGTCAACTCCGCCTCGTTGCTTATCAAATAGGGAGAACCCGATGTTCCGCTGCCGCTCCAACTTGAACCTGCCGCAGTGGCAGTCTCAATTTCGGGCGCAACTTTTAAACTGCCGTTCCCACTACTTCCGCCAACGCAACCAAAACCAATTGTAACCGCGAGGCATGCTACAAGCAAGAAAAGCCACAAACAAACTTTTGTCGTAGCGGAATATGCCTTTATATTATTTTTGTAACTTATATTATTTTTATGACTCACATTGTTATAACTATTTTTTAAAGCAGAAAAATTTTCTCTTGTATTATTTTTACATGTATCACTTTGCGCACATTTACTACTACAAATATTTGATACATTAATATTTTTTTCGCAATCATTTTGCTTGCTTGAATTAATTAATAAATCATTATTTATTAAATTAAATTCATCATTACTTTCTGTGTTAATAATTAATTTTTTGCAATGCAGTTTTTCATTGTTTTGGATTGATATTTTTTCTAAATTATTATTTTTTTGCGCATTTTCGCAATTTTGCGATTGTTGCAAAAATTGGGAGTTATCCTGCATATTTTTGCAGGTATCCTTATCATTTTGGGCAGTATAGCTGCTATTTTTAGCAACTAAATACCCCCCCCCCCCCCCAGTTTTTTCGCGTTTTTCATTTCGTCATTATTTACCATAAAAACCTTCCTTTCTCCTTTGTTTTAGCGCATAAAAACAAAGAAAATCATTTATTAGATTTCATGTTATTATACACAATTTCAAAAAAAATAACAACTATTTTGCGCCGTCTATTTACACAAAAGTTGTTTTTTATTAAAAAATTTTCCCCCGTTCATTAAGTTGCCGACTCTTCTATTAATATTCGCCCAAGATAATTGGCGAGCCGATGGTTATAGTATTGCCACACTTAGCAATTTGCAAGTTGACGAGTTCGCCGTCCACGCGAATGCCGTTCTTGAGTTTTTTTGAGTACGCGAAATAAGAGGTTATGTCAGCGATATTTTCACATTTCAAAACCACCGCGTCCACGCGTTCCAAAAACTCGTTAATCTCATCCTGTCCGCCCGAAAAACAAAAACTCACGCCCGCGACGGCGTCCAGCGACTTGCTAACATCCTCAGCCACCGCGCCCTTACACTTAACGACCGCGCCCTTGCCAACATCCACACTTGTGCAAAACCGCGGTACGCGCTCGCACTCGCCCAACACATAAAATGAAACATCGCTGTCCGCGCGCACATACGAAACAAACGTGCAGTTGTAATTAGGCATCAAAACAATCAAACTAACCACCAATGCCACCGCCGCAACAAAAACCTTTCCTCTTATGCCCGTCTCCATAACGCCCTCTCCTTTCCCGTTTTTAACTTCCGCTTCTTTATCCAATTATTTCCATTTCCCAAAATTTTATGCACCGCCCCAACCAATTTTCAGGTTACCCTCAACTCAACCCGAAAAGCGCGCCACCACGCCATTTAACTTCGCACTCTGACACGCAGCGCCAACATCCCCACCGCGCACACATTACACGCGCGACGGTTCTACTCACCACACTAAAATTCAACGCGCACTCGCTCCAACACCCAAGCCGCTTGCCGCAACGCTTTTACAAGGGTTCCGCACCCAAAACACCCAGTTCGCGCACTTTTCGCTCAACCCAGTAATTACATTTGCACCGCTGGCGCTTAGCCCTTAAACTCATTTTTTTATTCCTATTACTCCGCTCAGCCGCGCGCGCCCGCTTTTACCTCACACATCCGCTCGTTACAAAAAAAATAGCGCGCCACCACTGCCACACGCTCCAACTAAGCTTTTCACAAAACCACCCTCTTCCCCACAAAAAACAAGGATAATTTAAGAAAAACCGCAAATACTAAAGTTATGAAACAAATTGAAAACATTGACAAAACAAACGAGGAGTTAAACGCGCTCGAAAAACAAATACTTGACGAACACACGGAAAAGACGGCAGCCCAACTCTCCCACTACCTCGAACTAAAAAAGAAAAAGTTATACCTAAAGAAAAAACTCAACGCCCAGCACCTCGACGACGTCAAGTCCACCCTCAAAGACTTTATGCCCCACAGCCAACAAAAGTAGCCCGCCGACCGCTTAGCATTGCATTAAAAGCGCAGACAAATTCAAATCAATCGAATTTGTCTGCACTTTGCAGTAACATCAACTGAAAATTATGTTGCTATTACAAATTTTACTTATTGTTTATGTTTCCCGATTTAATTGTTTGTCCGAAAAACAAAAAAAGGGTATTACCCTTTTTTCACTGTGCTGCCAAACCCGCCGACGCGCTCGCTTGTTATTTCCTCTTCGTCGTCCACTTTCAGAAATTTAGTAAATATACCTTGCCCGATTTTGTCGCCGCGCTTAACAACATATGGTTCCGCGCCTAGATTTCGGAGCATAAAGCCAATGTTGCCCTCGTTGTTCTCATTATTATAGTAGTCGGCGTCAATAACCCCGATACCGTTCGCGAGCACAACGCCGCGCTTGCCCATCCCGCTCGTGCAACACAAAATCAGCACCTCGTCCGCGCCAAAACACGCCTTGACGTTGGTAAAAATCAACTTCGCCGCGCTCGGCTCAATAACCACGTCCACGGGCGAATAAAAATCATAACCCGCCGAATTCTTTGTTGCGCGATTTGGCAACTTAACCTCGTCCGCGCACCCGCTAACAATCTCAAATTTTCTCATAAGTAAAATTTACAACATTTTCGCGCGCTTTGCAAGCGTTTTAACCCCCTTTTACGCACTTTAACGCGATTTTGCACATTTTAATTTGATTACAAACTTTCCATCATCAAAAAGTCTTTCAATTTTATGTGCTTTACAAGACTTGTTGAATAGTCAATGTCGTCGTTAGTGATAATGATTTTTTGAGAAAGGTTGTCTAAATTTTTAAACGCCCCAAACTCGCGCAAATACGCTTTTTCTTCTGCCACGCTATAGGCAACTTGCACGTAATACTGTTTTGTCCCCTTGGTCGCTAAAAAGTCGATTTCCTTACCGTTATTATTGTAAACATACACTTCATAACCCATATAAATAAGTTCGTTATAAACAATATTTTCAAGGTTGTGCGTGAGGTCAAAGCGGTTGTTTGGACAGCGGATAGAGTTAAAGCACACGTCCGCATTATAGATTTTTATATAATACGAAAGTTCTTTTTTTGTTTTGGTGGAATACTGCTTAACCGGCTCAATTATATACGCTTCTTCCAGATAATAAAGATATTTCATTATCGTATTGACCGAACAACCCTCGTGCTCCTGCTTAACGTAGTCGCGAATGGAGTTTGCCGAGAAAATGCGCGCGTTGCTACGCAAAACATAGTTTACTAAACTCTTAAACAAACTCTCCTTTCGTATCTTGTAACGAGCAATAAGGTCGTTAATAACAATCGTATCATCCAAATCGTTTAGGTACCTATATTGCGCCTCGGGGCTCTCAAACTCAAAACGTTTTGGGAACCCGCCCCACACGAGATAGTCTGAAACACTTGCCTCGCGCCCCAACTCCTTGCAGTACTCAACAATTTCCTTGTAGATAAACGGCCTCACGCGAAACGCAACGTACCTACCCGAAAGTTCTCGCGCAAACTCCCTCGAAAGCAGTTTTGAGTTCGAACCCGTGATAAACACAGAGTAGCCGTACAACCTTAAAGACGTGCACGCCTCCTCCCACCCGTACAACATCTGGATTTCATCAAAGAACACATAGCACTTGCCCTCTTTTTTATTGTTTTCTGCGTAAGCAATCAACTTAGCCGCGCTCGTTATGTTCGCCGAGGATTTTTTGTCCTCAAAATTGACATAAATAATGTTGTCCGTCTTTTGCCTTATCTCGTCCATTATTTGTTCCATAATAACCGACTTGCCAGACCTGCGAATTCCAGTAATGATTTTAATTAAATCCGAATCGTAAAACGGGCGAACCTGCTCAATGTAGTGCTCTCTTCGTATCATCTTCTTCACCTCAGGGATATTATACTGAAAAATTTTGCGATTGTCAACATTTTTATTCAGTACTACTGAAAGATTTTACTTTTTTGCGAAAATTATTCAGTACTACTGAAAGATTTTTTGATTTTTGGAAAATTGTTCAGTAGGAATAGCCCCATTTGCGGAAATTTTGGCTTTACGTTGACGCGTTTTTGTGTAAATAACTTATATTTGAACTAATATATAATTAAGTATTTATACCAATAAGCGCACTATTGGGGTATTTGTACAAATGAAATATTTGTGCGAATGATGTATTTATATTTATTTTAATAATGTTTCATTTATTTTTATTGGAATTCCATTTTTAAATAAAATTCACTTGGTTTATTAAGACTTCATTTGCTTTTTTAAACTTCATTTTAAATAAGGTTTCATTTATTTTTAATACAAAGGAGAAAACTTTATTTATAAGGAGAAAGATATTTTATTGGTAATTTTAAGTGCTTTTACATCCGTATAGTTTTGCTAAACACATACACAGTGATTACTTAAATTTAATTTATGAAAATTCTGTATTCTATTTAATTTTATAAAATGCCAACTCAAAGGGGTTATACTTGTAGTTTTACAGTATCAACTTAAACAATTATGCTTGCGTTGACGTTTGGAGTTGTTATTTTGTAATTGATTTGCGTATTTTCGACAAGCGAAACGTTGACGCTGCGCCCGTTTGCTTTCGCGCCTGTCAAACTTGTGTACTCAATTTTGCCGTGGTAACCGTACACAAAACAAATGCGAACCGTTTTGTCATAGTTTTTTAGCCTGCTAAGCGTGATGGTTGTTGTTGCGGTCGGCTTTACTTGCATAACAAGGTCGTCCCCAATAAACACGTACACCATAAACTGTTGCGTA
This sequence comes from uncultured Lachnospiraceae bacterium, assembly GCA_964606505.1. Lineage (GTDB taxonomy): Bacteria > Bacillota > Clostridia > Christensenellales > UBA1242 > CAKVOD01. The sequence goes on along the minus strand of CAZSGM010000001.1, from coordinate 138,662 downwards.
GTGAAATTTTGGCACGTAAGCGTGATTGTTTGTTCAAAAACTCGCCATTTAGCGTAAAGCGAAATGCTTTCGTAATTCACGTCCGCGCTAAGTTCAGTAACCCTTTTGCTTTCGTCTGAGCAAGTTGAGTCGCCCAAGTACCACCCATCAAAGATGTAACCGCCTTTTGTTGGCGTGTCTATAATTGTTTTTCTTCCGTTGATGTGTCGTTGCGCAAACGCCGCGCCGTGCGTTCCGGTAAACCTTACCCCGCCTTGGTCATAATAGTTTATGGTAACCGACCACTCCCATTTGCCGTACAGCGTTTCCGCGCCGTCGCAGTTGTAGTCCCACACAATTGTGCACGCGCTATCTGTGTAAAGCGCGAGCGTGTGGTTTTCCTTGCTCACGCCGAGCAACATTTCAATCGCGTGCGAACTGGTTGCGCCGCCCGCAATAGTTATTGTTTCAGTTAGGCTTTCGGTGTCGTTGTCGGGGTTAGGGTAGGTTATGGTTAGGTTATAGTACTGCACAACGCCGCCAGTTATGCTGCCGTTTGTGCCAACTGTTACATTAGTATCGCTAGGGGTGTCCACCGCGCAAGTAACACTACCATCTAGCATTCCGTCAACATCTAGTTCTGCACCGTGCTCCATTGAAATGTTTGCCTTTGTTTCGCCCTCAATTATTATTTTGGGCTCTGTGGCTACATCGACCCTTCCTTCTTCTTTTTTCATTGAAATATCATCAACGCCGTCAGGAGTGCCTGTGAAAGTTGTGTCTTTGATTGTTAGCGATGGACCCGTCAGCCCTGCGTTTTCATAACGACTATCTCCGTTGTACATTGGCACGCTTATTACACTTCCAGTTACTTGCTCATTTTCAAATGTGCAGTTATCAATTTCCCCAACACCTGTATACAACAATGTGCTCGAACTCCCCACATTGTTTTTAAATTGAGTATCAGAAATTCTAATATCCGCAGCTCCCGCATTGTCTGCAATGCAGGCAACACCTCCTTGGTTATTTTCAAATACACAATTCTTAATTATCTGCACAGCGAAACGATAGTTTGACCTATTTACTCTACAAAAAAACGTGGCGACAGCCCCATCAGGACGATATGCGCCGATATTCCCAGTGAACTTTGTGTTCGTTATTGTAAATTCTACATCGCGGTTATAAATTGCAAAGCCACAGCGCCCTGCCCAATTATTATTAAAAATTGAATTGTTTATATCTATTTTGCCATAAGTTAGCCCCAAATTGTACGCAGCATAATCTGGTGTGTACATACTAATTGCGCCGCCGCCATTTAACCCACTTGCCGCATTTGTATCAAAGTTGCAATCTTCAAAACTCCCCTCGCCAATGTTTCCGATATAAATTGCACCACCACCCCAAGCCGCTGCATAATTATTAGTAAAATCGACACTATTAAAAACTACGCTTTCTACGGGGTAACTATCCAAACTTTCCTCAATGATATCGCACCCTATGCGCATAGCACCCCCAATACTTGAAGCTAAGTGTGAAAATGCGCTATTGCTAATGTTTATTTTCCCTTTTGCCACAAATAACCCAATCCCCTCAGCTGTCGACGAATAAATATTGCTAATGTTTAAATTATTAGCAATCAACTCGCCCTTTGAAGTAACGGCAGGATAACTTGTTTGTGGGTCATTATCCGCTGAACCCGCTACAAGCGGGATTGTCGCGCCTTCAAAAGTAACAGCGTCGAAGTCGACCGCCCAGTTGGTTGCCCCACCGTCTATGTCTAGGTTGTTAATTGTGAGTTGCGCGTCCTCTGCAACGGCAAAAACCGTGTTCGCCCACTGCGACTTGTCGAGCAGGTAGTTGCCGCCATCAATTGTGAGAGTTTTACCAACGAGCGCCGCGCCCTCAGAAGCCAAAAAGTTGCTTTTTAGTTTAATCGTGTCGTTGTTTTGCGCAAAGCTGAACGCGGCTTGGAAGTTTGCAAATGCGCTAACTTTTGCGTCATTGCGCCAAACCTCAATTACCCCGTTTGCGTCCGCTGTCGGCGTGTATGTTTTCACAAACGGCGTGTACCTGCACAAAACAACGTTCCCGCTCGCCGTTGCGTACTTAATATGTGAAACGCAAAGTATGGCGTTATCGTTCAACATAACAAACGTTGCATTTTTATTGTCCGTGCCAAGTTTTCCTGTCAAGGTTGTCGTCTCAACCCCTGCCGCCGACGTCGTGGTGCTAGCAGTTAGCATGTACGTCGTCTCGGGCGCAGCAGTGTTGAAATATTCAATTGTAGTACCCCCGCCCTCGTCTGTTGCAACACCTATTTTGTGCGCCCCGTCTGCAGTTACGTAGTCGCCTGCCCCAACACCTTCGCCCGTCAAAACAAAATCGCCCGCTTCGCCGCTTTCTGCCCGTGTCGCAAAAAACGCGCCCACCCCAAGCATAATCACTGCAATAACCAACCCCACATTCAGTAGTATGGTTTTGCCTATCCTATTTTTTTCCATAGCGTAAAACTCCTTATTTTGTGCCCCGTCAGTTATTATCTGCGTTTTCAGGGCATTTTATTTCGCTTATGTGTCCCATAAGCGAAAGATATTCTTCAAAATTCGATTTTTTGAGGAGAAAAATAGCAAAAAATGACCATTTTTTAATGATTTTTCAATAATTTTGGCAAAATGTTTGATATTTTTTATCTAATTTGCTACAATAATGGTGTAAATCTTTCGCTTATGGGACACATAAGCGAAAGATTTTTTTTCTTACAATCGGCTTACCCCTGCCCAAAAATTAAACAAAAATGCGCCCAAAATAAGCCTAAAACCAAACCGTAAAACGCGCAAAAATACAAGCAAATCAACCACGTGCAAAACATCTGCAATATAAATACCCCGAACACCCCCCGCCCCCTGCAATTTTTTATAATCTTCAAAGTCCCTATACGCCCCACAAAACACTCACAAGCGCAAAGCAAACACCATTGAAACCGCCAAAATTAACCAACAACTCAACCACTCCCCAATGCAATAACTCGAGCAACCTACTCAAATACACACAAAAAACGCGTTACTTACCCCAAAACATAAGGAGGTACAAGCAACGCGTTTTTCGTTTTGTTAAAATGCGTTTTAATTGGAAATGATTATTTCAATAAAACGCTAATTGTTTGCAAATTGCCAAGTTAATACTCGCGCGAGTACAATTTGCCGATTTTGTTCATCATAGTTTTTTTGTAATCTAGCATTGAGTGCGCGTAACGCTTGAGTGTTACGACAGGGTTCGCGTGTCCCAAAACGTCGGCGAGCGACTTAACGTCCATACCACACTCAAGGGCGCGCGTTGCAAACGTGTGGCGCAGCGAGTGAAAACCCCGTCTCTCGACCTTCGCCCGCTTGAGCAGCGCGTAAAACCTGTACTGGTACGTGCGCGGTATAATCGGCAACCCCAACTCATCCGCAACAACGTATTCGCCAACCGCGTGTTTCTTCCTCTCGCGCAGCAACACCAGCAAAAACTGCGGTATCGGGATTACGCGAATGGACGACGGCGTTTTTGGCGTCGAAATTACAATCTGTTTCCCTTTATAGTATAGCGCCTTATCTATGTAGATTAGGTTTTTGCTAAAGTCGACGTCGTTCCACGTCAGCGCTAGCACTTCGCCCAGCCGCAACCCTGTGTAAAGCGAGACCAGTACGCCAATTTCGCTCGGGTTGCGAACAAGGTTGACGCGGTTTTCAATCCTGCGCTGCTCGCCCTCGGTAAAACACCTAATTTTGCGGCGCGCCGTCGTAGGAATTTTGACACCCTTGAACTTCACAGGCTTAATGTCGTATTTTTCATAATAATCGAGCAAGCACGCCTTCAGCACGCGAAAACTCTCCGCGATAGTGTTGCTTGAAAAACATTTGTCTCCAAGTGCAAGCGACAAAACATAACTCTGCAGCGTTTCCTGCGAAATTTCCTCGACTTGCAAATTGCCAAGACGCTCTAAGATGTGAAAAGTGAGGTAGTAATTATAAACGTCATGGCTTCTTTCTTTGATGTTGACGAAACTTGTCTGTGCCCAAATTTCTATCCAATCATTAAGTTTCATTTGTATAACCTCCTCCCGTATTTTATCAAAAAACTTCTCGCGCAATCAACCCCCAACCTTAAAAAAAATGCGCCCAAAATTCCCCACTTCTACTCAACTTCCTAATTAAATATAGGAGAAAATTCGGAATTCCCGAATTTTCTCCCCATGGTGTCCCACTCCTGACACGCCGTGGCAGGTGGACGAACAGCCAAACAGGTAGCGGCGCGGACAGCACAGCAAGTTGCAAGACAGGAAGCATTCCCAAAACTGCAAGCGACGAGTAACCGAATAAACAGACAAACACACTACACGGCGGACAGGCGGACTAAATTCAACCGTGCGCAAAATTCAACGCAACACATCCACGCAAAAACCTAGTACAACGCGGGCGGACGGTGCATATATTAGTTTTATGAAAATAAGTGTTTGTTTGATAGCGAGAGACGAAGAATTGGTTATTGAGAGGGTTTTACACTGCGCAAAAGCGTTTGCCGACGAGATAATAGTTGTTGACACAGGGAGCGCAGACAAAACCAAGGCAATTGCGGAGCGCAACGGCTGCAGGGCCTACGATTTCGAGTGGTGCGACGACTTTTCACGCGCGCGCAACTATGCGTTTTCAAAGGCGCGGTACGATTATATGATGTGGCTGGACGCGGACGACTATGTTTCGCCCGAAAACGCGGCAAAAATCAACGAAATCAAGGGGCGCGACAACCCCGCAGACGTCTACTTTATGAAATACGCGACCGCGTTCGACGGCAGGAACCGCCCTACGTTCTGCTTTATGCGCGAGCGGCTTGTGCGAAACGACCCCGCCTACCACTTCAGCGACCCCATTCACGAGGCGATAACCCCGAGCGGCAGGGTTGAGTACACCGACATCGTCATTGAACACCGCAAGATAAAACCCTCCGACCCGCGACGCAACTTGCGTATTTTTGAAAAACTGCGCGCCGCCAACACCCCGTTTTCGCCGCGTATGCAGTTTTACTACGCAAACGAACTTTACTACAACGACCTTTTCGCGCAGGCAATCGCCGCCTACGACGAGTTTTTGCTGCAGCGAGGGAGTTTTGTGGAAAACCGCATACAGGCGTGCCTCAACCGCGCCAAGTGTTACTACAAGCTGAACGCGCCCGAGCACGCGATTGAGTCGCTGTTCTTGTCGTTCGCGCACGACTCGCCGCGGAGTGAGGTTTTGTGTGAGTTGTCGCTCTATCTCATAAACGCGGGGCGTTACCGCGAGGCGCTTTACTGGCTCAAACTTGCCGTACAGCCGCCGAACATTAACAGTGGCGCGTTTGTGCTGCCCGAGTGCTACGACTTTATTCCTTATTATAACTCCGCGATTTGTTACCACCGCCTCGGCGACAATAAGACCGCCAAAACCTTTGCGCTCAAAGCCTGCAAGGCGAACCCAACTTCGTCGGACGCACGCCACAATTACGAGTACTTTAAAAAACTGCTCAAAGCCGAAACCGCCGCCGCGCACTAACCAACGCGACCCGCGCGATTAAATAAAAAAGGGCGAAGAAATGCACGTTTCTTCAACCTTTTTTGCGTTATTCATTTATTATTGTTTTTTTTAGATATCCTTTTAAATAACAATCCAGTTGTTGACGCCTGAAGGGGCGGTTATGTCGATGTCGATTGTCGTGTCGGCAGTTGGAGTGTATGTTTTCTTGTTTGTCGACTCGGTTCCGATTGTTGTTACCATATAAAGTTTGTAGTTAATCATTATAGTAAAGGATTTGTTTTTGTCGACTTCAAAGGTAACCGTGCTGCCGTTTCGGACGACAAACTGGTTGACGAGGTTTCCAGACTCGTCAAGGCGGTAAATTATGAACTGGTCGGCAGGGTTTGCCGTGGCGGTTGCTGAGGATGAACCGCTTGAGCCTGTGGTTGTTCCCAAGGTGGAGCCGCTAAGATTAGTGGTTACGTTGAGCGTGATGTTGTAGGATGTTATCAGCATTTGCAGCGTTGGATACCCATCATTCATAGTGCTGTTAATCATCCAAGTGTTTGCAAAATCCCACGCGTGCCCACCTGTTGTGCTCCCCGCAACATCGCCGTCAGTGTTCCAAGTGAAATGAGTTGACCCCGATGTATAGGTGGTTTTACTTTTCAACTCGCTAAGGTTTGCGTCAGTTGATGTTAGTGAATAAAGCCCGTTAGTCGTATCTGAGGTGTTGGTGGTATTGGATTTAATTGGGTACGCTGCAGTAACATTTGTCCCTGATGCTATTATTACACAATTATAAAACCCATTAGAAAATGGATATAGAGTCCCGCTATATGACCCAACATCCACAATTGCTATACAATTGTTTACTGTGCCACTAGCATAGGATACTAGGCTAGTCGCCCTTATTAAATCAATTAATTGCACATTTATTGCGCAATTGCTCATATTCGTTACACTACCTGCGATTATCCCAAACTCACCATCCGTGCCAGTCATACAAAGTGATGAATTGCTCACATTAGCATAGCAATTTGAAACACTTGTAGCGCTACCGACTATTATCCCCGAGCAGGATGCAGCCCCGCCTTTTTCCCCTAAAGTTACTTCCCCCTCTATAACACAATTTTCAATATTAGTAGCACCCCCAGCAATTGCACCCGCTTTAGTCCCTGAACCCGACCGCCACTTGCAAACAAAGTTACCATAAAAACCACAATTGCTCACATTTGCTGAGCCACTCCCCAATATTCCACCAAGTTCTGCGCGATTAGTTCCCGAAGCCTCTTTTAAAAATGTTACATTCCCATTTACCTTGCATTTTTCGATGATTGTGCTATTAGGTGCATACCCAACTACGGCTGCACCGCCCTCTAAAATCCCAGTAGGCAAATCCGAAAATGAATAATCGGTATTAAATTCGCAATTGTCCACTCTGGAACTTGACGTATATCCGACAATTCCTGCAAAACCACGATCCCAACCACTTATACTATCACATTCAACTGTAAAATTAAATGGCTTACCATTAAATTTGCATTGTGAAACCTTGCCATTGCTTAAACGGCCAACAAGTCCACCAACTTGAGACGTTCCAATGCAGTTATTGGAACTAACCGCAACAAGTTTCAAAGTAAAAGCGGTGGCTGAACTACTAGCGGCTCCGAATGTTATGTTGGTATTTTTAACAATTCCATACGTCGCACTAGCAGTATCACTAGCGTCGCCCAAAACATATCCAAATAGCAAGCCATAATATAAATTTGGACTTGAAGCAGTAGAAACGCCGACATTTACAGTTACATCCCCCGCGTAAGTTATAGTGTGCCCATCTCCGTCAAAAATACCCGAAAAATAGCAGTTAGCATAATTAACCCCTGTTGGATCGCAGGCGATTGGCGTCCAAGTTGTGGAGGTCGTTGTATTATTTAAGTCCGCCGCTGCTATTGTTATATCTGCTGTCAATTTAAAATACACACTTTGATAGTGATTGTAAGTTGTTCCACTTGTTGGCGTGTTGCAAGCGGTAGAAAGCGCGAGCAAGTCGGTATAATTTGAAATTTGGTACGGGTCGGCTTGCGTGCCGCTACCGCTCCAAGTTTCGCCTGCTGCTGAGGCGGTTTCAATTTCAGGTGCAACCTTGAGGCTGCCGTTGCTTCCGCAAAAGTAGCCAAACCCGATCGTAACCGCGAGGCACGCAACAAACAAGAAAATCCACAAACAAATTTTTGTCGTAGCGGAACACTTTGTCGTGCAAATTTTGTTGTTTATCCCGTTTTCATAATACGCTGTGCTTTTGTAACCCGCCTTACTTTGGCAACTTACATCGCGTTTACAACTTACACTATTTTTGCAACTCATACTAGCATTTTGAGTTGCATTATTTTTATAACTTACATTATTATAACTATTTTTAAAAGGAGTAAAATTTTCACTCGCAATATTCTTTAATGTATCTTTTTGTGCGCACTTGCTAGTCGCATTTGATACACTATTATTTTTGCGATTATTTTGATTGTGCGAATTAATAGATAAATCATTATTTGTTAAATTTAATTCGTCATTATTTTTAAATGAATTTTTGCATTGCAATTTTGCATTGTTTTGAGTGATTTTTTTTGTGAAATTACCATTATGTTGCACATTTTCACAATTTTGCAAATATTGCAAAAAATGGGGGTTATCCTGCATATTTTTGCAGGTGTCCGCATCATTTCGAGTGGTTAAGCCGCTATTTTTAGCAACTAAATACCCCCCCCCCCCAACTTTTTCACATTTTCAAATTCGCTTTTATTCATAATAAAAACCGCTCCTTTTTATCCCTTATTTTTAGCATTTTTGCAATTGTTTTGCGCAAGTTTACGTTTTCTATTTTACATTTTTTAATGTAATTACTTATTGCGTGTTTTCCCGCACTCAAAAAATATTCACTCACAATTAAGTTTCAACTATCGCAAAAAAACAATTTTACACCAATTACAAACTTCACATTAAAAATTTTTACGCACAGCAATAATTGCATTATGTGCAACCAATCTCGCGAAATTTGCTAAAATAAGGTAAACTTTTATTTTTATTTTACAAAGCAATTATACACAATTTAAACAAATTTTTCAACTTATTTACACCCCATTTGTAAACTTTTTTATTTTTTCCACAATCACTCCCTTACGCTGCAACCCACAGGCAACACATCCGCACTTACCACTAACACTAACAAAACACAACAACAAACCCACTTACGCACAACAACCTCGGCGTCCCTTCCCAAACGGTGCGTTATCACCCCCACTCGCGTTTATTATCTTTAAGTTGCCCTTTGCGCAAATTATGCCGCGCACTAACCAACGCGCGCGCAACAACCTCGGCACGCTACACTTAAAAATGGCGCGTCTACGTCTCAAGCCTGCCGTGTCTGTTTTCTCCCAAAATCCGCTACTCCTCAACCGCGCAAGCTGCGAGGTTACGGCAGCACCTCGGTTAGTCCAAACTTATAGAGCAGTGTGTTGGCGTTGAAGAGCGAGCAGTTTTTGATTGTTTCAATCAGTGTTTCGCAACTAAGTTTGCTAAAGAGCGCAAACCCCGCGTCGGGCATTAGGTTTTTTGCGTAAAAGGATGTTTTATCATAGAGTCGCTGAAAGGACTCGGACATTTTTTGCAGGAGCGCGGTGTAAACCTTATATATGTAGTTGAGTTTGGCGTTTTTCTGCGCGGGCGTTTTGGAGAGCGCTTGAGCGTACTTGCCGAGCGTAACACTTTTTTCTAGGTCGTCGCGCACGACATACAGGGGCGACTGCAACTCGTTTTTGAAATAGATTTCGTACAAAACCGCGAGCATTTGCGCAAACACAAAGTTGATTTTTGCAAAATCGGCAAACTGCCTCACGTTGTGCGACAGGTACTCAAGCGCAAGGTAGTAAGAATCGCAAAAGGGGTTACCGCTAAACAACCCATACTGAACGGCGAGCAACAGGTTGAGTTTCAAGAGGTATTGCCTGTCTTTTTCGCCCTCAAACTTCCCGTTCGTGTTCAATAGTTCAAAGTAAGTGTCAAAAACAATCTTCGTGTTGAGCGTCGACGGCGTTTCAAAAAACTTCTCATTAAGGTAGTTCTCGAAACATCCAAACAGGTGCGACATTGTTTGACAAAACGCGTTCGCCGTGCAAAACTCCGCGCGTTCGTCAACAATTGTCGCGAGCAGACGCGGCTTGACAAAAACAGGCGCGCCGTCGATAACCGCGTACTTGCACTGCGTGTAAACTGACACATACCCGCGCGTAACACAAACAAAGGGCACGTCAAGTTTATTTGCAAGTAACTTAGTGAGGTTGAGCGCGTGCTCGTCCCCGTACGCGACAAGCAGGCGCACGTTTTCCTTGATTTGAATGCGCGACAGGTTGACGCCCGCGAGGCTGTAGCAAAGTTCGGGCGGCGTCTCGATAAAGGACAGGCGGTACAGTTTGCGCAATTTTTCACACTCGCCCGCAAGGTTCATCCCCACAATCGCAACCTCTTGGCTCTGATAATTTTTAAAAATCTCGGCAAACACACCCTCGACGTCGCTTGTCAAATAAATGTTGTTTTTAATTAAATATTCCTTTAATTGTTTCATACCCCCATTATAACGACTTCTTAGCCAAAAAAAATGACGCCTTATTTTATTATTTGACAACTTTTGTCGACATTTCCACATCCCCCGCCCTACTTAAAAAAAACTAAACAAAAATAAAAAAGCCAACCCTTATTGCAAGTTTTGGCTTAAAACATTGTTTTTTTCATTAAAAAACACTAATTTTTAACATATATTCTAGCGTGCGCAAAATCGTCGATAACGTTTGCAAGCGAAATAAAGTCGGTAACCGAAAGGCTTTCGCCGCGCACATTGCTAGGTAAGCCCGCGCGCTCAATAACCGTTGCCGCTTCGTCGCGCTTCAAGTCAAACCCCATTTGCAGGCAGTTAACAAGCATTTTTCTGCGCCACGCAAACGCGACCTTAACAAGCGACCCAAACAATTTGCGGTCTTGAATGTCGAATTTGTTGAGGTCGATTTTAAAATTAACGACCGCGCTATCCACTTTTGGTTGCGGAAAAAACATAGTCCTGTCGACAACGCGCGTAGTTTTTATGTCGCCCATACTCTGCAAAGCGACGCTAACCGCGCTGTACTGCTTGCTGTCGGGTGCCGCGCAAAAACGTTCCGCAACTTCCTTTTGTACCATCAATGTTAGCGAACTTACGTTAAACCCCTCTTCAAGAAACCTAAAGATTATCGGCGTCGTTATGTAGTACGGCAGGTTCGCAACAACTGCGAATGGTTTTGTAAAGTGCTCCTCGAGCGTGTACCTCGGAAGTTCCATAAAGTCGTCGAACACAAACTCAACATTGGGGTGCGAGAGTTTTACAAGTTCAAGGTACGGCTTCAACTCCTCATCAATCTCCACCGACACAACTTTTTCCGCTTTCTCGGCAAGTGCCGCAGTTAGTGTGCCCGCGCCCGCGCCAATTTCCAAAACTTGAGTTTGCTCGTCAATGCCCGCGTCGGCAACAATCGCGTTCAATAAATTTTTATCGCTAATAAAGTTTTGCCCGTATTTTTTCTTAAATCCAAAATTTGTAATCATAATTCCTCTTCTTTGCTCTACAACTCTCCGCGCTGTTTCCCACCGCCATATTTGCACGGCGACAACGCAAAGACGTTATCCACATTTTTTACTTTTCCACATTCTTTGTAATGTCGATTTTTTTAGTTATCCACATTTTTACTTATCAACTTTTTTTGTACCAATTTTTAATTGTCCACATTTTTTGTTTTTGTTTGTTGTTTTTTTATTTCTGTTAACTGTTTTTTATATATAATTTTTTCTTTGTTTTTTAAATTTTTCTTTTATGAACTTATCCACAATAATTGTTACTATAATATTTTTTACTGCAAAATTTATTACTACAACATTTGTTACCACAATAATAATTTTTAGCTGCAATAATTATTTTTTTACTGTAATATTTTTTTAACGCAAAAATTATTTTTTTACCGCTTTACAAATCACGTAACCCTTATGTTTGTCCAAAACTTCGCAATTTCCGTAAATGCTCGCAATTTTTTTCATATACGTTTCCGCGCCCTGTTTTTTACGTAATACTGCATAAAATGCACCGTTATCCCGCAATTTTTGATAACTTTCCTCAAAAAAACGGAACAAAATCGCGTTTCCAACCCTAATTGGCGGGTTGGTTATAACAAAATCAAAGTCGGACTTATCCACATTTTGCGCCACGTCCGAAACAAGCACTTGCGCGCTTACGTTGTTGCTTTGCAAATTATGTTTTGTAAGTTCGCAGGCGCGCTCGTTTACGTCGCAAGCCGTCATTTGCACGTCGCAAAAGTTTGGCAGTATTACGCTGATAGTTCCGTAACCGCAACCGAGGTCTAACCCCGCGCCGCTTGGGTGTTCCATTTCAATGACGGTTTTTAGCAAAAATAGTGTTCCGTCATCTAACTTGCTTTTGGAGAAAACGCCGTCTTGCGTCAAAAACTTAAATTCCTTATCATTAAAGCGCGCGTAAATTACGTGCTCGTTATGGGTCGCGTCGTCGTTTGTAAAGTAATGACTAAATTGTTTGTTTTCCATTGTCGTTCCTTATATTTTCAATTTGCCAGTCGATTGGAGTTTTGCCGAGTTGTTTTAAAATCTCGTTTGTTTTTGAGAAGTGCTTGCAGCCGAAGAAGCCGTTGCTCGCAGAGAGCGGGCTTGGGTGGGCGGACGTGAGCACAAAGTGTTTGGTCGCGTCGATGTTTTTCGCGAGTGCCTTGGCGTTGTTGCCCCACAGCAAAAATATTACGGGGGCGGCGCGGTTGTTAAGAAGTTCCAGCACTTTCGCAACAATGTTTTCCCAACCCCTGCCTTTGTGCGAGTTTGCCTGCCCGTGCCTGACGGTCAACACACTGTTGAGCAGCAGCACTCCTTGCTTTGCCCACTTAGTTAGGTCGCCGTTGTCGGGGATGTAACACCCACAGTCGTCGCGCAACTCCTTGTAGATATTTTGCAAACTGCGCGGAATGTCAACCTCGGGCTGCACAGAAAAGCAAAGCCCGTTCGCTTGATTTGGCTGGTGGTAGGGGTCTTGCCCAATTATAACCACCTTAACATCGCTGTACGGAACATAGTTCAGTGCGTTAAAAACATTCTCAGGCTTAGGATAAATTGTGCGCCTGCTGTACTCGTCGGTCAAAAACCTCGTCAAATCCCTGTAGTAGTCCTTGCTAAACTCCCCCTTCAGCAAATCAAACCACGATTGTCGTATTGGAAACATCTTCTCTCCTTAGTATTTTGTTTTAATTATGCAACAATTCGCATTTAATCGTTCATTTTTTGATTAAAATATTAATCTGCCAAATTATCGCCGCTTAACCTGTCGGCTTTTAATCGCCGTCAACCATCCCTCCGCCTGCGCAAAAATTAGACTTCACAACTTACATTATATTTGATTTTAATTGTATTTTTTTAATTAATTTTACTTTTTAACAATTAATTTAATCCTTTTAATGATTTTAATCGTTTATTTGAATAATTGATTTAATCGTCAATTGAATTTCTTAATCAATTCAAACGTTAATTGCGTTTTTATTAATTTAATTGTATTTTTTAATAATCAACAGTTACGCAATCACTCAGACACATTCGGCGTGTTGGGCAACGCGGGGGCGTCGGGAGCGTCTGTCGAACTTTGGTTAATAGTAAGTTCGCCCGCAACGCAAGTTACGTCGTAATTGGCGTTGTTTTTAGTGATATTTATTGTTATGTCGTACGTACCCGCCGTTGTCCCCTCAGACGTGAGACTAAACTCAATGTCATTATTTAAAATCGCGTCGCCGCTCAACGTGTAGGTAAATGTTGGGGTTTGCCCTTCCGTTATCGTGAGGTCGTTGGCTGTTATTGTAACACTTCTTTTTGTAATTGTCAATACCCCGCCTTGCACAGAAATATCGTAGTTTGACCCGAGGTCAGCTGCCGTCGCCGTTATGTCGTACACGCCAACGGTTGCGCCGTCCTGCCTACTGTAAGTGAGTTCAAGCACGTCGCCCTCAAGCAGCGTGTCGCTACTCTCTGTGAGCGCAAAGGTAAATGTTGGGTCAGCCTCGCCGTATTTTTTGGTAGCGTCGTTAACTTTCACTTTGTACTCGCGCGGAACAATCGTGTATTGCGCGCCGTTCACGGTTACGTCGTAGTTGTGTTTGTCGCCAACTTCAAGATAGAGGCAATCAATATCGTATGTGCCGACATTAGTTCCCGCGCCGCTCAACGTAATCAACAGGTTCTGCATATCCTGCAAGAACACCTCGTCCGTACCCTCGCCAAACGTGTAGGTAAAGGCTTTCTCGTCCCCGTACTTAAACTGTTTTCCTGCAATATCAATAACTACAGGCGCAGGCGTGATTGTAACAGTTACGGGCGTATAAATGAGTTTGTAGTTCTCGCTGTAAAGGTTTTCAATCAACCCGAAATACAGCGTCTGCTCCCCGACGTCCGAGCCCGTGATGGCTCTGCCAAGTTGTTGATTACCCAAAAATTGCCCTTTTATGTCCGTTATTCTTGGCGAACAAGTTATCGGATGCCCGTAAACCACGGTAATGTCGTCGCACTCCAACGTAATTTCTGCTTGCTTGAGGTTAAATTGCCCGTCCTCAATTGTGATGTTGTAATTATTTTTTCCCTCAGGAGTTGTCGCCGTACACCTAGCAGTATACGTCCCCAAAACAGTTGGGTATCCACTCACTACCACGCCACTTGCGTCGTACAATGAGCAAGCAAACTCAACTGAGTCGGCGGTTTTGTCAAGCGAAATTACTGCGCTATCATCTTCGTATATTAAATGCTCAGCGAAATCAATATCGTCCCCAAAATAAGCCTCAAAATCTTCAACATAAATGCGGACGTATGCCGTTCTTATCGAAAGGCAGCCTTTAGAAAACTCAATCTTGTAGTTAGGAACAGGATTTTTCAGAGTTGCGGTAATCTCATACTCGCCAATGTCGTTTCTCCACGGAATGTCGAGATTAATATTTTCAGTTACAACTATGTTTTCAATGTTTGCGTCGCTGACTTCAGTGTCTAAAATCACGCGAATTGTTGAGCTGTCAAAATTTTGATAATACGCCATTGTGAGCGAGCCAATATCGTAATATAGATACCGCTCCCTAATCGTCAACGTGCCCGACTCGGTCGAAAGTTCGTAGTTACTGTCGTCGGTTTTTATATTGATTGAAACGCTGTAATTCCCAACGTTCTCGCCTGCAGGGCGCGTGAACTCAAACACAAACTTGTTGTCTGCAAGCAAAGCGTCCTTTTCTGGGTCGACAGTGTACGTGTAACTTGGCTCGGCGTCCTTGTACGCGATTGTAACGTCGTCTACCTTAATAGAAACAATCGCCTTAGTGATTGTAAATGTAGCCGTCCACGTGTCAACAACATAGTTAGCACTGTAACTTGCGACTGACTCAATATGGTATTCCCCAACATCTTCACCCTCTTCCCTTGATAGTTCAACGATTACTTCATTCTCCACAGGCTCGTAATAACCCTCGTAGAGCATATATTCGTACTTAAATTCAGGGTCGACTTGCCCGTAACGCTTAGTTGCGTCTTGCGGCATTATAAAAATGTTGCGCTTTTTAATTTTGAGTTTTCCGCTTCTAATAGTGAGGCTGTAGTTACTGTTTTCGGTGTTGCAAACAAGTGTTACATTATAGTTCCCCGCGTCCTCGCCCTCTTGCCTTGAGAAACTCAAATCGAGGGTATCGTCGTAAAACAATTTCGTCGTGTCTGCCGCGTTGCGGGAGTTGTAGATTGAATAACTAAATGTTGGGTCGTCAAACTTGTAAACCTTTTCGGCGTCAGCAACGGTCAGCGTTATTGGTGCTTTGTAGACATACGCCTTAGTTGTAGAGAAGTTGCACTCGTAGTTGGTGTTGGTTGAGTTGATGACCAAATCATAACTTCCCGCGTTTTTCATTTCATCAGGGTAAGCAATACTCAGCCCAAGTTCGTCCGCCGTGTCGTCGTTCTTTAGCCCCTCAACGCTGTAGGTCGGAACAGATGTAGGCGCCATCCCGTAATAAATCGCGGGAACATAAACATTTACCTGCACGGGCGCTTTGGAGATAAAGAAGTTACCTTCCACAAACTTAACGATGTAGTTGCCGGCGTGCTCGCCCCTGACCGCAAACGGTTCCGACTGCACGATTTTGTAGTTGCCCGCGTCCTCGCCGATTTCGCGAGTGAGGCTGCCGTCAATTACGACGTCCTCGTCAAAAATTTGCCCGTTAATGCGCTTAGTGAGCGCAACGTCGCTCGCGCCGTAGACCTTACTTTTGCCGTCCGCGCGGACTTCGAGCGTTTGCGGCAAAACTACGAGCGTCGCCTCACACTGCCCGATGTAACTGGTTGAATCGACCGACGCGGTAACCTTGTACCTGCCAACGTCGGTTGGGGCGGTTGTGCTGCCCTGTGTTTCGCCCTCTTTTATATAAGTGTAGATAACGCCGTCGAATGGGTTGACGATTTCAACCTGCTGCGGCTGCGCGTTGTAGGTGCGAGTTATGACGCCGTTAACTGCCTCCCCGAACATTAGATTGAGCGAGCCTGTGATAATTGTGAAAGTTACGGACGCGGCGAGGTTCCCGTCAAGGGCGCGCGCGAAAATCGTTATTTGCCCCGCGCCGATTGTTTCGACGGAAACTAGCGTTTCAGTTACTTGTTCGAGCCTGATGAGGTCATTTTGCGGCGTCCAAAACTCCACGCGCTTGTCGGTCGCGTTCTCAGGATTGAACACTACCTGCAACTCAAAGGTTTCGCCCACCGAAACAACCTCGCTAGGCAAGCCCTCAATTTCTATGCCCTCCAGCGAAACCTCGTCGCAGCCAACAAACATAATCGACGCAACAATCACCGCCAACATAACCCCAAAATATTTGAATAAATTCTTCATTTGTGTCCCACTCGCTCCCATTTGTTTTAGTATACCACAATTGACACATTTTTTGCAAACAAATTGAATAACCCCCGCACCAATCAAAGCACTTCCCCTCTGCAATCGTGGCACTCGCCGCAATGCCGTTTGCCTTACCCGCACCAATCAAAACCCACCCGCCGCAATTCCCGTCTGCCACTGCAATCTAAACACGCCGCACACCCAGCACTTCTCGCGCGCCGTCTGCTTTACTATTTTTTGCTTTTCGACAAATTTGACACGTTTCAACAAGTTTCTACAAATTATTTAATCTTTCGACAAATTTTGACAAAATGTTATTATTTTCGACAAAATATTTTATAATTCTACAATTTATTTTATAAATCGACAAAATATTTTAAATTTCGACAGAATTTAAAAATTTTCGACAAATTTCTACAAATTTTGACACAATCTGACATTATTCTACAAATTTTGACATATTCTCCCAAATTTTGACAAAGTTTGACAAGATTTGGCAAAATGTGTCAAAATTCAACAATTTGCGACAAAACCCGACAAGTGCACCAAATCCAAGCACGACACCCCAACAAAAGGAATAATAAAAAACTAGGCAATTCAAATACTTGAATTGCCTAGAATATTTGCCACCGCGCATATTTAAGTTGCTTAACACCAATATTTTTCATTATGTAAAAGCGCAAACTCGTACAATAAAGCAAAGTGGGTTACACATAAACAATCGCGACAAATACAAAAAAGGGTTATCCACAAAATTGCACCCATTGTGGATAACCTTAATTTTATATTCAAAAAAAAACAACTCCTGCGCCCGCGTGCAAGTGTTTTAGCGCGCCGTACACTTAAATGAATTACATTACTAACTGCGCAGACGCGCACCCGCGTGCAAGTGTTTAAATTCCGCCCTTTTGTGCTACCTGCACCACGTGTAAATGTTTAGCAATTCGCAAACTGAGATTGCTCAAAGCGAGTGTTGTAGCGCGACCGCATATAGAGGTTGCGCCGAGCAAGCGTTAGAACGCGCCGTACATTCCGCCATCAATGCGGATAACTTCATTGTTGATAAAATTTGCCTTATTTGACGCCAAGAACAAAACCAAGTTTGCAACGTCCTCTTCTGTTCCTGCGCGCTTTAAGAAGATTTTTCCCTCTTCCGACTTGATAAACTCCTCGCACATATCCTTGATTTCGCTTTGCGTCGCGATAAACCCAGGGGCGACGGCGTTCACTGTTATGTAGGGCGCAAACTGCATAGCCAAATTGTGCGTCAACGAAATTATGCCCGCCTTAGACGCGTCGTAGTCAACGCACATAGGGTAATAAGTATTTATCCCGTTTGTACTCGCAATGTTGATAATCTTCCCGCTTTTGTTTTCGAGCATAAACTCCCCGACGTTTTTGCTGACAATAAACGTCCCGACCAAGTTAACGTCCAAAACACGCCTAAAGTCCTCAACGCTTTTTTGCCCAAACAGCGCGTCGTTTGCAATACTCGCGTTGTTGACGAGCACGTCAATTTTTTTGAACTCCTTGACCGCCTTGTAAACAATCTCCTTGACGCGCTCCTCATCCGATATGTCGCACTGAAACGCAAGGCACCTGCGCCCCAGTTTCTCAACTTCCTCGCGCACGCCCTCAATGAGCGCCGCGTTTTCAAAGTAAGTAACCACAACATCATACCCATTCTTTGCAAACTCCAGCGCCGTCGTTCTTCCAATCCCGCGGCTTGCCCCCGTAACCATCGCAACTTTCGCCATACTCTCTCCTATATTGTTTTTATTGATTTAATCGCTAATACGTTTTTGTTTAATTTAATCATTATGTTTATTTAAGCAATAATTTCTTACTTAAACAACCTTTTAAAAATGTTTTCCTTATTAATAATCAATCAATTGCTTTTCGCAATTCATTGCTTTCACTAATTTATTAATTCAATATTTTTTTGCTAATCAATCCATTAATTAGCAAATACCCCGCGCCCCACATTTAACAAAAAGCGCCCTTGCATATAGCAAAAGCGCCCAAACACCTACGCGCGTGAATAATACTTTCCGTCGCTAGTTGTAACAATAATTTTTTCGCCCTCTTTGATAAATTCAGGCACTCTAAGTTTGTGTCCTGTCTCAAGGATTGCCTCAACAGTAGGCTTTGTCGCCGTAGAAGCAATCGTCGCAGGGTCAATGCTGACAACCGTCATTTCAATCTTTTCTGGAATAATAATCCCAAGCAACTCGTTGTTGAAAGTTACAATATCAACACTTGAGTTTTCAATCAAGAAGTTTTTGTTGTCCGCAACCTTATCAGCAGGGATTTCCGATTGTTCAAAACTCTCGTTATCCATAAAGTAATAAGTGTCGCCATCGTTGTAAAGATATTGAGCGTTGCGTCTAGAAATGTGCGCTTCCTCAATCTTGTAGTTTGTGTTGAAGTTCCTGTCAATAGTAACCCCAGTGCGCACTTTCTTAATTCTTGTGCTCATAAATGCCGCGCCCTTACCAGGTTTTACGTGTAAAAAGTCGATAACTTGATACAATTCGCCGTCAATAAGGACGTGCATACCTTTTTTTACCTCTGATATTTCCATATGTTATCATTCTCCTAAAATTTATATTATATTTTACCCGAAAGCGCCCCTTTTTGTCAAGGGTTTGCACTAAATTAGTCGGGCGCGGCTATATTTTTTTGTAAATTTATTTACCTTCGACTTTCCCCGTTTTGCGTTTTGCCTGCTCTTCAGGGTGTGTTTTTATGTACTTTTGCCATTTTAGCAACCCGTACAGCGAGTTCATCAAGTACCCGACAGAAAGCACGAGCATTATGTACTGTCCGCTCAATATCCACATAACCGCCTCAACGAGTGCAACGCCAATCCACGGCAACCACTGCTCTTTAAACCTAAACACCAAAAACAGCCCGTTGCAAACGCTAAACGTGTTAGCGAGCGCGTCAAGGTACCACCAGTCAGGCATTGACTCGGCAAGCGCGCCAATTGTTGTGAACAGCAGCCCCGTTACGACGGAAACAATCAGCACGCCAACAAATATCGCAAGGTCGCGCGCGTAGTTGACGTTTTTAACAACCGTGAGCGTGGCGTTTTTCGCGTCCGCCTGTTTTGTCCATTGGTAAAAGGAAACGAACAAAATCGGTATCCAGAAAATAATTTCAAACAGCGCGCTTATGTACAAGCCGTTTGCAAAATACACAATCGTCTGCGTCGTGTCGTACAAGACGAACGAAACAATGAACGCCCAGCGTGATTGCTTACTTAACAACAACTCACACGAGCAACCGCCGACGATGACAAGAATTTCAATCACGCGCAACCAGTTTGGCTGCCCCGCGTCCTCGGGAAACAAAATCCCGAGCAGTATCCCGACCGAACAAATTGAAAATAACCATATTTTTTCGTACGGCGAATAATATTTCCACAACCTCACGAGCCAGTTGCCCTTACCCGCAGTTTTCTCTTTTTTGTTGCAGGCACAACACTTGCACGCGTTTTTAGAACCGCTTTGCGTCTCTAATTTGCCCGCAACCTTTGCGTCGCTGCCGCCTAATTGAGTTTCGTCCTCTTGCGCAGCACCTTCGCAAACTTTTTGCTCGGCACCTTGCCCGCGATTGTCTAAAGGCTCAACAACACTTTGCGCCTGCGCCCCTTGTTGCGTCCCCTCGCTCGCGCCTGCTCTCCCCTCCGCTTTTGTAATTTCGCTGGTTTCTGACACTTGGTCAGCCCCCTTGTTTTTGTTTTCTTTAGTATCCATTTTGTTTCTCCTCTTATTCCTTATTATATATAATATTAAAATACCGCTGCAATTGCGTCGCGGTAGGTTCTCATATTATAACACTTACGCCAAATTAAGTCAACACCGCGCCCACGCAAACGCTAGGCTATTAAATTTACTAGCAAAACTTAAACTCCCCAAAGTTGCCGCCGCACTCGCGTCCAAATTCCCACACCAGCCGCGCAAACAAAGAAACCGCCGCCGAGCCGCCACACCCCATTCAACTACAAAACTCAACCGAACTAAAACATCCACTCAAGTAGTTCCTAAAACACCAACCGCGCGCCCGCAACAGCAAAAGGTTACACCCGCCGCGCAAAAAAATTAATTTGTGTGCAATTCATTTACTTATTTTTAAAAATATGTTATCATATTTACAAAATTAAAATAAAACACTAAAAAGGAACAAAAATGTACAACGAATTAGATATTTCAGAAGAATTATTGACGCTCTGCGCGCAGGCGGAGCAGGACTTGCAACCTACATTCAAAAAGTTTGAAGAGGTTTGCTTATTTAATAGCGCGAAAGTTTTAAAGGCGTTTGGGGACGTAAAACTTACCTGCACAGACTTTTGCGAAAACACGGGTTACGGCTACTACGACATTGGGCGCGAAAAACTTGAACGCGTTTACAGCCAGATTTTCCACACCGAGGATGCGCTCGTCCGCCCGCAAATTATGTCGGGCACGCACGCGCTTTCGCTCACGTTTTTCGGGCTGCTCAAACACGGGGACACACTGCTTTCAATCACGGGCGAACCTTACGACTCGCTCAAGAGCATAATCGGGCTTACGGGCGACAGCCGCAACTCACTCAAGGCGCACGGGATAAGTTTTGAACAAATCGACCTTGTAAACGACGACTTCGACATCCCTGCCATTATTGCGCGTCTGCAAAAAAAACGCGTCAGAATGGTTGAAATCCAACGCTCCCGCGGTTATAGTTCACGCCTAAGCCTCAGCGTTGAGAAAATTGAGCGCGTCTGCGCCGCAATTCGCGAGGTTGATAAGGACGTCATTATTATGGTCGACAACTGCTACGGAGACTTTGTTGAAAAACGCGAACCTACCGAAGTTGGCGCGGACATTTTGGTCGGCTCACTAATGAAAAACCTCGGCGCGGGGCAAGCCAAAACAGGGGGTTACATTGTCGGCAAGGCTGAATACGTCAACGATGTTGCGGAACGTTTTTCTGCGCCGTGCGTCGGCAAGGACATCGGCGCGAACCTCAACCAAACGCTGTCGTTTTTCAAGGGCGTTTATCACGCGCCTAACGTCGTTATGTCGAGCCTAAAAACTATGGCGCTCGCGAGCCGCCTGCTCGAAAAACTTGGTTACGACGTCAGCCCGCGTTTCGACGACGAAAGAGCGGACATTGTGCAGACAATCCGCCTACACTCAGCGGAGGAA
The DNA here is from genome assembly GCA_964606505.1 of uncultured Lachnospiraceae bacterium. Classification (GTDB taxonomy): domain Bacteria; phylum Bacillota; class Clostridia; order Christensenellales; family UBA1242; genus CAKVOD01. The sequence goes on along the minus strand of CAZSGM010000001.1, from coordinate 116,967 downwards.
CTGATTGAGTTTTGCCGCGGGATACAAAAGGGCGTCGCACTCGAAAACTTTGTAACGCTTATGCCAAGCCCAATGCCGGGGTATCCACACGAGGAGATTATGGCGAGCGGGAGTTTTATCTCAGGCTCAACAATTGAACTTAGCTGCGACGGGCCCATCTGCCCACCATACACCGCGTATATGCAGGGCGGACTGACTTACGAATACGGCAAACTCGGTATTCTCATTTCACTGACACACCTAACAAAACCCACCAATGAATAAAATAAGGAATTTATTATGATAGAAGCAACAACAGTTTTAACTAATGGCATTTACAAGTCAATGACAAAAAAACTCTACATCGGCGCGTGGCTGGCTACCATTATTGGCACGGCAGGCGTGATTACGTACCTAGTTAGCGATTTCATTTTTAATGAAACCGGCTGGACGGTTTGGCTGCTCGCGTTTGCGCTCCCGCTTGGTTTTGGAATCGTATACTTAAGCGCATTAACCAAGATGTACAAACGCCCAATGGAAGAAAACAGCGTCAACATTTATCAGTTCGACGAAACGGGTATTACAATCGTAACATTTAAGCAGTCGGAAAACCTTGGCGCCGTTCGCGTGCTTTACTCGCAAATTGAAAAAGTCAAGGAGAGTTCCGACTACCTCTTCCTTTTTGTTAACAGAGTCTCCGCATTCCCCGTCGAAAAAAAGCACATCACCCCCGCCAACTTGCAATTAATAAAAAACTGCATTTTTAATGCGCGCAAATAACTGAATAAAAAATACAGATAATGAGCAATTAAATAATTATTAAAATATTTAATTAATAAACACAAAATAATTAATTGTATTTATTAACCACAATTATAATTTGTTTATTAAATTAAAAAATAATAAATGCAAAATTAAATAAATTATTAGAAAAAACATAATAATTAATTATAAAAATAATGTAGTTAATTATTAGAAGAATTATTATAGTTTAATAATAAATAAGTAATTATGAAATAAATATAAATATTAGTAAAAAATAAATACAAAAAAAGTGTGAAAAATATAGATTTTTCGCACTTTTTTTATTGATTTTACTGATTTAATTAATTAAATTATTATTAATTAATTAAATAAATTTTTATTCCCCGATTAAATTGATAAGGTTTTTATTTATTAATTTAATTACTAAACAATTATTATTAATATTTTATTTATTATTGATATTTTAATTATTTAATTAATATTAATTTATTGTTTTAATTACTTATTTTAATTAAATAATAATTACTTATTAAGTAAAATTACTCAATTATTATTTAATATGTCTATTAATTATTAATAATATTTATTAATTGCGTTCATTATTAATTAAATATACTTGTTATCAATTGAATATGCTTATTATTAATTAATGTATTTTTATTGATAATTAATTAATAATTATATCCCCATTTGTAATTAATATAATCCTATTTATGATTAATAAATTTATAATTATAATTAAAATATATTAATTTTATTTATAATTATTTTATCTAACAAATAAATTTATTTAATATGATTTAATTTTCATATCCCGCATTAAACGACAATCCAGTTGTTGACACCTGCAGGCGCGGTTATGGATATATTGATTGTTGTGTCGGCAGTCGGAGTAAAGGTTTTCTTGTTTGTCGACTCGGCGTCAATTGTTGTTACCATATAGAGTTTATAGTTTATCATTATGGTAAAGGCTTTGTTTTTGTCAACTTCAAAGGTTACCGTGCTGCCGTTGCGAACCACAAACTGGTTGACGACGTTACCCGACTCGTCGAAGCGGTAGATTATAAACTGCGCAGGGTTTGCCGTGGCGGTTGTTGAGGATGAACCGCTTGTTGAACCGCTGGTCGAGGACGAAGTAGACCCGCTAAGGTTGGTGGTTACGTTGAGCGTGATGTTGTAGGATGTTATAGCCAACTGCAAAATCGGATACCCACCATTCATAGTGCTTTTTATTGCCCAAGTATTTTTAAAATCCCACTTGTATGTGCTGGTTGCATCCCATTTGAAAGTAGTTGTTGCACTGCTTCCGTACGCTGCAGTGTCCGTATATGTGGTTGCAGTTTTCAATTTAGTCAAATTAGTATTAGCCCCCGTTACATTGGAAGATAGTGCATAAATCCCACCTGTTCCCATTACCATTTTATCCGTAGTGTTAGCAAATGCTTCATCGCCATCGCTGTTTGCTGTTCCGTTACTATCAGTTCCCGCGTTTGAACTTGTCAGCGAGTTCGTACAGCCCACTACGACGCAGTTATAAAATGTTCCCCTAGCCCCCATTGAATAAATCCAAGCTCCTTCTCGCCACGCATCAGCAACTGTTGTCGCATACACAATTGAAATGCAGTTGTTCACAATTCCCGTTGCCTCCCCCACAATGAAACCAAACTCACTAACATCATCAAAACTAATTGTACTAACAGACACATTTGCAACGCAATTACTCATTGTGCCCACTTCGCCTGCAAGTATTCCCCCTAGCCCGCCATAATCAGCACCCACTTGTAGTTTCACACCAGTGGCTTCGACACTGCATTTACTGATTGTTGTTGCTTTACCTGCAATCAATCCGCATCTTGGGGCTTTTGTATTGCCACCATCCCCACAAATTATATCAAAATTCGCATCGTCATCTCCATCACTTGCTACCACACAATTTTCAACCGTTGTCGCTTCTCCTACTATAATACCCGAACGGATTATATTCCTGCGTTTGTTTGTAAACCCTCCCCCTAAGAATTTACAATTTGAAACATGTGTTGCACTTCCTGCAATCCCGCCAACATAATCTTCCTGAAGGATGAAAGAAGAAGAATTAACAATAAAATTAGACCTTACCACACAATTAGAAACATTGCCCACTAATTCATACACTATCCCAGCACCAAGGCATTTAGTCAATGATACATCTGCACTTAAACTGCAGTTATCTATAGTATTTGCGCTTGTACCACTAGTACTAGTAGAAGTACCACATCCTAATATTCCACCAAAATAATTATAGACAAAATTCGTTGATTCGGGTATTACCACAATTGAATTACCAACAACATTACAGTTACTTATGCTGGCATTCTGACATCTCCCTACTATTCCGCCGAAATATCCATAACCACTGCTTGGCGCACTAAACAAAGAATTTTCTCCAAGTGAAAAATTCATTGTAACATTTTTCACTTCCCCCGTTACTACATACCCAAATAAACTTCCCAAATAGCCATAATTCCCAGAACTCCCCGATACGACAACCGAAATTGTATTGCTAATGTTTATAGTATGGTTCGCACCATCAAAAATGCCCGAAAAATACTTTGCGGTAGTTCCATCCAAATTTGTAGCAATTGGAACCCAATCCGTCCCAATTGTTATGTCGGCAGTCAACTTAAAGTATTCATCTTTAAAGTGGTTGTACGTTGTTCCGCTTGTAGACGTATTGCAGGCGTTGGAAAGCGCCTGCAAATCGGTATAATTTGCAATTTGATATGGATTTGATGCCGAGCCATCTCCACCACTAAATGTAGCGGTTGCTCCTTCCGCAATGGCTGTGTCAATCGTCGCAAGGTCAACCTTGAGGCTGTCGTTATTGTTTCCACCAAAACAGCCAAACCCGATTGTAACTACAAGACACGCGACAAACAAGAAAAGCCACAAACAAATTTTTGTCGTAGCGGAACACCTTGTCGTGTAACTTTTGTAGTTTATACCGTTTTCATAATATGCAGTGCTTTTATAACACGCTTTACTTTGGCAACTTAAACCACGTTTAGAACTTGCACTGTTATTGCAACCTATATTGCTATTTTGAGTTGCATTGTTTTTATATCTTAAATCACTATTGCAAATCACATTACTTTTGCAACTTACATTATTATAGCTATTTTTTAAGGGAGCGAGGTTTTTGTTATTTAAATAATTATTATTCGTTAAATAATTATCATTCGCTTTTTTATTTGTATTATCTAAGCAATTTTTATTTGTATTAATTATTTTAGTAAAGTCGCTTTTTAAATAAAATTCATTATTATTTTTGCTATTATTTATAGAGCTTTTATAATTTTCGCAATTTTGCGAATATTGCAAAAAATGGCGGCTATCCTGCATATTTTTGCAGTTATCCCTATCATTTTTAGTAGTTATGTCGCTATTTTTAGCAACTAAATACCCCCCCCCCCCCCAACTTTTTCACATTTTCAAATTCGCTTTTGTTCATAATAAAAACCGCTCCTTTTTTATCAAAAAAATCAATAAAAATCTATCAAAATTAATTGTTTCCCCTCAAATTACTTTTGATAAAATTTCACTTTACAATTTTTAGTATAGCACATCCACAAAAAAATATCAAACAATTTCACACTGTTTGATATTTTTTTAAAAAACATTTTATCCACCTCACTTCCACATATCTCCTAACGCGCACACACAACAAGCAGTCCACCCCTCGCAACCATTGACATTGTCGCCCGTAACGCACTTGCAAAACCTGCAACAACCTATTGCGTACCCCCTTTTATTTTATTCTTTAAACATCCCACATTTCGCGTTATCACATCATAACACAACCGCCGTTGAATGTCGAATATTTTTTGAATATTCATTAAATAAAAATTACCCCTGTAATCCCAACAAAAAAAGCGCCACACCTAAAACTTAGGTGTGTGCGCCTTTTTGTTTTTTGCGCTGTTATTGTACTTTTGCGCATAGCAAAGATTTTTTATTAATCCGCCGCGAAAGTTGAGCCGCCTCAACCCTCGCAAGTGCCAATATGCCAACCGCATTTAGTTCGCGCGGTTTAGTTATCAACGCCCTTTTGTGCTGATCAACTCTTTAATCTTGTTTCTGCTATTCTTTTTCTTGCTTACCTTAACTACGCAAATCGTTATGAGCACGATAGCAAGCACCAAAAGAATACCGCCCGCGATTATCATAGGCCAGAAGATATAGTTTTTGACTTCCATTTTTACAACCATATCTTGTGTTATGTTAGCCAAATCCATATCAAAGACAATCTTATCCCCGAACTTTGTAGGAACTTCCGGCAAATCGGTCAACGTCTCGCCGTGTTCAACCGTCCTATAAATCTCGGAGCCGTCCGGCATAACGATTTTAATGGTATAGGTATTAATGGTGTAAATTGCGTTCACTGTAACAGGTGTCATTACGCAACTCAAGTCAACATCCTCCCAGTAAGGAGCAACTTGCGTGTACCCCGTCCTTGCAGGAATAGGAACCGCGCTTGCGTCAAACGAACTGCCGTAGTCAACCGCAACCGTTCTCACCTCTTGCCCATTCGCCATAAACGTAATACTAACTTGGTCTCTCTCAACCTTTCCGTACAACCAGAAGTCGTTTTCAACCGGCTTAATAAAGTCGTACTCGTTTGTCAATTCTGGGTCGTAATACCAGCTACTAATGTGGTAACCCTCGCCAACGTTAATAGTCGTCGGCATAGTAGCAGTTCTGCCCCAACCAACAGTTTGCGTGTCTTTAAGCTCGTAATTTACGTAGAAACTTACAGTAAATAGGTTAAGTGTGTACTTAGCGTAAAGGGTTATATCGCTAGAAATAATTGTGTCAAAATCAAACAATCTTGTAAGCGCCCTGTCTTCGTACCAGCCCTCAAAGGTGTAACCTATTTGCCCCGTCGCAAAGTTTACGACAACTTGCTCGCCGTACCTAACGTTCATAGTGCCCATAAACTTTTCGCCGCTATAGAAGTTAACAACATAGGTATTCTTTGAGAATTGCGCATACAAATCCATATTGCCAGTTACTTGTGAAGAGAACGCGTAAGGTGTCGTTTCGCCCATCAAGTACCAGCCGACAAAGTCGTGCCCCTCAAGCGTTGGGTCGTAAGTAGGCTTATCAACCCTGCCTAAATACAGCACGTTCTGAGTAGTATACACCTCGTCCTCAACATAGAAGTTGATTGTGTAGGTCGCCCTCTCATATTTTGCGTACAATACTATGTCTTCCTTGATTACGGTTGCACTAAAATCAAACTCATTCATTAGCCCCGCGTCTTTGTACCACGCGTCAAACTTGTAGTGAACGAGCGTTGGAGCGCTAGGCATTGGAACTCTTTTGCCCCATTCAACTGTTGCATTAGGAACCGCCGAGCCGTTGCCCGAGTCAAACACAACTGTGTACTCGTTGATATGTAAACCTTCAATAGTAATAGTCGTATCCTCGAAAACTCTTTCAAGTCTGTACACCCCGTCAGTGCGCAAAATCTCCTTGCCGTTTCCTCGAACTCTAATGTTGCTTTGAGAGTATGCTTCCAAAACATCAATCGTAAACACGAAGTCGTTGTTGTAAACTACCGTCGTTGTGTAACCCTCTCTAATTGCAATTTCAATCGAATTTTCAGGGAACCCTGTCGGCATAGTAATCGTGTAACTTGCAATCGTCCAGTACGCAACAAACGTATGCGACTCAGTGTAAGTGTTTGTCGTCTCAGAAGTCAACGCCTCGCCATTAGGTTGCCCATTGTATATCGAAGGATACCAGCCGCCAAAGTCGTAACCTGTACGATTAGCGACAGGCAACGTTCCAAATGCCGCGCCGAATTCAACATCCAATGCAATTGGTCGCGCGGATCCGTCGTTCGCGTCAAAGTAGTGAGTTATCGTCGCAGACTTCCATTGCGCGTAAAGCGTTATAGTCGCCCCTTGCGTTGAAGCCGCGTTGTAAATCATACCGTTGTCGGCAAACGGGTCGTCTGTTTCGGTTTTCCAACCATTGAACAGGTAACCTGCTCTAGTGAACTGGTTCTTGTTAAGTGCGCTCGCTTGGTCGTAGGTCAACGTTTGATTAGCCATAGTCCCTTCGCCACCGTTCGCGTTAAACTCAACATAATAGGTTATACTTTGATATTCAGCAACAAGTGTGAATGTGTCCGCGCCGAATGTGAACACGCCCGTATCTGTGTTGAAACTGCCCTCGCCCTCAGTGTTAGCGCTTGCTGTCCAGCCCATAAACGTGTAACCCACTTTCGTAGGGGCAACCACAGTGTAGGTTTCGCCATACTCTTTGGAGATGTTGAACACGCCCACCTTGTCGTTGTACTCGACACCATCTGAGTACGTCCCGCCGTTCGTGTTAATGACGAGCGCGTAGTTGTTTTTCGCAAAGCTTGCCGTCAGCGTAACATTTTCCGTCCACTCGATTGTGTAAGTTTCAGCGTACTGCACATCGCCGATGAACCAGCCTGTGAACTTGTTACCTTTCAGCGTAACTTGTGGCAACGCCGCCAGCCCGCTTTCGGTAACCCCGAGTTTGTCGCCATACTTGAGTTCGCGCGAAACAGTTTTGCCGTCCGCACTCACATTCCCCCAAACGCCAAGCGTGCTTGCGTCAAACGCGCCCGAACCAGCGTTCAAGGTAACCGTTATTGTCTTTGGCTCGTAAACGCAACTAATGACTGCGTTCCCCGCGCCAAACGTGAACGTGTTTCCTGAAAGGCTTCCTTGCCCCTCAACTGCACACGTTAAGTCAAATCTGACAAAATCGTAACCATCTTTTTCTGGCGTTCCAGTGATTTCATAGGTGTTGCCATTGCTACCGACAGCTTGAATATTGCTTGTAATCTCGCCAAGGCGCCCGCCGTTCAGCTCAATCGTTAACACGTACTGATCCTCAGACCAAACCGCGTAAAGCGCCGTATCAGCTGTAAGTTCAAATGTTGTAAGTGCGGTGTAAATTAGCAATGTATCAGGCGTTCCCGAAGTAACAAGTTGTGTTGACCAACCAAGGAATTGAGACCCTGATTTTGTAGGTGTTGGCATTATTCCAACTTTTTCGCCATAGGTAACACTCTTAGTCGCCTGTCCGTTCGTTTCCAAAGTCCATTCGCTAGTAGCGGATGCAGGAATTGTCCCGCCGTTCCCGTCGAAAGTCAACGAGTACGTCTTAGCAGTGTAAGTCGCAATAATGCTTGCGTCGCTTTCGCCGAATGTGAGTTGCCAGTTGCTTCCCGACGCCGCAATCGTGATTGCGCCCGAAGTAACTACCCACTCGTCAAAATCGTAACCCGTCTTAGTCGGCGTTCCTATAACACACGTTTCGCCCGCGTGCTTGCCCGAAACAGTCAGCGCCTGCCCCGTAAGCGTCCCGCCATCGAGGCTAATTCTCAAACTGTACTCAGGTTGACTGTATTTAGCCGTCAGCGTGTGCGCGCCCGCAATCGAAACTATCGAAGTGTCGATAATCAACTCTCCGTTCCCGCCATTGGTGTACCAACCATCAAAGGTGTACCCGTATTTTGAAGCAGCAGGCAGCGTCGTTGTGATGTTCTTGTTGTACCTAGCGCCGTACTCAACCTGTATAGTCGTTGTTTGGTTTTCTGTACCCTCGATAACTGCACCTGCGCCTGCGTCAAACGTTACAGTGTACGTATTCGCGCCCCATTGAGCGGTTATAACCGCGTCAGTGCTGCCGAATGTGTAGGCGTATGTCCCGTCGTGGTTATCTACAAGTGCGCTAGCGTCATTGCCTTGATATACGTATCCAGTAAATGTGTAACCGTCGCGTGTTGGCGACCCAAGCGTGTAAGTCGTTCCAAACGTTCTCTTGACAGGGTTTTCAACCAAATTCATCTCCCCGCCATTAAGCAGGATTGTCAACGAGGTCTCTATCTCTTTGTACTTAGCAACAAGCGTGTGGTTGCCAACCGTCTCAACGATAACCGAGTAAATGATTTCTTTCTCATCGCCGTCTGGCAACTCCAAGTACCAGCCCACAAAGTTGTAGCCTACCTTAACCGCCTTGCCAAGTTCTCCGTGTTTACCGTAAGTAAACCCGTACTCAACCTGAATTGTCGTCGTTTGGTTTTCCGTTCCCGAAATAACCGCACCCGCGCCCGCGTCAAGCGTTACAGTCGCCAATTGCGCCTTCCACTTGGCAATCAACTTCCCGTTGTCGTCGCCAAACGTGAACTTAACCTTGTCGCCTACGATTTCAAAGCTACCCTTATCGCCTACCTTCTCAAAGCCGTCGAAATCGTAACCCACTCTCGTTGGTTTACTAAACTCAACTGTATCGCCGTAGAACCCGCTGTACAACTTGTCAGTCGAAACAGTTCCGTCAATCGCGCCGCCCGAAAGAATAACCTGCAGCGTGTAAGTCTGTCTCTCCCAACGCGCGTAAAGTGAGTGGTTTTCAGCCGTCTTAACCGACGTGCTCGCCTCAACCTTCACTCCGCCCTCGCTAGCCGAGTACCAGCCCGCAAACACGTAACCCGTCTTGCTAGGGCTTGGCAACGTTCCGTAAACCGCGTCGTACACAACCGCCTTATTTGCCGTCGCATTTCCGCCTGTCGCTCCGTCGTACTCGAACGTTACAACGTACGAAACGCTGTCCCACTCTGCCGTAAGCGTGCCGTTCCCTACCCCGAACGTAAACGTGTAAGTGCCGTCCGCGTTTTTCTCAAGCGAACCCGCGCCGCTCAAAACAAAGTGCTTGAAGCTGTAACCCACTCTCGTTGGCTCGTTAAACTCAACCGTCTCGCCCGCCCTCTTATCTTCAAAGCTGGTGGTAATCGTAACGCCGTTGAACTCGCCGCCGTTAGGGTTAACAGTCAATGTGTAGTAAATTGGGCTGTATTTTGCATACAAGTCGAAGTTTTGCGAAATGTCGATAACCATCGCATCCGTTATTTGCAATCCCTCAATCGTGAACCAGCCGACGAACCTGAACCCGTCCAAAACGCAGTTTGGAAGCGCGTCCACTTTGTCAAGCCTGTCGCCAAACTTGTAGTTGCGCACGCCCGTCTTTTTATCTGTCGAAGTCGCCATATTTGTCGAGTCAATCGTTCCCTCTTGTGCGTGGAACGTTACCTCAATGTCAAGCGCTTCCCAAACGACAACAAGCGTCGTGTCGCCGTCTGTAAACTTAAATTTGTAACCGTTAATCGCGTTACCCGAAACTTCCCCGTAGGTGCCGTCATTACTAAACTCAATGAACTTGTAACCGCGTCTCGTTGGCGTCAACAGCTCAATCTCTTCGTTGTAAATGCCGCTGAAAGTCTGCGCTTGCGCCATTCCGCCGTATAGTCCGCCGCTCAACTCAATAACGAGCCTGTACGTAACTTCCCTATACACCGCAACAAGCGTCTTGTCCTCAAGGATACTAACAACCGAGTTGGAAGTTATGAGGTTTTCTCCCATATACCAGCCAACAAACTCGTACCCCGTGCGTTTTGCCATCGGCAACACGCCGTAAGCCGCATCGTACGCAACCGTCATAGTTACGCCGCTCACGCCCACCGTTCCAGTAAAGCCCGCAGTCTCAAAGTACTCGCCATCGCCAAACGCAAAACTCAACGTAAACTCTTTAGCGTCCCATCTAGCCATAAGCGTGTGGTCGTCCTTAGTCGCAACGCGCGTGCTAGCCTCAATCTTGTCTTCATCCAAGTACCAGCCCGCAAAGTCGTAACCAATTCTCGTCGCCGTCGGCAACGTCCCGTACGCCTCGCCATAGTTGACTCTTATGCTGTAAATGCTCGCGCTCCCGCCGTGCGCGTTGAACGAAACTACAAACTCGTTCGACGACCAACGCGCGTAAAGGTCGTGGTCTCTAGGTATCGAAACATAGTCTGCTGTCGAAACAAGCACACCTGCCTCGCGCGCCGTGTACCAGCCCATAAACACTAACGTTTCGTGCTCAGCCACAGGAAGCCCGCTGTAAAGTTCGCCGTAAGTAACCTCAATTGTCGTCGTTTCAACATTCGTCGCGCCCGTGTAACCGTCCGCAGCCGCAATCTTACCGCCGTTTCCGCGAAGTGTAACCGTGTACGTCTGCGCCGTCCAGTGCGCGTAAAGCGTTACCGCGCCCGTTACAATGTCGTCCTCAGTAACCTCGTCGCCCCCGCTAAGTTCCGTGTACCAGCCGTCAAGCACGTAACCGCTCTTTGTCGCCGTAGGGAACCCGCCGTAGTTGTCGCCGTAGTTTCTCGTGTACAACGTCGAATCAATCGTTCCGCCGTTCGCGTTGAACGAAATTGTGTAGTTGATAACCGTCCATTGCGCGATAAACTTAATAGTTACGCCGTTCTCCGTCGTCAAGTTAACCAACTGTTGCTCGTCGGCAATCGTTCCGTCGCTCACAGAGTTCCCCTCTCTCAGCCAGCCCGAGAAAGTGTAACCCGTCTTTGTAAATGTGTTTTTCGACAATTTTTGCGTTTCCGCATAAGTGAATGTTTGGTTAGCCATCGTGCCGTCGCCGCCATTCGCGTCAAACGTTACCGTGTAGGTGTTCGCCGTCCAAAGTGCCGTAAGCGTCGCGTTGCTGTCGCCAAACTTAAACTTGGTGTTGTTTGCTATCAACTCCCCGCTTCCAACCAATTCCCATTGATTAAAGGTGTAACCCGTGCGCGTTGGCGTCAAAATGTCGATTTCGTCGCCCATCTCGCCCGCGAAGTCTTGAATTCTTGGCGATTGATTGTAAATACCACCGTCAGGGTTGATAGATAATGTGTAACCATTTGTTGTAAATTGCGCCGTCAAAGTTATGTCTTCTTCATATGTTACAATGTTTGAAGAAATAATTTGAATGTTGTCGCTTGTGTAGAACGAAACAAACTGATGTCCCGCGTAAACCAAGTCGCTAGCCGTCGGGATTGTGCCGTATGTTTCACCGTATGTCGCTTCTATGTAACCAATCCCCGTCGTCGCGTCAACATGGAATGTGTCCTTAACGTTGTCAACCCACGTCGCGCCGTTAGGGTCAAGGTAAACCTTTATTGTCTTAACCGTCCATTGTGCCGTAAGTGTGCCGTTGCCGTCCCCAAACGTAAACACGTTAGCGTCGGATAACTCCCCGCTCCCGCTCTTTGTCCAGCCGTTAAATGTGTAACCCGTGCGCTCAGGCGTGTCAACATTGTACGTTGCGCCATAACCGCCGGTAGTCGCGCACATCGTCGTCGACCCGTCGTACTTTCCGCCGTTAGGGTCAATTGTCAGCGTGTAACTGTTTGCTGCCCATTGCGCCGTAAACGTGAAACTTGCCCCGTTGGTACTCGTCAAGTTCCTAATGTTGTCCTTATCAGCGTAACTTATCCCGTCGCAAGTCCAGCCGTTGAAACTGTAACCCGTCTTAGTGAACGCGTTTTGCGTCAATTGTTTTAACTCGTCGTAGGCAACGGTCAAATCGTCCATACTTCCGCCCGTGTTGCCGTTTCCAACAAAGGTAATCGTGTATGTAATAGGTGTCCATTGCGCGACAATGTTTCCGTCCTTGTCTGCGCCGAATGTGTAAACTGTTTGTTCGGTGTTAAGCCCAGCGTAAGAGCCCGCTTGCTCTTTCCAGCCGTTAAAGGTGTAACCTAAGCGCGTTGGCGTCAAAATATCAACCGTCCCACCAGCCGCGCCCGTCTTAGTCGCAACACTACTCGACCCGTCGTAAACCCCACCATTAGGGTTAATCGTCAACAATCTCTCACTCAGTGAATAGCGTGCATAAAGCGTAAATGGCGCCGTGTCTCTCATTATGTCCGTTGAAACAACTTGCGTGTTGTTTTCTCTGAACCAGCCCACGAAACGCTTACCAGTCGATTCCGCCGTTGGCAAAATCCCAAATGGCTGCCCATAAGTTGCCGTCAAACTCGTAATATTGCCGCCAACACACGAACCGCCCTCGTAGTCAAACGTAACCGTGTAGGTGTTCGCGCGCCATTGTGCCTCAACCGTCGCATCGCCCGCGCCCATCGTGTACTTCCACTGTTCGCCGACCTTGTTTAACGTCCCCTCGCCCGAAGTTTTGCTGTAACCCGTGAACGTGTAACCCGTGCGCGTTGGCGCCTCTAGCGCTACATCCTGCCCAAAGTCTCCGCTAAACTCCTTGCTCGAAACCGTCGCGCTCGTGCTAAAGCTCCCGCCGTTCGCGTCCGCCGTTACCTTGTAACTGCTCGCGTCGTATCTAGCGTAAACTGTGCTATTCCCGCGCGTCGTGTAAACTGTTTCTGCCGTGATTTTATCTCCGCCAGTTTGTGCGGTGTACCAACCGTTGAACGTGTGTCCCGCCCAAGTTGCGCTAGGCAAATACCCAATCGCACGGTTGTATGAAACATCGTAAGTGTAAGTGTTGCTAGGTGTTTCGCCCTCTTCCGTCGGCGTTATCGTACCCGAACCCGCGTTGAAGGTCAAAACGTAAGTATTTGACGTCCAATGAGCCTCAAGCACAAGTGTTGGCTCTTCAATCAAAACCATCATATTCTCGTGCAGTATAAAGCCCGTGTCGCCCTCTTCATAGAACCCGTCGAACTGATAACCGCTAAGTTCAACCGTTGGCAAACTCGTAATCCTGTCGCCGTAGTTAACCGTCAACGTAGCCACATCCCCCGATTGTGTCGCTTGCCCGTAAGAAGTAAACGTACCGCCGTTTGGCTTAAAGGTAATCGTTACCTCGTTTGCAGTAAATTGAGCAAGTAACGTCATATCGTCCGTAACAAGCGTGTCCGCGGTTACCGCCGCGCCCGTGCTTGAGTTCTTGTAACCAGTAAATGTATGTCCCGCCTTGGAAAGTACAGGCAGCGTCCCCAACCTGTCGCCGTGCTTATAACCTTTCTCAATGTAAGCCATACCGTGTGCCGTAAAGCCGTTATTGTTCACAACCGTGTAATTGAGCACGTCTATCGAAACAACGTAGTTGTTCTCGCTCCATTGCGCGTACAAAGTAATAGTTGCCCCGTCCGCCGTTGCAATGTTTCTGATGCTCTGGCCGTCCGAGTACCACGTACCCGTTCCGCTAGCGTTAGTGTTCCAGCCCGTAAACTCCGCCTTTTGGCAAACAAACCCGAGTGTCCTCAAAGTCCCCGCCTCGTCGTAAGTAAACGTGCTCCTTTCCATCGTCCCCGTCGTGTCGTTTCTATTCGCTTGGTACTCAACGTAGTACACGTTCGCCTTCCACTGCGCGTACAAAGTGTGCGCCGTCGTTACCGTGCCGCTCGCGCTCACGTAACTCGTGCTACTCAAACTCGTCGCCCAGCCAAGGAATCCGTAACCCACTCTCGTTGGTTCAGGAAGCGTGCCATATTCCGCGCCGTAATCGTAGTTCTTGCTAGAAACCGAGCACTGCCCGCCGTTTCCGTTAAATACAACGGTAAGCGTCTCAACTTCCCAAACTGCGTACAGCGTCAAGTTTTGTGTCATCCTAGCGACCGAATTTGACGTGTAAAGGTTTCCGTTCCCGTTAACATCGTCGTACCAGCCCCTAAGTTTGCTGCCCACTTTCGTAACCGTAGGCAAGTCGCCAAAGGTGTCGTTGTAGTAAACGCCCTTATTAGTCGTCTGACCCGTTACGCCCGTAATTATACCGCCGCGCGCGTCAAACGTAATGATAAACTGTTTTGCCGCCCATTGCGCCGCAAGTGTTATGTTCCCGTTAACAACATCATTTGTCGTAGACTTTTTGGTCGGATTGTCAATGTAATACCAGCCCTCAAAGTCGTAGCCCGTCTTTGTCGCCGTTGGTAGCGTTCCAATCTTCTCGCCGTAAGACAGCGTCATTTGTTGGAATGTCGCCGAACCGCCCGCAGGGTCAAAGAATACCGTGCAGAGGTTTACGCTGTAATGTGCGTACAGCGTCAAGTTGGACTCGCGCTTAAATACGCTCGTCTCAACATACTGACTTCCGCCCGTCTGACTGTCAAACCAGCCAAGGAACATTGAACCGCTGTTCGTTGGCGTAGGAAGTGCGTCAAACTGCGCGTCGTACGCAATGGTCTTTGAAATGCTGTGCCCGTCGCTGCTAAGCGTCCAGCCCGAGGTCGTCGGAAGCGTTCCGCTTAGCGCGTTAAGCGTCAGCGTGAACGTCTTTGGACTGTATGCAGCGTAAAGCGTCATTGTCTCAAGTACTTGGTCATTTGCAGTAACTGCGTCCCCGTTTTCGTATTTCCAGCCGTCAAAAATGAAGCCTGTAAGCAATACATCGGGAAGCACATCAATCGTGTACCCGTGTAAATATGTAACGCTCGAAGTTTTTCTTCCCGTCGAACCCGCAAAGCCAGTAGTATCTTGTATTGTACCGCCGTTCGCGTCAAATGTTACAATGTACTTAATCGTACCCCATTGCGCGTAAAGCGTTACCGAACCCCCGTTTTCTGAGGTCAAGTTTCTGACAGACGCCTTATCAATGTATGATGTGCCCGTGTTGTTCGCGCTCGTATTCCAGCCCACGAACTCATAACCCGTTCTTGTAAAGCCATTTTGCCTGAGCGTCGCGTTTACGTCGTACGTAAATTCTGAACTCGTCATACTTCCGCCTGTGTTACCGTTACCGTTGTAGTTGACGTAGTATATGTTGTTAGTCCATTGCGCCGTTACCGTCGCGTTGCTTTCTCTAAATGTGAAAACTAGACCTGAAAGTGAACCGTCGCCGCTTGTTATTGTCCAGCCCGTGAACTGATAACCCTCACGCGTTGGATTTGGCAGCGTGTATGTCGAATTGTATGTGCCGTTATACGTGAAGATTGCCGAGCCGTCCGCTTTATCGACCGTCAATGTGTAACTGTTTTCTGTATAGCGCGCGTAAAGCGTGTATGCGCCTGCAGTGTCGTATACCTTGTTTTCGTTCCAAGCATTGCCGCCTGACGTACCCGTGTACCACGCACTGAAGTTCCAGCCCGCCTTGGTAACCGTTGGCATAACGCCAATTGGCTGCCCGTAAGTTACCATTTTGTAGTAGTTGTCGCCATCTTTAGTGAAGCCGTCAACATTCGCCCACGTGCCGCCGTTTGCGTTAAAGGTCAACTTGTATTGGTTTGCAGCCCACTTTGCCGTTACCGTCGCGTTGCTCGCGTCAAATGTGAACGCGTTCCCATTGTCTGACACCGTCCCGCTTCCGCTCGTTACTTCCCAGCCCCCAAAGGTGTACCCCGTAAGTGTTGGCATGCCAAGCGTTACCGATGTGCCGACCGTGCCCGTTACCGACGTTTCCGAACTGTACGCGCCGCCGTTAGGTGCAATCGTCAACGTGTAGGTAATTGCAGTCCATTGCGCGTAAAGTGTCGTCGTTGAAGTGAACTTAAGTTCCGAACTCGAAATATACTGCGTTCCCCCACTCTGACTTGTATACCAACCTTTGAATGTATACCCAACTCTGCTTGGCGTTGGCGTTGCACCAAGACTATCTCCATAGGAGAAGTTTTTGGTCGCTATCTTGCCGTCCGCTGTCCAGCCGCTTACATCTTCCCAATTCGTTGCGTTGCTGCTCGCCTCTGAAGCGGAGAGTTTTACGTCAAATGTTTGTTTTGTCCACTTAGCGTAAAGTGTAATATTTAAGCCGCTAGTAGTGAGCGTGCTAAAGTTGCTTGAATTAAGCGTCGTCGAAGAACTAACTTGATTAGTTAAACTCGACTCCTTAAACCACCCCGCAAAGGAATACCCCGTGCGCGATGGCGTTGGCAATGTCCCTAAAGTGCTTCCATAACTAACTGTTTGAGCGTTTACTGAAGAGCCGCCATTTACATTAAAGTTAACCGTTATTGATTTAGCCGTCCATTGTGCATAAAGTGTTGTATTTGATGTTTTATTCCAAGTCCTAGCGGAACCCATACTCGAGGTATAGTACTGCGTCCCCCCAGATGTACTGGTATAATATCCATTAAATGTGTAATAACTTCTGCTCGGTGCACTTGCAGATGGCATTGACGAACCGTAAGTTGCCGTAACCGAATTTGAACCACCTGAACCATTGTTTTTATTGAGTGTTACAGTGTATGTGTTTGCAATCCATTGGGCATAGTATGTTCTATCTTGTGAAATTGTGTCGTCGCCATCACACCACCCCCAACTGCTACTATACCATCCATCAAAAGTATAACCCGTGCGAGTTGGCTCAGGCAGTGTTCCAATTATCTCATTAGTAACCAAATCTTGATAGGCAGTTCTTCCGCTCGTAGTCCAATACGAAGCACATCCCCAAGATGATGCAGTGTTAGTTGCATCCGACGCAGACAATGTAATTCTATAAGTATCCGAGTCTAATCCCGCATAAAGGCTGACTGTGCTTGAATAGCTAGAGAAAGATGTACTGCTATAAATTATAGTTCCCGAACCGCACCGTACACTTCCAGAGGTCGTGTATGAACTGTACCAATTCCCACTAAACGTATAGCCAGACGGCAAGTAGGAAGAACTTACACTGCTTGGCCACCCGCCGTAACCATAACTCTCATCGAAATATGAAGTATAGGAATATCTTGAAGTTGTGTTAACATAAAACTTTACTGTTATTTCTTTTGCTTCCCATTGTGCATACAAGGTCATAGTTTTTGAAACTGTTGTCGTTCCCGTACCTGAACTATTTACGTATTGTGTTCCACCACTTGTACTTGTGTAATATCCCTTGAAGTTATAACCCGTTCTTGTAGGTGTGGTTATTGATCCAATTTTATTGCCATCAACTACGCTAGTTGACGACGTTCCACCCGTACCATTGTTTTTGTTAAAAGTAATGGTGTAAGTAGAAAGCGTTTCCGTCCAAGTATAGTAGTTGTATGGAGACGAAGATTTTGCAGTCCATACACTCGCCCCACTCGGCGATACCGTCAGTTGCTTATATGTACGCGTCGTACCGCTTACCGAAGAGGTTGCGTCATACTCATTCCACTTCGAAGATGTCCAGCCAGATTTACCGCTAGAACTAGAAACCAACTGATTTTTGCCTTGTGAAGAACCATTATTTTTATTAATACCACTAGAGCCATAAGAGCCAGAGCAACCCGTCTCAGTCCAGTAGCAATATGGATTTGCACCACCATTTGCGCCGCCGACATGCACGTACGCATTCGACCTATGCGCGTCTCTCACCTCATACCCAAATATGCTACCAGCCCTACCAGAAGTGCTACAAGTAACACTCCCAATTGTGTATGATTCAATCATATAAACGCTAGCATTTTTATCGCCACCCAATAAGTCGTTAGATGCTTCAGACTTAGCAAACCCAACTATACCCCCCGCAGCATAAGTACCATACACAGTTCCAGCGTTTGCACAAGTTGAAACAGTTACATGCGCATGATCCCCAGAGTTTGATACGTAAGTATCTGCGTGTGCAATTCCAACAATTCCACCTGCACTACGACTACTGGAACTTGCACTAACATTACCTTGATTCCAACAAGAACTCAATGTGGTTACCCCACTAGCATTTTGTCTTAAATACCCAGCAATACCACCGCAGTTAGCCGAACTCCCGCTAACTGTCCCAGTCCCGTGCGTTTTGCCGCTGGCAGTTGTATTACGATATGTTTCTGTAACCCCCCCAGTCATAGTTTCATCAATTGCGCCCCCTGATACAACCCCACGCTTATACGCCTCTGTAAACCAATTGCTCACAGTTGATAATCCAGCGTAAGCAACAGCGTCAACTTCATTTGTAGGAAAGCCCAATTTCTCTATGTCTACAACACCATTGGTACAATACGAAATATCAGTATTTTCAGCATAACCCGCAATACTCCCTGCAGCCTCGCCGCCGCTTATGTTAATATACCCATTGCGCATATCAATTTTAGTTAGCAAGCCTTCTTGAACAACCCCAAACAGCCCAACATAATCGTACCTGCCGCCCGTGATTGTCATGAAGTAGATTGCCTTTTGCCCCCCGTTAAACGTACCCATAAACGGGTGCGCAACCGTACCAATAGGCGTCCACTCCTTACCCATCAAGTTAACCTCTTGAGTGAGCGTGAAGCACATCCCCTCGTAGGTCGTGCCCGCATTTACATTGCACGCCAACTGCGCCAAGTCTACCGCGCTCGCAATCTGAAACGCGTCCGTCTCCGTACCCGAGCCCGCCCACGTCTCGCTTCCAAACGCCTGCGGAGTCAGTCCGTCCGTCCAAGTAGCAACCGCCACCTCGCTCTCCGCATACTGGCGAACAACAGGCACAATCGCAATCGCCGTCATCGCAACCAACGCAAAAAAGATGGTCAACAACAGATTAAACTTCCTTTTTTGTCTCCTCTGCCCTATCTCAACCATCGCCTCATTTGCCAGTGTAGGTAATGTCTGCATAATTTTCTCCCTATCCATTAAACACAATTCAAGCCGCCGCACGCGCGCCAAATACTTACACATTTGCCCTACCGTACCGCCGCACCCGCTCGCGCCGCTCGTCTCAAACTACATACCAGCACGCGCTCGCCGTCTGCTTCGTACTGCGCCGAATACCTGCGCCGCGCGCGTCCGCAACTTAACCCAGCCGCCTAACGCACACCAACGCTGTCAGTCTCCAACCAACTCGCGCCGCCTGTATCAAGCAACCAAACCAACTGCCTCGCGCTAACTATCCAAGTCTGCGCGCCGCAGCAACCGCAGTTCCAAACAATCAAGCGGATACTCGCGCCCGCAACTGAGCCAGTCTCGCGTACCCGCACACACCCGCGCGCGTAGCAACGCACCGCGTCCAACGCCGATAAGCCAATTTAAACCTACCCGCAACGCTTCAAATTATGTTTAGTTTTTTACCCCTTAATTATACTAAAATTCGACAATTTAAGTCAAATACTTTTACCCTAATTTAAGAAAAATACGCCTTCAATCCAAATAATTTACAAACTTCCCCCAAAATCCACTTAAACCCCTGCCGTTCCCACACTGCAACAAACAAAAAAAGTATTTGCATTTTGACAAAAAGATGTTATAATATACCGAATAAATTACAAGGAGACTACTATGTTATTTGACGAAATTAAGCAGGCAAATATTGCCGCATTGAAAAACCGCGACAGGGTGGCGCGCGCGCTTTACGAGGTTCTTATTGGAAAGTGCCAACTTGCCGAGATTGAGAAACGCAACAAGGGCGAGGAGTTTTGCGACGCTGACGCAATTAGGGTTATGCAGAAACTCGCAAAGGAGCTAGCGGAAGAAAAGGCGAACTACGAAAAAGTCGGGAACGCCGAAGAGGTCGCAAACATTACAAAGCAACAAGAAATTGTTGAGGCGTACCTGCCAAAAATGATGAGCGAAGAGGAGATTTTGGCGGAGATTAACAAACTTGACGACAAGAGCATCGGGGCGGTTATGCGCCACTTCAAGCAAAACTTTGCGGGCAAGTGTGATATGGCAGTTGTTCAACGCCTCGCAAAATAGTTTTTTTGAATAAAAAACGACATTTTTCGCAAAAATTTAGTAACTAAAAAAATCAAAGGAAAAAAATATGGATTTTGCAACATTATTTAATAATTTCTGGTCGACGACGGGGATTACTATCATAAAAACCTTTGCGATAATAATAATTGGGTTGCTTCTCATTAAAATTATTATGCGCTATGTTAGAAAGATTTTTATGACCTCGCAAATGGAAGCGGGGCTGACCTCGTTTTTGCTGTCTATAATAAAAGCGGCGATGTATGTATTGTTAATATTTATTATTATGTCGACGCTGGGCGTTTCGATGGGCGCGATTGTGGCGGCACTGTCCGCGGCGGGCTTGGCGATTGCTCTTGCGCTGCAGGACAGTTTGAGCAACCTTGCGTCAGGCATACTGATACTTGTAAACAAGCCGTTCGTTGAGGGCGACTACATTAGGGTTGGGACTGACGAGGGGACGGTTAAGTCCGTGCGCATTTTTACGACGCAGATTGAGAGTTATGACAAAAAGGTTATTACGATACCAAACAAGTCGGTTATTAACAGCAATGTTGTCAACTACACGACTAGCCCGACACGCCGCGTTTCGGTTACGTTCTGCGTACCTTACGACGCCGACCAAGACTACATTATTAACGTGGTAAAGGACGAGTTCAAGCAATGTAAGTACGCGATTAACTCCCCGCCGCTGTTTGTCGGGATTGAAAACTACGACGAGCACGGGCTGATGTTCATTGTCAAGATTTGGAGCAAGGCTGAGGACTACTGGAGCCTTTACTACTTAACTTACGAGAAACTTACGCGCGCGCTCAAGAACGCAGGCATAACTATCACAAACGACAATTCGATTATAAAACTCTCCGATACTGAGCGCCTACAAAAAGAGGAAGAAACGCGCAGAGCGATTTACGAGAGCAAGAAAAATGCACAACTTGAAGAAAAGAAGAAAGCCAAAGAAAAACAAAAGTCGCAGGCGGAGGCTACCATAACAACGACACTTGTTGATGTCGAGGAAGAAGCAGAAGCACCTGCCAAGAAACGCAAATTTATTTGGGGGCGCAAAAATGACAAGAAGAACTAACATTAATAGCGACTTTTTAAATCAAGACGACCTCTTGAAACAAAAAAATAATACCAAAAGCCGCGGTTTTGCTGCACTTAGGGCTAAAAGCGGAACAACAATTAAATTCATTTGCATATTTTCTTTGTTTGCGCTGGCGATTTTGACGGCACTTGCGCTTAGTTGCACGCAGGGGGCGTCGCAAATGAAGGTTTTGCACGCTTACGCTATGTCGCCCGAGGGTTACATAACGAACAACTGCGCACCTGAGGGTTTTAAGACGTTTGCGGGAAACAGCATTTGTTATGAGGTCTACTCTGACAGCGAAATTTCGGTTGAGTGCCCTAACGGGGTTAGCGGCGCGGTAAGCCCTTCCCCGTCGCACACTGCGGGTGTTTACACTGTGAAAGTTGCGACGACGACTGCGGGCGAGTTCACGATTGCGGTTACAAACACGGGCGGCGGACGCGAGGAGTTGCGCTTTACTGTGCTTGACCCTGCGACGGGGCTGGAGACGCTAGAGTTGCGACCAAATCAGAATGTTTTGAGCACGACTGATTACAACAACATTGACATTTGCGCGAACGGCGACTCAAACTTGCTTTACTGCGGCGACATTTCGGTTACACTATCCAAAGACAGTTGGGCTGAGACGTACACTGCGGCGGACGCGGGCACGTGCGTTTCCCGCTTGAGCTGCGGCTACATTTGTTTGAATTTTAACGGCTTAGCGGACGCAAACAAGTACGACGGCGCGGTTATGCGCGTTGCGATGGGCGGCGTGAGTGCTGAGGTGGTTTTGCAGGTAAAAGACTGGGCGGTAGCGGAGACTTGTGTTTTTGCGGACAAAGACCCTGAGTTTTACCTGACGAGCGAGACGGTGGCGGTTACGGCGATAATTCCCGAGGCGCGCTACTGCAGCTTTAGTTTGAAAGCGAGCGAATTTGCGGACATTGCGGCGATTGAGCGCGTCGGGGTTGTCGGCGGCAATGAAAAGTACGACATTTTGATTGCGTTTACCAATGCTACCGCGGGGACGGTTACGATTTGCGCGAACACGCAGGGCGGGACGGTTGAGCACGCGGTTTCGATTGCGGCAGTTAGCAAGGTTACTAACATTAAGATAACCGCTGGGAAAGACAGTTACAGCGCGGACGAAACTATTGTTGTTGCGGCGCTGTTGAACGACACTGAGGGGGTTACGGCGAGCCTTGACTGGTACGTGAACGACGAGTTGGTTGCGACGGGGGCAAAACTCGAGTACGCGGCAGAGTCGGGCAAGGCTATCAGCGTTTACGCGAAGTGCGGCGACGTGGTTAGTAACACGCTGACGATAAATGTTGCGTACAGCACGTCGGAAATGATTGTTTGGTACATTGTGTTTGGGCTGGCGGTGCTGGTTATGATTGGGCTGCTCGTGTTTAAGTCGAAGCGCAAGACGTTTATTTCGTCGATGTCGCTGATTGACCGCGCGAGAAAGTTTGCGCCGCGTTACAGGACGTATATGACCAAGTACAAGAGGCACCAGTTCTTTGACCTCGTTTACGACATTGCAAACTTGCGAGAGGATGTTTTGATTAACTTTGCCGAAACCAAAGACTTGAGTTTTGACAAGGCAAGCCGCGACCTGTCGAGCGCGCACAAAATCGCGCGCGAAATCTACAAGGCGCCTAAGGTTGAAAAACAAGTACTGTTTGTGGAAAGACAAGCGGCGTTTGAAAACCACCTCGACGAGGCGATTGCCGCGCTGCAGGAGTTTGCGAACAAACACCCTGAAGAGGCGATTTTCAACTTTAAGAAAAAGTCATCTAAAAAGAAAAGCACCAAAACACAGGCAACTCAACCAGCGGCAACTAATGTAGAAGCAATCCAATCAGCGACGACTAATGTAGAAGCGGTAAATATTGACGCGGCAAATAAAGAAACAATAAATATTGAAACAACACATATAGACGCGGTCTCTAATGAGCAAGCAACAAATATAGCGGCGACCGCGGACGTACAGGAAATAAAAACCGAGGCAACCAAAAATGAGGCAACCCCTAACACGCTAGCGACCGCGGACGCACAGGAAGCCGCTAATCAAACACTTACAACTAATCCAACTATGCCAACTAAAACAACTAAAACAACTAAAACAACTTCTGACCCCAACATTGAAGATAAGCCAAAAAATTAAATAAACACATTTATCTATCTTTATTTATCAAAAAAGCGTGTAAATTCATTTACAGAATTTACACGCTTTTTATTTTTTTATTAATCATTATTTATTTAATCAATTAATCATTATTTATATTTATAAAATAAACATTATTATTCAATTAAATTATAATTTATTTAAGTATTAAAATACAATTGAATATTTTTTATTAAATTAAACTTTATTATTATTTATTTTTAAATAAACAATATTTATTTAATTAATCATTATTAAATTAATTAAACATTATTTTCGCATACAATCGTTTCAAAAATAAATTCGTCTAGCAAGCATATTAACTACGCTTTCATTATTATTTTGAATTTGTCCTCAATTGTTTTTAACCACGCCTTTTCAATCGTTTCAACCTGCTCGGATGTGAGGGTTTCTTCAAAACTGTTGTACGTGATTTGGAGCAATTGAGAGGTTGTTCCCTCTTTGACGCCTTTGCCCTTGTACAAGTCTTTTACTTCTATGCAGACGATTTTATCCGAAGTTTTTTCAACCTCTTCCTTATAGTCCGCGAACTTCACGCCGTTAGGGACAAGCAAGTTATACTCGCGCGTAATGCTTGGGTACTTACTTTGCTCCTCAAGGGCGGTTGTTCCCATTGACAACATATCAATGTTGATTTCAAGATAGTAGACTTTGTCGCGGACGAGTTTGCCGTTCTCAAAGTTTTTGACGACCTCGTCGCTAACAATCCCGATTAGCCCAAATTTTTTGCCGTCAACAAGCACGTCGGCGCAGAGTTCAAAGGTTGGCTCCGCCCTTTCCGCGAGCGTGAACGGCATACTATACTGCGCCATAATCATTTCAAGTGTCTGCTTGATGTCGTAAAAATCGTACGGAACATTTTTGTCGACGCCGAAGCCCTTTTCAATCTTGTTACCGCACAACACTAGCGCAAGGTGCGAGTTTTGACCGTAGCCCGTGTCGGTGGTTGCGTCGCGCTTGAAAACTGTTCCGATTTCAAAGATTGGCTCGCAAACGCTGTCTTTGGCGACGTTGTAAACCAAGGTGTTGAGCATACTGTAAATTAGGTTCGGGCGCATAACCGCAAATTTGTTGGAGAGCGGGTTAATCAACTTAATGTCGCCGAAAAGTTCGCTCTTGTCGTTGATTTTGAGCATTTTCATTGCGTTTTCGTGAATGAACGAGTAGGAAATGCACTCGTTTGCGCCGACGCCGTACATAATGTTGCGCAAAATATCCGAGTTGATTATATAACTGTTTGGCTCGTACTCGACGCTCAAGTTTGGCATTGTTGGCTCAATGTTGTGGTAACCAAAAATCTGCGCGACGTCCCCGACTACGTCGATTTTGTCGTCGATGTCGAGTCTGTAGTTTGGCGCGGTAACTTCGACATTTGCGCTGTCGATAATGTTAACCTTATAATAATATGTTTCAAGCAACCTCTTTACGTCCTGCGCGGAAAACTTTGTTCCGAGAATTTTGTTGATGTACTCAACGCCGAGTTGCTTAACGTTTGGCGCGGAGTTTTCAAATTTGACAAACGCTGAGTCGAGTTGCCCACCGCACGCGTTTAGGATGTATTCCGCACAAAGGCACGCGCCGAGTTTGGTTACGTTTGCGTCAACCCCGCGCTCGTACCTATACGACGCGAGCGTACTGACGTGAGTTTTTTGGCTAGCAACACGCATTTTAATGGCGTTGAAGTTTGCAGACTCAATAATAATGTTTTTGGTTTTTTCGTCGACTTCGACCTTTTGCGTTCCTATAATGCCTGCGAGGCAGACGGCGCCCGTGCTGTCGTTAATGATTATGCTGCCGCTTGGAGCTTGGACTTCGCTGCCGTTGATTGTTTTGAGTTTAGTATCCCTTGTTAGGTTGGTAAACTCGAGTTTCTTGCGCAGTTTGTCAAGGTCGTACACGTGGATTGGCTGCCCAAGTTCAAGCATAACAAAGTTTGAGTAGTCGACAACGGGGTTGACGCTCGCAACGCCCAGATTGTGGAGAAGTTTAACAATTTTCTCCGGCGTTTTTTGGGTGTTATCAATGTTTTTAATGCAGACAAGCACTAAGTTCCCCACATCGTCCGTTTTTATTTCAACGTCGATAGGAAGGTTTTTAAGCCCGTCGAGGCTGACGCTGCAGTCAATCTTTGGCTCTCTGTTGTAGTTTTTGTAAACATAGTACTCGCGCAACACGCCCAAGTGCGACAACATATCGGGGCGGTTCGCTTTAACCTCAAGCTCAACAATTGCGTCGTCGTCCAACTCCTCTTCGCACGCAACCTCAAACCCCTGCAGGTCAAGCCAGTTGCGGTCAAAATCCTTGTAGTCAATCGTTTCGCCCGCCAGTTTTTCTAAAAATTTATGTGAATATTTGAACATTTTTTACCTCTTTGTTTTTACCGCTTTAATAAATTTCTCTTTAAAATCCGCTTTTAAAACTCAACTATTAAGCGTCATATAAATGTTTTTATTTGTGTAATTTGCTTTCTGTGATTTTATAAAAAACACTATTTAATAATTATCAGTGCAACTTTTTGAACACTTTGATGTTGTTGTCGTGCAAAATCCTAAGTTCAGGCAGTTTGTACTCGATTTGCGGGAACTTACTCATCCCGTAACCAAACGCAAAGCCCTGCGTTCCCTCAGGGTAACCGACATTTTTAAACACGTTCGGGTGAACCATCCCGCAACCGCCGATACGTATCCAACCCGAGTTTTTACACGTCCTACACTTTTTGCCGCCGCAAACTGGGCAGGTTATGTCAATGCCCGCGCTCGGCTCAGTGTATGGGTAGTAGGTCGGGATGAAGCGCGCCGTTATTTTCTCGCCAAACACGTATTTGACGCAGTTCATAATTGTTCCCTTCAAGTCCGCAAAAGTTATGTCGTCGCCAACAATCAGCCCTTCCATTTGGAAGAACATTGGCGTGTGCTGCGGGTCAAGGTCGTCCACCCTGTAGACAATCCCAGGTGAAACAACCTTAATAGGCGGCTTTTTCTTTAACATATAGCGAATTTGCACTGCCGACGTGTGCGAGCGCAAAATCTTGTTCGGAAACTCCAAATAAAAAGTATCCTGCATTCCGCGTGCGGGGTGGTGCTCAGGCATATTCAACATTTCGCAGTTGTACTTGTCGAGTTCAATCTCGGGCCCACTCACAACATTAAATCCGTTGTTTGTGTAGTACTTCTCGAAGCGTTTGTAAATCCTAATAAGCGGGTGCATTGCGCCGTACTTTAGCATAGGCTTTGAAAGCGTTATGTCGATTTTCTCGGTTTTGCCCTTGTTTGTGCCCAATTTACTTTTGACCGTCTTAATTTTGTCCTCGAGCGTCGCGCGGAACGAGTTTACCATACTGCCGTACTCTTTACGCGCCTCGCTGGCGACGTTTTTGATGTTTGCGTACATTCCTTTTAAAACATCCTTAAAACTCTTTTCCACTTTGTCGACGTTTGTTTCGTCAACTTGAGTTTCAAGCAGTTCTTTCATTTTGTCATCCATATTACTCTCCTAATAATTAAACGTAAAGACCAAAGGTTGAAGTCGTGAGATTTTAGAGAACTGTGCCGAAACTTGCGTTTTATCAACTGCGCCCGCAACAATTGGTTTCAGCACAACAATTGATTTGCACGACCGCGGCCAGTTCGCCCGCTGCAGTGGGGTTGCCAGCTGCGCCCCAATCGCCCGAGCACCTGCAGCAGTTGCACACGAAATCCGTTTAAGCCCCACAACAGCTGCGCGCCCGCGGGTTTCAGGTGTTACAATTGCGCGGCAGGCAGGGGTTACACGCACGCAAGCAAATGGCAGTTACACACGCACAAGCAAATTCCCAACGCAGAGGCGCGTTCCTACCACAAACAAAAAAGCCGCCCTAAGCATAGGGCGACTTTCGCGCGGTACCACCTAATTTTTGGAACAACTCCAAATCTCGTTCACATTTTTACAGTTTTGTCTGTCCGCGACTAGTGCCGTGGCAACTCCAATGCCGAAATTCGTTTGCCGCCTGAACATAAGCGCCTTACAGCCGCGAGCGCTCTCTCTTAATGAAAGCGACAAACTACTAAAACATCTTCTTTGTCTTTATTTAATTTAAAATATTGTACACCACTCCCAAAGTTTTGTCAAGCGTTTAATTTAATTTTGTAAATTATTCACACATTTTGACGCTTTAAAATACAATGATAACAGGAGATAGTTATGCCAATTATTAATCGCTCGACACT
The DNA here is from genome assembly GCA_964606505.1 of uncultured Lachnospiraceae bacterium. Lineage (GTDB taxonomy): Bacteria > Bacillota > Clostridia > Christensenellales > UBA1242 > CAKVOD01. Next base: position 89,388 of record CAZSGM010000001.1, on the reverse strand, counting down.
TAGGTCAACATACAAACCCACGCCTGACAAGGAAATTACAGTTAACACGCTAAGCAACCCCGAGGTTATTGAAAACCTTACGGAGAGTTTTGAAAAGAAAAAATACACGGAAAAGGAGTTTGCGACAATCGGCGAGGAAGTCATTCAAGAAATCGAGTTCAACAACAACTCAAACTTTTTGATAACTGACATTATGGTTATGGACTATATGAGCGAGGGCGCAACCTTTAAGGCAGGCTCGGTCGAAATCAACGGCGAGTCGTTCCCGAATTACGACCCGCGCGCAGGGTTTCCGCTACCCAACCCTATCGACCCGTCCGACCCTTATGTGCTCGTAACTTACACAATCGTAATCGACGAAAACCCGCCTTACGACCACATTCAAAACACCGCCGCAATTACGTACACGGCAAACGACGTCGAATTTGTTGAGGACACCAACACCGTTACTATCCAAATAATCGACAGCCGTATCGAAATAGAGAAAACCGCCAGCACGTCGGTTGCAACCGTTGGCTCAACAATCACATTCACGCACAACATCACAAACTCAGGCTCGTTTACGCACTCAAAACTTATGTTTACCGACCCGCTCCCTGCAGGGCTAACTTTCGTGAGCAAGAGCGTACAAATTGACGGCGTTGCGCATCCCGAACTCGACCCAACCGTCGGCTTTGCGCTAACCGACTTACCTGCAAAATCAACGACGACGATAACCTTTGACGTCAGGGTGGTGTAATGGATAAAATTATAACAATAAAATCAGTGGTTTGCGATATGCGGTTTGACTCGTGCGTTTGCATTGAAAGCAACCCCTTTTACCTGCGCGTTTCAAGCAGAACCTACAAGCGCAAGAAAAACTACGACCCGTACGAGCGCGAGCGCAGGTTGTTTGCGGGGCTCTGCGCGCACGAGTGCCAAACCATTTGCTACTGCTCCGAATTTTGCGGATGTAAAATGCGCTGCGGATATAGCCCACGTTACTGCAACCAAAACCCTTGCGGACGCCCCACGCTTTACAAAAGTACCAGCCCTTGCAAATGTAGCACGCTTTGCAAAAATACTAACCATTGCAGGTGTAACACACGCTGCGTTAAAAGGAAAATTTTTTAATAAAAATTACACATTTAAAAATGCAAATTTACCGCATTGCATTTCTACACAAAAAAACTACTATACTGCACCAAGCGACCTTTTTGCCTTGCAAAATCAAAGTTCGTCTCGACGCGTTATAGTAGTTTTTTATTGTTTTATCAATTATAAGGATATGGGCGCCCACCCCCGATTGGGATGAGCCTGCTCCACGTGTTGCGCCCGACAATCCCATCGACCGCTAAGCCGTTCTCTTGCTGAAACTCGCGCACCGCACGCTCAGTTTGCGCGCCGAAAATGTTGTCGATTACGCCGACAGGGTAGAGTTTTGCGGTAAGTTTTTGCTGCAAGTACCTCACGTACGCACCACGACTGCCCCGCCTCAAGACGACCGCGCTCGGATTTAACGCCAGCAGTGCGCGCCAAGTGTTTTGCCCCACAATGCCGTCGACAGTTAACCCGTTTTGCGACTGGAACGCCTGCACGGCGCGCAGGGTGTTTTGTCCGAATATCCCATCAAGCGAAACGGGATTGAAGCCGTTTTGAACCAAGTGGTATTGCATACACTGGACAGCCCTGCCGCGGTTGCCGACGCGGATTGTTGGCAACCCCTGCGTACTTGTCAGCCCGCCGATGTAGTCAACATTTAAAAAGTCGCAGACACCCTGACACGCCTCGTTGCCGACCTCGCGTTGGTAATCGGGGTCAAGCATAAGTTTTGCCTCCGCAAAATTTGTCATAAAGCCCGCCTCAATCAGCGTTGCGGGGCAGTTTACTTGCGTCAACATCCCCACGTCAAGCGGTTTCACTCCGCGCCCGCTCTGCCCTGTTCCTTGCAGTAGCCTTTGGTAGACGTCGTCAGAAAGCGCCTGACTTTGCTCAGCTAGCCTGTTGTTTGGCGAATAGTAAACCTCTATTCCGTTTGCGCTGCTAAAAACCAATTCATTGCCCGCGGCATTGTATGCAAACGTTAAAAGCGCCGCCAGTCCTCGCGAGTTTACACGCGCAACCCGCGTATTTATCGACGTGTCCGTGCGTTCGGGTTTGACGTCAAAGATGTTAAAACCCGTTCTTAGGCACGCAATCAAGAAGTTGTTTTTTGCACTGTAGTTGAACTCGTTTTCATAAATACTGCGATTAATGTACGGCATTATCGGCGTGCGCTTGCCGACGGTCGGCGGGTTAATCCCGTGCTCGTCGTTGCCGCCGATGATGTAATTTCCTGCGTTGTTTGACATAAAATTTTCTCCTTTGCAAAGTATACTATGCAAAGCAGTTCTCCTTTGTGAAACTCTTTCTTATCCTTTTGTCATTGTGCCTGCCGCCACCTTTTGTTGCTCGCCCTGTTAGTTTTCAAGTTTTACGTGCCGCAACTTTTGTCTGCCCACTCGGCTATTTGGTAGTTATGCGTGCCGCAACTTTTGCTTGCTCGCACCACGAACAAATAATATTAAGCATAAATGTTTTATTTTTCGCTGAGCACCTCCTCTCTATCTTTTTTCACGCGCACGCGGCTGCTTTTCTTTGCCTGCGCGTTGTTTTTAGTTCCCAAACAACTTGATTGCGCACTTGGGGGCTTGCGCAAACTACTTTTAGCGCTGCTTTCGCCGCGGGGTTTAGCGTTGTTTGAGACGGCACTTTCGCAGTCGTTTGAAACAGCGTGTTTAGTGCCACTTGAAACAGGTTTTTTGCGACTGTTTGAAGTCTCACGTTTAGTGCTGCTTTCGTCGCTGAGAGGTGCGGTTGCGGAAATAAATGTTCCGCAAAGGGGCTTGTTTGTGCCCGTCAAAACAATAATACCGTTGGCGAGGCATTTACCGTTTTTGTTGAACATACACGGCGCGCAACACTTAATGTTTGCCTTTTTTATGTGCCTAAAGTTTTCGTACTTTGGTGTTTTGACAAACATTGTTTTAGTTATGTCGTTTACCTCTTTGTCGACATCCTCCACGTAAGTCTTGCAAATCGTACTACCGACAATATCGACCGACTTTGCCATACACACACACTTTTTGTTGTGTTTACAATTTAATTTTCTGCAGTTAATATCCATATCTTTCCCTCAAAACTATTATTCCACATTTTCATTTTTTTAAACGCAACACAACACAAAATAACACAAACATAGCACAACGCAAGAATGGTACGACATAAAAATGGTACGACATAAAAAAAGAAAGCGCGCCCGCGCTTTCTTGTAACTATTAAATTTATTCATTTTTAAATTGCAAATTGCGAATTGTACTAAAATTTAAACATAGATGACGTAATATCTAAAAGGATTTTACGCCCATGCAGTTGTTTGCCAATAAGCCTTATATTTAACTTTTATTTGCATACCACCAGAATATTGGCTTCCCATGCCTACAGTAGTAGGATTCTTCGTATTATTAAAACCATTTGAATATTCGTTTGGTGTAACGCCTGTCATTTCTACTTCAATACTAATAGTTTTTTCTGCAGCATTCCTATCCGTAAATGCTAATTTTGCATAGGACAAAGAGTTTTTATTTGAAGATAGATAAATGTTTTTAGCATTTGCACCCGTGCCTGCAACCCAATATGTATCAACTGCACTACCACTGCTATTGAGACCACTAGCACTAGCTGTAGTACTTGCTTGCTTTTTAAATTTGATTGTTACAATACTTTCAGTATTAGGAGCGCCCGTTGCGGATACCTTAATATAATCAGTCTCATTAGTAAGTGTGAGTGCACTAGCAGCATACTCGGTAGTCCCTATTGATATTCCAGTTACTTCAAGTTTAATATAAACACCACCCATCCCCGCTGTTGTGCCTGTACTATTGTCGGCAGTGTTTTTAAGTTTTATGGTATTAGCCTTTGCAGTTTTTCCCGGTAAAATAACCTCTGAAGATGTGGAATCAAGCCCCAACACTTGCAACTGATAATCGGCGAGGTCAAACGTAATCGTCCCTTGTGCGGTCTTAGAATCTGACAATTTTGACAGCGTCATAGTTACAACAACTGCCACACTAATCAATAGCAAAAACGCAATCAAAGCAATGGTTTTCGCATTTTTAGACATTTTCGTACCTTTAGCACCCATACGCAACTCCTTTTAAAATGATATTCCTTGATACTATTTTACACAAAACGACAAAATAAGTCAAACAATTTTCACACTTTTTTTATTGTTCGCAAAAATTGTGCAAATATACCATATTAAAAACACTAATTGCTAAAAACCTCGAGCCGCCTAAACTCCCGCGCTAAGCCCGCTCAAAATGCTCATTTTCAGCGCAACCACCTTGCTTTGGTATTCCGCCTTGTATTCATTTACGATAGTATCAACCCTATTTTCGTACTCGGCAATCAACCCATCAATGAGTTGCGCACCGCCCTCGTCAAAGGTAAACCCCGCCAAAAGGTCGCCATATTTTTCGTTTGACAACGCAACATATTTATTTAACGCCTCAACCAAACTCTCGCTCTCACTGTTAAGGTAAAGCGACAGGTTGTATTTTATCGACTGCATTAGTTGCAACGCGTGTTCCGCGTCCTCAAGCACTTCATCGCTCTTCAAACTCAAGTCAAACTCAGCCTTATACGCGTTAATTTGTTTTGCGATATTCTTGTTTAGTTCCGCAATGTCGTGCGCGTTGCGTCCCGCGTAAAGCGACAACAACTCCCGCTCGCTCTTGCCTTTGAGTTTATCCCTATCAATGTCAAGTTGCCCCGCAAGTTTCCTTTCAAGGTCGCTCCTTGTTGTAAAACTAGACGTCAACGCGTACTCGCCCTTTAGCGCCTCGGCAATCGGGTTAGTGCCACTTGCAATATTGCTCACGTTAATGTTTTTACTCGTCCCGCCTAACACTGACACAGAAACCGCGTCGCCCTTGTTGATTAGCCCGATTTTCTCAGCCTCGTCGACAACCTTTCTAACCGCGCCCGCAACCGTCAAGCCCTTAAGGTCGTTCCCAAACAGCAGCACCTGCGCCTGTTCGTCTAGCGCGCGCTGCTCGACAACAACATCGTCCTCAACCGCAAGTTCAAGTTTTGCATTCGTCTCAAGCAAAACGTAAGACTTGCCGTCCTTGCTCGGAAGCGCAAATATAATAGTCGAGCAAATTACAGCCAGCATAACGCACGCAAACACTGGCAAAACGGCAAACATTATCTTGCGCTTGTTTGGGCAACTCGTCGTTACGGGTTTTGCGGCAGGGATTTCGCACTCTCTGCAAATGTTTTCAAACACCGCTTGACTTGGTTTTATTTGATTGATTTCCCTTTTTAATCTTCGCTTAAAACTCATAATCGCCCTCCTTTATATGTTTTTTTAGTTTTTTCAACGCCTGCTGGTAACGCCACGTAACCGTGTTGATGTTGCTCGCCAACATCTCCGCAATTTCGCGACGCTTAAAGCCTTTTATCTGCGACAAAACAATAATTTCGTACTCCTCGTCATTCAAAATCGCCCTGCACTCGGCAAGCAAACTGCTGTCGCGCACGGGCTCAAGGTTTTTGTCCCCGAGCGAGTTTATCAAAATTTCGTCGTCAACATCCACGCTGTCCTTTTGTTTTTTTAGAATATTCAGTGCTTTATTTTTTGTAATTGTGTAAAGATAATTCGTAACGTTAAACCTATCAATGTCAATATTTTTGACATTTTTATAAATTGCAACATACGCCTCTTGCACCACATCCTCGGCTAGGTCGCGCCTACGCACAACCCCAAATGCAACCGAGTACAACAGCCTGTATGAAAAGTTGTAAAATTCCTCAAAAACCTCCGCGTCTCCGCTTTGCAGTTGCGTGATAAAATTATTTAGTTTTTTCTGCATAAGTTATCAATTCCATAAATGTTTATATAATTTTATCATCTTTTCAATTAATATACAATATTTTTGCCGAAATTGTTTGAAAAAGGGAGTTTTTTTTGAGAAACGCCACTCTCAAGAAACTCCCTTTCAACTTATTAATTGTTTAGTTTAAACTGATTTTTCGCTAAACTTCAGTAACTAGCGTCTAAACCTATTCTTCCTTAGGTTGCTCGCCCTGTATGCCGTTAACTTTTGCCTTTCGCGCCTTCCTAAAGTAGATGAACGCAAACACGCCGCCAACAACCACTACAAGCACCGCGAACAACGCCGCGATAAGCCCGCCATCTGCGCCGCTTGAGCCGCCCGTCTTGATTGTTTCGTTTGACATAAACTCAGCGTTCAAACTCTCAATCTTGTTTTCAGCCTCAAACTCAGCAACGCTTGTTGCTACAAACGCAACCTTGATTTGGTTGTTGCTGCCCAAGTCCTTGTAGTCAACCGTGAACTTGTTGTCAACAACCTCAACCTTTTCCTTGTTGAGTAAAACGTAGTCAACCTGCATACCCGCGTCAGGCGTCAAAGTGTACTCAATCTTTTGGTTTTCTTGTAAAGTTGCAATGCCCGCAACTGTTGTTTCGCCGATTTTAGCAGATACCTTTCCGCCCGTGCTTGTAACGTATGCGTAAACGCTCTTGCTCTCGCTTGCGTCCCCACTTGTAGCCTTACTGCTGTCAAGTGCCATAACCATAAACGGACTAAAACTATTCACAACAACAACCAACCCATACTCGGTAACAACGCAAGGGATTTCCTCAGTTTTCGTTGGGTCAATCTTGCCGTCTGCACCACGCTTAAAGTGGTAAACCTTAAAGGTCGTCCCCTTATCCTTTGCGCTAAATCCATCAGGGAACCCAAACGCGAGTTTTAAGTAAGACCCCTCAGGAATTTGTTGTACAACGCCGCAAACGTGCAGGTCAAGTTCGTAAGTCGCACTTGCCTTAACGTCCTTCTCCGTTACGCCTGCCTTGTCAAGCGAACTATCCATCATATCACTAGCCGTTTCGTCGCTTGGCTTGGAAGCTACCATAACAAGTTGGCTTCTTTGCGACTCTGCAATTTGCTTGCCACTCTCGTCGACAAATCCTGTCAAACTCAAATCTTGGTTGTCAATCAATGTTGGCTCGCCGTAAACATCCATATACAATCTGCCGTTGTCGTAAACCTTGCTGCACACTGACCACGGTTTTGCAAACACGTACGAAACAGTACGCGGATTTGCCCCGTTTGCCGAACTAACTAGGTTAGTAGGTGTCATGTGGTAAGAAAGTGTGTCGTGCTTGTACATTTTACTTGGCGTAATCTTAAAACTTACCTTTTTAGCGCCGTCAAAAGTTACATCCTCAATTGTTACATACTTTTGCAACTCGCTATCCTTTTCACTATAAACTTTAATGCCGACAGGTTTGCTTTCATCTTCCTTTTGGAGCACGCTGTCGTATTCAATCGTAATTAAGTAAGTGTTGCGCGCGTCAAGAATCGCAGTGTTTGACGGACTTACACTTCTCACATTTGGAGTATAAGCAGTTACGTCGTATTGCTCATTGTAGATAACGTCGCTTTTTGCAAAGATTTTATCTTCTTCAATTGACGCGTAAATCCCCGTAGTATCTGTTGGAGCCTGTGTTGTCGCAATAAATTTTGTACTCAAGCAATGCACATTAAAATGTGCCTCGGTTAAATTTTGAACCGCCAACGAATAGTAGTTTGACCAACCCTCATCCGTTTCGTGAGCGCACAAAATATACTTACCCTCTTCTACTAACTCAAGAGCGGTTTTGCCCTCATACTTTGCAGAGATTGTGCCGTTATCATAATTCACTTGAGTTTGCAACGCCTCAAGCCCGTAGTTGTAGGTCGCCAAAACTGGGTATTCAAACTCAAACCCTGACGACGAAATCACGCCGTTTGGCTCGTACTCAATCGCACTTTCAGACCCCAACAATGTGTATGTATCCGTAGCTTTTGCACTGTCGTTCATCGTGCAGTCAACCAAGTACCACTTGCCGTCAAGCCTAACGTTGTTCCACGCGTGAGGCTCAAGTTGCCCGTTATCGTTGTAGAAATAACCAACAACAATGACGCACTCAATGTTTTGTGAGTCCATAAGTGTTTTGAACGCGCGCGCATAACCCTCGCACACTGCCTTGCCGTTAACAAGCGCGCCGTAAGCCGTGCGAATTGCAGCCGCCTTGTCTGGCTCGCTTGCGCAGAAATCGTAAGTTACAGCGTCGCAAACAATTTCGTTTGCAACCTTAACCTTTTCGTCCGCGCCCGCAACTGCGTTTAGTGCGTTAACTCTGCCAGTTAAAACGTTGTTTAACTCTGTTTTCGCCGCCTCAACACCCACTTCCGTTGTGTAACCATCTAAATAGTAAGTTGCGCGACGCCCCGCGTCAATGTGCGCCGTGTATTTACCGTTTTGGGTGGCAAAACTAAGCGAGAGGTTGTCGAAATTTATGTAGAAAATCTCGGGGTGGTCGAGGTAAAACGCGTCCTTACCTGCGCCAAATTCCTTGAGCAGTTTGCTTGACCCGTTTTGAAAATTCTTAACCTGACTTTCAGTCAAAACCTTATTTGCAATCAAGTCAAACTTTTCATTCCCGCTCAAAAGCGCCCCGTTCTTGTTCATTTTCCCGATTGCGTCATAAAACTTTTTCGCGTTGTCGCTCAATTGTGAATAGTAACTAAATGTGCTCTCAGCACTCGCCGCCTGCACGCAAGAAGCGTTAGCCCTTGCATTGCCTGCAACAATAAGCAGCGCAAACAAGCACACTACAACGACCGCAACATATTTCATAAAACCAACTTGTTGTTTTGTCATTTTGTCCCTCCAAATTAAAATCAAACTATTATACAAGTTTTTACATTTTGAGTCAAGCGTTACGTAAGACAATTTTTGCGCTGCTCTGGCAAGTTTTGTCGATTGCCGCACAAACGCCCGCGCGTCTATCCCAGCCTCAAGATTTGTTGCGCCTTTTCGCCTCGCTCAAAAAGTTTCGCAAAAAAAACGACAACATAGTGTCGTCTTTGCAAAAATAAGCGTTTATATTTATATAACCATTTAAGGCAAAACAACAAATATAACGGCATTTCTTAAATTAAACCATTTAAAACATTTATCCTTAACACTTACTAAGACCGCACTTTTACTCTTTACACATTGTCGACCTTATCCAATTTGTTTATGACGACGGAAACCATCGGCACGGTAAAATAGGAGTGCGAAACGGTTTGCGTTACGTCCGCGCCGACAATGTAAATACTTTTCTTCTGCACATTCACAAGTTCGTACTTTGCACTCGTGTCAGCGATTGTAAACAACCCCTGCCCAAAAGAGTTTGCTGCCGTTTCGCTCGGCGTCCAGTTGTTTGTTCCTGCCAATATGTCGTCCGTTCCAACACGCCTAAACGCGACTGCCACAAAGTCGGTTTTGTAACTAAAGTCTGCCCCCGTTTTTTGAACGTAGGCGTTGACTGAAAAGGTTATCATATAGACGCCCGTTTCAGTGAACGAAATCGTATTGTCGGAAGTGTCAAGCACGACAATCGCGCCGTTGTCAAGTTCCATCCTCGAAAGCGGCAAGCGCGCGTTGCTCGCAATCTCCATTCCGTTTTCTGGAAATGTTTGAGGGTCGACGTAGGATATGATGTAGGCACCCTTGAGTTCGGCAGTTCCCGTTGCGCCGCGTTCGCCACGCTCCCCACGTTCCCCCTGCTCGCCCTTTGGTCCAACTGGTCCAACCTCGCCTTGCAACCCTCTCGGACCCGTGTCGCCCTTTTCGCCCTGCGGTCCCGTGTCGCCTTTCATCCCAAGTTCCCCAGGAAAACCCTGCGCGCCTGTGTCGCCTTTATCCCCCTTTTCTCCTGTATCTCCTTTAGGCCCCATATCTCCTTTGTCTCCTTTTGCCCCTTGTTCGCCCTTAACACCTTGTTCGCCTTGCGGTCCACGTTCTCCTCTTTCTCCAGTGTCCCCCTTCTCTCCGCGCTCTCCAGTTGCACCTTTCGGCCCCACAATTCCCTGCTCGCCTTGAGGCCCTTGAGGTCCAACATCCCCAGTTTCGCCTTTTTCACCTTGCTCGCCCCGTTCCCCAGCAACGCCTTGCTCGCCTCGTTCCCCTTTAGCACCCGTGTCTCCTTTATCCCCTTTGGGACCACGTTCCCCCACATCGCCCTTGGCGCCAGTTTCTCCTTTTTCGCCAGTCGCACCTTTTTCGCCGCGTTCGCCAGTTTCTCCTTTTTCACCCTTGGCTCCAACCGCGCCAGTATCCCCTTTCTCTCCCTTAGCGCCAGCGGGGCCTGTGTCTCCCTTGTCGCCCTTGTCGCCCTTCTCGCCTTTGTCGCCGTCGACTCCGCGCGGGATTTGAAAATCAAAGTAATGCACGCCGTCTTGGAATCTGTCCACAACCTCCGCTCCCTCTTCGGGAGTCATAGTTTCAACCGTCCCCGCGCGCACTACCTCGGTTTTGCCTCGCGGAATGTAAAAGTCTAGGTAAGTTTTGCCACTATCCTCGGTTGCCTCAACTCTCGCATCCATATTTGCCGGCAACGTCGTCGTGTTGCGAACCTCAAGTTGCGTGCCGTCCGCCCCACGCTCGCCAGTTGCTCCCTTTTCTCCCGTTGCCCCTCGCTCCCCAACAGCCCCTGTCGCGCCGCGTTCTCCTCTCTCGCCACGTTCTCCGGTTGCGCCACGTTCTCCTTGCGCACCTGTTTCCCCTCTTTCTCCGCGCGCGCCCGTAACACCCGTTGCGCCCCTCTCCCCAGTGGCTCCCGTAACACCTGTTGCGCCGCGTGCTCCAACTGCACCTGTTGCACCCGTATCCCCTTTTTTGCCAGTCGCACCGGTGGCTCCAGTTGCTCCAGTTGCTCCTGTTGCTCCCGCAGCACAACGAATTTTGTGTACGCGTTTAATAGGACACCCGCGCCTGTTGAACATAACAATTTCTTCGTAGCAATCGTCGTTATACATTTTTATCCGTTTTTCTCCTTAAATGATACTCCTATTGTCATTTTATTATAAAGGCGCAAACTTTGTTACTTTGCGCCTTGCATCGCCGCCCGTTGTTCCCGCCCCACTCGCTCAACCTCAAACACAGCTAAACCGCGTGCAAACTCGGTTGCTGTCAAAAAAAGTTTTTCAACTCCACCGAAAAAGGTTGCCACTGCAGCAACAAACCAAAACTTCGCGTGCCGCAATTTCACACGCGGAAACTCAAATATTTTGCAAACGCAACAACCCGAGCATTTTTTCGCAAAGCCCACACATACGCGGGCAAAACACGCACAAACTACCGCAACAGAAGCCACCCACGAAAAACAACACAAGCCCGCGAATAGTAACAAAATTAGTTGCGCAAAATAAAATAAAATGTTACAATCTAATTGTAAATATTTAATGATAACCATTAAACAAGGAGGCGTTATGCAAAAAACAAAGAGCATTCCCGCGCTCGTGCTTGGCATTTTAGGGAGTATTTTCAGCTTGGGCTGCATATTGATTTTGATTTTCCTTTACATCGTCGGCAGTATCAGCGCAGACCTCGGCGACGGCAGCGCACTGTTTGTCATTTCGGTTGTCGCGCTAATGGCTGTTACACTCGCGAGCGTCATCATCGGCATTGTCGCGTCGGCATATGTACTCAGGCGCGCCCGCATTTCGGCGTTTCTCTACTTGACCGCAACCGTCCTCTCGTTTGCCGTCTTTATTGACCTACTTGTCTCGCTGCAAGAGTTTTCGCTCGGAATTGCCGCCTTTATCCCTAGTTTTGCGATGTTCTTACTTGCCACAATCTTTGCGTTTCGCGCAAAACCCATACTTGCCGAAAACTCTCCGACCGACGCCAACGCCGCGCCAAGCTCCAACACTACACCAAACACAACCACTGACTCAAAATCGACATCCAACACCAACGCCGACACAAACCCAAACTCCGACTCGTCCCTAAAGTTTAACGACTTCTCCCTAAATAACTAACACCCCTAACCCAAAATTTGGCACGCTCCAGTTTTACCACCTAACCCCTGCGCCTCAACCCGTTTCTGTTTCTGTTTCTGTTTCTAAAAAAGCGAGTTCTTGTGGAACTCGCTTTTTTTATCTTTAAATCCCCCCGCACCGCAATAAATGCCCGCACCACCAACTATCCGCGCCACCGTAAGCGTACCTACCTACGCGCCACCCGTGCTCGTTTCAACCTCCACCTTTATCGCAACAACCCCGAACTTGCGCTCATCCTCAACCGAGTAGAATCCGTGATAAACATCCACGACTTCGCCCGCAGCACTATCGCCAAACCCAATCTCTCGCGTTCCGAGCGCGCCAACCATCGCCTCAAACGACTCAAAATAAATTAAGTCAGCAACCCTTGCCCGCAACGCTTCTTCAAGGTTTTCCTCTTTTCTAAAAATAATGACATCCCCCACCTTGAGCAACTGGCGTTTCTCGTCATTGAGCCTAATCTCGTAAACTTTTTGCCCACTCCTAATTTTCTCAAAATACACCGCCCGCAGCTTCATTTCGTATTCCATTTTTTACCTCACTAAATTAAATATTCCTTTTGTTTAACAAAAAATCCAAAATAAAGGAGAGTTGCAAGTTCGCCAGATAACATATGCGCGTTAGACCCCGTTACGTATATATCCACGTTATCCTTGACAAACAAACTATCTCCCGCAATTTGAAAATTCGCACACTCCTGAACTTCATCAACAAAAATGTAATTCATTTTGCCCGCAACAAGCCTACCTTTCAAGTAATCATACAAAGCGTCAACCTGCTTCAACCCCTCGTTTTCTTTCTCTTCCAAGTTGATAAACGTGATTTGACTTTCGTCAACCCCGCTCGCTATCAACTCATCCTTGTATAACTTCAGCAGCGTAGACTTTTCACATCTTCTTATCCCCGTAATAACCTTTATTAACTGCATATCTTTATACGATTTTATTCTGTCAATATAACTCTTTCTCGCTATCATTTTGCACCTTATTACCAATATTATACTTTGAAAAATAAAAAAGTCAACCACTTTTCAAAATACACTTTGAAAAGTGGTTGAAAATATAGAGTTTTCAAAACGTGCTTTGAAAACTAGTTGATTTTAGAAAGTTTTCAAAGTAGCGCATTTTTATGAGAATATAATTAATGCAGCCTTATTTTTACATTCCCACATTGCAAAACTAATTCAAGAAAGAGTATTGGTTACACGACAGCGAAGTTGTTTGGTGATGTACCCCCTGAGGCTTCTATTGTAACAGTTCCGCCTACATCAGGAGCAGGCGCGGTAAAAGTGAATTGCCCGTTTGCCGCTGTCCCCGATATACCGTCCGTTCCTTCAATTGTAAACTCCCAAACATAAGGTTTGCTTATTAGTACTTTGTAGGTTGCGCCTTGCGTGAGTTCGTAGTAAATAGTTTCGGTTTCATTTGCCCCCTCAAAGTAGTACTGACGGATTTCGGAGTACTTGCTTGCACCTGTGCTGTCTATGCAAAGCACATAAAGGAACAACCCACCCTTTGGCGTGTCAGCTGAAAATGTTACAGTGAACGCCGTGCCAACCACTGGATGTTCCGTCCTATAAATTCCTGCGACATTTAAGGAAATAGTATACTCCTCTGGCGAATCAGGGTCATCTGGTTCAATTAACCAAATGTCCGTACTCCACTCATTCTCGCTAGTAAAATGCTCAGGCACCCAATCTACATCACAAAAATCCATAGCTGAATCATATGTACCCTCTATTAAAGCAGCATCAGTATCATTGCCAACACTATAGGTTAACGCATACAAGCAATCTTCGATGGTAATAGTAGCACCTACTCCATAGGGTGCAGCAATTGTAGCCAACTTGCCCTGAGCATATCCCCGTGAGTCGATGTCTAAGTTAATGCTCCCAGTAAGATAGCAGTGCTTAAATGAACTCCCTGACTGAAGATCACAGTACCCAATAATCCCACCTGCATAAAGCCAAGTGGTATGAGATGAGTAAGTATTACTCACATCAAGATCATCAACAAGACAATTAGAAACCATTATTTTAGTTCCAGTAGTTCCTACATACCCAACTAATCCCCCAACGTAAGCTGTAATATAAATACCATTGCAGATCTCCCAAAAATTTCTAACTACACAATTTTTGATTGTTAATGTATTTGAACTTGTTGGCTCCAATTCCCCAACAATTCCACCAAAATATAAATAATACACACTAAGAGTTGATGATATACCACTTCCATACAAACTCCCATATGCAGAAATATTACATAGTTCATTATTCTTGTCTTCGCACCCTCCCCCATAACCCGCAACCAAACCTTCAACTATTTTTCCAAAATAGACATCACTTGATGGACCAGAAATGCTTAGTTTCACATAGTCAATAGATATATTGTAAATCGAAGGCAAATAGCCCCCAAGGTACCCAATATAAGCGATGTTATTATCACTAGGATTATATGAGTTGCTACAATTTTTTAACGTATAGTTTAGGGATGTCGTGGTGCTAATAATTAGATTTGCTATCAATGACCTATTTTCGTCGGCGCAGCCAAATAGTCCCACATATTGAATATTTCCCGTATCAACAGTGTTTATTGTGATGTCTGAACCTGATTGCGCTTGAATAGTAATAGTTTTTCCGCAGCCGTCAAAAACGCCATAAAATTTATTTGTTCCATTCCCTATAGGCGTCCAAGTGTCAGCTGTTACCGTAATGTCTTTTGTAAGTTTGTAGTAAACTGTTTTGCTAGAAGTCCCCCAGTATGTCGAATAGTCCGTTGTCGTTGACAATGCTATCATATCTTCGCCTGACGAGATTTTGTAAGGATTGGTCTCCGTACCCGCGCCCGAAAAAAGAGGCGCGGCGGCGGCAGTAACAACGGGTTGCGTTGTTAGTTGGAGTTCGTCGCGATTCGGCGGGTCGCCTTGGACAGGTGTTCCGCAAATCATTAGTCCAACGCAGGACAGCAACGCCAAAAGCCACATTAGTATTCCTAATGTAGCGCGGCGGTTGTTTTGTTTAATTATACCTGTTTTCTTGTTAGTTGCTCCCTTGAGGCAACTCCTATTTAAGTAACTGTTTTTATATCTAGTAATATGAGTTTGTTTGCAAACGCTCGTGTTTGTTTTGCGGGTGGCGCGGTTGCTGCAACCCGCAGAAACACTGGCTTTTTCGCCCGTTTCTACCTTTCGCGTTTGTCCACATTGTGGATTAGTCTGAGACGCCCCCCCCCCCCAATTTAGTTAAGTACTTAACCATTTTTATCACTCCTTACTGTGTGTATTTTATGCAATTTTAACACATTTATTATTTTATTCCAAATATTTTTTGCTTGTTTATAAAAAAAATGTTATTTTTTTTATTTTTCCATTAAAAAAGACTGCTTACATACTTTTTTCGTATATCTCGCAGCCGTTAATTTCGCATTTTTTATTGTTAGTTGTAATGTACTCTAATATTTTAATCACAATCAGTCTTTTTCATCCTAGCGTTTTTCATTTTTTCCCTAATTTCTAAAATCTCGTTAACGCGTTTATCAATATCCAAGTGCGGATAATTGAGCCCCGACTTAACCGCCTGTATCATTTGGTCGGTTCTGTTTCTAATTTTGTATTCAACCCCATCTTTAACAAAAACGTTTCCCGTTTGCCCAAAAATTAATTGGACATCATATTTTTCACATTGGTCGTGCAACTTTTTTACCCATTCAAAGTGGAGCGGACGACAACCCATATAGTTTTCCCCGCCTGCAAGGACAGCTTCTATTCCGCCGGTTGAAAGGTATTGCTCCAAATCAACTTCGCCAATAAAGGGTTTTACACTTATCCACCTATGCTTGGCAGGAACGTCCAAAAGGTACGGAATTCTTTCGTCCACTCGCTTTTGGTTTTCTGCAGAAACCGCAAACTGGACATTGTCCCAGCCGTCGCCCCAATCGTCTGGCAAATTATCCTTAATTCTGTTTGCCCTTTTAGTAAGCAATGAAAAGGTAACGTCTGACCTTTTGCGAATTATATCCCACGCCTCGCCGCGCCAGTCGTCGGCCTCTTCGAGAAAGAAGTCGCTTGTCATACACACGCGGACAAACGACCCACTCGGCAACTTATAGTTCCCGCTCTTGTCCTTTTTTATTGGGTAATCAAAGTTTGACTTATTCCTACAAACCTGATTAGTATCTCTGCCGTACCTTTTGTCTAAAAAATACGCATAACAATTTTGGCAGCCCTCGCTACACTTATGGCAGCCGTGCCAAGGGTTCCAAGTTAAATCGGTAATATCCATTATTAACTCCATTTGGTCATTTAACCATTTCCATTTTACTCCACATTGCCGCGAAAGTCAAGCATTTTGCCTGCCTGCAAAACCGCAAAGCGGAACGAATTTGTAAAACTAGCCGCAACCATAATTCCCAAACCACAAAGGCAGCTAGCAAGGCAGGCGCAGCACTTTAGAATTGAATTCCTTTGTTTGTTCGCTGCCAATATTTCCAGTTATACAACTAGCGCAACAGCTTGAAGATAAAACTGCAAGCACATCAACCCATAATATAAGCCAAGTAATATATCAACCTGCGGTATAAACCAAGCAGCGCAAGAACTTAAAATATAAAAAAAACTCACTTTCTATTTAGAAAGTGAGAATTTGGTGACCCTAGCGGGATTCGAACCCACGATACCACCGTGAAAGGGTGGTGTCTTAACCGCTTGACCATAGGGCCAACTTGGGCAATGCGCCCACGCTGGTAGCGGTGAAAGGATTCGAACCTTTGATCTTCCGGGTATGAACCGGACGCTATAACCAGCTAAGCTACACCGCCATAAAAAAAATGGTAGCGGGGGCTGGATTTGAACCAACGACCTTCGGGTTATGAGCCCGACGAGCTGCCAAACTGCTCTACCCCGCGATATTCTTAACGACTCCACTATTTTACTATATAATAAAAAATTTGTCAACAGTTTTTAGCAAAAAAATACACTTTTAGTAATTTTTTTTCTCAAAACAGCGGTTTTTAGGGCAAAAATGACGTTTTTACTGGCTTTTCAAACACGCATTTTAAATAAAAGCGCCGCATTAAATCGTAAAATGTTGGAGTTTTTGTGTGCTTAGTGGCTATATCATATTATGCTTTCGCTTTGCAAAATATTCATAAAATTAAATTTTTGCATAATTACAACCCCTTTAAAATATATTTTTGTAAGAGGTAAAATATGGAAAAATACGACGACAGAATTGACGGTTACAACAAAAGCGAGTATGAAATGCTTGCGCAGGCGTACGTTGAGGCACGCAATGATTGCACGAGCGGCGAGGGGGCTGACCGCGGACAAATTAACTGTGGGCACACTAACGACGAGCTGATTAATGGCGAGCACACAAACAGCGCGAGGGTTAGCGGCGGCGGCAATAACGGCGACCACGCTAATGGCGAGTGCACCAATAACAAACCAATTAACGGCAAACTCACTAATGAAAAACGCGAGAATGCGGCAACCGACTGGCACACAAAAGCGGGAAACGCCCGACAGGACGACGATTTACAAAACACGACCCTGCAAACAAATAGCACAACTAAAAAAACGCCTGTCCCGCAAATTTTCGGCAAAAACAAAGGGGTTGAGCCAACTCAAAGCGCGTCCGCACCCGAGGACGGTTGTGCGCCCACTGCATTTAACAACTCGCACACTCAAAATAATTTGCGCACTGGCACTACTCCAAGCGCAACAGGTAGCTCGCGTTTTTTTAGCAAACTTTTTGGCAGTACGGCCGACGCAACAGGTAACCCCGACAAATTTATTACGAACGCGGACAGCGTAGTTGACAACGCAAACCCGCACGCTCAAACCCGCAACAATTTGAGCGCCCCAAACAGCAACAGTTCGCACGCAAGCGCAGAAGACGCTTCACAGCGCAGCCCCGCAATTAAAGACGACATTAAACAAGGCACACAGCGCGAACAAGACATACTCAGCAAACAGGGGGCACAACGCAACCAAGAGGCACAACACGAACAGGAGTTTTGGGAAATGAATGAGTTTCAAGGCAATGCGAGAAACGACGACCTTAGAGGATGGCACACAGGTGGGTCTCAAGGTTATGGGACACACGCCGAACGTGATTTTGCGCAAGAAAACAGTTTTGGCGCGCAAAGTGGGAGTTTTGGGAGGCACGGTGCCGACGAAGTACAACCACTTATTGAGCCAACGCCGCAAGTTTCTTACAAGGGGCTGAATGAATACGAGACGGCAATTTTGAACGACTTAGTGCAGGACTTGAACCAGTATTTTAAGGACGATTTTGGGCTTAGCGAATACCTAGACGAGGTCAAAGTTATTGAACGTCCGCTTTTGTATTTTGTAAGTCGCAGTAGGATGCTGTCGAAACTTATGGCGTTGCTGTGCTCAATTTACGAAAAATCGCGACTCAGCAAGGAACTACATTCTCTAGTTGCGCTACTCATTATTGCCGCACGCACAATTAACGCCGCGCGCTAGTTAGTTACGCGCGCTAGTTTGTCGCGGTCGTCATTTAACACGGCGCGCTAGTTTGCTGTGTACACTAATCTGTTGTGTGCGCTACTTACAATAGTGGGCTAGTTTGCCGTGCACGCAAGTTGAATGCACTCGCAAAAAAAATTATCATTTCAACTTTTAAGGACGCAGTAAATTTCTGCGTCCTTAAATAATTAAATTTGAAAAATAAACAAAATATAAATATGCATATGAATATTGATTTTTTATTTTTTATTAACACAAAATATTCCTTATTTTTTTTATTAAAATTTCCGCGAAAAATCATCGCTAAAAAAATAATTAAAGCGGCGAAGAAATAACACTTTTTATTAAGAATAAACGCTGTCAAAAATAAATAAAATCACAATTCCCCCCGCAAAATAAAAAATACTGAAAATTACACCTAAAATAACACTAAAATATAAACCGATAAAATCAAATAAAATTGCGCATTAATTCATTTTATTTTAATCACAAATTAATTAATAAATTTACCTGCAAAAAAATATAATTTTACAACGTCAAAAAAATATAACGAAAATATTTATTATTTAATTAAAAAATATTATAAAAAAATATAATTTACAATTAAAATATATATCAAATTTATATTTTACACAATTATTTGCACGTAAAATGCAGCATACCCGCAATTTTTAACAGCTTTCACGCAAATTTTAACAGGTAAGCTGCATAATTTTGCAGCTATACTGCATTTTTATGGATTTATAAAATAGTTTTATTTATTCAATAAAATACTAAAATATATACAACATAAACCACTGTAAAACTATTTTTCGCAGACTAAAAAAATAAATTTCATCCCAATTTTATTTATTAAAAATATTCCAGATTTTTATTTGTATTTATCCGTATTTTCTCTTGCCATTTTTAATTATTGAACACTCAATTTTTTATATATAGTTACGCCATAATTTTACGCAAAAAATTAAATTTAAACACATATTTTTTGCATTTTTTCCGTTTATTATTTTACTTAATTTTTTACTTGTATTTTACCTATTTTTTCACTTAAAATTTTTTGCATGTTTTTTACTCTTTTTTTTACTCGTTTTGCTTATTATTTTTCTCAATTTCTGTATTCCTATTGCGCTATTTTCATTGACAATTTTATTGTATAAAAATACATTTTCCTTGCACGATATTTATACACTGAAAAATATTTTCGTCGCACAATATTTATAGTTAAAATATATTTTTTCAAACTAAATTTTCGCCCTTAAAAAATATATTTTTTCACGCCATTATTTTGCACATAAAAAACTAATACTGCCATTTTTTAGACATAAAATCTCTGCCTATCAAATTTTATTTTTACTTAAAATATATTATTGTTATTTAAAATCTATTTTGTTTTATTATTGTTTTTTACCGAAAGCCACATTTGCATTTTGCACCATTATAGAAAGTTTGACAAGCCCATTTCAAAAAAATAGACAAATCCATTTTTGAATTTGTCTACATACTAACACGGCAAATGCGCCACCATTATTATCTATTTAACACTATAAAACTCGTACAAACGTTGTTTGCAAGCAAACCTATCTTGTGATTGAAATAATCTTAAATTTCAACATACCCGACGGTGCGCGAACTTCTACAACGTCGCCCTCACTTTTCCCAAGTAGCGAGGAACCCACTGGGGATTCGTTGCTAATCAACTTGTTTTTAGGGTCGCTTTCAGACGAGCCAACAATTTTGTATTCCAATTCTTCCTTGAATTCCATATCCAAAATTTTAACAGTACAGCCAATTGAAACTTTAGATGTATCAATTTCTTCTTCGTCAATAATCTTAGAAGTACGCAATTTGTGCTCAATTTCAGCAATCTCGGTTTCAATGACAGTTTGCTCATCTTTTGCCGAGTCATACTCAGCATTTTCGCTCAAGTCGCCCATTTCTCTAGCTGCCTGCAATTTTTTAGCAACCTCGTTACGTCTATCAGTTTTGAGATAGTTTAACCTGCTTTGCAGCGCCTCAAATCCCTCTCTCGTTAAATAACTTTCCATTTAAATAACCTCCATAATAAAACAAAAGTGCCGTTCTGGCACTTGCGCGAACATCGCCGCTGTGGAACTCTCACCAGTCAAAACTCAATCACAAACCACCCAACGCCTCAAATTTGCGCCGCTACAAAGAAACGCGTAAACATACGCATTCATTACAAAAAATGATTTGCTACTGACCAACTACCATTAAAAGTGCTCACAAAAAGCAACTCTGCCCATATTTTGCGTATATATTATACGCGTTTTTCTGAAAAATGTCAAGTAATTATATGTTACTTGTCGCAATCGAGCCCGCGCCTCGCTTATGCAGCCCCAAACCATCACAATCTAGTTTAAAACTATAACAAAATTATCCTGTCCAGTAATAATATAGCAAAAAATGTGTACCCAAACCAAAGAGTAAAGTAACCCAACCCCAAACCAAAATAATCGAGCTAAATACACGAATAAACTACCACCTAACTGCAACAATACGCGAGTAAATTGTTGAAATCTAAGTAACAATCGCCTCAATCTAGACACGGATTAACGCAATTACAACATTGTACTCAAAAACGCAGTTACAATGTTAAACCTACAAATACATCAACACATCCAAAACTTATGTTGACAACATTTTCATCCCTCAGCGAATTTTTACGCTCAATTTTAGTTAAGTACTTAACTATTTTTTTGGTTAAGTACTTAACTATTTTTTGCCCATTTTGTCAACATATGGTTGATAAATTAATAAAGCTAAAACTTTATACATACACAAAAGCCATAATCAAAGCCATTTTTCCACATATCTAATGATAAATTAATACAATAATTTGCCAAAAATAATAAAAAATAGAAAAATTCAACAATTAAAGACGTCAGTAAATACGCCATTTTTATTAAATATTTCAAATATTAACAATAAGTATATTGAAATAGGACAAAAATCATTAAATTCTAGCATTTGCAGCATTTCACTGCACTTTTTGTACCCATTTCCGCATATTAATAAACCTAAATTTATTAAAAAGTAATTAACATATTTCAAACTTATGCACATTTTCATTAATTCAATGTGGATAACTTTGCCCACTAATAATCCTGAAACCACCCAAATTGTGCATATAATTGTGGATAACTACTATTATTTTTTAACAATAAAAAGGCGCAATTTGCCAAAATTCCAGTGCAAAAACACAAAAATATGCGTCTCAATAAAGCATAGAAACACAATTCACATGACTAAGGGCATTATAAAAAATGCAAAAGCCGTTTATTCAAGCAATATAATGCTAATTATATCCAATTTTACCATAATTTGCGATTTTTGAGACTTAATATAAACAAATCCACATCAAAAATGTCATTTTTTTTAACTAAAATGCAAAAAAAATAATAAAATAATAAAAAATATATTTAAAAATTATAATAATTATTAAATTTTCGTTTTATATGATTATTTGCATAAAATTATGGCGTAATTGTTTATTTTTTTTAAAAAATAAACTCAAAATAAGCAAATTAGCCCAAAATAAGATAAAATTAACACCATTATGAATAAATAACGCGAATAATTCCCCATATAAAGCAGAAATAAATACTAACTTACCGCCAAATAAAACAAAATATGTCATATAATTAGATTAAATTGTTAAAAACTTGATTTTTGCCACTTTAGGGGTTATTTTGAAGAATAGCGGGGGATAATATCGCAAATTACTTCTATATTTCAAGAAAAATAGTTTGCAAATTGGCAACTTTCAACAAAATCAAACATCACTTGATGTATTAAAGCCTGTTAAGGTCATTTTTTATTCGATTTACTGCTTATTAATTATTTCGCCGTTGATAAGCACAATTTGAACACCTTATCAACATTTTTTACGTAAGTTTTGACGCAATATAAATAGGGCAGTGAACCCACAGCCACAGTAAAAAAATATACGTCAAATCGTCCTACTTTTTCTCAAATAACACCCCAAATAACAACTGTTTCACGTGAAACAAGGTTAAAAAAAGACGCAAAAAGGTAGATTTTATGCGATTTTGGCAAATCAACCTGTAATACAACTCGTAATTAAAAACACTAATCGCGGAACACATTTAAACCTCATTATGCGACTATTTTGCAACGTCTTTTTTCTTTACTTAAACACTCGAACGCTTTATATACTTACATACCACTGAAATTGCATTCATTTTTATGCTCGGGTTAATCATTTATGTTGAGCACGCATTCAATTAAAGCACGCAAACAATAAAAGAATATATAATACTTAAACCTCGCAGCAAGACAAACTGTTTAGATACTAACATTAAACATTTTTTATGATTAATGCTTCATTATTTATTTTATATATTTGTTTTAATATAAACTATCTTAGCCTATGCGTTTATTTTACAAAACTTCAATTGTATTTATCTTAAATGCAGAATAAGTGCAGCATAAACACCTATAAAACCTGCATAAATGCACACTTTTTGCCAAAGACACATCCATTCTTATTTCTTTTGTTTCACGTGAAACATCCTCACGAAAACTGCACAATATGTAGTCAATTGCAAAATCAATTATCAGCAGTGTTCACCCATTAAACACAACAGTAGTAATAATATAAAGCGGATTATTTAATATAGTGTGTTCTATATGCTATATATTACATATTACAACAATTGTTTTATAACTTGCAAAATACAATGTAAGCATAGCAATACCATATACGTTATAGCATTCAGCCATTACTGCGTAGCATTTTTACATTTTATATCCTCTATGTTGTATAATGTGTATTATAAATTACATATTATACATTAAATATTATATATTCTATTTGTATTGTCTATTATTCATTATGTATTATATTGCGTGCTATACACTATATGCCGCATGCTACGTGTATGTTATTATGTATAATCTATTTATTTTATTTGAACTCATAGTATACATAGCGTAATTGTCCTATTAAGCATACTTATTCTAATTAAACATATGTTTCACTCAGTGTACACTGCGCAATAAAAACACCTTACAAAATGCCAAGCCCTACCTGTTTGTCCTATTCTAATATGAAAACACCCAACGCCTACAACCGCAATCAACATTGTTTCACGTGAAACAAACTATTAACTCTGCGCAATTACTTAACTATAGCACATAATTGCTGCAATATCTACTTGATTGCCACCACTGCTACATGTTTTATTTATTTAATTATCTTGCCTCTACGTGGTTAATGCACTATAGGAAATGTCGTTGTCCACAACACATATTAACAAGTTTATCACTATGTAGCTTTACCCCCATTAAAACAACAGCTCAACAAACACGGTTGCCATTCTTGTTGTATTTACTAGAATTCAATCCAAATCCGGCAGACATTGCCTTAAATATCAATTAAATTATTATTTTTATAGGTTATTATTGCTTAGGTGTCCCATTTAAGCAATAATACATTTAAGTTAGGATATTAATCAAATTGACGGTGTATCGCATAACAATGTGAGTTTTTAAAAAAAACAACAAATAAAACGCTATTTTTTGATGAGAATCAGCGTTTTATTTATATTGAATTTAGTTCTCATACTGAAATTTCTTTGCTTATTAAAATAATTTCACTTAAAAGCTTTTTAAATGCTTCCGTATTTATATATTTGCGCCCACATAGGCGTATTATATGATAAATACGGGGCGAAAATAAAAAAGATTGACATTTGTCAATCTTTAAACTTTAAATAAGTACACATTGAATACATATTAATGGTATTGAGCATATTATAACCTGTTTTTAAGGTAATCTATCAAGTCGCAAATTCTATTTAAGTCGTCGCGATTGAAATAATCAATGTAAATGCGCCCTTTATTGTCGCTTCCAAGCACTGAAACCTTTGTAGAGAATACTTTTTGCATATCGCTTACAAGTTCTTTAAGTTCCAACGATTGCACGCGTTCAAGTTTGCGCTTTTTTACGGGTGGATTTAAAGCATCTTTAACGGCTTTTTCAAGGTCGCGCACAGACATCTTGTCCTCACTAGCTTTAAGCGCAAGCGAATATTGCATTGTACTATCTGTTACAACAACCAACGTACGCGCGTGCCCAGCGGATAATTTGCCCATCTCGACAAGTTTGAGAACTTCACTACTTAAAGACAACAATCTCAATGTATTTGCAATTGCAGAGCGACTCTTTCCTATTCTATCTGCAAGTTCATCTTGCGTCATATTGTACTCAAGCATAACCTCTTTGAGCGCCCTTGCCGTTTCAATCGGGTTAAGATCCTCTCTTTGCAGGTTTTCAATAAGCGCAATCTCTTTAATTTGCCTTTCTGTGTAGTCTTTAACTATTGCAGGAATGCACTTAAGCCCCGCCATTTGGCTCGCCCTAAAACGACGTTCGCCCGCAATAATTATGTATCCACCATCAATGTGTTTTGCCAAAACAATTGGCTGAATAACCCCATGGATTTTGATGGAATCGCGCAACTCTTCAAGCGCCGTTTTATCAAAATTCTTTCTTGGCTGATTAGGATTTGGTTGAATTTTGCTTAATTCGACCTCTAAAACCCCATTTTCAACCGTTTTTATGTTGTTTTTTGCTTCATATTTTTTAATTTGCTCATCTTGTTTGCTGTCGTCGTTGTCGTAAACTGAAAACAACGCATCCAATCCTTTGCCTAATCCTTTTTTAATCATTACGCTCTCCTTTTGTTTTTCTTCAAAAATTCTTCTGCCATAGCACGGTAAGCAAGCGCACCCGAGCATTTACTATCGTACAAATAAACCGGAACGCCATGGCTTGGCGCTTCTGCAAGCCTAATATTTCTTGGAATTGTGGTTTCAAACACTTTTTTGCCAAAATATTGTCTAATTTGCTCCGAAACCTGCTGCACGAGGTTTGAACGGTTATCTTTCATTGTCATAATAACACCCTCAATCTCAAGTTCTGGATTTAAGTGTTTTTTAACAAGTTTAATAGTATTCATCAACTGACTTAATCCCTCGAGCGCATAAAACTCACACTGAATAGGAATTAAAACCGTATCAGAGGCGGACAGTGCGTTGATTGTCAACAATCCGAGCGAAGGCGGACAGTCAATCATAATGTAATCATATTCATCTTTAACATTTGAAAGGCTTTCCTTTAACACCTTTTCCCTATTATTAACCGAAACCAGCTCGATTTCAGCCCCTGCCAAATCAACAGTCGCAGGCAAAATTGAAAGGTTTTTAATCATTGTAGACGAAATTGCTTCCTGAATTGGGCACTCGCCATCCAAAACGCT
The DNA here is from genome assembly GCA_964606505.1 of uncultured Lachnospiraceae bacterium. Classification (GTDB taxonomy): domain Bacteria; phylum Bacillota; class Clostridia; order Christensenellales; family UBA1242; genus CAKVOD01. The sequence continues at coordinate 63,665 of CAZSGM010000001.1, read as the reverse complement.
GTAAACCGTCTTTAGGTTTCCACCCTTCTCAACTCCCAAGCCGCTAGACGCGTTCCCTTGAGGGTCCATATCGACGAGCAGCGTTTTTTTACCAGACGCAGCAATAAATGCAGACAAATTAACGCACGTTGTCGTTTTCCCAACTCCTCCTTTCTGATTTACGAACGAAATTATTTTTCCCATACACATCTCCTTATATTGATTTTTTATATTATAACACGTTTTAAATAAAAAATCACTTTATTTGCACAAGAAAAATGAAATTGAGCAAATTTTTTTCAAAAAAAAATGATTTTCCTAACTTTTTTTTATTCTATATTAATATATCCACTAATAACTCCCACGCAAAAACTTTTTCAAAGTTCCCATTCCCCACTAGCCCACAACACTTTCTAAACCTGTATTTTGTCTAAAAACAAAACATCCCTGCAACGCAAATAAAGCAACTGTGCACAACTTAAATATTACCACAAAATAACTTACCCACAACAACAAAAAATTCACACTAAGAAACTACTTTTACCCCAACTAAACCACACCTATTCATTCACATACTCATATAAATATTTTATAAAACATTTGTTCGATAAACTCAAGAACGTGAAACGCCTATAAAAATATGGTTAAGTACTTAACTATTTTAGGTGTATTAAGATAAATCGCGTTAAAAAATGCACAAAAGTGGGGGTAAATTCACAAAGCACCCCTCGGACACACAAATACTTGACTTTATCCTAAAAAATGCAACCTTACCCCTACTTTTGACGGGTTATAACGCCCAAATTGCGGCGAAATTTCGACAAAATATACAAAAAATATAAAATTATACCAATTTACGTAAAACCATTCTTTCTACAAATAAAGACGCCTTCGAACTCCCTGCCAACTGAAATATATACTTAAAAACAACTTATAGTTGCAACTTATACACTAACATGAATTATCCACACATAAAAAATAAAAAGCGCCTAACAAGCAATTGAAGTGCCCCCTTTGGGGTTTACTTTACAATGCACTTATATTTTTTAAACTTCCACAAATTAAACTTTTCACAAAAAAACATTCTGTCACAACCCTACTATCCTCATTATATACTTAAAAACCGACATAAAATACTAACAATATAATCCTTATTACAACAAAAAAAATAAACTATAAAACACAAAAAACTAGGATTCAACGCCGTTTTTTATTAAAAAATGAGTAAATTTAATAAAAAAAACGCAAAAATTGCTAATTTTTTGCGTTTTTCTTTAAATAAATCAGTAAAACCGAAATATCTGCAGGATTAACTCCTGAAATTCTGCTCGCCTGTCCCAATGTGAGCGGTTTAATTTTATCAAGTTTTTGCCTTGCCTCAATTCTCAACCCCTCAATGTTCATATAATCCAAATTGGGGTCAAGTTTATAATTTTCCGATTTCGTTTGCTGTTCAATTTGCTGCAATTGACGTTTTAAATACCCCTCATATTTAATCTCAATATTGATTTCATCTAAAACCGATTTGTCAAACTCGTCAAACACGTGCAGGCATTCATTCAACGAGTAAATATCAACGCGCGCTCGCTTCAACAAACTTTCAATTGTTGTTCCTGTTTGAATGACTGGTTCGCCAACCGACGTTAAGTAATCATTAATAATTTTATCGGGTTTTATCGTATTTTTTGTGATTTTTCTTGCATTTTCAATGTTTTTTTGCTTATTTTTGTAGATTTCGTACTGTTTTTCGCCAACAAGCCCAACTCTATGCCCATACTCTGTAAGCCGCAAGTCGCAGTTGTCCTGTCTAAGCTGCAGGCGGAACTCAGCACGCGAGGTCATCATTCGATATGGCTCGTTTGTCCCTTTTGTAACCAAATCATCTATCAAAACACCAATGTAACTTTCCGAGCGTTTTAAAACAAGCGGCTCTTCACTTCTCATTTTGAGGCTCGCATTAATCCCCGCAAGCAATCCTTGCGCGCCTGCCTCCTCATAACCAGAAGTTCCATTAATCTGTCCCGCAAAGTACAACCCCTCAATATCTTTACTTTCGAGTGTCGGTAACAATTTCGTGCTGTCAATACAATCGTATTCAATTGCATAGCCATCGCGCATAATAAACGCACGCTCCAGCCCATCCATAGTTTGAACGGTTTTTCTTTGAACATCAACTGGCAGCGAAGTTCCAAACCCCTGCAAATACCATTCATTCGTTGACGCGCTTTCAGGTTCCAAAAATAATTGGTGGCGTTCTTTGTCCGCAAAACGCATAACTTTATCCTCAATTGACGGACAATATCGTGCCCCCACACCGTTAATCAACCCATTGTACAGTGGCGCGCGATGTATATTTTCTTTAATTGTATTATGTGAGTTATTGTTTGTGTAAACTAAATAGCAAGGACTAACATTTTCTTTCTTTTGTTCGGTTAGCACAGAAAAACTTTGAATATCGTCATCGCCCAACTGAATTTCCATTTTGCTAAAATCCATTGTACGCGCGTCAATTCGCGGCGGAGTTCCTGTTTTAAATCGCCTAAGCTCAAAACCAAGTTTTTGCAGCGAGTCTGACAAAAAACTTGCCTGTTTAAACCCGCTAGGCCCAATATTTTCAATGTATTCTCCGATAATGATTTTTGATTTTAAATAAACCCCTGTACATACAACAATGGTTTTACAAGTAAATTTTTCATTTGTAGCAGTTACAACACCGACAACTTTGCCGTTTTCAACCAAAATTTCCTTAACTTCACCTTGTTTTAAGAAAAGGTTTTCTTGATTTTCCATAACTTGTTTGGTAGCTTTGTGATATTCAACCTTATCTACCTGAGCGCGCAAACTATGAACAGCGGGTCCCTTACCAAGGTTTAACATTTTTATCTGCAACATTGTTTCATCCGCTGTTCGCCCCATCTGCCCGCCAAGTGCATCCATTTCGCATACCAAATGCCCCTTTGCGGAACCACCAATAGATGGGTTACACGCCAAAAACCCAACAGCATCAAGATTGATTGTTAAAACAAGCGTTTTGTGTCCCAGCCGCGCAAGTGCCAATCCCGCCTCACTACCTGCGTGCCCCGCGCCAATAACTATCGCATCATAATCTTCATAATCAATAAGATTTTCCATATTTTCCTCCGTTTTTGCGATAAAAAGCATCAAAAAACGCATTTTTTGATGCTTTTTCTTTGATTTTTATCGTTTTTTTTGAATTTTTACAGCTTTTGCATTTTAAAAGAATATTTATCAATTATTTGCCTAAACAAAACTTTGAAAAAATAGTGTCAATTATTTCTTCTATATCGCCGTGCCCCACGATACCAGCAAGCGCACCATATGCGTCCATAACATCGCAAGCCGTGCAATCAAGCGTTACAATATCAATGTTGCTAACCGCACGTTCAATTGCCTCACGCGCCAAGTTTAACATTTCATAATGCCTCTGGTTTAAAATCACGAACGAGTCAAGGTTGAAGTTGTCGCTAATAATTGTTGAATAAATTTTTTCTTTTAGCGCGGCGATATCCTCACTGTTTTTTGCGCTAATTTCAATGAAATTTTCGTTTTTTAATGCGTTTTTATCAAAATTTTGGTCATTTTTAAGGTCTTTTTTATTAAAAACAAGTAAACGCGATTTATTTTGAGTTTCTTGTAATATTGCCTCAAGGTTAGAAATGTTTGAGCAATCAAATACACACAAAACCAAGTCAGCCAAATCAATATTTTGTTTCGTTCTTACAATTCCAATTTGCTCAATAACATTTTTGCTCTCGCGTATGCCTGCAGTATCAATAATGTTAAATCTTATATCCTTATATATATAGGACTCTTTAATGGCGTCCGTTGTTGTGCCCGCAATGTCGGTAACAATTGCAACGTCAAGATTCATTAACCCGTTCATAATGGATGACTTTCCAACATTCGGTTCGCCAACTAGACAAACATTGACTCCGTTTTTGATTAATTTCCCATATTTATATGAGTTTATAAGTTTTTCAACCTTAATTTCAAGGTTTTGCAGCAATTTTTTGATATTTTGTGCTGTTTTTAGCTCATCATCGTGCTCAGGATAATCTAGTGTTACATTTATTTGTGCCAAGCAATCCTTTAAATTGTCGATAAAATCATTGATTTGCGTAGAAAATGCGCCATTTAACAAGTTTTTGCTTGCAACTAATTCAGCATCCGACTGTGCATTGATGTAATCCATCAAGCTTTCAGCCTCATTTAAACTAACCTTGCCGTTTAAAAACGCCCGCTTTGTAAACTCTCCACGCTCCGCCATCGTCGCCCCAAGTTTTAAACATTGCTTAACGACTTCATTTAATATTAGTACACCACCATGTACTTGAAATTCGATAACATCTTCACCTGTATATGAGTTTGGCGCCTTAAAGTAAACTACAAAACCAAATTCATCAAGTTTTTCTGTTTTGATTTTTCCTAAATACATATAACGCGGCTGCGAAATTGTTTTGTTAAACATTTGTTGCGCAATCTCAAAACTTTGACTGCCACTCAAACGAACAATCCCGACGCCCGCGCTTCCAATTGGAGTTGCAACTGCAACTATTGTTTTTTCATTATTTTCCATGAATAAATTATACCATTTTTTATAGAAAAATACAATATTTTTTTGAATATTCTATTTTTGAAATTAAGCTAGATTTTTCATGAAAAATATTGAATATAATTTTTAATTCTTTTAATTGATAATTTATACTTATTAAAAAAAATAATACAGCAAAAAAAAACGACAAGAATTTTTTAATTGATTTAAATGCACTTATAATGGCAATGAAATTAGTGGTAAACACCTTAAAAAAATTGTCTACATATTATTTTTTTACTATTAAAAATTGCGTAATTTTCAAAAAATATGTGTAAAAACATCAAAAAAACACGTTAAAAACGTGCTTTTTAGTGTTTTTTTAAGATTTTTACCATTTTTAAGTGATGTAATATTTTTTTGTGTAATTTGGATTTTGTCTACACATTAGTTTTCAAGCATTGCTTTAAGGTCGTTAACCGCAACATTTACGTTTGTCTTATTTCTAACCATTTCTTCGATTTTATCGCGTGAATGAATTATTGTTGTATGGTCTCTTCCGCCGAAAATTTCACCAATTGCCGTCAATGGTAAATCCATCATTTCTGTTATGAGATAAACACAAATTTGGCGAGCGGTTACAATTTCTTTTGTTTTCTTTTTGCCAATTAGGTCGTCTTTTGTAACATTGAAGTAATCACAAACGACGTGAATAATCCTGTCAGTGCTTAATGATTCTTTGTTTGTTTCAATGTAATTTTTAAGTGCTTCTTGAGCGTCATCAACTGTTGCCACATCTTTACCTAGAAGCGAACTAAAGAAAATAACTTTTGATAGGAACCCTTCCATTTCACGAATGTTTGAGTCAACTCTTTCTGCGATAAACTTAATCGCGTCTTTTTCGATGTTGTAATTTTCAATTGTTGCCTTTTTCTCCAAGATAGCAATTCGGGTTTCAAGGTCAGGTTTTTGTATATCTTGAATAAGTCCGCTTCCAAACCTCGATTTCAATCTATCCTCAAGTGCTGAAATTTCGCGCGGTGGTCGGTCTGAGCTAATGATAATTTGCTTGTTTTTTTGGTAAAGGTCGTTAAATGTGTGGAAAAATTCCTCTTGCAACGCTTTTTTCTCAGAAATGAACTGTATGTCGTCAACCATTAGAACGTCAACGTTGCGGTATTTCTCTCTAAAGTTTGTTATGATTGTATCGTTTGATGAGTTGAATTTGAGCGCATAAACATAGTCGTTGATAAAGTTTTCACAAGTTACGTAGACGATTTTTTTGTCTTTTAGGTTGTTTTTTATGTAATTACCTATCGCGTGCAACAAGTGGGTCTTTCCAAGTCCAACGCCCCCGTAAATGAACAGCGGGTTAAAACGCATTGCGGGGTTTTCCGCAACCGCCCTGCACGCCGTGTAAACAAACTGGTTACTTTTGCCGACGACGAAGTTATCAAACGTGTACTTTGGGTTGAAGTTGTCGAGCGAGTTAGGCGCAGTCGATTGCTGTATTTCCTCTTCAAACGGTTTATTGTATTTTAAGTACTCTTCCTTCTCTTCAGGTGTAAACAGCTCAAAACCCATAACATTCTCAAACTCTGCAGAAATTGCGTTCAAAAGTTCTTCCTTAAAATTTTTTAAAATTTGACTTTTTGTAACAACACTTGGTGCTGATAGAATGATTGCGTTGTCTTTTAAGTCGATTACCTCAAGCGGTTTTAACCATAAATCAAAACTGACGGCTGAAATGTTTGTAGCCATTCGTGTTAGGACGTTTTCCCAACCTTTCAAAATCTTATTATCCATAGCTTGATTATACCACTTATCCACAAATTAGTCAAGTCTAGAATTGTAATGAATTATGGATTTTTTGCTTTTTATTTTTGTATTTGAAATAGTGTGTTTTTAGTGATGCTATATTTTTTTTACTTAATTGTCTAAAATTTATTTGATGAGTATTAAACTTTCATTTGTGATTTAATTTCATATGGTACGCAATTAATTTTTATGCAGTTCTTGTCTTGTTGTTTCTACTCAAAATAAATTATATAATTACGCATCTTTTGTTTTTACATTGGCACTTATAATTTTATTACTAATTTAATTTATACGTACTTAAACTATTTTTAGTGTTATAATTTCTAGTACGAACAACATTTTTACGTACAATATATTATTATATCAATATATTTCTAGTACCTATTTAGTTGTAGTACTTATTTTATTATTAGTACTACAATATTTTAGTACTTATTAAGTTATTAGTACTTATTTATACTAGTTCATTCTATATTATTCGTAATCATATAATATTATTACGTTATATATTTTTTGTACTTATGTATAATTCGTACGTTTTACATTTTTTTACTTATATAATTTAAGTACTTATTAATTTATCAGTATTTACATAATTTAGTACTTATTAAATTGTTAGTACATAAATTTTTTAGTACTAATAATATTTATTATACTTAATAATAGTACTTACTTTATTATTAGTACTCCAATAATTTTATGATAATATAATAGACTTATACATATTATTTTATTTTTAATAATATTTTAAGTACTAATATTAATTTAATACTCAAAATAATTTATGTTAACACATTATATTTGTATTACAATATTTTATTTACTCATATATAATAAGTACATATAATATTTTTAACTATTACTATTAGCTAATACAAATAATATGTTAAGTACTTAAATAATATTTGTACCTAATAACTTATTATTACTTATAAAATAAGTTGCATGTAAATTTTAATTAAGTATCGCGGAATAGTTAATTGTCGCATAATAGTTAATTTAAGTTTGATTGCTAACAACAACATGGAGTTGATTGTAACTTAGCTGTCGGTTCACTGTTAGTTCATCTGTCGGTTTAGTTGTCAGTTCGGCTATCAGTTGTGCTGCCATAATTGGTTGCGGTACGCCGATTAGTTGTAGTATGTTGATTGGTTACAATGCAGCAATTGATTGCAACGCAGAAAATAATTGCATAACCGCAATGGAGTATGGTATAATCTGCCACGACATCGTGTGCGCCGTTGCAAATGGGTATGGTGCAGTAGACACAAAATAAGCATATGAACCAAATAAAACTGTATCAGGCAAAATTTAGTCGGCATTTTGTTTGCCCATTGTCTTATTTTAGTACTAATAATATAATAAGAATAAATATATATTTAAATACGTTATATTATTTTAGTACTTAAATAAAATAAGTACTTATAATATTGTAAGTACTTATCTATTTTAGTACTTATATTAAGTAAAGATATAATTATATATCTAAACTTATAATATTATAAATACAGTAATATGTTAGTTTATATAATATTATAAGTAGTATAATAATTAAGTACTTATTATATTATGAGTATAATAAATAATATAGTTTTTATAATATAATAAGTATTAATATATATACGTTATATAATTATATAATAACAAAATAATATATAAAATACTTAACATTTTATAAGTACTTTAATATTTTTAGTAATATCTATTATTAAAGTAAACAAAACATATTAATACTTAATATAGTATTAGTAATAATATAATAGTACTATATATGCATATTATTTTAAATATAAAAATTAATATTAACTTATAATATTATAAGTAAAAAATATAAGTATAATTACTCACTATATTGTATGAGTATAAAAAGCGATAGCACGCTGCATTATGCAACCCCTTATAATTAGTACGAATAAAAAAATAAGTAAGTGTATTAAGTTAGTACTTATAATAAAATAAGTATAACATTAATAAAAGTACTTAATATTATATTAGTATAACCAAAATAATTTAGACAATAAATAATTATTAATTAATAATATAAAATTACTTGACTTATTATTTGCAATATTATATATTATAATTAAGTAAAGATTGTATTAATAGTATTTAAGTAATGATTATAAGTAAGTGCTGAAATAAAATAAAATTACTTACTAAATTATGAGTAACAATTAAATAAACAAGCTTAACATATTATTAGTACTTAAATAACACACAAAAAAACTTGCGCAACTGGCGATGAGTTCAACTAAAAGACGCTACAATTTTAGGTTCCGTTTATTTTGAAGAGCCGAACTTCCGCGAATTTAGAATTTAAAATTTTTTTAAATTCTAAAAACTAAATTAACTAAAAATAATAAAATTTTATATTATAGCGATTTTCAAAAATAAGTCAACCAAATTTAATTGATTTTTTTGAAAAAGTCAAAAAAAAATATTTTTCGCCAAATTTCGTAAAGTACTTAACTATTTTTCCAAAAAACGCGGTTCAAAATCGGGTTATCCACACCCGAAAAATTGAAAATGTTAGTTAAATGTGCAAAAAATGTGGAATTCTCCACCGAGATATGCACATTTTGAAAAACTATATATTGTATACTGTGGTTGATTTTAAGGAGTTATGACACAATATATTGTGGTTACGTCAAAATTTATCCACATTTGCACAGACAATAATAATACAGGTTATTATTTAAAAAAAATAAAAAATTCAACTCCTGTAGCGCCAAAAAAAATGAAGAAATTTTGAAAAGTTGGGCAAAAATGCTTTACAGAAAAACGAAAGTATGCTAAAATGATTTGAATTTTTTAGGAGAAACTATGAATACCCGAATGAAAGTAATATGCGATGGGCTTGACCTCGCTGATGCAGTTTTGAAGGTTATCAAAGCAACTGCAACTAGAACAACTAATCCGATTTTGGAAGGAATTAAGTTGGTTGCTGAGGCTGATTGCTTGAAGTTGAGCGCAACAGATCTTGAGTTGATGATTGAGACAAAGATTAAGGCTGACGTAAAACTTGAAGGAACGGTTGTTGTTCCCGGTAAGTTCTTTAGTGAGTATGTTAGAAAACTTACAAACGAGCAAATTGTTTTGGAAGTTAGTGAAAACAATCAGTTGAAGCTTGCATATACTGACAGTGTGGGTTATATGCAATGCTTGAATGCTGAGGAGTTTCCTGATATACAAAAGATTTCAAACGAGCAGTACTTTGAGATTAGCAAAGACGACTTTGTGGACGCTATTAACAAGACGATTTTTTCCGTTTCGCTTGACGACGCAAGGCCACTATTCAAGGGGTGCTTCTTTGAAGTTTTTAGCGATAAGGTCAATGTTGTCGCACTCGATGGGTACAGGATGAGTATAGCTAAAAAGCCAATTTTGTACACAACTAGCGAGGCGCAGTTTGTCGTTCCTGCTAAGAGTTTGTCTGAAATAACCAAGGTTATCGACGACAAAGACGAGAGCATAAAAGTATTTTTCCAAAAGCAATACGTGATGATTGAGCAAGAGGGCGCGGTCATCATTTCTCGCTTGCTAGACGGGGAGTTTATTAATTATAATAACCTCATTACGTCTGGTGATTTTACTACGGTTACGACCGTAAACAAAAAACAACTTGAAGAGGCGCTCGACAGAACAAGTTTGCTTGCGCGCGTCGAAAGAAACAACATAGCAAAGTTTGAAATTAAGGACAAAACTTTGGCTATTTCGTCGAACAGTGAAATTGGAAACATCCACGAAAATGTTACAATTTCTTTGGATGGCGTTGATTTGACAACGGCGTTTAACTCACGCTATTTTATCGAGTGCTTGAAGGTGGTAAACGACGAGTTTATAACACTTAATTTTACAACTCCAATCGCTCCGTGCATTATTAAGCCATTTGAAGGGGACGGGTATCTTTTCCTCATCCTTCCTGTGCGCATAATTAACTAAAATGCACATTTGTTAGGCTCATATTTTGCAGTTTTAAAGTGGAACATTCTCTTGAATTTTCTGCTTTTTGGCGGCAAAAATTTTGGGTGCAAATTTTTCTAAAATTACTTATCCACATATGTTAAACAATTGTGGATAAGTGTTTTTTGTAACAAACACCACTACTACTAAATGTTTTAAAATATTTAAACTTGAAGGCAATAAAATGTTTACAATTTAAACTTGTAGACGATTTATTCACATCTCTTCCACAGGGGGGTATAAAAGACTGTTTTTATTGAGAATGTGGATAACTCCCCAAAAACTTGTTAACGCAATCAGTGGATGCAGATAAGAATTTGTATTGTGCCTAAATGCCTACACCCCGCATAAATACTATGTTTTTGCAAGAGTATCATAGGGTAAATTGTGTAATACGCGTATGTTTTTTGGCGGCAAAAATAGTTAAGTACTTAACCATTTTTCTTGTGGGGCAAAAAGTTGAGTTATCCACATTTGTGGAAATCGGGCAGTTTCTGTTTAAGCGGATAACATAAGTTTCAAAGCGTGAAAGAGTGTAGGCTTCTAAGTTTTTTTTTAGTTGCTGCGGACTTTTTCCGCTTTTTTTTGTAGTGGTTTATCGCGAAGCTTTTTAGTGTGAATATTTGAGCTTGCTAAATAATAAAATTAGTGAGAGTGATGTTTGAAATGGGAGGTCGTCTTGTCTAGCTTTAGGGAGGGGCAGAGGCGGTTGTAGTGAGTGTTTTAGCGGTTATCCACAATTGTGTAGTTTCATAAATGTGTAGTATACTTTTATGAGTTGTTCACAGTAGCGTTAAGTCTTGCGCTCGGACTTATCCACAGCGGCGTTGTGCGTTGGGTTTGTCCACTGTGGTGTGGTGTGGGAAGTTTGCCTGCATTAGGGCTGCGGCATTGGGCGCGTTGGATGTTTTGCGCAACGCTCAACAAAAAGTTTAAAAACTCAGTCGTGTGCATTTGAATGTAAAAAAAGCAGGTTTTACCTGTACTTAGTCTAAGCCGTGAGGGTGGTTAGTACATTTAAAACTTAAACCTACGCAAGGATAAAACGGCAGAGTTTTTTCTTGCTTCGCCGTTGATGTTTTTACTGATTTTTTAAGAAAGAAAGAGTTTTAAAGTGTGGATTTTACGAGGTTTAGCGAGCTTTAAATAATGCTTTTTAAAAGTGTTAGCTTTATTGATTTTTAAAGCGTGTAAAGTTATCCACAAAAGTTGAACAATTGTGGATAACTACACGCTAAAAAGCCCGAAAATACTGACTTTTTGGCAAAACCTGAGGGTGGAGAAACTGCAAATGTTTAGGTGAGAAAAGATGGCTGTTTTGCGCCGTCGATTGAGGTTGTTTTTTAGCGCGGGGTGGCGCAAAAAAATAAGTTTGGCGCATTTACTTAAAAATATCGCTAAATGACTTGACAAAAAAGTGAAATTCATATATAATATTAAAACTTAAATCTTTCAAGATGAATATGTAAAGGAGATGGCATTATGAAGAGGACTTATCAACCTAAGAAAAAACACAGAAGCAAAGTTCACGGCTTTCGTCAAAGAATGAAGACGACAGCAGGCAGACGTGTTCTCAAAAGACGTAGAGCACGCGGTAGAGCAAAACTTACTGTATAATTAATTGCTCATTATTTATTAGTGAGCATTTTTTATAATATGCGAGGAAGTTTTGATTAAAAAAAAGTATAGAATAAAAAAGATTAAAGAATTCAACTTTATGTTCCGCAATGGGAAACGCCAAAACGCAAAATGTGTAACGCTAATTGTAACGAAATCGTACAAGCCTTACGCGCGCTACGGGATAAGTATCGGCTCAAAGGTTGGTAATGCGGTCGTGCGCAACAAAGTCAAGAGGCGTATCCGCGCCTGCATTTATGATATTACAAAAAACGATTCAATCGGCAAGAAAAATATTATCATTGTTGCGCGCAGCGGAATAGAAAATATGAGTTATCAACAGCTATATGATAATTTGAAGTTTTTATTGAATAAAGTTAAGGATAAAGACTAATTTAAGGGTAACGTATGAACATCTTTAAAATATTGCTTATGCCTCTGCAGTGGCTAGCGGAAGGACTTATTTACTTGTACAAATGGGTGATTTCGCCACTGTTGCCGCACGGGTGTATATATTTGCCGACGTGTTCAACCTACACTTTAAAAGCTATAAAATCGTTCGGGGTTTTTAAGGGGTCGTATTTAGGATTAAAAAGGATTTTGAGGTGCACGCCTAGACATTCGGGCGGCGTCGATCCTGTTCCAGATAATATCAAAGGAGATTGCAAATGGTTAGTTTAATAAATCTATTATCTGCACAACTTGAAATTCCAGCAGGATTAGGTGTTTGGGAAGACATAATCAAATGGTTTTATAGTTGGATTGGCGATTATGGTTTTACTATCATTCTAATTGGTATAGCTGTAAAACTTTTGATGTTGCCGCTTGACTATTTCCAAAGAAAGTCGACCGCAAAAACTACCGCGCAACAAGAAAAGATTGCGCCGCAACTTGCTAAACTCAAGGAAAAGTACGCCAACGATAAAAACACACTCAACCAAAAGACGATGGAACTATATAAGCGCGAAAACGTCGGGATGTTTGGTTCGTGTGGTATAATGATACTGTATCTATTTGTTACCTGTTTTGTGTTCTTTACACTGTTTGCAGGAATGAACAATATCTCAAGCAATGTCGTCAAATCACAGTATGAAGCACTTGAGAAAGCGTACGACTCAGTAAGTGTTACCGAAGTTGATTATGTCGCTAAGCAAGAGCAAGCAGTATTTGAAAAATATCAAGAAATCAAAACAAGTTGGCTTTGGATTGAAAATATTTGGCGTCCAGATACAACTGCAAGTCCAATCGCATCTTTTGAATCATACGCAAATTCAATTAATCTAAAAAATGGAACTGACGAAGAAAAAGCAATATACGAAGCAGAAAAAGCTAAGTATGATGCAGTTATGGATCCATTGCGCGAAAAGGTTCGTTCGTCAAACGGATACTTTATCTTGATTATACTTGCTGCAGTTGTTTCGTTCCTATCTGTTTCATTAGGACAAGCAGCGGTCAAGGACAAAAAGAAGAAAGAAGAGAAACCTGCCGACGAGGGGCGCATACTTTCTGCTAAAGGTGAAAAAGAAAACCCACAACCTAAAGCCAGCGGGGCTGCTGCAACGAAGGTTATGAAATGGGTACTGCCTATCGTTATGGTGTTGATTACTTTGGGATATAGTGCGGCGTTTGCGTTGTACATCGTTACGACATCAGCGTTCGGTGCGCTTGCTAACTATATTTTCAACCTAATTTTGAGGAACAAAAAAGACGACCTAGTAAAATCTAGCGGTAAGGCAAAAGTTGAAGTTAAAAAACCTGATTACGTTAGACAATAGGATGTCAGTTGAGGTGAGGCAATGGAAAGCATAGAGAGTTTTGGTAAGAACGTTCAAGAGGCAATCGAGAGCGGGTTGAGCCAACTGGGGGCAAAACTCGACGAGGTAAAAGTTGAGATTTTGAGCGAAGGGGGGATGTTTAAAAAAGCAAAGGTAAAGTTGACAAAAACTGAGAGTTTTGCCGAACTTTTTGACGCGACGTCCAAGCCTCAAAGCGCGGAACCCTGCAGCCAAGAGTCGGGCGCGGAAACAAACTGCTTGCAAACAAACTGCGGCGAAACTGAGGAAGCGCGCGTGCAAAACGAAAGCGGAACAACATATGCGTTGAGCGTCTTAAACAAAATTCTAAAACTATACAACCCTAACGTTTACGCGACCGAAAGGGTGCAAAACAAAGTAGTTGTCTTTGAAATACAAGGCGAAGGCTGCGAAGTGTTTGGAAACACTGACGCCGTCAATGCCCTGCAAACTATTTTAAACACTATTGAGCGCGGACACAACAAAGAAGTTTCGCTCAAGCGCATAATTGTTAATGTGGGCGACTATGAAAAGAAACGCGAAGCCGATTTGTGCGAGCAAGCAATTAAATGCGCCGACGAGGCTATCAGTTCGGGTAAAACAATTCGTATGCAACCAATGAATTCTTTTGAGCGCCACCTTATCCACGACTTTTTGGCGAATAGGAAGGATGTAATCGCGGAGTCGTTTGGCGTCGAACCATATAGATACATAACGGTTCGCCCTAATGATAAGAACGACTAATTTAAGCGTATTTTAATGTAGAGACTTTGCAATCGCTTTGCTGTAATAATTGTTGTAAGTGGTTTTGCAAAGTATCGCAATAGTAAAATATTTAAACATATAAGATTAAAAGCAACCTATGCTGCTCATTTTGAGTTCGTGTAGGTTGTTTTTTTGGTGCTCAAAAGTGCTTTAAGTAGGGGGGGGGATTTAATTGTTTTAATAACTTAAAAGTTTGTTATTATCGCAGCATTATTTTGCCAGTATTGTATCATGTAATCTGTTTTTATTAATTGGTGTTATTCACTTGTTTATGAAAGCGAATTTTGGTATAATTATAGGAAGGTTTACAATGGATATACTAGAGAAATTTAAGGGAAAAATCCCAAGCGAAATTTGGGAACTTAGCAAGATATTTGCAGACAACGGGTTTAAGTTGTACATCGTTGGTGGATACATTCGCGACTTTGTGCTTGATATTGACACGGATGATATTGATATTTGCAGTGCAGCAACGCCTAGCGACGTTGAGAGGATTTTAACAAACACAAAATTTACAGCACAACCTGTTAACACTGCGCTCGGCTCATATAAAATATCCGCAGGCAGAAAGACCGCCACATTTGACTATACCACCTTTCGCGAGGAAATCTACGGCAAAGGGCATACCCCTCGCGAAGTTTCCTTTGTTAGCGAAGTTGAAAAGGATGTTCAAAGGCGAGATTTTACTATAGACGCAATGTATTACGATTTGTCGGAATGTAAGTTGTTTGACCCTTGTAATGGTTTGCAAGATTGCTTGGAACACCGCATACGAATGGTTAACGAACGCGTTTTTGAATCGGACGGCTTGCGTATTATGCGCCTTGTTAGGCTCGCATACACAAAGAAAATGTACATACCTAAAGACGTTATGGACAGCGCAACTTTGCATAGGCATCTACTAAAAGATGTTTCACACGTTAAAGTTGCGGAAGAAATGCGCAAGATTTTTAAATGTCAAGCAGCGGAAGGCGAATATCCTACAGAGCATTACTCCGATGAAACTGACGAACGCACACTGCGTGCACAATTAGATAGTTACAACTACGCACAAGATGAAGATACGATACACGCTAGGGAACTTCGACTGCTTGACGCCTTGTTCTCTTTGCGAATTATAGAACATATTTACACTAGGTTGCCAGAGGTTGTTGATATTAATTTGTTATATGATTCCTACCATACGCCGTTCAAATTTGGGACGCTCCTTTCTGCTGACTTTGCGCTGGGACTTTCCTATTTTATAGGGCTACTTACTGAGAGTATGGTGGGCGAGCGTGCGGAACTAATGCTTGGAAGTTATTTTGGGGAAGAAGGGTTAATGTTGGGAAGGAAAGCGCAAGCCCATTATACCCTAGTTTTGGATGGTTTATTCACGCGAAACAAAATGACCGACGAGAGCAAATTTGTTGCGTATGTGCACTATTTCTTTCCTGTGCTTTCAGATATTTCGTATTATAACAATATTTTACACAGAGGATTTGCCGATGAAATTTTTGAGCGTGTTTTTATAACCGCAGATTTAATGAAGGCAAACAACATCCCGCGCTATATTGGCGAACTTTCGATTACATCAAAAGACATTAAAGACAAGTGGCCGGAACTTGACAATGACGAGATTTCATCGTTGCTTGGAACGGCGCTGATACTTGCAGTAAAAAAGAGAAACAACAACAAAGAGTTTTTATTGGAAGAACTGGAGAAATTTATTGAGTGGAGTGATGATATATGGTAAGATTGTGTGCAGCAACAATGGTTGATTACGGAATATTAGTTGTAGGAGTACTGTGCCTAATTTTGCTCGCCGTATTGCTTTTTAAAAAGAGCAACCAAGGCAGCGGTAGCGTGCAAAGGGAATTAAATGAGCAGTTTAATAAAATTAAATTAATAAACGAAAACCTTGAGAAAATTATTGACTCCAACAACGAGCAGATTATGCGCACGTTGTACGCCTCAAAGTCGGAATCCAACCAAAATATACACGCGTTCAAAACTGAGCAAACGCAGATTTTGCAAAACGTTGAAGTGCGCGTAAAAAACTTGTTGACCGAAACCGAAACGCGCCTGTCAAATATTGATAAAACAATCCGCGAAATGCTGTATAAAATCAATGTGGATAACAACGAAAAACTTGACAAAATGCGCGAAACAGTTGACGAAAAACTTAACACATCGCTTGAAAAACGCCTTAACGATAGTTTTGCAATTATTTCGGAAAGACTTGAAAAAGTGCATAAGGGATTAGGCGAAATGCGCAGCCTCGCGACCGGCGTTGACGACCTAAAACACACCTTGAGTAACATCAAAATACGTGGCGTTTGGGGCGAGGTGCAACTTGGAAACATACTTGAGCAAATGCTCAGCCACATCCAATACGATAGCCAAGTGCAAATCAAGAAAAACTCCAAAGAAGCGGTTGACTTTGTAATCAAAATGCCGGGGAAAAACGACGACGAAACCGTACTGCTTCCAATCGACGCAAAGTTCCCACTTGAGGATTACCAAAGATTGGTTGAAGCGAGTGAGCTTGGCATAAAAGAGGACGTGGAGAAGGCACAAAAAGCACTTGAAAAGCGCATAAAAGATGAAGCGAAAAAGATTAACGAAAAGTATATTGACCCGCCGCGCACAACCGACTTTGCCGTTATGTACCTTGCGCTCGAGGGACTTTACGCGGAAGTCGTCAAAAACGCGGGCTTGCTTGAATACTTGCAAGATAACTACCGCATAATCGTTTGTGGTCCAACAACACTTTCGGCGCTCATCAACTCGCTGCAAATGGGCTTCAAGAGCGTCGCAATTGAAAAGCGTTCAAGTGAAGTTTGGGCGTTGCTGTCAACGTTTAAGACTGAGTTTGTCAAGTTTGTTGAACTGCTTGCAAAAACACAAAAGAAACTTGACGAGGCAAGTACAACAATTGAGGATGCAACTAAGAAATCTAAGCGTATACAAAAGAAATTGGATGCCGTTGCAGTCGTTGACGGAACCAAACTTATTGAAGTTGAGCCTGTAACGTTGCTAGATGGTTCAATAAATGACGATTCCGAAGAATAACCTTCAAAATATAA
Organism: uncultured Lachnospiraceae bacterium; assembly: GCA_964606505.1. GTDB lineage: Bacteria > Bacillota > Clostridia > Christensenellales > UBA1242 > CAKVOD01. The sequence continues at coordinate 46,110 of CAZSGM010000001.1, read as the reverse complement.
AAAAGCCAAAAGTTTAAATCTTTTGGCTTTTTTTGTTACACGCTGCGGTGTTTTGGCTAAATCTTGTAAACTTCCTCAAGATACTTTAGGTACTCAGCGGTTTTTACTAGATTAGCGCGCTTGTAGCGAACGTTACATTTTACGCGTGGTTTTCTAACGCGGTAGTGCTTTTTGAATTTAGCATTTTTTGATTGTGAGTGGTGCAGGTAGAATTTCTTTGCATTTTTAAATTTCTGCATAAGCAAGTCGCGCTTGTTTAGGATGTTTCTGTTTACAAATTTGTCCAGTATGCTAATTTTGTATAACTCTAGCGCGATGTAAGCAACGGCGCAGAGCATAATCAAAATTGCCCCTATATGCATTGAAAGCGTCGAGTTGTAAATGCGAAGCAGTGGTACAAGTTGTCCCTTTAATAATAGTGGCGAAATAAACATAAAGATAATTATCGCAACATTAATAAAGAATGTCAGCCACGACGGCTCAAACAAAAAGTTAAACAAAAATATTAGACAGAAACAAAACAGCAACACACCGACTAAAATATTAATCGAAGTAAAGTTGAGTGATAAAATGTCAATTAAACTGTAAAACGTCTTTGTAGTTTTATTGAAAAACAATGGTATGAACAAAGTGCTCATACTGACTAAAAATGCAACATAGCAACCTATCGAGAAATAGGAAAACGGCTTTAATTCTTCATATTTATATATCTTCAACATATTGAATCACCTTGTGGCGTTGTACGTTTACCCTGTAATCAAAACTTTTTGAAACATCGCTTAATGCGTCGTCAAATTGCATACACAAATTATTAACTACGTCCATACAACTACAATAGCCGTCATTTCCAAATATAATATGTTCCACCAGTTCAATATTTAAAAGACGCAAAAACAGTTTAATTCTAAACGTAGAAATAACATCACTCTTAGACGGCATACAAGACGTGAAAGGGTGATTGTGTGATAACGCAATTTTAGAAGGATGTTTTCTTTGAATATTTAAGATGATGTCATCCATAGTTGTCCCAACTTCGGATGATGAGCCTGTTGCGATTTTTTCGCAAGCATAAATCTCTAGCGATTCATCAATATAAGCAATAAACAGTTCTTCTTCAGGTGCGTCGTTCATAAACTTTTCAAAATATGAATGCATAGTGCTTGTAGAGGAGATTTTTGTCCTTGGCAAGCGTATTAACTCGTTGTATCTATTGAATAGTTCTTGAAATAGTTTAATAAGTGAAATTGATTTCATAGATACGCCACAAACCGAGTGAAGTTCGTCTGCATCCGCCTTGAAAACATTTGCAAGTGTCCCAAACGACTGGATGAGTTCGTGTGCGATTTCATTAGTGTTTTGCCTTGGCAACGAATAGTAGAGTAACACCTCAAGCAATTCGTGGTCGAGCATAACATTAACGTGGTTGTTTAATATCTTTGAACGCATTCTTTCTCTATGCCCAGCGTGTACACACTCTTTTTTAGCCACATTTGACCTTCCTTTGTAGATTTTAAGATTTTCAAAAAAAATAGTATATATAATTATATATAAAAAGTACAAAAAAAACAAGTATTTATTTGATATACTTGACTTAAATGCGAAAAAACTATATAATTATAGAACGAAAACGTTTATGGGAGTTATTATGAAAATAAGAATTTCAGTTGATAGTACGGCAGATTTGAACAGTGAGTTGATTGAAAAATACAACATTGCTGTTATGCCGCTATTGGTTACCTTAAAAGATATTACAAGACGCGACGGGGTCGACATTACGACCGATGAACTTTTTGAGTTTGTAAAACAGTCGGGAGAGTTACCCAAAACTGCCTCACCTAGCATAATGGTTTACCAAGAGTATTTTGATAACCTACTCAAAGACGCAGACTGCGTTATCCACTTTGTCGTTTCGGGTAAGATGTCTAGTTGTTACAACAACGCCACCAAAGCGAGTGAGGATTACGGGAACAAGGTGTTTGTTGTCGACACAAAGTCGCTTAGTACAGGTATGGCACTGCTTGCACTTAACGCTTGCGACTTAGCAGAACGTGGAGTTGAGCCGCCAATAATCGCAAAGAGTTGTGAGGATTTGGTTAAGTATGTTCAAGCGTCCTTTATTTTGGGAAACCTTGACTATATGCACAAGGGCGGGAGATGTAGCGGCGCAGCAAACTTGAGCGCTAAGTTCTTGCGCATTAAGCCGGAAATTTTGGTTAAAGACGGCGAAATGATTGTCGGTAAAAAGTACATTGGTAAGATGGAAAAAGTTATCGAAAACTATGTCGATAACACGCTTGCAAGTAACCCTGAGTACGACAGGAAGAGAGTGTTTATAACACATACTCCTATCGACAAAGAAATTGTTGACGTTGCAAGAAGTAAACTAGAGGGCAAGTTTGAGACAATTTACGAAACAAGCGCGGGCGCAACAATTGCAAGCCACTGTGGCGCGGGTACGCTCGGAGTCTTGTTTATTGCTAGCAAGATAGTTAAATAGTTACAAAAATAAGACGGCTTTGCTGTCTTATTTTTCTAGGCACGAACGCGCGGATAAGCGCACAAAAGGCATTGCATAATGTGCGCGTGTGCGCGAGAACGTAAAAGGGGAATATTGTGCAAACTAAATGCGCAAAAATTGTAGGACATTCACTGTTAAGTAAAGGCACAAGAGTAATCGAGCGTTTTTGGTAAAGTGAAAGTTTGAAATTAGGCAAAGGGGAGAAGAAATGGAAGAATTTGATGTTGTGATTGTAGGCGGGGGCGCGAGTGGGCTGGTTTGCGCTAACTTGCTTTGCGACAAAATGAGGGTCGCCGTAATTGAAAAGGCGGACAGGGTCGGCAAAAAGATTTTGGCGACGGGAAATGGCCGTTGCAACCTCACGAATTTGAGGGTTGATAGTTCTTTTTATAACGCCGACTTGTCGGGCTACTTTTCGCGCTTCGGGCTTAATGAAAACTTGCGTTTCTACGAAAACTTAGGGCTCCTCACTTACGCAGACTCCGAGGGGCGCGTGTACCCGTTCAGTAACACAGCGACGAGCGTCCTCGATGTGCTTAGAAACGGCATCGACGGTAAGGTAACAATGTTTTTAGATAGTGAGGCAACCGCTATCGCTAAGTGCGGGGACGTGTTTTCCGTAAAAACTTCAACCTGCACCATACGTTGCAAAACCTGCATTATCTCCGTCGGTGGCAACCCTGCGCATGCAATGTTTAAAAACCTGCACGCAAACTTTATCCCCTGCTCCCCAAGCCTTGTGAGCCTGCAAACACAAACAAACAAAGGACTAAACGGCGTGCGCGTTGATAATGTTGTCGCAACAATCGACGAGTTGGGCGTGTCTGAAAAGGGTGAAATCCTGTTCAAAGAAAACGCGGTTAGCGGGATTTTGATTTTTAACCTGTCAGCGTATCTTGCGCGCCGCAAAAATTACAACGCAACGATAACAGTTGACTTTATGCCAAACTTTAGCAGTGATAAAATCGAAGGGATGTTGCTACAAAGGCAGGGAAAGCTTGAAAATATTTTAATTGGCATTTTTCATCCTGCGCTTGCAAGAAACTTGCTGGAAAAGGCAAACTGCAAAAATGGTTGCAACACAAAGGCGGATATAGAAAACCTAGCGCACCTTATCAAAAACTACAAAATAACCCCCTCAAAACCAATGGATAATTACCAAGTTTTTAGCGGCGGCGTTCCGCTAGCTAGCGTTGACGAAAATCTAATGAGTAAAACCACCGAAAACCTGTTTTTTACGGGCGAGTGTCTCGACGTGGACGGACTTTGCGGCGGATATAATTTGCAGTGGGCGAGCACAAGCGCAATGATTGTTGGTAATCAAATTTTGAAAAAGATGTAAAATGATTTAACTTTTTTTGGGGGATAATTAAGGAGAGAAAATGTTACTAATAACAGGCTTAAAACTCAATATTGGCTATACTGAGCGCGACCTATTTTGCGAGTGCAAAAGGAAAATGCGCGCTCGCGACGGCGAAATTTTGAGCATTCACAAGATAAAAGAGGCAATCGACGCGCGCAACAAGCAGAACATCCAGTATGTGCTAAATGTTGCGGTAGAAGTGAAAAAGAGTTACAAGAACTTTAAGCATTTTCAGACTACCCTAGTTGACTACTCAGGGTTGCAGTACGAGAAAGTGTCAGGGCAAACGCGCCCCGTAGTTGTCGGCTTCGGCGCGAGCGGAATGTTTTGCGCACTTGCCTTGAGTATAATGGGGCTCAAGCCAATTGTTTTGGAGCAAGGTAAAACTGTGGATGAACGGCAGCGCGATGTCGCGGAGTTTTGGGAAACGGGTAAGTTGTGCAAAACGAGCAATGTGCAGTTCGGCGAGGGCGGCGCGGGAACGTTCAGCGACGGCAAACTTAATTCTAACATTACCAATGAAATCTGTAAAAAGGTAATTAACGAGTTTATTTTGGCAGGCGCACCTAAAGAAATTTTTTACAAGTCAAAACCGCATATAGGCAGCGACAACCTTGTCAAAGTTGTCAAAAATATTAGGCGCAAAATTGAAAGTTTGGGCGGGCAAGTGTTGTTCCAACATAAGTTTGTCGATTTTAGCACGGACGAAAACCAAGTTAAAAGCGTTACGGCGCAGTCGCTAACAAGTGGCGAACTTATCGAGTTTCAAACGAACGTGCTTGCGCTTGGTGTCGGGCATAGTGCAATAGATGTTTTTGAATTGCTAAACAAAAAGGGCGTCGTTATGCAGCCAAAACCATTTGCGATGGGCGTGCGAATTGAGCACAAGCAAAAGGACATTAATTTGAGTCAGTACGGGACGCTTGACGACCGCCTGCCGCCTGCTGACTATAAGCTCGTCGCGCATTTAGAAAACGGGCGCAGCGTGTTCACTTTTTGTATGTGCCCAGGGGGACAAGTCGTCGCGAGCAGTTGCGAAGAAGAAACAATTGTTACTAACGGGATGAGCAATTTCGCGCGCGACCTTGAAAACGCAAATTCCGCAGTACTGGTCAATGTTTCGCCCGACGACTTTTACAACGACAACCCGCTCGACGGACTCTACTTCCAAAGAGAGTGGGAGCATAAAGCGTACATTTTGGGTGGGGGTAACTATTGTGCTCCGTGCGAAAAAGTTGGCGACTTTTTGAGTGGTGCAACCAAAGCGCGCGATACAAATGCGGACGGCGCGAAAAACGACGTTTGCGCGCCAACCTACAAGCCGCAAGTTAAGTATGCCGATTTGCGCGAATGTCTGCCGCCTTTTGTTGCCGACAGCCTCAAACTTGCGCTCCCGATTTTTGATAAGAAAATCAGGGGTTTTGCGAGCGATAACGCCATAATGACCGCAATTGAAAGTAGGTCAAGTTGTCCAGTGCAAGTAACGCGCAACGAGTTGGCGCAGGCAAGCATTGCGGGACTGTTTCCAATCGGAGAGGGTGCAGGTTACGCAGGCGGGATTATAACCAGCGCGCAAGACGGCGTCAAGTCTGCCGAAAAAATCGCCGAATGGGTAACAAAGTAAAGAAGTGAGCGGTTTAACATTGGCAGCCTTGTTGATTTAAAGCCCCAATGTTAAATGAAATAAGAAAACATTGTAGTTAAAAGGTAGATTATTTTATTAACTAAGCAATTCCAGCGATTGAATTGCTTAGTTTTTTATTTTTACTCAAAGGTTTATTGTGCAACACGCAAAGATTTATTTATAACAATTAAAAAACGCAGGACTTCAAAAGTCCCGCGTTTTTGTTGCTATGGCGATTAGTCTTAATTTTGTGCGGCGTCGAGTATAAGTTTATCCGAGATAAGTGCAATAAACTCGCTGTTTGTTGGTTTCTCGTTGTTCTCATAAACTCTTATGCCAAAAATGGTGTTGATGTTTTCAATCTTGCCCCTGTTCCACGCAACTTCAATTGCGTGCCTAATAGCGCGTTCAACTTTGCTAGGGGAAGTTTCAAACCTGCTCGCAATCGCAGGATAAAGTTCCTTTGTTATGCTGTTGATAATGTCAGGCTCTTTAATGCTCAATTTGATTGCTTCACGCAAGTACTGGAAGCCTTTGATGTGAGCGGGTATTCCAACGGTCAAGAATATGCTCGTAATGCGTTCGTCAAAACCGCGTACTTTTGGCTTTGACATTGTTAAAACGCCGTCATTGATCTGCAACAGTTCGTTGATGTGTCTTTTCAAAATATCATTGTCGAAAGGCTTTGCAACAAAATCGTTTGCGCCACTGTTGAGTGCCTTAGTTACAAACGTTTCGTGCGTAAGTGCCGTGAGTACAATAATTTTTGGTTTGTTTGACGCGAGATTGTTCTGTATGTAATCAATTACAGAAAACCCATCCTTTCCTTGCAGTATTAAGTCAAGCACAACAATGTCCGGTTGACAGTTTACAACTGCGTCGATTGTTTCGTCTGCGGTAGTGGTTGTACCTACAACCTCGTAATCAAGCATACTCGAAAAGTATGCGCTTAAGTTTTGGCAAGTTTCTTCGTCTTGCGCGATAAGTAATTTTTGTTTCATTCTATAACCCTATTTGCCTTTTTAAAATTTTATTTGAATGACCCGCCCCGTGTCAAACAATGAGATTTTATCACACTTTGCGTAAAAGTAAAACTAATTTTGTACAAAAATGGCATTATTTTTGTACAAAATTGGGAGAAAAATGTCGAAAAATGAAAAAAGGTTAAATTTTTGTTGAAAATTGAGGCAAAAAAGTGAGTTTGAAAAATTATAAATAGTTGTAAAAACATTGGGAAAGTTACATAAAAAAACAAAATCTGCAGACAATAACGCGAGGGAGTGAGGGGATGTTTGACGGATTTATTGTATTACTAAACTCGGTGTATAGTTTTGTCGCGTTGTTTATTGTCGCGAAACTACTTGGCAAGAAGCAAATTGCGGAACTTGACTTTGTGGATTATGCAGTTGGCATTTCAATCGGCAGTATCGCCGCAGAGTGGTCGACCGACCTAGACAAGGCGTGGTACTTTTATATGATTGCGATAGTTGTGTTCTTTTTACTTAGTTTGACGATAACATACCTAGAGCGAACGACGCCATTTTTGAAGAAGGCCTTGCGCGGCAAACCAATCATAATTATATCGGACGGCAAGATTGATTACGCGAACTTAAAAAAATCCAAGCTCGACGTTAGCGACGTCATCGCTATGTGCCGAAGTAAAAACTACTTTGACCTGTCGCGGGTTGCATACGCAATTTTTGAAACTAGCGGGGAGATGAGTATTTTACCAAAGTCGGATTTTGCGCCGACGGTTGCCGCCGACTTAAAATTAGAGAACCCCAAAGCGGAGTTAAAGAAGTTTGCGGTTATTGACGGGATAGTAGATAAAAGTTTTTTGCAGGAACTTGGGAAGAGTGAGGAGTGGCTATTTGAAAAGTTGAACGTAAAAAGCAAGCGCGACTTAAAAAATATTTTAGTGGCGTTTTATAATGGCAAAACACAAACCTTTGACGTGCACCTAAAGCAGAGTTGACAAATTTTTAAAATTTTGGTAACATTATGTTCACATATATAGGAGAACGATATGGACAAATTGCTTTACGAGATGTTGAAGGATAAAAAGGTTTTTATTTTTGATTTTGATGGGACGCTTACTGATACGGAACGCTTTAATTATCTTGTGCACAAAAAGAATTTAGTAAAATATGGGATTGATTTAACCGAGGAAGATTACAAAAAATACATTGGGAGACCTGTGCCTGAGTACGCGAAAATTATTGATGAAATTACGGGCGAAAAAGTTGACTTTGACAAATTGGTAGATGAATACGTTGCGGGTTTTATGGAGTTGACTAAAAACGAACAAATCCCGCTATTTGATTACGCAAAGGAAATATTTGAAACTTTCCCTACGAAGGAATACTACATTTTGTCAAACCAACATCTGGATATTATAAGGATGTGTTTAAACAAATGGGGTATTTCTGACTTGTTTAAAGATATTGTTTCGCTTACAAATAGCACGCTAGGCAAATCGTTTTTCTATGAAAATGTTTGCGAACTTCCGTCGAGGGCAGGGTACAATGAAAAGAGTCTCAACCTAAAGCAGAGTGAATGCGTTGTTTTTGAGGACGGGCAAAGGAATATTGACAGCGCTCGAAACCAAGGAATTTTAACGGTCGGAGTTAAACATAAGTACGCTTCTCCGTCGGCAGATTTTATCATTGATTGCATTAATCAGTAAGCGGTTAAGGTTGAGTTGTGCGTAAAAGTTGGCGCTTGGCACCCAATAAGTGGACAAAAAAAATAATTTAATAAAAACCCTTGACAAAAGGGTACAAAACTTGTATAATATTACCTACAAGAAACTATCGCCATAGACAGCAAGTGGGGTTACCCGCAAATTGCCTAGCAAGCTTGCCGAGGAGATGTGTAGGTAAATTAAGCGCACAACGCAGGGTTTTTGCGCAATGATACTCTATGCACTCAAGGCATAGAGTTTTTTGTATACTATAGTAAGGAGGATGGAAATGTCTGCTAATCTTGAAAAGAAACAACAGATTGTAGAAGAAATTAAAGATAAGGCTCAAAGAGCAAAATCAATCATCTTTATCGACTACAGCGGAATGAACGTAAACAGCGATATGAAGTTGCGTAGAGAGTTTAGAAAGAACAACTGCGAATATAAGGTTTATAAGAACAGACTTGTTTTGCGCGCTTTCAACGAACTTGGCATTGAGGGTTACGAAGAGAGATTACAAAACACTTTGGCTGTAGCATTTAGTTACGACGACGAAGTTGCAGCAGCTAAGGTTGCAAAGTCCGCACTTGCCGACAATCCTACAATCTCAATCAAATTTGGTCTTGTAGATAAGAAATTTATCGACGAAGAAGGCGTAAAAGCACTTGCAGAACTTCCATCAAGAGAGGTTTTGGTTGCAAAATTGCTTGGAATGCTCAACGCTCCAGCAACACAACTTTGTCAAGTATTGTCTGCAACTGGCAGAAACTTGGTTTGCGCATTGGATGCAATCGCAAAGAAAAACTAAGCGCATAAGCGCATAATGATTACAACAATAAAAATTGGAGGAAATTTAAAATGGAAATTAAAGAAATTGTTGAAGTAGTTAAGGGTATGACTCTTACACAAGTAAGTGAACTTGTAAAAGCACTTGAAGAAGAATTTGGTGTTAGCGCTGCTGCTCCTGTAGCTGTAGCTGCTGCTCCAGCTGCTGGCGCTGCTGCTCCAGCTGCTGCTGAAGAAAAATCAGAATACACAGTTGTATTGAAAGCATATGCAGCTGATAAGAGATCTGAAACAATCAAGACAATTAAGGAAGTTGCTGGCGTTGGTCTTATGGACGCTAAGAAAATCGTTGATGAAGCTCCTGCTACAATCAAAGAAAATGTTGCTACAGAAGAAGCTAAGGCTATGAAAGAAAAGCTTGAAGCTGCTGGCGCTACTATCGAACTTAAATAATTTCATCTTACTTCTATAGTAACCGTTGTGGATTTTCCACAGCGGTTTTTTATTTTGTATAGGTTAGTTTATTTTTATTGTATAAATAGGGTAACATATTTGGGGATGCCTTAAGCCGCAGACTTTAAAACTGCGAGGGTGGGGTACTTTAACTGCGGGTTGGGGGCGCTAATGGTTTAAACGAGAGGCTGTTTTTGAGAGTGTGGATAATAACCATAAAAACTTTTGTGGCAGGATAAGGCAAAGCAAATGTTAGAATTGCAACTTTTGGCAATATTTGAATTGATTGCGAAGTTTGCCTTGCGCATAGTTTGCGCTTTGCACGCATAAATTAGGCTCAAAGCAGTATGCGTAAAATGCTTGTTAAATTAGTAATTTTTTGTTATAATACTTTATTAAATTAAAGAAAGGAATTATATGATATTTAGTTTATTAAGTGGCTTGAGTGCAGGGGAAGCAGTCTTATTGTTGGTTGCGTACCTAATAGCAATCGTGGCTGCGATTGTTATGCACGAGTTTAGCCATAGTTACGTCGCGTATAAAATGGGCGACAATACACCTAAAGCGTATGGGCGTTTGACGATTAACCCGCTGGCGCACTTTGACTTGATTGGACTTATATGTTTTGTGTTAGTTGGGTTTGGTTGGGCAAAACCCGTGCCGATTAACACTCTCAATTTCCGCAACCACAAAAAGGGCGTTATAGCGGTTTCGCTTGCAGGAATTGTTACAAACATTGTGCTGGCGTTTGTTTGCGCGGGGTTATATGTTTGCGTAATCAACTATATGATTGAGGGCGCGTTCAAGTTCTTCCTTGCGTACTTGTTTATGTTTGGGATGACAATCAACTTGTCGCTTGCAGTGTTTAACTTGTTACCGATTTATCCGCTTGATGGATTTAACTTCTTGAATGCGTTTATGCGCTATGACAACAAGTTTGTTGATTTCAATATGCGTTACGGGCAAATTTTGCTCGTTATCCTAGTAATTTCGGGGCTTGTGAGCCTTGTATTGGGGTACGTGGTCAACGCCGCAGCGGGCGCGTTTAGTGGTTTCTGGGATTTGATTTTCTAAGGAGTAAAAAATGGACGAAGTTTTAGAAAATGAAGTCGACAAAGTGGTCGACAGCGAGAGTAAAAACGTAATGCTTACCAATGCGGAGTTCCTTGAGCAAAATAAGGATGTAACGCAAGACGCGCAAACCGCGGGCGCGGCGCAAGATGAGCAAACCCAAACAGCGGCAGACGACGAGAATAAGTATAACATCAAAAACTTTGACAACCCATATGAGTTGCTGCTTGCAATTATGGACGACAATAAGGTCGACCTCAAAACGGTTATTTTGAGTGAAATCACGGACGAGTATCTAAAATATATCCGTGAGTCGGAAAGTTTTGACCTAGAGCAGGCGAGCGAGTTTTTGGCGGTTGCGGCGACATTGCTTGAGATAAAGGTTAAGGCGCTCTTGCCAAAGCCAGAAGAACCTAAGGAAGATGAAGTCGACCCTGAAAAGGAATTGTTGCGCAAGATTGAAGAATACAAGATTATGAAAGAAGCGGCGGTTGAACTGCAAAAAATTGAGGACATCGACAGGTTCTATAAGGAGCCTGACGAGTCAGTCAACGACTTTAGGTACGTCTTAAAGCAAATGAATATGGACAACCTTTTGAACGCGTTCACTAAAATGATGATTAAGTTGCAGCAAAAGACGACGGTAAGCGTGCAAAGAAAGATTGAAAAGGACAGGTTTACCGTCGCGGAGAAGATGTTTACCTTGAAAATCGTGTTGAACGAAAGAGAGCAGGTTCACTTTAGCGAGATGTTTGATAGCGACTATTCAAAATCTGAAATAATTTCGACCTTTCAAGCAATGCTCGAACTTATGAAGCTGCAGTTTATTAGGGTTACGCAGGCGGAACTGTTTGAGGATATTTTGATTATCAAAAACCCTGACTATGTCGAAGGGCAAACAACAGAAAAAACTGAGGAAAGTGAGGACAACAATGGATAGATTGGATAACTTAGATGAAATAGTTATGTCGATATTATTTGTGGCGGGGCAAGGCGTTGAGGTCGACGATATTGCGTCGAAACTCAACGTTAGCGTCGACAAGGTAAAGGGTGCAGTCGAGAGTTTGAAGAAAAAATACGTCTCCCCTTGCGGCATAAACGTGATTACATATAAAAACAAGGTTCAACTTTCTTCTAACCCTGAGTATTCTGACTTTATTGCCGACGTGTTGAATCCAATTAAGGAAAAGGCGCTCACAAAGGCTGCGCTTGAAACGATGGCGATAATTGCGTACAAGCAGCCTATTACAAGGCTCGAAATTGAGAGCGTGCGCGGCGTTAGTAGCGACTACGCTATTCAGGTTTTGTTGGGGCACAACTTGATTGAGGTCGTTGGAAGAAAGGACGTTGTCGGGAAGCCGCTGTTGTTTGGAACGACGGACGAGTTTTTAAAACGTTTTGACCTGACCGCGCTCGACGACTTGCCAAATTACGAAACACTGCTTGAGCGCATACAGATTTTGAACGTAGGTAACACAACAGAGAGTATGTACAACGAGTACGACATTGGCGACGGCGACGAGGCAGAGGACGAAACCGAAGAGAAAGAGGTTGACGAAGAGTTGCAGCAAATCAAAAACGATATGGATGACGACGCTGACATTGAGGCGGATGAAATCCCTGAACACCTAAAGGGCGAAAAGGACGTCCAATATGTCAGCTAAAAGCAATTGTTGCGTCAAGTGGTAAGTTTTAAATTTACGGAATTGCAGTTTTTAAATAGGCTGTTTGGAAATCTCAAAGGCTGACGTCAGGATGGTTTTAAAATTAATATAAAAACTGGAGTTAAGAATAAAAAAACTTAACTCTTTTGTTTCAATTGAAAAAAATATTGTAAAAAATTTGTAAATTATATTGCAAAAAAAATAATTTTATGTTACAATAAGTCGGATAGGGAATTTTTATTAAAAATAAAACTAATGAAGAACAGGTGAGTATATGGTTTATACAGAAGAACAATTAAAGAAGTACAGTATTTACCAACTTAGGTTTCTATCGAGAAACGTGGGCGTTAGGTCGCCAACTACAAAGAAAAGAGACGAGTTAATTAAAGGTATTTTGGAAATTCAGAGTGGGCGCGGTAAGCCATACTATCCTGCAAACAGCAAGGGCAGGCCTGCTAAGAGCTGCTTTTTGCCGCTGGATGGTGAAGTGAACTTTGTGTACGGAGTTTGCGGAAGCGACATCAAAGGCGATGTTGTTTTCAATAAGAATGTTTCAAAATATAATGAGAGCGAACTTGTAAAGGTTGAGGGGTTTGTGTTGGAAAACAACTACCAATACTTTTTGGTGGGGTTTGAAAACTCGGCGAGCGTTGAAAGAATTGCGCACTTGTCTAAAGAATATATTGAGTTGCACGGAATTCGTGAGGGGAGTAAACTTACTTGCGAGGCGAAGTACAACAGGGAAGTTCAAATGCTTAACGTTGTCAACATTTTGACAGTCGACGGCTGCAAGTTTGATGGAAAAGAGAGACCTAATTTTGAGGAAGAAAAAATAATTTTCGATAAAGAAAAGATTAACCTTGCGGGCAATGCAGAGGTTGTTAAACAAATTAGTACGGTAGCGCCATTGTGCTATGGCGACCGCGCGTTAATTATTGGGGACAAGCGCGGCAGATTGAGCGCAATCACTTTGCCGGTTGCGACAAGTATGCCTAAGGATGTGAGGACAATTGTTGTTGCGCTGAACGAAACTCCGGAAAGAATTGCGCTTTTAAAGGATGAGAGTCAAGGCAAGTTTGAACTTTTCCATAGCACGTTTAGCGATAATCCAAATCTGCAATATTTTGCGCTTAAGGTTGCCATTAGCTATGTTAAAAGGCTTGTGGAAAGCGGGCGCAACGTTGCGTTGATTATACCTGACTTAGAGGATGTTTATCCTGACAAACTTGATAGAGAAGCGCTTTACTCGATTAAGTCGTTCTTTGCTATGGCGCGCAGGTTTGAAAAACAAGGGTCTTGCACGGTTATAGGTGGTTGTTCTAGTGAATTTATTGAACAACATAAGGACTTTGGCAACTTTATGAATGTTGTCTGGGTTGAAGAAAACAAAGAACTTTGCGAGGCAAAAAGCGTTAGACAAGAAAATTAGTTTGCGCATATAATGTAATAGGGGTTTCGCTTAGGAGCGAACTATGTACATCAACGAGATTTTGCAGTATAAGCAAAGACAATATTTTGTGGGTTTTATTCCTGACTATGACCCCTACAAAACGGGCGCGCGCCAATGCTGTGGCAGGTGCCCAAGACAAAAATTTAATATTATTAGAAAGTAATCATTTGAATTAAAATACGTTTTCAAATTGGACTTAAAATCTTTATAAAAATAATTCAAACGCCGATTGATTGGGCTTCGTGTTTTGCAAAGCCTAACCATCGACGTTTTTTATTGTTGTTATAATAAATGCTGGATTTGAATAATTAAAACCTTAAAACTTAAATTATTTTTATGGTTTTTGCGTATATTTCACAAATTTATCAAAAACATTCCTAAAATACGGGGAATTTTTTTTGTTCGCAAGCAAGATATTAGACAAAAATCCATACGCGGAAATTCCTCAGTTGTTGGAAAAGCAGTTGGATTATAATAATATAAAAAAGAAGGCTAGATGTACTGAAAGGAACTTTGTGGCGGTTCGCTTCAGATTTTGCCTTCTTTTTTTAGTGAGTGCAATGCTCGCGCTGTTCGCTGCCGATCGTAGCGGTTTTATTTACTTGCGGCAGTTTCTATGAGTGAGCAGATGTAGTTGTAAAGTTCACTTCCTTTGCGGTAGTCAGCTTGCGCGATGTGGTTGACGCGGTTGTTGTCGGCGAGTTTTTGCGCGATTTCGCGTTTGTCCTCTCCGTAAACCGCAATAGAGTGTCCGCCCTTGTTTTTTACAAGTTTCATTGACGGAACATCCGTCTCCCCGTCGCCGAAGTAGACAATGTTTTCAAACGTAACATTTCGCTCGTCGTCGTTTGATTTATCGTAGATTGAGATGTCGTAAGGGGCAAACTTCCCCTTTGAAATGCGGTAAATGTACTCGGTTTTTTCAACAGCGGTAATCGTGTTTGCCGGCCAAATGGGAACACCGTTTTCGTAAATGAATGTGTTTCCGTAAATTCGCTGAATGAACGGCGCAATCGAGATGCGCGAAATCAGCTCTTTGTCTCCCGCCGAAACGATGTGATGTTGGATTTCAACATTGTGTTCTTTTGCAAACACATTGATGTTGTCAAACCACGTTTCAACGCCCTTAAAATACCTTACATTTTTGACGCACTCGTCGTAAATTTCTCCCAAACTTTTGCCCGTTTCCACAACCTTTTGTTTTAACGCGCAAATGAGTTTGTACGTAAAGTACATATTTGGAATGGCGTCAAATTCAATTGATTTTTCAACAATGCTTGGCCACTCAGCCGAAAGGTTGAGGTTTAGCAGTTTGTCAAAACATTGATTGTAAAGGTATCCGTCCACCAACGTCCCGTCCAAGTCGTAGATAAATGCCAGTGTCGAAGCATTGTTTCCACGCTTTTCGGTCGTTTCGTCCACAACGTCTGTATTGTCAAGATTATCTTTGTTCATAATGTCTCCTCATTGATAATATTTTAGTAAATTTATGCAAATATGTCAACAGTTATGACAAACAAAAAAAATAATATAGCGCATATGCTTTGCACTTTTTAATTTATGATAACAATTTAATTAGTGCCTCCTTTTTCTCTTGTGAAAGATTTTTGATTATTTCCAAAATTTTTTTATCGGCCTTATACTCGTCTATGTCGTAGTGGAAAAATTCCTCAAAACTTGAGTCGCACGCCTCGATGATGTCGTTTATGACTCCAATTGTCGGTTCAAAGTCCTTGCGGTACTCAAGTCGGTTTATGTAGGATGGATTTTTCCCGATTGAAAGGCTCAACTCTCTGGCTGACAATCCTTTTATTGTTCTTATGTGGCTAATTCGGTCGATTATTTCAGTTAATTCCATAATTGTTCCTCCATAACAAATATTTTATCAATATTTATCATTGTCAATTGCGGATAGCGCAACCCAAAAAATACATAAAAATATATAAAATATATACAAATAAATATACAAAACGCTTGACTCTCACTATTTTTTGTGGTATTATTAAGTTGTCATTACAAAAGGAGGAAGCGCTATGGCAAAAAGATTGTATTGTCCTAACTGCATGAGAAACTGCGAGGGCAAAAAGAAATTTTCTATAGTTTGGGCTGTGATATCTTGTGGTACATACCTTATTTATTACCCATTCAAGAAACACGAATGCCCAATGTGTGGATGTAAGACACTTGAGCCTGCAAAAGGTGAGGAAGAAATTAGACGCATTAGAAACGGCTGATGTGCCCAAATTTGTTTCAAAAAAAATAGCCCTAGAAATTGAAAAATGCAAAACTGACATTTTGACCCTATCCGCGTTTTGCATTTTAAACCCGCGTTTGTACGCGGGTTTTTTTGTTGCATAAAAGTTGCGGGAGTTGTGGCGCGACTTTTTGAGTAAGATATATTTAGGTGCAATAGGCGCAATTTTGCTCATCCGAATAGAATTAATTATACAACTTGCTTTTTGTTAAGTTTTTGAACTTTTGCGGGTAAATACAAAAAATATAATTTTCTTGAGTGGGGTAAAATTAATTTGTAATTGCTTAAAAGTGTTATATAATAAATAAGTTACAATAAGTGAATGGGAGATTGCTATGGAAGATAAAATTAAAATCACAAGTCTAGAAAAAATGACGGACACAAAGTTTTTGAATTTGTACCGTATTTTGTTTGACGTAAACGGAAACGAGGTCGACTACTATGTTGTGTCGCGTCGCAATATGGCCGACTTAAAGGCAACCACAAGCGAAAGACGTGCCGATGTTGTCCGAATTGCGCCATACGTAAAAATGGGCGGAACAGCTTTCGCCGTCGTTACAAAAGAGTATCGTTTTCCAATTGCCGATTACGTCTACTCAACGCCTGCGGGGAACATTGACTCGGGGGAAACGCCCGAACAAGCCGCCGAACGCGAACTGCTTGAGGAGGTGGGCGCAAAAGTAAAGCAACTTGTCAAAATTGACGATGCGTCTTATTCTTCGGTGGGAATGAGCGACGAAACCGTTGTATGCTTTGCCGCCGAGGTCGAAACATTTGAGGGCGCATGCCTAGAAGCGTCTGAGTTCATAACCTATGAACTTGTGCCAATGGATAAACTAATGGAGTTTACAAACGAAAAGGTGTTTGATTTGCAGGCGCGACTTATCCTAAAAACGCTTGCTTATGAGTGGAAACTCAAAAAATATAACGAAAATGAACTGGAATTATGATATTTTGTCTACATTTTAAAGATAAATGTCGATTAACTATACACGAAATTCAAAATATAAGTACTTAAAGCATTGATTTTTCGACAAATTTCTAATATAATTCTATTAGTAGCGCAAAGAGGTTTTGAAAATCTAAACTTTGCGTGTGTTTTTTATTTTAATAATTCAAAACTGCAGTTTTTGGCTAGTATAGCAGAAGCGTTTTATTAATGAGTTTGAAAGTCTATTGATAAATTTTATTGATAACCTTTAGTTGGTAAGGGTTATTAAAAAATAACAGCGCTTGCTTTGCGGGAAGTTTTGAAAACAATACAAAGGAGATAGAGATGTTTAAGAAGATAGCAGAATTTGTTGTAAAATTCAGATATTACCTATTTGGGCTATTTATGGCGTTGGTGGTTGCTAGTGTTTTTATGATTCCGCACGTTGGAATAAACTACGACTTTACCAAGTATCTTCCTAACGACTCAAGTACAAAAGTTGCGCTTGAGGTTATGGAGGACGAATTTGGGGCAAGCGGAACCGCCTGCATTATGGTTGAAAACATAACTAAAGAGGGCGCGACTCAACTGGTTAAAGATATTTTGGCTAGTGATGACGTTACAGGTGTTGCAAGCATTTCATTTGACGCAGAAAAAGAAGCGTGCTACAAAGACAACAAGGCACTTTTGAGCGTTTTCTTTGAAAAGAGCGATTACAGTCCCGAAACTAAGGAGTCGATAGACAGCTTAAAGGCGTTCCTCGACGGGTACGACTTTGCGCTCGGCGGTTCGGCGGTTGAAACCGTGGGCAGTCAAGAGGCGATTGGCTCGGAGTTGATGATTATCCTGTTGATTGCGGTTGCGATTGTAATTTTGGTTTTGTTCCTAACGTCGCGTTCGTGGCTCGAGCCGCTTGTTTACCTGATTGTTATCGGCTGCTCAATTGTCATCAATATGGGTACAAACCTTGTGATGGGCGAGATTTCGTGCGTTACACAGTCGATAAGTTCGATTATGTTGATTGCACTTGTTATGGACTACTGTATCGTGCTTTGCCACAGATACCGTGAGGAAATGGAGAAGGGTGTTGACGCAAAAACAGCGATGACTAAAGCACTCGCGGGGTCGTTCCTTGCGATTGTCGCAAGTTCATTGACGGTTATCGCGGGGCTTGTCGCGTTGATGTTTATGGACTTCACAATCGGGTTCGATATCGGTATGGTTTTGGCGAAGGGTGTGTTCATAGGCGTTTTGGCGGTTCTGTTCTTTATGCCAAGCGTAATTATGATGCTTGCGAAAGGAATTGAAAAAACTCGTCATCGCAGCTTTATGCCAAAAATGGATAAGATTGGAACTTTTGCTAAAAAGACGCGCTTTGTTATGCCAATTCTGTTTTTGTGCATTGTTGCCGTCGGTCTATATTTTGAAAGCAACGTCAACTTCACTTACGTCGTTGAAAGCGGCTCAAGTGCAGGGGTTGTAGCGACTGACCAAGCGAAGATTGAGGAAACATTTGGCAAACAAAATGCGCTAGTAGTTATGGTCGGCAAAAACGACGATAGAGACGCAGGTGTTGCGGCTGAAAGGGCGCTTGTTGAATATATCAACAATTACTTCGCGGACGCCGATAAGTTTGAGCAAAACTACATAAACTCAAGCACCGCGCTTGCAACAACTGACTTCTATGCGCAAACGATGACAAAAGCGCAAATTATGGTTATGTTCGGCGTAACCGAAGCGGATACGGAAGTTGTTACAAAAATTGATAGACTGTTTACTTTGCTTGGTAAAAACCCTGCAACGGACAGCGTTTACCTTGCCGATGTGGTAACCGCACTCCACTTGGAGAGAACGGTTTTACCTGCAGCGGCGGAAGCCACAGTCAACAACCTCTATGCGCAGATTGCCGCAAACAACTTGTATGTGGCATTGACAGCGGCGCAAGCGCAGGCTACCTACGCGCTATCAAGCCAAGACGCAATGAATAACGTCTTTAAGGCAATTTTAGGTGTCGATACATTGCAAGATACTGACACTGTCCAAAACTACAAGATTTTGGCGTACATTTATGAAAACGATGTTGAGGGTAGAAGCCAAGTTGAAGTAATTTCAGACGCATACAATACGGCTGCGTTTAGTAAGTTGACAGCGCAAGCAATTTGCAGTGAGTATGGCTTAACGCAGGCGCAAGTTGGCGCAATGTTTACCTACTATGGGCAAGACGCTAGCAGCGCAAGCAGCACAATTTACAACTTGCAGTTTGTGGAATACGCGCACAATAACCAAGAAATCCGCACACAAATTGGGGTATTTAAGCAGGCGACAATTGACGGTTACTACGCTACACTTTCAAGCGCAGAACAAATGCTCGTTAGCGAAAACTGCGACAGAATGCTCTTCAATATGAATTTGGATGTTGCAGACGAAAAAGCACTTGATTTTATCAGAGACTTGCAAGATTATTTGAATGAGAATTTTGAAAGTGCATATATTGTTAGCAACTCTGAGAATGTTATAAGTACAATGGAAGTGTTTAGTACGGATAAGTTAAAGACTGACCTCATAACAATTTTGCTAATCTTCCTTATCGTGTTGTTGACATTTAGGTCGGCAAGTATTCCAGTTATTTTGGTACTTGCAATTCAAGGCGCGATTTGGATTAACCTCGGGCTTTCAAGCATAATGGGCGACAGCGTTTACTTCATTTGCTACTTGCTTGCAATGGCAATTCAAATGGGCGCAACTATCGATTACGCAATCTTGCTTACCGATAGGTATCTCACTGCCCGCCGCAAGCAAAACAAGTTTGAGGCAATCAAAACCGCGATTGGGAACTCGTTCACTACAATCATCACAAGTGGAACAATCCTTGTTCTTGCAGCGTTTACAATTAGTTGGGTTTCGACAATCCCATTGCTTAGGTCAATCGGAAACTTAATTGGACGCGGTGCATTGTTGTCAGTGTTGACAATCCTGTTTGTATTGCCGCAATGTTTGTTGATTTTCGATAAACTTATTGAGAAAACAACCTTAAAGGCTAAGTTTGTGCCACTCGTGAGTGCGCCAACTGTAGCAAGCAGTGAAGTTGCACAACTTGAAAGCGGCGACGCTATCGCACTCGTGGGCGACAGCACGCCTACTGCAGAAGAGAAAACAAATAAAACTGACAAAGTGGAAGTCGAAGCTGAAACCAAAAAGGGAACAGATAAAACCGCGGACGTAAAACCCGTAAAAACTTCCACAAGCAAAGGCGGAGCTGTAAAAACATCCGCAAAAGCAGAAACTAAGAAAGTCGCCGCAAGGACAAACAGTAAAGCAGCCACCACCAAAGCGGAAAGCGAAACGTCGGCTTCTAAAGCGGAAAGCAAAACGACCTCAAAGAAATCCGCAAATAGCAAGACTGCAAGCAAAACAAAAGATAAAAAATAACAAATAAATTTGGCTTGTCTTAACGCATAGTGTAGATAAGCAATAAAACAAAATATAGTATTGTTTTCAAAATACAAAACAGATAAAAATATAAAATACAACATAAAGCAATACAATCATTCTCGTTTTAAACAGGGCGCAAAAGGTTTGCGCCTTGTTTTGTTTTTATAAGTACAATGGTCGCTTAAATCGAGAAACAAAAGTGCTTTAGTAAACATAGTACTATGGCAATATAAATAGCAAAACTCAAAAAGCCATTTATATCGAAAATGTTTTTTATAAGGTTGCATTGAGAATGTTAGTTTATGCTGTGGAAATGCCTTGTTAAAAACCCTTAAAGCAGGCAAATACTTGACAAACAGCAAAAGAAATGCTAGAATTGATCTTATGAAATACATAAAAACAAGTTTAATGCAGTGCGTTTTGTTGCACCAAATAATTAGAGCATCCATCTATAATATGGGATACATAGAAACAATTAAATCGCTATCTCTAAACTTATGTAAAAAAGTTGATAAATATAAGTTTTTGTGTAGATTATCTATTAAGAAAATAAAAAAAATATTAAAATATATCCAGCAGCAAGATTTACATAATAATATTGTTTCAAGTTGTATAAGTATAACGTTGTTGGCGCATTTGTTATGTATATTTTCCAATAAGGATTCTCAAATTATCGTTGGGGTTAAAATTGAAAACGGAAAGGTGCTATCTCATTCTTGGTTAGAAGTAGGAGATAAACAAATATTAAATTATTTTACTGATTACAAAGAATATCATATTATTAAAAAATTTTGTTTGGAGAATATATAATGGAACTTTATTTTGGATATATGGGGCGTAATAAAAACAAAATTGAAAATGATTGGCTTAAAAAAGTTAAAGCATGGCTAAATTTTTCTGTTGAAGACATGTCAGAGTTGAATAGATGTGAAAGTTCGTTTTTTTTGATGAATATAAATATAAAAAAATCAACGGCAAGCATTTGTACGGTGCAAATGTGTGTTGATGGGTGCGTTTTTTATAATGAACAATTTTATAACAATGATAGTATTGATCATATTGAAAATATTGAGCATATATTAGAAACGGGTGGTTGCAGTGGAAGATACACGGTGTTAATGGCGAGCAAAGATAATTCAATTACTATTTTTAATGATTATTACGGGTTTAATGCATTTTTTTATTATACAAACGGAGATGGCATTTTCTTTTCAAATGATATAAGATTATTGTTACTATGCGATGAGGTTGCAATTAAAGTAAATGTTGACAAGTGCAAGTTAACCAACACTGAATTATTTGTTAATAATGAAAATTTTGATACTCAAACTTACTTTAGTGGAATAAAAAAAATCCCCAATGGTGTAAAATGTAAGATTAAAGAAGGGAATATTCAATATAAAAGCATATATGACAATGCAATTTTTTACAATGGAGAATTCTTAAATTTTTCGGATAAGGAGCAATACTATAAAAAGTTTCGGGATACTTTAAACCGTGTTGTTAATCAGTTCGTACTTTCATATGGTGATGGTTCAATAGGCGTTTCATTAAGTGGGGGCATTGATTCCGCAGTTATACTTGCATCTTTAATTGATTTGGGATATAAAGACAGGGTGATATGTTATCATGCAACATCTAATAATCCTTTATATTTTAGTTGTAATGATTCTGAAATAGTGCGCAAGTTAGTAAAAAAACTTGGAGTAAAATGCAAAATTTTGTATCAAAATAGTGGCAATTCTATATGCAATGCAGTCATGGGGCGTGATTATATTAAAAATATTAACGGACCTTGTTGTATAGGAAATGATAGTTTCTCGTATCATTTATCTGCTGAATTAGAAAAGGACAATGTTTCTTTATTGTTTGGTGGGGATGGCGGAGATTACCTATTTATGGGCACTAGGTATTGTCAAGATGTGTTTAAATATTGTGGAAATCGTTCAGAGGCTATGGCACATAAAACTATAATGAAACAGCAAAAGAAGGATAATTATTTATACAAATATGCTCAATTTATTCCATTTTTGAATAACTACTATTATAGAAAAAATTATTGGAAAGAAGATGACAAAGTAGGGTATCCGTCATTTTTTACGAAAGAAATGCAAAAAACGAATAAAAGTCAAAAGGGGAATAATTATAGAGACAGTAAAGTGTTGAAGTTTTGGGCTAGAAGATTTGCTTATGATTTCATGTTTCCTAAGGGGATTGTTGATGATGAGCGAAATGATGGATATGAATTTGTGCATCCATTGTTAGATATATCAATTTATACTTTAGCTCAACAAATACCGCCATACATACATTATGACATAAGCAAGGGTGATGTTGGGTCATATTATGTACAAAAAAGAGTTTTGCGAGAAGCATACAAAGATATTTTGCCAGATATAATAACAGAACAAAAGTTCAAAACAAATTATGCACCTTCAATAGTTTTAAAATTTAAAAAAGAGAGCAAAAATCTTGCTGAACTTATGGGGGACGATAAAGAACTATTTTTGGCAAAATATGGGATCGTAAAAAGAGATGAGTTTTTGCGCGAATTAGAAGTGTTTTTGTTAAATATTTTTGATCCTCATTTTGTGCCTAATTTAGCAATGAAATATATGTATAATTTGATTTATTTGGAAATATGGCTTAAGGAAATTCATTTGGGGCGAGAATGGATGTTGGAACAGTGTAAAATACATAGTAAGGTGCAAGATAGGTCGGAAGTTGAGGTGATTAATGTATAATTTTTGTATTGCAACAAATATTAGCTTTGTTATTATAGATAAAAATGTTGTAATATTAGATTTCAACTCTGGGGAATTTTATTTGTTGGGGGATGAATATTTGCCAATATTTACTTTGATAAAATCAAAAGGCAGAGAGGTTTGTTTTAATGCTCAAAATCAAGATATTGAGTTATTAGAAGAACTTTATGAATGTGATATATTTACTAAAAGCGCTTGACATATTATTTTTCAGGTGATATACTTTCTAAAGAGGAGGAACACAATATGATTAAAAAAATAGGAAAAATCGAAATAATTACTATGAGTAAAAAATCTAAACCGCAAGACGGCGAGCGTAATGGTTCAGCTGAATATGGCGAGAAAGGAGAAGACAATAACTAATTTGTGTTTTTGATATCAAGGATTGCAGTTTTGCAATCCTTGATTGCATTTAATTGTATTTGAGGTCGATTATGGAAAATGTAAGAGAAAAATGTTATGAAAAGTTTGGCAGTTTAAGTAAGGTTGCCATCAATATTTTGACTGAGGCAAAAAAGCACAACAATATTCATTCGCTTTGCTTTGAATTGGGGGTTGGATATAAGTTTATAAAAGATGTTTTGGATGATTATTGCGAAATTTCCGGCGAGCATTACATGTTTAGGGATGACTATTTATTGCAAAGTGATTTTGCTAGTGGCAAGGAGATTGATTTTGAGAGTATTTGCGGGGAAATAGAAAAAATTGTTTCTAAATTCGACAAACATAAAATGAATTTAGACCACGTGTCTGCGGTTCCAGAAACATTGGTAAAGAGAGCGAAGTATATTATTGACAATCACGATGTTGCAAACTGCAAAATTTTATTTTTAGGAGACCACGATTTTTCAAGTATCGCTTTAGCGTATACGTTGAGTAAGGTGGGGTTTAATGATTATAAAATTGAAGTTTTAGATATAGATGATGACGTCTTAAATTTTATTGCGCAAGCAGCACGCGATTTCAAGTTAAATATTAAGGTTTTGTATAGTGATTTTAGGTTGGGATGTCCACTTTCTGCTCAAAGAAGTTTTGATGTTGTATTTACTGACCCTCCATATACGCCTGTTGGGATGTCGTTATTTTTATTGCGCGCAATTGAATGTTCCAAAGATAAATTTGCGACAATATACTTGTGTTATAAGTCTGCTGAACTTTCTCCCGCGATTGGTTACAAGGTGCAACGCGCTATGCAAAAACTTTCTGTATACTTTAAGGAAATAATAGCAAACTTTAATGTCTATAAAAAAGCGGAAGCGCTAGGCTATAGAAGCGACCTTTATGTTTGCAACATTTTACCTAAAGCGTTTGATAAACTGGAATATAGCGAGGAGTATGACATTTATACGCATGGCAAAAAGTCATTAGAGGCCAGCAGCCAAGTTGCCGTTAATTTTAATGATATAGCGTCGCATATATGTAAAAACGATGCAGTGAATGAGAATAATTTATTATTTATACTTAACAAACAAGAAAAAGATGGCAACTCAATGTCAGTATCTAACTACCTTAAGCAAAAAGAAAATAAAACCCTCAGCCACTCGCAAGATTGCGTTTATGTAATAGATTTTACATATCAACTAAAAGATGTGTTGAATTTAAGAACGCTGATAATGGCAAATAAAGATGTGCAATATGGGGTATTTACTGGCGAACAAGCAAAAGAGTTGTACTCGGGGAGGTTTGACGTTATTCTTGAGTTGTACGATTTAACTGAATACACTTTGAATAACATTAAATTAATTAGATTTACGTTAAAGGAAAGCGTTAAGAACTCAATGAAGAGCGTCCTCATATATAGAAATTCAAACATTAAAAACGCATTTGTGTCAGTAGCAACTAAAATTTTGGGCATAACCAAAAATGAAGCGCGGGCTAGTTTTTTTGAAAGTCAAGTCGCGAATTGCGCTGAAAATTTTGTCTTTCAGTTGTCGTATAGCGATTTAACTAATTTAAAAAACTTCCTAGATAGTATTAAAGTATAATTGGTTGACATTGAGATTGAAAACGTAAAATGTGCGCAATGGCAGTTTGTGTCATTTTGTGTTATTATGAAGAAATGCTAATCGAGTAAATGTAACAGCCACTAATCAAGTAAGTGAAACAACTACTAATTAGGTCGGCACAATGACTGAAACAATGAAATTGTAAGTATTACAATAAGCTAAAAACAGGGCGCAAAAGGTTTGCGCCTTGTTTTATGTTAGATAGGCGAAATGTAATAACACAAAATTAATGCAAACATTTGCCAAAACGGTGGTTTTGTGGTATAATAATGGTAGATTTTTAAAATTTAGGAGAACAAAATGCAAAGAACTTATATTAGTGAAACAAAAGCGGGCGAAACGCAAAAAATTCAAGGTTTCGTAGATAAAATTCGCGACCAAAAAACTATGCAGTTTATCGTTGTCAGAGACACAACTGGAAAAATCCAAGTTACGGTTGTTAAACCTGAGCAACCTGAGATTGCTGAAATTTTTGCTGGGTTGAACGTTAACTCAGTTGTTACAATCGAGGGAAAGGTTGTTGAAAACCCTGCAGTTAAGGCAGGCGGAAAGGAGATTTTACCAACAAGTGTAGTTGTTGAGAGTGCGGCGGAGGTTTCGCCGATTGACGAAACGACCGCAATTGATATGCGTCTTGACTATCGTTGGATTGACTTAAGAGATGAAAAGAAGTCGCTGATTTTCAAAATCCAAACCTGCTGCACAAAGGCTTTGAGAAACTTCTTACTTGAACGCAAGTTTGTTGAAATTCACACGCCAAAAATAATCGCAACGGCTAGTGAGAGTGGTGCGGATGTTTTTGAACTTAAGTATTTTGACAAAAAGGCATACCTCGCACAAAGTCCACAGTTTTATAAACAAATGGCTATGGCAAGCGGGCTTGAGCGCATATTTGAGTGTGCCCCAGTTTTTCGCGCAGAGCAAAGTTACACATCAAGGCATGCGACAGAGTTTACAGGCTTTGATATAGAGTTTAGTTACATTGAGTCGTTTGAAGATGTTATGAAACTTGAAGAGGAACTTTTGACCTATATGCTCAAATGCGTAAAGGAAGAGTACGGCGAAGTTATTGCGAAAGAGTTTGGAGTGGAAGTCGTTGTCCCTACAACACCGTTCCCAAGAATGAAACTTAAGGATGTTTACCAAGAGCTCGAGGAAAGATACGACTACATTGTCGACGATATTGAAAAGGGAGACCTTACAACTGAAGCTGAAAAGTTAGTGTTTAAACTCGCGCAAGAAATATTTAATAGTGAGTTTATGTTTGTAACAGATTACGACATCAAGCAGCGTCCATTCTATCATATGAGAAAGGACGGCGTTCCTCAAGGTTATGACTTGATTTGGCGCGGTGTCGAAATCACAACGGGCGCACAACGTGAGCACAGGTACGAGATTTTGAAAGAGCAGGCAGAAGAGAAGGGCTTGAAGAAAGACGTTGAGTTCTATCTTGAATTCTTTAAATATGGTTGCCCTCCACACGGCGGCTTTGGTTTAGGACTTGACAGAATTACAATGTTATTGTTGGATATTCCAACGATTAAGGAAGCAATGTTTATCTTCCGTGGACCAAACAGATTGCTGCCTTAGTTTTGTGTAAATATTTAACATTTTTGAGTGCAACCAGCAAAGTTTATAGGAATAGGAGTTATTATGGTATTAAAATCGCGCGACGAGATTGACGAAAAATATAGATGTGATTTGTCGCAATTTTTCGCAAATGATGATGAGTGTTATGAGGCGCTTGATGAAGTTGAAGAACAGATGGAGCAAATTGAAAATTACAAGGGTCAATTAAGTAATCAGGATAAACTGCTTGAGTATAAAAAACTTGACGATGAAATTTGTCTCAAATTTGATGCGTTGCAGGCGTATGCAGCTTTGAAACTTGACTTAGACACAAACGACAGCGATGCGCTAAAACTTTACGACGAAGTTTCGCAGGTTTATCAGGATTACTTGGAAATTGGTAGCTTTGTTGATGAGGAACTTAAGCTGGCAGGCGTCGACTATCTTAAGAGTATTGTAGCAAACCCTAAGTTTACGGACTTTAAGTTGGAATTCGAGAAGTTTATTGAGGAAATTCCGCACACTTTGTCGGAACACGATGAGGTACTTGTGTCAAAAATGGCTAATTTTGTTGTAACTGAAAGAGACTTTAAGGCATTTTTGCACGGAGAAATGCATATTGACAGGGCTTTTGATAGTGAGGGAAATTTGCATGAGGTGAGTTTGGCAACCTATCCTCAACTAACATTGAGTAAAGATCGCACTTTGCGTAAAAACGCGTTCATAGCGTTGTCGAGAGCGGTTGCAAATTCGAAAAACACGTTGTTTAGTTATATTTCCAAGGCAATTAAGGCGGACGATTTTACAGCGGAACTAAAAAATTATAACAGTGTCCTTGAAAGCGAGTTGATTGAGAATGATTTGCCGCAAGAAGTTTTTGATAAAGTTTTGAGTAAGGCAAAACAGTATGGATACTTGAGGAAAGAGCGTCAAGAGGCTATTAGAACAATTTTGGGCTATGATAAACTTATGCCATGGGATATGCGAGTCGAACTTGCGAAACTTGACAAGAAAGTAACATTTGAGGACGCTTGCGAAACATTGTCTGAGGCGTTTAAGTGTTTAGGAGCGGCATATACCGACAATCTAAAAAGAGTAGTTGATGAACGTTGGTGTGATGTTATGCCAAACAAAGGCAAAAGCGCAGACATTTATTGTATGACATCATACGGGAAGAAACCTACATTGCACTTTAATTGGTCGTACGGCATTGAAGATATTTTGACTTTGGCGCACGAGTTTGGGCACGGCGTGAATGCGTTGATTACGGATAGTAAGCAGCCATTCAGTCTCAGTGAAATGCCGTGGTGTCTAGTTGAGGTTCCAAGCCTTACTGTTGAAACAATTGCGTATCTGTATTTGGTTGACCACGCTAAAACTGACGAAGAAAAAATTGTTTGCATGCAAAACTATTTATCCACTTTGAACGCAAACATACTTGACTCAGTATATTGCGCCGAACTTGAGAAGTTTATTAGGGACACCGTTCGCGAAGATGGCACTATTGATGTTGAAACGGTTAGCGATTTCTCAATGAATTACGATAACGAAAATTCAATCGTTTCAAAAATGGAGGGAGCTAAGTACAACTGGATGACTGACGGGCATATATTTGTGCCATACTACAATTACAACTATGCACTCGATATGCTCATTTCGTGTTACTGTGCGCAAAAAATTTATGCAGGCGACAAAAAAGTTTTGAATGATTTTTATAGATTTATGGAGAGTGGCGGCAGCAAGAGAACAATGGAACTTATGCAGGAAAGTGGCATTGATTTGCTTGACGACAAAATCTATGACGAGGCGTTTGCATTCTACGAAAGTATTACGAACGAGTTTACTGCGCTTGCAAATAAAGTTGCTAAAAAAAACAATAACCGCGAACAAAACGCAAGCAAATAACTCCAATCAATATTATTTAAAATGTAAAAATATGCAGTTATCTTACTAATTTTTGCAGTATAACTATATAAAAAATGCAGCTAAGCTGCATTTTTTGTATTTTACCGCATTTTTGTATTTAAAATTTTGTATTTATTATATACCTACTTTAATATTTATTTTACTACTTTAAAATTCATATAAAGATTAATTTTATTAAATAATTAATATTATAATTTTTATTGTTTGATTGTTAGTATTTAAAATATAATTATAACATTTATATTGTCTTGTGAATAAAATGAGGTAGGAGCAAAATATGGCAATTTTAAACAAGGCAAGTTTGCGTTCGCAGATAGCCGACCCCTTGGGACGAAAAACTGAAGTTGTAAATGAGAGCAACACACATAGGGCAAACAATGTTAACGCTGATATTTTACTTATAAAAACCACTTCAAAGCAATGGGTAATTCCGAATGAAAAACTTGAAGTGGCGTTAACATTTACAAACAATGCTGATGTTGATATAACAAACTTAAGCATACAAGACGCGCTTGGTAGCGACGCGGAGTTTGTTGTGGGCAGCGTCAAGGTCGGGGGAGTCGCGCGCGAGGAGTTAAACCCGATTGAGGGTTGCAACTTAGATGTTACGGTCGGCGGGCTTGGGGGCGAGGTTACAATGTCGTACGAAATTATCGCAGCGGGCGTTCCAACTCAATATGCTTTTAAAAACTCTTCGCAGGTAACATTTACACTTGGCGGGAAAGAGTTCACGCTTAATTCAAATGAGGTGCAAGTTACAATTTTGGAAAACGAAGTATGGTTGACAAAAACGGCAAATGCAAACGCGGTCAAACAGGGCGACACACTAATCTACACTATAACAATTGAAAATGCGGGTACGCTTGATAATACGGATTTGGTGTTTACCGACCAAGTGCCCGATGGAACAACCTTTGTGCCTAGTAGTGTTAAGATTGACGGCGTAACTTTTGCAGGTTACAACCCTAATAACGGCTTTAATTTGCCTGACCTAAAGGCGGGCGAAAGTACAACCGTTGAGTTTAGCGTAACTGTGGATTAGTTGTGAGTGTGAAACTGTTTAAATTGTTTAAATAATAAAAAACAGTAAAAAACGTGAAAATGGTGCTTTAATAACGTGTTTTAGGCGTCAAAATGTACGTTAATTGATGTTTGCTTTCATAAAACTTATTTTTTTGCGCATAATTTATTTTGAAAACAACTGCCGATGTTGTATAATAAAAAAGAACATATAAGGAGAGTTTTATGAAAAAAATAAAAATTGGGATTAATGGATTTGGCAGAATTGGTAGATTAATTTTGCGTGCTTGCGTTGAAAACTTTAACGATGTTGAAGTTGTCGCAATCAATGACCCTTTCGTAACGGCAGATTACGCCGAATATTTGTTTAAGTATGACACTGTACACGGGATTTTTCAAGGAAAAGTTTCAAGTAAAGACAATATGTTGATTGTTAACAATAAAAAAATTGCGTTCACGAGCGAACTTGACCCGCACAATTTGAATTGGGCACAATATGGCGCAAAGTATGTTTGCGAGGCGTCTGGAAAGTTCACAAGCGCAGATAAGGCGCAGGCGCACATTGATGCGGGTGCACAACGCGTTGTTGTAACAGCCCCAGGGAAAGAAATGCCGATGTATGTTGTTGGTGTAAACGACAACACTTACGAAGGACAGGCGATTGTTTCAAACGCAAGCTGCACAACCAACTGTCTCGCACCGCTCGCAAAAATCATTGACGACGCGTTTGGAATTGAAGAGGGGTTGATGACTACAATCCACGCGATGACGGCAACGCAGTTGACGGTTGACGGCACGAGCAAAAAAGATTGGCGTGGCGGGCGTGCTGCAAGCGCAAACATTATCCCGTCAAGTACAGGCGCGGCTAAAGCTGTTGGCGTCGTTATTCCGCACTTAAACGGCAAACTTACAGGTATGAGTTTTAGAGTTCCAACCGTCGATGTTTCAGTCGTCGACCTAACTGTTAAGTTAAAAACTCCTACAACGCTCGAAAAAATCAATAAAGCAGTTAAAAAAGCGAGTGAAACAACTATGAAAGGCATTATTGAATATGTTGAAGCGCCAGTTGTTTCAAGCGATTTTATAACCAACCCTAACACTTGTATTTACGACGCGCTCGCGGGGATTGAAATGAGCGACAAATTCTTCAAACTTGTCGCTTGGTACGATAATGAGTGGGGCTACTCAAATAAAACAATCGAACTAATCCGCGTTATGGATAAAGTTTAATAGAACGGCATTTGGTTAATTTTTAGTAAACGCGATTAAAAAAAGAATAAATAAAACAATCGGGGAATGAAATAAAAAAGAAAAACCATTAGTACAATTTTAAATGGCGATTTAAAAATTATTGTAGCAAGCAATAAAAGGGTATAACCTTAAATTGGTTGACTTTCAAAATTGATACGCAAATAACATTTAAATAAAACAAACGCTGGGTAAAAAAAGTTGAAGTTATTACGCTTTAAGCAATAACTTCAACTTGTATTGTTTCGCCTGTATCTGCAGATTGGTACATAATCCAAACCCCTCTGCCGAACTCGTTAGAAACGTCAAACGGAACCCACTGACTGGAATCAATAATTTCAGTTGGTGGGCTTTGTTTTTTTTCTTGGACTATGCCGTAACACAAATATTTTGGTACTTCATTTTCGTAAATTATCCCCATTATGTACGGTGAGTCAACTCCGTCTACTTCTATCCATTTTGAATTTTCTATTATGTTTGAAAGGACGACAAAAGGCGGATATTTTTCAAACATATCGTCGTATTGTGCCTTAATTAATTTGTAGTAATATGGGTCATTATCAGTTGGTTTTTCTATAATTAATTCGTCATTATTTTCTTCTAAATTATTTAAATTGTCGAAATTATTTTGCGTGTCAGAATTAAAAATTTTGCGGCTATCCTGCAAGTTTTGGCAGTATAGCTGCTGATTTTGTACACTATCCTGCATATTTTGCGTATTTGTGCTTTGATTTTGTGTGATTGAATATTTGTTTTGCTGCGGCTGTGAAGTTTGCTGTATTTGCGCAATTTTATCTAGCTGATTTTTTGCTTCCTGCAGATGCTTTTCTTGATAAAATACATTTTTATATTTGCACGTTTGACATTGTGGGAAATCTGGCTCTTCAAAATTTTTGATAAGTTCGTACTTTATTATTTCGGTGTCAATGACTGCTTCAATATCGTCTTGCTCAAAAAGTTGCGCGTTTGGTTGCTGATTACTTTCGGATGTTGGTTGTATAAGGTAATCCGATGTGCAATTGTCGTCGTGGATCGTTTCGACATTGCGAGAAGTATTTGGCGATAAGTTTGGAACGTCAGGGTGTATTTTAATGTCGCAATTTATGTTATCGTAGTTGCCGTCTGATAAGTAGGTTTTATTGTCGTGCGTGTAACTATTGCAATTTGAGTCGGCTGTGTAATCGCCACAGTATGGTGCGGTTTCATTATTATTGTAATTGTCGTTACTACTGCAATTTGAGTTATCACAACCAAATGTGGAGTTGTCGCAACTTGTGTTGTCGTAATTCAAGTTGGGATGTTGGTAAGTGTGTTGGAGTTGCGAACTAACAGGTTCAAAATTATCGCACGTGTGGTTTGCGGGGCAAAAGTTGCCTCCTTGATTATTGTGGGGTTGCGCGGGTTGTGGGGCGTTGGCCATTAGCGACATAACTTGATTTTGCGTTTCCGTTCCGCCCCAAAATAGAGGAATTTGTTTGTCGCCGCTTTCAATGAGTAGGCACGAAATTTTTTTCTCAAGGTCGATTGGGATGCTAATGTCGCAAGTGAAGTCGCGCGGGTCGTCTAGCATAATTTTTTGTTGTAAGTCGTTATTTTTTAGTAAAAACACGTAATTGCAGTCGTTGCTTGATTGAAAATTGTTCAACTTTATGTTTAGGGAAGTCAAATTGTCGAGCCGCGTAATTTCCGCAATGCCGCGTTTGTTGTTGCCCTGCGCGCTATTAAGTACTATTTTTTTCTTTGCAAACATTGTTAAGTCCTCCGAATAAATGAAGTTTGAGTAAAGTATATAATGGATTGCCGCGAAAAATAATGAAAGTTTTGTCAAAAAATGCACAATTATAGTTTTAAATTATTTTAAAAACAACATTTGCGTTGCTGCGCAAAATGGAACAATTAGTTGTACGCAAAGGGGTTGAGTTTTAAAACGGCGCAATTATTTATGATATCCCTTTCTAAGTTAAGAATGGGTTTTCTCACTAACTCTTTTTTAGTCTGCTTATATATTCATTATGTAGCTGCATTTGTTTTAGTACGTGAGCGTGGTTGTTTTCTAACCCGCTCGCGTGTTGCTGTGGCTGTTTTTTAGGGTTGAGTAGTGTTTCTAACGCAAACTGCGGGTTAATGCTTGGATAAAACTCCTCGTTTTGTAAAGTTTGTGTTTGCTCGCGATTTTGCTTGTAACTGTCTGTCCCATTTTTTTCTTGGTAGTTGTTTTGAGAATGGTTTACGAAAGAGGGGTTGGAGTTTTCATTGTTAGTTGCGGGGCTGCAAAAGTTTGCGCTGCTAAGAGGCGGTGGGGTAGGTAAACTAGCATACGTCGCAGGAATATTTGGGCGACCATAAGCCGAATTATTCGTGAAACCATTAGTTGTATTAGTAGTGGAATTATAGGTGGAGTTAGCGGCAGAATTGGAAGTAGGGGTAATGGGGGGGCTAAAACTCGGATTTAAGAGAGGGTTGGTTGGGGAGTTGTTGGCGTGTGTACTTGCGGAATTGGGTGCGGGGCTAGTTTGGCGATTATTAAACGGCGGCGCAGTTGAGTTGCCGCTTGGCTTTAGGAAGTTTCCTAACAAATTTCCGATTGCAGGCAGGGAAGAGGGGCTGTTGAGCAGGTTTGCAATATTTGTAAGTGGCGCGGCAGGTGGTGCGGTTTTGCTCGAAATTTGAGACATTGGCGTGCTTTGAGACTGAAAATTGTCGCTCGATAGGTGTTCATAAGGCTGTTGACGCATTTTTTTAGGCTCCCTGTTTAGTTTGATATTCAAATTCATTGACTTAATTTGAAAAAAATGTTATACTCATTCTACTAATTCAATGTATCTTTTTGTAATATATGTTGTAAAGTAAGAAAAATTGAACATATCGCGCAGTGTGGGGAGAATTTTTAGTTTGCAAATCTAGGTTTACAAGTGCGAAATGTGTCAATAATAAATTTATATAGGTGCAATTATGTCTTTTAAACAAATTTTAATAGTTATTACACTCGCAGTCGTGGCTGTTGCGATGACCGCTTGCGGTTCATCTATTACGGAAAACCCTAAAACTGACGATACTGTTTATGGAAACGGTGGTATGCAGGTTCGCAAGGGCGACTTTGTTTACTTTATGAACGGCTTTTATGGTATCGACGAAGTAAAGGATACCTCCAACAAAAATGGCAAGGTTGTTCGTGGCGGAATTTATAGAGTACAACTTAAGGACGGTGCGTTGCCAGTTGACGAGAACGGGAACATTGTGGACGCAACCGCGATTATTTCCAAAATTACTTGCTATGAATTTGGCGGTTTCTATATTTATGACGACTACATTTATTATGCAACACCAAACGACCAAAAAGACAAGAAGGGGAACTTGCTAAAGAGTTATGTTGACTTCTTCCGTTGCAAAATTGATGGAAGCGACAACCAAAGAATTTACACGACCGATTCTGAGTATTCAAATGTGCAATTTAATGTTGTGAAGTACAACAAGGATGCAAAGAACGCGTCAACATATTTAATGGTTTTGGATGGCGTTAAGTTGATTAGTTATGAGTTCCAAAACGGTAGCAATAAGGGTAAAACTGTTCTTGCTGAGGAAGTTACAGGCGTCGCTTGGAATAAAATTTCAACTTACACTGCGGGGCAAGATGCTACAGAGTTTGAGAAGAACATCTACTACACTCAAGCAACAGTTGATACCAATAAGATTTGCAAGGTAAATATTGTTAGCGGCGAAACAAAAACAGTTATCGACGACAATACAACAAGTTTTACGCTCAAAGACTGCAAGGGCGGCAAACTCTACTACGAAAAAGCGGTTAGCGGAAGCACGGTTTTTGCTAGCAACACACTTGGCGCGTCATTCGAGGGCGGAGAAACTGTTATTTACAACAATAGTTATTCAAACTACACAGTAGTAGGTTCAAGTGAGGGCGAGTTTGAAGGTGGCGTTATCGCGACAAACGACAACGGAACTTACTATGTTAAGACCGGAAGGAATGGCGAGACGGATAGAATTACGGTTGCAAGCAAGAAATACAACATTTTGTTTGTTGATGGCGCAAAAGTTTACGTTAGAGAAAGCAGCGCGCAAATTTATGTTATTGATTTGACCGACGCGGAATTTGAGGCAAAGGAAGTTTTGGCTAGCGACGTCGCTGGGAAGGTTGACGGCAGCAAGTATGTGGATTTCGACGGAAGATTTATTACGTATTTGGCTGAAAATAAGGTTGGCGAAACGACAACTTACTACACTCACATCGTTGACTTGACGCAATTTGACGAGGCTGATGGCTACTTTGATTCATTCGCAGGCGAATATGCTGACGGTGAAAAACCTGAAACGGATAAAGACGAAAGCAAAACCGACTCAGACAAATAAGATAGAAGCCTATTCTTTGTTAAAGTATAGTGTAGGGTAATCAAAATAATTTAGGCTCTATGTCAAAGATTTTGGGTCAAGCAACTAGAATATTTTAGTTGAAGTTAATTTATTTTTAAAATCTAAGCAATTGTAATTTGTAATTGCTTAGATTTTTTATTTCATACTTTCATTAAAAAAACGGCGCAAACGGTTGCAGAACGCAAAAACGGTAAAAAGAAGGTTACATTGACTTGATTTTTTGCAATTTACGTGCTATACTATATGAGTTGCAGGCGAGTAGTGTGTAGTTTTAGGTTTACAGTTTAACTTTCGCGTCGCATATAGCGGCTTCTTTCGTGTTCGCAACATTAATTGCTTACGTGTTGTGAGCGGCAAATTCATTCACGCGTTGTAGATTTTGGTTTATTGAGTGTTGTAGATACTAAATTCACTCGCGCGTTACGAGGGTTGATTTCACTCAATTGTTGTAGATGTAAAATGTGTTTGCATATTTTAGTCAGTAGTTTTGTCTGCGTTGTGTAATTATTTTTGTAACGACGCGCGCTTGCAATGTATTGCGTTTGATGACATCTCGCGCTAAAATAGGTACGTAAATTTAATATGTGGGTATAGCTCAGCTGGATAGAGCGATCGCCTCCTAAGCGATAGGTCGAAGGTTCAAATCCTTTTACTCACACCAATTTACAATAAAAAAGACGCTATTTTAAGCGTCTTTTAGTTTGTTCTATAACTTTCAAATCGTCATTTTAATATAATATAACATATTTTACCAAATAAATAGAAAAAAATATTGAGGGGACAAAAACGCGTGCAAAATGAATGATTGTGTGGTACAATTAAATAAGGAGAGGGTTGTATATGCAGAAAGTTAAATTTATTGAGCCAAACTTTTCTAATTCGAATTTAAACATATCATCGACGCTTGCGGAGTTTTTGGGTGTTGAGAACAAAAACGCGGTTATTCCTGAATTGAAAGAGGAATTGGACAGGAGCTATAAAAATGTTGTGTTCATTTGTTTTGACGGGCTGGGAATAAATTCGATTGAGATTAATTTGCCAGAAAACGCGATTTTAAGAAAAAACATCCGCAAAACGCTAGTTTCGACGTTCCCGTCAACAACAACCAATGCAACGTCGCTATTTAAAGTGAAAAACGGGCTTGAAACGGAATTTGAGCGAAAGTTCAATGGAAAATACTCGGAAGATTTTGTACTTTTCAAATCAAAAGACCTAATTGAAAGGGGCTACTTTGGAGATTTTGGAGATAAAGGGTTCTTACTAGGGGATTACATCGCGATTGGAACCTACACAAATAAAGTGTTCTTGTTTTGTGAAAATAACCGCAGGTACAAAGGGCTCCACACATCACTGACAAAAGAAAAGGAAGTTCCGCTGATTTTAATTGCGAAGAAAAACTAAGAGTTCGCAGAGGTTGGAAGTCTATTTGTTATCTACTTGTGCAAAACATCTTATATATAAAACGACAAAATAAAATTGAGAAAACGCTGCAAATCCCAAATTTTTGCGATGTTAACTTCCTTTATTATGGGAATCAATCGCAAAATGGCCTTTTCTTTTGAAAGTGCGAATTTCTTAAAAATGTTATAGTTGAAAATATCATATAAGTTGCAATAGTGCATTTTTTGTGCTATACTAGTTAAACATAAAGGTATATGCATTTGTATATTTTCTTTGACTGAACTAAAGTATATACTAAATTAAAGGAGAATTATTTATGACAAAGAAAAAGTCTTTTATTACTTTTCTATTTGCATTTTGCTTAATTATCCCAGCAATGTTTATGTTTACTGCTTGTGGTTCAAACATACTAAGCAAATTATCTAACGATAATGGATTTGTCGTTGAGGGTGGAGATTTTGCGGAAGGGGTTGTGCTTGAAGCAAACGTTATTGATAGCACAAGTGATGAGTATGAACAAACAATGACACTAATTGCAAGTGAAAGTTATGATGATACAAAACCTGTTTATGTGTTTGAAATTTCAGTTAAAAAAGATAATGTAAAAGTTCAACCAAATGGCAAAGTTAAAGTTAGTGTTCCAGTAAGTGCAGACTTAACTGGCTATGATGTTTTGCACATTAAAGATAATAACACAATCGAAAGACTAACAGTAACCTACAAAAACGGCATAGCAAGTTTTGAAACAGATAGTTTTTTAACCTTTGTTTTTGTTGCAACTGGAACAATTAACCCAATTCAAACTGCAGACTCCGAAGCTGAATGGAATACTGCAATAAATTACTGGAAGGCACAAAATAATGTTAGAGTTCTGGAAGACACTACTACAAAAACAGGTTATCATAGTTACAATCTATATCAATTTAATGGAACGACAATTTCTGAAGAAATGGGATATGAAGCCGGAGAGAAGTCAAAAGCCGGAAGATATTATATGAGCGATGGCGCTTTGATTGAATATCAAAGCGACTGGGTAAAACTTGATGGTTGGCTTTCTTCTTATAATTGGGCACGAAATTCCTATATATACGGGTGGGTTTTGAGCACCGATGGCGTAACTGATGTGATGGCGGATTTCACATATGCCAACTTTACTTATGACGAAGCGACAAATTCCTACAAAAACAGCACACAAAACACAGAGGTTTCTTTTGAATTTAATAATAATGTGTTGAGCAAACTCGTAATTAAATATTACGGCAACGCAGCTGTAGCAAGTACTACAAGAACAATCACATTTACTGGTATCGATATAAATGTTCTTGAAGCTGAATAATTAAATTAACACGATATGATGTTTATCTTGTAAAGGGAAATCCAGAAGAGATAAAAAAAGAAAAGAAAAATTTAAGAAATGAATATGGTGGAAGCCTTTATAACACTGAACAAATTTGGTTTGATGGAGAAAAAATTTTGTGGGAAAAATGGGCTACAAATCCTTATGCTTAACGGATAATGCTGTTGAGGCAGGCTTACATTTTTTAATAGCTTATCTGGGATATCAAATTATGACGAGATTTATGTATCCTAACCCTAAATTAACAATTCAAGAAAAAGAAGCAAAAAAAGAAGAATATAATAATCAGAAAGAAAATTACAACAAAATCAAATCAAAGAGAAGATAAAATAATGATGGAGTATGAATATAGTTTTAAAGTAAAATCATTAGAACCTTACATTGAGTATTGTGAAAAAATGGTTACAAAAAAACAAAAGATGTTGAACAACAAGGAAAAGAGTTTAAAGGTCCCAACCAAACTATTGCTAGGATAAAAATTCAAATACAAAAAGACGAACCAACAAAAAAGATATTAGATTTTAAGGAAGATGATGATAGTAAAGTTTTGGTAAAAAATAGAAAAGAATCACTTTCGCTTAATTTTGAAGATGAAGATGCTGTTATGTCTATACTAGAATTTTTAGGTTATACAGAACCTAATGGGGCATATACTAGACAAAGAATTGTATATGAAAAAGATAAAGTAAAATTTGAAATGGATTATTATTTTGAGTCACAAAACAAGGTTATGGCTATAGAAGGCGGGAAAGAGCAGGTTGATAAAGTATTTGAAGAAATTAAGGAAATTGAATTAAAATATGGTGAATTGGAGTTTTAAATAAAAAAGAAGAAACTTAAATTTCTTCTTTTTTATTATTGTTGCAATTTTCATTATAAGCTTTTAAAATCGTTTTTAAATCTACACTATGGCGGAAAAGAATTTCATCAGGATACTTTTTTGTTTTAAAATTTATTATTTTTTTTAAAATAAGCTACAAAATATACAAGATAGTATACAAGATGTTTGACATTTGCATTTTTGCGTGCTATAATTCAATCAATAAATTGTAAGGGAAGGGACGAATTATGTCAAATTCATATATTTCATTTTATAGTATTTCGGACGGGATGTTGGATACGGTTTCTAGGATTATGGGCAATTTAAACTGGTTATCTAGTATAAACGGGCTCGAGAAACTTCCGAGTTTGCGTAAAGAGAACAGGATAAAAGCGGTGTATTCGTCGCTTGCGTTTGAGAATAGTGCGATAACAATTGAGCAAGTATCGGATATTTTGAACGGGAAGAAAGTGGCTGTTTTGCAAGGGGATCTTAACGAGGTTTACAATATGTTTAGCGCATACGAGAGGTTGACGGAGGTTGACCCGCGCAACGCGGATGGGTTGCTGCGCGTCCACAAGATAATGTTTGACGGGCTGGCGGCGGACGCGGGGCGTTTGCGCACGAAAGACGGAGAGATACACGACTTGAGTGGCGAAATTATTCATATTGCTCCGCCGTGCGAGTTTGTTGCGGACGAGTTAGTAAAACTGTTTGAATGGGTGCAAAGTAGCCCTGCAAATATGTTGGCAAAGGCTAGTGTGTGCCATTATGAACTGCAATTTATTCAACCGTTCAATGTGGGCAACTTTAGGATGGCAATGTTGTGGCAGGCGGCGTTGCTCTGCAGTTGGAACCCAATTTTTGCGTGGATACCCGTCGAGGGGGTAGTTGAGGCAAGGAAAGAAGAGTACTACAAGGCAATTGCGGAGTCTACGAGTAGCTTTGACTCTGGGGCGTTCGTAAAGTTTATGATTGAGGCGATTGATACCGCGGTTAAAGATGTACTTGATGATGTGAAAAACCACCTTTACCATACGAGCGGGCAAGTCGTTGAACTAATGAAAGTGATTGAGAGTTATCCACAGTCCGCAAACGAACTTATGGATAAACTCAAACTTAAGTCGCGGTTGGGTTTCAGGAAAAACTACTTGCAACCCGCGCTTGATTTGGGATTAGTCATTATGACTGAACCCGACAAACCGACAAGTAAAAATCAAAAATATTATAAAGGATAACGGTTAAGAGCGAGGGGAGGTTTAGGCGTTGCCTTGGCGGGGGTGTTTAAATGTGGCGAACTACAAGAGGGGCTATGTTACCTTGTGGCGAGGGGTAATGCCTAAAAACATATATCAAAACATACAAGATAATATACAAGTTGTTTGACTTTTGTGTTTCTATATGGTATACTTTAGTCAATTAACGAAAGAAAATGGGTCTAATTATGTCAAATTCATATATTTCATATTTCAGCATTTCGGATGGAGTGCCTGAAACGGTTTCTCGTATTATGGGGAATTTAATATGGTTGTCGAAATTTAGCGAACTTGGTGTGCTGCCTAATGTGTGCAAACATAACAGGATAAAGGCTGTGCGCGCGTCGCTTGCGATTGAGAACAAGAGAATAACTATTGAGCACGTTGCGGATGTTTTGAGCGGGAAGAAGGTAGATATTCCGCAGGGCGACATTAATAAAATTTACAACACGTTCAGTGCGTACGGGAGGTTGGCGGAAGTCGACCCTTGCAGCGTGGCGGACTTGTTACGTGTTCACAGGATAATGTACGGCGGGCAGGACGCGGGCGCGGGTAGTTTGCGCACGGAAGACGGCGTGATATGTAACTCGGGTGGCGAGATTATTCATCTTGCGCCGCCGTGTGAGTTCGTGACGGAGGAGTTGGAGAAACTGTTTGACTGGGTGAAGAACGATCGCACGAATATGTTGGCGAAGGCTAGTGTGTGTCACTATGAACTGCAGTTTATTCAGCCGTTTAACGCTGGAAATTTTAGAATGGCGATGTTGTGGCAATCGGCGCTGCTTTGTAGTTGGAATCCAATCTTTGAGTGGATACCTGTCGAAAGCGTTATCGAGTCGAGAAGGGAGTTGTATTATAGGGTAATTGCGGAGTCTGTGAGCAATTGCGACTCGGGCGCGTTTATAAGGTTTATGATCGGCGCGATTGATATTGCGGTCAGAATGGTTGTTTCGGACGTGGAAGATTTCATTGATAAGCTGAATGGACGCCGCCCAAACGGTTGGCGCCGATAGTTCGCAAAATAATAGTAGGCGCTGGTAGTTTGCAAAGCCAGCACTTTCGCACGCCCATAGAATAATGAGGTGCAACTGCACCACCCTTGGGATTGGCAGGGAGTATCATATCCTTATGCGATGGAAGAACTGCGGTGGTTTTTAAAAAAAAATGAGCACCGAATTAATGTTGCTATCTGAACAAAACGTATATTTGTAGGCAAATAGTCGACTATAAATATTCCGAGTTTTCATTTTTCGATAATTATATTATAGGAAGAATAAATAATTAATTAAACAATGGAGTCAGCATGAAAGTATTTGATTTTAATTGTGCAGCCTGTAATAATGGAACACGAAAGAGTGATATTGAGAATATCCTTTATTTTGTGTGCGACTAAGTTTTCATGGGAGTAAATGCAGTTTTTTTTATGATTGGTTATTACTTATTCTTTTGTTTAACAAATAATAGTTTTGTGTAATTTGAAAATTTATAAAATACTTGATTTTCTTTAATAAGTATGATATCATACAATTGTTTAAAGTAATACTATATTTATTACAACTTATGAGATTCAATAGATATTGTTGTTTCAATTTTTGCTGTGTGGGAGATTTCCTTTGGGAATTTCTAGTCGTTTGTAACGCTATAATTACAAATTAATAAATTTTTTAATTTTTATGTGTGTTTTACATGGTGAGATTATTGGTATTTTAAATCTTTTGAAGAAACCTATATACTGTTATAAGAATTTGATTATTTAATTGATGGCAAAATTCGGTGTGATATTTTGGTAGGGTTCGTAGCGAATGCGGTTTTCATGATAGATATTTCCCAACAATAAGGGCGGCGTTCGTAAAAGGGCAGGGTGGCTAAAACTAGAAGTGTTATTTTTAAAAGATGTAAATTACACATCGTGATTTATGGTTGCAATTTTGATTATTGGACAAGCTGTGAATGGGTGGATAAATATAAATTGAGAGAAAACAAATGTTTATCATAAAAATGATATTTGCAATGATTGATGTCCTTGGGAGTTAAGATGTTAAATAATAACTTATTTGAGATAACAGAATGTATTCAACAAGATATAAATAATAATAAGGATGTTTTAATATACGCTTTTAATGCGACCGGCAAAACTCGTTTAACTGGTGAATTTAAAACGGATATAAATAAAGATGAACGAATTGAAGCATTGTGCTACAATTCAATCGTTGAAGATTTCTTTATTTGGAACAATGAAGAAAAGATTTTGATGTTAGATAAATCTGCGTGGATGTTTAAGATTATTGATGAAGAAGAATTAGATTATGAGATTTCCAAGGTTTTTTCAGAGTTTATTGACATTAAAATTGATCCTAATATAGATCATAAAAATGGTAAAATAATATTTCAATTAGCCTCTGGAGATGATGAATCCAATGCAAGCATAAAAATATCGCGCGGCGAAGAAACATTGTTTAAGTGGACGATATTTTATGTTATTTTAAAAAGAGCAATTGATTTGCTACTTGAAAAAGAAGAAG
The DNA here is from genome assembly GCA_964606505.1 of uncultured Lachnospiraceae bacterium. Lineage (GTDB taxonomy): Bacteria > Bacillota > Clostridia > Christensenellales > UBA1242 > CAKVOD01. The sequence continues at coordinate 3,605 of CAZSGM010000001.1, read as the reverse complement.
ATAGGTCTACCCACATTTTTAACAACTTAAAATATGTTGTTATTGATGATCCAGTTTCATCGCTTGATGATTATAAAATATACACGATTTCAAATCATATTACAGAATTGATTAAGTATATTCATGAGAAAAATATAAATATAAAATTTTTAGTTTTGACACATCATAGTTTGTTTTTCAACCTGTTCTCTAATGCTTTAAAAAATAGCAAGAGTCTAAATTGTTACGTTATGCTAAAAAATGAAAATGGAATAATTTTAAAAAATATAAACAATTCACATCTAGTAGTTCAACATATTACAACTCTTAAAAAAATAAAAACACAGATTAACGATAATTTACTAGAAAAAAGTTGTTTTAATATGTTTCGAAGTGTTGCAGAAAAAACGGCTGTATTTTTGGGATATAGTAGCTGGGGAGAATTATTTAGAGATTATGGAAAAAATGAAAGAAAGTTTATTCAAATTGTAAATATGGGTAGTCACGAAAAATATTCAGAAATAGAAATGAATATCTTAACGGATGAACAAACGCAAATTTTTAGCGATGGCTTTAATTGGTTTATTAATAAGTATAAATTTAATATTTAGGAGAAATTTATGGCAAATATTAGAAAAGAACAAGAAAGAGAAGAGTTACATAAGACGATATGGAATATTGCAAACAACCTTCGTGGGAGCGTTGATGGTTGGGACTTTAAGCAATATGTTTTAGGCATTATGTTTTATAGGTATATTTCTGAAAATATTACTAACTATATCAACGAAAATGAGCGTGCTTCCGGTAATGTTGATTTTGATTACGTAAACATAAGCGACGTAAAAGCGGAGGAACTTAGAAGTGATATGGTGTCATCAAGGGGGTTTTTCATATTGCCAAGCCAACTGTTTTGCAATGTGAGAAAAAATGCACATAACAATAAGGATTTAAACGAAACCCTTGAGAGTGTTTTTGTTGCCATTGAAGCGTCTGCAAAAGGAACCGCGAGTGAGAGTGATTTTGAAGGCTTGTTTGATGACATTGATGTAAATAGTAATAAACTAGGCTCAACAGTTGATAAGAGAAATGATAAACTTGTTAAACTTCTTGATGGCATTGGTGAAATGAAGTTAGGAAATTATAAAGATAATTCGATTGATGCTTTCGGTGATGCTTATGAGTTTTTAATGGGTATGTATGCTTCTAATGCGGGTAAGTCAGGTGGAGAATATTACACTCCACAAGAAGTGTCAGAACTTCTTACAAAATTAACAGTTGTAGGCAAGACAGAAGTAAACAAAGTTTATGACCCTGCTTGTGGCTCTGGTTCTTTGCTTTTGAAATTTGCAAAAGTTATTGGTAAAGACAAAGTTCGTCAAGGTTTTTATGGTCAAGAAATAAACCTTACAACTTACAACCTTTGTCGTATAAATATGTTCTTACACGATATTGATTTTGATAAATTCAATATTGCTTGTGAAGATACTTTAATTAGCCCACAACATTGGGATGAAGAACCTTTTGAAGCAATCGTTTCAAATCCACCTTACTCAATTAAATGGGAAGGGGACGATAATCCTTTGCTTATAAATGATACTAGATTTGCTCCTGCGGGCGTGCTTGCTCCAAAATCAAAAGCAGATTTAGCATTCATTATGCACAGCCTTTCTTGGCTTGCCACAAATGGAACAGCAGCAATAGTTTGTTTTCCGGGAATATTCTATCGTGGTGGAGCAGAGCAGAAAATTAGAAAATATTTAGTTGATAATAACTTTATTGATGCTATTATTCAATTACCAGATAATTTATTTTTTGGCACTTCAATCGCAACTTGTATTATGGTTATGAAAAAGTCCAAAAGCGATAACAGTGTATTGTTCATTGATGCAACAAAAGAATGTGTTAAGGTAACAAATAATAACAAATTAAGCGAAGAAAATATTGAAAATATCTTAAAAATCTTTACTGAAAGAAAAGAAGAAATAGCACATATTTCAAAACTTGTTTCAAATAGCACCATCGCAGAAGGTGGATATAATCTATCTGTTTCAACTTATATAGAAAAAGAAGATACAAGAGAGAAAATTGACATTAAAGTTCTAAATGCACAAATTAAAGAAATTGTTGTTCGTGAAGAAGTTTTAAGAAAAGATATTGACAAGATTATTGCTGACATCGACTTGTCTGCCGACAGGCAGGAGGAGGCATAAATGTCGGAGTATTATGTTTATGTAATATTATGCGATGATGGTAGTTTGTACAAGGGGCATACAAATGATTTATTTCGTAGATATAAAGAACATTGTTGTGGGATAGGTTCAAGGCATACTAAGATTCATAAACCATTAAAAATATTGTATAGTGAAAAATGTAACTCGCTAAAAGATGCAGTTGCTAGAGAAAAATATTTAAAATCCGGAACTGGTAGAGAATTCTTAAAGGAGATTTTAAAGAATGAGTAAGATTGAAGAATTGATTGAAAAATTATGTCCAAATGGGGTTGAATTTGCTTCTTTGAAAGATTTATGTAAATCTTTAAATAAGGGGACATTAAAAACGACCGAATTGAAAGAAGATGCAGAATATCCTGTTATAAATGCAGGAAGAACAATTTATGGTTATTATTCTAGTTTCAATAACGATTGTGAAGCATTTACATTTTCGTCAAGGGGCGAATATGCAGGATTTATAAATTATTTTAATAAAAAATTTTGGGCTGGTGGTCTTTGTTATCCATACACTTCAAAAGACGAAGGGAAAATAAAAACTAAATTTTTATACTATTATCTTAAATCAAGAGAAAAGTATATAATGGAAACTCTTGTTGAAGAAGGTAGTATTCCAGCGTTAAATAAAGGAGATGTAGAAAAGGTTAAAATTCCAGTTCCACCTTTGGAAATCCAAAGTGAAATTGTCAAGATACTTGACAATTTCACGGAGCTTACAGCGGAGCTTACAGCGGAGCTTACAGCAAGAAAACAACAGTATGAGTATTATAGAGATGAACTATTAACATTTAAGCAACCAGAAGTTAGGTATGTTAAGTTAGAAGAAGTTGCATCAGTTGTTCGTGGTATTCGTGTGGTTAGAAATGATTTGACAAGTGAAGGCAAATATCCTGTATATCAAAATAGTTTAACACCACTAGGTTATTTTGATAAATATAATAGAAAAGGTAACAACCCCTTTCTTATATCGGCCGGGGCTGCAGCTGATATTGGTTATAGTGATATTGATTTTTGGTCGGCTGATGATTGCTTTTGTTTTGAAAATCTAAAGGGGCTTAATAGCAGATTCTTGTATTATATTTTAATGTCTAATCAAGCATTATTAAAATCAAAAGTTAGAAAAGCAAGCATACCAAGATTGAGCAGGTTAGATGTTGAGAATTTGATAATACCTATTCCTCCACTTGAAATCCAACAAAGAATTGTCAATGTGTTAGATAATTTTGATGCGATATGTTCAGACTTAAAAATAGGGTTGCCGGCAGAAATGGAAGCAAGACAAAAACAATATGAATATTATCGTGAAAAACTCTTGACATTCAAAAATGAATATGCGACACTGTCTAGACAGACAGACAGACAGACAGACAGACAGACAGACAGACAGACAGACAGACA